>NZ_JAQQEF010000004.1:0-439959 GCF_046027605.1 Paraburkholderia fungorum
TTTGCGGCGGCAAAGAGAAGTAGGTGCCTGCCCCGCACAGGGGCGACGCTAATAGACCAATAACAAATCAAGGAAAGGCCAACGCCGTAGGCAAACAGACAAGAAGCGCCGCGCAGGCAAACAAACCAGAAAAAGGCCAACGCCGTAGGCAAACAGACAACAAGCGCCGCGCAGGCAAACAAACCAGAAAAAGGCCAACGCCATAGGCACACAACCAAGCGCCGCGCAGGCAAACAAAAACAAGAGAAAGCCCAACGCCGTAGGCAACAGAAAAACTTACCTTACAGCCGACTTCCCCCCTCCCACAGCCGCAGCATCTTCTGCCGCTGCATCCCGCGTCTCCGGCATCGCGGCCCACACCAGCAAAACGGCAAGTGCCCCCGCCGCAGCAAGCCCAAAAAAGCTCACGGCATTGCCAAAACGATCCGCCACAAACCCAGCAGCCGTCGTGCTCAAAGTCGCCCCAATCCCAGCAGCCAACCCGAACAACCCAATACAAAGGTTATACCGCCCCTTCCCGCCAGCCACATCGGCGGCAATCAACGGCAACATCACACCGAACACCGCTGCACTCAGGCCGTCCAGCATCTGCACCGGCACCAGCAAATACGGGCTGCTGATCCCGGCAAACAACAATGCCCGTATCGGCAGCGCCGAAAACCCAAGCAGCAATATCGGCCTGCGCCCCCACCGCTCGGCAGAGCGACCA
This sequence comes from Paraburkholderia fungorum, assembly GCF_046027605.1. Classification (GTDB taxonomy): domain Bacteria; phylum Pseudomonadota; class Gammaproteobacteria; order Burkholderiales; family Burkholderiaceae; genus Paraburkholderia; species Paraburkholderia fungorum_F. Next base: position 710 of record NZ_JAQQEF010000004.1, read on the forward strand.
ACCCATGGCGACATCATCGCCACAATCGCCTGCGGCACGATGATGCACGCCGCAATCACGAGCTGAACGTTGTCGCCCATGCCGGCCGTCACCTCGCCAGCGGCAAGATTCAGCATCGCCGCATTCGACAAGTGGAACAGCACGATACAAGCCGCAAACAGCAACATCCGCTTGTCACGCAACAACTCGCGCAAACTCTCGCGCCGTTCGATCTGTGCAGGCGTCGGGCCGGATTTCGGCAGTTCGATCGTGTCGGTGCGCTGAATCATCATCAACGCGAACAGCGCGGGGACAGCCAGCGCCGCAGTCAGCCAGAACACCGCGCGCGGGGAATAATATTCGCCGAATACACCCATCAGCCCAGCCGCCACTGCGCTGCCGATCGACGCCCAGCGCGCATTGCGCCCCAACCGGTCGCCCAGATTCGCACGCCCCACCAGCGCGAACGAGATCGCAGCCAGCGCCGGCGTCAGCATGCAGCTGGCAAAGCCGTGGAACACCTCGGCGGCAATCACCGGCAGCACGGTCGGGCTCGCGGCCAGCAGCACCGCGCTGAAGATGATCGCGAAGATTGCCCACGCGGCAGCGCCTTTTTTGTTGCGCAGCGCGTCGACGGCAGCGCCGCCCGGCACCTGGCTCACCATCGCGCTGATGGTGCCAACGGACAGCGCCATGCCGATCTCGCCCTGGGTCCATTTGTGCGAGGCGAGGTACGACGCAATGAACGGCCCGAAACCCGTCTGCACATTGGCGACGAAAAAATTCATCCAATCGAGTGCGCGCAGACTGCGCGCGGTAACCAAAGTGCGGCCTGTCATCGGGCCGCCCGTGCGTTGGAACCCGCTGTGGCAGTAGCCGGCGCAGACGCAGCAGCGGGAGCAGGGGCCGGCGGCGGAGCCGGCGACACCGCGCGAATCGGTTTGTCGTTGGCGTACGGCGGCGTCGCGTTGATCTGCGCGTCGCTCAGATCGATCAGCGGATGCAACTCCTTGTCTTTCGTGACGAACCGCAGCGCCGACCAGTTAGCGGCAATCGTGCGCCGCTCGGTACTGACCATGCCGTTGACGTCGAGCACGACCGCTTGCGGCTGCGCGTTGGCGTCGACCAGTACGTCGATCACGCGGCCCACCTTGGCGCCGTTCGAGCGCTCGACGTCGGTGTCGATCAGCGGCACTTGCATGACAGCGGACTTCGCCGCGGGAGCGGGCACGGCGGCCGCGTTGAGCGTGATCGGCGCGGCCTTCGCGGTCGGCGCGAAGCGGAACGCGCTCCAAGGGAAATTGACCTTGCGATCGCCAACCCCAAGGAAGCCCTGCAGATTCACCACCATCTCGCGCGGCTTGCCGCTCGCATCGGCGATCATGTCGACCGCGCGGCCGATCACCTTGCCGTCAGGCTTCTGCACTTCGCTGTCGAGCAATGCGCGCGCCTCGCTGCGCTCGATCGTGCGTAGCACGATCAGTGGCGGCGGCGGGGGCGGCGGCGGCGCGGGCGTGACGACCGGCGGCGGAGGCTCGACCTTGCGTGGCTTGACGACCGGCTTGCGGGGCTTCCTCGGCTGTTCGGGCTCAGCCGCTTCAGTCTCGACCGGTTCCGGCTCGGAGGCCACCACGGGCGCGCTCGCGGGCTCGACGGGCATCACCGTGGCATCGACAATCGGCGCCTGCTGCGGGCCCCACAACAGGCTGCAGCCGGACAGCGCGAAGAGCGCGAACACAGCAAGAATCAGTAGACGCCAGGCAGGACGCGAAAAACCGCCGCTCATCAGGAAGAACTCCATGGGCCAGTGCGGACGGGCGCTGTGGACCGCCGCGGTTAAGACATTCAGTCAAGTCAGGCAAGGGTCAGAGTGTAACCCGCGGCGCCAGGGCGGCCCGCTTTTGCAGGCTTTCTGACAGGTGTCCCCCACGCACGGTTCATGCCGCGCTCAATGGCCGTTTCTGCGCGCCGAACCCGTCAAAACCCTTTCGCGACTTCATGACAAACCGTAGGTGTTAACGCGCGGAGCGCCGACGTGGTTTGCCGTCCTTTAGACGATATAAGCATCGGGACATGTCGGGCATGCCATCCATGCGATGGGAGATATATTTGTGTTGACCTACATTTCGAGACAGCAAAAGAAGGACGGAGGGCGGAATGTCCCGACGCATCGCAAGCCGACGTTCAAACCTTGCCACACCACATTAAATCAATGCAACGAGACGAACCTGATGGCGGCCGGAAAACGGGCCGTTTCAGCACGCTGATAAAGGAGGCTACTCATCATGATGGAACCCCACGCCCAACCGATTTCTGAAGTCGGCGCCGAATCATTCGACGGAAAAGGCTTTCTCGACCGCTACTTCGAAATCTCTTCACGCGGCAGTTCGCAGCGTACGGAAATCGTCGCGGGCATCACGACCTTCCTCGCGATGGTCTATTCCGTGTTCGTCGTGCCGGGCATGTTCGGCAAAGCGGGCTTCGATACCAGCGCGGTGTTCGTTGCCGTGTGCCTGACCACCGCGTTCGGCTCGTTGCTGATGGGCGTGTGGGCGCGTCTGCCGATCGCGATCGGCTGCGCGATCTCGCTGACCGCGTTCACCGCGTTTGGTCTCGTGCTCGGTAAAGGTCTGCATCCGAACGTCGCGCTCGGCGCGGTGTTCCTGATGGGGGTCGTCTTTACCGCGATCTCGGTGACGGGCGTGCGTTCGTGGATCCTGCGCAATCTGCCGACGGGCATCGCGCACGGCACGGGTATCGGCATCGGCTTGTTCCTGCTGCTGATCGCCGCGAATGACGTGGGTCTGGTCGTCAAGAACCCGGGCGCCGGTCTGCCGGTCGCGCTCGGCAATATCACGGCGTTGCCGGCGATCATGTCGGTGGCGGGTCTGGCGGCGATCTTCGGTCTGGTGCGCCGTCGCGTGCCGGGTTCGATCCTGATCGTGATCGTCGCGATTTCGGCGCTCGCCTTGCTGATCGATCCGGCGGTCTCGTTCCACGGCGTGTTCGCGCTGCCGTCGCTGAGCGCACCGGGTCATGCGTCGCTGATCGGCGCGATGGACATCAAGGGCGCGCTGTCGATGGCCGTCCTGCCCAGCGTGCTGGCCCTCGTGATGACGGCCGTGTTCGACGCCACCGGGACGATTCGCGCGGTCGCCGGACAAGCCGGTCAACTCGATGAAAATGGCCGCATCATCAACGGTGGCCGCGCCTTGACGGCGGATTCGCTGAGCTCGATTTTCTCGGGCCTGCTCGGCGGTGCGCCGGCGGCTGCCTACATCGAATCGACGGTTGGCGTTGCAGCCGGCGCGAAGACCGGGATGGCGGCAGCGGTGGTCGGTCTGCTGTTTCTCGTGGTGATGTTCTTCTCGCCGCTGGCCAGTCTCGTGCCTTCGTATGCAACCGCTCCGGCGCTGATGTACGTCGGCCTGCTGATGCTCTCGAACGTGAGCAAGCTGCACATGGACGATATGGTCGACGCGATGTCGGGCCTGATGTGCGCGGTGTTCATCGTGCTGACCGCGAACATCGTGACGGGCATCATGCTCGGCTTCGCGACGCTGGTGATCGGCCGCGTGGTGAGCGGCGAGTATCGCAAGCTGAACGTGGGTACGGTCGCGATCGCGATCGTGCTGGTCGGCTTCTATCTCGGCGGTTGGGCGATCTGATCCTGCCGCATTGCGTTTTGCGATTTGCTGTAACGAGAGAGTGGGGCGGCGTTCCCTGCCGCTTTGCTTGAACGTGTAGTCGGTTGTTCTCCACCTTGACGCGGCGTGTTGCAGGGTTTTATCTGCGACACGCCGCGTATCTTTTTTTCAGCGTCCCCTTCGCGGCTTGTTTCAGCGCTTTGTTCGCCTCTTCTCTTATCGCTTCCTGCTCGCTTTGAAGAAAGCACGCACCTGTCCTTGACATCCTCAAGCATGTTTCTATACTTAACCTCATGGTTAAGTTTAACGAAGCGTTACTCGATCGCACCTTTGCGGCGCTGTCCGATCCGACGCGTCGTGCATTGCTCGCCCGTCTGTCGCAACTGAACGATCTGTCGGTCAGCGAACTCGCCGAGCCATTTGCGATGTCCTTGCCCGCGGTGATGAAGCACCTCGACGTGTTGTCCGAGGCCGGTCTCATCACGCGCTGCAAAACAGGCCGTACGGTAGCGTGCCGCCTGTCCGCCGGACCCATGCAGGAAGCCATGGCGTGGCTCACCCGCTATCAGCGCTTCTGGTCCGAATCACTCGATCGTCTGGCTGCTTTCGTCGAAGAGGAAACCCCATGTCCACCAAGCCCAGCCTCACCCTCCAGCGGCGTCTCAACGCCGCGCCAGCCAAAGTCTTCCGCGCCTGGACGGAAGCGGCGCAACTGATGAAATGGATGCATCCGGGCGACTCCGAAGTGGTCCGCGCGGAACTGAATGCGCGCGTCGACGGGCGCTTCGCGATTGTGTATCGCAAGCCGGACGGCCGGGAGATCGAGGCCAACGGCCAGTATCTGGAAATCGTGCCCGACGCGAAGCTGGTGTTCACGTGGGCGTGGCGCGCGAATCCGGAGCAGGAATCACGGGTCACGGTGCTGTTGCGCCCGGACGGAAACGGCACCTTGCTGACGCTCACTCACGAGCAGTTCGTGGACGAAGAAACGCGCGATCTGCATCAATCCGGCTGGAGCGATGGTCTCGATTCGCTGGAACGCTACTTCGCCTGATTTTGCTCTATCGAACCTGCACGACGCAGACAAGGAGACGCACATGGACCCGCAACACCGGATCGGTACCCAGGAAGAATGGCTGGCCGCCAGCAAGGCGCTATTGGTCGAAGAGAAAGCGTACACACGCGCCGGCGACGAACTCGCCCGCAAACGCCGCGCATTGCCGTGGGTGAAGGTCGATAAGACCTACGTGTTCGACACGCCGCAAGGCCGCAAGACACTCGCGGATCTGTTCGGCGGCCGGAGCCAGTTGATCGTCTATCACTTCATGCTGGGCCCGGATTGGGAAGAGGGCTGTTTCGGCTGCTCGTTCGTGTCGGATCACATGGATGGCATCCTGACGCATCTTGAACATCACGACGTTTCGTACGTGGCGGTCTCGCGTGGACCGCTCGCGAAGATCGAGGCATTCAGGAAACGGATGGGCTGGAAGTTTCCCTGGGTGTCGTCGAATGAGAGCGACTTCAATTTCGACTATCACGTGTCGTTCACGCCGGAGGAGATCGCCAGCAAGAAGGCGTTCTACAACTTCACCGGGCAGGATGTCGGCATCGACGAGCTATCCGGCCACAGCGTGTTCTACAAGGACGAAGCGGGCGACGTCTATCACACGTATTCCAGTTATGGACGCGGCGGCGAGCAGTTCCTCAGCACGTACGCGCATTTCGACGTCACGCCGAAAGGCCGCAACGAGAAGAAGAATATGGGCGAGTGGCTCAAGCATCACGATCGCTACGAAGAGAAGGCGAGCGGTTGCGCCGCGTGCGGCTCGTGATGGTGGCCAGGTGTTTCCGCTGGCCGGTGCGATGGCTGATCTCTGGATACTGGTGGCTGCTTACGGCTATCTTTCAGCAGCGAGATAAAACGCAAGTCGAGACGAATGGCGTTGCATCGCGCAGCGTCAAATTCACAGCGTCATCTCGAGGGCGGGCTTGAGGAAGAACTCGATCGCCATCACCACAAGACCCATTACTGCGGCTGACAGCGTCAATGTGCCGTATTCGTCGTAGCGTGAATCGTACAGGCACGCCACGACGAAAATGATCGCCATGAGGTTGGTTAGCCAGTCGAAGTTCAGCGCGAAGGTCATCGATTAAATCCGGACTCACGCGCGACTCGCATCGTCGAATCGCGCAATTACGTGAACCGGATTCTAGCGAGTTGAGCTTACGGATTCGCAACGATTGTGCTTACACTAATTACGCCTCGCGGGACGCCCCCAGGGCTGTTGATCTCTGTCGGTAGCGCAGACGGAGCATCGTAGATGCTCAACGTTCAACGCGTTGCCGCTCCAGGCTAATGCTTCGACCCGAAGCTGCACGTATGCAGTTCACCACGGACCGCGTAAGTGCAATTCGCCGAACGTGACGCCGTCCCACGGCAGCTCGCACCTATCCTTTTGCGCAGCAGGGCGAAATTTGTCCTCCGATCACTAGCGCAAGCGGATTCTCATAAGTTATCGTATAACTCGTTCGTCGCGCCCGGACTACCAGGGCAATTACTGCCGACCGATTTCGTCCATACGTTATAGGATGACGTATGAATTATATCGGTGCGTCGAGTTGCGCACCGAGCTAGCCCCCGGCAAGGCCGCTTTCATAGCTGGCACAAACGTGAGGGAGTCTTCCTTGCCGGCGGGACATCAACGTTCTGTATCACCGGAGGAGACATGAAATCCCACTACCGCTGGATGGTCGCAGCCTTGCTGTTCTTTGCGGGCATGTTGAACTATCTGGATCGCGCCGCGTTGTCGGTCGTGGCACCCATCATCAAGCGCGATCTGCATATTGACGACGCGCAGATGGGCCTTCTGTTCAGCAGCTTTTTTATCGGCTATTGCCTGTTCTGCCTCATCGGCGGATGGGCCGCCGACCGCTACGGTCCGCGCAAGGTATTCATGCTGGCCGCGGGCTTCTGGTCCGTGTTCTGCGGCGCCACCGCATTCGCGGGAAACTACGCGACGTTGATGGTTGCGCGCGTCGCCTTCGGTGTCGCCGAAGGCCCGATGGGCACGACCACCAACAAGTCGATTTCGAACTGGTTTCCGCGCCGGGAGGCGGGTCGCGCGGTTGGCATCACGAACGCGGGCCAGCCGCTTGGCGCGGCCATCGCCGCGCCGATCGTCGGACTTGTTGCCTTGCAGTTCGGCTGGCGCATCTCGTTCGTCGTGATCGCACTGCTCGGTTTCGTCTGGATGGCGTTCTGGTGGCGTTGTTTCCGCGATCAGCCGACCGATCACCCTGCGGTCTCGCAAGAAGAAGCCCAATTGATTGCGTCGGATCGCCAGCTCGCTAATGCCGCTGACGCTCCGGCGGAAGACGGCGTCATGCGTTACCTGTTGTCGATGCCCGTGCTCGGCGTTGCGGTGGCATTCTTCGCCTTCAATTACGTGCTGTATTTCTTCCTGTCCTGGCTGCCTAGCTATTTCACCGACTATCAGCATCTCGACATCAAACATATGAGCATCGTCGGCATCCTGCCCTGGCTCGGCGCGACGGTTGGATTCGTGCTGGGCGGCCTGATCTCCGACGGACTTTACAGGCGCACCGGAAACGTCCTGTTCGCACGAAAGACGGTGATCATCATGGGCCTGGGGATGGCGGCCATTTGCGTGCTGCTGGTTTCGCGCGCGACATCGCTCGGTGCCGCCGTGTCGCTGATCGCGGTGGCGAGCCTGTTTGCCTTCATGACGCCCCAGGCGTGCTGGTCTTTGTTGCAGGACATCGTGCCGCGCGGCAGGATCGGTGCGACCGGCGGCTTTGTTCATCTGCTCGCGAACCTTGCGGGGATTCTGGCGCCGAGCATCACTGGTTTCATGATCCAGTACGGCGCCGGCTATTCCTCGGCGTTTGTGCTCGCGAGCGCAATGGCGGCAGTCGGCATGTTGGCACTCTGGTTTTCTGTGCGCGAACAGAACGTTGCGCGTCTGCGTAGGGCACCCGTCTAGGGAGCGTCGAGCACAAGTACTCGACGCGCGAAGGGCAGGGTTGCTAACTTCCGTTCCGGAGGAAATCTTCCTGGTGGACGCTGCGCACGAAGTGCCCTTGGCGGGCACCTCGTAGAACAGTCACTCGGAGGCCATCATGTCGTGCTCGATCCAGTCGATCACCGACGTGCGCTGAGGTTGCCAGCCGAGTAGTTTGCGTGCGCGTTCGCCGCGCACCCGGCTGTTCGAACCGAGCCCGTACGAAGCCATTTCGTAACCCCATTCCTTCTGTGCTTCCTCAAGCGGCCAGTCTTGCGCGTCGCCGAGTTTCATCACGCGGGCGATCGCGGCGCTCATGTCGCGGAACGACGCCTCGCCGCTTTCGACGAAGTAGAAGGTGCCCGCCGGCGTCTTCTCCAACGCGAGGCGATAGAGCTCGGCGACGTCGTCGACATGGACGTTCGACCAGATATTGCCGCCGCTGCCCACATGCCGTACCACGCCGCTCTTCTGCGCCTGGCGCACGAGCCGCGGCAACTGCACGCTTGCGCTGCCCGGCACGGCGCCGTGGCCGTAGATCAGCGTGTTGCACAGCACCGCCGAGCGGATGTTCTTCTCCGCGGCCTTGAGCACGAGTTGATCGATCGCGACGCGCGCCGCTTTATCCGCGGTCGGCTCGGGCAGCGCGTCCTCGTGATAGATGCGTGCCTCGCCCGCTTCGCCACCCGACGCATCGCCGACGATGCTCGAGCCGCTCGTATGCAGAAACGGCTTGCCGGAACCCGCGAGGCCGTCGATCAACGCTTTCACCGCGCCTTCATGGTCGCTGCTCGCGGCATTGATGACCGCGTCGGCGGCCTTTGCTTCGGCGATCAGCAGATCGCGGTCGTCGAGCGTGCCGATCACGGGTTCGATACCGAGGCGTTGTAACTCGGCGCTGTGCTCGGGCTTGCGGATCAAACCGCGTACCTGATGGCCGGCGCGCACGAGGTGTGCCGCGATCGAACCGCCGATAAAGCCGCTTGCGCCAGTAATGAAAATCTTCAAGACGTTCTCCTTGGTGTGGAAACATCGGAAACACGATGACATGGACGCAGTATCCGCCGTCTTGATTCTCACAAAAAGCGTATTAATCTCAAATGAATCTTGATTTGAAATCAATAATGAAGACGTCCGCCGGCGTCCTTCAGGGACCTGACTATTTTGTTCGCCTAGCGGCGTGGCTTTTGAATGTGTATATACAAGTCAACGGCTATGACCATCAGCAGAAGCACGCGGCGCTCCGTCGCACCCGAGCCCCCAGCCGAAGCGATATGTATGCCAGACAGGCATCCCGCCCCTAATGGAAACCCCTAGTCCCGAACCTGCAAAAACCAGTTGTATATACAAGCTGACGCCGCTAGACTTCTCTCAAATTGTATAGACAAGACAGGACACAACATCATGATGATTCTGAAGCCCGGCTACCTGACCCTCCCGCAACTGCGCCAGATCGCACGCGAGCACGTCGCGCTGCAACTCGATCCCGCCAGCCACGCCGCCATCGACGCCTGCGCCAAAGCCGTCGCCGATATCGCCGCAAAGGGTGAGCCGGCCTACGGCATCAACACGGGTTTCGGGCGTCTCGCCAGCACGCACATCCCGCACGACCAGCTCGAGCTGCTGCAACGCAATCTGGTGCTGTCGCACGCGGTCGGCGTGGGCGAGCCGATGTCGCGTCCGGTCGTGCGTCTGTTGATCGCGCTGAAGCTGTCGAGCCTCGGCCGCGGCCATTCGGGCATCCGCCGCGAAGTGATGGAAGCGCTGATCACGCTGTACAACGCCGACGTGCTGCCGGTGATTCCGGTCAAGGGCTCGGTCGGCGCATCGGGCGACCTCGCGCCGCTCGCGCATATGTCGGCTACCTTGCTCGGCGTCGGCGAAGTGTTCGCGAAGGGCGAGCGTATGCCGGCCACCGAAGGCCTCGCGCTGGTCGGCCTGAAGCCGCTTACGTTGCAGGCGAAGGAAGGTCTGGCACTGCTGAACGGCACCCAGGCATCGACCGCGCTCGCGCTCTACAACATGTTCGCAATCGAAGACCTGTACCGCACCGCATTGGTGGCGGGCGCGTTGTCGGTGGACGCCGCCGCGGGGTCGGTCAAGCCGTTCGACGCGCGCATTCACGAACTGCGCGGCCATCAAGGTCAGGTCGACGCGGCCACGGCGTACCGCTCGCTGTTGCAAGGCTCGGGCATCAATGTCTCGCACGCCGATTGCGACAAGGTGCAGGACCCATACAGTCTGCGTTGCCAGCCGCAGGTGATGGGCGCGTGTCTGGATCAGATGCGCCATGCGGCCGACGTGCTGCTGCTGGAAGCCAATGCCGTCTCCGACAATCCGCTGATTTTCCCGGACACGGGCGAAGTGCTGTCGGGCGGCAACTTCCACGCTGAGCCGGTGGCCTTCGCCGCCGACAACCTCGCGCTCGCCGTCGCTGAAATCGGCGCATTGGCCGAGCGCCGCATCGCGCTCCTGATCGACACGACGCTGTCGGGCCTGCCGCCGTTCCTCGTGCGCGACGGCGGCGTGAACTCCGGCTTCATGATCGCTCACGTAACGGCTGCCGCGCTCGCCTCCGAGAACAAGACGCTCGCGCATCCGGCTTCGGTCGATTCGCTGCCGACCTCCGCGAACCAGGAAGACCATGTTTCGATGGCGACGTTCGCCGCGCGCAAGCTCGGCGACATCGCTGAAAACGTGGCGAACATCCTGTCGATCGAGTTGCTCGCCGCGGCACAAGGCGTCGATCTGCGTGCGCCGCATAAGACCAGCCCGAGCTTGCAGAAAGTGATGGACGCAGTGCGCAAGGATGTCGCGCATTACGAGCTCGATCACTATTTCGCGCCGGATATCGAGGCGGTGACGCGTCTCGTGCAGAACGGCACGATCGCGAAGCTGAGCCCGTTCTCGTTCGCCTCCGAACAGTAAGCTCGAACCACCCGTTTCAAGCACCCCAATCCAGCCAATGAACGCACCGGCTTACCAGGGCATCAAGGACTTCATCCTCGGCCGCATCCACGCGGGCGAATGGGCTGAAGGCGCCCAGGTGCCCTCCGAAAACGAGCTCGCGCGCGAATTCAACGTCGCGCGCATGACGGTCAACCGCGCGTTGCGCGAGTTGACTTCGGAGCAGGTGCTCACGCGTGTGCAGGGCTCGGGCACGTTCGTGGCCCGGCCCAAGTACGAATCCACACTCGTGGCGATTCGCAGTATCTCCGACGAAATCGTCGCGCGCGGTCATCGTTATCAGGCAAAGGTGCTGCATATCGGCGCGAGCATCGCTGACGAAGCGCTCGCCGAAGAAATGCAGGTGAGCGCGGGCAGTCCGGTGTTTCATTCACGCGTGCTGCATTTCGAAAACGACGAACCCGTGCAGCTCGAAGAACGCTGGGTCAACCCGGCGGTCGCGCCCGAATATGCATTGCAGGACTTCACGAACACCACGCCGAACCAGTATCTGGTGCGCGTGGCGCCATTGCAGCGCGTCGAGTACCGCATTGAAGCATTGGCGGCGGATGCCCACACGCGCGAACTGCTGACCATGGATGAACTCGAACCGTGTCTCGTGCTGCATCGGCGCACGTGGTCGCAAAGCCAGGTCGCTTCGATCGCCAATCTCTGGCATCCGGGCAGCCGCTATCGTTTCACCGGACATTTCTGATTTCGCTGCGTTTTCAGAGCCGTTTTCCAGATTCATTTTTCGACTCGTTTTCTAGCACTTCTCCCGAACATTTTCACGCATTCCGAGGGCCACCATGAACAACCCGAAACACATCGACCCGCGTCTGGACCCGACCCGCACGATCCGCGCACCGCGCGGCGCGGAAAAAACCTGCAAGACCTGGATCGCGGAAGCCGCGTACCGGATGATCCAGAACAATCTGGACCCGGAAGTCGCCGAGCATCCGCATGCGCTGGTCGTGTACGGCGGGATCGGACGTGCGGCGCGGAACTGGGATTGTTTCGATCAGATCCTCGCGTCGCTGAAGGACCTGAACGAAGACGAGACGCTGCTGATTCAATCGGGCAAGCCGGTCGGCGTGTTTCGCACGCATGCGGACGCACCGCGCGTCCTGCTGGCGAATTCGAATCTGGTGCCGCATTGGGCGACGTGGGAACACTTCCACGAACTCGATCGCAAGGGCCTGATGATGTACGGGCAGATGACTGCGGGCAGCTGGATCTACATCGGCAGCCAGGGCATCGTGCAAGGCACCTACGAGACGTTCTTCTCGGTGGCGAATCAGCATTTCAACGGCGATGCGTCGGGCCGCTGGATTCTGACCGGCGGTCTCGGCGGCATGGGCGGCGCGCAGCCGCTAGCAGCGACCATGGCCGGCTTCTCGATGATCGCGGTGGAATGCGATGAAACGCGTATCGACTTCCGTCTGAAGACGCGCTACGTCGACAAGAAAGCGCAGACGCTCGACGAAGCGCTCGCCATGCTCGACGAAGCGAAGAAAGCGGGCAAGCCGGTGTCGATCGGTCTGCTCGGCAACGCGGCGGATGTGTTCGCTGAATGCGTGACGCGTGGCATCACGCCGGATTGCGTGACCGATCAAACCAGCGCGCACGATCCGATTCACGGTTACCTGCCGCAAGGCTGGAATGTCGAAGACTGGCGCGAGCGTATGAAGACCGTGCCGGACAGCATCGTGCTGCCCGCCAAGCAGTCGATGGCCAAGCAGGTGCAAGCGATGCTCACGTTGCAGGAACGCGGCGCGGCCACGCTCGACTACGGCAACAACATCCGTCAGATGGCATTGGAAATGGGCGTGGAAAACGCGTTCGATTTCCCGGGCTTCGTGCCGGCGTATATCCGCCCGTTGTTCTGCGAAGGCAAGGGCCCGTTCCGTTGGGTCGCGCTATCGGGCGATCCGGAGGACATCTACAAGACCGATGCAAAGGTCAAGGAACTGATCCCCGACGATGCGCATCTGCACAACTGGCTCGACATGGCGCGCGAACGCATCGCGTTCCAGGGTCTGCCGGCGCGGATCTGCTGGGTCGGTGTGAAGGATCGTTATCGGCTGGGCCAGGCCTTCAACGAAATGGTCAGGAATGGCGAGCTGAAGGCGCCGATCGTGATCGGCCGCGATCACCTCGATACGGGTTCGGTGGCGAGCCCGAATCGCGAAACCGAATCGATGAAGGACGGCTCGGACGCGGTCAGCGACTGGCCCTTGCTCAACGCACTGCTGAACACGGCGGGCGGCGCGTCGTGGGTCTCGCTGCATCATGGCGGCGGCGTTGGCATGGGCTTCAGCCAGCACTCGGGCGTCGTGATCGTCGCCGACGGTACCGATGCTGCGAAGGAGCGCCTCGGCCGCGTGCTGTTCAACGACCCGGCGACCGGTGTGATGCGTCATGCGGATGCGGGCTATGAACTCGCCCAGGAAACGGCGCGCGAGGCAGGGTTGAATCTGCCGATGCTGGGCCGTTGATCGTGGCGTTTCACAGCCCGCTTGTCGATAACATGGCAACCACGACGCTGATTCGCGGCGCCGACCTCGTGGCGGCACCGTGGAAGAACGGCGGCGGCGTCACGCGTGAAGTGGCGGCGTTTCCGCTGAACGCGGGGTTGGACACCTTCACGTGGCGCGTGAGCATTGCCGACGTGGCGCAGGCCGGTCCGTTCTCGGCGTTTGCGGGTATTGACCGCACGTTGGTGCTGTTGTCCGGCGCGGGCATGTTGCTCGACGAAACCGACGGCACTAACGACACAGAGAGCAGTGGCGCGCACGCCGTAAAGACCCATGCGCTGACTCAGCCACTCGCCATCGCGCAGTTTGCAGGCGAAGCGCGGATCGACGCACGCCTCGTCGACGGCGCCACGCGCGACTTCAACCTGATGGTCCGCCGTGGCGCGGCGGTGGGCGAAACGGAAGTGTGGCGCGGCGCTACGCAGCGTACTTTGTTCGCCGACGTGGTGCTGTTGTTCTGCGCAAGCGGTTCGGTCCAGGTCGCGCTCGGTGGCGACGCTCAACCGCGCGCGCTCGAAACCGGCGACACGCTGCGCATCGACACACCGAACGCGCTGCCGTGCGTGGTCGAGGGCACGGGCGCATTGCTCGCGATCAGCATCCGCTATAAGTGATGAGCGTAACAATGACGACGATTCGCGTACGCGCTTAAGGCCTGGCGAAGCAAGCCAGGCCTTAAGCGCGCCGCGAACCACCACAGACACGCAACGAGCTGCAAAGAGCACGCGATGAAGCAAACCGTCTGGCATCACCTGAAACTGTGCCCCCAGGGCGATCCCCAACACACGCTGCCCGATGCCGCGATGGCCGTCGAAGACGGCAAAATCGCATGGCTCGGCGCGACCTCCGAATTACCCGCCGATTACGCCGCATGGCCGCGCGAAGATCTGCACGGTGCGTGGGTGACGCCGGGTCTCGTCGATTGTCATACGCATCTGGTGTACGGCGGGCAGCGCGCCGATGAATTCGCGCAGCGCCTCGCGGGTGTCAGCTATGAGGAAATCGCGCGGCAGGGCGGCGGTATTGTCTCGACGGTGCGCGCCACGCGTGCCGCCGACGAAGACTCGTTGTTCCGCCAGTCGGCCGCGCGCCTCGAACCGCTGCTCGCCGAAGGCGTGACGGCGGTCGAAATCAAATCCGGCTACGGCCTCGATCTCGCGAACGAACGCAAGATGCTGCGCGTCGCGCGCCAGTTGGGCGAGCGCTATCCGGTGACGGTCTATACGACCTTTCTCGGTGCGCACGCATTGCCGCCCGAGTTCGCGGGAAGGGCCGACGCCTATCTCGACGAAGTCTGCAACACGATGCTGCCCGCGCTCGCCGACGAAGGCCTGATCGACGCGGTCGACGTGTTTTGCGAGCGGATCGGCTTTTCGCTGGAACAAAGCGAGCGCGTGTTCAAAGCCGCCGAGCGCTATAAATTGCCGGTGAAAATGCACGCCGAGCAGTTGTCGAACGGCGGCGGCACGGCATTGGCCGCGCGCCATCATGCGCTGTCCGCGGATCACCTCGAATTTCTCGACGAAGCGGGCGTCGCCGCGATGAAAGCGTCCGGCACCGTCGCCGTACTGCTGCCCGGCGCGTACTACTTCATCCGTGAGACGCAACTGCCGCCTTTGGACTTGCTGCGGCGCTATCAAGTGCCGATCGCGATTTCCACCGACAGCAATCCCGGCACCTCACCCACCACGTCGCTACTGCTCATGATGAACATGGCGACCACGCTGTTCCGCATGACCGTGCCCGAAGTGCTGCAGGGCGTGACCGTGCACGCGGCGCAAGCGCTCGGCAAAGCGGAGATACACGGTTCGCTGGAAGCGGGACGTGCGGCGGATTTCGCGGTGTGGTCGGTGGCAACGCTGGCCGAACTGGCTTACTGGATTGGGCGTCCGTTGTGCGCGCGGGTCGTGCGCGCGGGCGAGACCGTTTATACACGGCGTGAATTGAGCTAGGGTCTGAGAGATGATGCAAGCAAAACAATCACTGTTCGCCGATCACGCCTATCTGCCTGATGGCTGGCGCCGCAACGTGCTGCTGGAATGGGATGCCAACGGCACGCTGACGTCGGTTACGCCCGCTACGGCGGTGGTTCCTGACGGCGTAGAAAAAGCCGCCGGTCCGGTATTGCCCGGCATGCCGAATCTTCACTCTCATGCGTTTCAACGCGCGATGGCCGGTCTCACCGAATATCGCGCGGCATCGGGCACAGGGGCCACTGATAACTTCTGGAGCTGGCGCGATCTGATGTATCGCTTTGCTGCGCGGATCACGCCGGAAGGACTCGCTGCTGTCGCGCAGTGGTTGTACATCGAGATGTTGAAAGCGGGCTACACGTCGGTCTGCGAATTCCACTACGTGCATCACACGCCGGATGGCAGCCGCTATTCGAACCAGGCGGAGCTGGCGCAGCGTGTGGTGGACGCGGCTTCGACGAGCGGCATCGGCATGACGATGCTGCCCGTGTTGTATCAGTACAGCGGTTTCGGTTCGCGTGCACCGCGCGAAGATCAGCGGCGCTTCATCAATACGCCGGAGAGTTTGCTCGACCTGCTCGGCACGGTGCGCACGGCGCGGCCTGAGAGCGCGGCGTTGCGTTATGGCGTGGCGCCGCATTCGTTGCGCGCGGTATCGGCTGACTCGTTGCGTGAATTGCTGAGCGGTATCGATAAAAGCGCGCCGGTGCACATCCATATTGCCGAGCAAACCGCCGAAGTCGACGCCTGCCTCGAAACCGAAGGGGCGCGGCCGGTGCAGTGGCTGCTCGATCGCTTCAATGTCGATAGCCGCTGGTGCCTCGTGCATGCAACGCACGTCGATGCGAACGAAACGCTTGCGCTCGCGAAAAGCGGCGCGGTCGCCGGTTTGTGTTTGACCACCGAAGCCAATCTCGGCGACGGCATTTTTCCGGCGCACGAGTATCTCGATGCGCAGGGGCGCATCGGCGTCGGTTCGGATAGCCATATCGGCGTCGACTGGCGGGCGGAATTGCGTTTGCTCGAATACGGCCAGCGTCTTACGCGGCGCCAGCGCAACGTGCTGGCATCGGCACAGGCCACGCATGTGGCCGATCGTCTGTTCGGCGCCGCGCTCGAAGGCGGCGCGCATGCCACGGGCCGTGCCGTCGGCGCGCTGCAAGCCGGCAGGCGTGCCGACTGGCTGGTGCTCGATCCGGATCATTCGAGCATCGCCGAGCACGCGCCGAACGCGTGGCTCTCGGGCGTTGTATTCTGCGAGCATGGCGAGACGCCGATTCGCGACGTCTACACGGGCGGCGAGAAGGTCGTCGACAAGCGTCGGCATCGCGATGAAGAGGGCGCTTATGCGCGCTATCGTGGGGCGCTCGCCGATTTGCTCAGGTAAGCGGCTGAAGGCCACATGCTGAAGCAAAATGCGCGCGTGAATTGCCGAATACACTGAGATTTATTTCGATCACATCGATTCCGGACTGACATGACTGCTTTGTCTACTGCAACTACTCCGCCGGTTTTATCGCTGCATCAGGGCAGCCTGCCGTTGCTGATTTCGATCCCGCATCTGGGCACGCAAATTCCCGCCGATATCGCCGCGACGATGACACCTGCCGCGCAGCGCACCGACGACTGCGACTGGCACCTCGACCGTCTCTACGCATTTGCGAGGCGCATGGGTGCGTCGATTCTGGCGCCGACGTACGCGCGTTATGTGATCGATCTGAACCGTCCGCCCGATGGCGCGAATCTCTATCCGGGGCAGGACACCACCGGTTTGCTGCCGGTCGATACCTTCGACAAGGAATCCTTGTACCTCGACGGCCATCTGCCGACCGACGCCGAAGTCGCACGCCGGCGCGATGCTTACTGGAAGCCCTATCACGATACGTTGACGGGCGAGCTTGCCGCGTTGAAGGCGAAGCACGGCAAGGTGCTGCTGTGGGAGGCGCATTCGATCCGCTCGCATGTGCCGCGGTTCTTCGAAGGACGTCTGCCGGATTTCAATTTCGGCACCTCGAATGGCGCGAGCGCGGTGGCGGGATTGGGCGAGGAACTGGCTGCGGTGGTCGAGCGGCATGGCGGGTATTCCGCCATCGCCAATGGGCGCTTCAAGGGCGGCTATATCACGCGGCAGTATGGGCAGCCCTCGCAGGGTGTGCACGCGGTGCAGCTCGAGTTGTCGCAGATGACGTATATGGAGGAGCAGATGCCGTATGCGTATGACGAAACACTGGCCGTGAAGGTTCAGCCTCTGCTTGAAGAACTGGTGGCGACGGCTTTGGAGCGCGTCAAGGCCGCTTGACCCACCACTCGCGCGCGTCGACCCGGTTGGCGCCGCTGTCGTTGCTTTTCATCCGATCCCTACGGCGTTCACGGCGCTTCGCATTGCGCGAGGCCGCCTTGACGCATCCCCTCACACCGCAAAGGTGTAACAGCATGTGTCCGTGATTGCATGCTGGCGGTTTCGCGCAGAACTTATAGAGCGTTGCGAAACATGCTGGCCGGCGCTTCTGGGCGTAAAAAAACCCCGCCTAACAGCGGGGTTTTTGAATCACCCTCGCGGGCGCACCTGGCCATCAATGGCAGCGGTTTTCCCAATGATGGTGGACGCGCACTTTGTGGCATTCCTTGTGATGATGCTCGTAGGCCTGGGCGGGAGCGATCGCGCTGAGGGCAGCTACGGATGCTGCGAGGGCAAGAATGATCTTCTTCATTACAAAATCCTTAATCGACGTGATGGTGCTAACGCTGCAGCACGAAGCGTGCCGCAACGGCGCAAAAGGATGCCACAGATCGCGCGTTCAGCACAGGAACGCTGAGCGAATGCATGGGTCAACTCAAAACGACGAGCTTCGGGGCGTTTTATCCCTGAGCGGTGGCGCAGCGTAGCGTGTAATTTCAGCACATCTCCAGCCGCCATATATTCGCTCCGGGATTGCGCGCCACGCGGTGAAACGGCTACCCTTTCAAACCGATGACGCGTGTGCATCGCGTCGTCCATACATCGGGCAAAAGATGGAAGACCCAGCGATGGAAGATTCCGACGAACACCTGCTCCCGGTCTGGCGAGCGAACCTGGTGCTGCTGACCCGCGAGGTGGGCGCGGCGACGCGTCTCGCGCGCATGATGACCTTTTCCGCCAGCTACCTGAAATTGATGTTGTCCGGTCAGCGCGAATTCAGCGAGGAGTTCGTGCGCGGTATCGAGGCCGTGACGGGCTTGCCCAATGGCTGGATGAACGTGTCACACACGGAACATGACATACCTGCCAAGGCGCGCGAAGCAATCGACAATGAACAGCCGCTTGCGCGCTTTCGCGGCACCGCGCATCCGGTGCGCAAGAAGACCGTGCTGAGGCCGCCCGAGCCGATTTTCGGCCAGACGGGCCCGGCCAAACGGGTGGAAGAAGAGACGCTCGACGCCGAAATGCATCGGCGTCAGGCGCATTTTCGCAAGGTTCGCGATCTGGCGATGCAGGACGTGCGGCGCTTCGAGCGGCATTTGAATCATGCGCCGGTGGAGCTTGCGTCGATGCGCTCGAAAGTGGAGGAGGTGATCGCCGCCGCCGATCTCGACGATCCGATTCAGGCCGACCTGGCGGGCCGGCTGGAGCAGATCGAAAAGCATCGGCATTTACTGCTCAGGCATGTGGAGCGTTTGCAGGCTTTGCTTGGGCAAATCGGGGAGGGGGATTGATATCCGCGCGGGCGCTTGCGCAATGCGCACGGGGCAGGGCGCGTCGCGCATGACGCGCTGCGCTCTGTTCATCAAGCTGGCCGCCGGGTTGGCGCTGGTTGCATGTGCAACTGTCTCGAAGGCTGAGGGGGGCACCGCCAGCACCTCAAGCACCTCAAGCATCCCCAACGACGACCTCGCCCCCTCGACGATGGAGCGCGACGTCCATCTTTTCATGATCCAGAAAGACGGTTCCGTCGAAGAGCACGACGACACGGTCCTGCGGGCCAACACGACGAGCGGCGTCGACGATATTGCGCAACGCTACGTGTGGTTCAACAAGGATATCGAGCAGGTGCAATTGCTGAGCGCCGAAACGATCGACCCGAGCGGCGTCGCGCATCCGGTCGGCCCCGAGGCGATCCGCGACGTGCAGGAGCCGCGCTCGGCGGGCGCGCCGAGTTTCGAAGACGGCGTGCTGCGCACGGTGATCTTTCCGGGCGTCGAGCCTGGCTCGCGCGTGCATCTGGCGTTTCGCAAGACCCGCACGAAGCCCCTGCAGGCCGGTACCTTCGCCTACCTGGTCGAACCGACGCGCGACCCGGTCGAGATGCAGCGTCTGATCTTCGACCTGCCCACCGACGTGCCGCTTTATGCCGATGCGCATGGCTACGTCGCGGTGCCGCCCGTGACGGCAAACGGCCGCACCCGCTACGAGTTCGACTACCGGCACGGCACCTATGCGCCGCTCGAAGCGGGCGCGGTGGGCTATGCGAACTGGGGCGACCGGTTGATGGTGTCGACGGTGCCGGACTTCGCGAGTTTTGCCGCGCGTTATCGCGGTCCTGCCGCCGACGCGACGGCGAGCGACCCGGCGATCGTTCGACTCGCGCAGAGCCTGACCGCCGAGGCCAGCGACCCGCGCGCGAAAGCGCAGATCCTGTACGACTGGATGCGTCTGAATATTCGCTACGTCGCGCTGTTTCTAGGCGAAACGGCGGCGATCCCGCACAAGGTGATCGACATCCTGCACAACCGCTATGGCGACTGCAAGGACCACGTTGCGTTGTACAGCGCGCTGCTCGCCGTGGTCGGGATCCGCAGTGAGGCCGTGCTGCTCAATCTGGGGCCTTACTACAGTTTGCCGGACGTGCCTGGATACGGCGCAAGCGCGATCAATCATGCCATCGTCTGGATTCCTGAGTTGTCTTTGTTCGCCGACACTACCGCGGGCGGCATCGGCTTTGGCTATTTGCCGCCGAGCGTCATGGACCGGCCGGTCTTGCTGGTCGATGCCGGGGTGTTGTCGCGCACACCGGCCACGCAACTGCGCGAACGCACTGCGCGCCTGCAGATCGATATCGATGAGAGCGGGGCGGCGAACTACGCTTACCGCGTGGAGGACGATGGCTATACCGCGGAGCTCGAACGCAATACGTTTCGGCGGGCAACGCGCCAGCGTATGCAACAGGTCGCGGCGAATCGTCTGATGCTGACCGGCTTGCATGGCACCGCGCAGTTGCGCGCGGGCGATCTGAGCGCAACCGGCGGGCCGTTTTCCACGTCGATGCAAGGACGCGTCGAGCACTTTGTCTGGACCGACGGCACGACGGCCGTGCCCGCGCTGACCAGTTTGTCCGGCGGGATGGCGGGGCAGGTGCAGACATGGCTTGCGGAGCCCGCCCGGACGCAGCCATGGGCGTGCATCGGCGGGGAATTCGACGAGACGCTGGAGATGGCGCTGCCGAGCTTCGCGCGCGTGACGGATGTTCCGCCGGATGCCACCGTGAGGGATCGGTTCTTCGAGTTTTCTTCTCGCTACGTGTTCGATCCTGGCGCGCGGGTTCTGCAGGTCAGGCGGCACCTTCGCGCCACGTTTGGGCACCAGATGTGTGCGGCCGATGAATTCGCCGAAGTGAAGGACGATCTTGTCCGGATCGAACGGGATCTCGATGCCGAGGTGGTGGTCAAGGTTGCCAGGTAGGCATGTGGGGCCGTGGCTTCGGCAGCGGCAAATGCGAGGGGCGATGGCAGTGGCTGCGGCAGTGGCTGCGGCAGTGGCGGTAAAAAACACCGCCACTGCCGCACAAACAACACGGCCTTCATGGGCAGAACGAGACGCTTAACTCCCGCTCTTGGTCACGATAGGAACCCACGCTCCGTTCTTGACCTGATACAGCGTGGAAGCCCCGCTCTTCAGCGCGCCGGTGCTGTCGAAAGAGACCTTCCCGGTCACGCCGTCGTAGTCGATCGCCTTGAGCACCGGCCGGTAGGCTGCCGGCGAACTGGATTTCGCCTGCTGCATTGCCTTGATCGCGGCCCATGCGCCGTCATATCCAAACGGCGCGTACGACAGGATATCCACCCCGAAGCGCTTCTTGAACTTCGCGGAAAAGTCCTTGCCGCCCGGCAACTGGGCCAACGGTCTGCCGTATTCCCAGGCCATCACGCCTTCGGCCGAGTCGCCCGCGAGCTTGATGAAGTCCTGGTCCATCACGCCGCCACCGCCGACCAGTTGCGCGTTCATCCCCAACTGCTTCATCCGTTTCGCGAATCCCGCCGCCTGGGTATCCAGGCCGCCGAAGAAAATCAGATCCGCGTTGGCCGCCTTGATCTTGGTGATCTGCGTGCTGAAGTCGACCGCGTGATTGTCGGTGTACTCGCGCGTCACGATGGTGCCGCCGTGTGCCTTCACCGCTTTCTCGAACTCGTCGGCCTCGCCCTGGCCGAAGGCGGTGCGGTCGTCGATGATCGCAATACGTTTGGCCTTCGTCACCTCCACGGCGTAGACGCCCGCGTTCCCGGCGTTCTGCGCGTCGGTGGAAATCACCATGAAGGTGTTTGCAAAGCCTCGCCCGGTAATGATCGGATTGGTCGCGGCCGGGTCGAGCATCGGAATGCCGGCTTGTTCGTACACCTGCGAAGCCGGAATCGTCGTGCCCGAATTGAAGTGGCCAACCACCACCGATACGCCCGCGTCGACCAGTTTCTGCGCGGCCTGCACGCCGATGCGCGGGTCGGCCTGGTCGTCTTCGGACACGAGCTGGAATTGAGCGACCTTGTCGCCGATCTTGATCTTCTGTGCGTTGGCTTCCTCGATCGCCAGCCGCACGCCGTTCTCAAGATCCTTGCCGTAGCCGGCGTTGGCTCCCGTCAGCGGCGCGGCGAAGCCGATCTTCACCGGCAGGTCGTCGGCAAAACTGGCCAGCGGCGCGATCGCGAAGACAGCGCCAACCAACAGTGCAAGCGGTTTCAGCGTGTTGCGAAGACTCATGGTCTCTCTCTCCATCGACAGTTTCAGGTGTGAAAGCGGCAAGGCAGTAACGCTGGATCGGCGCGCGAGCTCTGGATCACTTCGCATGGCGCGCATCATTAAGAGTACGGATGATCGGACGCCATAAACAATCCGGGAATACGCCCCGTAGGGAGTCCTCCCGAAGGAAGTCCCCGCTCCGAAGGAAGTGCTCCTGGGAACTTGGGGGACGCGAAGTGGCTTCAGATGCGAGTCAATCTGGCGCGAATATAGAAAGCCAATTTGCTACCGTCTTGGCAGTTCGCGGCGCTTTGAATGAGCATTTCAGCATAGGCAGTGCAGTGCTTGGGCTAACTGCCAGTGCGCAGCATCACGCAGGTGCGGATTGCGGCATATGCTTAAGAAACGGAATGGCGCAATGGCGCAATGGCGGGGGGCCAGGCAAACGCCTCAACGCTCGCCCTGCTGGCGCAGCAACTCCTCACGCAGACGCAGTAGCGGCGCCTTGGTCTCTTCATCGGCCCAGGTGTCGAGATCGTCGATCGCGCGCTGGCAGCCGTCGAGCACCAGGTCGAGGTCCACCGGCACACTATTGTTGAGTGCGAATTCGATGGTCTCGGCGAACTTCTGGCACTCGTCCTCGCCGTATGAAATGTCGAGGTTGTCGGCGATCACTTCGGCGATGTTGCTGCGTGCCTTGTCGTCGGACGTCACCATGTCGACGATGCCGCGCGCCACCGCCGGCGAGTAGTAGAGCGCGATGTCGAGCCACTGTGCGGGATCGAAGTCGGCCTGGTCAAACTGGTTCTCGAAGTACTCGATCGCTTCCTGCTCGTGCGCTTCGTCCGCGTCGACACTCATGCACAACTGCTCAAAAAATTCTTCCCGCTCGCTGCGGATATAACCGTCCATCGATGCCTCGTCTGCTGAATGCCGGACGCCCTGACGCCCGGATGCCGGGTGCCTGGACGCCCGGATGCCGGATGCCGGATGCCGGATGCCCGGATGCCCGGACGCCTGAAAAAATGCGGTGTGGGCGGATGCTTGCCTCGCCCACGCGGCACGCATTATAGGATGGCCGGCTGACAGACGTGGGTCATGTGTCCGGCGAGCAGATCGTGCTGTGCCGCCGAATTACCCAAAGCAGCGCGTCTTCAGGCACACCGTACCGACATCGCTCCATGCAACCGCGGTTCTCTCCGCCGCTCTACGCTGTCTCCGCCACCCAGGCGTCGAACCATTCACGCGGTTGCGCGATTTCGTTCTGCGCGGGCACCAGTTCCAGTTCATAGCGCCCGGCCTGCCACGTCGCCTTGACTACCGCGTTCACGGCGGCCAGCGTGTGTTCGAAGGCCGCGCGGATCGAATCGCCCAGCAGCGTGCGCGCCACAAACACTGCGCTCGTCAGATCGCCGACGCCCACCGGCTGCCGCGCGAACGGGTAGAGCGGACGCTGGCCCATCCATGCCTCGCGCTCGGTGACGACCAGCATGTTGAAGCGGTCGGCGGGACTGTTGCGGTCGAGCAGATGCTTGACCAGCATGAGCTTCGGCCCGCGGGCGATGACCTCGCGGCAGGCGGTCACGGCTTCCTCGAGCGTATCGATCTCGCGGCCCACCAGCCGTTGCAACTCGGTGTGGTTCGGTGCCATCGCGTCGGCCATCTCCGGCATGGTGCGCACGAGAAATTCCTGGATGCCCGGTTCGACCTTGCAACCGCTCGCCGCGCCCATCACCGGATCGCAGAAGTACCACGCGCGTGGATTGGCGGCCTTCACGGCCTTGACGATTTCCAGTACCGATTGCGCCTGCTCGGGGGTGCCCAGATAGCCGGACAGCACGGCGTCGCAGCGCGGCAGCATGCCGATCGCGCCGATCCCCTCGACCAGTTCTTCCATTTGTGAGGCCTCGATCGCACCGCCGGTCCAATGGCCGTACTGCGTGTGATTCGAGAACTGGACGGTATTAAGCGGCCAGACATTGACGCCCAGCCGGCGTATCGGAAACACGGCCGCGCTGTTACCGGCGTGCCCGAAGACGACATGTGACTGGATGCTCAGAACGTTTTTCGTCATGGTGTGGCCCGCGCAAGCAATGATGCGCGATCAATGAGAGCGGAAGGATGGCCTCGGCAACGAACCGGCCTTGGCCGGGCGCCCGAAGCGCTATGACTGTTTCAGATGATGCAAGAAAAACGCGCAATCCGCGTAGTCAGGAAACAATACATGAGTTTGTCACAGGCGAGTTGATCCGTCCCCGTGTTGTTGCGTCGAACCATCAAGCGGAGCGGGGTGGGGCGCGAGGACGAACGGCTCCTCGAGGGCGCCGGCTTGCGCCAAAGCCGGCGTCAGGAGAGTTTGGCAGTCGGCGAGGTCTTGCGCAGGCGTGCTTCGACGCTTCAGACGAGTTCGCGATACAACGCCAGATAGCGCTCGGCCGAAGCGCCCCAGCCGAAATCCTGACGCATCGCGCGCCGCTGCGTGGCTTTCCACTCGGTGCGGCGTTCGTGGAGTGCGAACGCGCGACGGATCGCCGCTATCAGGCCTTTCGGTTCGAATCGTTCGAACACGAAGCCGGTGGCGAGATCGTCGGCGAGATTTTCGAGCGACACGTCAACCACGGTGTCCGCCAGGCCGCCGACGCAATGCACGAGCGGCAGCGACCCATAAGCCAGCGCATACAGTTGCGTCAGCCCGCATGGCTCGAAGCGCGACGGCACCGCGATCACGTCGCTGCCGGCGACGATCGTGTGCGCGAGCGTTTCGTCGAAACCCAGTTCGACCGCCACCGATTCCGGATGCGCCTGCGCGACGCGTTTCAAACCGTGTTCGAGCGCCGGATCGCCAGTGCCGAACACCACCAGCTGGCCGCCGCGTTTGACGATTTCGGGGACCGTCTCGAGCAGCAGGTCGAGGCCTTTCTGTTCGGTCAGCCGGCTCACCACGCCGAACAGCAGCGCATCGCTTTTCTGCGCGAGGCCGAAGCGTTTCTGCAGCGCCTCCTTGCAGGCCAGTTTGCCGGCCAGACGGGTGGCCGTGTAGTGATCGTCGAGCAGCGCGTCGGTGGCGGGATTCCACACCGAGTAGTCGACGCCGTTCAGGATACCGCTCAGATCGTGCGAGCGATGCCGCAGCAACCCGTCTAACCCGCCGCCCTGGGCGAGTGTCTGGATTTCGCGGGCGTAGGTCGGGCTGACGGTGGTGATGCGGTCGCTGTAATAGAGGCCCGCCTTGAGGAACGACAACTGCCCATAGAATTCGACGCCGCGCATGTTGAAGAAGTCGTCAGGCAGCGCCAGCTGGCCGAACTGATGCGCCGGAAAAACGCCCTGATACGCGAGGTTGTGCACCGTGAAGACGCTGCGCGCGAACGAGCGGCCGTGCTGCCGTTCAGCGGCCTTCAGATAGGCCGGCGCGAGCCCGGCGTGCCAGTCGTGAGCGTGGACGATCTGCGGCGCCCATGCCGGGTCGAGGTGCTGCGCCAGTTGCGCGGCGACCCAGCCGAGCAACGCGAAACGCTGTGCGTTATCGCCGTACGGCACGTGTTCGTCGTTCAGATAGGGGTTGCCGGGCCGGTCGTACAGCGAACCGGCGCGGATCACATAGACGATCAGACCGTTCGACGGCAGCGTGCCCTGTTCGAGGGCGACGCCTGGCGAATCGAAACGGCGGCCCAGTTGCGCCACCGGCCGCAAGTCGGTCAAGCCGGCGACCACTGCCGGGAAGCCGGGCAGCAGCACCCGTACATCGGCGCCGAGCTCGCTCAGCGCCGACGGCAGCGCGCCCGCGACGTCGGCGAGACCGCCCGTTTTGAGGAGGGGATACAACTCGCTGGCGACGTGCAGGGCGCGAATCGTCATAGGCTCGGTCTCGTTCCTGTTAGTGCGAGGTTTGCGCAACGATTACATGACGGCTTGCAGGAGCGGCCCGACGGGCGGCGGCTCCGCCAGCCCATTCAGTCCGCTCGCCGTGCCGTTCCGGCGCGGCTCAGGGGCCCTTCTTCTGCCGCAGGGCCTCGGGCGTCACCAGCACGACGCCGTCGTCGGTGCGATAGAAGCGTTCGGCGTCGGCCACCGGATCTTCGCCGATCACCGTGCCGTCCGGAATGGCGCAGCCGCGGTCCACCACGACCTTTTGCAGCCGGCAGCTCGCGCCGACGGTGACCTGCGGCAATAAGACTGCCTCATTGATATTACAGAACGAACTCACTTTGACGTTCGACGACAACACGGAGCGCGAAATCTGCGAGCCCGAAATCACACAGCCGCCGCACACGATCAGATTGTTGCCGGAGCCCTGCAACCCTTTCAGGTCACGGACAAATTTGGCGGGCGGCAACTGCTCCTGATACGTCCAGATCGGCCAGTTGCGGTCGTACAGGTCGAGCGTTGGAATGGTGGAGGCGAGGTCGAGGTTGGCGGCCCAGTAGGCGTCGATCGTGCCGACGTCGCGCCAATAGGGCTCCACGTCCGGGCTCGACGACACACACGACATGCTGAACGGATGCGCGATCGCCGTGCCCTGTGTGACCACGCGCGGAAGGATGTCCTTGCCGAAGTCGTGATCGGTATCGACGCTCGAGATGTTCTCCTCGAGCAGCGAATACAGGTAGTCGGAACTGAACACGTAGATGCCCATGCTCGCGAGCGCCGAATCGGGGCGGCCCGGCATGGCGGGCGGATCGGCGGGTTTTTCGACGAAGCCGGTCACGCGGCGGTTTTCGTCCACCGCCATCACGCCGAACGCGACGGCCTCCATGCGCGGCACCTCGATGCAGCCGACCGTGCAATCCGCGCCGCTTTCCGCGTGGTCCGCGATCATGCGCGTGTAGTCCATCTTGTAGATGTGGTCGCCCGCCAGCACCACCACATATTTCGGCCGGATCGAGCGGATGATGTCGAGATTCTGAAACACGGCGTCCGCGGTGCCCCGGTACCAGTGCGCGCCTTCCACACGCTGCTGCGCCGGCCACAGATCGATGAATTCACCGAATTCGCCGCGCAGGAAGCCCCAGCCGCGCTGCATGTGGCGCAATAGCGAGTGCGCCTTGTATTGCGTGACCACCGCGATGCGGCGGATGCCGGAGTTCAGACAATTGGAGAGCGCGAAGTCGATGATCCGGTATTTGCCGCCGAAGTGCACCGCTGGTTTGACGCGCTTGTTGGTGAGCGGCCCAAGCCGCGTGCCCCGTCCGCCCGCGAGGACGATGGCGAGGGTGGTGCGTTGCAGATCATTCAGCCGTGCCGGCGTTTCCATGTCTGTCTCCATGCAGCGCATCGACCCGGGAGTTAGCGTGCCGGCCGGGAGGTAACGCTTTGGCGTTTACTCCGGCCCCAGGGCGCTTCCTCCGGTCCCATGCAAGATAGTTGCTGATTTGTATGCTCCGGATGTCTCGTTCGCCTGCTTCTGTTCCGCTACTCTGCGCTGATGATTCGGGCTACCAGGCGGCGCCGTCTTCGCCGCGCCGTCTGCTAGTTCTAGCACTGATTTGCCCCGGCCGAGTAGTGTGAATTGTGCGGATGCCGGTCGCCTGCCTACTTGCGCACGATCAACCCTTGCATCCGAGGCCTCCGTGCGCCACGACACATAGCGTGCGAAGTGAAGTGCCGCAATATGCGTGCCAAACCGGCCGGTGCCGCCATCAGCTTGCGCGGGCGGCAGCAGAGTCGGCCGGCGCGTCGTAGAATCGTGCGCTCTGAACGGGGGCGCGCGTTGTCTTGTCGGCGTGCGAGGCCTGCATGTTGTCCGCTGATTCTCTTTGCAAGAAACCTATCGATGAATTTTCGCCGCCAGTCTTTGTTCGCCATGTTGAGCGCCTGCGTGCTAGCCGCGGCGCCAGGTTTGCTTGCCGCTACGCCGGCTAACGCCGCGGTGGCGGATGGTTCGGTTCGTGCCGCCGGTGCTGTTGGTGCTTCGAATATCGCCCCTGGTCCTGCTTCCGGCACCGTTGCCCAGCCCGGTTCCGCTGCAGCCGGTGTCGCGCCCGCAGCGGCCGCGGACAACAGCGGCCCGGCGTACGGACCCGAGCTGCAGGGCTTCAACTATCCGGAGCCGGTCGAGCAGTACGACTTCACCTCGCAAGGTGTTGCGCTGCACATGGCGTACATGGATATCAAGCCGGAGCATGCGAACGGCCGCACGGCCGTGCTTCTACATGGCAAGAATTTCTGCGCGGCGACGTGGGACGCGACCATTCATCGTTTGAGCGACGCCGGCTATCGGGTGATCGCGCCGGACCAGATCGGCTTTTGCAAGTCGAGCAAGCCCGAGCACTATCAGTACAGTTTTCAGCAACTGGCGCGCAACACGCACGCGCTGCTCGCATCGCTCGGCGTGACCGACGCGACCGTGATCGGCCATTCGACTGGCGGCATGCTCGCAATCCGCTATGCGCTGATGTATCCGCATGAAACACAGCAACTGGTGCTGGTCGATCCGATCGGCCTCGAGGACTGGAAGGCGAAGGGCGTGCCGTCGTTATCCGTCGACCAATGGTACGAGCGTGAACTGAAGACGACCGCGGACGGCATTCGCCGCTACGAACAGGCCACCTATTACGCGGGCCAGTGGCGGGCGGACTATGAGCCGTGGGTGCAGATGCTGGCGGGCATGTACCGCGGCCCCGGCAAGCAGATCGTGGCGTGGAATTCCGCGCTGCTGTACGACATGATTTACACGCAGCCGGTGGTGTACGAGTTGAGCCAGCTGACCATGCCGACGCTTTTGCTGATCGGCCAGAAGGACACCACGGCGATCGGCAAGGACGCCGCGCCGCCGGAGGTGCGCGCGAAGCTCGGCCATTACCCGGAGTTGGGCAAGGCGGCAGCGAAGGCGATTCCGCACGCGACGCTCGTCGAATTCGCCGGTTTAGGGCACGCGCCGCAGATGCAGGACCCGCAGGCGTTTCATAAGGCGCTGCTCGAGGGGTTGGCGGCGGTGCCGGCAAATCGGTGAGTTTTGGTGTCGACAAAAAAGAAGGGCGGCCTCTGCTGATGCGGGCCGCCCTTTTTTTGCTTGCCGGCGAAGTTACTTACCGGCGCTCAACTCTTCGCGCACTTGCGCGGCGATTTCGAACGAGCGCAGCCGCGCTTTGTGATCGTAGATTTGCGCGGTCAGCATCAATTCATCCGCGCCGGTCTGATCGATGACCGACAGCAGTCCTTCGCGAACCGTATCGCGATCGCCGATCACGGAGCAGGCGAGCGAATGCGCGACGCCGTTCAACTCCATCTCCGACGCTTCGAGCCGCTCGACCGGCGGCTGCAACTGACCGGGCGTGCCGCGCCGCAGGTTGATGAACTGCTGCTGGAGCGACGTGAACAGATGCTGCGCTTCCTCGTTGGTATCGGCGGCGAACAGGTTGACGCCGACCATCGCGTGCGGTTTGTCGAGCGTCGCCGACGGCCGGAATTGTTCGCGATAGACCTTGAGCGCGCTGAACATGTAATCGGGCGCAAAGTGCGATGCGAACGCGAACGGCAGACCGAGACTCGCAGCCAGTTGCGCGCTGAACAGCGACGATCCGAGCAGCCACAGCGGCACATGCAGACCTGCACCGGGGACCGCGCGAATGCGTTGGCCTGGCACGGGGTCGGCGAAATAGCGTTGCAGCTCGACGACGTCGTCGGGGAAAGAGTCGGCGCTGTTTTGCAGATCGCGGCGCAGGGCGCGGGCGGTACTTTGATCGGTGCCGGGTGCGCGGCCGAGGCCCAGGTCGATACGATCCGGGTAGAGCGAGGCGAGGGTGCCGAATTGTTCCGCGATGACTAGCGGTGCGTGGTTTGGCAGCATGACGCCGCCGGAGCCGACACGGATTTTCTTTGTTCCACCGGCGACGTAGCCGATCACCACGGAGGTGGCTGCGCTGGCGATGCCGGTCATGTTGTGGTGTTCTGCTAGCCAGAAGCGGCGGTAGTTCCAGTTTTCCGCATGCTGGGCGAGGTCTAATGTGTTTTTGAACGCGTCCGCGGGGGTGGCACCGGTGTTGACCGGGGATAGGTCCAGGACCGAGAAGGGGATCATTTTCTGTTCACATGCCGTTTCGGGCGCTTTCGCGCGATGGGGCATTGTGGCAAAGGTTTGGGTTTTCTGCAGATGAGCGGAAGGATGTCCACGTTCGTGGAAGGGGTGTTTTTTTGCCTTTCAGGTTTTGGGTGCCTGCGCGGTGCTTGTTCGTCTGGTTGCCTACGGCGTTGGCCTTTCCTTGATCTGGCTTTTTGGCCTTTCCTTGAATTGATATTGGTTTATTAGCGTCGCCCCTGTGCGGGGCGGGCACTTACTTCTCTTTGCCGCCGCAAAGAGAAGTAAGCAAGAGAAAGCGGCTCAAACCGCCAGTTCTTAAGCGGGTCCCCCGCGCAGTCACGGTAGTGGTGCATCTGGAATCTGAGTTCTCGCGCATTTGGTGTTAGTGACCAGGCAGTCATACTTCCCGCCTCGCACTGCGTGCTCGCCGGAAGGGCTCATCATGCAAACCAGTGGCTTCGTTTGGGAGCAGGGGGTCATCGGCTTCGCCTCGGCGAATGCCCAATGAGCCCAATGAGCTCAATGAGCCCAATGAGCCCAATGAGCCCAATGAGCTGATAAACGCGAATGGACTCGGACCGCGAAACGCAGCAATCGGTTCTGAGAAATGCGCATCGACGCGCGCAGCGCCGACGGAGTATGACGGCCGTACCGAAGGGTACTTCTTAAAACGGTCCGCGGCGTTTTTCGCGCTGACGCTTTATTCGGCGCAGTGGCGGCGAGTACTGCGTATATCGCATCTTTGCCAGTGTCTCGCTGGATCGCAGGGTACATCGCCGAGGCGAAGCCGATGGCTCTCACCATGCGCAAACGAAGGGCTCTGGTTTCCCATGCAGACCCATCCGCGACGCACGCAGTGCGGAGTGGGCGCTGATGACGGCTTAGTCACTCACGCCGAGTGTGCGAGGGCCCGGATTCCAGATGCACCACTACCGCGACTGTGCGGGGGACTCGCTTAAGAATTAGCGGTTTGAGCCGCTTTCTTTTGCCTACTTTTCTTTGCGGCAGGCAAAGAAAAGTAGGTGCCTGCCCCGCACAGGGGCGACGCTAATAGACCAATAAGAAATCAAGGAAAGGCCAACGCCGTAGGCATACAGACAATAAGCGCCGCGCGGGCAAAAAAAAAAACCAGAAATACACCACCGCAGGCATACAAAACAACCAATCCCCGCGCAGCGACAACCCCCTCTGTTACATGCAAACCCGATATAGATATGTCCGATCAATATTTAACAACCGCATGTAGCGCTGCTACCTTAAACCCTTCGAACAGAGCACCGCATCCAGCAAAAAAAAGCCACCGCCCCGCCGGGCAAAAACACACACCATCTCTGGGAGACACCCAAAGTGTCCATCGAATTCATCGGCATGATCCAGACCCGCAAGGTGTCTGAAACCCACGCACCACAAGGACCGGTCATCGACATCGACTACCTCGAACAATTCGCCCGCGCGCACGAAGCCGCCGGCTTCAACCGCATCCTCGTGCCGCATCATTCGACAAGTCCCGATGCGCTCCTCACCGTTGCCCACGCGGCCAGCGTCACAAGCAAAGTGCACTTCATGCTCGCGCATCGTCCGGGCTTCGTCGCGCCCACGCTCGCCGCGCGCCAACTCGCCACACTCGATCACTACTCGGGCGGCCGTCTGGCCGTCCACATCATCTCCGGCGGCGACGACGCCGAACAACGCCGCGATGGCGACTACCTGTCACATGACGAACGCTACGCCCGCACCGACGAATACCTGCACATCCTGCGCCGCCTCTGGACCGAAACGAAGCCCTTCGATCACACCGGCCAGTACTACCGTTTCGAACAAGGCTTCTCCGAAGTGAAACCGGTGCAGCAACCGCATATCCCCGTGTACTTCGGCGGCGCATCCGCACCCGCACTCGAAATCGCCGGACGTCATGCGGACGTTTACGCGCTCTGGGGCGAATCGAAGGCACAAGTGCGCGAACAGGTTGCCCGCGTGCGCGCCGAAGCCGCCAGACATGGCCGCACAGTGCGCTTCTCGGTGTCGTTCCGGCCCATCCTTGCCGCGACCGAAGCGGCCGCGTGGGAGCGCGCGGAGCACATCCTCGAGGAAACCCGCCGGCTGCGCGCGGCGCAAGGGCTCGGCGTCGGCGGCCCGGCGCAAAGCGAAGGCGCGCGACGGCTGCTCGCGGCATCCGGTGAATCGGATCGCGTCGACGAACGGCTGTGGACCGGCGTCGCCAGGGAAATCGGCGGACGCTCGAATTCGACCGCACTGGTCGGTACGCCCCAACAGGTCGCCGATACGCTCGCCGACTATTACGCGCTCGGCGTCTCGACCTTCCTGATCCGCGGCTTCGATCCGCTCGAAGACGCCATCGACTACGGCCGTGAACTCATTCCCGCCACCCGCGAACGAATCGCGCGCGTCGAGCGCGTGGCCGCCTGAACGGAGCCACCATGACCGATCGGTCCGTCGCGCACTCGCCTTCGCACTGCAGCAAGGCAGGATCGACGCTCTTCCGCACGCTCGATCCGCTCATGCAGGACTCGTCCGCGTTCTATCAGAATCACGCGTTGTTCGGCGATTCCCGCAGCGTCCTGCCGGATACCGATGAAGGCGCGCGCATCGCCGCGGCCCTTGGCGAACGCAAAGCGGGGACCCTGAAGAATCACGGCATCTTTTTAGCCGGTCTGGGTGTCGAGCCTGACATCCTTACCAGAGCGCTCCCTGGATGACTCTTCGTTTCGATTCGCTGGTTTCCTTCCGGCGCCGGCAGCTCGCGTCCACGCTGCCGGCTGTCGCGCGGCTCGGCGCGTCGGCGTTGCACCTTTGTGCACCGACATCTTCAACGCCGCGCTCGGCCGCGGTGCGCGACCGACTTACCCCACCACCCATCTTCTGAACATTCGATGACTCAAACTTTGAGACCGGACCGGCTGCGCGCGTTCGTCGGACGGATTGCGTCGCTGGTCGACGAGCAGGTGCCCGAAGCGCACCTGCTCAAAGCCGGCGGTGCCGCGTTGTGTGAACTGATTGCCCACGACGACTGGTTGCCCGACGCCTTCGCGCAACCCGATCCCGAGCGCTATCAGCAATTCCTGCTGCACGCCGATTCGCGGCAGCGCTTTTCAATCGTCAGTTTCGTCTGGGGGCCGGGGCAGTCGACGCCCGTGCACGATCACACCGTATGGGGTTTGATCGGCGTGCTGCGTGGTGCGGAAATTGCTCAGGGATATCACCTCACGTCAGATGGCGTACTGGAAGAGGGGGCGGCAAAACGCCTCGACGCCGGCACGGTGGACGCTGTGTCGCCGCGCATCGGCGATATCCATCGCGTGAGCAATGCTTTTGGTGATCGTACGTCGATCAGCATTCACGTGTACGGTGGGAATATCGGCGCGGTGACGCGTTCCGTCTATCCCGCCGGCGGAGGCCGCAAAACGTTTATCTCTGGTTACTCGAACGACGTGTTGCCGAATATCTGGAATGTTTCAAGGGAGTCCCCGATCTCATGAGTTTCGCTAAAGAATTCCGTAGCCGATCATTCGACGACGTGCGCCGCACCTTGCTGGATCGCGAGGAAATCGCACTCGTCGACGTGCGCGAGGAGGATCCGCACGCTCGCAGTCACCCGCTTTTTGCTGCAAATCTGTCGTTGTCGCGGCTCGAACTGGATGCACCGGTGCGCTTGCCGCGCCGCGACGTGCCGGTGGTCGTGTTCGACAACGGCGAAGGGCTTGCCGGGCGCGCCGCGCACCGGCTAAGCGAGCTGGGCTATACCGACGTCGCGTTGCTCGAAGGCGGTTTGCAAGGCTGGCGCGAGGCGGGCGGCGAGCTGTTCCAGGACGTCAACGTGCCGAGCAAGGCATTCGGCGAACTGGTCGAAAGCGTGCGCCATACGCCGTCTCTGGCGGCGCCGCAGGTCCTGTCGCTGCTCGATCATGAAGCCGACGTGGTGGTGCTCGACGCACGCCGCTTCGACGAATACCAGACCATGAATATTCCCGGCAGCGTGAGCGTGCCCGGCGCGGAACTCGTGCTACGTGCGCGGCAGCTCGCGCCGAATCCCGCCACCCGGATCATCGTCAATTGCGCGGGGCGTACGCGCAGCATCATCGGCGCGCAGTCGCTGATCAATGCGGGCCTGCCGAATCCGGTTGCGGCGCTGCGCAATGGCACGATCGGCTGGACGCTTGCCGGCCAGGCACTCGCGCATGGCAGTTCGCGCCGCTTCGAGCCGATTGTCGATGACGCACTTCGCCTCGCCGCGGCTGATTCGGCGCGCGGCGTGGCGGATCGTGCAA
The DNA here is from genome assembly GCF_046027605.1 of Paraburkholderia fungorum. Classification (GTDB taxonomy): domain Bacteria; phylum Pseudomonadota; class Gammaproteobacteria; order Burkholderiales; family Burkholderiaceae; genus Paraburkholderia; species Paraburkholderia fungorum_F. Next base: position 35,045 of record NZ_JAQQEF010000004.1, read on the forward strand.
GGGTGGGCCGCACCTCGCGCGACGAAGCGCGCCGCTGGGCCGACGAAGCGGTACGCACCGTGTATCGCTTCGACGTGCGCACGCCCGAAGAATATGAAGCGGGGCACGTGCCCGGCTTTCGCAACGCGCCCGGCGGTCAACTGGTGCAGGAGACCGACATGTTCGCGCCGGTGCGTGGCGCGCGCGTGATCCTTGCCGACAACGACGGCGTGCGCGCGAACATGACCGCGTCGTGGCTCGCGCAGATGAACATCGAGGTGTATGTGGTGGACGGCCTGGGCAACGCGGACTTCGGCGAAAAAGGCCCCGCGCCGGCTGCGCGCCATGCGCCCACCGCGCCCGATGTCGATGAGATCACGCCGGCAGGACTGGTTACGCTGCTGCAATCGCGTGGCACCGTCGTGCTGGATTTCACGACCAGTGCGAACTATGTGAAGCGCCATATTCCCGGCGCGTGGTTCGTGATTCGCGGACAGCTCGATGAGGCGTTGCCCAAGCTGCCGGATGCGCAACGCTATGTGCTCACCTGTGGCAGCAGTGCGCTGGCGCGCTTCGCGGCGCCTGAGGTGGCGGCGTTGACCGGTAAGCCGGTGCAGGTGCTAAGCGGCGGCACGAACGCGTGGATCGAAGCGGGCCTCGCCGTGGAAAGCGGCGAGACGCGCCTGGCGTCGCCGCGCATTGATCGTTATCGTCGTCCGTATGAGGGAACCGATAATCCGCGCGAAGCGATGAATGCGTATCTGGAATGGGAGTATGGCCTCGTTGCGCAACTTGGACGCGATGGGACGCATGGTTTTCGGGTGCTCTGATGGGTCTTGTTGAGCGAAGCAAACGAGGTTGGTGAATCAGGCACGGCCGGTTAGGCACGGCCGGTTAGGCACGGCCGGTCGGGCACGGCGGGTTAGGCAAGGCCGGTCAGGCACGGCCAGAGAAATCAGGCGAGGCCGGTGCGCTGGCCGAACCTGCTGGAGCGAACGAACGCGGCGTGCGGCTCAAGCCGCGCGTTGTGTCCGTACTTCCTTGAATTGCCGCTCGATCGCCGCGCCGAAGCGCTCCACCGGCTGTTGCAATTTACCCAGCACGCGCGGATGCACGAGCCAGATATCGATCAGCGGCTTGAAGTCGCTGAGCGAGACGATATCAAGTGCGCTCGCGTGAGCGCTGGCCTGCAGCAGCGGTAAGGGCACGAGGCCCAGGCCGTTGCCGTCGGCCACCAGTTGCAATTGCAATTCGGTGCCGAGCGTTTCCAGATTGAGTTTGAGCGCGAGCCCCAGGCCCGTCAGCGTGCGTTGCAGGCCGTCGCGAAAGCCGCAACCATCCGGATTTAACACCCACCCGATCGACTGGCATTCCGCCAGCGTATGCGCGCGTCTTTTCAAGCTGCCTTTCTGCGCGACCACCGCCAGTTTGATGCGGCCAAGTGAGCGTGCCGACACTGTTTCGTCGAACGTCTTATTACGGGGTAACAGGATCGCGGCGGCGTCGAGTTCGCCCTGCTCGACGCGTTGCAGGAGCTGGCTGCCCCAGCCGGTCGACGCACGTGCTTGCAGAGCAGGGTAGGCCGCCTTGAGACCGCGCATCGCATCCGTGAGCGCGATATCGGCGATCGTCTGCGCGACGCCGAGACGCAAGGTGCCAACCGGGGGCGTGTCGGTGGCGACGATCTCGCGCAGCACGTCGAGTTCGCGCTGAATCACTCGGCATTGTTCATAGACGATGCGGCCCGTGGCAGTCGCTTTCAGCGGGCGCGTATTGCGGTCGAGCAATTCGACGCCGAGCGCCTCTTCGAAATTCTGCAGGCGGCGCGTGATTGCCGGTTGCGTGAGGCCGAGCGAGAGCGCTGCCTGTTGCAGTGACTGGCAGCGAATCACGGTGACGTAGGCGTCGATTTCGTCGATCTTCATGGGGAGCGGTAACTCGATGAGGGCGCAGGCGGCGCACGATTCGTGCGCTCGATGATACCCGTATCGACGCGCGCGCATGCCTCGCCGCGCAAGAAAAGTCGCATATTTGCTTAGCAGAATAATGCGTTTGTCTTATACAGATGCGTGCCTTATCGTCGATATCACATCACCTCGATGCCACGACTTAAGCACCGCTATGACGACCTCCCGTTCTTCTTTCCCCGCTTCATCCGCTTTGCAACGCGCCTTGTTCAAATCGCTCGGCAGGGCAATGCTCGCACTGTGCGCGACGGTTTGCGCAACGCAGTCCCATGCAGCGGATTTACCTGTGCTGAAAGTCGGCGACCAGTCCTTGCAAACGCGCGGCATTCTCGAAGCATCCGGTCAGCTGAAAGACCTGCCGTACAAGATCGAGTGGTTCAACTTTCCGGCCGCGCAACCGCTTGGCGAAGCGCTGAATGCCGGTGCTGTGGATGTCGGTGGGCTGGGCGATGCGCCGCTCGTGTTCGCGCTCGCTGCCGGCGCGCGGGTACGCGCGGTCGCGGCAACCCGGTCGAATCCGCTGGATCTGGCGATCGTTGTCGGCGCGCATTCGCCGTTGAACGATGCGGCGAGCCTGAAGGGCAAACGCATCGCCACGACGCGTGGTTCGATCGGCCACTATCTCGCGCTCGCCGCGTTGAAGAAGGCCAATGTGCCGCTTACCGACGTCTCGTTCGTATTTCTTGCTCCGGCCGATGCGAAGGCGGCGCTTGCGTCGGGCAGCGTCGATGCATGGTCGGTGTGGGATCCTTACACCGCGCTCGGCGAGGCGCGTGATCACGACCGCATCATTGCGAACGGCGTGGGCCTTTCCGAAGGTCTCAGCTACCAGGTGGCGACCGAACGCGCGATCGCGGACAAGCGCGTGCAACTGGCCGACTTTCTGCGACGCGTGGCGATTGGGCAGCGTTGGGCGCTTTCACATCCCGATGAAGTGGCGACGATGCAATCGAAAGTCACGGGTCTGCCGATGGATGTGCTGAAGACTGTCTATCAGCGCGGCCAGGTGCATCCGGTGGCGATCGACGACAGCGTGGTTGCCGCGCAGCAGCGCACCGCCGATACCTACGAAGCCGCTAATGTGATTCGTGCGCATCTTGATGTGCGCTCGAGCTTTGATCGCAGTTTTGCTTTGCCTTGATGGGGGGTGATGGAGGCGTCGTCCTCGTCCTCGCCCTCGTATAAGCGCTCCGATTGCTGAAAGCGCGGTGGCGCGCTGTTATCCATCGCTCGATTGCGATGCGTTCGGTGCGCTGCTCGCGTGGCCACCGTGCAAGCCCGCTTACGCCGGCGCCGCGGAGTGCGAATCGTCTGCCAATTCGGTGTAAACGCGCTCTCGTCTAAATCCGCCATTCCGTTTAGATTAACTCCACTTGGAAGGCTTATCGAGGGACCAGGGCGACCAGACAAGCAGCGGTCCACCATTCCGGCGATGGCGTAAGGTCAGAGGCTAAGGTCTCTCACCGCTTCGCTTGGGATCGGGCCGCTGCGCGTCGTCCGCGGTCTTTTTCTGGCGGTTTTTTTCGGCCGCCTGTTGGTGCCGGTTATTGCCGGGTTTGACCGTATCGGCCGGCATGGCGACGCTTTGCACAGCGTCGCTTTTTTGCTTGTAGTGATGAGGTTTTTTTTGTTGTGTGGTTTCTTGATTTGTTAGTGGTCTATTAGCGTTGCCCCTGTGCGGGGCGGCACCTACTTTTCTTTGCCGGCCGCAAAGAAAAGATAGGCAAAAGAAAGCGGCTCAAACCGCTAGCTCATAAGCGGGTCCCCCGCACAGTCGCAGTAAGTGGTGCATCTGGAATCTGTGCCCTCGCACATCCGGCTTTAGTGACCAGGCAGTCATACCTCCGGCGGCGCTGCGCGCGCCGAAGCGCTTCACAAAACCGACTACACCATTTCAGTCTCGCGTTCCGCACAATACCGGCACTCGCCATCAGGTCACCCAGTCTCGGCAACGGCATTCGCCTGATCGCCCATTGCTCACCGCTCACCGCTCGCCACTCAACGACCCACGGACTCACGGAGCCACTCACCCACACACACCCGCCGCCCACGCACCTGGTGACTTACCGACTCACCGACTCACCGACTCACCGACTCACCGACTCACCGACTCACCGACTTACCGACTCACCGACTTACCAACTTACCGACTTACCAACTTACCGACTTACCGACTTACCGACTTACCAACCCACCAACCCACCAACCCACCAACCCACCAACCCACCAACCAACCCCACCGCCCGCCTTGCCGGCCTCGCTCGCGGTTTTTTCCGTGCGCGGTTATCCTGTAGCACGTCGGACGGACGTCCTCTTGGGGCGCCCTGAAGTCAGTCTCCCTGGAGACGCCCTACACAACGGGATGCCGGCGAACTGTGCTTCGCATCCGTACAGGAAACTCGCCGTGAGCCTCAAATTGCTTATCGTCATGATGCTGGCCGCGTGCTTTGCACTGACCGGCTGCGACGACCAACAGAGCGACCGCGCCGTGCAAAAACTCAAGGAATTCTTTAACGCCGTCAAGCCGGATGCTTTATTGCTCAAGAACATGACGCCGGGCGTCACGACCGAGGCACAGATTCGCGATCAGATGGGCAAGCCGGAAACCGAGCGCACTTTTACCGACGGGTCGAAGCGCTTCGAATATCCGCGCGGCCCGCAAGGGCTGAATACGTACATGGTCGACATCGACCGTGACGGTAAATTGCAAGCCATCACCCAGGTGCTGACGGCCGCCAACTTCGGCAAGATTCGCATCGGCATGACCGAAGACGAAGTGCGCCGCCTGCTTGGCAAGCCCGGCCAGATCGCCGTGTTTCCGCTAAAGCCGGAAACCGTGTGGAGCTGGAAGTGGCGTGAGGGCGGCGTGACCGAAGAAGGTATATTCAACGTGCACTTCGATCAATATCACAAGGTGTACACGACATCGCGCTCGGACGTGATACGCGGGCGATAGCCGATAAAAGGCGGGGAAGAAATGATACGTCGACGTCGATACAGCCGGATCGGGCTGGTGTTGGGGGGCGGTGCCGCACGAGGTTGGGCGCATATCGGCGCGATTCGCGCGTTGCATGATGCGGGCATCAAGCCGGATGTGGTGTGCGGCACGTCGATCGGCGCATTGGTCGGCGCCGTGTATGCAAACGGCGATCTCGACTGGCTCGAAGAGTGGGTTTCTCGGCTCACCTGGCAAACGGTGGTGCGGCTGCTCGATCTGCGTTTTTCGGGCGGTTTGCTCGGCGGGCGCAAGGTGATCCAGATATTCGCGGACAAATTCGCCGGCCGCTCGATTGCGCAGCTGAACATGCCGTTCGCGGCGGTGGCCACCGAACTCGATTCGGGCCGCGAGAGCTGGTTGCAGGACGGCAGCGTGGTCGACGCGGTGCGCGCCTCGATTGCGATCCCGGGGATTTTCACGCCGGTGTTTTACAACGGCGTGTGGCTGGTGGATGGCGGCTTGAGCAATCCGGTGCCGGTCTCGGTGGCGCGCGGTATGCGGGCGGACTGCGTGATCGCTGTCGATCTGAACAACGATATTCTGAATGGCCGCGATTTCGGCGGCGCGGTGGTCGATACGCCGGCGCTCGATCCGGATGCGCCGCCGCCGGTCGCGCTGCGCCGCAACGGCAAGCCTTGGCCACGCTGGCTAGCGCCTGCCGAAGTGCGTGCTACCGATGATGTACGCGTGCCGCCGGCGCCGAGTGCGCGAGTGCCGTCGATGCTCAGTTCGATCGCGCAGAGCATCGACATCATGCAGGTGCGAATTACGAGGAGTCGGCTGGCTGGCGAGCCGGCGGATATTCTGATCCAGCCGCGGCTGGGCGGAATGGGGATTTTTGATTTTCACCGGGCGGGGCCGGCTATGGAGGAGGGGCGCGCGGCAGTTGAGTATATGTTGCCCGCGATTCGGGCTCGGTTAGGGATGGAGTAAGGGGTTCTTTTTTGCCTGCGCGGCGCTTGGTTGTCTGTTTGCCTGCGGCGGTGGCCCTTCCTTGGTTCGTTTGCCCGCGCGGCGCTTATTGTCTGTGTGCCTATGGCGTTGGCCTTTCCTTGATTTGTTAGTGGTCTATTAGCGTCGCCCCTGTGCGGGGCAGGCACCTACTTTTCTTTGCCTGCCGCAAAGAAAAGTAGGCAAAAGAAAGCGGCTCAAACCGCTAATTCTTAAGCGGATCCCCCGCACAGTCGCGGTAGTGGTACATCTGGAATCTGGGTTCTCGCACATTCGGCTCTCGTGACAAGGGCGTCATACTTCCCGCCTCGCACTGCGTGCTCGCCGGAAGGAGCCACTGAGAACACGGGGCTTCGTTCATGCACGCCGGGGCCACAGGCTTCGCTTGGCTCATCATTGCGTTTTCGCGCTCACATTTCATTTCGCGCCGAAGCCGCAGCGCGTATCGTCTTTTCGCTTTCGCTTTCGCTTTCGCTTTCGCTTTCGCTTTCGCTTTCGCTTTCGCCTTCGCCCCTCTGCCTTCTTGCCTCTGTGCCCTCCCGGCCTCTCAGTTTTCCGCTGCGGTGGCTCTTGCTTGGCTCTTGCTTGGCGCTTGCTCGTTCCCGCTGCTGGTTGGGTGCGTCGCCGAGGCGACGCCGATGGTTCCCACTGCGCACGAACGAAGCCACAGCATCGATGATTGACCCTTCCGGCGAGCACGTAGTGCGAGGCGGGAAGTATGACTGCCTGGTCACTAACGTCGAATGTGCGAGAACCCAGATTCCAGATGTACCACTACCGTGGCTGTGCGGGGGACCCGCTTAAGAACTAGCGGTGTGAGCTGCTTTCTCTTGCCTACTTCTCTTTGCAGCCGGCAAAGAGAAGTAGGTGCCGCCCCGCACAGGGGCAACGCTAATAAACCAATAAGAAATCAAGCAAAGGCCAACGCCGTACGCATGCAGCCAAAAGCGCCGAGCGGGCAACCAGATCAAGGAAAGCCCAGCACCGCATCCCAGCACCGCATGCATACACCTTACGCCGTAGGCAAACATCAACAAGAGCCCACCGCAAGGCCTCCAACCTCTATCGAAAAAGCGACCCAAAACCTGCAAAATCCCTCAATCTCGCGCAGCGCTCGAACCCCATCTCTCCTGCAAAACCACGCCCGGGCAAGCTTCCGCCGCGCCAGGCGGCCCCTTGCTGCACCGCAGCACACCCCAACCCTCTCTTTGAGAAAATAATTCCGGCTTGCGAGACTCCGCGCCATACCGGATGGGTCGCCGCAACCACACCCCGACCCCATCCATCACATCCTCAATAAACCTGGATGGAGACACGCGTGTTCCTTTACGGCTTTGGTCCGGTGTTGCTAGCCGGCACGATCCAGACGATCGAGCTGTCCGTCCTGTCGCTGGCAGCCGCCGTGCTGCTCGGCCTCGCGGGCGCAGCAGCTAAACTCTCCTTCAATCGCCCCCTGCGGGCAATCGCCACCGGCTATACGACACTGATCCGCTCGGTGCCCGACCTCGTCCTGATGCTGCTGCTCTTCTACAGCATCCAGATCGCCGTCAACAATCTTACCGACGCCCTCAACCTGCCGCAGTTCGATATCGATCCGTTCGTGGCCGGTGTGCTGACGCTCGGCTTCATCTACGGCGCGTATTTCACCGAGACCTTCCGCGGCGCGTTTCTCGCGGTGCCGCGCGGTCAGCTCGAAGCAGGCAGCGCGTACGGCATGAGCGGCGCACGCGTGTTCACGCGCATCCTGTTTCCGCAGATGATGCGCTTCGCGCTGCCCGGCATCGGCAACAACTGGCAGGTGCTGGTCAAGGCCACCGCGCTGGTGTCGATCATCGGCCTCGCCGATGTCGTCAAAGCCGCCCAGGACGCCGGCAAGAGCACCTTCAACATGTTCTTCTTCATTCTGGTCGCCGCCCTGATCTATCTGGCGATCACCACCGCGTCGAATCTCGTGCTGATCTGGCTGGAAAAGCGCTATTCAATCGGCGTGCGGCACGCGGAGCTCTAAGACTATGATCGATATTCTCAATCAATTCTGGCGCGCATTCCTGTACTGGGACGGTCAGCGCCTGTCCGGCCTGGCGGTCACGCTATGGCTGCTGGTGGCATCGGTCGGGATCGGCTTTTGCGCGGCTATTCCGCTAGCGGTGGCGCGCGTGTCGAAGAAGCGCTGGCTGTCGACACCCGTGCGTCTTTACACTTACGTGTTTCGCGGCACACCGTTGTACGTGCAACTGTTGCTGATCTACACCGGCATGTACAGCCTCGAATTCGTGCGCTCGCATCAACTGCTGGATGCGTTCTTCCGCAGCGGTTTTCACTGCGCGATCCTCGCCTTCGCACTGAACACCTGCGCGTACACCACCGAAATCTTCGCCGGCGCGATCCGCTCGACCTCGCATGGCGAAGTGGAAGCGGCCCGTGCTTATGGCATGAGCTGGTTCACGATGTATCGCCGCATTGTGATACCGTCCGCGCTGCGCCGGGCGCTGCCGTTGTACAGTAACGAAGTCATCCTGATGCTGCACGCCACCACGGTCGCGTTTACGGCCACGGAGCCGGACATCCTGAAGGTGGCGCGCGATGCGAATTCAGCCACGTACCGGTCGTTCGATTCGTTCGGGCTCGCGGCGCTGATTTACCTGGTGGTGTCGTTCGCGCTGGTAGCGTTGTTCCGCCGTGCCGAGCGTCATTGGCTGGGCTACCTGGCAGTGCGCACGCACTGACGAGGCGTGTTCCGATCCAGCGGCGCGGCTGGCGTGCGCCGTCACGTAGTTTGATTTGATCCGTATTTTCAAAGGGAGAGCATCTTGCTCCACACCACTCAAACCGAAGCTTGCAAGCTCGCCGTTCAGGATATCCACAAGCGCTACGGCGACAACGAGGTGCTCAAGGGTGTGTCGCTGAACGCGAACAAGGGTGACGTGATCAGCATCATCGGTGCGAGCGGGTCGGGTAAGAGCACCTTTCTGCGCTGCATCAATTTTCTGGAGCGGCCGAACGCGGGGCAGATCGTCGTCGACGGCGAAATGGTGAAAACCAAGGCCGACCGCGCCGGCAATCTGGAAGTCGCCGATCACAAGCAGCTGCAACGCATCCGGACGAAACTCGCGATGGTGTTCCAGCACTTCAACTTGTGGGCGCACATGAACGTGATCGAGAACATCGTCGAAGCACCGATTCATGTGCTCGGCATGTCGCGTCGCGAAGCCGAAGAAAGGGCGCGTGAATATCTCGAGAAGGTGGGTCTCGCGCCGCGTCTGGAAAAACAGTATCCGTCGCATCTGTCGGGCGGTCAGCAGCAGCGCGTGGCCATTGCCCGCGCGCTGGCGATGAACCCTGACGTGATGCTGTTCGACGAACCCACTTCGGCGCTCGACCCCGAACTGGTCGGCGAAGTGCTGAAGGTGATGCAGAAGCTCGCCGAAGAAGGCCGCACGATGATCGTCGTCACCCACGAAATGGGTTTCGCGCGCAACGTGTCGAATCACGTGATGTTTCTGCACCAGGGCCGTACCGAAGAAGAGGGCTTGCCCGCCGACGTACTGACCACGCCGCGCAGCGAACGGCTCAAGCAGTTCCTGTCCGGCAGTCTGAAGTAACGCGCGGCTCGCGCTTTTCGCGCTTCATTCGGGTTTGATCAATAGATGATGGCTCGCACATCCAGCCCGGCTCGCACCACGCAGGTCGCAATCGTCGCGTTGCCGCCGGTGTCGATGTCGGGCGTCGGGCCGATCGTCGACGCGCTCAATCTCGCCAACGAAATCGACGGCCGGGCGCTATACCGCGTGCAGGTGTGTTCGTGGGACGGCCGCGCGGTGCCCTTGTCGGGCGGCGCGCAATGGCCGGCTGATGCCGCTTTCGGCGATGCGATCTCGTGTGACTGGCTGATCATCGTCAGCGAGCGGTTCCAGCAATTCGCCGACTACCGGCTGTTTCTTGCCAGTTTGTCGCGCGTCGGACAGCGCACGCCGCTCGTCACCGGCATTCATCACGGCGTCTGGTGGCTTGCCATGGCGGGGCAGTTGTCCGGCTATCGGGTCAGCGTCAACTGGGAAACCTATCAGCAGTTCTCCGAGCAGTTCGAACGCTCGATCGTCACCCAGCAGATTTTCGAAATCGACCGTGATCGCGCAACGTGCGCGGGCGGTCAGGCCACCGTCGACTTCATGCTGGCGATGATCGGCCGCGATCATGGGCCTGAACTCGCGGACCGGATTGCCGACACGCTAGGCGTCGGCGTGCTGCGCGCGGGCGAGGAGCGGCAGCGCATTCCGTTCGTGACCGCGCCGGGCGAGCGCCATCCGCGTCTGAACGATGCGCTGATGTTGATGGAAGCGAATATCGAAGACCCGCTGACCACCGATGAAATCGCGGGTCTCGTCAGCGTCTCGCGGCGGCAGTTGGAGCGGCTGTTTCGCCAGTATCTCGGCTCGATGCCGTCCAAATACTATCTTGGCCTGCGGCTTTCGAAAGCGCGCACGCAATTGCAGCGCACCAGCAAATCGGTGGTGCAGATCAGTCTCGCTTGCGGATTTTCGTCGGCGGCGCACTTTTCGAATGCTTACCGCGAACGCTTTGGTGTCACACCGCGCGAGGATCGTCGTAACTGGATCGACAAGCAGACCGGCGCGACGGGCGCCGCGGCCAGTGAGCCGCGGCCGGCCGCGTTGATCGAACGGCCCGACGAGGCGGACTAATCGACGCGCTTGCGCTCCGCTTGCGACCGATCCGCCCGGAAGCTCATAGAAAGCGTCGCGTATGCGCAAGACGTATCGGCCGCGGTTTCCTACACTACGTGTATTACCTCTCAACTGTAACGAGGATTTGCCATGAACGACCTGACTGTGACACGCCAGACCTTCGACGAAGTCATGGTGCCGGTGTTTTCGCCCGCCGCCTTCGTACCGGATCGCGGTCTCGGCTCACGCGTCTGGGATACGCAAGGCCGCGACTATATCGATTTCGCCGGCGGTATCGCGGTGACCGCGCTCGGTCATGCGCATCCTGAACTGCTGAAAGTGCTGCACGAACAGGGTGGCAAGCTGTGGCACATCGGTAACGGTTACACCAATGAACCGGTGCTGCGTCTGGCTAAACGTCTCGAAGACCTGACCTTCGCCGACCGCGCATTCTTCGCCAACTCGGGCGCGGAAGCGAACGAAGCCGCGCTGAAGCTGGCGCGCCGCGTCGCGTTCGAGCGTCATGGCGCGGACAAAATCGAAATCATCTCGTTTACGCAGTCGTTCCATGGCCGTACGTTCTTCACCGTCAGCGTGGGTGGCCAGCCGAAGTATTCCGAAGGCTTTGGCCCGGTGCCGGCCGGCATCATCCATCTGCCGTACAACGATATCGAAGCGGCCAGGAAAGCGATCGGCGCGAAGACGTGCGCGGTGATCGTCGAGCCGATCCAGGGCGAAGGCGGCGTGATCCCGGCCGATCCGGCGTTCCTGAAGGCCTTGCGCGAAGCCTGCGATCAGCACGGCGCACTGCTGATTTTCGACGAGGTACAAACGGGTGTGGGCCGCAGCGGCTATTTCTACGCGTATGAGGACACCGGCGTGACGCCGGACATCCTGACCACCGCGAAGGCGCTCGGCAACGGTTTCCCGATCGGCGCGATGCTGACCACCAACGAACTGGCCGCGCACTTCAAGGTCGGCGTGCATGGCACGACTTACGGCGGCAATCCGCTGGGCGCGGCGATCGCGGAGAAGGTGGTCGAGCTGATCAGCGACCCAAAGGTGCTCGAAGGCGTGCGCAGCCGCAGCGAAGCATTGAAAGGCCACCTCGCAAAGCTCAATGAACGCTTTGGCCTGTTCAAGGAAGTGCGCGGCAAGGGCCTGTTGATCGGCGCTGAATTGACCGATGCGTTCAAGGGCCGCGCCAAAGATTTCGTCACTGCCGCGGGTCAGCATGGCGTGATCATGCTGATGGCGGGCCCGGACGTGCTGCGTTTCGTGCCGTCGCTGATCATGCCGCTCGACGATATGAACGAAGGCTTCGCGCGTCTGGCCAAGGCGATCGAAGAGGTTGTCGGCGTGAAAGCCGAAACGGCTTCACATTGAGCCACGGCACTGAGCCACGGCATTGATTCACAGCATTGAGCCACGACACTGAGCCGAAGCACGGAGTCATTGCATTGATCATGCGTCACATTCAACAGGAACGATGATGCTCTTCGTACGCCCAAGCCGCCTCGCGGATCTCGATGCGCTCGAACATATGGCGCGCACCGCGCAACCGGTGCTGCATTCGCTGCCGCACGACCGGCGCGCGCTCGAAGCGCGCGTCGCGTTGTCGGAAGACTCGTTTCGCGCGGACGTGGATTTTCCGGGCGAGGAGTTCTATCTGTTCGTGCTCGAGGATGCGCAGAGCGGCAAGCTGATGGGTACGGCGAGTGTTGTCGCCGCAGCCGGGTATTCGGACCCGTTCTACGCGTTTCGCAACGACGCACTGATTCACGCGTCGCGCGAATTGCACGTGAACCGCAAGATTCACGCGCTGACCATGTCGCATGAATTGACCGGCAAGAGCCGCCTGGCGGGATACTACATCGATCCGTCGTTGCGCGGCGATGCGGCCGCGCATCTGATGTCGCGGGCGCGGATGATGTACATCGCCGCCAATCGCAAGCGTTTCACATCGGAAGTGTTCTCGCTGCTGCTCGGCGTCACGGACGACTCCGGCGTGTCGCCGTTCTGGGAAGCGGTGGGCCGCAAATTCTTCGGCCGCAACTTCGCCGACATCGAAATCGAATCGGGTGGCCGCAGCCGCACCTTCATCGCCGAAGTGATGCCGACCTATCCCATCTACGTGCCGTTGCTGCCGGAAGCGGCCCAGCGCGTGCTCGGCGAGCCCGATTCGAAAGCATTGCTCGCGTATGAGATTCATCTTGAAGAAGGCTTCGAGACGGATCGCTTCATCGATATTTTCGACGCGGGTCCGGTGCTGACCGCGCAGGTGGATCGCAGCGCCTGCGTGACGCGCAATGAAACGCGTGTGGTGCGGGAAGCCAGCGCGGCTGCCGGCGGCTCGACGTATCTGATCGCGCATAACGGCGCGGATGGCGAGTTTCGCTGCGTGCTCGGTGAATTGCCGGGCGACAAAACAGGCGGTGCGTCGTTGTCGCATGCGGCGCGTGCCGCACTCGGCGTGCAGGAGGGCGATGCGGTACGCTGCGTGCCGCTGCATCAGCCGCATCAGGAAGAATTGACGGGAGACGCACAATGATCGTCGTTCGCGTTGTGCAACGAGGCGATGTGGACGCGCTCATGCGGCTGGCGCAAGAGACCGGGCCCGGTCTCACGACTTTCAAGCCGGATCGCGAGGCACTGGCGGCGCGGGTGGAACGTGCGCGCCGCACGATGGAAGACAAGGCCGAACCGCACGAAGCGGGTTACTTCTTCGTGATGGAAGACACCGAGACCGGCGACGTGGCCGGTGTATGCGGCATCGAAACAGCAGTGGGTCTGCAGCAACCGTTTTACAACTACCGCGTGAGCACGGTCGTGCACGCGAGTCAGGATCTCGGGATCTGGACTCGCATGCGCGCGCTGAATATTTCGCATGACCTCACGGGTTATGCCGAAGTGTGTTCGCTGTTCTTGAGCCCGCGTTACCGCACGAGCGGGGTAGGCGGTTTGTTGTCGCGTTCGCGCTTCATGTTTCTCGCGCAGTTTCGCGAGCGCTTTCCGCAGCGTCTGTGCGCGGAATTACGCGGTCATTTCGATGCGGAAGGCACCTCGCCGTTCTGGCGCGCGGTCGGCTCGCATTTTTATCAGATCGATTTCAACGCCGCGGACTATCTGAGCTCGCACGGCCGTAAGGCGTTTCTCGCTGAGCTGATGCCGCGCTATCCGGTATATGTCGAGTTGCTGCCGGAAGAAGCGCAGGAATGCGTCGGCCTCACGCATAGCGACACGATTCCGGCGCGCCGCATGCTCGAATCGGAGGGGCTGCGCTACGAGAATCACGTCGATATTTTCGACGCAGGCCCGGTGCTCGAATGCCATATCGCCGACTTGCGCACGGTGCGCGAAAGCGTGGTGGTGCCGGTCGAAATCGGCGACGTGCCGGCGGGCGCGCCGCAGGATGCGCCGCGTTCGCTGGTATCGAATACGTCGCTGGGCGACTTTCGCGTCGGCGCCGCCGCGGGCGTGCCGCAAGGCGGCGTGTTCCGCATGAGCGCTGCCGAGGCGGCCGCGCTCGACGTCAAGGCAGGCGACCCGGTGCGGGTGCTGCCGCTGAAACACAAACAAGGATGATCATGAGCGAGCTTTTCATCGACGGCGAATGGGCCGCCGGCACAGGACCCGCATTCGCGTCGCGTAACCCGGGGACGGGCGCAACGGTTTGGGAAGGCAACAGCGCCTCGGCGGACGACGTCGATCGTGCGGTACGCAGTGCGCGGCGCGCGTTTGCCGGGTGGTCGGCGTTGAGCCTCGACGAGCGGTGCGGTGCGGTACGCCGCTTCGCCGCGCTCGTGACCGAACGCAAGGAAGCGCTGGCCGAAGCGATCGGCCGCGAGACCGGCAAGCCGCTGTGGGAAGCGCGCACGGAAGCGGCTTCGATGGCGGCGAAGGTCGAGATTTCGATTCAGGCCTACAACGAGCGCACCGGCGAAAAGCGTTCGCCGATGGCCGATGGCACGGCTGTGTTGCGGCACCGTCCGCATGGCGTGGTCGCGGTGTTCGGGCCGTACAACTTTCCGGGCCATTTGCCGAACGGGCATATCGTGCCGGCGCTGATCGCGGGTAATGCGGTGGTGTTCAAGCCGTCCGAGCTCGCGCCGGGCGTGGCGGCGCTCACGGTGCAGATCTGGCGCGATGCGGGCTTGCCCGCGGGCGTGCTGAACCTCGTGCAAGGTGAGAAAGAGACGGGCATTGCGCTTGCCAACCATCGGCAGATCGACGGTTTGTTCTTTACGGGTAGTTCGGATACCGGAACATTGCTGCATAAACAATTCGGCGGCCGTCCGGAGATTGTCCTCGCGTTGGAGATGGGCGGCAATAATCCGCTCGTGATCGGCCCGGTGGCGGATGTCGACGCCGCTGTGCATCACACGATTCAGTCGGCGTTTCTGTCGGCAGGGCAGCGCTGTACGTGCGCGCGCCGTATTTTCGTACCGAACGACGCGTTCGGCGACCGTTTTGTGGAGCGCCTGACCGAAGTGACTTCGCGCATCAGCGTTGGCGAATATAACGCCGATCCGCAGCCGTTCATGGGCGCGGTGATTTCCGCGCGGGCGGCTTCGCGTCTGGTCGCGGCACAGGAGCGTTTGCTGGCCGATGGTGCGAAAGCGCTGCTGAAGATGGAGCAGCGCGATCCGAAACTCGGCTTCGTCACGCCCGCGATTCTCGACGTGACCGCTGTGAAGGACCTGCCGGACGAAGAACATTTCGGTCCGCTGGCGCAGATCATCCGTTACGGCAGCTTCGAAGAAGCGCTCGACAAAGCCAACGACACCGAGTTCGGTCTTTCCGCCGGCCTGCTCGCCGACGACGAAGCGCTGTGGACGCATTTCCAGCGCACCATCCGCGCGGGCATCGTCAACTGGAACCGGCCGACCAACGGGGCGTCGTCGGGTGCGCCGTTCGGTGGCCCGGGGCGTTCGGGCAATCACCGGCCGAGCGCGTACTACGCCGCCGACTACTGCGCGTATCCGATGGCGTCCGTCGAAAGCGCGCAACTGCAAATGCCCGCGAGCGTCTCGCCGGGTCTTCAATTCTAAGGATCGACGATGCAAGCCACTGAAGCCAATTTCGACGGTCTCGTCGGCCCGACCCACAATTATGCGGGACTCTCGTTCGGCAATGTCGCGTCGCAGAACAACGATAAGTCGATTGCCAACCCTAAAGCGGCCGCGAAGCAAGGCCTGCGGAAGATGAAGCAGTTGGCCGACCTCGGCTTTCATCAGGGCGTGTTGCCGCCGCAGGAGCGACCGTCGATGCGCCTGTTGCGCGAACTTGGCTTCTCCGGCGACGACGCAACGGTGATCGCACGCGTGGCCAAAGACGCGCCCGAGTTGCTCGCTGCGGCGAGTTCGGCCTCGGCGATGTGGACCGCGAACGCGGCGACGGTGAGCCCGTCGGCCGATACGCACGACGGCCGCGTGCATTTCACGCCGGCCAATCTGTGCAGCAAGCTGCATCGCGCGATCGAGCATGAATCGACGCGCCGCACGCTGCGCGCAATCTTTAGCGATGCCGATCGGTTTGCCGTGCACGAGGCCTTGCCCGGCACGCCCGCTCTCGGCGACGAAGGCGCGGCGAACCACACGCGCTTCTGCTCGGAGTACGGCACACGTGGCGTCGAATTCTTCGTGTACGGCCGCAGTGAATATCGCCGCGGACCGGAGCCGAAGCGTTTCCCCGCGCGTCAGACGTTCGAGGCGAGTCGCGCGGTCGCGCATCGTCACGGTCTGGCCGAAGCGGCCACGGTGTACGCGCAGCAGAATCCCGACGTGATCGACGCGGGCGTGTTCCATAACGACGTCATCGCCGTCGGCAATCGCAACACGCTGTTCTGCCATCAACTCGCGTTTGTCGAACAGAAAGCGGTCTACGACGAATTGCGCACGAAGCTCTCCGGGCTGAAAGCCGAGTTCAATGTGATCGAGGTACCCGACGCGCAAGTGAGCGTGTCCGACGCGGTCACGTCGTACCTGTTCAACAGCCAGTTGCTGACGCGCCCGGACGGCAAGCAGGTGCTGGTGGTGCCGCAGGAATGCCGCGAGAACGCGCGCGTGGGCGCGTATCTGGACGATCTGACTTCGCACAGCGGCCCGATCGACGATGTGCTCGTTTTCGATCTGCGTGAAAGCATGAAAAACGGCGGCGGCCCGGCATGTTTGCGGCTGCGCGTGGTGTTGAACGAGGTGGAGCGTACGGCGGTGACGCCTGGCGTGTGGATCAATGACACGTTGTTTGGCCGCCTCGATACGTGGATCGACAAGCATTACCGCGATCGTCTCGCGCCGTCCGATCTGACCGATCCGCAATTGCTCGCCGAGTCGCGCACCGCACTCGATGAACTGACGCAGATTCTCGGTCTGGGTTCGCTGTATGACTTCCAGCGCTGAGCGCGGCATGTCGATTCCGATGCTCGACGATTTCCTCGCCTACACATTGGCGGGCACGCGGCCTGGCGCGCACGAAGCGCAGGGTGCGTGCGCCAACAATAGTGTGCGCTGGTCATGGCTCGACGACGGCGTTCTGCTCATGGAGCCGGCCACGCAGGAAGAGGGTGTGCGCAGTGTGCTCGCCTCTGCCGGC
Source organism: Paraburkholderia fungorum (assembly GCF_046027605.1). Classification (GTDB taxonomy): domain Bacteria; phylum Pseudomonadota; class Gammaproteobacteria; order Burkholderiales; family Burkholderiaceae; genus Paraburkholderia; species Paraburkholderia fungorum_F. The sequence goes on from NZ_JAQQEF010000004.1 coordinate 52,216, forward strand.
GTGCATGGTGATGAGACTGCGCCGATCGAGCTGCTGTCGCGTCTCGTGCGTGATATCGCACGTGGCGGGGCGCCGCTGACATGCCGCGTGCTGGTGATTCTCGGTAACGTCGATGCAATGCGCGACGCGTGCCGTTATCGCGACGACGATCTGAACCGCCTGTTTAGCGGACGTCACACGCAACTGCCGCACAGCCACGAAGCGCCGCGCGCGGCGGCATTGGAGCGGGCGGCAACGGAATTCTTTGCCGCTGCCTCGCAGGCGCCGGGCGCTCGTTGGCACGTGGATATGCACACGGCGATCCGCGCGTCGGCTTTCGAGCAATTCGCCTTGTTGCCGCATACAGGCAAGCCGTTTTCGCGTGCAATGTTCGAGTGGCTCGGCGAGGCGCGCATTAGCGCGGTCCTGCTGCACACCACCAAGGGCAACACGTACTCGCACTTCACCGCGCAAGCATGCGGCGCCGAAGCCTGTACGCTCGAACTCGGCAAGGTGCGGCCGTTCGGGCAGAACGACCTGACGCGTTTCGCCGGCGCGGACGAGGCGTTGCACCAGTTGCTGGCCGGTACAAGGAACGGCAACGTGTCCACGGCGATGCCGCGTGTATTCACCGTGATCGACCAGCTCACCAAGCAAAGCGACGCATTCGAATTGCTGGTTGCCGCGGATGTGCCGAATTTCACGCCCTTTGCGAAGGACACCGTGCTCGCCCGTGACGGCGACTATCGCTACATCGTGCGTCACGACGAAGAACGTATCGTGTTTCCCAATGCGACGGTCAAGCCGGGTTTGCGCGCGGGTCTGCTGGTCGTCGAGACCACGCAGGAAACGCTCTCGAAGCTCGTCTGAATGCTTCTGTACAATCCCGCCCTCGCGGCGGTTGCGTTGCACCACACTGGCCGCACGAGTTTGAATCGCAATTTTGGCGCGGCAATCATGCTTGCCCGGATTCGGCTCCGTCTTATTCAATACCGTAGAGGAACACCCGTAATGAAGATGAATTGGCGAAACATGGCCGCGCTCGCGCTGTTCGCGACGGCAACAGTCACGGCGAGTGCTGCGTCGGCGGCAGATATCAAGGAAGTGCGCTTCGGCGTCGAGGCGTCGTACGCGCCGTTCGAATCGAAGTCCCCGTCAGGCGAGCTGCAAGGTTTCGATATCGACGTCGGCAATGCCGTGTGCGCAAAACTGAAGGCCAAGTGCGTGTGGGTCGAGAATTCGTTCGACGGCCTGATTCCAGCGTTGGAAGCACGCAAGTTCAACGCGATCAACTCGGACATGACGATCACGGAACAGCGCCGCCAGGCCATCGACTTCACCGATCCGATCTACACGATCCCGAATCAGATGATCGCGAAGAAGGGCAGTGGTCTGCTGCCTACGCCGGCCTCGCTCAAGGGTAAGCACGTCGGCGTGCTGCAAGGCACGATTCAGGAAGCGTATGCGAAGGCGCGCTGGGCGCCGGCCGGTGTCGACGTCGTGCCGTATCAGACGCAGGACCAGATCTACGCCGACCTCGCGTCGGGTCGGCTGGATGCCGCATTCCAGGACGCGGAAGCGGCTTCGAAGGGCTTTCTGAAGAAACCGCAAGGCGCGGGTTTCGAATTCGCCGGCCCGGCCGTCACTGACGAAAAGCTGCTCGGCGCGGGCGTGGGCTTCGGTATCCGCAAGGGCGACAAGGCGTTGAAGGACGCGTTGAACCAGGCGCTCAAGGAACTGAAGGCCGACGGCACGATCGACCGCTTCGCCGCGAAGTACTTCGACGTGAAGGTTGTGTTGAAGTAAGACTCGACCGTCGTTCTCCGTTGTATGCAAACTGGCCGCCTGCGCGGCCGGTTTGCATTGCGGCGTCATCGTTGCGGCATCACTTTACACAGTCGAGCGGCGGATGCGTGGCTAACGGGCGGCTTGAACTGCTCGCCAGATGCAGGACCGTCTGCGCGACTTCGTGGGCGGTCGCGAACGAGGTGTCGGTGCCGCCGTGAGGCGCCACGTGCCTGACGACGTCGTCGTCCCCCGCGCCCTGGCAAATCAGATACGCCTGCACGTTGTGCGACGCGCCTTCCTTGGCAAGGACGCGAGCGATCCCGAGTAAGGCGTGTTTCGCGGCGGCGTACGCGCACATCTGCGGCGAGGTGTCCTGTGCGTCCACCGAGCCGATGTAGATCACCACGCCGCCACGGTCGTCTCTGTACATGTGCCTGAGCGCCGCGCGCGTAGTCAGAAACGCCCCGTCGACGTGGGTCGCCTGCATCTTCCGCCAGTCGGAAAACGAACTGTTATCAAGCGGATTGAGGAGCTGGACGCCGGCGTTCGCGACGAGGACATCGAGCGCGCCGAACTGTGCGACCACCCGATCGATGCCCTCGTTGACGGCGTCCTCGTTCGTGACGTCCATTGCCATGCAGACGGCCGTGCCGCCGCTCTTTCGGATCTGTTGTACAACTTCCTTGACTCCCTGCGGGTTGAGGTCGGCGACGCCGACAATTGCACCGGCGCGCGCCAGCGCCAGTGCGATCTGTTTACCGATGCCGCCGGCCGCGCCGGTCACGACAGCGATCTTGCCGATGACACTGTTCATCATCTAGATATGTTTGGTCAGACTGCCGAAGAAATTCGATGAAGAGGCCCGCACGCGGCGATGGGCTGGCGCAGCGACGATCTGCGAGTGATCCAGATAGTCGAATACCCGTTCGCCCATTCCGAGTGTGAGATCGGCAATCAGATGGCGTGCCTCCACGATTTCGAGCACGGGCAGGTCGGCCACCGGCGCGAGCGCATGGGGTGAGAGTTGTAGCGACGACGGCCCGGTCCAGGCCCCCTTCAGTTCGATATTGTCGAGGTAGTGGCGCACCAGTTCACACACACGAGGCTTGCCGTCCACATGCGGCAGCACTTTCAGCAGGAAGTTCGGCATCCCCAGCCGCTTGCGCTCTTTGGCGAGGTTGAGCGAGTAGTGCTTGTAGCCCATGGTGGCGGTGGCGATGCGCACCGGGCCATAGTCGAGCGTGCCTATCAGCGTGTCGGTGTGAACGCCGAGTTCAGGTCGCGCGAGTTTCTTCGGGAAGCCCCACAGTTCGCGGCCGGCGGCGATGGGCGGATGATCGTCCACGTACGTGGCCAGGGTGTAGCTGCCGGCGACACCGTCGAGGGTGACCGGGATGACCTGGCCGCTTTCAGTGTAGGCGCCGAATCCGGTGGAATCCGGCGTGCGGATGAATTCGAAATGCACGAGTGGGTCGTGCACTTCAAGCGGCTCCGGCACAACCGCGCGCAGCTTGGCCGGATCCGTGCGATACGTGACGATCAGGAATTCCCGGTCGACGAAATGGTACGGGCCCATGGGGAAGGCGGGGCTTGTCACCGGCATGGAAAACGCATTGGGCAGAACGGAGTTGATTTTCATGGTGGGAGTTGTCTCTGGTGGCAGGGAAGGTAGGGCGTTATTCGAATGGTTTTATGTTCTGTTGTGTCATTCGTATAACGAAGTAAATGTGATGAAAGGATGACCTTAGGTTGGAAGGCGTATCGCTGATGCGGGGATGGCTTGGGTCCTGGGCTCGGGTGGGATGGATTGATTCTAGCGTGCGGCGTCCGTTTTATTCTTCGCAATACCTGCATCAAATTTTTTCGATTATTGGCATTCGCTCTTAACTTGGCATCTTGAAATAAGAAACGGCCGCAAGCGGCCGTTTATCGGAATGGCTCGGCGCGCTGTGGCGCCGAAAGCGTCGAGTGGTGAGTGCTATTTCAGATAATCGAATACCACTTCACCGAGCCCGAGCGTCAGATCGGCGATCAGATGGCGCGCCTCGACGATTTCGAGCACAGGCAATTCCGCCACCGGGGCCAGCGCGTGCGGCGCTAGCTGAAGCGCGGCAGGACCTGTCCATGCACCTTTAAGGGTGATGTCCTGCAGGTAGTAGCGAACCAGTTCGCAAATGCGCGGCGTGCCGTCCACGTGCGGAATTACCTTCAGCAGGAAGTTCGGCGTCTCCAGTCGTTTCTGTTGCTGGGCGAGATCCAGTTGCCGATGTTTGTAGCCCATCGTGCCGGTGGCGATGCGCACCGGGCCGTAATCCAGCGTGCCGACGAGCGTGTCCGTGTGCACTTCGAGAACGGGCTTGGCGAGTTTCTTCGGAAAGCCCCACAATTCGCGGCCACCGGCAATCGGCGGATGGTCGTCCAGATACATTGCGTGCGTATAGCCGCCCGCCACGCCGTTGTACGACACCGGGATCACCTGACCGCTTTCCGTGTAGTCGCCGAAGCCGGTCGAATCGGGCATGCGAATGAATTCGTAGTGCACCAGCGGCTCTCCGATCTGGAGCGGCTCCGGCACCACGGCGCGCAGTTTGTCCGGATCGGTGCGGTAGGTGATGATCAGGAATTCCCGGTCGATGAAACGATAGGGGCCCATTGGAAACGCCGGGCTCGTGATCGGCATCGCGAAGGCATTTGACAGCACGCTTTTGACGTCCATGATTTTCCTTGGTGGTTAAAGGCGGGGTAGCGCGGGCGATGGAACGCTTTTGCACTGCACAAGAGTATGGTCGATTCTTTTCCGGGCTTCATTGAGACGGGCAGCCAATTATTTCGAGATATTGCGGCGTTGTCATGTCCGCACACGGTGGCCTGCGCTAAAATCGCCGGGCGCGCCGCACCGCACGCGCCCGAGGGCTGAGGTCCTGGATGCGCGCGATTGGTGCAGCAAAAATCAAAATACGGCAGGAAGCGCCGGGGCGGCGCTTCGCGGGGAACGGAATGACCACCATCGCAATCGAGAATCCGGGCCAGACAGACGCCACGGCCGATGCACAATTGAATGCCAGCTTCGCGCGTCAGCCGATTCTGAATCGGGACGGCATGCTGTGCGGCTATGAGATCAAAGTACGCGCGCCCGCATTGCCGGCGGCCGTCGAAGCGGACGCAGGCGCGGCTGCGGCCGATGCCAGTGATCCGGCTGCGGATGCCGACGCGTTGCCCGGTCGCGCGCCCGAGCCGGCGCAGTTATTGATGCGGGCCATTGTTCGTGGCCTGATCCACAGCAATGTACGCAGTGCGCTCACCGGGCATCCGGCTTACGTCGACGTAAGCCGCGAGATGCTGCTCGACGACTCGATCCTGCGTCTGCCGGCGGAGCGTTTCATGCTCGAACTGTCGCCGTCGATCGAGGTCGACGACGCGCTGGTCGCGCGGATCGTTGAGTTGCACGGGCGCCGCTATCGTTTTGCGCTCGACGAAGTGACGCAGCCCAACGAGACGTTCGCGAGGCTCCTGCCGTACGCGGAGGTCGTCAAGATCGATTTCATGCATGCCTCGCGGGCGTTGTTGCCCAAGCTGACGAGCGTGCTCAAGTCCGCGGGCAAGCTGTTGGTCGCGCTGGGTATCGAAGCCCAGGACGACTTCGAAACGGCGCATGAACTCGGCTTCGATCGTTTTCAGGGTTACTTTTTCGCGCGTCCGCAGACCTCGATGACGCGGCGTGTCAGCGCGCCGCGCCATGCGTTGCTGAATCTGCTGCAACTGCTGGCGGGCGAGCCGACCGTCGCGCAGCTCGAAGCCGAACTCAAGCTCAATCCCGTGCTGGTGATGCATCTGATGAAGCTCGCGAATTCGAGCGGCCTCGCTGTCGGTTACAAGGTCAGTACGCTGCGCGAAGCGATCAATGCGACCGGCACCAATCGGATCGCCCGCTGGACCCAGTTACTGCTCTACGCGGACGGCCGCAAGGTCGCGCTGGAAGACGATCCCTTGCTGCAACTCGCGGCGACCCGGGCGCGCTTCATGGAACTGGCCATCGAACGTTTGCCCGACGTGGGGCGCGACGAAGTCGATGCGGCGTTTCTGACTGGCGTGTTTTCGTTTGTCGATGCGGTGTTTGGGGGTTCACTTGAAAGCACGCTGAATGTGCTGACGCTGTCGCGGCCGATTCAGGCGGGCATTTTGCATCGGCAGGGTGTGTTGGGGTTGCTGCTGACGGTGGTTGAGGCGCTGGAACGGGGGGCGTGGGATGAGGTCGACAGCCTGTGTGCGCGGTTGCAGCCGTTGACAGTGGAGGAGGTCGCGGAGCTGGGGTTGGCGGCGGCCGCGTGGGCTGGGGTCGCGGATCGGAGTGCGGAGGGGTTGGAGATGATTGAGGATTGAAGGGCTGGGCGCAGCTAAGGTATTCCAGAACGGCGAAGCAAAGGCTTCGCCGTTTTTGCGTTTACGACGTGTGATGCTTTGAACGAGCGTAAGGGGCGAGGGCTGAGGCCATTCGCTTCCCTAAATTCTGACAACCCTGTCAGAACTGCCTGATAGCGTACTTTGGTTCGATGCGATAGATTCGCGGCCGATTCTTTCGATGTGAAAGGATTGATTGCCGTCCCTCCGACACTTCTATCGTATTCCTGGCCGCTGCCTCCGACTACAACGCCGCTGCTGATGGTTTCCGGATAACGTTTTCAACCGGTTATCGCATCAGATACTTCATCGTCAATCTTCTGTGGATGATTTTGACGCTGTTTGTGCTCTTATCAGTCTTGGACTCGGCCATAACAGGCGCTTTGTTTGGCGTCTATTGGATGCGTTTGCCTATTGCACTTGCTGTGGGCGGTTTTGCTTTTCGTCGGATATTGATCGGTGGGCTAACGGCACCGCCTGTAACCGTCGCTCGTTCTGGCGATGTTCACCGCGGTTGTCAGCGCGTGCAATTCAGAGATCGGCCGAGGGTAATTCTCACGGGCCCTGCGGCGCAGGCTGGGGAACCGGATCGCACTGGCCGTGGGCCCAAGGTTGCTTCATCGATCATTCTGCTTGGACCGCACGGCGCACGCTTTGTCATTTACACGGCGAAGAATGTTCACGCCGCCCGCCATATCTTTGGTGGCGTTCGCGAATGGCTGGGCGATACAAATCGCGTTGTGCCGCAAACGAGCATGCCGACTTTAGGACGCCCGTTGTTGTTTGGACTATTTGCAGTGGGGCTTGCGTCAATCGTTGGCCTGGTTGTACTGGATTCCGATTACCTGCTCATTTATCCGGCCTATATAGGGACTTGGGCGCTTGGCGCTACCGTACTGGCGACCGCGTGCCTGATTCAGTATGCGGTGACAGTCAGGCGCCGTAACTGGCCGCCCCAAGCGTTGAGTGTGCCGCGCGTTCTGCGAGCGGCCCACACGCTAATCGCCGGGCTGTTCATCGCCAGCGGTGCCGCACTGTTTTTTCACCTCGCCAATCTGATCGAGTTCCGCTGGACGCCGGGGCAGATACGCAATGTCCAGACCTTCGTTCTGCGATAGGAAACTTGGATGAAAGGATGCCGCACACGGGTATATCTGCTCGAACCGACACTTAGGCGCGAGCTCCGCTTTTGCGGTACCGGATCGCGGAATGATTGGTGTGCAGGGCAGCGGGTGGAGATCGAAGAAAACGTCAATCGGTTTGGTGTGCGGTTGGTTGGGGTGCGGGTTTTGAATGTCGAGTAGGTAGGGGCTGTGCGGGTGAACAGAAGACTGTCATTGCGGGCTCCTAGCCGCACGGTCGGCCGCCGGTAAAGCGATGGGCGGGGAGTGAAATGCATCCCTTGGTGATCGGGGTTGAGGATGTCGCTCGGCAATCCGGGGCCGCAGGTTGGGGTGAGCGAAGGAGCTTTGAGCACTAAGAAGATGGTGGTGATGGATATGCGTCTACGTGTGGACCGCATGTCGTTGCGCATTCCACGGTATTGAAAATCATCTGAATCTACTCGTTATTTTCTAAGAAAATTTAAGACGAAGAGCGATTACCGATTAACCGGTTGATAGTCATCTGCGCATTTAAGTAATTTTTTGTCAATTTCAAACATTTCATTTTACTTTCGATGGCGCGATGTTGTAATTTATCGCCTGTAACGACTCACGTCAGAATGTCTCTCGGCTCGGCTAATCTGTACGATGCTAGCTACATTTCGGGGGCGATGAATCGGAATATTTGTGAATACATCAATTCGATCACGCCGCGAGCAAGTGTTTAGCGTGTAACGAGATGAGCGGAACCTCTGTGTCTGAGAAGTGATTGTTGCTGCCGACTTGCTGAGCCAGATAATCGTGAATATGCTTGAGAGGATATTTAAATTAATTTGTCTCACAATAGCTATTTTCTATTTTGGAAGCGGCCCGATAAGAGTCCTGCTTTATACCCAACCAGAGCGCGGCATGCTGAAATATTCGGCTGGCGTGGTGGAGCTTAGAAAAAAATATCGCGGCGCGGGGTACGTAACATTGAGGGAGCGCTCAGGGGCGGGGTACATGTTTATGGTGATGAAAATATTTCGCCCGTCGGGTTGGCGCGCGAATCGCGAAAAAATTATTGCGTGAGACTTCGTCGATGTACTCCGGACGACGACATGATGCTTGTGCCAGATTTTATCATTTGGCAAGTTGAGTCACATCTAGATTCCAGTGAAGCAGGTTGGAGGTATGCGGTGGTAAAGAAAATTACATATGCGGGGCTTTTGTTTGCAGTCGTTGCTGCCGGCTGGGCCGTGATATTCGCTCGTAGCCCAGGACAAATATTTCCGGACGAGATGATGTGGGTATTCTATTTGATCGTCATCCCCGTAACTGCACAGTGCGGGATATTCGTCGAAAAGCCATTTTGGGGCGCCTTTTGGAAAGACGGAGTTCCAGTTTCTCCAGTTTTGGAGAAAAAATGGAGTGATCGGTATATTGTTGTTCGAGGAATTTGCGGGCAGAACAGGAAATTTTGGGCGATGAAAACTTCGTCTGGAAATTCTAAGTATGAATCACTGTACAACTTGTCGTCTACCGGTGTTTCGATCGTGATGATGTCAAGAACTATAAAAATTGGAAAGGTGCTGATCGCTGCGGCAGTCGTACTTACTATCATTAAAATAATTGTATCGCCAATTATGGATGGGGGAGGCTTAACAGTGAAAGGTGAGTTGGCAACGAGTTGGCCAATAGTCTGGTTCGTGGTCGCAATTCTGCAATTGGCATTGTTTATGTGTGCCAACCTTTTTTTGTATTGGATGCTTTCAAAGGCCGCTTGTCTGGTTCGGGGTGAAAAATGAGTGTGACTGCTATTATTAAATCGTCAGCGCGAAATGTCGATAGTAATGTGAATGCATTTTTGTATGACGCGGGTCGATCGGAAAGTGAATATCAGTGTTCCAAATCAAAGAGACGTTGAATGTGCGCTCAGAACAGAAAAAATTCAGGATGGGCGGTCGAAGGGGTGAAATATGAGTCAATGTATCGCGATACTGTATGCCGCACGCGCCGCAACTTGGCCGGGGATCGCTGAAAGAAGTCACCGATTATGAGGCGGTACGCCGATCAATTTCACAAGCACGGACGTTCTCAACGTCGATGCGGCGGTGACTTCTCTTAGCTGCCGACGGAAATGGCACCCTTTGCGGCGTCCGGGGGTGATGTTCTCAATTGTGGGGTGGTCGCGGTATAGATCTGTCCGGACGTAGTTCGGCATGAGTCTTAAACCGCCCGGGTGATTTTCATAAAAGGGGGAAACAGGATTGCTTGCGGTCGCTCAGTCTAGAGGCGCGAATGGTGTCTAGGCAAGGTCCGTGAATTCTTATCTTAAGAGAGGTACCTGTCGATACCTCGCTGCGTCAGTATAATTTTGGCTCCGGGTTGAGATGTTTAGATTAACGGCGAAAAAAATGTTTCTGTTGCTGTTGGCTGCGTTTGTGCTGACGGTCACACTTGCGTACTACTCAAAAGACAAAGCACGAAATCAACTCGGTATCGGAGCCGTTCACGGAGTCAGAATAAGGATTCCGGCGGAATATAAATTTTTCCCGGTTGAGTATGAGGGCGACGAAATCTGGGCGCGCCCGCCGAGACGCCATGCTCCCGGACCAGATGTGCCGATCAGTTCCTTTAGTCTTCTCCTGCATCTGCCGGATTTCGGACCATTGACCTCTTTGAATCGGGCTAGTTGGGCTGGACTTAAAGGGCTCGACGCGAAATATAACGAATGGATTGTCGTCGGCGCAGAGCCAAAGGACGGTATTGGGCAAGACTCGTCGCGATGGTTTTCAGGGTTTATCGGGCGGCGCATGGACGCAGAGGTTGATTGGCGTCGCAAGCAAGGCTGGCATTTTGAACGGCAACCAGGTTTGGTGAATGGGCTGGTCTACGAGAAAAAGATTGGGCCAGACTATTCGAAGATCAGTGGCGATAATGTCGATATTTTCTACGACGTAAATCGCGCGACGACATACATTGTTTGTAGTACAGGGGCCGGGGGAGCTAAGTCTTGCGATCAATGGTTTGTGATTGAAAAGTTGGGGTTGGTTGCGCGTGCATATTACGCGCGGGATAATTTGGATAAGTGGCTGGAAATTCAAAGAAATACAGTTAAATTAATTTATTCATTCTCTTTGGAAAATAACCGTTAAAGGTAAGGCTCTATGTTTGTCATAAATTTGCGCAGCAGAATTCCCTCTTCTATTCTGCAAAATCTGAAAGATAACCTCGCATTGGGAAACGCTGCAGCGGTCTATGACTATCTGAAGTCGCAAGGTTATCCTTACGCGGGGCTCGCGCAGGGAGTGAATCTCGATAATACGGTGAGTGGCACGACAGCGATAGAGTTCTTGGGACTCTCTGGAGAGAAGGCCGGCAGGCCGATCAGTGAAGCAGAACTAGCCTCTATAAAAGCCGGTTTGGTCGATGCTTACCTTGATGTGTTATTAAAACAGGCGAAGGATTCCCCGGATGGGCTGACGACGCGCGATCTGAATTCTGATGAGGCTTGGGAAATCCATAACAAGGTGTTCAAGTCACATGAACTAGATCCCGACGTCTGGACTCTCAACACCCCGTTTTCAGTCCTGAACGCAGCCGGGCGCGAATCGCTCTGGCAAAAAATCCTGGAGTCTGACGGAAGCGTACTGGGGGACGCCAAGGCGGCGCTGGACCTGGTGATGGCGATGACTCAGGCGAACATCGACGCCATCAAGGCGGGCGATGCCGCGACCGTCGAGCAGATCGGCAACTGGGCCGCACGTATCGAGTCGCCTTCTACGATCGCGCCTGCGATCGGTACTGCGTTGAACCTGCTGATCAACACTGCGAAGTACGGCCTCGCGCTGCTGCATAACTCAAACCTCGCCGATAACCTGCTGCAGCTTGCTGATTTCCTGAAAGATCCGTTGAATATCACCGGCTTCTTCAGAAAGCTTGTGCTGACGCTCGGCATGGTCGACCCGCTGATCCTCGACATCGACGGCGACGGCATCCAAACCACCAACCCGGACACCTCCACCGCCTACTTCGATTTCGACAACAGCGGCAGCCGCACGCACACCGGCTGGATCAGCGCGGGCGACGGCTTCCTCGTTCTCGACCGTAACCACAACGGCACCATCGACTCCGGCGCCGAGTTGTTCAGCAACTTCACCCCGCTCGCGAACGGCGCACTCGCCGCGAACGGCTTCGACGCACTCCGCGATTTCGACGCCAACAAAGACGGCATCATCGACCGCAACGACGCGATCTGGTCGTCGCTACGAATCTGGCGCGATGCAAACGGCGACGGCACTTCGCAATCCGGCGAGCTGCTAGGCCTCGATGAACTTGGCATCATCTCGATCAACCTGAGCAAGGACGGCACCATCCGCACGCTCGAAAACGGCAACATGGTGCGAGGCACCGGCTCGTTCGTGCAAATGGTGGACGGTGTAGCTGTTGAGCGGGACATGCAGGAAATCTGGTTCGGCCAGGACACGCTGCACCAGCAATTCGACACGGCAATCCCCCTGCGCGACGACGTTATCGCAATGCTCTATGTACAGGGTGCAGGCAACGTGCGCGACCTCTGGCAGGCGGCGAGCCTTGACACGCCGCAAGGCGCGGCACTGCGCACGCTGCTCGAACAGATCATCCATGCCAAATCAGCCGCCGCCCAACAGGCATTGATCGAGCCATTGCTCAAGGCGTGGGCGGCGACATCAGGCATGACGACGTCGCAGGCACTAAGGGACACCGGCAAGCGAACGATTACCGGCTATGCGGCCGACGCCGACTGGATCGGCCGTCTTACCGTGCTGGAAAAGATGTCCGGCACGATGCTCGGCGCCAACGCTAGCGGTACAGTGAATCTCTCTGGCACGCGCGGCGAGTATGTGGCCAGCGCATGGTCCACGCTGGTCGAGTCGGTCTATACGGCCGTCGCAATGCAGACGGTCTGGAAGCCGTATCTCGACGCGATCGTCTACGAGGTCAACGACGCCGGTCAACTGCATATCGACTTTACCGGCATGACCTCAAAACTGCACGCCGCACAAAGCGACGTGGGCGCAACCGACGTTGCGTTCATTCTGGCCGGCATGACCCGCGCATTCGGCATCAACTGGCTGCAGCAAGGTTTCGATATCGGTGCGGAACTCCGCACCTACGTCGAGACATATCAGAGCGATGCAATGCGCGAGTCGTTGGGACAGCTAGGCGTAGTGTTCGGCAACGGCTCGCTCGGTGTTGCAACCGGAGACAAGTCGGGCAAGATCCTGATCGGCTTCGCCGGCAAGGACGTCCTCAACGGCGGCAGCGGCGACGACATCCTGCTGGGTGGCGACGGTAACGATACGCTTTACGGTGGCGCCGGTGACGACGTGCTCGATGGCGGTGCGGGCGATGACCTGCTGATGGGCGGCACAGGCAGTGATACGTATCTGTTCGGACGCCGCTCGGGGAACGACACGATCGAGGAGGCCTTTGATCTGTACGGCAACGACACCGATGTCGTGCTATTCGACGCCGATATCCGACCGCAGGATGTGACGGTACGGCGCGACGGGCAGGGCTACGACCTTCTGCTGACGATCTCCGGTTCGAACAACGTACTGCGGATCAGGAGCCAACTCGCCCAGGCCAGCGGAACTTCGACGTTCCCCTACGGCATCGAACAGTTCAGATTCACTGACGGCACGATCTGGACCAAACAGGACGTGGCGCTGATGGCATTGCAAGGCACACCCGGCAACGACGTACTGGTCGGCTACAACGGCAACGACGTGCTCGATGGTGGCGCAGGCAACGATCTGCTGGCAGGCGGGACAGGCAGCGACACATATCTGTTTGGCCGGAAATCAGGCAACGACACGATCGAAGAAGCCTACGACCTGTACGGCAACGACACCGACGTCGTGCTATTCGACGCCGATATCCGTCCGCAGGATGTGACGGTACGGCGCGACGGGCAGGGCTACGACCTTCTGCTGACGATCTCCGGTTCGAACAACGTACTGCGGATCAGGAGCCAACTCGCCCAGGCCAGCGGAACTTCGACGTTCCCCTACGGCATCGAACAGTTCAGATTCACTGACGGCACGATCTGGACCAAACAGGACGTGGCGCTGATGGCATTGCAAGGCACACCCGGCAACGACGTACTGGTCGGCTACAACGGCAACGACGTGCTCGATGGTGGCGCAGGCAACGATCTGCTGGCAGGCGGGACAGGCAGCGACACATATCTGTTTGGCCGGAAATCAGGCAACGACACGATCGAAGAAGCCTACGACCTGTACGGCAACGACACCGACGTCGTGCTATTCGACGCCGATATCCGTCCGCAGGATGTGACGGTACGCCGTGATGGGCAGGGCTATGACCTTCTCCTGACGATCTCCGGTTCGAACAACGTACTTAGGATCAGGAGCCAGTTCGCCCAGGCCAGCGGAACTTCGACATTCCCCTACGGCATCGAACAGTTCAGATTCACTGGCGGCACGATCTGGACCAAACAGGACGTGGCGCTGATGGCATTGCAAGGCACACCCGGCAACGACGTACTGGCTGGCTACAACGGTAACGACGTGCTCGATGGTGGCGCAGGCAACGATCTGCTGGCAGGCGGAACAGGCAGCGACACATATCTGTTTGGCCGCAAATCGGGTAACGACACGATTGAGGAGGCCTACGACCCGAACGGTAAGGACATCGACGTCGTGCTGTTCGATATGGACATCAATCCAGATGACGTCACTGTGCGTCGCGACGGTAGCGGCTCTGATCTGCTGGTCACGGTCTCAGGATCGGACAACGTGCTGCGCATCAAGATGCAGCTTTATCAGAGCGGTTCAAACCTGCCCTACGGCATCGAACAGTTCAAATTCGCCGACGGCACCACCTGGGACAAAACCACAATCAACGCAAAAGCGCTCACAACCCCGCCGAAGCTCATGTCGACGAAGCAAACCTTCGCGCCGGCCACCTCAGACGCATCCGCGTACATCGAAAGCAAACTGGACTTGCTGATCCAGACGATGGCGAGCATCGCGCCACCGGCGTTATCGGATTCAGCATGGCAGCAAAGCTCAGCGCAACCGCTAACGCCGCCAATCGCGGTCAGCTGCTTCTAGTCCAAACCACCGCTCCCGGCTCGCGTGGCACACATGTCGCGCGACCCGCTCACCCGCAGCACGCAGAAGCAATACCGAATGCAACCCCACGCCGTCCCGAATACCCAGCACGCCGAGCACCCGCAGCCGTCCCGACACAAACCCGACGCCTCCCCAATCGACGCCGGCCTCTTCTGTCTCGTCATGTTGGCGCGCTATCACGGCATCGCTGCGGATCCGGATCAACTCGCGCATGAATTCAAGCCGGGGGCAGCGCCGCTCGACACAACACAGCTCCTGCTCGCCGCAAAATCGCTAGGCCTCAACGCGAAGCACACCACGGTCCGTTGGGACCGCCTGGACCGCGTCGCACTACCTGCCGTCGCGATCGACCAGGCCGGCGACTTCTTCGTCATCGGCCGCATAGAAAAGACCAAAGCGGTCATACAGCGCCCTGATGCCGCGCAGCCCGTCTCTATCGACATCGAAGTACTAAAAACCGATTGGCCTGGCGAGCTGATCCTGTTCGCCTCACGCGCGTCGATGCTTGGCGAGCTGACCAAATTCGACTTCACCTGGTTCATCCCGGCATTGATCAAGTACCGGCGTCTTCTAACCGAGGTGCTCGTTGTCTCGTTCTTTATCCAGATCCTCGCTCTGATCACACCGCTGTTCTTCCAGGTGGTGATGGACAAGGTCCTGGTGCATCACGGCCTAACCACGCTCGACGTGATCGCCGTCGGTCTCACCATCGTTGTCCTATTCGACGTCGGCCTAACCGCGCTACGCAGCTACGTATTCGCGCACACCACGAGCCGCATCGACGTCGAACTCGGCGCAAGTCTGTTCCGCCATCTGCTCAAATTGCCGCTTGCGTATTTCCAGGCGCGGCGCGTCGGCGATTCAGTCGCTCGCGTGCGCGAGTTGGAAAACATTCGAGCGTTTCTGACCGGCAACGCGATCACCCTCGTGATGGACTTGCTGTTCTCGTTCGTCTTCATCGCAGTGATGCTGTTCTACAGCGGTTGGCTCACGCTGATCGTGCTCGTGTCGCTGCCCTGTTACGTATTGCTCTCGGTCGCTTGCACGCCGGTATTGCGGCGGCGCCTGAACGAGAAGTTTGCGCGCAGCGCGGAGAATCAATCGTTTCTCGTGGAAACGATCAGCGGTATCGATACGGTCAAATCGATGGCGGTCGAGCCGCAGTGGACACGTCAATGGGATAACCAGCTGGCAGCCTACATTGGCGCGACATTTCGCGCGTCGACGGTCGGTATCTGGGCCGGCGGCGGCGTTAGCCTCGTCAACAAACTCGTTACCGTGGCGCTGATGTGGGTTGGGGCGCGGCTCGTGATCGACAGCAAGCTCACGGTCGGTGAGCTCATCGCGTTCAACATGCTGGCCGGCCAGGTTGCCGGGCCGATCATGCGGCTTGCCCAGTTATGGACCGATTTTCAGCAGACCGGCATTTCAGTCGCGCGCCTCGGCGACATTCTGAATAGCCGCACGGAAGCGGCCGGCGCGAAGAGCGCATTACCTGCCGTCAAGGGATGTATCGAACTGGAGGAGGTCGTGTTTCGCTATCGCGCGGACGGTCCGGCGATTCTCGGCGGCGTGAATCTGTCGATCGCGGCGGGGGCGGTGATCGGCATCGTCGGGCAATCCGGTTCGGGAAAGAGCACGTTGACCCGCCTGGTGCAGCGCCTTTATATACCGGAGCGCGGCCGCGTCACCATCGACGGGCAAGACCTCGCATTGATCGACACGACGTCATTGCGGCGGCAGATCGGCGTGGTGTCGCAGGAGAACGTGCTGTTCAGCCGGAGCATCCGCGACAACATCGCGCTGACCGATCCCGGTGCACCGCTTGAAGCGGTGATGCACGCCGCGAAGCTGGCGGGGGCGCATGAGTTTATTGTCGGCTTGCCGGAAGGTTACGACACGCCGGTCGGTGAACACGGCTCGACGCTATCGGGCGGTCAGCGCCAGCGTATCGCGATTGCTCGTGCGCTCATGCACGAGCCGCGCATCCTGATCTTCGACGAGGCGACCAGCGCACTCGACTATGAGTCCGAGCGCATCGTTCAGGACAACATGCGCGCGATTTGCAAGGGACGTACGGTGTTGATCATCGCGCATCGTTTGTCGGCCGTGCGGCGGGCAGACCGGATCATTGTGATGGAGCGGGGCGCCATCATCGAGCAAGGTCCGCACGACACGCTGGTCGCCGCCAAGGGCGCATACGCGAAGCTTTGGCATCTGCAGGCAGGCCTATGACGATCCGTGTATTGCTTTGGGTAGGCGCAGCCAAAGATCTGGCACGCCAGTATCTGAAGGTAGGGCACGCGGCATGGCGCGTGCGCGAGCGGAACGCGCCGCACTGGTCGGCTGGTGAATCCGAGTTCCTCCCCGCGGCACTCGCATTGCAGCGCCAGCCGGTTTCGCCGCTGCCGCGCGTCGCGATGGCGACGATCGTCTCGCTTTTACTGATCGCCTTGCTATGGGCCGCGTTCGGCAAAATCGATATCGTTGCGACTGCACAAGGAAAAATCGTCCCGGACGGTCGCGCAAAAATCATCCAGTCGATCGAAACGGCCAAGGTGACCGCGATCCATGTCAGCGACGGCAAGCTGGTCAAAGCAGGTGACGTGCTACTCGAACTGGACTCGACGGCATCCTCGGCGGATCGTCTGCGTTTGCGCGACGACTGGGTGGAAAGCTGGCTCGGCGCCGCGCGTGCGCGAGCTTTGCTCAAAGGCATCGACAGCGGCACGACGCAACGCGTCGAGATCGCGGCCGATGCGCCAGTGCCGGACGATTTGATGCCGTCGGCGGCGCGTATCGAACAGGAACAACGTTTCCTGGATGGCGAACTCGCCGAGTTTCGTTCGAAGGTGGCGCGCCTCGACGCGGAAATCGCCCGCAATGCAGCCGAGTTGCAGACTGTCGGCGCAATGATCCACAGGTTGCAAGGCACACTGCAGATCGCACGCAGCAGGGAGGCCGATCTCGACGAGCTGGCGGCGAAGAACTACGTGTCGCGTCACGAATATCTGGAAAAGCAGCAGGTCCGGATCGAGCAGGAAGGGGAGTTGGCCGCGCAGAAAAGCCGTATCGGCGAGATCGGCGCTGCCGTGGTGAGCGCGCGGCGACAACGTGAGGAACTGATCGCTTCAACACGCCGCGCGACGCTCGAAAACCTCGGCAATGCCGCGCAAAAGGCGGCTGAGCTTCGCCAGGAGTACATCAAGGCGGACGCGCACGACCGCTTCATGACGCTCAAAGCGCCGGTAGACGGTGCCGTGCAGCAACTCGCGGTGCATACCGTCGGTGGCGTTGTGACGGCCGCTCAGCCTTTGATGGTGATCGTCCCGGCAGAACATCCCGCCGAGATCGAAGCGTTCCTGGAGAACAAGGACATCGGATTTGTCGCCGTGGGCCAGCCTGCTGCGGCAAAGATCGAAACCTTTTTGTATACCCGCTACGGTACCTTGCCGGCTGAGGTGGTCAGCGTGTCGCACGACGCGATCGAAGATGAAAAACGCGGCCTGGTCTACTCGGTGCGGCTCAAATTGCAGCAATCGAGCATGATGATCGATGCTCAGCCTGTGGCGCTCAGTCCGGGTATGGCGGCAAGCGTCGAGATCAAAACCGGCAAGCGCCGATTGATCGAATATTTTTTGAGTCCCTTGCTGACGCGGGTCGATGAGAGTTTGCATGAACGTTGATTTTCATGATCTTGCGCACAGGAAGAAGCGTGTCGTGCGCGGCATCCTTGCGGCTGTCATTGCGTTCTTGCCGGCCGGTTCGTACGCGCAATCGCTAACCGACGGATTCGATCCTATTGACACGCAGCATGAAATTACTGCGCCGCCGGTCGTCGCGCGCGTGCCTGAATTGGCGGGTAGGGCGCGTTGCGAATTCGATTTGCCGAATGCGGCATTGCGGCTGGAAGAGGTGGCGGCGCGCGCGTTGTGCCGCAATCCGCTGACGCGCCGTGCGTGGGGCAACGCGCTGACGCAGGCCGCCCGTCTGGGTGAAGCGAAGGCTGCGCAATGGCCGACGCTTTCCGGTGTTGTGAATGGATCGCTCAATCGCGCGAACACGGCGTCGACAAATCAATGGGCGTCGCAGGAGTCGTACAACGGCGCCGCGCGCGCGGCCGAGTTGGCGTTCGAATGGGTGGTGTTCGATTTCGGCGCACGGTCGGCAGAGGTCAGGAAAGCGCGGGAACTGCTGATCGCGGCTGATCAGTCGCTCAACGGCGCGGTGCTCGATGTGCTCTATACGAGCGCTCATGATTATTTCGCGGCCATGACCGCGCGGGCACAAGCCGAAGCGGCCCATGAAGCGGAGGTCAACGCCGCGCAAAGCCTCGCGGCCGCGCATGCCCGAATGCAGTCCGGCGTGGCATCCATCGCGGACGAGTTGCAGGCGCGTACCGCACATAGCCAGGCCATGTTGAACGTCGTCAAGGCGACTAGCGCGTTGCACGAAGCGACCGGTACGCTAGCGATCGACATGGGCCTCAGTCCGGACGTGCCGATCGTGCTTTCGGTGGTGCCGGCGCAGATGCAGCGAACGGCGCCGCAACTGGAGGCGATCAAGCTGCTGCTGGATCAGGCGCTGGATAATCATCCCCGTTTGCTGGCCGCACGGGCCGAGCTGCACGCCACTGAGGCATCCATCGAAAGCATGCGCGCGCAGGCCTGGCCGACGGTTCGTCTGCAGGCCGGGCTGTCGGATAGCAACCGGCCAACGGCGTCCTTTGGTGCGGCGGGCGGCGCATCCTCGACATCGCGCAACAGTTACGTGGGCGTTCGGGTCACCATCCCCTTCTTCGAAGGGTTCGGCTCGACCTACCGGATTCGCGAGGCGAGGGCACAAGCGGAGCTTCAGCAAGCGAACGTCGCCGAGGCCGAACAGCAGGTCGCATTGAATGTCTGGAAAAGCTATGAGGCGGTCCGCGCCGGCGCGCAAACCGTGCAGCAGGCCGAAGCCTTGCAGGGGAACGCCGCTCTGGCGTTCGATGCAGCGCAGGCGCGCTATAGAATCGGGGTGGCGAACATCATGGAACTGCTGCACGCGCAAGACGCGCTTGTCGTCGCCAACCATCAGCGTATCGCAACGCTGGCCGAGTGGTACGTTGCGCGCCTGAGCCTCGCGGCCAGCCTCGGCAAACTCAACTTAGGGCAAATACAAAACGGGTGACTGTGAAGCACCGTGATCAACGATCACGCCATGTCTTCACATCGTCTCCATTTCCTGCATCTGCCCCAGACCAAAAAAACGCCCTAACTCCTTCGCCAATTCATTCAACGCACTCATTTCCTTCTGCGTTATCCGGCGCGCCTCCTGCGTATGAGACCAGTCGCCATATAACAGCGCCACCGTCTTACCGGTTTCGTCGACGACCGGCAGCAGCACGAAAGCGCGGGCGTCGTCGAACGAGCGGCGGAACCATTCGGGTAATCGCGCGACCATTTTCGGGTCGCGTGCGTTCTCGATGAAAATGCCGACCGAGTTCGCGACCGCGAGATGAAACACGTCGGGCTCGAAGGCGGTGTTGAAGGTCAGCTTCGGCAGCGCCGCGTTGATCTTCGGCCCGAGCCCGAGGCGCGCCCTGAAGGTGCCGTTGCTGTGCTTGACGAACACCACCGTGCGCGCGAAGCCGAGCGCCGCCAACACGGTTTCCGCAGCCAGCGCCAACGCCGGTGCGAGCGCGCTGCCGTCGGGCAGGCCGCGCAGATCGCCGACGCCCGCGGCGATGCGCGCTTCCGGATTGAGCGCCTCGCGCGCGATCGCGTCCGCATTGGCGCGCAACTCGACGATTTCGGCCATCACGCCGTCGCCGCCTTCTTCACGGGCGAGCGCGATGCTCATCTGCTGCAGGACGTCCGGATCGGTATTCAGCGCGTGACTATATGCCTGTGCCAGTCCGGCGATGCGTTCTTCGCGCTCCCAGTCCGGCATGTTCTGCTGGGTCAGCACGTCGGCCACTGCCGTCGAATAATTGGTGATGGCGCGCAGCCATTGCACCTGGCGCGGCTGCTCGACGTCCAGCGGATCGAACTCGCCCATCCCGGAACGGATCATGTCGGGCAGGCGCCAGCGCACCGCGGCTTCGGCGCCGATCTCGTCGAACGTGACGCCGAGCACCAGCACGCAGGCGTCGGCCTCGATGGTGCCGTCGTCGATATGCCGGCGGATCTGATCCCACTCTGCGTCGAGATAGAACACCACCAGCAGCTTGCCGATCTGCCGCATCAGCGTGCAGACCACGGCTTCTTCGCCGGCACGCAGATCGCCGCGCTCGGTCAGCTTGCGCGCGACACAGCCCGACAGCAGCGTGCGATTCAATTCGAGTTTCGCGTCGATGCGGCGCGGCGCGCTGTGATGAAAGTGATCGACGATCTTCAGGCCGACCACCAGATGCCCGACCGCGTCCATGCCGAGCACCATCAGCGCGCGCGACACCGTGGTGATATTGCCGCCGAACGCCATGTACATGGCCGAGTTGGCAAGCCGCAAAACTTTTTGCGTCAAGGCGAAGTCCGACAGCACGACCTGCACGAGGCCGGTGAAGTCGAGGTCGTCGTTGTTCATTGCCGCCATGGTGGTGCGCAGCGATTGCGACAGCATGGGGAAATCGCCACGCTCGCTCATACGCGTCCAAAGCCGGTCGAGCACCGCCGCCTTTACCATGTGAGTCCCGCAAAAACCATACATGTTCCAATGAATGCCACACCGGCATCGAGCCGGTATCTTCCGCTGCGCGCGAGGTTCGCCTGCATCGCTATGCGACGTGCAGGTGAAGCGTGCGTGCTTCGAACCGCTGCGCGAGTTCGTCGGAGGGCAGCGCCTTGCAGACGAGCCACCCCTGAATATGGTCGCATCCCATCTCGGTGAGCAAGGTGCGTTGTGCTTCTGTTTCGACGCCCTCGGCAACCAGTTCGAGATCGAGTGTCTGCGCGAGCCCGACGACCGCGCTAACGATTGCCTGATCGTTCCGGGAGGTTAGCAGATTCTCGACAAAACTCCTGTCGATCTTGAGCTTGGCCAGCGGGAAACGTTGCAGGTAAGCCAGGCTCGAATAGCCGGTGCCGAAATCGTCGACGGCAAAGCGGATGCCCATCGCCGTCAGTTCTTCGAGCAAACCCTTGGCGTGTGCCGGGTCGTGCATCAGCAGGCTCTCGGTGATCTCGAACACGAGGCGGCGCGGATCGATGCCGGTCAACTCGATCGCTTCGCGCACGCTGTCCTTGAAACGCGGATCGCGGAACTGCTGCGGCGAGACGTTGACGGCGACGTATTGCAATGAGATGCCCCGCGCGTCCCACTGGATCAGCTGCATGCAGGCAACCTTCAACACCCAGTTGCCGAGGAAGTTGATCAGGCCGATCGATTCCGCGAGCGGAATGAACATCGAAGGGGGAACGAGGCCGTGCACGGGATGCGACCAGCGGATCAACGCTTCGACACCGACCACGCCGTGCGTGCGGCTGCTCGTGATCGGCTGGAAGTGCAGCGAGAACTCGCCGTTGCGCACACCGTCGTAGAGGTCCGCTTCGAGCTTCAGGCGCTCGGCGTCGGCGGGGTTGTCGTCCGGTACGTAGAAGGCGAGCGTGTTGCCGCCGGCCGCCTTGGCCTGCAGCAACGCATGATCGGCCCAGCGCAGCAGGTGGGTGTCGTGGGCGGCGGTATCGTTGGCGTGGCGCACATCGGGATACAGCGCAATGCCGATGCTCGCCGACAGATGCACCTGCTGCCCGCTGAATACATACGGTTGCTGGATCGCGGTCAACAGGCGGCGCGCCAGCGCTTCGGCCGCGGCGGCCGCGTCGGTGCGGCTCGCGGCGGGCTTGATCAGGATCGCGAACTCGTCGCTGGCGATCCGCGCCACCGTCTCGCTCGGGCTCGTCATGTTCAATAGACGCCGCGCGGTGTCGCGCAACATCTCGTCGCCGGCATCGTAGCCGAGCGCGCGGTTCACGCGCTGATAGTCGTCGAGGTCGAGCAGCAGCAGCGCAGCCGGGGTGCCGTGGGCATCGGCCTGCTGTTGCGCCTTGAGCAGCGCGGGGATCAGCGCCGGCTGGTTGGCCAGATTCGTGAGGCGGTCCAGATGCAGCGCCTGGATCAGGCGTTCCTCGGTGGCGTGCCAGGCCGATACGTCGAAGCCGGCCACCGCATAGCTGTCGACGCCGTCGTGGCTGCTGCGCACCACGCGCAACTCGACGGTGATCGGGTAGGTCAGCGACTTGATGAGGCCGAGCGTCGCCTTTTCGACGTTGCCCGTGGCGGCGGCGCGCGCCAGCAGCGCGTCGAGGCGCGGCACGTCGGCGGGTGCCACGAGATCGTGCAGCGTGATGGTCTCGAGATACTCACGGTGATAGCCGATGAAGCGCAGGCTGGCGTCGGATACATAGAGGAAGCGCAGCGTCTGATCGACGTGCGCCAGCAGATCGACGGCGCCGACCACCTGTTCCAGTTGCGCAGCGCGGCTTGCGCCTGGCTGCGGTTTGCTGGGGGCACGCCGGCCGAACGCACGAAACCGGTCGATGACCGTGCGCAAGGAGCCCCGGCGGGGCGCGATGATCCTGTTCGCTTCCATGTTTGTCGCTGGCAACCTGTGTTCGTCTGCAGGCGGGGCGGCTCGCTGCCCGCCGTGTCCGGGCGGGTAAGAGGTATCAGGCCGCCCCATCAGAACAAGATAACGACCCGCGGCGCGAAATCTTTAGCGCCTGCGGTAAAAAACAAATGGTAAAGAAGGGGCGGCGTGGTCCAGCGCGTGGTGCGACCGATTCAGTTAAAGTGCGACGGCCTGGCATCCGTTAATACGTCAAACCCGTTGTGCAGTGTCGGCCAGGACGTCGCTGCGTAGCTTTCCGAACACTTGCACCGATGATCCATGTCTGAACGCCACTTTGTCAGGGCCACCCCCCGGCACGTCGAGGTGCCCGAGCAATGTGCCGAAGACGCCGTCCCGGCGTCCGGGGCGCAGTTCGTCTATCTGGGCCGCCAGCCGATTCTCGATCGCGACGGCGCGCTCAATGCTTACGAATTGCTGTTTCGCGCCGGCGCGCACAACTATGCCGAGGTCACCAACGACGCTCAGGCGACCGCCCAGGTCGTGGCGCGCGCGATCGGCGGAATCGGCGTGGCGGCCGTGCTGGGCCCGCACCGTGGCTTCGTCAATATCGACCGCGCGCTGCTCTTTAACGACATCGTCCATCTGATGCCACCTGAGCGCTTCGTGCTGGAGATTCTCGAAACCGTCAGGTTCGATGCGCATCTGGGCCGCCGGCTGACCGAGTTGCGCCGCGCCGGCTTCCAGGTCGCGCTCGACGACGTGTGCGAACTGTCGGACGAGCTGTTTGCCGCGCTGCCGCATGCCGACATCGTCAAGATCGACTTCCTGCAGGCGGACCGGTCCACGCTTGCCGAGCTGGCGTCGACGGTGCGCAGCCATGGCAAGACGCTGATCGCGGAAAAGGTCGAGACGCGCGAAGACTTTGCGCTGGCACGCGAGCTCGGCTTCGATCTGTTCCAGGGATACTTCTTCGCACGGCCGCAGGTGCTGGCCGCGCCGCGTAACCGTTCGCCGCGCCCCGGCCTGCTGCGTTTGCTGGCGCTGTTGTCGCGCGATGCCGGGATCGTCGAGCTTGAGGCGGAGCTCAAGCTGAACCCGAGCGTGGTGGTGCAACTGCTGCGCCTCGTCAATTCGAGCGCGTTCGGGCTGGGGCGCAATATCGCTTCGCTGCGCGAAGCCATCATCGCCACCGGCACGCGGCAGATCGCGCGCTGGGCGCAGCTGCTGTTGTACGCCGACCGCACCGATCTGCCGTGGCGCGCCGACCCGCTGGTGCAACTGGCCGGCACGCGCTCGCGTTTCATGGAACTGGCCGCGAGCTGGCTGCGCCCGGCCGATAGCGAATTCGCCGATGCCGCCTTCATGACCGGGATTTTTTCTCTGGTCCACGTGGTGATCGGCAGCACGCCCGCGACTGCCCTCGAGAAACTCGGCCTTGCGCCGCAGATTCGCGAAGCGATTGTCACGCGCAGCGGCCGGCTTGGCGCCTTGTTGCGGATTGCCGAAGCAGCCGGCGAGGGCGCCGATGCCGCGCTGATCGCCGCGGGGTCCGATGTCCCGGCCGGTTTCGCCGCGCTCACGCCCGAGGTGCTGGCCGAACTGAACCTGTCGGCTGCGGCGTGGTTTGGCGCCCATATCCAGGAAGCGATCGTCTGAGGGGGCGGGGCTGCGATGGCGGCTGGGCTTCCCTCGCATCCTTTC
Organism: Paraburkholderia fungorum; assembly: GCF_046027605.1. Classification (GTDB taxonomy): domain Bacteria; phylum Pseudomonadota; class Gammaproteobacteria; order Burkholderiales; family Burkholderiaceae; genus Paraburkholderia; species Paraburkholderia fungorum_F. The sequence continues at coordinate 76,857 of NZ_JAQQEF010000004.1, forward strand.
TTCAGGTTCTGACGTATCTTGTCTGTACGTGGTCCAATAGCAGGTGGAGATGCCGGGGCTCGACTGGACACCGCGACTTTCGGCTAATTGTGCCAACCACGTGCACGGATGTTTCGAGGGACTGCAAATGAAGAGAAGACTTGTACCGGTGGCTCTGGCTGCCGTTTTGTCGGTGGGATTCGCGCTGCATTCGCTGACGGCCTCGGCCACGCTCAAGCCGGGCGATGCCGCGCCGCCGTTCACCACGCAGGCTTCGCTGGGCGGCAAGACCTACACGTATTCGCTTGCCGACGAGCTGAAGAAGGGGCCGGTGGTGCTGTATTTCTACCCGGCGGCGTTCACGAAAGGTTGCACGATCGAAGCTCACGAGTTTGCCGAAGCCGTCGACGAGTACAAGAAATATGGCGCGACCGTGATTGGCGTATCGCACGACAACATCGACACCTTGACAAAGTTTTCGGTGAGCGAATGCCGCAGTAAATTCCCGGTGGCGGCGGATGCCGACTCGAAGGTGATTGGTGCATATGACGCCGGCATGCCGATGCATAGCTCGATGGCCAATCGCGTGTCGTACGTGATCGCGCCGGACGGCAAGATCATTTACGAGTACACGAGCCTTTCGCCGGAGAAGCATGTTGAGAACACGCTGAAGGCGGTGAAGGACTGGGCGGCGACGCATAAGTCGCCGTAGGGAGCTGGCATGCCTGTCGCGCTCGTGGCGCTGATTACGCGCGGCTGCGCATTTTTCGCAATGGTTTTTTGCCATGGGATTGGGGGCTGCGCCGTGCTAGGCTGATTTTTTGTCTAACGAGCTTGCGATGCCGATTCTTGTTGCGTTGATTGCGCTGATCGCGTTGGTGTATGGCGCCGTGCGGGCGTTTTATGCCTTGCAGGCGGCATTTGGGTTGGCCGTTGCGGTTGGGGTGGCTGTTCTGGTTGTTTTGCTTTTGATTGCCGCGGTCGTTTATTGGTGGCGGCGTCGGAAGGAAGTCGCGCCCAATGTTCGCGATGGCGATTGGACTCATGAGTTGAAGGGGACCTGGGGGTTGGTCCGGCTTGCGGCAGGCAAGCGGTTATGCGAGGTGCGCCTGGGCGGCGAGCAGGGGGATTATATTTTTGCTGATCTGCTGGGGGCTGAGGTGCAGGGCCATGATGCTCAATGGCAGGTCGCTTTGAAGGTTAAGGACGCTAAGCGTCAGGTTTGGGTTTTGCCCATGGCGGGCGAGCGGCAGGCTAAGCAGTGGGTGCGGATTTTTTTGCTTGCCGTGCGGCAGGGGCTTTAGATTGGGTTTTTGCCTGCTCGGCGCTTGTTCGTCTGTTCGTCTGTATGCTTATGGCGTTGGCCTTTCCTTGATTTCTTATTGGTCTATTAGCGTCGCCCCTGTGCGGGGCAGGCACCTACTTTTCTTTGCCTGCCGCAAAGAAAAGTAGGCAAAAGAAAGCGGCTCAAACCGCTAATTCTTAAGCGGATCCCCCGCACAGTTGCGGTAGTGGTGCATCTGGAATCTGGGTTCTCGCACATTCGGCTCTCGTGACAAGGGCGTCATACTTCCCGCCTCGCACTACGTGCTCGCCGGAAGGGTCGATCATCGAGGCTGTGGCTTCGTTTGCGTGGTGGGATAGCGAACCCTTGCGCCAGCGTGTCAAATTGCGTGAGCGCGTAACGTAGCAACGGGGTTTCGAAGTACCCTTCGGCGCGCATGGCGCCGCCGGAAGTATGACTGCTGTGTCACTGACGCGAAGTGTGCGAGAGTTCCGATTCCAGATGCACCACTGCCCCCTCCAAGCCAGGGGACCCGCTTAAGAATTAGCGGTTTGAGCCGCTTTCTTTTGCCTACTTTTCTTTGCGGCAGGCAAAGAAAAGTAGGTGCCCGCCCCGCACAGGGGCGACGCTAATACACCAATAACAAATCAAGGAAAGGCCAACGCCATAGGCACACAGACAATAAGCGCCGCGCAGGCAACCAGCTCAAGGAAAGGCCAACGCCATAGGCACACAGACAATAAGCGCCGCGCAGGCAACCAGCTCAAGGAAAGGCCAACGCCGTAGGCATACAAACAATAAGCGCCGCACGGCAAAAAGACCATCATTGTGCCGCCATCCCGGCTCTCCGACCCTTCCTCCTCTCCCACCGCACCCGAATCCGATCCATATAGAGATACACCACCGGCGTGGTATAGAGCGTAAGCATCTGACTCACAATCAACCCACCCACAATGGAAATCCCCAGCGGAGCCCGCAACTCAGCCCCTTCCCCACGCCCAAAAGCCAACGGCAAGGCCCCAAGCAGCGCGGCACACGTAGTCATCATGATCGGCCGGAACCGCAGCATGCAAGCCTGAAAAATCGCATCTCGCGACGACAACCCCTGCCGGGAGGCCTCAATCGCAAAGTCCACCATCATGATCGCGTTCTTCTTCACGATGCCGATCAGCAAGATCACCCCAATCAGCGCGATGATGCTGAACTCAATCTTGAACAGTAGCAATGCCAGCAATGCCCCCACGCCCGCGGAAGGCAGCGTGGACAAAATCGTCAGCGGATGAATATAGCTCTCATACAACATCCCCAGCACGATATACACCGCCGCCAACGCGGCCAGAATCAGAATCGGCTGGTCGGACATCGACTGCTGGAACGCCTGGGCCGTCCCCTGGAAGCTGCCGTGGATCGTGCCCGGCATGCCAAGCTGCGCCATCGTGTCGTAAATCGCCTGCGTGGCCGTCGATAAAGACACCCCCGGCGGCAGATTGAACGAAATCGTCGATGCCACGAACTGGCTCTGGTGATTCACCGACAGCGGCGTATTCCCCGGCCCAAAGCTCGCGATCGCCGACAACGGCACCATCGTTTCCTTCGAGGTCGACACCGCCGCGCCCGACGAAGCACTCGACTTGCCGCTCGCCGCAATCGAATTGATCGCCTGGTTGCGCGCGGAGTCGGCCGCGATGCTCGCCACGCTCGACGCCGTCGTGCCCGCCGTGCCGCCCGTCGTCGCACTCGTGCTGGCCGTGGCGGGAGTCTGCGCAGTCACCGTGCCGGCTGGCGCGTTGGTGGTCTGCGCGCCGCTCGCGCTGCCGCCGGAGGTGCTGACGTAAATCTGGTTCAGCATGTCCGGACTCTGCCAGTACTTCGGCGCGACTTCCATCACGACGTGGTACTGGTTCAGCGGGTTGTAGATCGTCGAAACCTGGCGCTGGCCGAACGCGTCGTACAAGGTGTTGTCGATCTGCGCCGGCTTGATGCCGAGACGCGCCGCGGTCGCGCGGTCGATCGTCACCATCGCTTCCAGGCCACCCTGCTGCTGGTCGGAATTCACGTCGGCGAGTTCGGGGCGCGCTTGCAGCGCCTCGGTGAGTTTCGGTCCCCACAGATACAGATCAGGCGTGGAATCGGCCAGCAGCGTGAACTGATACTGCGCGTTCGATTGCCGGCCGCCCACGCGAATGTCCTGCACCGCCTGCAGGAAGGTCCGCGCGCCGGCTACGTCGCCGAGCGGGGCACGCAGCTGCTGGATTACCTGGTCGGCGGAAAGCTTGCGCTCGCTCTTCGGTTTCAGTGAAACGAACATGAACCCCGAGTTGGTCTGGCGGCCGCCAGTGAAACCGGCCACACTGTCCACCGCGGGATTCTCGCCGACGATCTTCATCATCTCGGCGAACTTGCCTTTCATCGCCTGGAACGACGTGCTCTGGTCGGCCTGGATGCCGCCGACCAGCCGGCCCGTGTCCTGTTGGGGAAAGAAGCCTTTCGGCACGATGATGTACAGCCAGATGTTCAGTCCGATCGTCAGCAGCAGAATCGTCACGATCAGGCGCGGATGCAGCAGCGCCCAGCCGAGGGTGCGCTCATAACCGCGCTGCATCGACGTGAAGCCGCGTTCGAGCCAGAGGCCGAAACGTCCTTCTGCCTTTTTCTCGTGCGGCTCGCGCAGGAAACGCGAACACATCATCGGCGTCAAGGTCAGCGAGACGATCAGCGACACGCCGATCGCCAGCGACAGTGTCAGCGCGAACTCGCGGAACAACCGCCCGACAATACCGCCCATCAGCAAAATGGGCAGGAACACGGCCACCAGCGAAATACTGATGGACAGCACCGTGAAGCCGACTTCGCGCGCGCCGAGGATCGCGGCCCGCATGCGCGGCACGCCGTTTTCGATATGCCGTGAGATGTTCTCCAGCACCACGATCGCATCGTCGACCACGAAGCCGGTCGCGATTGTCAACGCCATCAGCGACAGGTTGTCGATCGAGAAGCCGAGCATATACATCGCGGCGAACGTGCCGATGATCGAGATCGGCACGGCGACGCTCGGAATCAAAGTCGCGCGCCAGTTGCGCAGGAACAGGAACACCACCATCGTGACCAGCGCGACCGCAATGAGCAAGGTGCGCTCGGTGTCTTTCAGCGACGCGCGGATCGTCGTGGAGCGGTCGGCGGCCGGCGCGATGTCGACGTCGGCCGGCAGCGACGCGTGCAACTGGGGCAGCATCCCCATCACGCGGTCGATCGTGTCGATGATGTTCGCGCCGGGCTGGCGGTACAGAATCACCAGCACCGACCGTTTGCCGTTGAAGAGGCCGAGGTTGCGCAGATCCTCGACCGAATCGACCACTTCGGCCACGTCGGACAGCTTCACCGCCGAGCCATTCCGGTACGCGATGACCAGATCTTTATACTGCGCGGCCTTGCTCGCCTGGTCGTTGGTATAGATCTGCACGCGGTTCGGGCCGAACTCGATCGAGCCTTTCGGGCTGTTCGCATTGGCGGCGGCGAGCGCCGCGCGCACGTCTTCGAGGCCGATACCGTAGTGTGACAGCGCGTTCGGTTCCAGTTCGACACGCACCGCCGGATTGGCCGAGCCGCTCACGTCCACTTCGCCCACACCATCCACTTGCGAGAGCGACTGTTGCAACACGGTCGCCGCCGAGTCGTACAACTGGCCGGCGGTCAGCGTCTTCGACGTGAGCGCGAGAATCAGGATCGGCGCGTCGGCCGGATTCACCTTGTGGTACGTGGGATTGCTGCGCAGGCTCGCCGGCAGATCGGCGCGCGCGGCATTGATGGCCGCCTGCACGTCGCGCGCGGCACCGTCGATGTCGCGGTTCAGGCCGAACTGCATGGTGATGCGCGTCGAGCCGACCGAGCTCTGCGAGGTCATTTCGGTGACGTCGGCGATCGAGCCGAGATGCCGCTCGAGTGGACTGGCCACGCTCGTCGCCACCGTGTCGGGGCTCGCGCCCGGCAACGTGGCCTGGACGGAAATGGTCGGGAAGTCGACCTGCGGCAGCGGCGCGACCGGCAGTTTGGTGAACGCGAAAATACCGGCCAGCGCAATGCCGATCGCCAACAGCGTGGTGGCGACCGGACGCGAGATAAACGGACGCGACAGGTTCATCGCCTAGTTCCCTGCATCAGTGGCGGGCGGGGGCGCGCCTTTCGACGCATCGCCGCGATGGAACCGCTCGCGCGCGCGGCGGGCCAGCGCATCGAAGCCGAGGTAAATCACCGGCGTGGTGAACAGCGTGAGCAGCTGGCTGACGATCAGACCGCCGGCAATCGCGATACCGAGCGGGCGGCGCAGTTCCGAACCGGCGCCGGTGCCGAGCATCAGCGGCAGGGCGCCGAGCAGCGCGGCGAGCGTGGTCATCAGAATCGGCCGGAAGCGCAGCAGACATGCCTGATAGATCGCCTCGCGCGGCGGCTTGCCTTCCTCGCGCTCGGCGTAGAGCGCGAAGTCGATCATCATGATGGCGTTCTTCTTCACGATACCGATCAGCAGCACGATACCGATAATGCCGATGATGTCCAGATCGTGCCCGGTGATCAGCAGCGCCAGCAAGGCGCCGACGCCGGCCGACGGCAGCGTCGACAGAATCGTGATCGGGTGAATGAAGCTTTCGTACAGCACGCCGAGCACGATATACATCGTGACGATCGCCGCCAGAATCAGGAACAGTTCGTTCGACAACGACGCCTGGAACGCCAGCGCCGCGCCCTGGAAGCGCGTCTGGAACGACGGCGGCAGCCCGATATCCTTCTCCGCCTGATCGATCGCTTTCACCGCCGCGCCAAGCGACGAGCCGGGCGCGAGGTTGAACGAGACGGTGGTGGCCGGGAACTGGCTCAAATGCGTGACCAGCAGTGGCGCAGGTTTCTCGATAAAGCGCGCGATCGACGACAGCGGCACCTGCCCGCCTGACGACGTGGAGGAGGGCAGATAGATCGATTTCAGCGACTCGGTGTAATGCTGCATCTGCGGCTGCGCTTCGAGAATCACGCGGTACTGGTTCGACTGCGTGAAGATGGTCGAAATGATGCGCTGGCCGAACGCGTCGTAGAGCGCGCTGTCGACGGTGGCCGGTGTGATGCCGTAGCGCGATGCCGTGGCGCGGTCGATCTCGATGTAGACCGACTGGCCGTTATCCTGCAGGTCGGTCGCCACGTCGGCCAGTTCAGGCGACTGCTTCAGCCGGTCGACCAGCTTCGGCACCCAGGTCGTGAATTCGCCGATGTTCGGGTCGGTCAGCATGAACTGGTACTGCGTCGGGCTGACGGTGGAATCGATGGTCAGATCCTGCACCGGCTGCATGTACAGCGACGCGCCCGGAATGTGCGCCACGTCCTGCTGCAACTGGCGGATCACCTCGCTCGCGGTGTTGCTGCGGTCGTCGCGCGGCTTCAGGTTGATCAGCATGCGGCCACTGTTCAACGTAATGTTGCTGCCGTCCACGCCGATGAACGAGGTCAGGCTTTCCACGTCCGGATTCTTCAGGATCTGCTCGGCGAGTGCCTGCTGACGCTCGGCCATCGACGCATACGACACCGACTGCGGTGCCTGTGTGATCGCCTGGATCACGCCGGTGTCCTGCACCGGGAAGAAGCCCTTCGGAATGTACACGTACAGCACGCCGGTCAGCACCAGCGTGAGCAGCGCGACGAACAGCGTGGAGCGTTGCCGGTTCAGCACCCAGGTGAGCGCGACCGCATAGCGTGCGATGACCCAGTCGATCGCATGGTGGGCCTTCGCCTCGAAACGGTGGCTCTCGTGCGGCGGCGTATGGCGCAGGAGCTTCGCGCACATCATCGGCACGAGCGTGAGCGAGACGATGGCCGAGATCACGATCGTCACGGCCAGCGTGATCGCGAATTCATGGAACAGGCGCCCAACCACGTCGCCCATGAAGAGCAGCGGAATCAGCACGGCGATCAGCGAAACCGTCAGCGAAATGATCGTGAAGCCGATCTGTTTCGAGCCTTTCAGCGCGGCCTCCAATGGCGATTCGCCGTCTTCGACATAGCGCGCGATGTTCTCGATCATCACGATTGCATCGTCCACCACGAAGCCGGTGGCGATGGTCAGCGCCATCAGCGACAGGTTATCCAGCGAGAACCCGCACAGGTACATCACGGCAAGCGTGCCGATCAGCGAGAGCGGCACCGACAGGCTCGGGATGATGGTGGCATAGACGTTGGCGAGGAACAGGTACATCACCAGCACCACCAGCACGACCGACATCAGCAGTTCGAACTGCACGTCGCGCACGGAAGCGCGGATCGTCGTGGTGCGGTCGGTGACGATCCGCACGTCGAGCGCGGCGGGCAGCGACTGCTGCAGTTGCGGCAGCAGTGCCTTGATGCTGTCGACCACCTGGATCACGTTCGCGCCCGGCTGGCGCTGCACGTTCAGGATGATGGCCGGCGTGTTGTCGACCCACGCGCCGAGCTTGGTGTTCTCCGCGCCTTGCACGATGGTGGCGACGTCGGTCAGCATGACCGGGCGGCCGTTCTTGTACGCGATCACGGCGCTCTTGTAAGCCTCGGCGTCGGTCAGCTGATCGTTCGCGTTGATCGTGTAGTTGCGCGTCGGGCCGTCGAAGTTACCCTTCGGCGTGTTGACGTTCAGGTTCGAAATCGTGGTGCGCAGATCGTCCAGATTCAGCCCATACGCGGCGAGCGCGCGCGGATTCGCCTGAATCCGCACGGCCGGACGTTGACCGCCTGACAGGCTCACGAGACCCACACCCGCCACCTGCGAGATCTTCTGCGCGAGACGCGTGTCGGCCAGATCCTGCACCTGCGTGAGCGGCAGCGTTTTCGAGGTGATCGCGAGCGTGATGATCGGTGCGTCGGCGGGGTTGACCTTGGCGTAGATCGGCGGCGCGGGCAGGTCGGACGGCAGCAGGTTGCCCGCGGCGTTGATGGCGGCCTGGACTTCCTGCTCGGCGATATCGAGCGGCAGATCAAGGCTGAACTGCAGCGTGATGATCGACGAGCCGGCCGAGCTTTGCGACGACATCTGGTTCAACGACGGCATCTGCCCGAACTGGCGTTCGAGCGGCGCGGTGACCGAGGACGTCATCACATCCGGGCTCGCGCCCGGGTAGAAGGTCTGCACCTGGATGGTCGGATAGTCGACCTCGGGCAGCGCGGAGAGCGGCAAAAAGCGCAGCGCGACGAGACCGACCAGCATGATCGCCGCCATCAGCAGCGCAGTGCCGACGGGACGCAGAATAAAGGCGCGGGATGGATTCATGCGATAGTGGCCGTGCCTTTATTCCGAGGCTTGCGCCGCGTGTTTGCGATGATGTCCATGTGCGCCGGAAGCGCCCGACGCAGCCGCCGCGCCGCTTGCCCCACGCGCGCCCGAAGCGCCGCGGGGCTTGTCGGCCGGAATCGTGATTTTTGCGCCTTCCTTCAGGCGGTCCGAACCGTCGATCACGACGCGTTCGCCGACCTGCAGGCCGGATTTGATACTGGTGCGTTCGCCGTCGACCGGACCGATCTTGACCGGGCGCACGCTCACCGTATTGTCCGGTTTCACGACATACACGAACTGACCCATCGAGCCGTTCAATACGGCCGGCGTCGGCACGATCACAGCGTCCTTGATCGTGTCCACGAGCAGGCGCGTATTCACGAACTGATTCGGGAACAGCACGTTCTTCGCGTTCTGGAACGTGGCGCGCAGCTTGACCGTACCGGTGGTGGTATCGATCTGGTTATCCAGCGTTTCGAGCGAGCCGCCTTCGAGCGAGGTGGTGTTGCTGCGGTCATAGGCGGTGACCGACAGCTTCGCGCCCGTCTGGGTCTGCTGGAGGATCTGCTGGAGGTTGTCTTCGGAGGTCGTGAAGATCACGCTGATCGGCTGCAACTGCGTGATCACGACGAGGCCATTGGTCAGGCTCGGCGTCACGTAGTTGCCCGGATCGACCTGGCGCAATCCAACGCGCCCCGAGACCGGCGCGGTGATGCGCGCATAGATCAGGTCGAGCCTGAAGGTATCGACGTTCGCCTGGTCGGACTTCACCGTGCCTTCATACTGCCGCACGAGCGAGGCCTGGGTATCGACCTGCTGGCTCGCGATCGAGTCTTGCGAGAGGAGCGTCTGATAGCGCTTCAGGTCGAGGCGGGCGGTTTGCAGCAACGCCTGGTCGCGCGCAAGGGTGCCTTGCGCGTTTTCCAGCGAGATCTGGTAGGGGCGCGGGTCGATCTGGGCGAGCACGTCGCCCTTCTTGACCATCTGGCCTTCCTTGAAATAGACGTCCTGCAGCACGCCGCTCAACTGCGGCAGCACGGTGACATTGGCGAGCGGCGTGACCGTGCCGAGCGCGGTCAGCACCACCGGCATTTCGCCCTGCGTGGCGCTCGCCACATGAACCGGTTGCGCCATGTTGGCCAGGCCGGCGCCACCGCGGCCTCCGCGGCCCGCATGGCCCCCGCTTGCACCGCTTGCACCGCCTGCGCCGCTCGCGCCGCCGCCGGGGCCGCCCCACGGATGCCAGCGCCACAGCACGATCCCGAGGATGACCAGCGCCGCCACGAGCAGCGCGATGTTGCGGCCGCGATGGCTTTTCGGTTCGAGCGGCGGGTATCCCGGACCGCCAGCGGGCTTGCCGGAAGCGGAGGGTTGCGAACTACCGGGTTGGGAGGCCGGCGGGACAGGGTGTGAGGTTTCCGAATGCTTTTGTTGTTCGTCCATCGTTCGGTCAGGTGGCTGGCTTTGATGTGAGCCGCTCGTGCGATTTTGCCGCTTCGATAATTCGGCGGACCGGCACGCAGGCGGCATGACAGGCGGTTTCGACAGCAGGCGCGCCGCGCATGTTCAACGCGATGCTACCCGAGGCGCGGGACAAAGATGTTAACGCAATGCGGCATCATGCAGGTCGGCCGGACCGTTATTAGAGGGTGATGGCGGCGAGCCCGGCGAGCGCCCCGCGACAGGAAAGCAAGATCCTACGTCGCGGGCTCTGTAACAGTCCACCTGTGTATTTTTCTTTTGATTACGAAGGTTACAGAATCACAACGTAACTGGAATGCCGTTTCCGCCGGCCGCCCTTCGCCCGTCGCCCGTCGCCCGTCGCCCGTCGCCCGTCGCCGGGCGTCTGTGCGTTTCAGTTGTCCAGCCGGCGCCCAGGGGTGCCGCCGATCTCGAGCACGATATTGCGGATACATTCGAGCAGGGCCGGCGCGGCGCGCGATATCAGCCAGTCGCGCGGGCACTGATCGGCGGAGCCGCCGCAATTGACCGCGTAGCGTTCGCCCGAGGGGCCGACGAACCCCGACGCGATCGCGTTCAGTCCGTTGTACCATTCGCCCGTCGCGATCGCGAAGCCTTGTTCCTCGGTTTCCCGTAGGGCGCTGGCGAGACGGCTGCTGACGTGGCCCCAGTCGTCGCCTTCGGCGGCCTGCAAGCCGATCAGCAATTTGTCCCGTTCTGCTTCGGTGAGTGCCGCCAGATAGGCACGGCCGACAGCGGTGCGGCTGAGATTCATGCGTGAGCCGATTTCGAGGCGCGACACGAGCACGGCCGAGCGTGGCCGGATCGCGTCGATCACCACCATGTCGAGGCGGTCGCGTACGGCCAGATGCACCGACAACGCAGTGCGTTCGGCGAGTTCGATCAGGAAGGGCCGCGCGCGGGCCCGAATGTCGAAGTTGCGCAGAAAGCCGTTGCTCAACTCCAGTACCGACGAAGTCAGCACGAAGCGCTCGCTTTCGGGCAAGCGGAACAGGAAGCCGGCGCCGACGAGCGTGGCGGTGATTCGCGAGACCGTGGGCTTCGGAATACCGGTCAGCTCGGCCAACTCGCGATTGCTGAGTGGCGCGTCGGCTGCGGCGATCGAGCGCAACACTGTCAAACCACGCGCCAGCGCGGTGACTTCGTCGCCCGAGCCGTCTTTGTGTTTGGCGAGAGCTGCGGCAGTTCGTGAGAGCGTGGGTCGGTTCATGGTTTTTTTTGGAACTATATTTCAGTTTTTTTGTTCTGTCCGCTGCCAGCAATCGTTCCGCAAGAGCAGGGCGGAGCCCTAAAGCAGGGCGTGCAGTGCATTTTCGTCTTAAGATTCATTGTATCGGAATATTTTTCCGCGACGAACGGCGCCGTTTGAGATTTTGCTTGACTTAGTCAGCGTAACCATAAAAAATGGAATCTCATTTCGAAAGACGGTTTCAGATTCTGCATTTGAAATTCCGAATCCACCGTGGCCCGCGGAGTGTCTGGTCAAGTGCTTGTAACAGTCCCCCGTAACAGTCTCCGCAGTGTCAATTCTGCATCCAGTATCGCGCGCCGGGTACGCTTTCGAATACAGTCTCTCAGGTTCTAGCACGGCCCTCGGAATGGCTAGAACTTTTTAAGGCGTCACGGAAACGTGACGCCTTTTTTTTGCCCGTGTCTTCTGCTTGCCGTCCTCGTTTATAGCGGCTCGTTCACGTTTCCTCAAGTTTCCTTTTAATCACTTTCTGCAAGGAAGCTTCGGACCAGAGCGATTGTCGCGTGTGGATTCTCTTTAATGACCCCAATGGCCGGACGCAGGTAGGGCACTCGCCCGTGATTTGGAGAGATTTTCTCGGTGGCCCTGGCTTTGGGCCGATTGAATGAACCTGACAGCGGCAGTGAACGCGGCGATCGCTATTCTTGCTGGCTTCCCGGTTTAGTGTCCTGCCCGGTCTGAGACGCGGTCTGCGCTTTCGGTGGAGTGCCGGTGATTTTGGGTACGCACTCGCTGCGAAACCACGCCGTCGTGACCGGTTCGCCGGCCATCACGCGCTTGACCGGAGGCAGCACCTGTTCGCCGATCAGCATGCCCAGCAGGCCAATCAGGGCCACCGCGGGCGGTGCCGGTGAACGCACGCCAAGCAGTGAATAGATAATGCCAACCAGAATTCCGGCTCCCAGCGAGATCAGATAGATTTTCACGATTCAGCTCCTTCTGTAGCATGCGTTGACCCGCACGAAGTTGAAAAACGATGGCGCATCACGAGCAATCGTTCAGCGAAAAATCACTCGTACCGTCAGCGGGCCCCTGGCTCGCGAAACTTTTCGTTCACACTACGTTGTCGAAGTTTTCTTTGCACGCTCATTTGAGCGTTGCTACCTGAACGCAATCGCCGCGTCTTCGCGGGCGAGACCATCTCCGTGTTTGACGTCGCAGCCTGCGACGATGTGCGATATTGTTGTGAACTGACCGGTTCCTAATTTCGGACCACAGAACTCACCGGGACGTTCGGTTTCCCAATGTTATTGAAACGAGGCTTTAAAGTCCTAAGCTGCGCCTTAAACGTCCTTGAATTAACTTAGTCACCGCCTCTTGACGTTCCGCCGCAATTGACCCGTCGGAAACCATGGCTGTCGTCGGATTTTGTTCATATGATTGAACGCGGATAGAGACATGATGTGAGAGAAATCGCGTGGCGGCCCGCTGGAAGTCTCGCGTTGCGCTTCGCTGAATGTCCCTGCAATGACCTGAAAAGTTATGAAGTTCCGAGCCCTGCCATTGCGCGCCATTCCGCTTGCATTCAAAGTCACAAGCTGATGCATTGACCTATGACATCGTGCTGCCGATAAGCGCTTTGGGGTGAGTCAGACATCGACTGTGATGGAATCGATCTAAAGGAAACTAGTGATGAAGTTGTCATTTGAGGTGCTCGAGGCATTGGACGCCATCGACCGGACCGGTACATTTACCGAGGCTGCCGAACTGCTGCACCGTGTCCCTTCGTCGCTCACCTATCTGGTTCAAAAGCTGGAGAGCGACCTCGAGGTGGAGCTGTTTGACCGCAGCGGCCGGCGCGTCAAGCTTACTCACACCGGGCGGGTCGTTGTTGAAGAAGGGCGGCGTTTGCTGTTCGCCGGTGAACAGCTCGAACGCAAAGCCAAACGGGTACAGGACGGCTGGGAGACAGAGCTTCGCATCTGCCTGGACGAGATCCTTCCATTCGAGGCGATGTGGCCATACGTCCACGATTTCTACGGCCTGAACATGGATACGCACTTGCGTTTCTCGCGCGAAGTGCTTGGCGGAACGTGGGACGCATTGATTACACGGCGCGCCGATCTTGTGATCGGCGCCGCGGGCGAGCCGCCGCAGTTGCCCCATCTGGTGGCGCGTCCGATTGGCTCGTTGCGCCATATCTTTGCCGTTGCTCCCAGCCATCCGCTCGCCGCGTTGCCCGAACCCGTTTCGATGGACACCGTGATGCAATATCGCGGCGCCGTCATTAGTGACACCTCGCGCGAACTGGCGCCCAGAACGGTGGCGTCCGGCGCGAACCAGCCGTGCATTGCCGTGCCGACTCTTGCGGCAAAGCTGGAGGCGCAATGTGAGGGATTGGCAGCAGGCACGCTTCCGGAGTGTATTGCAGCACGAGCAATCGAAGAGGGAAAGCTGGTGCCGAAGCGAGTAAGCGGCATGCGCGAGGTCACCTATTGCTACCTGGCGTGGCGAGACGACGAGAGCGGCCGCGCGCTGCAATGGTGGGTCGAGCAACTGGACCTCCCCGACCTCATCGACCGTTTCATCGCCTATATCTGATCCCTGGACGGATCGATGCACTAGTCGACTCGCTAATCCACTCGTTAATCCACGCAGCCGAAGCATTACCAGCCATACTTCAGTTCCACGCCGACGTAATCGGCGTTGCTCCCACCGGCGTTCCGAATCGAATCGCCCACCTGGAAATGCACGGCTTCCACCGCGCCAATCAGGTTGGCCGCAATGGTCCAATCGGCTCTGAGCTGAACGTACATTCCCGTCCAAAGCGTGCCTTTTCCAGCGGTACCGGGAACGACCGCATTTCCCTGCGCATAGACCGCATCGCCTGTGGTCTCGCGCCATTGAAATCCCAGCGCAGCCAGCAATGAAAGCCGGTTCGACGGCTTCAGCGTGATCGAGGGCTTGATGTGAATCAGGTTGGCGTAGCCCGTGTAGCCGGCCAACGAGAAATAGTAGCCGTTCGGGAATAGCGGGTTGAATGTCTCCACACGGCCGTCTCCCGGATGTCTATCGCCCGAGGCGGCGTCGACCTGAATGCCGATGCGCGGCGTCCACGGCGCATCCAGCGTATAACCCGCGAGCGACCCGACTGCCCACGCACCGATGGTGTTGTCGCCGACATGCCCCGTTTGCAGCATGGACTCGACGTCCCAATCCGCACGTCCCACCTTGCCTGTGTAACGCAAATCGAACACGTCCCGATGTTCGTCGCCTACTGCGTCGAGGAACCGGGCGTTGCTCCGGTTGTAGCGCGAATAGTAACCGGAGAGGTCACCGGGTCCGACTCCCTGACGCTCGAAGCGAACGCCACTGAATGTCAGGTGCCTGTTGGACACGTCGTCGAAAGCGGTCACGTCGCGATTCTGCACGGGCTGCGTCGCGTAACCGATGAATCGCCATTTCCCGTATTCGTAGTCTGCCCAGATACCGTCGTAGGTTTGCCGGACATTGGGGCCGTCGCGTACTGAAATGAAGCGCTGCAAGTCGAACGCCATCTCCTGGCGCCCGATACGAAACTTGACGGTCCCGCCGCCGAGGGGGCTCACCCACGCCACAAACGCCTGCTCGAGATCGAGCGGGTTTTTGTCGACAGGACTGACCGCGTCTTTATCGAAAGCGCGGGCGTCTTCGAGTTGAACAAAAAACTGAAGATGCTCGCCGATGCGAGCATCGGCGCTCACCTGTGCCCGCTGTATGAGGTAGGTATCCGAACGGCCGGAGCCAATACCGAAGAGCGGCGCATCGTTGACTTCGAGACGCTCGCGCAGGTTCGCTCCCAATGAGAGATACGAAGTCGGGTCGCCGCCGAGCGGGATGTACTTCAGCCCGTCAAGCGGCGCACGCGGGACACAGGGATTCGCGAGTACCGACCAGTCCTCCTGCCAGCGACTGAACATCACCGATGGCCGCTGCGCCGTACACGTGGTTGCTTGCGCATTCGCGGTAGCGGCTGCGGTCGGCTCGTCGGTGTCGGCACGCGCGGCATCGGCAACGCCGAAAGCGATTCCCGCTGCGGCGAGATACAAGGCCGCAGCCGTATTGGCGTACGCAAGCGGCCTCGACCGAACACTCGTCATTGTGCCGCCACGTCGTGAATCTCGGCGACGTAGCCGCCGGGGAACTCGACGACCGCGGTTTTACCGCTGTCCGTCTGGTACGGCTGAAACAGCACCTTCACGCCATTTGCCTGCGCTTTGTCGAGGGCAGCGGAAAGGTCTTGAACCTGATAACCCGTTGTTTCACGGCCGAACGGGTAAGGAAGCTTCCCGTCCGTGGCGAACACCACCATCCGCCCGAAGCCTGATTCGATGCGAATACGACGCACTGTCTCCCCCGGCCGGCCGATCGCGCCGGCATCGGCGTGACGGTTATCGGAGACGACCTTGCCATGTGAGAAGCGAACGAAGCTGCGCACAAATTTCTCCGCCGCACCCTTCGAGACATACACGCGGTTGTCCGGCACGCTTTCGAGCGGCGCATACGAGGGCGCCTTCGTATGCCAGTACAACTGCATGTTGACGCCGCCCGGCCATTGAATCAGCGCGTCTTTCCCAATCGGATCGTCGAAGGTTTCCACCATCACGTCGGCACCCGCCGCCCGGGCTGCCCGCACGGCCTTATCCATATCCGTCACCAGGTAGCCCGTGCGCTCCGCACCAAAAGGATAGGGAATCGGCGTCTGGAACGCGAACACCGACAACATGCCAACCGGCGTTTGCACGTATTGCGATGCGGTCTTGCTCGGGGTCGGTGTCACCGTAAAGACGGCCCGCGGCGATGCCTTGCCGCCGAATGTGGCGATGAAGCTGTTGACGAAGGCGTCGATGTCGTCGTTCGGAACGTACACGTGAGTGGTGTCGTATTGCGGACCGACAGAGACAACCGGCGTCGTTGGCGTTCCTGTCTGGTAGTCCGCCGCTGCATTAGCCGTCGACGGAGCGAAGCTGCTCAATGCTAGCGCGCACGCGATGCCTGCCGAGAAGAACAAGCGGGAGGGTGACTGGTGTGCCATGAAGAACTCCTGACCTACGTTAGTGACGTGATGTGTGTGGGCGGACCGTCCGGCCCCTTGCATTTAAAAAGTTATTTGACTGAACCGGCCGCCGGCGTGCGTGCTGTGCTGGTCGAATCTCCGCCTCGCGTGGAGATCGCCAGCCAGACCAGCAGCGCGAATGGCAGCAGCAAGGCCCAGAAAGCGGCATGTTTATAAACAACTGCGCCCGCGATCGCGCCGGCAGCAAAGCACAAGACGGCCTGCAGCGTCTTGCCGAGGCGCGCTCGAGCGATGGCTTTCGCTTCCGGCGTAGCGCCAGGCGAGGCCATGTCCACGGCGTCGAGTACTGCCTGGGTAACATTGCCGGTCATCACCGTATTGGGAACACCCGGGCGCGAGACGAGCCGGCTGTGAGCGTTTTGCACGCCCATTGCCGCCGCGCCCAACATGCCGCACGCCACGACCGGCGCGGAATCGACGCTAACCACGGGCGAGACGGCTACGCCGGCGAGACAGAAGCCCAACAATAAGACCGCCTGCACGCAATACAGCAGACGGGCTCCGCGAGCCGGTCCCTCCGGCCGCAATGTCTTCATCAATACGCTGCTCAAAGCCACGCCCACGATGAACGACGGGAACGCCATCAACTTCATCAATACGCCTTGGCCAAAACCGG
This sequence comes from Paraburkholderia fungorum, assembly GCF_046027605.1. GTDB lineage: Bacteria > Pseudomonadota > Gammaproteobacteria > Burkholderiales > Burkholderiaceae > Paraburkholderia > Paraburkholderia fungorum_F. Next base: position 93,806 of record NZ_JAQQEF010000004.1, read on the forward strand.
CCACTTCCGCGCCGATCAGGACAAAGTTGCCGGTGACATGCGCCGTGAAAAGTCCGAATAGCGCCACGAAGCCGAGCGTGTCGACATAGCCCGCTATCGCAGCCAGGGTGCTGTCTTCATAGTTCATTGGCTACCTCTTGCAACGCCAGAATGATGGACATTCACAATTGACTTCAATCGGCCCAGTCGGAGCCGAGAATCCGCCCGCAGTAGTTGATGCGTCTGTAGTTTGGGTCGCAGCGGTCGAGTACGTCCGCATTGACGGTCCCGAAGGTCGTTTCCGGCCGCCACCACATACCCTCGGCAAACGCTTCGATGACGAGGGATTTGAAGCCGCGCTCGCGCGGAAACGCGAGCAGTACCTCGCGCCGCTGGCTTTCTGTTATCTCGTCGAAGTGCATTGCCATGAGGTCAGTCTCCACGCCGGCACTCAATAGTCCGACGAGTGCGGAGGGATGGTCGCTTATGCCGAAGGTGGTATGCAGTGCAACCGCGTTCCATACTTCAATGATCTCTCGCTCGGGAATGCCGTAGTAGAGGAGGAAGTGTCTTGCGGCGTTGGCACTGTCCACTTCAAAACGCCGCTTCGAATCACGGAACCGCGCCGCCAGTCCGAAGTTCTGAAAAGTAGCCGCGACATGAAGCAACTCCGGGTCGAATGCCACGTCTCTGCGTGCGCCAAGCAACGACGCAAACAGAAAAACCCGGGACGAATGACGAAACAGGATATCCGGCGCATTGCCGCGTCCAGCTCTCGTGGCTGCGCGCGCCATTGGGGTATCCGGGATTGCTATTCCGGAAATCGTCACCGCCATAGCCCCTCTCCTTGGCCGTAATCTCCGACTTTTTGAACTCGCTAAAGGGCGCCCCTATAACTCGGTGCGCATGCACCATCCACCTTTAGCCGCCACATTCTTCTTCATCGTTTCCGCTGGGCCACAGCGCGCACGCATTGTTAGATCTCACGTCGGCCGGATTCGGTACGCCTATCGTCTGCCCCACCGGCGGGTCGTTGCCATTTCCCTCCCTCTGCTCACTCGGTATTGGCCCGGCCCCGCTATTGCTACGGTTCCGAACAGAATCAAAAGCATCCACGCAAACTGACCCTGAGCCAAGGTCCAGTCGCGGTGCACGAAAACAAGCGCGACGACCGTGACGAACAGAATCGGCAGTGCGGCCACGCGCGTCGCAATACCCAGAATCATCAACGGCGGACATATCACCTCGGCGAAAATCGCAAAGGATATGGACAAGGTCTTGCCGAGGTGAAAGGGGTCTTCAATTGCAGCGGCCTCGCTCGAGTAGTGCAGGACCTTCGGCAGGCCATGTACGGCTAGCAGGAGAATACTTGCCGCAACCCTGAGATACAACAGTCCCATATCGACCAGAAACACCTTTGTGTCAGCTTTTTCAGCCTGCATATACAGCCCGGATTGAAAAGGAATTCGCGTTGTGCGCCCGGCATTTCTGGCGGGCGCACTTCGGCTGGGAACCCTGGAGTGTCGGAATGTCAGAACGCGAAGCAACTACAGCCGAGCGCTCCCCAGAAAGCATTACTGTCGCCAACCGGGACATTGCTGCGCCATGCCCACGCGTGCCCGTGCGCATGAATTCCGCAAAGCTTCACGCAACCGTCGACGCAAGCTTGGCTATTGATCGTAGCGGGCTTGTACCGGCTGTAACCACCGAACTCGGCAACGGGCGACCACGAAGGGCTTACCGGCAATGGCGGCGGAGCGAGATCGGCAAAATCCTCGTCTGCGTGCACGACCTTGCCACCCACCACCGTCAGCACCGACGTCAGATACTTGATCCGCAGTTCATCGCAGGTGAAGTAGTCATCTGTCAGCACGGCGAAGTCAGCGAACTGACCCGGGATCAGCGCGCCCTTGCGGTCGTCTTCGCCCGAGAACCAGCTGCTGCCGACCGTGTAGCGGCGCAGCGCCTCCATGCGGTCGAGCCGGTTGTCGGCACCATACAACTGGGTGCCGCCCACGGTTCTGCCGGACACCAGCCAGTACAGCGACACGAATGGATTAAAACTTGCGACACGGGTGGCGTCAGTGCCCGCCCCCACAGGAAGACCCGCGGCCAGCATTTTCTGAATCGGTGGCGTTCGCGCAGCCGCTTGCGCACCATAGCGATTGATGAAGTACTCGCCCTGGTATGCCATCCGATGCTGTACGGCAATCCCGCCGCCGAGCGCGGCGATCCGGTCGATGTTCCGTTGAGTGATCGTCTCGCAATGGTCGAAGAACCAGCGCAGGCCGGCAAACGGCACTTCCTGGTTGACACGCTCGAACACGTTCAGGAAGCGATCGATGGACTCGTCATAAGTTGCATGAAGGCGGAACGGCCAGCGGTTTTGCACGAGCAACTTCACGACCGCTTCCAGTTCTTCTTCCATCGATGCCGGAAGGTCTGGGCGCGGTTCCAGAAAGTCTTCGAAGTCCGCTGCCGAAAAAACCAGCATCTCTCCGGCGCCGTTCATTCTCAGGAAATCATCGCCTTCGCCCGGTCTGGTCATCTTCACCCAACTCGCGAAGTCGTCGATTTCCTTTTTCGCGTTTTGAGTAAAGAGGTTGTAGGCGATGCGCAGGGTGAGCTCGCCACGTTTGGCGAGGTCCATGATCACGGCATAGTCGTCAGGGTAGGCCTGATATCCGCCGCCGGCATCGATCGCGCTCGTCACGCCGAGACGATTCAGCTCCTTCATGAAGTGACGGGTCGAATTCGTCTGGTCCTCTAGCGGCAGCTTCGGGCCTTTTGCAAGCGTGGCATACAACAGGCCCGCGTTCGGCCGGGCGATGAGCATGCCTGTCGGATTACCCTGCCTGTCGCGCTGAATTTCACCGCCCGGAGGATTGGGCGTGTCCTTCGTGTAGCCGACGGCACGCAGCGCAGCGCCGTTCAGGATGGCGCTGTCATAGAGATGAAGGATGAATACCGGCGTCTCCGGCGCAATCGCGTTGATTTCCTCGAGCGTCGGACCGCGGCGCTCGGCGAACTGAAGTTCGTTCCAGCCACCGACCACGCGCACCCATTGCGGAGCAGGGGTCTTCGCGACCTGGCGGCGCAACATCTCCAGTGCGTCCGACAGCGAAGGAACACCGTCCCAGCGCAGTTCAAGGTTAAAGTTGAGGCCGCCGCGAATCACATGGAGATGTGAATCGTTGAGTCCCGGAATGACGGTGCGACCGTTCAGGTCGATTTTCTTCGTCGCTGAATGGGCGCGCTGCATCACGGCTGCGTCGTTGCCCGTCGCGAGAATTTTTCCGTCTTTCACCGCAAGCGCCGTGACGAAAGAACGTCGGTCATCCTGGGTCGCAATCTTGCCATTGAAGAAAACGGCGTCCGCGTAAACGGCGGCATCGTTCGGTACTGTCATGTCACCCTCGTACGGTAAGGTCCGGCGCACAATGCGCCGGACCGATGCACTCGCTAGCGCGACTTAGCCCGCCTCGCTCGCGTGCGCGCCGAGGATTTGCTGCGCATAGCGCACACCGATACCGTAGGCGCTATGCGCCTTGAAGATGTCCATGCAACCGTTGTACGTCTCGCTGCGTGCCCAGTCACGCTGCAGTTCGCACATGAACTGCAGCGATGTCATCGGCACCGCACCGGCCTGGATGATGCGTTGGACTGCGCGTTCGTGGGCTTCTTCCGTGATGTCGCCGCAGGCGTCGGTCGGCACGTAGATCTCGTAGCCTTCCGCGAGCATCTGAACGCTCGGAAACGCGACACACACTTCCGTCCACAGACCGGCGATGACGATTTTTTTCTTGCCCGTGGCTTCGATTGCTTTACGGAAACCGGCGTCTTCCCACGAGTTCATCGATGTGCGGTCAATGGGCTTCAGTTCGGGAAACACGGATTGCACTTCTGAAACGAGATGGCCGCTGAACGAGTCGGCGGCGATCGTCGTGAGGATGGTCGGCACTTTAAAAAGCTTCGCGGCCTTGGCCAGAATCTGGACGTTGTGCATCACGCCCGTGCGCTCATGCGAATGGGTGCCGAAGAACATCTGTGGCTGATGGTCGATCAACGCGAGAGCACAGGAATCGGGGGTAAGCAGTTCATGCGCCATGGAAGGCTCCTTCAATTCATTCGACAAGGGGTCATCACGGCGCAATCATGCGGCCATGAGAGACTCGACGTTCTCGTCCGTCGCATGCAATGCACCTGGGTTGACGGCGATCTCGATGTCGATAGGAGCGTAAGCTGGCGCAGCCTGAAAAATCTTTGTGTACTTCTGAAACGTCCTTAAGACGCCGGCTGAAAATTCAAATCAGCCGAAAATTCCCTTAAAACTGTTGCGTAGGCGTGGGACACGTCGGCTTGCAGGACAACGTATAGTCGGCGGTGCCGGGTGCATTCGGTGCTTTGGGGCCCGTTATCGCGGCGGCGGACTTCGGCGCGAAAATTGAGTGCCGTCCGGCACCTGACAGTCTTGTGCCGCGCAGACTTTCCGTGGCAGTCCTCGCAAGCCCGTAAGCACCTTGCTGGGTTGCGTGCTTGATGGCCGCCAGAAGCCACGCTTCGACTTCATCCTCGCGCCCGGACGCCAGCGCTACCTCCGCGCGAATACGACACAGCTCGGCGTAGTACCACCGGCTTCCGGTTTTTTCACACTGCCAGAGTGCCTCGTTCACTGCGTTCAGTGCTTCACGGATATGACCGGTTGCCAGCAAGGTTCTGGCGAATTGACCCAGAAGCAACGTGAGCGGTGCCAGAAACTGAACGCGCCGGAGTGCTTCAATGGCAGCGCGGAAGCTGGAAAGTCCAGGTCCTGCGTCCTCCGTCATTGACCTGCGGTATTCTTCGAACGCGTCGCAACATACCGACCAGATAACGAAACCCGCCCGGCGGGCCTGAGTGCGAAGTACCGCAATACCCTGGGTGGCCAGCGCGAGATCGGTGGTCAACAATGCTAACGGCACGACCGCTTCAACCAGCACGTAGCAGGTCATCATGTCGTTTCCGTAGGTCATTGCTGCGTCGATTGCTTCCTTCGACAACTGTAGCGATTCCGCTGTATCGCCTTGCAGCCAGCGCACGCGCGCAAGCGTAGCGCGCGCCACGATGCCATGGTCGATCTGAAAACCGGTTGCTTGCCAGCGGTGACGGTGAAGACTGTACGACGTGAGCATCAATTCCAGCCGCTCGCGTGCCGCCCGCTGGTCGCCCGTGTAATGCATCGCTATGCCTTCGACACGGAGAGACAACATCGAAAGCGTCACGCTGCCGGAGCGTTCCGCAAACGCGCTGAACCGGTGGGCCTGGACCAAGGCATCCCGGGCGCTCCCGCTGAGTTGCCTGGTGGTCCATAGTCCCCAGATGGCCCGTGATTCAGCCTTGCTGTCCCGATTGGCCTGGGCGAGCGACATGACCTCGGTCCATGCATTCCATACCACGTCGATCGGCCCCTGGGTGTAGGTGAGCGCTGCTGCATAGGCCGACAGAAGGGGGAGTGTCGCCGCTTCTCGTGACCTCGGCTCTTTCAACGCGTGGACCGCGTGCAGCGCCGTCATTGCCCGCTCTGCGCACTCGTCAACCAGTGAAATCTCGTAGAGGTATGGAACAGCGGCAATCGATAGATCAATACCCACCTCGGTATTGCCACTCGCCGAGAAGGCCCAATCGAGTGCGGTTCGCAGATTTCCAAGCTCGTCCCGGACTGTTTTCAACCAGCATTCAATGGATCGTCCGTCGCGGCCGTTCTGAGCGCTGTTGAACATCTCGAGGACGTAGAGGGCATGCGCCAATGACGCTGACTTTCGCTCCCCGTGGTCGTCGAGTTGTTGCAACGCGTAGGCGCGCGTTGATTCAAGCAGGCTATATCTCGAAGCGTTCGAACTATCGTGAACGACAAGAGATTTCGAAACGAGACCGCTCAATGCTTCCAGTACTTCGGCGTGCGTGGTCCGTTGGTCCTCCATCGCGTGAACCGCCGCACGGAAAGAGAAGCCATTGACGAAGATGCCCAGCCGCCTGAACAGGCTACGCTCGAGCTCTTCAAGCAAGCGATAGCTCCAGTCGAACGTCGCCTTGAGCGTCTGATGTCGAGGCAGCGCTGTACGGCATCCGCCGGCAAGAATGCGCAAGCGGTCGTCGAGATGTTCCGCCAGTACCTCAATGCCGAGAGTCGCAGCACGTGCCGCGGCGAGCTCGATCGCAAGCGGTATCCCGTCGAGTTGCCGGCATACGAGGCCGACCAGCGCGAGCGAGCTCTCGTGCGACGGAAAGCTCGGATCAACGGCCCGGACACGTGAAAGAAAGAGCTGCACCGCACTTGCCTGTAAAGCCTCCTGTTTCTGGCTCCCTTCCCGAGGCGTATCCAGCGGCGACACTCGATAGAGCGTCTCGCCTTGCGTACGCAAGGACTCGCGGCTTGTTGCAAGCACCGACACTTCCGGGCTGTTCGACGTCAGCGCATTGGCGAGTTCGGCGGCGGCGTCTATGACGTGTTCGCAATTGTCGATAAGCAACAATATGCGTTTGCCCGCTATCTCGGCCGCGATGTGTTGTATCGAGACGCGCCCGGATGAAGCCGGCATGCCAAGTGCCGCAGCCACGGCGTCGAGTACGAGACGGGCACCTGTCACGCTCGCGAGAGGGACAAAGACGACTCCGGCTGGAAACATTGCGGAGGCTTCCGATGCCACTTTCCGGGCAAGCCTGGTCTTGCCGATGCCGCCCGCACCAACGAGCGTGACAAGGCGCGCCTTGCGGAGCAGGTCAGTCAGCTCATGGACCGATGATTCGCGTCCGATCAGCTCCGAGCTGTCGACCGCGATCGACGTGGAACGGATCGCCGGTGGCAGGTTTTCCGTGTCGGCGGCGGACGGCAGCAGGAGCAGATAGCCGCGGCCCGGGACGGTGCGGATCAGTTGGCGATCCTCCCCAAGCAGCTTTCTCAGGGTCCCAATCTGCACCTGCAGATTGTTCTCTTCGACGACGGTGTCCGGCCAGACCCGTCGCATGATTTCGTCCTTCGAGACAAGGGTGCCGCGCGCGCGAACCAGCATTTCGAGGATGCAGAACGCCCGGCTCCCTACATTCATCAACTCACCGTGAATTCGTATCTCCCGGCTTTCCAGCAGCACCTGAACCTGTCCGATTTGTACCATTGCACGCTCGATATCCAAGAGTTAACCGGTTGATGAACGACACCAGGTACAGCAACGCAGCTGCTCAGACCGCAAATGGTAAGTCACAAACAATGAACGAGCATTGGAAGATTTCGAACGTATCGTGCAAATTTTTTGACTATTGGAGAAGGCGGCTGGGATTGCAGGACTTTTTCGCCGACCTGAATTAGGAACCGATAGGTATACAATCATCCCGTACCGACGGAGGGCATCATGGCGCGACCACGCGAGTTCGACGAAGACCATGTTCTGGAAAAAGCGTTGCACGTCTTTTGGGACAAAGGCTACGAGGCAGCGTCGCTGGCCGATCTGCAGGAAGCAACGGGACTCACGAAGTCAAGCTTGTATAAGGCATTTGAAAGCAAGCTTGGACTTTTTCGCCGGGTTCTCGACCGGTATAGCCGCAACCATTTAGCTTTCCGCATGGTCGCTTTGGCGCAAACAACGCCCCGGCTGATTGCAGAGAAGCTGCTGGTTGGAATCGTCGACCTTCACACGGGCCGAAATACGCCCGCGGGTTGCCTCGTCACGTTGTCGGCGCTCGCCTGTAGTGAGGGCGCGCGTCCGTTAAGAGAAGAACTTGCGCAGAGCCGCAACGACTTTGAACGACTTTTGCGAGTGCGCTTCGAGTCCATAAAGAATGCGGGACCGCTTCCGGATGGTATGAACAGTCATGACGCCGCCGCATTCATTTCGACACTGATTCAGGGGCTGGCCGTTCAGGCCAGGGGCGGCGCGACGCGTCGTCAACTTCGCCAGATCGTGACCGCAGTGTTGGCAGGTTGGCCGGTAGAGACACGTGGGGCTCGAAAGCGCAATATTTCGCGAGCGGCCCAAGAAGTCCGCGGTGCATAAACAGGGTGTGAGGCGCGCGGAGTAAGGCTCGCAGATTGCGATTGCCACATATGCGTGCAGTACTAGTAAGTGGTCTCCTCGCCGCTTCGCTCGCCGTCTGCTTTCCGCTTCCTTTGAAGTGAAGGAGACCGTTCGGTCAGGTGAGCCGCCACGTCCTTATCCTGAGAACCCGCAGCCGCGAACTGCCGCCGATAGTCGGCCGGCGTTGTTTGCTTCGCCGCCCTGAACTGCCGATTGAAATTCGCGACGTTCGCGAAGCCCGAACGGGCAGCGATCACGGCAACAGGCAGCGCGGTGTCAACCAGCATCCGGCATGCGTGACCGATACGAACCCGGGCGAGATATCGACCGACGCTCTCGCCGATGTGCTGAACAAAGTAACGCGTGAGTGTGCGCTCCGACAGGCTGGCGGCCGCGCAGAGATCTGCCAGCCGCAGCGGTTCGGCAAAGTGCGCGTCGATCATCGAAAGGACCCGGTTTATCCGTTCGGGTTCGTGACCGGATGGGCCGCTTGCCTGGTTGAAAGCACTTGGCGAGGCGAGTGGCTGGCCCGGCGCTTCCGCGAGCGTGCACAAGATATCGAGGGCCGCGCCAAGGCGCTCGCGTGCTCCGCTCGATAGTAATGAGTCCAGGTGGCCGCGCATCCATTGGCCGGCAGGCGGCTCGAAGGCCAGTCCGCAGGCGGCCCTGCGCAACAGCTTGCGCAGCGGTTCATATTCAGGGCAACAATCCGCCATACGCCGCGCCCAATCGCCGTCGAACCAGATAACGATGGCGACTTGTGGAGAGGACGGCTCGATCGAACGATTCGACGCCCAGGTGTGGGGAAGATCCGGTGGCACGAGGACGAGATCCTCCGCCTCATAGTTGTTGACGGAGTCGCCGATGTAGCGCTTGCCATGACTGTTCATGGTCAGCGTTAACTCGTACTCCGGATGGTGATGCCATTCGAACGGAATACGGGGGAGGCGCCGATGGTAAACCCGCAGCGAACAGTCCTCACCGAACTCGACATGCTCATAGGCTGGTTTCATGGCCGAAAACGCAAATTAATCGCCTGAATAGTATCACCAAGGCGCGCATGCACGTCATATCCTCGGGCATACCCAGTTCAGACGGAGACAATCATGGCGTTGAAAATCGAAGATTTGCCGAGTGCGATCCGGCAAGCGAAAAGCGCGTTGCGCGTGGCGTTGCCAAACTACCGGGAGGTCTTCGCCGAAGTCGAAGAAGCGATCAGCGCCGAGGCGAAGCGAATCGCCGGACAACGCGATCGCGGGGAAGACGTCATACCGGAGATTCAGTTTTCCGACATCACCGAACGACGCGTCACCGCGGACCAGATCGCGCTCGTCAAGGCGCGCGGCGCCTGCGTGATTCGCAATGTGTTTCCGCGTGCGCTGGTGCGGAGTTGGGACGAGGATATCGCCGACTATGTCGAGCGCAATCATCTCGACAAGCGCCTCGAAAACCGCGCCGAAGACAAGTACTTTGGCCAGTTGGCATCCAGCAAGCCGCAGATCTATGGCGTGTACTGGTCGAAGCCACAAGTACTCGCCCGTCAGTCGGAGTCGCTGACTGCGGCGCGGGTGTTCCTGAACTCACTGTGGTGCAATGAGAGCGAAGGCCGGGTGCACTTCGATCCGGCGCGTGTGCCTGTCTATGCCGATCGTCTGCGTCGCCGCCCACCAGGCTCCGAGTCGCTCGGCTTGTCGGCGCATTGCGACGGCGGGTCCGTCGAGCGCTGGATCGAAGGCAATTTCCGCAAGGTGTACCGCCACGTGTTCGCGGGGAACTGGCGCGACTACGATCCGTTCGATGCGGCTTTCCGGCCTGACGTGGAAGAGATTGCGTCGCCGGCCGTCTGTTCAATGTTCCGCACTTTCCAGGGCTGGACTGCGCTAACGCCGCAAGGCCCGGGCGACGGCACCCTGCAACTCGTTCCGATCGCCAATTCGATGGTGTACATCCTGCTGCGCGCGCTTCAGGACGATGTCGCGGAAGACGACCTCTGCGGTGCCATGCCCGGGCGGGCGCTGTCGATCAAGCGCGAATTTCATGCGCCGTTGTTCGAGGCGCTGTCGTCGATTCCCAAAATGGAAGCGGGCGACACGGTGTTCTGGCACAGCGATGTCATCCATGCCGTCGAAGACGAGCACATGGGCGCGGGCTATAGCAACGTGATGTATATCGCATCGGCGCCCGCATGCGCAAAAAACGACGCTTACCTGAAGCGTCAATTGCCGAGCTTCCTCAAGGGTGAAAGCCCGCCCGATTTCCCGGCCGACCACTTCGAAGTGGATTTCACCGGACGCGCAACCGCCGACGACCTGACACCGCTCGGCAAGTCGCAACTTGGGTTTGACCTGTAGATCTGCAAGGACCGCAAAGACGGCCAGGACTTTTGACATCCATGAAAACGGGTACGCATGCGCGTTCGCCTGGCCGCGAAACGCGCCGCTCGATCAATAACGAAAATTTCGGAGACTGCAATGAAACGATCACTCACATCGGCTGTGACGCTTGCTACGCTGCTCATGGCTGGAACGCATGCCGTATTGGCCGCCGAACAGATTTCGGTGCTGCACTGGTGGACCTCCGGCGGCGAATCGAAAGCGATTCGGGTGCTGAAGGACGATATGAGCAAACAGGGCTACGAGTGGAAGGATTTCGCCATCGCGGGGGGAGCGGGCGCCGCGGCGATGACAGCGCTGAAGACGCAAGTCATCTCGGGCAACGCGCCGTCGGCTGCGCAGATCAAGGGTCCGCTGATTCAGGATTGGGCCGAGCAGGGGTCGCTGGTGACGATCGATCAGTCCGCCACCGACTGGAAAGCGCATACGCCAGCGCAAATTGACAGTGCCATGAAGGCAGGCGGCCACTATGTGGCTGCACCTTTCTCGATACATCGAATCAACTGGTTGTGGATCAACAAAGCCGACCTCGACAAAGTCGGCGGGACGCCGCCCACGACGTGGCCTGAATTTTTCTCGCTTGCCGACAAGTTTCGCGCAGCGGGTATCACCCCCGTCGCGCATGGTGGTCAACCGTGGCAGGACATGACCATCTGGGAGACGGTTGTGCTCTCCCAGGGCGCAGACTTCTATCGCAAAGCCCTGATCGATCTCGACCAGAAAGCACTGACCTCGCCGCAGATGGTGCAGGTGTTCGAGACCGTCCAGAAGATCCGGACTTACTTCGATAAGGGCTACCACGGCCGCGACTGGAACCTCGCGACGGCAATGGTGATCTCCGGCTCGGGCGGCATGCAATTCATGGGCGACTGGGCGAAAGGGGAGTTCGCCAACGCGAACAAGAAGGCGGATGTCGACTATATCTGCGCGGCCGCGCCTGGTACGGCGAACGCTTATACGTACACGGCCGATGCATTCGTGTTCTTTCAGCAGAACGGCAAAAAGGATGCAACGCCTGGGCAGCTTGCGCTTGCCAAAACGATCATGTCGGTCGATTTTCAGCAGCAGTTCAGTCTCTACAAGGGCTCAATTCCCGTCCGGCTCGATGTGCCGATGGACAAGTTCGATGGCTGCGCCAAAAAATCGCGTGCCGATGAGCAGGCCACGATCAAATCGGGTGGCTTCCTGCCGTCGTTGGCCTTCGGCGAGCTTCAGTCCTCGGTTACCGCTGGCGCGATGACTGACGTCGTCACGAACTTCATGAACTCGAATGAGGATGCGAAAGAGGGCGTGCGCAAGCTTGCCGCGGCTGCGAAGGTCAAGTGAGGGGGCTGGTGTTCTGGGCAGAACTGATCCGTGAGGATGCGCCGACTCCGCAATAGCGCGTGGTCCCTTGAATGTCGTCCTGCATGAGCTTGCATTGAATCAGCGCGACCCCAGCGCCAACTCCACAAACTGCATCGCCCGGGCATTGGCGTCGCGATAACGGTGAGCGATGTACAGCGTGGTGATGGTGTCCGTCTCGTCCAGGTGTCTGAACACCACCCCCGGCACCGCGATGGTCTGCAGCGTCGACGGCACCAGCGCAATGCCGAGCCCGGTGGCGGTCAGCCCGATCAGGGTGGAAGCCTGTTGGGCCTCCTGGACGACCTGAGGTTCGAACCCACGCTTCGCGCACAACGCGACAATCTTTTCGGAGACCGCGACGCCCGCTTGCCGCGGATAGGCGATGAACGGCTCGTCGCGCAGATCCTCGAGCTTGATCGAGCGGGCTTTGGCGAGCCGGTGCCGGGCGTGCATGGCGAGCAGGAGCGGCTCTTCCATCAGCGGCGTGAACACCAGATCGGTGGGTGGCGTGCTTTCGGGCATCCGCAGCAAACCGACGTCGATTTCGCGCTGCTCGATGGCCTCGATCTGGCGGGACGACGACATCTCCAGCAGCGTGATGTTGACCTTCGGACGTTGCCGCCGGTACGCATGAATCAGCTTCGGGAAAAACGGCGACAGCGTCGATGCGTTGGTGAAGCCGACTCGCAAACGCCCAACCTCGCCGCTGACGGTCCCCCAGACGCTTTCCTTCGCGTGTTCGATCCGCGCGAGGATCGCCCGCGCGTCGTCCAGCAACGCCAAACCCGCCTCGGTCAGCGCGACCGTGCGCCGCGTGCGGTGAAAGAGCCGCGCGCCCAGTTCCGCCTCGAGCGACTGGATCGCAAGACTCAGCGGCGCCTGCGTAATGCCCAGCCGCTCGGCGCTGCGGCGGAAATGCAGTTCCTGCGCCAGCACCACGAAAAATTCCAGATGACGGATATTCATTGATTTGCTCTGTAAATCAATAACCTTGATTTGGAGAATAAATCAAAACTGTTTCCGGGGCGATACTGTCTTCCACCAACACAACGAGGGAGACAGCATGAACGGTGCGGAACTGGTCGAACGCCTGCGAGCGCGACACAAGATCATTGCGCTGGGCATTCGCGCCGCGCGCACGACCGATGCGGTGCGCTGGGCCAAAGCGGCCGGCTACGACACGATCTGGGTGGATATGGAACACAGTTCGCTGCCGGTCGATACTGTGTCGCAATTGTGCTCGTGCGCGGTCGACCTGGGTCTGATGCCCTGGGTGCGCGTGCCGGAACGCGATTACGGCACGATCAACCGCGTGCTGGATGGCGGCGCGCTCGGCATCATCGTGCCGCGTGTGGAGAGCGCCGAACAGGCGCGCGACGCGGTGATCGCGACACGCTTTCCGCCGCTTGGCCAGCGCTCGCAACTGGCGACGCTGCCCTACGTCAACTTCGAGAAGCTGCCCGCACGCGAACTCAATCGCCGGTTGAACGACGCGACCGTGCTCAAGGTATTGATCGAAAGCCGCGCCGGCGTCGAAGCCGCCGATGCGATCGCGGCGATCGAAGGCGTCGACGTGCTCGCGCTCGGTTGCAATGACCTCTCCGCCGATCTGGGCCACACCGGCGAATCGGCGCATCCCGAGGTCGTGGCCGCCTGCCGCAAGGTGATCGCGGCAGCGCAGCGGCATGGCAAGGTGGTGATCGTGGGGGGCATGCCGGAATGCGAGGCGCTTAGTGCACTGCGCCGCGAGGGCGCCGCGCCTTTCATCTTCGCGGGCATCGACAGCGACGTTTATCTGGCGGCGCTGCGCGAGCGCGTCGAGCAGGCCCGTCAACTTTAATTCGAACTTTTACTTATCAGATCATGGCAGAAACCCCGCTGATTTCCACGCCGATGCGCGACTATGAAACCCTGTCGCGCCCGTCGTTCACGATGCCGCCGCTCGCTTGCGACGCACACATGCACGTGTTCGGCGCCGAAGACAAATACCCGAAGGTCGAGCATCCGCACTACACGCTGCCCGACGGCAAGCTCTCGCACTATCTGCAGATGATGAACGTGCTGCACCTGAAGCGTTTCGTGATCGTGCAGCCGAGTTTCTACGGCACGGACAATCGTTGCCTGATCGACGCGCTGCACGTGGCAGGTTCGATCGCGCGCGGGGTCGTGATGATCGACGAGAATACGGACGCGGCGACGCTGGACAGCTTCCGTCAGTCCGGCGTGCGCGCGGTGCGGCTCGATCTGTTTGCGCGTTCCGGTTTGCCGACCGTCGAGATCCAGCAGTACATCATGCGAATGGCGCGCTTGTGCGCGGGCCTCGGCTGGCACGTGCAGTTCTATGCGCCGGGCTGGGTGGTGCGCAATCTGATTCCGTTTCTCGCCGACGTGGAGAGTGATTTCGTCATCGATCATATGGGCTACATGCTCGAAGAAGACGGCCTCACGCAGGCGGATTTCGAGCGTCTGCTGAGCTTGCTGAAAGACGGCAACTGCTGGCTTAAACTCAGTGCGCCGTACCGGATCGCCAGGCATCGCGGCTATGAAGCCGTGGCGCCGATGGCCGAAGCGATCATCAAAGCCGCGCCGCACAAAGTGATCTGGGGTTCGGACTGGCCGCACATTCCCGATTCGACGCGCGATACCGGCGAATTGCTGAATCTGCTCGGCGCATGGACCGACGATCCGGCCGTGCACAAGATGATTCTGTCCGACAACCCCGCGCGGCTGTTCGATTATTGAGCGGCAAATAAGCGGCAAATAAGCGGCACCTGAACGACAACTAGACAGCACCTACCCAACTACTATGCCCTACCAACCCAACGCGGCGTTTGCCGGTCTCTTTCGCGCGTTCACGTCGGATCCGCAGAGCATCGGCGCGCATCTGACGCAGCAGATGGCGCGGCAGCAGGCGGACGATCCATTACTGGTCTCGACCGGCAGCGACATCGTGCTGTTCCCTGGCGCGGGACATGCGCCGGCAATCGAGAGCTTTCGCAAATCGACGCGCGGCTTCATCGAGTTGACGGCGGTTTCTCACTTGCCGCTGGCGCTCGCTTATCTCGCGCGCATGCGTGAACTGTCGCCGCACGACGACACATGGCAACGCGACGCGGCCAACCTGCGCACTCATGCGCAGGCAACCCGGACGGCAAACTCGCTCGCGCTGTGGCGCGATCACGTCGCAGTGGATAGCTTCGCGGGCCACGAGCAGAAGATCGCCGATCTCGTCGACTATACCTGCGGCGTGACGATCGAGCTGCTCGATCGGGCCGAGCAAGATCATGCGCTGCTGAGCTTCGAGCGCCTGAACGACGAGTACTTTGCCGCGCCGCGCACCGGCGCATTGCCTGTGCCGATGAACGACGTCATGTTCGCGACTTTCGGGCTGGCGTTTCTCGACATCGTCTATCGCATCGGCAACTGGTTGCGCGCGCAGGTACTCGACTGGAACCGCTTGATGGTGCTCGTCAGCGGCCGCTCGGGCAGGCCGACTGCCGGTGTGACGTGGGCGTCGAACAACATGTGCTATCTGGTGTGGAGCGCGTCGAATCGCGTGCTGCTGCCCGAACGTGTATTCGTCGCGCCGCATGCGCCGTCGTTCTCGGTCACCGAAATGCCGGACGCGGCGGGCCTCGCGGCACTGGAGCGCACGTATCGCGAGTTGTGGCTCAACACGCGTTCGAGTATCGACGTCGCGCGCGCTCTGTTTCCGGATCAGCGGCCGTACCAGTTCGATCCGGCGCCCGCTGACGGCATGCCGCCCATCACGTCGCTCGACGATCGCGATGCGACTGCCGCGCGTCTGCGCCGCATCATGGAAGATCCGACGCAGCTGTTGTCCAACTGCGTTGCCGATTACATCGTCGATCAGTTGACCAGCAACGGCAATCAGCCACGTCAGGTGGAGATTCCCGGCTTTACGAATGTAACTTATCCAAACGCCGCCCGCCTGTAACGGCGGCCAAAGGACTGACACCCGCGCGCAAAGGGCAATCGCGCGGGTATAAAAAAATGCCCTTGATGAAGGAGACAGGATTCATGAATCCACTTGCACAGGAGCCGTCGGTGGGTCCGCCGGTCAGCAACGTGCTGCGCATCACGCTGGTCTGTTTCGCGGTATCGATGATCGACGGTTTCGACACGCTGATGCTGTCGTTCGTCGCGCCGTTGCTGGCGAAGTCGTTGCAGATCGATCACGCAACGCTGGGGCGCGTATTCGGCGCCGGCTTCATCGGCACCGTGCTTGGCTCGCTGATCGTGGGGCCGCTGGCCGACCGTTTCGGGCGACGGCCGATGCTGCTGCTGGCGCTCGCCGTGACCGGCATTTTCACGCTCGGCTGCGCCTTTGCGACCTCGGCTACGATGCTCGCCGCGCTCCGGTTTATCGGCGGTCTCGGCATGGGTGGCGCGATTCCGCCGGTTGCGGCGATCACGGCTGAAAGCAGTTCGCCGCAACGCCGCGCCTCGCTGGTGATCCTGATGTTCATCGGCTTTCCGCTCGGCGCGGTGGTCGGCGGCGCGATCACCGCGGCGTTGATGGTGCGTTTCGGCTGGCCGTTCGTGTTCCTGATGGGCGGCACGTTTGCGTTGCTTGCGCTGGTCCCGGTGCTCCTCGTGATCCCGGCGCAAACCGTCAGTCGCGCCGAGCGGGCGGCGGCACGACAGCACGCGGCGGCGCGCGGTCTGAAAGTGGTCGGCAGCGTGTTCGCCGGCGGCCGGCTCGCGGCGACCTTGGCACTGTGGTTCGGAGTGTTGTCGAGCATGATCCTGTCGGGCTTTTTAGTCAGCTTCATGCCCACTATTCTCAACATGAACGGTGTCGAACCCGGGCGTGCCGCGCTCGGCTCTGTCGTGCTCAATTTCGGCGCGATCGGTGGGGCGTTGGTGATTTCCACCGTGGTCGGCAAGCGCGGACCATTTGTTCCGGTGGCGATTTCCTTCCTTGGCGGCGCGGTGTTGACGGCGGCGTTGGGCCAGATTATCGGTGCGGGCAATGTCGCGTTTGCGATGTTATTCGCAGTCGGCGCGTTTCTGGTCGGCGGGCAGTTGACGTTTCCCGCCATTGCCAGCCATCTCTTTCCGGCCGACGTGCGGGCAGCCGGCATCGGCTGGGCGCTGGCGATCGGACGGATGGGCTCGATTATCGGGCCGGTGGTCGGCGGCATGCTGCTGTCACGGCATCTGTCGTTCGAAACGCTCTTCATGCTGGCGGCGATCCTTGCTGTAGGCGCCGCACTCGGACTCGGTCTCGCCAATGTGCTGCGGCCACGCGAAAAAGAAAGTGGACCCGTCACGCCGGCTACGTCTTTTGCAATCACGGGTTCGGAATTGGGAGAGGCGGGTCATGGCAAAAACTGAATTGGGCGCCGGCCTGCTCACCACGCTGCAACAACTGCCTACCAGTGGTGCGCGCGCGGTGGAGGTCTTTACGACGGACGAGGGCACCTTTCTCGCGGTGCCGCAGCTCGCGCGCGATGTACCCGGCGAGCCGCCGCACATGAACGGCGGCGACAGCGACATCGAAGCGCCGATCTTCCGTTGGCAGGATGGCCGCTTTATCGAGCACGAAGCACTGCTATTGCCCGGCGGAGAAGACTTCGAGTACTTCGAGATCGACGGCCGGCGCTTCCTCGCGGCAGCAGGTATTCGAACCGGCAAGGGGCCGTACGACCTCGACACCGACGCTGTCGTCTATGAGCGCATCGACGGCGCCTGGGTGCCGCTGCAACGCTTTCCGGTGTTCGCGGCAAAGCAGTGGGTCGCCTTTTCGTTCGACTCACGCCACTTCCTCGCCTTGGCACAAGGCGTGGCGATCGACGGTGTCGTGCCGAAGCATGCACGCGAATCGTGCCTGTTCGAATGGAATGGCGAGCGCTTCTTGCCGTTTCAGACGCTCGATGGACAGTGGGGCTACAACTTCGCATTCGTGTCATTCGGTGGCGAACACTATCTCGCGTATGCGGACCACGTCAGTGGATCGTCGGTGCTGCGCTGGAACGGCGAGAAGTTTGTAGCGTGGCAGACGTTCGACGAACACGGCGGCCGTGCGTTCCGTTTTTTCGAAGCGGAGGGCGCGTTGTGGATGCTGCATGCGAACCTGCTCAAGCACACCACCCTTTATCGATTCGACGGTGCGCAGTTCGTCGATAAGCAAGTGTTGGGCGGCCCCGGTGGGCGCGAACTCTGTCTGATCGACGGCCAGGAGGGGCGCTATCTGGTGCGAGTGTGCTTTATCACCGGAACGCCCAAAGCGCCGGTTGTCGTGCCGCGCTCGGAGATTTTCCGGTGGCGGGATGAACGCTTCGAGCTGGTGGGCGATTTCGCGACCTCCGCTGCGACCGATGCCACCAGCTTCGTCGACGGTGGTCAGCGTTATCTGGTGGTCAGTAACAGCCTGAGCGAAGCGATCCGCTATCGCACCGACTCGACGTTATACCGGTTCAACGGTTGACGGTTATCGCTGAATAGTTAGCGCTCAACCGTTAGCGATCAGACCGCGAACTCAGTTGCGCCCGGCGGCCCGCCGGGCAGTTCCACACGGGAACAGATTTCCCTCTAGCGGGGGAGGGCGGCGCTTTGCCTTTTAAAAATAAAACATTGGAGACGAGTAATGAAAAAGTTTGCCTTGAGCTTGAGCGCAACCGCTTTATTGGCCTTGAGCAGCCAGATGGCCCATGCACAAAGCAGCGTGACCTTGTACGGCATTATCGATGCGGGCGTGACCTATTTCAGCAACCTGAACGGGCACGGGACTTTCGTTGCCAACGACGGTTCGATCCAGTCGAATCGTTGGGGCTTGCGTGGGGTGGAAGATATCGGCGGCGGCACACACGTCGTCTTCGACCTGGAGAACGGCTTCAATCTCTATTCCGGTGCGATGGTGCAGTCGGGTGTGCTGTTTAGCCGTCAGGCATGGCTGGGTGTCGAAAATCAAAGCTACGGTAGATTCACGCTCGGCAAGCAGTACGACTTCTTCTGGGACAATCTCACGCAGTTCGCCATGGGGCAAGCCGCCGGCCAGTACGCGTGGCACCCGGGCGACTTCGATCACCTCGCGGGCACGCTGCATATCAACAATGCGATCAAGTACACGTCGCCGAACTATGCTGGTTTGCAGGCGGGCGCGTTGTACGCGTTTCCTTCGCAATCCGTGTCGGCGGGAACGGGGCGCGTGATTGCTTTCGGACTGCGTTATTCGAATGGTCCGCTGAACCTGGGCGCTGCCTACACCGACACGCATGATCTCGGCTTGAATGGACCGAGTCAGGCCGGCACGACGTTTTTTCCCGATCTGCCGGCCACGCCTGTGCTGGCGAGCAGCGTCAGCAGTTTTGGCGTGGGCGGCAGCTATCGCGTCGGCAGGAGCCTCACGCGGCTACTCTTCACCGACACGCACTTTCGCATCGGTCACGACAATGGTTCGATGCCCACCTATGAAGTGAACGAAGTGTTTCAGTTCACGCCTGCCACGACGCTGATGGGTGGCTACTGGTACAGCAAGCTCGGCTCGCAGAAGTGGCAGAACGCGACGCTCCTGCTCGATTACGCGTTATCGAAGCGTACCGACGTCTACACGAGCGCGACCTATCTGCGCGCATCGGGCGGCGCGGCACCGGTTTTCCTTGGTGGTGGCGCGGCGCCGGTGTTTACCAACGGCGTGTATGTCGGCACAGGTCCGTCGTCGACCGCGGTGCGGGTGGGGATGCGCACGGTGTTCTAGCGGTTTTTCGAAAACCAATCCACAAAAGCTTCCTTGCGGTTCCGTATTCTGATCGCTAGATTCATTCGTATAGCGATGAATCGACGGAGGTCGCATGACCACACTCACAGCGACGCTTATCTGGGGCGGACTGCGGCATCCTGTGCGAAGCCTGCGCAAGCAATGGTCAAAACAGGCGGCTGTTTCGGCTGAGGAATCCTCAGACGGGACGGCTGCCGCTGCGTTCGCTTCGCCATCGCCCGAGCGGCTCGAACGCATTGCGGCCTGTGCGCGCTGCGGCTATTTCCATACGGAATACACCGCGGGAATGTTTGTCGTGCCGCTCGAGATCCCACGGGAATAGCCCACGTGCCCGAGTGGCGCGCTCAACGCGCAGCTTCCCCCACTCATAAGGTTATGAGCTTTGCTTGGTTGCCGCGCGCCACGCGGCGCGCTAACGTCAACCCGTTTAGCATCCGGCACGTCTAACCGTTCGCCTCGCCGATCGACGCAGTGCGGGATCTACCCGTCAATTCTCTTTCGCGAACCTCCATGAGCAAACGTAGCGGGCATCTGCGCCTCGGCGCTTTCCTTTACCCTGCCGGGCATCACATCGCGGCGTGGCGGCATCCCGAGGCACAGGCGGACGCCGGTGTTAACTTCCGTCACTATGTGCAGCTCGCGCAAGCAGCCGAAGCCGCGAAATTCGATCTGATCTTTCTCGCCGACGGTGTGGGCACCCGCGGTGACAACGTCGACTTTCTCAGCCGCACGGCGCACAGCTACGTGGCGCAGTTCGAGCCGATCACGTTGCTGTCGGCACTGGCGGCCGTAACCGAGCGCATTGGCCTCGTCGGCACGGCCTCGACGAGTTTCAACGAGCCGTATCACATTGCCCGCAAGTTCGCCTCGCTTGACCACATCAGCGGGGGGCGAGCGGGGTGGAATCTGGTCACTTCGTCGAGCGAACATGAAGCGAAGAACTTCAACCGCGACCAGCATTTCGACCACGCCGAGCGCTATCTGCGCGCAGCCGAATTCGCGGAAGTCACAGCGGGACTTTGGGACAGCTGGAACGACGACGCTTTCGTTCGCAACAAGGCCGAAGGACGCTTCTTCGATCCCGCTAAAAGGCACGTACTGGATCACAAGGGACGTTTCTTTCAGGTGAAGGGGCCGCTGAACGTGGCTCGTTCTCCGCAGGGGCATCCGGTCGTCGTGCAGGCCGGGTCGTCCGAAGCGGGCCGGGAGCTGGCCGCCAGAACAGCCGAGGTGATTTTCACGGCGCAGCAAACGCTGCAGGACGCGGTGGATTTTTACGCGGACGTGAAGGGACGCATGCAGGCCTATGGCCGTCATCCGGACGATCTGAAGATCATGCCGGGCGTGTTGCCGATTGTCGGCCGCACCGAAAGCGAGGCGAAAGAGAAGTTCGAGCAGTTGCAGTCGCTTATCGATCCGAAGGTTGGGCTGGCACTGGTATCCGGGCTGACCGGCGGGTTCGATCTCTCGGAATACCCACTCGACGGCCCGATTCCCGAACTGCCCGAGACGAATGCGAGCAAGAGCCGGCAGGTGTTGACGATCGATCTGGCGCGCCGCGAGAACCTCACGATCCGCCAGCTCTATTTGCGGATCGCGGGTGCGCGTGGCCACTGGCAGCTCGTCGGCACCGCAGAGCAGATCGTCGATCAGCTCGAAGAGCGTTTCGTGAATCATGGCGCTGACGGCTTCAACGTGATGCCACCCGTACTGCCGCACGGCCTGACCGATTTCGTCGAACTGGTGGTGCCTGAATTGCGGCGACGCGCGCTGTTCCGCGAGAACTATGAAGGCCGTACGTTGCGCGAGAACCTGGGTTTGCGGCGGCCTGCGAACCGGTATTTTCCTGCATGACAGAAACCGCGGCATAACTTTCCACGATTCGTTATTTCCTCCATGCGCCTCCATCGCCTACGCTGAAACGATAGGCGCATGCGTCTACTGCCGCCACGCGCTGCGTGCCGCGGCTACAGGTAATGGAGGTTCCAATGACCGAGTCTGTCCAACAGGAGCAGCAACGCACGCGTCTCGCGTGGATTGCCGGCGTGGGTGCGAGCGCTGGACTGGGCGCGGCGCTCGCACGCCGTTTCGCTCGCGAGGGCTTCAGCGTCGCCGTGACGGGGCGCTCGCGCGAGCGGCTCGATGCGATCGTCGACGAAATACGCAGCGCCGGCGGGCGTGCAGTCGCATTGCCCGGTGACGTTACGCACGAAGCGGACCTGACTGGGATCGCGCAGGAACTTGCCAATACCGGCACGCTCGAGGTGGCGATTTTCAACGCCGCGGGTGCGACGCGTGCACCGACGCTCGAACTGAGCGCGGAGCAGTTCGAAGCGGCGTGGCGCGTCACGACACTGGGCGGTTTCCTGTTCGCGCGGGCGGCACTGCCTTTGCTGCTGGCGGCCGGCCGAGGCTCGCTGCTGTTTACCGGCGCAACCGCATCGCTGCGCGGCCGGCCGCCGTTTGCCGCGTTCGCCTCCGCCAAAGCCGGCTTGCGCTCCCTCACGCAGAGTCTCGCCCGCGAGTTTGGGCCAAAGAATATCCATGTCGCGCATGTGGTGGTCGATGGAGGCATCGACGGCGAGCGCCTGCGTACGTCAGCGCCGCAGCGAGTGGCCGAACGCGGTGAAGACGGCCTGCTCAATCCCGCTGATATCGCCGATGCCTACTGGTATCTCCATCAGCAAGGGCGTAGCGCGTGGTCGCAGGAAATCGATCTGCGGCCCTTCAACGAATCGTTTTAACGTGATGAGGATGTGAACATGAGCGATATCGTCATCGAAGCACCGGTGTCCGCCGCGGCGGTTGAGGCCGAGTTGAATTACCTCGAGTTCACCGGAGAGAAACCGGTGTCGTATCAATACGATCCACCGCCGGGTGTGCCGAAACGCAGCGGCGTGTACCGGCCGCACCGCGTGAGCATTTCAAATGCACGCGTGGCACCGCCGCCTGGGCGGTTGTCGCTCGATCGTAACGGCTTCGAACTGCTCCGGCACGCTAGCGCATTGCGCGATTTCTCCGATCCGGCCAGGATCGAATCTGTCTACTACCCGGAGGCGGAGCAGTTGCTGAAACAGGCCACGGGCGCTCGCCGGGTGGTCGTGTTCGATCACACGCTGCGCGACGGCAATCCCGAGCGCAGGGATGGCACGCGGGAACCGGTCAAGTACATCCATAACGACCAGACGTTTGTGTCGGGGCCGCGCCGGGTCCGCGATCATCTGCCGGCGGATGAAGCAGATCAATTGCTGCAGGGCCGGGTGGCCATCGTCAACCTGTGGCGTCCGATCGGGGACACGGTGCAATCGTCGCCGCTCGCGTTGTGCGATTCGCGCAGTATCACGCTTAACGATCTGGTGGCATCGGATCTGGTTTATCCCGACAAAGTCGGCGAGACGTATGCGTTGGTATTTAATCCGCGGCACCGTTGGTACTACTTTCCGCACATGTCGCCCGATGAATTCCTGCTGCTGAAAATCTACGATTCGGCGGGCGACGGGATCGCACGTCTAACGGCTCATACGGCATTCGACGATCCCACTACGCCGGCCGATGCGCCGCCGCGTCGCAGTATTGAGTTGCGCTCGCTATTGTTCTTTTGAGTGAAGGTTTGCGTTCCCGGGTTCCGTGGTGAGTTCCATATTCGCGATCAGGGCGTCGACCTTGCCTTGCTGCAGGAACTGCACGCGGTTCGACGGCTGGACCGGCGTCAATTCCACGTCGACGCCGAGGCGCTTCGCGACCGTTCGCGAGATCGATATTGAAGCCGACCGGCTTCTGGGTAGCCGGGTCTAGCGAGCCGAACGGCGGCTGTTGCGGCACGCCGGTATGCATGCTGAAAAGCATACCGGCGTGCGTGTACGGCTAAAGCGTTGGCGTTCGTCTAGAAGTCCAGCCCTGGTCCGCCTGCGCCCGGACCACCAGGCTGCCCGGCTGCCGGTGCATCCTTCGGTGCCTCATGCACGGTGGCATCGGTGGTCAACAGCAGACCCGCAACCGACGCCGCGTTTTGCAGCGCCGTGCGCGTGACTTTGGTCGGATCGAGCACGCCCGATTCCACGAGGTCGCCATATTCGCCGGTCTGCGCGTTGTAACCGAAGTTGCCCGTACCCTCGGCCACTTTCGCGACCACCACGCTGGCTTCTTCACCGGCGTTGGTCACGATCTGGCGCAGTGGCTCTTCGAGCGCGCGCAGCACGATCTTGATGCCCGCATCCTGATCGGCGTTGGCACCCTTGAGCCCGCTGATGGCCTGCTTCACGCGAATCAGCGCGACGCCGCCGCCCGGCACGATACCTTCTTCGACCGCGGCGCGCGTGGCGTGCAGCGCATCGTCGACGCGATCTTTCTTTTCCTTCACTTCGATCTCGGTTGCGCCGCCCACCTTGATGACCGCCACGCCACCGGCCAGCTTTGCCACACGTTCCTGCAGTTTTTCGCGGTCGTAGTCGGAGCTCGCCTCATCGATCTGGGTGCGGATCTGCTTCACGCGCGCTTCGATGTTCTTGCTGTCGCCCGCGCCGTCGATGACCGTGGTGTTTTCCTTGCCCACTTCGATGCGCTTCGCCTGGCCCAGTTCAGCCAGCGTTGCCTTCTCCAGCGACAGTCCGGTTTCTTCAGCGATCACCTGGCCGCCGGTCAGGATCGCGATGTCTTCGAGCAGCGCCTTGCGACGGTCGCCGAAGCCTGGCGCCTTGACCGCGACCGTCTTCAGAATGCCGCGAATGTTGTTCACGACGAGCGTGGCCAGCGCTTCGCCTTCGACGTCTTCCGCGATGATCAGAAGCGGGCGGCCGGCTTTGGCGACCTGCTCCAGGATCGGCAGCAGATCACGGATGTTCGATACCTTCCTGTCGTGCAGCAGCACGAATGGGTTGTCGAGCACGGCAACCTGTTTGTCCTGATCGTTGATGAAATACGGCGACAGGTAGCCGCGGTCGAATTGCAGACCTTCGACCACGTCGAGTTCATCATCGAGCGACTTGCCGTCTTCAACGGTAATGACGCCTTCCTTGCCGACCCGGTCGATTGCTTCCGCAATGCGCTGGCCGATCGACTCTTCGCCGTTGGCCGAAATCGTGGCGACCTGGGCGATTTCCTTGCTGGTCGTAGTCGGCTTGCTGATCTTCTTGAGCTCGTTGATTGCAGCGATCACGGCCTTGTCGATACCGCGTTTCAGATCCAGCGGATTGAGACCGGCGGCCACGTATTTCTGGCCTTCACGCACGATGGCTTGCGCGAGCACGGTCGCGGTGGTGGTGCCGTCGCCGGCGGCGTCGCTGGTGCGCGAGGCGACTTCCTTCACGAGCTGCGCGCCGATGTTTTGCACGCGGTCCGACAATTCGATTTCCTTGGCGACCGAGACGCCGTCTTTCGTCACGCTCGGCGATCCAAAGGTCCGTTCCAGCACGACATTGCGGCCCTTCGGACCGAGCGTGACCTTGACCGCATTGGCCAGAATGTTGACGCCTTCGACCAGTTTCGAGCGGGCGACGTCGCTAAAAATGATTTCTTTTGCTGCCATGGTTTGACGCTCCGTTCGTTATTGAGTGACGACTGCCACAACATCTTCTTCGCGCAGCACGAGCAATTCGTTGCCGTCGACTTTGACCGACTGACCGGCGTACTTACCGAACAGCACACGCTCGCCGACTTTCAGATCGGGTTCGATGCGTTTGCCGTCGCTATCGCGCTTGCCCGGTCCAATGGCGATCACTTCGCCCTGATCGGGTTTTTCGGCGGCGCTTTCGGGAATGACGATGCCTGAGGCAGTTTTGGTTTCCTGATCGAGACGCTTGACGATCAGGCGGTCATGCAAGGGACGTAGGCTCATGGTTCGATTTCCGCGATTGAAATTTGGCACTCGTCGGTGGTGAGTGCTGACCGGAATCGAGTATAGAAAGATGCCGCGCAACGCTCCAATAACGGATTCATCGATCCTTATCGGCGAATGGCATTTCAGAAACGCGCATCTCGATTGCTGGAATCGTTGGCTTTGCGCCGCGTGCTGTGTGCTGTGTGTTGCGCGCTGTGTGCCGCGTCGCTATGCATCGGCACGTGCGATGCGCAAGACACCGGCGCTGGTACGCCGGTGTTGTACTCAGTTCAACGCGACGGCTGCGGCGGCGCTGACCGGCGAGCCTTCGATCGCTACCGACTGCGCACCGTCGGGGCCAACGGGCACGTCACCGACCAGCGTGGTGCGATACAACTGCCGGTCGAAGTCGAGATCGAAGATATCCGTGGGTGCGAGGTGAGCCGTCGCGCGGTTGTCCCAGAAGGCGACGCTGCCGGCTTCCCATTTGAAGCGCACGGTGAACTCCGGCCGGGTGACGTGCTCCCAGAGCAGTTCGAGCAGCACCTGGCTTTCGCGTGGCGTGACGCCGACGATCGACTTCAGGAAGCTCGGGCTCACATAGAGCGCCCGCTCGCCGGTTTCCGGATGCACTCTGACGAGCGGATGTTCGGTGACGAGAATACGTTGTTCGACAGCCTTGGCAAATGCTTCCGTGCCACTCGCACCGGCCGGCGGCGTGAAGCGATGCAGTCCGCGCAGGCCGTCGACGAATGTGCGCAGCGGCGCGGAAAGTTTCTGATAGGCGGCTACCAGATTGGTCCACTGGGTATCGCCGCCATAAGGCGGAATCGTCACGCCGCGCAGGATCGACGCCCAGGGCGGATTGACCGCGGCGGTCACATCCGTGTGCCAGCCGGTCCACGGTCGCAGCAGTGCCTGACCTTCGAAACGCGTCGCCTTGCGGTACTTCGAGATCGAATAGATTTCCGGATGACCGTCGACATGACCGAACACGGGATGCCCTAAGGTCAGCTCGCCAAACTGCGCGGAGAAAGCGACGTGCTGTTCGTGCGTCAGGAACTGCTCGCGAAAGAACACGACGCGCCACTTCAGAAGCGCCGCGCGAATATCCGCGATCTGGCGCGCGTCCAGTTTCTGCGTGAGATCGACACCGTGAATTTCAGCGCCGGTATGGGCGGAAAGCGGGGTGACCTGAATCGACTGTATGTCCTGCACTGCGGCTGCGCTCATGGCGGCTCCTTATGGTAAAAGCGTCTCGCGTCAATAACCGTCAATAACCCGCTACCGCGGGTATCTGTTTTGTCCCGGCGGCATAGCGATTTTCGGGTCGTGGCAAGCCGAGGTTCTCGCGCAGCGTGCGGCCTTCGTATTCGGTGCGGAAAAGTCCACGCCGTTGCAGTTCCGGTACCACCAGCCCGGCGAATTCCGTCAGCCCGCCCGGCAACCACGGCGACATGATGTTGAAGCCATCCGCGCCTTCCTCCTCGAACCACTGCTGGAGTTGGTCGGCGATGCTTTGCGGCGTGCCGACCACCTGTTGGTGGCCGCGTGCACCGGCAATGCGCAGATACAGGTCGCGGATCGTCAGGTTCTCGCGCCGTGCGAGATCGAACAGCAAACGCTGCCGGCTCTTGCCGCCGTTGGTTTCCGGCAACTCGGGCAGCGGCCCGTCGACCGGGTACTGGGACAGGTCCACGCCGCCCGACATGTTCGACAGCAGCGACAGACCGACGGTCGGATGAATCAGGTCCTGCAGCGCGGCGAATTTCGCTTCGGCTTCTTCCTGCGTGCGGCCGACGATCGGAAAAATGCCCGGCATGATCTTCAGATGATCCGGCGCGCGTCCGTACTTCGCGAGGCGCCCTTTGACATCGCGATAGAACGACTGGGCTTCCTCGAGCGTCTGATGCGCGACGAAGATCACCTCCGCGGTTTGCGCCGCGAGTTCGCGACCCGCCTCCGACGCGCCGGCCTGCACAACGACCGGCCAACCCTGCGGCGAACGCGCGACATTCAACGGTCCGCGCACCTTGAAGTGCTTGCCGGCATGGCCGAGCACGTGCAGCTTGTCCGGATCGAAATAGACGCCGCTGTCCTTGTCGCGGATAAAGGCGTCGTCTTCCCAGCTATCCCACAGGCCCGCGACCACGTCGTAGAACTCGCGCGCGCGTTCGTAGCGGACCGCGTGATCGGGGTGCCGTTCGAAATTGAAATTGAGCGCCTCGGATTCGGTGCTCGACGTGACGAGATTCCAGCCGGAGCGTCCGCCGCTCAGATGATCGAGCGAGGCGAACTTGCGCGCGAGGTTGTAGGGCTCGTTGAACGTGGTGGAGACAGTCGCGATCAGGCCGACGTGTTTCGTCACGACCGACAGCGCGGAGAGCAGCGTGATCGGCTCGAAATGATCGGCGCGCGCGGTGCGGGAGAGCGACGGCAGGTTGGTGTCGCGCACACTCACGCTGTCGGCGAAAAATACCGCGTCGAATTTGGCGCGCTCTGCGATCTGCGCGAGTTCCGCGTAGTGTGCGAAGTCGAGTCCGCCGCTCGCGTGTGCATCCGGATGCCGCCATGCGGCGATATGATGGCCCGTCTCCATCAGGAATGCGCCGAGTTTGATCTGGCGCTTGGGCTGATTTTCAGCGCTCATGTTTTCTCCGTGAATGTTGGATGTGCGTGAGGGAAGCCGCATGCTTCACCATGCGAGCCGCCATTCAGTAATCGGCGGACTCGCCGCGGGCGCTGTCTGAATGCGCGTGCCGCCGCCCGGCGTATCGTCTTCGGGAGCGTCTCGGCGCGCGCCGTCATGCTCGGCGAAATCGGCCAGCACCTCGTCGCGCAGACGAATGAAGCGGGGGTCGCTTCGTTCGCGTGGGCGTGGCAATGCGACATCGACGATCCGTTTGATGCGGCCCGGTCGTGGCGCCATCGTGACGACCCGATCACCGAGGTAAAGCGCTTCGTCGACGTCGTGTGTAACCAGAATCATCGTGATGCGCTCGTGTTCCCAGATCCGTTGCAACTCGTTTTGCAAGCGGGCGCGGGTGAGCGCATCGAGTGCGCCAAACGGCTCGTCGAGCAGCAGCACACGCGGACGGTTCACGAGACCGCGCGCGATCGCCACGCGCTGCGCCATGCCGCCCGAGAGCTGATGCGGGTACGCATTTTCGAAGCCGTTCAGGCCGACGAGCGCGATATGTTGCGCAACCGCATCGCGCTTTTCGCGTGCGGAGAGCGGCGCGTTACGCAGGGCCGCGAGAATGTTCTGCGACGCCGTGAGCCACGGAAACAGACGATGGTCCTGAAACACAATGCCGCGTTCGAGCGAGGTGTCGCGCACTTTTTCACCCGCGACGACAATGTCGCCGGTGTAGTCGGTATCGAGTCCCGCGATCAGCCGTAGCAGCGTCGACTTTCCGCAGCCGCTCGAACCGAGCACGCTGACGAATTCGCCGGGACGCACGCGCAGGGTAATGTCGTCGAGCACCGCGAGCGGTGTGCCGTCTTGCTGCGCGTAGCGCTTGCTGACGCGAAGAATGTCGATGCTTTCGGAAAGCGTCGAAGAAGTCATGAGCGGCTCCGGTAATGAGAGGTCAGGTGCGTGGTCATCGTGCGGCTTGTGGCGCACGACGTGCAAAGATCGCCCGCTCCACGGCGCGCGCCAGCGCGTTCAACGCCCAGCCGGTCAGGCCGACCACGATCACGCCGAACAGCACCAGGTCCATGCGGAACTGCTCGCTGCCGTCGATCAGCGTATTGCCGATGCCGCTGCCGGCCACCAACAGGTATTCGGCGCCGAGCGTGGCGAGCCACGAATAGATCAGTGCGAGGTAAATGCCCGTGAAAATCGACGGCAACGCGGCCGGCAGAATGACGGCGCGGATGAGTTGCCAGCGCGTGTAACGAAAGGCGCGCGCAACTTCGATATACGCGCGCGGCACCGCATGAATGCCGTCGCACGTGTGAGCGGTGACGGGCAGCAACGCGGCGAGCGAGAGGAAGACAACTTTGGCCGCATCGCCGAGACCGAACCACACGGAGATCAGGGGGATCCATGCGAACAGCGAGATCTGTTTGAACGTATCGAAACTCGGGCCGATCATGCGTGTGGCGAGCCGCGAGAAACCCAGCACGCTGCCGAGCAACAGGCCGCCCAGCGTGCCGATCACGAAGCCGCTCGCTTCGCGGGCGAGCGACGCGGAGAGCGCCTTGAGCAGCGCGCCGCTAAGGATCTGTTGCCATGCGGTGGCGAGCACTTGCGCGGGACTGACCAGCAGGCCGCTTTTGACTACGTGCGCCTCCGAAACGGCCCACCAGATCGCAATGGCGACGATCGGCAGAACGGCGCCGCGCCAGTCGATGCGCGCGAGCAGCGAGCGGCGCGGGCGCGCCGCGCGGCGGAAGGCGGCGGGCACGTTGCAGTCGCAGGACGTCTCGGCAGAGGGCTTCGATCGGGCGAAGGAGAAGAGACTCATCGTGGATTCCTCAAGTGCGGTGTCTGGGAGCCGTGGGCCGGATCACCCGCGATCACTCGCGAAATGCCGACGGCTGGCCGCGCCGCAAACGCGCTTCGAGGGCGTCCAGCAAGCGGTTCATCGCGTAACCGATGGCACCCACCACCACTACCGACGCCATCACCAGGTCGAGCTGAAATAGTTGCCGGCCGTAGACGATCAGATAGCCGAGCCCCTCGGACGACGCCACCAGTTCAACCACCACCAGCGCGAGCCAGGCTTTGGTGAACGCGAGCCGCACGCCCGTGGCGAGCGTCGGCACGGCGGCGGGCAGGACCAGATAGACGATCCGTTGCCAGCCGTTGTATTCGAAGACTCGCGCGACTTCGTTGAGCGAGGCGGGGGTCTGGCGGAATCCTTGCAGCGTGCTCAACGTGACCGGAACCAGCGCCGCATGCGCGATCAGGATGTATTTGAGCGGCTCGCCAACGCCGACGAGCAGCAGCAGAAACGGCAGCCAGCCGAGTACCGGAATCTGCACGAGCGCATTGAAGCTGGGCAGTACATACGCTTCGAAGCTGCGCGACAATCCGAGTGCCGCGCCGAGCGCAAAACCGAGCACGGTGCCCGCACCGAAGCCGAGCAGCACGCGTTGCAAACTGATCAGCGTGTTGCTCGCGAGGTCGCCGCTCTTCGCCAGCTCGACGAAGGTGTCGAACACGCGTTCAGGTGGTGGCAGGATTTGCGGCGCGATCCAGCCGCGCTCGCAACCCACCGTCCATAAAGCGAACAGGACAGCGGGCAATACCCACGGCGCGAGCCGCCAGGCGAGCGCGCGCAGCCGTGGATTGCGATAGAGCGGTGCATGGGGCGCGTCTGGCAGCGCAGCGGTGGCGCCGAGCCGTTTGCTATCGACTGGAAGTGCGGTTTCGCTCATCGTGAGGGTTCCCGTTTTAGCTGAGCGGCTTGCCGGCGGCGTCGTAACGCGTCCAGTAGTGGTCAAGCTTCAGTGTGCTTAGCGCGTTGTCGAGATATTTCGTCTCGAACCAGCCGTCGACCTCAACCGGCTGACGGATCAGTTTGAGTTTCAATGCATCCGCCGCGACGGCTTTGTAGCGCGCGACGATGAACGGGTCGATCAGCGGTGAATTGCGGTCTTTCAGCTTCTGATTCGCGTACTCGGCCTGCCACGAGGAATAGGGCACGCCGCTTTTGGCCCAGAGCTTGAAGAGCGCGTCGCGGTTCGCTTCATCCGACGACCACTGCGAGCCTTTGACGAACACGTTGACGACACGCTGCACGATATCCGGATGCGCATGGTCGAAGTCATCGACCACCAGCAGATGCGATTGACGCGTGAATTGCGGCCCATCGTTCTGCGACTCGTAGACGACCTTGGCGAGCCCCTGGTCGCGCAATTTGTACACGTGGTAATCGTTGACCGATGCATCGATTCCCTTGGAGGCCAGCGCGGCGAGCGAACTGGCGGTATCGAGATTGATCACGCGCAGATCCCGTTCATCGAGCTGATTGGCGGCGAGCGCGTTGTCGGCGACCAGTTGCAGATTGGTGCCGCGAAAGATCGATACGCGGCGGCCCTTGAGGTCCTTGATCGAGCGCACGTCGGAGTCGGTGGGCACGGCCACCTTGACGCCGGTGCGCACGCCCGAGGCGAGCAGAAGATGGGTCTTCAGGCCGTTGGCGCGCGCGAGCACCGCCGGCAGATCGCCCTGGAAGGCGAAGTCGAGCGATTTATCGGCGATCGCTTCATTGACCGCGGGGCCGGCGCCTTTGAAGAACAACCATTCGACCTTGATGCCGTCGGCGGCGAATTCTTTTTCGAGCGACTGCTGCAATTGCACGGTGGCCGCGGGCGAGCCCCCAAAGGTAGGCGGATCGCCTGTGCCCTGCTGCGCGACGCCGATCCGGATGACGGCGGGTTTGTCGGCATAGGCGTGAACCGCGGCAAGCGACAGCGTCGCCACGGCAACGAAGGTTTTCAGCAGACGGAAATAGCGCATTCGGCAATACCAATCGAAGGAAGGGAGCGGGTTGCGAATTCAGGTGGGACGATTACTGGCACTACACGTTAGATTCGCGTGCACTCGAATCCAACCAATCATTGCTGATAAGAAAATATGCAGTAGTTCGAACCGGCTAGCTGACTGGTTAGCGCGTCTGACGCTCGCGTTTTGTGCGGCGGCGGCTATCGCGATCATCCTGGCGGGTTGGTTTCGTGCGTCGCCGTTATATCGGCGAATTGCCTGTTCGGGCAGCGAATCAGGGCGGCATCGCTGCCGATGACGACTGCAAAGCGATGGTGACGGGAAAGACAGCGCGGGCGTGATGAATGTGATGCGCCACAAAACAAATAAGCAAAGCGAAATTTGTTGGTTTGGGTAAGCCGTCGGCATCGTGATACTTGATTTTGCCGATGGCCTCGGCATCCGATCTCGATGTATCTGCCTGCCGTTCAACTCCCTGGCTGAGTCCGACACCATGACGCAATCCACGCACCTCGATCAGCATGCGCTCGACACGCTGCGGCTGATCGGTCCATCGCCCGAAAACTGGGTCCCGCCGCGCGACGGCATCGACCATAACGTGGTGATTGTCGGCGGCGGCCAAACCGGCGCGGCGTTCGCATTTGCGCTGCGGCGCGCCGGTATCGGTCAGGTCAGCGTGATCGACGCCGCAGCCGATGAAGGCCAGGCGGGCGTCTGGTTGAATCGCGCTCGAATGAACAGGTTACGTACGCCGAAATCGCTGGTGGGTCCTGAGGCGGGTCTGCCAGGACTGAGCTTTCAGGCGTGGTATGAAGCGCGCTTCGGCGCTGCATCGTATGCGGAGATCGACCGGATTCCCCGCACGCGCTGGGCCGAGTACCTCGAGTGGTACCGGCATTTCCTCGACATTCCGATTCGCTACGGCACACGTCTCACGCGCATCGAACCCGTGGGCGAACACTTTCGTTTGCATCTGGAAGTACGCGACGGCGCCACGCTTCGGGCGGTGGTGGAGACGGCGCGCAAGATCGTGCTTGGCAATGGCGTAGCGGGCAATGGCGGGCCGAACATTCCGGCCGCGTTGAAAAGCCTTCCGCCGACACTGCTGGCCCATACCTCCGAGGCGATCGATTTCGGCGCGCTGCGCGGCAAGTCCGTGGCGGTGATCGGCGGCGCGGCATCGGCATTCGACGCGGCAGGCACGGCGCTCGAAGCGGGAGCCGGGCAGGTCCATCTGTTCGTGCGGCGTGAGCGGATTGCGTCGGTGCCGGTCACCCGCACACGCGCTTATCCCGGCGCCTACGACAACTATTTTCATTTGCCCGACCCGCTTCGCTGGTCACAGGCGCGGCGCTTTCGTCACGCCGGTTCGACGCCGCCGCTCGATGCGGTGGAGCGCGTCACACGCTTTCCGAACTTTCATCTGCATCTCGGCGCGCCGTGGAGCAACGCCGGCGTCAGTGACGGGCAGGTCGAGACTGACGTAGCAGGGGAGTCGTTTGCATTCGATTTCGTCATTGCCGGCACGGGCTATCTGGTCGATCCCGCGCTGCGACCGGAACTAGCGCAGATCGCTGCCCATATCCGCCTGTGGCGCGATCAATACGTGCCCGCCGCCAGCGATCGCGACGACGCGCTTGGCTCGCATCCGTATCTCGGCGCCGCGCTCGAATACCTCGAGAAGGTCGAAGGCGAAGCCCCTTACCTGAAGAATATCCACGTCTACAACCCGGGGGCGTTTGTCAGTTTCGGCTTGCCCGTGGGCGACGTGCCGAGCATGAAGCGCGATATTCCCGCCGTGGTGCAGCGAATCAGCCGCGATCTGTTTCTCGCGGACCTGGACGCGCATGAAGCCCGCATTCATGGCGACATCGCCGCCGATTTCGACGAGTCGGTGTACGCGCAGAGCATCTGGCAGCGCGACAAAGTCGATGCCGCGTGAAGTGGCTCGCAGGCACGCATTCACGTTTACTCAATAACGCAGGAGGCTGGAGCCGTTATGTCCACCCAGTTCGAATCGATCGCGACACGGGCCCCGGCGCTCGGCGCGGATCACGGTGACGTCAATCGAGCCGTCACACGGCATGGGCTTTCACGTGGCGTCCTGATCGCGGGCCTCGCGGCCGTGGCGTGGCTCGGCAGCGCGGCGCTGACCGAGTGGTGGCCGAGTCTGGACGACTGGCCGTACACGAAACAATTCATCGTCCTCAAGCTGGTGCTCGCGGCATTCGCTGTCGCCACCGCCGTCGCGGGATGGCGCAAGCCGTCCATCCAGGCGGGCCCACCCACGCGCACCGGCGCATGGCTTGGGGCGATGCCGTGGCTGCTCGCGCTGGCGCTCAGCGTGAGCGCGTGGGAAGCCGTCACCGCGCAACTCGAATGGTTGCCGCGGCCTTTCTTCGCGCCACCGCAAGCACTGATCGGCGTGTTCGCCGATGACTACCCGCGCCTCGCCACGAGCGTCGTGCATTCGTTCGGATTGCTCGCCTATGGCTACGTGCTAGGCGCGGCTGCGGGCTTCGTGACCGGTGTGAGTATCGGCTGGTCGCAGGCGGTGAGCTACTGGGTCCATCCGGTTCTGCGCCTGATCGGACCGCTGCCGGCCACCGCGTGGTTGCCGCTGGCGTTCTTCTTCTTTCCATCGAGCTTCAGCGCGAGCGTGTTTCTGATCGCGCTGGCGACCGCCTTTCCGGTTGCCGTGCTGACGTGGTCGGGCGTGGCCGGCGTCAATTCGGCTTACTACGACATCGCACGCACACTCGGCGCGCGGCCCGGCTTCCTGATTCTGCGCGTCGCGATTCCGGCGGCGCTGCCCTCGGTGTTCGTCGGCCTGTTCATGGGGCTCGGTGCGTCGTTTTCGGTGCTGATCGTCGCGGAAATGATGGGCGTGAAAGCGGGGCTCGGCTGGTATCTGCAATGGGCCCAAGGCTGGGCGGCCTATTCGAATATGTATGCCGCACTGCTCGTGATGGCGCTCATGTGCTCCGGTCTGATCACGTTGCTGTTCCGCCTGCGTGACCGCTTGCTGGCGTGGCAAAAAGGATTGCTCAAATGGTAGCCGTACCTGAAGTGCTGAATCGCGCGGTCGCCGCCGCGGCGCCGGTTCGTGACGGCGCGCGCATCGACGTGCGCCATGTCAGCCATCAATTCGCGCTGCGCGGCGCTGCGTTGCCGGTGCTGGATGACGTCAGCTTCGTGGTCGAACCGGGTGAGTTCGTTGCGTTGCTCGGCCCGAGCGGCTGCGGCAAGTCCACCTTGCTGCGGCTGGTCGCCGGGCTCGATACGCCGACGCAGGGCAGCGTAGAGGCCGATGGCGCCGTGATCGCGGGCCCCGACCCGTCGCGCGTGGTGGTGTTCCAGGATCCGACCTTGTATCCGTGGCGCACGGTGCGCGGCAACGTCGGGATCGGTCCGCAGGCGCAGCGCAAACGCTTCGCCCGGCGCAGCGCGCCGCAAGAGGAACAGGTGCAACAGCGGATCGACGCCGCGCTGGAACTGGTCGGTCTTAGTGAATTCGCCGAGGCGTTTCCGCATCAACTGTCGGGCGGCATGGCGCAGCGGGTCGCGCTGGCGCGCGCGCTCGTCAACGATCCGGCGCTGCTGGTGCTCGACGAGCCGTTCGGCAAGCTCGACTCGCTCACGCGCATCCGCATGCAGGGCGAACTGGCGCGGCTCTGGCAGGACGCGCGGTTTTCCGTGCTGCTGGTGACGCACGATGTCGAAGAAGCGCTGTTGCTTGCCGAGCGCGTGATCGTGTTCAGCGAGCGGCCCGCGCGCGTAGTCGCCGAGGTGCGCAACGACGCACCGTATCCGCGTCATCGTGACGATCAGAAGCTGGTCGCGCTGCGCCGCGAGGTGCTCGCCCAACTCGGCCTCGAAACCTGAACGCATACAACAATCGATAACGACCTGAGGAAGCTCCAACCATGAACCCCTACGATGAATCTCCGCTGAGCCAAGGCCGCCGCGCGTGGTTGCGCAAGACGGCCTGGACGGCCGGAGCCGCGGCGCTCGGTGGTGCGTCATTCGGCCTGGCTGGCACGCTCGCCTTGGCGCAAACACCGCAGGCGCCGCTCAAGCCGCTCAAGCTTTCCTGGAACGCGGGCGCGATTTGCACCGCGCCGGTGGCCGTGGCGGTCAAGCAGGGCTTTTTCCAGCGGCACGGTTTGCAGGTCGAGCTCGTGAATTTTTCGGGTTCGACGGATCAGTTGCTCGAGGCTATCGCGACCGGTAAGTCCGACGCGGGCGTCGGCATGGCGCTGCGCTGGATCAAACCGCTGGAGCAGGGCTTCGATGTGAAGCTGACTGCCGGGATTCACGGTGGTTGCATGCGGCTGCTGGCCACGCGCGCGTCGGGCATCGTCGACGTGGCGGGACTGAAGGGTCGCACGATCGGCGTGAGCGATATGGCGAGCCCGACCAAAAATTTCTTCGCCATCGTGTTGAAGAAGATCGGCGTGGATCCGGAGCGCGACGTGAACTGGCGTCAGTATCCGGCGAACCTGTTGGGCGAAGCGCTGAAGAAGGGCGAAGTGCAGGCGATCGCCGACGGCGACCCGACCATCTGGTCGATTCGCGAATCCGATCACCTGTACGAAGTGTCGAACAATCTGTGCGGCGAATATCAGTCGCGTTCGTGCTGCGTGCTCGGCGTGCGCGGTTCGCTGGTTCGCAAGGATCGCGCGACTGCTCAGGCGTTGACCCAGGCGCTGCTCGAAGCCACGGAATGGACCGCGAATCATCCGGCGGATGCGGCCGCGATCTTCTCGGTCTATACGCCGTCCGCCGACGTCGGCCAATTGACCGCGATGCTCAAGAGTCACACGGACCATCATCATCCGGTCGGCGACGCGTTCAGGAAGGAAATCTCGCTGTATGCCGACGACCTGAAAGCGGTCGGCGTGCTCAACAGCGGGACCGATTCGAACCGTCTGGCGGATCGGGTGTTTTCGAACGTGCTGGCTTAACGGCGCGGCGCGCGCTGTCTGTACGCTATGCGGTTTACGTCGATCGATAGATGAATTTATCGTTTGGCCGCGGCAATCGGCTTCATTACGCTAGCGGGCTTGCCTATGACGCGTTGCATTTGTCTATATGAATCCGCATGAATCTCCGCCGTCGCGCGGCCGTCGTCGATTGCTGGGCCGTCTCGCGGCCGGCAGCCTCGCTGTTTCACACGTGGCGGCGGCGAGCGAACTGCTCAAGCCGCTCGAGGTGGCGCCATCGAGCCGCGTACCGGGCGCGCCGATCCTCGAGCATCCTTACGGCGTGCCTTCGCCGCACGAGGCGAATGTCGTGCGGCGAAGCGCGCGTGCGTGGCCGCTGCCTGGCGCGGCGTCTTCGATGACGCCGTTGGCCGACCTGCACGGCACGCTCACCCCCAATGGGTTGGTCTACGAACGTCATCACGGCGGCGTGCCCGACATCGATCCGGATCAGCATCGGCTGGCGATACATGGCCTCGTACGGACGCCGAAGCTATTTACAATCGACGATCTGCTGCGCCTGCCGTCCGAATCGCGTATCCATTTTCTCGAATGTTCCGGCAATACCGGCGGCGAATGGAATGGCCCGAGCGGCATGCCGGTGCAACTCACGCATGGTCTGCTGTCGTGTTGCGAATGGACGGGGGTGCGTTTATCCACCTTGCTGGAAGAGGTGGGCGGGGTGACGGCGGGCAGCAGCGCAAGCGGGAGTGGCTGGATCCTGGCGGAAGGCGCGGACGCCGCGGCGATGACGCGCAGCTTGCCGCTGGATCGGATACTCGATCGCGCGCTCGTGGTCTATGCGCAAAACGGCGAACGCCTGCGCCCGGAAAATGGCTATCCGTTGCGTCTGATCGTGCCCGGCTTCGAAGGCAATACGAACGTCAAGTGGCTGCGTCGGCTGAAGGTGGTCGGCGCGCCGTTGCAAACGCGCGAGGAAACGTCGAAATACACGAGCTTGCTCGCGAATGGCACCGCGCGTCAGTTCGCGTTCGAGATGGATGCGAAATCGGTGATCACGCGGCCGTCGCCGGGACATCGTCTCAGCACGCACGGTTACTACCCGATCACCGGTCTGGCCTGGTCGGGGCGCGGGACTATCCGCAAGGTCGAAGTGTCAACCGATGGCGGCGCGACGTGGTATCTCGCGCGGCTGGACGGTGCGCTCCGCGATCGTGCGCTGACGCGCTTTCAGGCGGACTGGAGATGGGACGGCGGTGCTGCCGCGATTCTCTCGCGCGCCACGGACTCGACCGGCTATGTGCAGCCCACGCGCGCTGAACTCGTCGCCGCGCGCGGACTGAATTCGCAGTATCACTACAACGCGATCCAGCAATGGCGCGTCGATGCGAGCGGCGAGGTGCGCAATGCATGATCGCCATTCACTATCTACGCCGGCGCGGAGGGCCACCGCGATGGGGTGTTGGCGTCTCGACGCAAGCACGGAGATTGGCCATGCGTGACCGCCATTCACTACGCCGGCCGGTGCCGTTGGCGCTGGCCGCACTCCTGTCGCTCACGGCGCTGGCATCCTGTTCGTCGATCGCGCCCGGCGAGCTGAACGCTGGAACGCAGCACGGCATCGGCACGCCGCTCACGGACCAGGATCTCGCTGCCTGGAACATCGACATCGCGCCGGATGGCCGCGGCCTGCCGGCGGGCAGCGGCGACGTCGCTACCGGCGCGCACCTGTTCGCCGCCAAATGCGCGGCGTGTCATGGCGCGCAGGGTGAGGGCGGTCTCGGCGATCAACTGATCGGCGGCCTGGGGACCTTGACCAGCGCAAAGCCGAAGCGCACCGTGGGCAGCTACTGGCCCTATGCGACCACGTTGTTCGACTACATCCGCCGCGCCATGCCCTACAACGCCCCCGAATCGCTTTCCGCCGACGAGGTGTACGCGCTCAGCGCCTACCTGCTCAACCAGAACGGTATCGTGCCGGCGAATACGCGGCTCGACGCGGCCTCGCTGCCGCGTGTCGTGATGCCCAATCGCCACGGCTTCGTGGCCGATCCGCGCCCCGGGCGACTGTGAGACGCCGGCGCGCGCCGTGCCGTTTTCAGCGCGCCAGCAGCGAAACGGTCGCGATGCCGAGGATGGTCATCAGCAGCGACGCGCCCACATGAATCACCACTTCGCCGGCCGCCCAGCCGAGCCGGCCGTCCTGCAGGCGTTGCACGACTTCCGCTGAGAACGTCGAGAAAGTGGACAGGCCGCCCATCAAACCGGTGATGACGAAGAGTCGCCATTCGGGCGCGATCTGCGGCGCCCGCGCGAACCCCGCGACCGCGACGCCGATCACGTAGCCGGCGATCACATTGGCGGCGAAAGTGCCGAGCGGCAAGCCGGCGAACACGCCGTTCAGACGGATGCCGAGGAACCAGCGAAACAGCGAGCCGAGCGCGCCGCCGATGCCGACGGAGAGAATGGACCAATACATGGGAATGCCCTGGCGAAGCGAAAAGTCGTCAAACCGGGCTGAAGGACGTGGCGATGCCGCGTCCGCAGTCATCCGGGCGAAGCAGGCATCATCAGCCACAAGGGCGGTTAAAGGAGAATGCCATCTCCAGCGCGCAAGTCTAGCATCGGCGGGCCGATTGGGGGACAGGTGGAGGCGCCGGAACGTGAGGGGAGCGAGCCCGTGCGGTCCGCGGGACGCGCCCGAAGCGCGACCTACAATGAAGAGACACCTGCGAGCATTCGCCGTGGGTTTGACTGCGGCCGCGCGGGAGGCCGACATGATGATGAAGGGCTA
The DNA here is from genome assembly GCF_046027605.1 of Paraburkholderia fungorum. Lineage (GTDB taxonomy): Bacteria > Pseudomonadota > Gammaproteobacteria > Burkholderiales > Burkholderiaceae > Paraburkholderia > Paraburkholderia fungorum_F. Next base: position 133,332 of record NZ_JAQQEF010000004.1, read on the forward strand.
CCAACTCACGTTCTATACCGAGCAGAACAGGCGCCATGGACATCAATCGGTCGTGGAATGCCTGCTGTCGATCGCGAAGCACATCGGCATTCATGGCGCGACCGTGGTGGCGGCCGCCGAAGGCATCGGCCACGCGGGCGCACGGCATGCCGCGCGCTTCTTCGAACTGGCCGATCAACCGCAGCAGGTCATTTTCGCGGTCACCGAAGGCGAGGCCGAAGCGTTGCTCGAGGCGGTGCGCGAGAGCAACGTCGCGGTCTTCTACACGCGTTGCCCGATCGAATTCGGCATGCTCGGCGGCGAGCCGGCCACGAAACATCCGGCGCGCCGCTAACGCGACTTTTCGGACCAAGCGGGCTAAGCCCTCAGCCGACGCTTTCGCGCTCCGGCGTCGACGAAATCTTGTGGATCGACAGATCCGCGCCGTTGTATTCGTCTTCCTGGTCGAGGCGTAAGCCCACCGTCAGGCGAATCGCGCCGTACACGAGCGTGCCGCCGAGCGTCGCCACCACGATGCCACCCAAGGTGCCAACCAGTTGCGCGCCAAACGAAACGCCGCCCAGCCCGCCCAACGCATGCAAACCGAAGATACCGGCCGCGAGGCCGCCCCACGCGCCGCACAGACCGTGCAACGGCCATACGCCGAGCACGTCGTCGATGCGCCAACGGTTCTGCACGCAGGTAAACATCTGGACGAACAGCACGCCCGCAACCCCGCCCGTTACCAGCGCGCCCAGCGGATGCATCACGTCCGAGCCGGCGCATACCGCGACCAGCCCGGCAAGCGGACCGTTGTACGTGAAGCCCGGGTCGTTGCGGCCCGTGAGCCATGCGGTCAGCGTGCCGCCGACCATTGCCATCAGCGAATTGACGGCGACCAGACCGCTGATTTTGTCGACGGTCTGCGCGCTCATCACGTTAAAGCCGAACCAGCCGACCGCCAGCACCCATGCGCCCAATGCGAGGAACGGAATATTCGACGGCGGATGCGCGGCGATCCCACCGTCGCGGTGATAACGGCCGTGGCGCGCGCCGAGCAGCAGCACAGCCGGCAACGCGACCCAGCCGCCGAACGCATGCACCACCACCGAGCCGGCGAAGTCGTGAAACGGCACCCCGAATACCTGGGTGAGCCAGCTCTGAACACCGAAGCGGCCGTTCCACGCAATCCCTTCGAAAAACGGATAGACGAAGCCGACCAGCACGAAGGTGGCGAACAGTTGCGGATTGAATTTCGAGCGCTCGGCGATGCCGCCTGACACGATCGCCGGAATCGCCGCCGCGAAGGTCAGCAGGAAGAAGAAGCGCACCAGCGCATAGCCATTGTGGGCGGCCAGCGACTCCGCGCTGCCGAAGAACTGCACGCCATAAGCAATCGTGTAGCCGATGAAGAAATACGCGATCGTCGAGACCGAGAAGTCCACCAGAATCTTGACCAGCGCATTGACCTGATTCTTCTTGCGGACCGTGCCGAGTTCGAGAAACGCAAACCCCGCGTGCATGGCCAGCACCATCGCGGCACCCAGCAGAAGGAAGAGGGTATCGGTGCCGGTTTTCAGACTTTCCATCGATGTGTCCCGCTTATGCCAAAAAAGCGGGCACTGAATGCAAGAAGCGGGCCAAATTTGTGCCCGTACGCGTCGTTAAGGTGCAAAGCCGCACCGGGATGGGTTTCGGCGCGGTTCTTGCTGATTGAATGACGCACCCTTCTTTGCACCTTGAAAAGCATATAAAGCACAGATTAAGTGCATATCGCCTTCGAATGGACGAACGTGATCCAAACATGGGCACATTATTCGATTTGCTTTACGTTTAATTCAAACTGCCGACGTTTTGCGCGCATTCGTCGCCCGCGAGAGCGGATCTGGCGGTAAAAGCCTGCTTTGTGGCGCGCCGTCTTTGTCTTCCTGTGCAAACGCCGACATAATGTGCCGTTCCCGCGCAGGTTCTGCCGGCCATCGACTTCCAATGCGTACGCATGAGACTGACCACTAAAGGCCTGTTGCTGATCGCGATTCCGGCCCTCTTCGAGCTGGCGCTGCTGTCCGGCCTGGTCAAGGCCCAGTCGGATTCGGCGCAAGCCGAACAGTGGGCCATCCATAGCGAAGACGTGCTGCGGCAGACCACCGCGATTCTCGATCCGGTGCTAGGGGAGTCCGTCGCGCTGCGCGGCGCGGTGCTCGCCAACAATACCCACTTCACGACGCCGGTTAGCTTATGGATGGACGTCGACCGTCGCATCGATCAACTGGCCGAACTGGTTGCCGATAACCCGGGGCAAGTCGAGCGCGTGGTGCAGGTGCGCCAGGCGGTGCAGGGATATCGTCAATGGTCGGACCGCGTGCAGGACATGCTGCATTCGGGGCGGCGGCGCGATCTGCTCGAGCGCTTCCGCGACCTGGCGCCGGCCGATGTGCTGGATCGCTTCCGTCAGCAGGTGACAGCCTTCCAGGCCGAAGAGCGGCACCTCGACACGTTGCGCTCGAACGCCGCCGACGCGGCGCGTGAACGGCAGCAGATGCTGATCGTCGCGGCCGTGTTCGGCTCCTTGCTGTTTGTCGCGCTGGCGGTCTGGCTGTTCACGCGCGGCGTACGCGGCCGGCTTGCGCTGCTGTCCGACAACGCCGGACGCCTCGCGGGCAACGAGCCGCTGGCGCCGCTCAGCCCGGGCCGCGACGAAATCGCCCGGCTCGATCTGACCTTGCACGAAACCAGCCGGCGCCTGCTCGAGGCCGAGCGGATCCAGGCGCGTTTCCAGGCCGATCTCGCGCGCCGCGCCGGCGAACTGGCGCGCATCAACGAAACCTTGCGGCAACAGACTCAGGAAAACGAAATGTTCATCTACAGCGTGTCGCACGACCTGCGTGCGCCGCTGGTGAATCTGCAAGGCTTCTCGAAAGAACTGATCCGCGCGTGTGACGAACTGCGCGCGATGCTGCGCCAGTCGTCGCTCGCGGCGGAGCCGCGGCAGCGCATCGAACGGGTGGTGGACGAGGATATCGGCGAGGCGTTGCACTTCCTGCAGACCGCCGTGCTGCGCGCCTCGCACATCATTGACGCGCTGCTGCGGCTGTCGCGTGTCGGGCGCGTCGAGTATCGGCAGCAAAAGGTCGAAGTGCGCGATATCGTGCCGCGCGTGATCGACGCCATGCAGGCGTCGATCCGGGCACGCCGGGCGCGTGTGATCGTCGAGGACTTGCCGGCGGTGTGGGGCGACCCGACCGCGCTCGAACAGGTCTTCGCGAACCTGATCGGCAATGCGGTCAATTATCTGGATCCCGAGCGCGAAGGCCGGATCGAAATCGGTACGACGCCGGCGCCCCCGGGCGTGCATTCGCTACGGATTTTCTACGTGCGGGACAATGGTCTGGGCATTCCGGCAGTCGCGTTGCCGCGGCTTTTCAACGCGTTCCAACGGCTGCACGGCAATGTCGCGGCGGGTGAGGGCATTGGCCTTGCGCTCGTGCGGCGCGTGGTGGAGCGGCACGGCGGGCGCGTGTGGGCGGAGTCGAAAGAAGGGTTGGGCACGACGTTTTATCTGTCGCTGCCCGAAGCCGAGGTGCGGATGGCGCAATTGGCGGTTGCAACGCATGCCACCTCAACGGACGGTGTTCATGCGGTTAGCGGTACGCGAGCCGGCCTCGCTGATCGGGATGGGGCCGGCCTGAGCGTTGGCGCGGCGCCGCGCATTGCCAATGCCGCCGATGCCGCGCCCGGCATCAGTACGCGGTAAAGAGCCGGCGCGGTTTGAGCAGCTTGCTGCCGCGAATCGACCAGTAGCAGCCACAGGCGATCAGGATCGCCACGCCGGTCAGCGCCTCGAGCGGCGCCGGGTGCAGGCCGGCCAGGCCGTTGACAGCGAACAGGCCGCGCGCTGCGATCAGAAGCGCCGCCCACCACGAGCAGGCTGCTTGCACCAGCATGCGCATGCCCGCCAGACGTCGCGCGCGGTTTTCTCGCGACCAGTTGGCCGGTGTGCGCGCGCAGAAAAAAGCAATCGCCATCAACGTGACGGCGAGAATGACGATCCAATCGGTCAGTTCCATCGAAAAGGCTCCCAGGTCCAACCGGCGACTATAGGAAAGCCTTTCGCTGCGAACTATCGGATTAGTCTCAAAATGCGGGTGCGTTTTGGGGTGCGTTTCGGCGAGCGCCCGGCCGCGCAGGCAAGGACGCTCGCCTCAGGATCAGAGCTCGATCCGGGTGCCGAGCAGCACGAGGAATTGACGCAGCCACTCCGGATGAGCAGGCCACGCGGGAGCAGTGACGAAATTGCCGTCGGTGATGGCGGCGTCGACGGGAATATCGGCGTATTCGCCGCCGGCCAGCTTCACTTCGGGCGCGCAGGCCGGGTAGGCGGAAATGCGCTTGCCGCGAATCACGTCGGCGGCGGCCAGCAGTTGCGCGGCGTGGCAGATCGCGGCGATCGGCTTGCCCGCTTCGGCGAATTGCCGCACCAGTTCGATCACCTTGTGATTGAGCCGCAGATACTCCGGCGCGCGGCCGCCGGCGATTGCCAACGCGTCGTATTGACGGGGATCGGCGTCGTCGAATGTGGCATTGAGCGTGAATTGATGGCCAGGCTTTTCGGTGTAGGTCTGGTCACCTTCGAAATCATGGATCGCGGTCTTGATCTTCTCGCCCGCTTTCTTGTTCGGACAGACCGCGTCGACCACGTGGCCGACCGCCTGCAGTGCCTGGAACGGCACCATCGTTTCGTAATCCTCGGCGAAGTCGCCGGTCAGGAACAGAATCTTCTTTGCTGCCATCGCATGCCTCCTATTGATCAGCGGAACACATCGAACGCTTTGGAAGTCTACTCCAACGCGTTTGACAGAACCGCGAGGGGCATCCCATCAGGCATTTCGAATGGCGCGCGCGGCAGGCGGACGGCGGCGCTGGCGGGCGGCGCTCGCGCGTCTCGAAGCGGCGGCGCGGCTTGGCGGTGCCACCGCGCTAAGCGCCGACGGCAGCCTCGGCGTGCGCGGCAGCTTCGAGCGCGTGGGCTTCCGGGTACTCGAAGAGGAGGCAGTGTGGCGCAACGGCGTATCATGAGCGCGTTTTCGCATGCGGAAGCCGTTCGACGCGGCTCACACTCAAACATGACTTTATCTATTCGTTCGCGGTTGTTGCGCCGCGCCGCTGTTGTCGCCCTGGTGTTCGGCGGCCTCGCTGCCTGTCAGAAGAACGATGCGTCGGCCGGACAGGTCGGCGGCAAGCTTAACGACGCGGCGCAAGTCGCCGGTCAGAAGCTCGATCAGGCGGCCAGCTACGTCGGCCAGCAGGTCGATGCGACCAAAGCCGCCGCGCAGCAGAACCTCGAATCGGCCTCCGCGCCGTCGATCACGATCGATCCCGCGTCGCTGGCGTCGACCGCACAAGCCAACCTGCAAGGCGCGGCAAGCGCAACCAATGCGCAACTCGGCAAGGCGGCGTCGCTCACCGGTCAGAGCCTTGAGACGGCGGGGCGCAAGCTGCAGGAATGGTCGGCGCAAAGTTCGGCTTCGTCGGCGGGCGTATCGGCTTCCTCGTCGGCGTCGAGCGATTCAGGCGATGCGCAAAAGCAGATGGACAAGTGACATGACGCGCGTTGCGTCGATCGGTTTGGCAGCCGGCTTAACAGCTGCTTTGGCAGTTGCTTTGACAGCCAGATTAAATGTAATTACTATAGTTACACATTGTCGTTGCCGGGCAGGGTCGCTGTGAATACGAGTAGCCGGTTTGCGTTCGCGGTGCATGTGCTCGCACTGTTGTCATTGCAGGAGGGCACGCCGCTCTCGTCGGAGATGATCGCGGGCAGCGTGAATACGAATCCCGCGTTGATCCGGCGTTTGTTGACCATGCTGGCCGATGCGGGCCTCACCACTTCGCAACTCGGCGCGGGCGGTGGCGCGCTGCTTGCCAGGCCGCCTGACGAGATCACCCTGCTCGAGGTCTATCACGCGGTGGACGACGCGCAATTGTTCGCCATGCATCGCGAGGAGCCTAATCCGGCGTGCATGGTGGGACGAAACATCCAGGTTGTGCTGCGCGGTATCATCGACGAAGCGCAGCAGGCCATGGAAGCATCGCTTGGCGCGCGCACGCTGGCCGACGCCACTTCCGAGCTGGTGCGTGCCGAGCGGGCGCGTGAGCGCAAGCGGCGTGCGCAGATGACGTAGCAACGAAGCAGTACCGAAGCGCGCGTGTCCTGTAATCGTGACGCGCGCGCCTGAAACGGACGGGGGCTCAAGCCCCTCTTTTTTCGGCGTTATATGTAATCAATGCAGTTACACATAAGCGAAGGACAGGAGTATCGAAATGAGCAAACAGTTGAAAATCGCATTGTTCGGCGCCACCGGCATGATTGGTTCGCGGATCGCCACGGAAGCGGCTCGCCGCGGCCATCAGGTCACCGCGCTGGCGCGTAATCCGGCGCGCGTGCCGGCCGGCGTGGCGAATCTGCAAGCCGCGCAGGCCGATCTGCTCGACGCCGCGAGCGTCGGCGCCGCGGTGCGCGGTCACGACGTGGTGGCGAGCGCCTATGCGCCGCCGCAGGACGATCCCGGCGTGGTGAGCAAGGCGACTCATGCGCTCGTCGAAGGCGTGCGCGCCGCGGGCCTGAAACGCCTCGTGGTGGTGGGCGGCGCGGGGACGCTCGAAGTGGCGCCGGGCAAGCAACTGGTCGACGCGGACGGTTTCCCGGACGCCTACAGGGCGATCGCACTGGCCCACCGCGATGCATTCGACTACTACCGCGGCGTCACCGATCTCGACTGGACTGTCTTCGCCCCGGCCGCGTTGATTGCGCCGGGCGAGCGCACCGGCCAGTTCCGCACCGGCGCGAACACGCTCATCGCCGACGCCGAGGGCAATAGCCGCATTTCTGCGGAAGACTATGCGATCGCCTTCGTCGACGAACTGGAGCAACGCCGTTTCATCCGCCAGATCGCGACGGCGGCTTATTGACGCTCGACGGAGCGCACGCGGCTCGTACCACACTGGGTCCGTTGCGTGCTTCTCAGCGACTTCCCAGCGGCCGTTCGGTGGCCGCCCAGCGGCTATTTAGCGGATGAAGGTGCCCGGCAATTCCTCGAACATGCGCAAGCGTCCTAACAATCGGTTACGCATGTTCGGGGGCCGTCGGTAAAACTGCGGCTACACTGGCGTCTCCCGTTTTCTCACGGATCGCCATGCAGTCATGCCCGTCCCGGCGTGAGTCCGGGGCCGCGCCGTCCAACGGCGGGCAACCGGCGACTCACGCCGCCTTTCGTTTCTCTTTCAGTCATGCCGGATGTCACATTCGGCGCGGCGTTCGCGCTCATGTCGCGGCGTGGTTCGGCGCGTGGTTCGGCGCGTGGGCGGCCACGGTCTGCCTCGCGCTGATTCTCGGCATCGGATGGATGCCCGCGACGGTCCATGCCGCCGGCGCCACCACGCCGGTCATCCCGGCGTTGCAGAGTCTGATCAATAGCGCGACCGCGACACCCGCGTCGGCCGCCGCGGGCGCCTCGGCGGCGGACGCGGCTTCCGCGCCGTCACCCGCAAGCCAGGCGGAACTGGCGCGCTCGCTCGACAGCGTGATCGCCACGCTCGACAACGACCGGCAGCGCACCGCACTCGTCGCCCAGCTCAAAAAACTGCGCGAGGTCTCGCAAAACGTCGCGCCCCCCGCGTCCGCGCAACCGAGCCCCGGCTTGCTCGGCGCGATCGCCTCGGGCATCGCGTCGTTCGAATCCGATGTGCATCAGGGCCGCACGCCAGTGCGCTATTGGGGCGGACGCTTCAACGCGGCCGGCAACGAGCTCTACACGATCATTTCGGGTCAGGGGCAGGAGAGCTTCGGCCGGATTGTCTTTTCGATGTTTGCGATGCTGGCCGGCTGGGGCGCGTGCGCCGGCGCGCTGATTTACGTGCAACTCCGCTTATACCGGCGCTTCGGCATCGTCATGGGGCTCAAGCCGAATCCCACCACGCGCGAGTTGCTGATTTTCGCGCTGCGCCGCGTCGGGCCGTGGATCGTCGCGTTTCTCGCTGCGCTGCTGTTCGTGCGGGCGATGCCCGACGCGCTCGGCCGCACGCTCGGCATGGTGGTGGCCTACGCGATTGTCGCGGGCGCGGTGTTTTCGGCGATCTGTCTGATCATGTTTTCGCTGTTCGGCTCGGGGCATCGGCGGGTTGCGGTGCACCTGCTGATCGAACACGCGCGGCGCGTGCTGTTCGTGGTGGGCGTATGCGCGGCCCTCGGCGATGCGGCTGTCAACTACGACGTCGAGCATCAGCTCGGCTCGAACCTCGCCGCGCTGATTTCGACGGCCGCCAATATGACGGCGGCCGTGCTCACCGGCTACTTCGCGCTGGCCTTCCGGCGGCCGGTCGCGCATCTGATTCGCAACCGGCCGTACGAGCAGCGCCACAATCACAAGGCCGCGACCGACGCGTTCGACGTGCTCGCCGCGCTCTGGCATGTGCCGGTGCTGGTGCTCGCCACCGCGTCGGTGGTCGCCACGCTCGGCGGCTCGGGGTCCAGCGAGAACGTGCTGCAGATTTCGGTGGTGACCGCGCTGTTGCTGGTGTTCGCCTTCTTCCTCTCGGCCGTCGTATTGCGCATGACGCGCCCGCGCAGCCCGCGCGCGCGGCGCCGCTCGCCGTATCTGACGCGCCTGCTGCGCTTTTGCGGCACGCTGCTGACGCTTTTCATCTGGCTGTTCTTCTTTGAACTGGCCGCGCGGTTGTGGGGGGTGTCGCTCGCGGAAGTCGTGGAGGAAAACGTTGCGGCGCGCGGGATCGCGCACGCGGTGACGGCGATCATCGCCACGGTGTTCATTGCGTGGCTGCTGTGGATCCTGGTCGACACCGCGATTACCGAGGCCCTCAACCCCGGTGCTCCGCGCAACAAGTCGCGCAATCCGAGCATGCGCGCGCGCACGATGCTGCCGCTGCTGCGCAACGTGCTGCTGGTGTCGATCATGACGATTGCCGGCATCGTCACCGCGGCGAACCTGGGCATCAATGTGACGCCGCTGCTGGCCGGCGCCGGCGTGATCGGTCTCGCGATCGGGTTCGGCGCGCAGTCGCTCGTGACCGACCTGATCACGGGCCTCTTCATCATCATCGAAGATACGATTTCGGTCGGCGACTGGATCGACGTGGACGGCGGTCATGCGGGCACGGTCGAGCATCTGTCGATTCGGACCGTGCGCTTGCGCGATGGGCAAGGCGCGATTCACGCGATTCCGTTCTCGCAGATCAAGATCGTCAAGAACCTGTCGCGCGATTTCGCCTATGCGGTGTTCGAAGTGCGGATGGCGTTCTCGACCGACGTCGATCAGATTACCCAACTGATTCGCGAAGTAGGCGCCGATCTGATGGCCGACTTCCGCTACCGGCGCGAAATGCTCGGGCCGATCGAGGTCTGGGGGCTCGACCGTTTCGATCCGAACTGGATGGTCGTAAAAGGGCAGATCAAGACACGGCCGTTGCAGCAATGGAGCGTTGCGCGCGCCTTCAATTTGAGGCTCAAACGCAAGATGGACGAAGCCGGTATAGAGATTCCGGTGCCGCAGATGCGGGTGTACACGTCGTCGAAGGATAGCGAAGGACAGCCTTTGCAGGACGATGAGCTGCCCGCGGCCGGTCCGCATGGGCACGGGCAGGCTGAAGCGGTGGCCTCGACACGGGCCGCGCATGCTGCGGTGGCGGTGGCGCGCGATGTATCGCACGAACCGCGTCCGGCGCCGCCGCCGACTGGGCAGACCGCGCCGATTCCCCCGCAGATTTCGACGGCGGGTGACGCGGGCGGCAAAAGCTGATTGGGGTGGAGGTTAGATGCCGGCTACGCTGGATGCGGGTTGCATCGTTGCTAGTGGCTAGATGTTAATTGCCGGTTACCGGTTACCGGTTACCGGTTGCCGGATGCCGGTTTCAGATGAGCGCCGGTGCGTCGGCCGCGTGCACGATGTCGTTGACATGGGTGGCGATCTGCGCGCCCGCGACACCGTAAATATGCAGTGAGACGGCCGGCGCGTCGCTGCCATTGCCCAACCGATGAATGCCGCCTCGGCCCCCGCGTACAAACGACACGGCGCCGGCATGGCGCGCTTGTGTCCGGGTGGCGCTTGCGCAGCGCTGTGCGCCATTCCATTCGAAAGCCGTTTCGCTCAGCGTGCCGTCGAGCACCGCGTAGCCGCACCATGTGTGGTGTGCATGCACGGGGCTCGCCTGGCGCGGCAGCCATACCAGCGCGGCGATCGCATAGCGGCCGTGCGGATCCGCGGCCAGCAGGTGACGCCGGTAGTTTTCCGCGGAGCCTTCGCGTTGCGCGGCTGTGAGCAAGCCGGGATTCGCCGCGGCTTCGGCGAGAGCAATGCGCATGCTGCGCGCGAAGAAGGTCGAATCCGACGGTTCGGGGAATTTCGCGCAGGCTTCGAACATCGCGTCGAGCGCGTCGCATAGTTGCGCGAGCGGCGCGTTGCGATGCCCGGAAGAGGACGTTTCATTCGCCCCGGCAAATTGCGCGGTGTGGGCGGAGGAACGGGCGACGGGTGTTGAACGGAGGTCTTGGCTCATGATCGCTGCGCAGCGGAATGGCTGCTTGTCGGCTATTTTTGATAGCCACATTTATACCCGTTTGCCTGGAGAAAGAGTTTCCATATAATTCCCCTTGAAGTCTAAAAAGTAGAATAATTTCCTATGGGAGTCTCACGATGGGAATGGATATCATCGATCGGAAGCTGCTTGAGCTGTTGCAGGAAGACGCCACCATGCCGATCGCCGAGCTGGCGCAACGCGTGAATCTGTCGCAAACGCCTTGCTGGAAGCGGCTGCAGCGTCTGAAAGAGACGGGCGTGATTCGCGCCCAGGTGGCGCTGTGCGATGCGCGCAAGCTCGGCGTGGGCACAACCGTGTTTGTCGCGGTGCGTACGAACCAGCACACCGAGGCTTGGGCGCAGACTTTTACGCGCGCGGTGCAGGAGATTCCGGAGGTCGTGGAGGTGTACCGGATGAGCGGCGAAACGGATTACCTGCTGCGCGTGGTGGTGTCCGATATCGACGACTACGATCGCGTGTACAAACTGTTGATCGCCGCCGTGCCGCTGTATGACGTGAGTTCGAGCTTTGCGATGGAGCAGATCAAGTATTCGACGGCGCTGCCGGTGCGGCCTTCCGTGGTGGTGGAAGGGCGCTGACATGCAAGCCATGTGCAAGCTCAGGGGGCGTAGAATGCCGCCTTCCCAGACATCATCCGCGACTGCCTCGCGAACCGAGCCCGCCTCATGAACAAACCGCCGCGCAAGAAGAACCCGACCTTTGGCATTGCTGTTTTCATCGTGGTCGCGGTACTGCTGGTGATCGCCACGCTCTTCTATAACGCCATCACGGAAAAGCGCGAATTCGACCGGGACAATGCGCCGGCGCCGACGATTTCATCGGACGCGGCGGCTGCGGCTACTATAGCGAAGCCCGCAAGCGGCACTGCGCAATAAGACGATCCGAACGAGGGCCATCCGCCGTCGTGCCTGATCCGGCGGCGCTGCCTGGCGCAAGGTTGATGGCTGGCATGCGCTGAAAGCCCGCTGCGTGTCCACTTGACCACGCACATGACGGGCCGAATTGCGCTTCAGTCGTTTCACGCGTCCGGCAGGCGGATCACGCTCGCATCCTTGCGAATCAGCGCGGACGCCGTCAGCATCTGCTTGCACTGGTGAGCGAGCAATTTCATGTCGTGTACGGCGTCCGCCGGGTAGTCCGGCGATTTCTCCGTTTCGACCACCATCGCATCCAACTCACGCGACAATTGCTTGATCTGCTCGCCCTGATCGGCCGGCGGCGCGCTGCCGGCTTCGGCTTCGGTCAGGTTGTCGCGGATCACGCTCAGGGCGCGTTGCAACGGCTGTAGCGAGACGCTGTCGGCCTGCTGCGCAGAGGTGCGCAGCAACGGCGCGGCCACTGTGATCTGCGAGGCGAGCACGTGGCTGCGCACCAGCAGGCCGTTCAATTCAGGCACGAACTTCTGCGCGGACTTCGGTTCGAGCATCATGCGCTGGAACGCCTGGCCCAGATTGGCGAACGCCACGTGGACGTTCTTGCGTGCAAGCCGGTAGCGATAGTCGCGATCGAGCGCTGTTGCCGCGGCTGCGGCGGCAGGGGAGGCGCCGCCGGTCGGTTTGGCGGTTGCGTTGCTGACCGTGGTGGTGCCGGCGCTGCTTGCGCTTGCGCTCGCAGCTGCGCTCGCGGTCGCCGCTCCGCTTGCGCCAGCTTTTGGCCTGGCGTTGCCGCTCGCATTTGCTCCGGCGCTTGCCATCGCGAGCGCCGGTTTGCCGAAATCAATCGCCGGATCAGCCATCGCCGCGGCGGGTGCGAATGCACCACCCTCAGTCACGGTAGCGACTACCGCGGCGGCCGGCTTGCCACTCCACCACCAACTCGCTTCCAGATACTGCCGCGTCGCGCTGATCATGTTGTTGACGAGCTTGCCCATCAACCGGTATTCCCAGTAGGGGAACAGGTGGCTCGCCGCAATCGCGATCGCGCAGCCCACTACCGTGTCGATCGCGCGTTCGCCGATGATCCGCATGCTGCCCGGCGCGAGCAGATGGAACATGAGCAGCACATACGACGACGTGAACACCACGCTCGCCGTGTAATTGAACAGCAGCAAGCTATAGCTCATCACCATCGACGCGAACATCACCACCAGCAGGATGTGCGGCTCATTGACGAAGATCATCAACGCGATGCTCGCCGCGCAGCCGATCAGCGTGCCGATGATCCGTTGCCCGTTACGCTGCTTGGTCAGCGAATAGCCGGGCTTCAGAATGATGACGGTGGTCATCACGATCCAGTACGCATTGGTGAGCGGCAGCAGACGGCCGAGCCAGAAACCCACGGCGACCGCAATCGTCACGCGCAGCGCATGGCGGAAACTCGGCGAGGCCATGGTCAGATTCGAGAAGATCTGCCCGAACGGTACGCGCCGGCTCGACACGAAGCGGGAGAGCGCCTGGTCGAGGCGCAGTTCGGTCTCGGTCGCGCTGGGGTCGCTCGACAGGCTCTTGCGCATCTTGTCGATCAGGCGCGTGGCGCTCCAGATACGCCGGAAGGTGGACGATATCGCCGAATAGGCCTCAGGATTTTTGGCGGGCAGGTCCTGCTTGCGCATCACTTCGATCTCGAACTCGATCGCGCGTAGTTCGGCTTTTACGTTCACGCGCGTACGCGGCGGCTGGTTTTGCAATACCGCGAGTCCAATCTCTTCGAGATCGGCTGCGGATTTGCGAATCAGATCGCGATAGAACACCAGCAGGTCGGAGCCGCCGAAGGTGTTGCGGACCACCGAGTAATCGACGTGCGTGCCGACAAACAGTTCGTGCAGATCGACGGTATTGATGAACAGATTGAACAACATGGCCCGGCGCGGTTCGAGCCGGCCGCTTTTCAGCTTCGGCAGATTGCGCAGCACAATGTCGCGCGCGGCATCCTGACGTTCGACTGCGGAGATCTGCTTGTCGACCAGATTGCGATAGCACTCGTCGAGATCGTTGTCGAGATCGTAGAAGGCGGCGCGCGCGAGCAGATAGTCCGCACACGCGAACACGCTTTCGGCGAGCGCCTGCTGTTCGATCCGATGCATCATCCAGCGGCTCACGAAGGTCGACCAGTACGTGTACCAGAGGCCGCCCACCAGAATCCACGACGCATTGACGAGCGCCTGCATTGGCGTGAAATGATCTTCGAGCGTCATGATCATCATGAACAGCGTGGCGAAGCTGATCTGCGGCCAGCGGTTGCCATATACGACGATCAACGAGAGTACGAACGTGAGCGGCACGACCGTGCACCACAGCGCTACCGGGTTGACCGTGGCGATACCGGTGGCGAGCGCGGACAGGAAGCCGATCACCGTGCACGCCAGCATCTCATTGTGTTTGTACTTGAGCGGACCCGGCATATCGACCACGCATGCGCCGAGTGCGCCGGTGGCGATCGTGAAGCCGAGTTCGCGATCGTGAAATACGATCAAACACAATACGGCCGGTAACGACACGCCGACTGCGATGCGCAGGCCGCCATAAAAGTACTGGCTGTAGAGGAATTTTTTTATTTCGACCGAATAGCGCATCGACTGCCTGGATTCCATTCACTGAGAAAACGCGGTTGACGAGGCCGACCCGGAGCAGACCCAAACTGCCGTCGAGTCTAACTGATTTTGTGCCTGATCTGACCTCGTCCGTCTGGCCAGGTTCTGCCCTGGGGGCACCTTTGTTATGCTGTCGCTTCAATGTCTGTCGCGGCCCGCGCGTTTCGCTCGCGTCGCATGCTTCCCCGGAATCCATGCTCCAGCTCTTCTACTCGAACCGCTATGAAACCCTTGTCGGCGCGCTGCTCGACGACCTGGCACAGGCGCCGTCCGATCCCTGGACCGCGCAGCCCGTGATCGTCCCGAGCGCGGCGGTGCGGCGCCGGCTCGAGCTCGATATCGCGGCGCGCCAGGGCATCTGCGCGAATGTCAATTTTGGTTATCTCGCGCAGTGGTTGTGGGCGCAAATCGGCGGCGTGATCGAAGTGCCGAAGCATTCGCCGTTCGCGCCGGACCGGCTCGTCTGGCGGTGCTACCGGCTGCTGGGAGAGGCGGATGAGAGCCTGCCCTGGAACGCCTCGCCGCGTCTGCGCACTTATCTCGACGCGGCGGATGCGTCGATGCGCTACGAACTGGCGCGTCGCGTAGCCACGGTGCTCGACCACTATCTGACCTATCGCCCGGAATGGCTGCTGCAATGGCAAAAGGGCGGATCGATTTTCGCGAGCGGCGCCGCGGACGACAACGGTCCGCGTCTCGTCGGCGCAAGTGTTGCGGCGCGTGAGGACGAGCGTTGGCAAGCGGCATTGTGGCGCGCCGTGCTCGCCGAAGTGGCGCAAGTGGCGGGTAACGCGCAAACGCCCGCGTCCGCGTTGCCGCCTGCTTATCGCTTTCTCGAAGAGATCGGCACGCTCGATCTGGAAGCCATTTCGAATGCGCAATGGCCCGAAGCGGTGAGCGTGTTCGCACTGCCGACCATGCCGCCGCTGCACGTCGCGTTGCTGCGCGCGCTGTCGCGCTGGGTCGATGTGCGCCTGTATGTGATGAACCCGTGCCGCGAGTTCTGGTTCGACGTCGTCAGTGCCGGCCGCGTCGAGGCGCTCGATGTTGCAGGCCAGCTCGACTATCAGGAGGTGGGTCATCCGCTGCTCGCCGAGTGGGGCCGCCAGACTCAGGCGCAACTGCACATGCTGCACGAGTTGACCGAGAGCGCGGCATCCGGCGAGACGGGCGACTTCAGCGAGAATCCGGAACCGAGCTGGCTCGCCGCCGTGCAGAACGGCATCCTCGATTTGCGGAAGGAAACGGACACGGACGAATTGCCGATCGAAAACGGCATTGAAGTCCACGTGTGTCACAGCCTGTCGCGGCAGCTCGAAGTGTTGCATGACCGCCTGCTCGGCTGGTTCGACGAATTCGACGATCTGCAGCCGTCCGACGTGCTGGTTGCCGTATCCGATCTCGCGGCCGCCGGGCCGCTGATCGATGCGGTGTTCGGCACCGCGCCTCCTGGCGACACTCGCCGCATTCCGTATCGGATCACCGGTTTGCCGCCTTCGCAGGCTAATCCGGTCGCGCGTTTGCTGCTGGATTGGCTGGCGTTGCCCGAGCGCAGCGTGGGTGCGCCGGATCTGATCGAATGGCTGCGGGTCGATGCGATCGCCGCGCGTTACGGGATCGATGCCAGCGCGCTTGAAGCCGCGCAGGAATGGCTCGCGGCAGCCGGCGCGCGTCGAGGATTGACACCCGTCGAGCCGACGGGCGAGCACGTGCCTGTCGCGCGTCATACGTTCGCCGATGCGCTGACCCGGCTGTACCTCGGCTACGCCATGCCGGAAGGCGGCGAGCCGGTCGATGCGTGGTTGCCGGTTGAAGGCGCCGACGGTTCCGATGCGGAGTTGCTCGGGCGCCTGTCGCGTTTCGTCGACGATATCGAGGCATTCGCCGAGCGCTGCGTGGTCGAGCAGACACCTGCCGAATGGACGCAACTGCTGCTCGAAACGCTCGCGCAGTGTTTCGACGGCGGCGTGGAATTTGCCGACTCGCTGGCGGCGGTGCGCGACGCCATCGACAAGATGGGCGACGCGATGCAAGCGGGCGCACAAGACGTCGGGCTGCCGGCCGCGGTGGTGCGCGGCGCGCTGACCGTGGCGCTCGACGACCCGGCGCGCGGCGGCGTGCCTTGGGGTAGCGTGACGTTTTCGTCGCTGACCAGCTTGCGCGCCTTGCCGTATCGCATTGTCTGCCTGCTCGGCATGGACGACGGCGTGTTGCCGAGTCTCGCCCGCGCCGACGAATTCGACCTGATGGCCGCGTTCGGTAAAGCGGGCGACCGGCAGCGCCGCGACGACGAACGCAATCTCTTCCTCGATCTGCTGCTGGCCGCGCGCGACCGGCTGTTCATCGCCTACACGGGCCGCAGCATTCGCGACAATGCGCCGTTGCCGCCGGCCGCGCTGGTCGACGAGTTGCTCGATCACCTCGCGCAAGTGTCGGCGGGGGAAGGAGCAGGTGGGGCAGGTCCCGCGGAAATCGAAGCCGCGCGGCAGGCGTTCATCACCGATCATCCGTTGCAGGCGTTCGCGTCGGACTATTTCTCGTCGCAACGAGGCCTCTTCACCTACGACGTGGATCGCGCGGAACTGGCCAGCTTGCTGGCGGCGTCGCAGCATCCCGCTGCCGCGCCATTCTTCGATCAACCGTTGCCCGCCGAAGACGCGGCTCCCGTGGCGTTCGACGAATTCGTGCGTTTCTGGCGTCATCCCCCGCGCGCATTGTTGCGCGACCGCCTGGGTATCGTGTTGTCGGATGCGCAGGGCGAATTGCTCGACACCGAGCCGTTCGAACTTGATTGGGCCGGTCGGGACGCTTTGGCGGAGCGGCTATTGCCGGTACTGCTGGAGAGCGATATCGAAGACGACGACAGCAGGTTCGACCGCGTGCGCCGCGTCGCCGCGGCCAGTCCCGAACTGCCCGGTGGGGCGACCGGCGCGGTATGGCGCTCGCGCGAACTCGGCGCGCTGCGTCAACTTGCCGACAGCGTGCGGCGCGAGGTCGCGTCGGGCGTCGAACGTTTGCCTTTCGTGCTGGATATCGTGCCGCGCTGGCCCCACAGCGCCGACATTGCGGATGCGCTTTTCGGCCCGCATGACGCGGCGCTGCGCAAAGCGGCTGAAATACCGCTGCAACTGCACGGCACCTTGAATTTACTGACTGAAACAGGACAAGTGATTTTCCGCTACGCCAAACCTACCGCGCGCGACTATCTGTCGGCATGGCTTGCCCATCTGGTCTATTGCGCGGCGCAGCCGAACGGCCCGCGCCGCACGGTTTGGCATGGCAGCGGCGAGAGTTTCGAACTCACGCCGGTCGCCGCGCCGCTCGATGAACTGGCGCCGCTTGCTGCCTTGTTCAGAGCCGGACGCAGGCTGCCGCTGCGCTTTTTCCCAAAGAGCGCGTGGGTGAAGGTCAGCGAGAGCGATTCCGCGGCGCAGGGCGTGTGGATCAATGATCGTGTGCGCGGCGAATCCGACGACGCCGCCTTGCGCATCGCGCTGCGCGGCACGCCGCTTACGCTCGACGAACCATTCGGCAGTCTGGCCTCGATCGTCTTCAAGCCACTTGTGCAGCATCTGCGGAGCGCATCATGAGCGGCGCTGTTCACCATCACGCGCTGGTTGCGCAGGAGCTCGAGGTTTTCGCCTGTTCGCTCGACGGCGTCAATCAGATCGAGGCGTCGGCGGGCACCGGCAAGACCTGGAACATCTGCGCGTTATATGTGCGGCTGCTGCTCGAAAAGAACCTGAACGCCGATCAGATTCTTGTCGTCACCTTTACGAAGGCGGCGACTGCGGAGTTGCACGAGCGGATTCGCGGCCGGCTCGCGGAACTGGATCGGGCGATCGATACGGACGACGATGGCGGCGATCCGTTTATCCAGCGTCTCTTTGAAACGACGCTGGCGCCGGAGCGCGGCATCGATCGCGAGACCGCGTTGAAAGTCGTGCGCCGCGCGCTGCGTACGTTCGACCAGGCCGCGATTCACACCATTCACGCGTTCTGTCAGCGTGCGTTGCAGGAAGCGCCGTTTGCCGCGGCCATGCCGTTCGCCTTCGAAATGGAAGCCGACGACGCTGCATTGCGTTTTGAAATGGCGGCTGATTTCTGGCGCGAGCAGGTGGAACCGGTGGCCTATGCGCATCCTGCTTTCGCTGCGTGGCTGGTGGCCAAACGCGCTGGTCCCGCGTCGCTCGATGAGCAGCTCGCGCGGCGCTTGAAGAAGCCGTTGGCGCAGTTGCGCTGGGGCAAGGTCGATGCAGGGGGAGGTGGTGCCGATCCGCAGCTGGGGTTCGATGCTGCCTGCGCAGTCTGGCAGGCGGAGCGCGACGCGATCGTGCGTCTGCTGGCAGAGGCACAAGACTGTCTGAGCAAGACCTCGCACAAGCCTGACCTCGTGAGTGCCGCGATTGCCGCGTGGAGCGACTACTTCGCCCAGGGCGATTGCCATGCACCGCCGCCAAAGGCGGCTTTGAAGCTGACGGCTTCGGCGTTGAAGAAGGCCACCAAGGTCAAGTTCGAAGCACCCGAGCATCCGTTCTTCGAGCATGCCGAAGCGCTGGCCGCCGCCGTGGTCGCGGCCGAGGCCGCGCAACGTGCGCGCTGGCTTGCGCTCGTCGAAACCTGGCTCGACTACGCGCCCGCCGAGCTCGTGGCGCGCAAGCGCACGCGCAGGGTGGTGTCGTTCGACGACCTGCTGTCCAATCTGTATCGCGCGCTCGCGGCCAACCCCTGGCTTGCCGATGCGTTGCGCACGCGTTATCCGGCTGCGCTGATCGACGAGTTTCAGGATACCGATCCGTTGCAGTTCGCGATCTTCAGCCGCATCTTCGCGCCGGCCGGCCCGCTGTTTCTGGTCGGCGATCCGAAGCAGGCGATCTACAGTTTTCGCGCGGCGGATCTGCATACCTATCTGGCCGCGCGCGCGGCGGCTTCGGCCTGCTATACGCTCGCGGTCAATCAGCGGTCGACCGCGCCGATCGTCGAGGCCTGCAACCGGCTGTTCGAAGCCAATCCGCAGGCGTTCGTGCTGGAGGGTCTCGACTATCAGCCGGTGCGGGCCGGCGAGCGGCGCCGTCCGCCTTTCTCCGAACCCGAAGCGAACGCGGGCGATTTCCGCATCTGGATGCTGCCGCAGGGCGACGCCGCGCTAACCAAACGTGAAGCGCAGCGCGCGGCGAGCGAAGCCTGCGCCGCGGAGATCGTGCGACTCCTGCGCGGCGCACGCGAAGCGTCGGTGACGATTGGCGACGCGCCGCTCGCGCCGGGCAATATCGCGGTGCTCGTGCAAACGCACAAGCAGGGCAGCCTGATCAAGCGCGTGCTGGCGTCGTGGGGCGTCGGCAGCGTGGAATTGGCGCAGGCCTCGGTGTTCGCGACGCTCGACGCCGAGCAGATCGAACGCGTGCTGGCCGCGGTCGATACGCCGGGCGATCTGCGTCGTTTGCGTGCCGCGCTCGCAACCGACTGGCTCGGCCTCGACGCCGCCGCGCTGTGGCGCCTCGAGCAGGTCGCGGATGCGCCCGCACCGGCCGACGATCCCGCGCATGCCGCCGACGCGATGGGTTGGGTCGAACGTTTTTCACGCTATCGCACGCTCTGGCACGAACGCGGCTTCGCATTGATGTGGCGCACGCTGATGCGCGAGCTGCGCGTCGCACAGCGTCTAGTGGCCGGGCCCGACGGCGAGCGTCGTCTGACGAACGTGAATCATCTGGCCGAGCTCGTGCAGGCGCGCGCCGCCACGCAACCCGGCATCGCGCCGACTTTGCGCTGGCTCGCCGCGCAACGCACGCAAGGCGGTGGCGAAGACGCGCAGTTGCGGCTCGAGTCGGATCGCAATCTCGTGCAGATCGTCACCGTCCACAAATCGAAGGGGCTGGAATATGCGGTGGTGTTCTGTCCGTTTCTGAACGACGGGGCGCTGCGCGAGCCGCCGTCCTCCGGCTTGCCCGATGCGCGCGAATATCACGACGAGACGGGTGAGGCCGTGCTGCACTACGGTTGCGATGACGACGAAGCCGAACACGCGTCGCGTTACGCGGCGCGCGAACAGGCGGCGGAGCGGGCACGGCTCGTCTATGTGGCGCTGACGCGCGCGGTGTATCGCTGCTATCTGGTTGCCGGTACTTATCTTTCGTCACGCTCCACCAAGGAGTCGCGCCGCAGCGTGCTGAACTGGCTGGTGGGTGGGAGTGGTCACGGCTTCGACGACTGGCTCACCGATCCACCCGACGAAGCCGCCTTGTCCGAGCGATGGCGGGCGCTGGCGGGCGGCCCGATCACGTTGCAGGCGTTGCCGAAAGTGGAGCGTCGCGTGCCGCTAGAAAGCCTCCAGGATAGCGGGGCGCGGATGCAGGCGCGCGCCAATCGGCGGCCGTTGCGCGATCAGTGGCGTATGGCGAGCTTCAGCGGCCTGATCGCCGCCGGCAGCAAAGCCGAAGAGGCGCATACGGCGATGGAAGAAGTGCGCCCCGATCACGACGAGATCGCCGATGCGCTCGCGCCTACGCCTTTGCCGACGCCGCAGGCGCCGTCCTACGCCGAGGACGATATCCTGGCGTTTCCGCGCGGCGCCGCGGCGGGCGACTGTCTGCATCGCATGTTCGAACTCGCGGATTTCACCGCTCCGCATACGTGGCCAGATGCCATCCGGGGCGCGTTGCGCGAGCGCCCGGCGCCCGCTCTGCCCGAACTCGCGGCGCGTTTGCCCGCCATGATGCACAACCTGATCGCGGACGTGGTGACGACCGATCTCGTGCCCGGCATGGCGCTCGCCAGGCTGAATCCGCGACGGCGCCTGAACGAACTTGAATTTCTGTTTGCCGCGCCTTCGCTCGATTTTCCGGCGTTGCGCGAGCTGCTGATCGAACACGGCTATCCCGACGTCGCGCTGGAACCCGGTGTGTTGCGCGGTTTCGTCAAAGGATTTATCGACATGATCGTCGAGCACGACGGCCGTTTCTGGATCGTCGACTGGAAGTCGAACCATCTTGGCGACACCGCCGCCGACTACGCCGCGGCGCCGCTCGAAGCGGCCATGGCGAGCCACGCGTATCACCTGCAGGCGCTGCTCTATACGGTGGCGTTGCATCGCTATCTGAAAACGCGGGTGCGCGATTATGCGTACGAGACGCACATCGGCGGCTATCTCTATCTGTTCGTGCGCGGCGTTCGTCAGCAGTGGCGCGATGCCGATGGGCCAGCGGGCGTGCACATGCGGCGGCCCGCCTTCGAACTGGTGGCGCTGCTCGATGCTGCGATGATCGGAGGTGTCGCATGAGCACGTTCGAGCGGATCTCTTCCGCGCCGCCGGAGCTCGACGACATCGGCGTGAATTTACCCGCGCCGGCCGATTTCAGTACCGCGCTGGCCGAAGGGTTCGCACGTCGCATCGGCACGCTGGCGCGGCGTGGCGGTGCGTCGGGCGAGGCGGTGAAGTGGGCGGCGCGGGCCGCCTTCGCGGCGAGCCGTGCGACTGCCGAAGGGCATGTGTGCTTGCCGCTTGCGGTGCTCGCGCGGCGCTTCGATGCAGCGGGCGCGGAAGTGCGCGCGGCGCTGTTCGCAAGCGGCATGGCTAGCGACGGTTCGCCGAGTGCGGCGGCGCTGCGGCCGTTGGTGATCGATGGACAAGGGCGGCTGTATCTGGCGCGCTACTACGACTATGAGCGGCGTTTGGCGCGTTCGCTGGTTGCGCATGCGGGCGGCGGCATCAGCGCGGACGGATATCCAGAGACGCAGACGGATGCCGGCGAGGGTGGCAATGCCAACGCAAGCGCAGCTTCTCGCGCGGATGCAGATGCGGATGTTGGGTCAGCAGCGGGTACAGGAGCGGATGTTGGCGCAGCAGCGGGTGTGGGTGCAGGACCTAACGCGCTCACTACCGCCCACACACTACACGCGCGTCTGCTGCGCTATTTCGGGCCGCCGCAGGACGACGAGGTCGACTGGCAACGTGTCGCGGCAGTCATGGCGCTGTCCGGACGCCTGACCATCGTCAGCGGCGGACCGGGTACCGGCAAGACGACGACGGTGGTCGGTGTGCTCGCCTGTTTGCTGGATGCGCGGCCCGATCTGCGGATCGCATTGGCGGCGCCCACCGGCAAAGCGGCGCAACGGATGCAGGAAGCCTTGCTCGCCCGTGCCGGCGATTTGCCGCCCGAACTCGCCGCGCGCCTGCCGCAGACGTCGTACACCTTGCATCGGTTGCTCGGTTCGGGGCCGGGTGGGCGGTTCCGGCATCATCGCGACAATCCGCTGCCTTATGACGTCGTCGTGATCGACGAGGCGTCGATGATCGACGTTGCAATGGCGGCGCACCTGCTCGATGCGATTGCACCGCAAACGCGTCTCGTGATGCTGGGTGACAAGGACCAGCTGGCCGCCGTCGAGGCCGGTGCGGTGTTCGCCGAACTCAGCGCGCGGCCTGCTTTTACGCGCAACGGGCTGCAGCGGATCGCTGCGGCGCTGGGCATTGAAGCGGCGCGCTTGTCGCAGGCATTGCCGGACGCGTCGAGCGACGTCAACGAAGGGCCTGACGATCGTTTCGCGCAGATGGATGCAGCGGGCGATTTCGATGCGCGAAACCCGCTCGCCGATTGCGTCGTCTGGCTCGAGCGTAACTATCGATTCGGCCTCGAATCGCCGATTGGCCGCTTGTCGCTCGCGATTCGCAATGGCGCGGCCGCCGCGGCGCTGGAAGTCCTGCGTATCGACCCTGGCGAGCCTTGCGCAGCGGCGCTGCACGAAGACACGCATGCGACGCTGGCTGATCGCACGGTCGCGCGGCTTGCCGCAGGTTTCGCACCGTACGCGGATGCGCTCGCCGAAGCGCTAGCCGCCGATACACCGGACCCGGCGCTGCTGTTCGATGCGCTGAACCGTTTTCGAGTTCTGTGCGCGACCCGTTCGGGACCACGCGGCGTCGATCAGGTGAATGCCGCGATGGCCGCGCAGGTGCGGCGCGCGGCGGGTGTGACGCTGGCGGTAGGCGCGCAATGGTTCGCTGGACGCCCGGTGATGGTCACGCGCAACGATTACGCGCTCGGTCTGTTCAACGGCGACATCGGCATCGCGCTGCCGGGTGCGGGCGGCGCGTTGCGGGTGTATTTCCGGACTGGCGACGGCGGTCTGCGTGCCGTATCGCCCGCGGCGCTGCCGCCGCACGATACGGCCTTCGCGCTCACGGTTCATAAGTCGCAAGGCTCGGAATTTCAGCATGCGGTGCTGATGTTGCCGTCGGTGTTCAGCCGCGTGTTGTCGCGTGAGCTTGTGTACACGGCAATTACCCGCGCGCGTGAGCGAGTGGAGGTGATCGGCGCGCGCGCGGTGCTGGCGCAGGCCATTGCGACGCCGACGCAGCGTGACTCGGGGTTAGCCGCGCGGATTGGGGAGGCATGGCGCGCCGCTTAGTGGGGTGGCGTGGGCGCGATGGGCATATTCGTTTGTGTGACATGCCTGCTTAAGGCGCTTGGGCGGTCCGGCTGAACAGGCAGAACAGGCAGAACAACTGCGCGAGCGCTTCCGGGCATCCAGCCGAACTCAGCCCGCGATCCCGCCCGGCTGCGCGCGCACCTCGACCCGGCTGCGCATGGTTTTTCGATACCACAGCGTCCACAGCGTCAGGGCGCCGTAAATGCCATAGCCGATGAATGGCGACACCACCAGGAAGCGCTCGATCGGCCAGGTCAGCGCCATCCATGCGCGCAACGCGGTCTCGCCAGTCAGGCCGAGGCCCCATACCAGGGTCATGAGCCGCATCGCACTGACGAGAGCAGGCCGCTCGCGCCACAGCGCTTCAAAGCGCTCGGCACCCCCTTCCATTTCACGGGCGACAGTGGCGCGCGCGAGATAGAAGATCAGCGGGCGGCGCATCGGCAGCGACAGCAGAAACACCACGCCTACCGCGCCGGACACCAGCGACTCCCGCAGCAACAGCATGCGGGGACTGCCACCCAGGGCCATCGCCGCGACCGACAGCACGATGCCCGCGACGACCATTACGCTGAGCGCGTCGACGCGTCGAAAGCGCACCAGCTCGATCAGGCTCCAGACGATCGGCGGCACGGCGGATGCGATCAGGGCACCGGTCTCGCCCAGGCGCGGCAGCGCGAGGCGATAAGCGAGCCACGGCAGCAGAAAGTTGACGGCCAGTTCCAGCACAAAACCCGGACGGAGCTTCATATGAATTTACGCTGTAAGCGAAAACGGCAGTATCGATGAAGCGGCTGCGTCGATGCAAATAGTTTTTCGCATCGGCGGCCGCGCCCGATAGTCCGTAGTCTTTAATCCGCTGTGCCCTGTGTACACTTGCGTCTCCTATCTCAATCCAGTCATGACATCCCGTTATCCGATCCCGCCAAATGAAATCGAACTGACCGCAGTGCGCGCGCAAGGAGCGGGCGGTCAGAACGTCAATAAGGTTTCGAGTGCCATCCATCTGCGCTTCGACGTGCAGGCCTCGTCGTTACCGGAGGTGCTGAAGATGCGCCTGCTTGCGCTGTCCGATCATCGACTCACCCGAGATGGCGTGGTGATCATCAAGGCGCAGGAGCATCGCACTCAGGAGATGAATCGCGCGGCGGCGCTGGCGCGGCTGGATGAACTGATTGAAAGCGTCAGCGTGACGCGCAAATCGCGCGTTGCGACCCGCCCGACGCGCGCATCGAATCGGCGGCGCCTCGACAGCAAGGCCAAGCGTAGTGAGATCAAATCCGGCCGCGGGCGCGTGGACGATTAGGGGCGTGGCCGGGACAGCCAGCCGCCCCGTTCAGCGTTTGCTCCCGTGCGCGCCCGGACGGGCATCGGCTGGCGACGTCGTCGGCACAAAATCGACGCACAGCACATGCATGCCGTCGCGCTCGAAGGCAAGTGCCGCGGTGTAGCAGTCCTGGCCGTCCGCAAGCGAATAGTGCGGCCCCATCATGGCGACGCGTCCCGGTGCTGCCAGCGCATGCTTGAAATACGCACGCCGCGACCAGTTACTGTGCGTCTCGGTGTAGAGCGGTGCGAGCCGCAGCGGAGGCGGCGGTACTGCGGCGGCGGCAACGGACGCTTGAGTCTGTTCGCCCTGGCCGTCAGTGATGAATACCCGGCGCGCTTCGGGCAGATGCCAGATCTTTTGCGCTGCCTGCCGCAGATCGCCGGTTGCCTTGAAGGTCTCGGCGGCGGCGAGCACGGCTTCGGCGAACCCTTCGAAACCGAGGCGCTGGTGGCCCGCATGCGCGCGTTCATAGGCGGCGAACTTGGTCCACATCGACTCGATCAGCGCCGGTACTTTGGCGCACGCGGCCTGCACCGAACTCTGCGGCTGGCCGAGCCGGAAACCCTGCACGAAATCGACGTCGGCCTGCATCAGAATCATCAACTCTTCATCGGTCTCGACGCCTTCGGCCAGCACCAGCGTGCCGGATTGATGGAGCATCGCGATCAGATGGCTGATCATCGAATCGTCGCCTTCGCGCTTTCCCGCACGCGCCACCAGCGAGCGGTCGAGTTTCACGATGTCGGGGCGAAAGCGCCACACGCGGTCGAAGTTCGAAAAGCCGGTGCCGAAGTCGTCGATCGCAATCAGGAAATCGCGTGGCTGCGACGCCGCGAGCATGCTGGCGACGGCGGATTCATCGTCGGCGGGTTGTTCGAGTACTTCGATGACGATGCGCTCCTGCGGCAGGCCGAAGTGCGCCGAGAGTTCGTCGATAAAAGTGCGCTGCGGCCAACCGGTTTCGAATACCTGTGGACGCGTATTCAGAAACAGCCAGCCCGTGCTGATGCCTTGCTCCATGAAATTCGCCACATGCAGGCAGCGTGCGATGCGGTCGAGTTCACGCGCGTCGGCGGCCGAGCGTGTGCCGGAGAAGAGCACTTCCGGCGAGACCGGCAAGCCGACCGGGTCGAACGCACGCAGCAAGCCTTCATAACCGACCACGCACTGATGCGTGACGGACAGCACCGGCTGGAACACGCTATGCAGGGTCAGCGCGCGCCACGTCGCGGTCCAGCCGGACTCGTCACGGCCCAGATGCGGGAGCAGGCCGCTCAGGGTCAATTCTCGGACAGTCGGCATAAGGGCAGGCATGAGTGCGGGCATGGTGACATCGCGGCAAACGGGTGACGGGGCGCGCAAACAGATTCGGCGCGCAACGGATGCACAGCCCAGGCGGCGGCAGGGTGGGGCGGGCACAGCCCGGAAACGCGGAGAGCAATGCCAGCCATGCTGGACTCCGGCGGAATTAGTCAAAACCAGTCTAGCAGTTCGCACTTCGCATGAATGTGCGGGTTATCACAAACGCCGGACTTGGACAGGTGCCCGGCAAAGCGGCTGCAGCGCGGCGGCCAGCCTCAGTCTCGCGGGCGTCTCGCGTGAGCTTCGGGTTCGTTTCCGTCGCATAAGACCATGCGTTGCAAACGAAAATCAATCGCATGTATTAAACCGAGGGTAGCAGGGCGGTGAGTGGCCGCCCGCCAAACTCCAGGCAACGACGGTGCTCAGATGTTTCGCGTGGATGGGCCTTGCGCGGGTCTTTCATCAGACCAGACCCATCGTCTCCTTGCCGGCGCCTGCAGGGTTGGCGGGCGGCGGGTATGCTGCTGCCTTTTGTGAATAAACGGAGAACAGGCATGGCGGAAATCGCGGTGGTCGCAATCTCGGTGGCCAAGCCGGGCTGTGAAGAGCAACTGCGCGAAGCGCTCGAAGGCATTGTCGGGCCGACGCGCAAGGAACAGGGTGCGCTTCAATACGATCTGCACCGTGATGTGCAGGAGCCGCGCAGGTTTGTGTTTGTCGAACGTTGGGAAAGCCAGGAAGCGCTCGCGGCGCATGCCGGATCCGCGCACATTGCGGCGTATAGGAAAGCGGTGGCGGATTGGGTCGAACACGCGGAAATTCGCGTCGTCTCGAAGATCGCGTGAGCGTTTAGGGGCAAGGAAGCGGCGTCGAACAACCGGTTCAAAACAACCGGTTCAAACAACCGGTTCAAACAACCGGTTCAAACAACCGGTTCAAACAAACCAAGGCGAGTGAACTGCCTGGCCGGATCCGGCCTGTGCGGCACTCGCCGTTCTATCTTTAGTGCGTGGCTTGTGGGACGTCGAGAATCAGGATGATCGTCCAGTCGGCATCGCCGTCGTGATGATACTGGCGCTCCGCGACAATGAACGGTTGCTGCTTGCCGTCCGGGCCGAGAAACAGCACGTCACCTTCCATCGGCAGGCATTCGACGGGTGGCAGCGCGAGAAACGCTTCCTGACCGCCGCGCGGCATCAGTTTTTCGATTTTGCGAGATGCTGCTTCAGTCCATTCGATATCTAGCTGGATGTTGCTCATGCTGTCCTCCGCACCAAGGTGCGCATAGGTTAGGGGGAGTCCGGCAGGGCGCCGGTCGGTGCGCGACTTTAGCATAACGTCAGCTTGGCGCAGCGGGCCTGCAGCAAGTCCATTAGACAACAAAAAAGCCGAAACCGGCGGTGCCGGCTTCGGCTTTTCACCTTCGCGGCGTGGCCGCGGGGTGATGCTGTCGCTGCGCTTACGAACTGGCGGCCATTGGCTTGGCGGCCTTCTTATGGTGCGGGGCCATCTTGTGATGTTTTTCCGGCATAGGCGCGCTTTGCATTGCTTGCTGGCGGTTTTGCAAATCTTGCGCACGCTGTTCGACGTCGGCGGCCTTGGCCGGATCGGTGCTCATCATGACGCCGTTGTCCTGCGCATAGGCCGCGCCCGTTACGGCACTGAGGGAAACCAGGATCGCCAGGGACACTTTCTTCATTGTTACCTCCGTAGAGTGGTTGTGGACCCGAGTACATGCCTGTCCAATCGGAAAGACAATGCATTCTAGCCAGCAATATCCGCTCCAGCGGACGTTTTGTAACGGCAATGACAATTCGTTACATCTTGTTACTTCGGTCCTACAGTCACTGTCGGTAGCGATCTCGTATCAAGCATGACTAATGTGCTATCGGCATGAAGAATATTCGCATTTCTAAATAAGTTGCCGCAGTGTGGCGCGTGTGATTTAGAACCATCCGATGGCACGATAGACATGAAATTGTGCGATTCCAATTAGTTCGTGCAGCGCAATTTCCGCATTCACCAGATTGTCATAGCGCGGCAGTACACCGAGACGTGCACCGCGCGCGCTCGAGATCAAGGGCTGCGGTGTGAGTCCGAAACGATGGAAGTCGAGCAAGGCGCGTGGCATCTGGTACGCGGAGGTGACGAGGATCAGGGAATCGTAACGTGACCGGTCGAGAATCGCCGAGACGTTGCGCGCGTTCTCGTAAGTCGTGCGGCTCGTGTTTTCCAGCACGATGTCCGCGCGTGGCACCTGTTTGCGCAGCAGGTAGGGCAGATAGGTGTCCGCTTCGGTTGCGCTATGCCGCTGCGGATTGCCGCCGCTCACGATCACCTGACATGTGACTGCCGTACGCTTGCAGGTTGCATAGTTTTCCGCGCTCACCGCGATGCGCGCGAGCACGTCACGCGGTGGCACCAGCACGTCGTCGTCGTCATAGATGGTGCCCCCACCGAGCATGATGATCGCGGTGCGCGGCGCGAAGCGGGCAGGCGTGTCCGTCTGCCGATGCGGCTGCGCCAACTCGAGCAAGGGAGCCGTCAGCCAGCCGGCCGCGAGCAGCCAGAACAGGGCGATCATGCAAATGGACAAGGGTCGGCGAGCGCGTTTCCATAGCACGATTGCTGCAAAAAAAAGCGCTAATAAAGTGAATAGAATCAATTTAAATGGGGTAACGTATGACTTTCGGGATAAATCTACGGACTTGCTATCGCGCCGCAGCGGTTGCATCGCCGGTCCGTGGACAGAACGCTAACATGCCGTTCAGACGGGGGTTCCGAAAATCAGACCAGGCAGCACCTGGCGGAATTCGGCTGTACGTCAGACAGCCAGCTTCCAGCCAAGGGCGGGTGCCAGGCGCGTCACTGGTGGCGCGGTGACGTGTTGGGCATAGATGTGTCATAGGTGCACTTTAAGAAAGAAGTGAGATGACCACGTATTCCAACGAAGCGGTACTTGAGGCGCTGCGGCGGGCGCAATATCGCCAGGTCCCATGGGCCAGACGGCCGGGTGTTTTCCAATATCTTCGCGCGTTAGGCCTGATGGACACCGTTCGGCAGCGCACCGTCGCGCCGGCTCCGGGTTTTCACGCGCCTGTCGATATCGCCGTGCTCACCGAGCGCGGCAGGGCAGAGTTCGCGAGGCTCGCGCACGACGAAGGCCTGTTGACCTGGACCGCACAGCGAATGAACGACTACGTCGTCGCCACAGCCGAAACGCGGCCCACCGCCGCTCTCGAAGCCCGACCTTAGGAACGGCGGGCTGGCTGGCGTGAATTTCCGGCCGCCTGGCGCGGCTGGCGGTGATTTTATTGCTCCGCCTTATCGCTCCGTTTATCGCTCCGCTCAGGCACGTGCGTTCGATGCGCGCTATCCGCTCCTTCCAGCGAATAAGCAAAAAAAAGCCCGTATCGCGAGGATACGGGCGTACCGGAATTACTACTGCCACGCTGTGCTAATGGCGTTAAATCAGACTGGCGCAGCGCCAGGTGGTTCCCCGGCCGTTCAATTCCCTACGCTACGCATTCCTTCGTTCTTGCGTCGAACGCAAGCTACGGCGGCCCACGCCGCCATTTTTCGATACCCGCGATTTAGAACACGATCTGCGGCGCGCTCAGCAACTCATCGGCGCGTCGTCACCTGCTATTGACGGCGCCCGGGATTTTCGCGAGGTGGTTCCGGCCGTGTGCGGACATTGC
The DNA here is from genome assembly GCF_046027605.1 of Paraburkholderia fungorum. Taxonomy (GTDB): domain Bacteria; phylum Pseudomonadota; class Gammaproteobacteria; order Burkholderiales; family Burkholderiaceae; genus Paraburkholderia; species Paraburkholderia fungorum_F. The sequence continues at coordinate 163,213 of NZ_JAQQEF010000004.1, forward strand.
TGGCAATATCGCCGCGCAAGTCGCCGCGCGGCGCCGGCGGCGTGAAGCCGCGGGTGCGTGTTTCACTTTGCTGCCAGGCTTCAATGGTGGCCGTGTGATCCGGCCGCCAGTTCCAGCCTTGGGGGCGCTGCTGCGCAAGCGCCGGTGCGGCCATTGATGAAACAACAATGCCGCACAGAAGCAGTGACATTGGTTTCATGCTGAGCTCCCGTCAAGCCCATTGACTCAAGGCCTGTTTGCATACTCATACGGTATGCCGAGTAGCGAAAGCACGCTGTAAGTAATAGTAAATGGATGTTTCACCGGCAGCTATCGGCCCGCTTCAGGTGTCGGAAGCGGTTTGCGATGAAGTCGGCGAAGGGGAAGGGACGACCGCGCTGGGCGCGCAGAGGAGCGGTGCCCATGACGGGGTCGGGCGTCGACAGACGGCGCACGGCGGCCCGGATACACGCCGGGCGCCCGCAGAGGCGCCCGGCAGCAAAACAATTCCCGTCAGGCCATCTTGACCGGCGCGCGCCACGATTCCGGATTGGTCCAGAACGCACCACGCAGGCGGTCACGGCTCGGCGGTGCCGGCGGCTTCGCCGCCGTCGCGCCAATGCGACCGCGCAGCGAAATTTCGCGGCCGCTCGTGCCGAGTCGCTTAACTATTTCGGCGAGCGTACCATCGGCTTGCCATTCGTCGAAGCGACGGCGGCAAGTCGGCGGCGACGGATAGCGGCCCGGCAGCTTGGACCAGCCTTCGCCCGTGGACAGTACCCAAAGCACAGCGTTGACAACCGCGCGTGCTTCCACACGTGGCCGACCGCGCCGTTCGCTCCGTGCTGGCTCCGCACAGAACAACGCCTCGACCAGCGCCCACTCGTTGTCTCTCAAATCGTCGAACAGCATCATGTTTCACCTCAGCGAAGCTAACTCCGGTGCGCTGCCCCGCGCCGCGCACTCTCCATGCACTCGATAGGCGAGTGCCAAGGGGGGTCGGGCTTGCCACGATCTGCTATTCAGTCAGAAGTCATGGCGCCGACCCTGTGTGCATCTAAATGCAGGAAGTGTGCCAAGTTGAGTCCGACTACCTGAAAGCCCTGTGACAGCGGGCCAGCGCGGGCGCTAGCTAGGGGCGTATGAGAATCCAAAAAACCCATCTCGCAAATCGGGACAATCACCAATCTTGTGCAATCAGGCCCGGCCAGCGTGCGTTTGCGCATTATTGCTGCATTGCAGCGAGTTCCCGATAGCCCGCTGTGGTGCGATATTTCGCCCTACAATGCGCATTAAATGGAGTAATTGATGAGGTTGGTAAATGAATGTAACGCTGCGCCAGCTAAGGGTTTTCATTGAGGTTGCCCGTTTGCAGAGCTTCAGCCGGGCCGGCGATGAGATCGGTCTGACGCAATCGGCGGTGAGTCGCTGCGTACGCGAACTGGAGGGGGAGATTGGTTTGAAGCTCATCGACCGCACCACGCGGGAGGTGCAGCTCACGGATGTTGGCGGCAACCTGGTGTCGAGCGTGTCGCGCCTGCTGACGGATCTGGACGACGCGTTGCGCGAGATCCGCGAAATCGGCGAGCAGCGTCGCGGACGCGTGGTCGTGGCCGCGAGCCCGACAATCGCCTGCCGGCTGATGCCTGGCGTGGTGGCGTCGTGCGGACGGCAGTTCCCCTACATCACACTGGGTCTGCGCGACGACGTGCAAAGCGACGTGGTGCGCAAGGTGAAGTCGGGCGAAGTCGATTTCGGCGTGATCATCGGCCCGTCTTCCGCCGACGACCTGCTCAGCGAAGCGCTGATGACGGATTCGTTCTGTGTCGTTTCGCGCGACGACCATCCCTTGGCGGCGCACAGACAGGTGGCATGGACGGACCTCGAAGGCGAGCAACTTGTCATGCTCGATTACGCGTCGGGCAGCCGGCCGATCATCGACGCCGTGATGCAGGAGTACGGCGTGAACGCCACCGTGGTGCAGGAGCTGGGGCATTCCGCGACCGTTTTTGGGCTGGTCGAGGCAGGTGTCGGCGTGAGCGTGCTGCCCTGGCTGGCGCTGCCGCTGCCGGCGGGCGCCTCGCTGGTGGCGCGGCCGCTCGTGCCGCGCGCCGAGCGTACGGTCGAGCTGGTGCGGCGGCGCGATCGCTCGCTGTCGCCGGCGGCGGAGGCGGTGTGGGGCCTGATTCGGCAATTGCCCGCGCGGGCGGAGGATTTGGATTAACGACTCGGGCTCGAGCATGGGCCGCCGGTTCTGCGAGATCGGATTTGTTGCGCGCTGCGCGCTAAACTGTCGCCTCTTTCAAGCGTCAGCTTTGACCTATTACCCGTCTGGAAGCCTCGATGAGCGAATCGGATTTGCCTGTGCCCTCCATCCCCAACGCGCGCGATGCCGTGCGTGCACTGCGTTCTTCGCAGATCCGTGAAGTCGCGAATGCCGGTTTCGGCGTGGCAGACATGTTGCCGTTCTGGTTTGGCGAGTCCGACCGGGTGACCCCGGCCTTCATCCGCGACGCCGCCAGTGCGGCGTTGGCGGCCGGCGACACTTTCTATACGCATAACCTGGGCATTGCGCCGCTGCGCGCGGCGCTCGCAGGCTACGTCAGCGAATTGCACGGGACGACCTCGCCCGATCACATCGCGGTGACGAGCGCCGGTGTCAATGCATTGATGCTGGCCGCGCAACTGGTCGTGGGCGCGGGCGACCGCGTGGTCGCAGTCACGCCGCTGTGGCCGAATCTGGTCGAAATTCCCAAGATATTGGGCGCGCATGTGGAAACTGTCGCGCTGGGCTATGGCGAGCGCGGGTGGCAACTCGATCTCGAGCAGCTGCTGTCGGCGTTGACGCCGGATACGAAGATGCTGCTGATCAATTCGCCGAACAATCCGACCGGCTGGGTGATGAGCCGCGACGAGCAGCGTGCCGTGCTGGCGCATTGCCGTCGCCACGGCATCTGGATCGTCGCCGACGAAGTCTACGAGCGTCTTTATTACGCGGACGCGCAAGCCGGCGCGAGCGGCGCACAGTCGCGCACGGCGCCGTCGTTTCTCGATCTGGCCGGGCGCGACGAGCGCGTGATCTGCGTGAACTCGTTTTCCAAGGCGTGGCTGATGACCGGCTGGCGGCTCGGCTGGATCGTCGCGCCGACGCGCTGATGGACGATCTGGGCAAGCTGGTCGAATACAACACGTCGTGCGCGCCGGCTTTCGTCCAGCAGGCGGGCGTCGCGGCTGTCCAGCACGGCGAGCGCTTCACCCAGGAGCTGGTGCTCGATCTGAGGGCGTCGCGCGACCATCTGGTGCGCTCGCTATCCGCCGTGCCGGGCGTCGACGTGAAGGCTCCGCCCGGGGCCATGTACCTGTTTTTCTCGATGCCGGGTGCGTCGCGTAGTCTCGAACTATGCAAGGCCATGGTGCGCGAAGTGGGCCTCGGCGTGGCGCCCGGCAGCGCATTCGGCCCGCAAGGCGAGGGCTTCGTGCGCTGGTGCTATGCGTGCGATGCGGCGCGGCTTGACGCGGGTGTCGAGCGTCTGAAGCGGTTTCTGGCGCAACATGGCATGCATTGAGTGACGGCGGAGTGCGCCAGCGGCAGGGGTTTAAGGTCCTGGTTTAACGTCCTGGTTTAACGTCCGGTTCCGCTCCGATCCCCGTTCAATTCCGCCAGCTTTGCCTTTTAAGCAGGCGAACTGGGGCAAAGCAAAAAAATGCGCCGGGGATTTCGTCTTTACGCACTGATTGTTTTTGCGTAATATGGCGTTCAGTCACGCGATTCCCTTCAGGAATATCGCTGCTCCGTCCGGCTGGGTTTGGCTCGATTGCCTGTTCGCCTCCCCCCGGTGCGTGCTCCCATCAATATGACCGATCAGAATCGGGCGAGCGCGTCTTCAGTTCCACATCGTCTGTTTGATCCGGTTCTTTGACCACAGGGTCTGACCTAGCTGCATGAATACCCAAGAGGCGAAGATCGTCCTCGAGACTGCCTTGATCTGCGCGCAGGAGCCGTTAAAGCTCGTCGATTTGCGCAAGCTCTTTGCCGACGGCGTGTCGGCAGACACTGTTCGGAATTTGCTCGAAGACCTCAAGCAGGATTGGTCTGGGCGCGGTGTGGAGCTGGTCGGGCTGGCGTCGGGCTGGCGATTTCAAAGCAAGCCCGCGATGCGTTCGTACCTGGATCGTTTGCATCCCGAGAAACCGCCGAAATATTCGCGCGCGGTGCTTGAGACGCTGGCGATCATTGCGTACAGGCAACCGGTCACGCGTGGCGATATCGAAGAGATCCGCGGCGTGACGGTGAACACGCAGGTCGTCAAGCAACTCGAGGATCGTAACTGGATCGAAGTGATCGGCCATCGGGATGTGCCGGGCCGGCCGGCGCTGTACGCGACCACGCGGCAATTTCTCGACGACCTCGGTTTGAAGGCGCTCGACGAACTGCCGCCGCTGGCCGATCCGTCAGCGCAATTGAACGCGGATCTTCTCGGTCAGCATGCGATTGAATTTTCCGAGGTCGAGGCCGCACATGCCTTGGCGTCAGGCGAAGAGGGCGTGCTCGGGGAGCCGTTGGAATCCGCCACAGGCGAGACAGCCGCTGAGGCGGGCACATCGCCCGGCGAGCCTGCCAATTTCGGTCACGTTGAGGAAGTTGGCGTGACTGCAGGAACAGAAATCGCTGGCGAACACGGTGAAGGGCACGAGGTGTTGCTCGCTCAAACGCGGCACGCGGAGTCTGCTGAGGCAAATGGGGCAGCGGAAGCAAGTCAGGCTGCTGATCCAGCCGAGGCCACGCATGCAGCGGCTGGACCAGCCGAGGCCACGCATGGCGCAATGAATGTCGCGCCGGTACCCGAGGCGCATCAGGATGCTGTTGCAGCCCCGGCCGTGCAAGAACAGGTTGAAGCTGAAGCGGCACAGGTTGAACCGCGGGCCGGCGCCGCCGAGTCCGCACAGAATCACGATCAACTGAATCACGATCCGGTCTCCCAGGCCGATCCGGCAACACCCGCGCACGACTCGGGCGCACTCCGCGATACGGAGCGCGCCGCCGAGCCGAACCCGACCACGGCGGCGCACGGCGATCATGAAGATCGTCGCGATGCCGCACAGGACGCAGGCATTCTGACCGACGACGAACCCGAGTCGCGCAGCGCCTGACGTAACCGAACTTTTTTTGCCGCGCCCGCAATGGGCGCGCGCGACCTGACATTTTGAGGTTGTTTTGACACATACCCACGACACCGATTCGTCCGAATCCGAGCGCGCCGTGCCGTCGGCGCGCGCCGACGAAGCGCGCACCACGCAAGCGTCGGCAGGCGAGAGCGAACGCCCGGCGCAGACCACGGAAGCAGACGGCGAAGACCGTCCGCGCCGCGGCCTGCGTCGCGGACCGCGCAGCCTGATCGCGCGGCGCCGCGCCGGAGCGAAGACGAAGGGCGGCGAAGGCGCGCCCGCGCAAGCTGCGCCGGTCGTCACTGAAGCGCCGCCAGACGGCGAGGTGGTCGCGCAGGTGCGCATGCCGCGCAAGGATGCGGGCGCCAAGGGTCAAGGCCCGCGCCGCAATGCGGGCGGCGCGAAGCGTGAGGGTGGTCAACGGGAAGGCGCGCCTCGCGAAGGTCAGCGCGATGCCGCGCCGCGCGAGCGTCAACCGCGCGAGGGCGGTCAGCGTCAGAATCGCCGGGGCGGTGAAGCGCCGGTGGTGGCGACCCCAACCGAGGCGAGCCCGGACGACCTGTTCTCGTATGTCACCTCGCCCGCCTTCGACGCGGACAACAGCACCACCGGCGGCGTGCGTGCCCCAATGCTGCGCCGTGGCAAGCCGGCCGCGCCCAAGCGTGTCCTCGCCGCGGACGACGACGCGCCGAAATTGCACAAAGTGTTGGCCGAAGCCGGCATGGGCTCGCGCCGCGACATGGAAGAACTGATCGTGGCCGGTCGCGTATCGGTGAACGGTGAGCCGGCCCACATCGGCCAGCGCATCATGCCGACCGACCAGGTCCGCATCAATGGCAAGCCGGTCAAGCGCAAGCTGGCCAATAAGCCGCCGCGTGTGCTGCTGTATCACAAACCGACCGGCGAAATCGTCAGTCACGCCGATCCGGAAGGCCGCCCGTCGGTATTCGACAAGCTGCCGCCGATGAAAACCGCCAAGTGGCTCGCGGTCGGCCGCCTCGACTTCAACACGGAAGGTCTGCTGATGCTGACCACCTCGGGCGATCTGGCAAACCGTTTCATGCATCCGCGTTACAGCGTCGAGCGTGAATATGCGGTGCGCGTGGTCGGCGAGCTGGCTGAAGGCATGCGTCAGAAGCTGTTGCACGGCGTCGAACTGGAAGACGGCCCGGCGAATTTCCTGCGCATCCGCGACGGCGGCGGCGAGGGCACGAATCATTGGTATCACGTCGCGCTCGCCGAAGGGCGTAATCGCGAGGTGCGCCGCATGTTCGAAGCGGCCGGCCTGATGGTCAGCCGTCTGATTCGCACGCGTCACGGCCCAATCTCGCTGCCCAAGGGTCTGAAGCGCGGCCGTTGGGAAGAACTCGAAGACAATCAGGTGCGCGCGCTGATGGCGTCGGTCGGCCTGAAGGCGCCGTCGGAAGAAAAGGGCAGCCGCAGGGAGGCGCCGGAGCGCAAGCAGCCGGATCCGATGCAAACGTCGATGGGCTTCATCAGCCGCGAACCGGTGCTGATGTCGCATGGCCGCTTCGATCAGCAGCCGCCGCGCGGTCAAGGCCGTCGCGGTGCGGTGGGTGGTGGCGGTGCGGGCGGTAGTGCTGGGTCCGGCTTCGGCGGTGGCTACGGCAATCGCGGCGCTGGCCGCAGCGCCGGCGGCTTCAGCGGTCCGATGGGCGGTGGCGGTGCGCCTGGCCCGCGTGGCGGTCGTGACGTCGACGGCAATCGCGCGCCGTCGGGCAATGGCAATCGTGCGGCTGGTGGCGGCAAACGCCCCGGCGGCCCTGCCGGCAATCCGGGCAATGGCGGCGGTAGCCGCGGACCGGGCGGCAATCGCGGCGGTAACGCCAATCGTGCCGGCGGCGGCAACGCCAACGCGGGCGGTGCCAATCGGGGTGGCGGCGCGCCGCGCGGCCGCTCGCGTGGCCGTTAAGCAGCAAGTGAGATAAGCATCGTGGTGGCGAGGCGCTAATCGTTACTCCACGATCCGCGTCCCGCCACCGGCAGACTCGATCGACAAGCGCCGCGGTTTCATGCAACGCATAAAACCGCGGCGTGCGCGTAAGTAGGGGCAGCGTTTTTCGGCCCCGCTTGTCCGGCGCGGACCCAAGGCGCCTCAAGCCGCCTTGCAAAAGGCCCGGAGCGCCGCCATATCGTCGAAAGATTCCCATGAAATCAAGCGGAAATGCGCTTCGCGCGGCGTTCTGCGGTTTGCGTTTGTCCCGAAAAATGGCTACAATCGCGGAGTCGCTGGGCGTGCGGCTTTTTCATGTGCGGCTCAGGTGCGACCACCGGTAATAAGATGATGGGCGTTTAGCCCATTTTTTTTTGCCGATCAGTTCTCAGTGGTTCGGCATCTCGGGTAGCACGAACGTGCGCCGGCTTGGCGCGCGGCCCGCATTGGTGTTTGCAGACAAACCCGGCAGGTCTCGCCGCGCGAACATCTTAGAGGGCACTGTGCAACTGACGGAACTGATTGAAACCACGGTCGTGGGACTCGGATACGAGCTCGTCGATCTCGAGCGCACCGGGCGCGGCATGCTGTGTATTTATATCGACCAGCCAGCCGGCATCGCGATCGAAGACTGCGAGAAAGTCACGCGTCAGCTCCAGCACGTTCTGACGGTCGAAAATATCGATTACGAGCGGCTTGAAGTGTCGTCGCCGGGTCTCGACCGCCCGCTGAAAAAACTGGCGGATTTTGAACGCTTCGCAGGCAGCGAAGTGGTTATCACATTGAAAAAGCCATTGGACGGACGGAAATCGTACCGGGGCATCCTGCATGCTCCGCAAGGCGAGACGATCGGTCTGGAATTTGAAGGGAAGGAAGGCGCCGCGATGCTCGATTTCACCGTCGCGGATATCGATAAGGCACGCCTCGTTCCGAAAGTTGACTTTAGGAGCCGCAAACAATGAGTCGCGAAGTGTTGATGCTGGTGGATGCGCTGGCACGCGAGAAGAACGTCGATAAAGACGTGGTATTTGCCGCGCTCGAGGCGGCCCTCGCTTCGGCCTCCAAGAAACTCTTCGAAGAAGACGCGGACATTCGCGTCCAGATCGACCGTGAAAGCGGCGAGCACGAAACGTTTCGCCGCTGGAAAGTGGTGCCGGACGAAGCCGGCCTGCAAGAGCCGGATCAGGAAATCCTGCTGTTCGAAGCGCGCGAACAGAAGCCGGAAATCCAGCTCGACGAGTTCATCGAAGAACCGGTGCCGTCGATCGAATTCGGCCGGATCGGCGCGCAGGCTGCCAAGCAGGTCATCCTGCAGAAGGTGCGCGACGCGGAACGTGAACAGATCCTGAATGACTTCCTCGAGCGCGGCGAGCACATCATGACTGGCTCGGTGAAGCGCCTGGATAAGGGCAACTTCATCGTCGAAACCGGTCGTGTCGAAGCGTTGCTGCGCCGCGACCAGTTGATTCCGAAGGAAAACCTGCGCGTGGGCGACCGCGTGCGCGCCTATATCGCGAAGGTCGATCGCACCGCACGCGGTCCGCAGATCGAGCTGTCGCGTACGGCGCCCGAATTCCTGATGAAGCTGTTCGAAATGGAAGTGCCGGAAATCGAACAGGGCTTGCTGGAAATCAAGGCGGCTGCTCGCGATCCGGGCGTGCGCGCCAAGATCGGCGTGATCGCTTATGACAAGCGCATCGATCCGATCGGCACGTGCGTCGGTATCCGCGGTTCGCGTGTCCAGGCGGTGCGTAACGAGCTCGGTGGCGAAAACGTCGACATCGTGCTATGGTCAGAGGATCCCGCACAGTTTGTGATCGGCGCGCTCGCGCCGGCAGCCGTCCAGTCGATCGTCGTCGATGAAGAAAAACATTCGATGGACGTCGTCGTAGACGAAAACGAACTGGCGGTCGCGATCGGCCGCAGCGGCCAGAACGTGCGTCTTGCCAGCGAACTCACCGGCTGGCAGATCAACATTATGACGCCGGACGAATCTGCGCAAAAGCAGAATCAGGAGCGCGGCGTACTGCGTGACCTGTTCATGGCGCGTCTCGATGTCGACGAAGAAGTGGCCGACATCCTGATCGACGAAGGTTTTACGAGCCTCGAAGAGATCGCCTATGTGCCGCTCAACGAGATGCTCGAGATCGAAGCATTCGACGAAGACACCGTTCACGAACTGCGGAATCGCTCGCGCGATGCGTTGTTGACGCAGGCGATCGCGAATGAAGAAAAGGTCGAAAATGTTGCACTCGACCTGAAGAGCCTGGACGGCATGGATGCCGACCTGCTCGCCAAGCTTGCCGAACATCAGATCCAGACGCGCGACGAACTCGCCGAGCTGGCTGTGGATGAACTGGTCGAGATGACCGGAATGGAAGAGGATGCCGCTAAGGCGTTGATCATGAAAGCACGTGAACACTGGTTCCAGTGAGAAATGACCATGGCGCACTAAATTGACCGCGGCCGTTAGGCCGCATGACAAGATGCTAACCGCAAGGAATCGGTCCTTGCATTAAGAGGAATGAATGGCGAGTAACAACGTAGCCCAATTTGCCGCGGAACTGAAAATGCCTGCAGGCGTGCTCCTTGAGCAGCTTCAGGCAGCAGGCGTCACTAAAGCGAGCGAAGACGACAGCTTGTCCGAAACGGACAAGGCGCGTCTGCTCGACCACTTGCGCAAGTCTCACGGCTCGACTGATGCGGACAAGCGCAAGATCACGCTGACGAAACGGCACACGTCGGAGATCAAGCAATCCGACGCGACGGGCAAAGCTCGCACCATTCAGGTCGAGGTGCGCAAGAAGCGCACTTTCGTCCGCCGTGACGAATCCGCCGCTGAAGGCGGCGATGCATCGAATCATGTGGCCGAGGCCGATGTCGACGATCTCGAACTCCAGCGTCGTGAAGAGGAAGCGCGTCACGAAGCCGAGCTGCTCGAAAAGCAGGCTCAGGAGTTGAAGGCGCGTCAGGAGCAGCTCGAACGCGAAGAAGCCGAACGTCAGGCGCGCGAGCAGGCTGCTGAAGCAGAGCGCCGTCGCGCGGAAGAAGAAGCGGCGAAGAAGCGGGCGGCGGCTGAAGCGGCTGCGCGCGAGCAGGCTCAGGCTGCGAAGCCGGCGCAGGCTGCCCAGCCGGCAGCGAAGGCTGAACCGGTCGCGGCCAAGGCGGCGGAGCCTGCGGCGGTTGCCAAGGAAAGCGAGCAGGACGACGAGCGCGCTGCGGCAGAACGTGCGGCACAACGCGAAGCGGCGAAGAAAGCGGAAGACGCAGCGCGTCAGGCCGCCGAGAAAACGCGCGCCGAGCAGGAAGAAATCAGCAAGCGCCGTGCGGCGGCAGAGGCCGAAGCGCGTGCGATTCGCGAAATGATGAACACGCCGCGCAAGGCGCAGGTCAAGGCGCCGGAACCGGCACCGAAGCCCGCTGAGCCGGCCAAGGCCGCGGAAGCCAAGGGCACGCTGCATAAGCCGGCGCGTCCGGCGGGTGAAGCACCGGCACGTCCGGCAGCCAAGAAGCCGGCTGCCGCGGCTCCGGCAGCAACGACCGCACCGTCGGCTGGCGACAAGAAGAAGCCGGGCGGCGGCAAGGGCGGCTGGCAGGACGACGCAGCGAAGCGCCGCGGTATCAAGACGCGTGGCGATACGAGCGGCGGTGTCGATCGCGGCTGGCGCGGTGGCCCGAAGGGTCGCGGTAAGCATCAGGATCAGAACACCACGTTCCAGGCACCGACCGAACCGATCGTGCGTGAAGTGCACGTGCCGGAAACCATCACGGTCGCCGATCTGGCGCACAAGATGGCGGTGAAGGCCTCGGAAGTCATCAAGTCGATGATGAAGCTCGGCCAGATGGTCACGATCAACCAGATGCTGGACCAGGAAACGGCGATGATCATCGTCGAGGAACTGGGCCACCACGCGGTTGCGGCCAAGCTGGACGATCCGGAAGCCATGCTGGTCGAAGGCGAAATCACGGACGCAGAAGCACTGCCGCGTCCGCCGGTCGTCACGGTCATGGGTCACGTCGACCACGGCAAGACGTCGCTGCTGGACTACATCCGCCGCGCCAAGGTGGCAGCGGGCGAAGCGGGCGGGATCACGCAGCACATCGGCGCCTATCACGTCGAAACGCCGCGCGGCGTCATTACGTTCCTCGATACGCCGGGTCACGAAGCATTTACGGCCATGCGTGCTCGCGGTGCGAAGGCAACCGACATCGTGATTCTGGTGGTCGCAGCCGACGACGGCGTGATGCCGCAAACGAAGGAAGCGATTGCCCACGCGAAGGCAGGCGGCGTGCCGCTCGTCGTCGCGATCAACAAGATCGACAAGCCGGATGCGAATCCGGACCGCGTGAAGCAGGAACTCGTCGCGGAAGGCGTCGTGCCGGAAGAATACGGTGGCGATTCGCCGTTCGTGTCGGTGTCGGCCAAGACCGGCGCGGGTATCGACGAGCTGCTGGAAAACGTGCTGCTGCAAGCCGAAGTGCTGGAGCTGAAGGCACCGGTCGAAGCACCGGCCAAGGGTCTCGTCATCGAAGCGAAGCTCGATAAGGGTAAGGGTCCGGTCGCAACGATCCTGGTCCAGTCGGGTACGCTGAACCGCGGCGACGTGGTGCTGGCAGGTAGCGCTTACGGTCGCGTGCGCGCCATGCTCGACGAAACCGGCAAGCCGACCAAGTCGGCAGGCCCGTCGATCCCGGTTGAGATTCAAGGTCTGTCGGAAGTGCCGCAAGCAGGCGAAGAAGTCATCGTCATGCCGGACGACCGCAAGGCGCGTGAAGTTGCGCTGTTCCGCCAAGGCAAGTTCCGCGACGTCAAACTGGCCAAGCAACAGGCCGCGAAGCTCGAGAACATGCTGGAACAGATGGGCGAAGGCGAAGTGGCGTACATGCCGCTCATCGTCAAGGCCGACGTGCAAGGTTCGCAGGAAGCGTTGGTGCAGTCGCTGCTCAAGCTGTCGACCGACGAAGTCCGCGTGCAGATCGTGCACGGCGCCGTGGGTGGCATCAGCGAGTCGGACGTCAACCTGGCTACGGCTTCGAAGGCGGTCATCATCGGCTTCAACACCCGCGCGGATGCACAGGCTCGCAAGCTGGCGGAAAGCAACGGCGTCGATATTCGCTACTACAACATCATCTATGACGCAGTGGATGAAGTGAAGGCCGCGATGTCGGGCATGCTGGCACCGGAGAAGCGCGAAGTCGTGACGGGTACGGTCGAAGTGCGTCAGGTCTTCAAGGTGCCGAAGATCGGCGCGGTGGCCGGCTGTATGGTCACGGACGGATTCGTCAAGCGCTCGTCGTCGGTGCGCGTGCTGCGCAACAACGTCGTCATCTTCACGGGCGAGCTCGATTCGCTCAAGCGCTTCAAGGACGACGTCAAGGAAGTCCGTCAGGGCTTCGAGTGCGGTATGTCGATCAAGAACTTCAACGATATCGTCGAAGGCGATCAGTTCGAAGTCTTCGAGGTGACCGAAGTCGCGCGTTCGCTGTAATTCACGCGGCACGGCTAAAACGGGCGGAGCGGGCTTTAACGCCCGCTCCGCCCGTTGTTTTTGGGCCAGCGCGCGTTGTTGCATTTGGCGCGCATGGCGCTCGCGCGGCGGTTTAGCGTTGCCATCGGGCCGCTTGCATGCTGCTCACGCGCCGCTCACATGGCCAGCGCAGCGGCTGTCGCGCGAACCACTTTTTGCATCCGTCTGAACGGATCACACAATCACCATGCCTAAAAAACGTTCTTCTCCCAATCGCAACGTGCAGATCGCCGATCAGATCCAGCGCGACCTGTCCGAGCTGCTGCGCGAGGTCAAGGATCCGCGCATCGGCCTCGTCACGATTCAAAGCGTCGAGCTGACGCCCGACTACGCGCACGCGAAGGTCTACTTCACGACGCTGACCGGCGACCCGCAACAGACGCTCGAAGCGCTGCAGCACGCGGCCGGCCATCTGCACAATCAGCTGTTCAAGCGACTGCACATCCATACCGTGCCGACGCTGCATTTCCATTACGACCAAACGATCGAACGCGCCGTTGAAATGTCCCGTCTGATCGACGAGGCGAACGCCAATCGCGCGAAAGAAGACTGAGCGCGCCGCTATCGGCTTTGCTCGCCACAATGTCTCAGTCGCAATTGCCCCGTTGCCACGCGGCTAGCGCTGTTTCCGTACCCTTCGAAGACCCTGTCTTTCTGACATGACCGCACCTCAACGCCCCCGCGTGCCGCGTCGCGCGCTCGACGGCGTGCTGCTGCTCGACAAGCCGCTCGGCCTGTCGAGCAACGACGCGCTGATTCGCGCGAAGCGTCTCTATCTGGCGAAAAAGGCGGGCCACACCGGCACGCTCGATCCCCTCGCCACGGGTCTTTTGCCGCTGTGTTTCGGCGAAGCCACCAAGTTTTCGCAAGATCTGCTTGAAGCCGACAAGACCTATGAGGCGACCATGCGCCTCGGCATCCGCACGGCCACCGGCGACGCCGAAGGTGAAGCGATCGACACACGTGACGTGACGTGCGATCAGGCGGCAGTTCAGGCGGCCATGCAGGATTTCCTCGGCGACATCGTTCAGGTCCCGCCGATGTATTCGGCGCTCAAACGTGACGGCAAGCCGCTATACGAATACGCGCGCGCCGGCCAGACCGTCGAGCGGGAAGGGCGTCAGGTGACGATTCACGCGCTCGACTTGCTTGCCTGTGCATTGCCCGATGTAACGTTTCGCGTGACGTGCAGCAAAGGCACCTACGTGCGCACGCTCGCCGAAGATATTGGTGAAGCGTTGGGTTGCGGCGCGCATCTGGTGGCGTTGCGGCGTACCGGTGTCGGCGCGCTGACGCTGGAGAATTCAGTGACGCTCGACGCGTTGTCCGACGCCACGGAAAGCGAGCGCGATACGTGGTTGCAGCCGGTCGATGCATTGCTGTCCACGTTTCCGCTCGTCGAGCTGGATGAAGACGCGACGCGCCGCTTCCTGCACGGGCAACGTCTGAAGCTTTCCGAGTTGACCCTCGCCGGCGATGCGGTGAATGCGCCACGCGTGCGTGTGTATGCAGCGGACGGACGTCTGCTTGGTGTCGCGAAGCAAGGTGAGGGAGTGTTGGCGCCGGAACGGCTTGTGGTTACAGCCGCGAGTTAGCGCGGAAATTCTGCGTCGTTACGAACCACCAGCAGAACAACAAAAAAGGCGGAACCGCTTAACAGCGGCTCCGCCTTTTTCACATGCAACCGCACAGCCGCGAGTCGCGGACTACGCATGCCGGACTACGCGTCCCGCACTAAAACCAAAACCTCAATGCGCCGCCGCGGCCGCCGCACCCGCATCACCGCCGGCACGTTCCGGCCTGGTGATCCAGATCAGCGCAATCAGCGCGACGAAGATCCCGGCCGAGACAAAGAACAGATCGTTCACACCCAATTGCGCGGCCTGCTGCGTGGCCATCGTGTTGAAGAGGCCATAAGCCTGCGGCTGATTGAAGCCCGCTGCGCCCATTTGCCGGATCGACTGATCGAACACCGGGTTGTACGCATTCGCCTGCTCGGCCAATTGCGCGTGATGCATGATGGTGCGGTGATCCCACGCCGTCTGGAAGATCGACGTACCGATACCGCCGCACATGATCCGCACGAAATTCGACAGCCCCGACGCCGCCGGAATCCGGTTACCCGGCAACCCCGACAGCGTGATCGACACCAGCGGAATAAAGAACCCCGCCATGCCAATGCCTTGAATCAGCGTCGGCATCAGCAGCGAATAAGTATCGACGCCGGTCGTATAACGCGAGCGCATCCAGAAGCACAACGCGAATATGAGGAACGACAAGGTGGCGATATAGCGCGGATCGGTGCGCGGCAAAACCTTACCGGTGATCGGCGATAGCAGCACCGCAAAGAGGCCCACGGGCGCCATCACCAGGCCGGCTTCCGTCGCGGTGTAACCGATATCGGTTTGCAGCCACAGCGGCAGCAGCACGAGATTGCCGAAGTAGAGACCGTATCCGATCGAAAGCGCGATCGTGCCGCCAGTGAAATTGCGCCGGCTGAAGAGCGACAGATCGACCACCGGATGCTCGGCCGTCAATTCCCACACGATAAAAAACGCGAGCGAAATTACCGCGACCAGCGCCAGCACCACGACCGTGGTCGACGAAAACCAGTCGAGATCCTTACCCTTGTCGAGCATCACCTGCAACGAGCCGACCCAGAGGATCAGCAGGCCGAGACCGACGCCGTCGATCGGCGCCTTCCTGATGACCGAATCACGGTTGCGGAAGATCGTCCACGTTGCCACGGCGGCGATCGCGCCGACCGGAATGTTGACGTAGAAAATCCACGGCCACGAGATGTTGTCCGAGATCCAGCCGCCGAGAATCGGGCCTGCCACCGGCGCGATCAGTGTGGTCATCGCCCACATCGATAAAGCCATCGGCGCCTTGGCGCGTGGATAACTCGCGAGCAGCAGCGTTTGCGACAACGGAATCATCGGGCCGGCCACGGCGCCTTGCAGCACGCGCGAGGCAAGCAGGAACGGCAGGGTGGGCGCGAGGCCGCACATCCACGACGAGATCACGAACAGAATGATCGACGCCATGAACAGGCGCACCTGGCCGATACGCTCGGTGAGCCAGCCGGTCAACGGTACGGAGATCGCGTTCGCCACCGCGAACGATGTGATCACCCACGTGCCCTGGTCGGACGACACACCGAGGTCGCCCGAAATGGATGGGATCGACACGTTGGCAATCGACGTGTCGAGCACATTCATGAACACGGCGAGCGACACCGCGATGGTGCCGATCACCAGTTGCGCGCCCTCGAGCGGCGGATGAGGGACTTGCGCCTGAGCCTGAGACATTAAAAAAACCTTCTGTGAATCGTCACGCCGCTTACATCAGCTTTTTGCAGCAGGCCTGGCCGCACCGCCGGCCTGGGCCGACTTCTGCGAGCCGCCGTTCGGGCCCGCGTTTTCCGAAATAATGCGAGCGATTTCAGCGTCGGCCTGGTCGCCGTACTTGTCGAACACATTGGTCTGATAGACCGTGTTGGGCGCCTGGCCGAGCTGGCCGCCGTTGTCGTCCTTGATGGTGACGTCGGCTTGCATCGACAGGCCGATGCGCAGCGGATGCTGCTCAAGTTCCTTCGGGTCGAGCGCGATCCGTACCGGCAGACGTTGCACCACCTTGATCCAGTTGCCGGTGGCGTTTTGCGCGGGCAGCAGCGAGAACGCCGAACCCGTACCCGCCGAGAAGCCGACCACCTTGCCGTGGTACACCACCGACGAGCCGTACACGTCGGCCGTCAACTCGACCGGCTGGCCGATGCGCATGTGTTTCAGCTGCACTTCCTTGAAGTTCGCGTCGACCCACACGCCGCCCAGCGGCACGATCGCCATCAGCGGGGTGCCCGGCGAGACGCGCTGGCCGACCTGCACCGAGCGCTTCGCGACGTAGCCCGTGACCGGCGCCGGCAGGTTGTTCCGCGCGTTGTTCAGGTACGCGTCGCGGACCTTCGCGGCGGCGGCCTGCACGTTCGGGTGATTCGCGATCGTGGTGTTGGCGGTCAGCGCACGGTTCGACGCCAGTTGTTGCTGGGCGGCGTCGACAGAGGCTTGCGCGCTCTTCACGGCGTCACGGGCGTGCGAGATTTCTTCCAGCGACACGGCGCCCGTCTGCGCCACCGTCAGGCGGCGCTTCAGATCGTCCTGGGCGCGCGACAGATCGGACTGACGCTGGGCGACTTGCGCCTGATACTGGTTGTCGTCGGCGAACAGGCCGCGCACCTGGCGCACCGTCTGCGCGAGATTCGCTTCGGCTTGTTCAAGCGCGACGCGCGCGTCGGCCGGATCGAGCACGACGAGCGGGTCGCCGGCCTTCACGGTTTGCGTGTCGTCCGCGTTCACGGCGATCACCGTGCCGGTGACTTGCGGTGTTATCTGGACGACATTGCCGTTCACGTACGCGTCGTCGGTGTCTTCATGGAAGCGTGCGTCGAGGAAGTAGTAAAGGCCGTAGGCGACCGCGGCGATCAGGATCACGATGACGAGCAGCGTCATCATGAGCTTGCGTTTGCTGTTGTTCGCCGGCGGTTGTGCCGGTTGCGTCGGCTGCGGTGCCGGCTGAGTCGGCTGTGTAGTAGCCGCGGGCTGTTGGGTGGTGCTCATTGATGTGCTCCGGTTTCTCTCTAGCGTCGTCGTTTATTCGGATGTCTATGCGAGTGCGGGTCGCGTCGAGGTGGCTTCAGTTTGCAGCGGCGGTCGCGGCGCTGGCCGATGCCGCCGCGGCCGCTGCCGGGGCATCGGTCGGCACCACGAGGCCGGTCTGCGTTGCGTCGAAACCGCCACCGAGCGCCTTGATGAGACCGATCTGCATGTCGCGGCGGCGCATCTTCAGGCTCGTTACCGTCTGTTCGGCGGCAAGGCGGTTCTGGTCGGCGGTCAGCACCTGCAACTGCGGCGACAAACCGGCCTTGTAGCGGATCACTGCCAGCTGATAGGCCTTGGTCGACGCGTCGAGCGCGCGCTGGGCGTCGCCCGATTGCTGGTCGATCGATTTGATCGACGACACTTGCGTCGCGACATCCGAGAGGGCGTTGATCAGCGTCTGGTTGTAGTTCGCCACATCGAGGTCGAAGTCCGCGTAGCGGCCCTTCAACTGCGAGCGCAGCGCACCGGCGTCGAAGATCGGCAGGTGAATCGCCGGCCCGAACTGGATCTGACGGCTAGCCGACGTCAGGAAACGGCCCCAGCCGAACGCGTCGAAACCGAAACCGGCGGCGAGGTTGATGTCCGGGAAGAATTCGGCCTTCGCTTCCTTGACGTCGTGCATCGCGGCTTCGACCTGCCAGCGTGCGGCAACGATGTCCGCGCGGCGTGCCACGAGGTCGGCCGGCAGGTTGTCCGGCAGCGCTACCGTGTCGCCGGTGGTCAGAACCGGCTGGGCGATCTGCAGGCCACGATCCGGACCCTTGCCAAGCAGCGCGCCCAGCTGATAGCGCACCACGGTGATCTGGCCGTCGAGATCGGTCAGGTTCGACTGGCTGGTCGCGATGTTGCCGTTCGCGGTTTGCCGTTCGACGTTGGTGTCGAGGCCGGCGGTCACACGGCCGTTGGTGATGCGGCCGATGTCCTGACGGTTCGCGATCTCGCGCGCGGCGATATCGCGGAATGCATACAACTGGGCGAGCTGGTTATAGGTGCTCGCCACGGAGGCGGCGAGCGTCACGCGCGCCTGCTGCACATCGGCTTCAGCGGCTTTTTCCTGCGACACCGCCTGGCCCAGGCGCTGGCGGTTCTTGCCCCACAGATCCAGATCCCACGACGCGCTCGCGAGCACATTGTTTTCGCTATACCAGGTACCGCCGAATGGCGGTGGGTAAATCGAGTTGGCCGAGAAGATCTCGCGGTTCCATGAGTAGCTGCCGTTGACCTTCGGATACAGCGCCGAGCGCGAACTCTCGATGTAGGACGATGCTTTGGCGAGGCGCGCCTGCGCCTGCGCGATCGACGGACTGCCTTCCAGCGCCTCGGCAATCAGCTTGGGCAGTTGCGGGTCGCCGAACTGGTTGGCCCAGTCGAGCGACGGCCATTGGCCGCCCTGGCCGGACAGGCTTTGGGTGGCCTCGTACTGAGCCGGCGACGAGATCTGCTTGTCGCTCTTCATGCCGAAGTAGTTCGCGCACCCCGTGAGGGCGAGCGCCGTCACCGCGGCGGCGACAGCGGCTCGGCTTGAAAGCGCGGGCGCGGACAGGGAAAGGGATTTCATCGCTCGACTCTTTGAGTGGAATGTAATGATGGACACTGCAAGCAATTTATTACAGTTTGCTATCAAAATTGCTTGCTGCATCACGGGTTAGTCCCGTTTGTTCGCCGGAATTGACGAGTACGCGGCGCAGCATGCTCTTCAGAAAACCCACTTCTTCAGGGGTAAATCCCCCCAGCAGGCTGTCCAGCACGCCATTGAAAATGGCCGGCATTTTGGCCGCGATCGCATGACCTTCCGGTGTCAGCGCAAGCCGCACGACCCGCCGGTCTTCATTGCTGCGCACCCTTGTCAACAGGCCGCGTTTCTCCAGCCGGTCCACCAGACGCGTGACAGCGCTTGCGTCGATGCCGTATTCACGCGCCAGTTCGGCCGCTAGCAGACACTTGCCGCTCGCCACCATGAACAGGATGCTGCCTTGCTGGCTGGTGATGCCAAGTTCGGCCATGCTGCGCTGGGTAACGAGATTGGACAGGGTCGATTTCACCCGCGAGATCAGATAGCCGACGCTTTCGCCCAGCTGGTACTGGCTGATCGCCGGGTCGGGTGTTTGGGACGGCTCCGTCATGATTCTCGTGCGAATGCAATGGTTGACTAGGCAGGATTATAGGCAACGGGTGATTGACACGGCAAGCGTTATTACAGCTTAGGCAAGGAACTTTTCCCGCTCAAGGCACAATCGGAGCGATTTTGCGTAGGTGATTGCTGATGTGCGGCGAGCTTATTTCCTACCCGTCGTGGTGGGGAAGACGGTGGGTCTATCAGGGAATACCAGATAGCTTCATTTGGGCGTGCTACAATATTGGGTTCCCAAAAGTGCGCTTTGGGCTTTGTTGGCTCGTACACAATGCTGCTGCTGGCGCACTCAACTGTCTCCAGGTTCCTATGACTCGCGCCCTACGCAACATCGCCATCATTGCTCACGTCGACCACGGCAAGACCACGCTCGTCGACCAGCTCCTCCGCCAGACCGCCACCTTCCGCGACAACCAGGCGGTTGTCGAGCGCGTAATGGACTCGAACGACATCGAAAAGGAACGTGGTATCACGATTCTTTCGAAGAACTGCGCGGTCGAGTACGAAGGCACCCACATCAACATCGTCGACACCCCGGGCCACGCCGACTTCGGCGGTGAAGTGGAGCGGGTGCTGTCGATGGTCGACTCGGTGCTGCTGCTGGTCGACGCCGTCGAAGGCCCGATGCCGCAAACGCGCTTCGTGACCAAGAAGGCGCTGGCGCTCGGTCTGAAGCCGATCGTCGTGATCAACAAGGTGGACCGCCCGGGCGCGCGGATCGACTGGGTGATCAACCAGACTTTCGACCTGTTCGACAAGCTGGGCGCAACGGATGAACAACTCGACTTCCCGATCGTCTACGCCTCGGGCCTGAATGGCTACGCCGGCCTGACGCAGGACGTGCGCGAAGGCGACATGCGCCCGCTGTTCGAGGCTGTGCTGGAACACGTTCCGGTTCGTCCGGCCGATCCGTCGGCGCCGCTGCAATTGCAGATCACGTCGCTGGATTATTCGTCATATGTGGGCCGGATCGGCGTCGGCCGCATTACGCGTGGCACGATCAAGCCGGGCATGTCGGTCGCCGTGCGCTCGGGCCCCGATGGCGCGATCCTGAACCGCAAGATCAATCAGGTGCTGTCATTCAAGGGTCTCGAGCGCGTCCAGGTCGACTCGGCTGAAGCCGGCGACATCGTGCTGATCAACGGTATCGAAGAAATCGGTATCGGCGTGACCATCTGCGCACCGGAACAGCCGGAAGCGCTGCCGATGATCACCGTCGACGAACCCACGCTGACGATGAACTTCCTCGTCAACTCGTCGCCGCTGGCCGGCCGTGAAGGCAAGTTCGTCACGAGCCGTCAGATTCGTGACCGCCTGATGAAGGAACTGAACCACAACGTGGCGTTGCGCGTGAAGGAAACCGGCGACGAAACCACGTTCGAAGTGGCGGGCCGCGGTGAACTGCACCTGACCATTCTGGTGGAAAACATGCGTCGCGAAGGCTACGAGCTGGCCGTGTCGCGCCCGCGCGTGGTGATGACGGAAGTCGACGGCGTGAAGCACGAGCCGTACGAAAACCTGACGGTCGACATGGAAGACGGCCACCAGGGTGGAGTGATGGAAGAGTTGGGCCGCCGTAAGGGCGAAATGCTCGACATGGCGTCGGACGGCCGTGGCCGTACGCGTCTCGAGTATCGTATTTCGGCGCGGGGCCTGATCGGCTTCCAGTCGGAATTCCTCACGCTCACGCGCGGCACGGGCCTGATGAGCCACACGTTCGACTCGTACCAGCCGGTCAGGGAAGGCGCGGTGGGTGAGCGTCGCAATGGCGTGCTGATTTCGCAGGACGACGGCGCGGCAGTCGCGTACGCCCTGTGGAAGCTGCAGGATCGCGGCCGTATGTTCGTGTCGCCGGGCGAGCCGCTGTACGAAGGCATGATCATCGGCATTCACAGCCGCGACAACGACCTGGTCGTGAACCCGATCAAGGGCAAGCAGCTGACCAACGTGCGTTCATCGGGTACGGACGAAGCCGTGCGCCTCGTGCCGCCGATCCAGATGTCGCTGGAATACGCGGTCGAATTCATCGACGACGACGAACTGGTCGAAGTCACGCCGCAATCCATTCGTCTGCGCAAGCGTTACCTGAAGGAACACGAGCGCCGCAGCGCGAGCCGTAAGGGCGCCGTGGACTGATGCCTTGAGCGGGCGTGTTGAGGGAACGCGGTTCCTGACATCCACGCTGCATGTATGAACAAAGAAGCCGTTCCGGGCATGCCCGGAACGGCTTCTTTCTTTGGTTCGATGCCAATGCAGGATTCCGTCGTCGGATCATTGGCCCACTTTGTCCGCGGCGCGATTACAGATCCGAACGATCCTGACCGAGATGTGGTCGGCGTGACAATTCTGGGGGCTCGCACGCAGGCGTGGGGCCGGGCGGCGGCATAGTCATATCGGGCACCGGTTGCCCTCTAACGGGTACTGCGCTGTATTCCTGCGAAGTCAGCGGGCGATACATCGTGAGTTGCTCCGGCGTGGCGAGGTATCCGTCTTCGTTGCATGCCGAATCCATATAGCCTTGCAGGGCCGTTTGCATATCATGCAGGTTTTCGTACGTAAATACGCCATTATTCGGGTCAAAAATGGCATATCGCTCCGGGGCCGCATGTCCGTCAGCCTGTGGGTCGAGGGGGAGGCGTTGTGCGAGAAGGACGTGTCCGCCTCTGTCATGTCCCTCGCTATCCTGAACGCGTAGCCGTATGTAGGCGAGACCCGCTCGGGGCGGGTTGGCCATATTGTCGTTAAGTGCGGTTATGCGCTCCTCACGCTGCGTGCGTTGGGTCTCGCTCCTGCCGCCTCCAGATTGACCGGATGTGCCCGGCGGATTCAAAGTCGTATTCGGGATCCGGCAGTAACGTGGTATTAGTAACGCGGCAGTCGGGTTCTCCTGGTGGTTCCTGATTCTGTCGAAGATCCCGCCGCTTGCCGACCCGCTGCGACTGTTCATCTCTGACTTCATGCCCTTCACCATGCATGCGAACAGATAGGACACGTCCATGTGGCACGATGGAGCCGGAAGCGAGTGTGGCCTGCCGGTTGGTTGGATTTGGACGCACACAGATGCGCGCGCAGCGTCAATTGCTTCGGACGAGTGTCTGCGGTGCAAGCTGCTCAATAGGCATCGATCGCGACTGATTCCCCCAGAACAGCCCAGAACAGCATTGCTCGCCCCGAGAATATGGCTGAAAGCCTCATGTGACGGGCTCGAGCGGCATTCCGTCTGCTATCTGGACTAGCCGTTCTGTGATATGCTCCCCGGGTGCAAAGTTTTAGGTCCTTCCAAGCAAGACTTGATTCGCGCAATCCGCTAAACGGTCAGGCCGTGTCGCGGAAGGTTCTGTAACCCGCTATTTCTCGAGAAACTCGAAGAAAGGTGAGCGTAAAAATGATGAAGCAATTCCAGTCGAACTCTTATCTGTTCGGCGGCAATGCTCCGTACGTAGAAGAAATGTACGAAGCGTATCTCGACAATCCGGCGTCAGTGCCCGAGAACTGGCGCAGCTATTTCGACGCGTTGCAGAACGTCCCTGCATCGGATGGCAGCAATGCCAACGACGTGGCCCATGGCCCGATCGTCGAATCGTTTGCACAACGGGCCAAGGCGAATGCCTTCATCCCGCGCACGGCGGCCGGCGGCGAAGACCTCGCTACCTCCCGCAAGCAGGTCTATGTGCAGTCCCTCATCGGCGCATATCGCTTCCTCGGCTCGCAATGGGCCAATCTCGATCCCCTGAAGCGCCGCGAACGTCCCGCTATCCCCGAACTTGAACCCGCGTTCTACGACTTCACCGAAGCCGACATGGACCAGGAGTTCAGCGCCACGAATCTGTATTTCGGATTCGAGCGCGCGTCGCTGCGTGAGATCGTCAAGGCCCTGCGTGACACGTACTGCGGCACGATCGGCGCCGAGTACATGTACATCAGCGATCCGGAACAGAAGCGCTGGTGGAAAGAGAGGCTCGAGTCGATTCGTTCGACGCCGAACTTCTCCAACGAAAAGAAGAAGCACATCCTGAATCGCCTGACGGCCTCTGAAGGCCTCGAGCGCTTCCTGCACACCAAGTACGTCGGCCAGAAACGCTTCTCGCTCGAAGGCGGCGAAAGCTTCATCGCGTCGATGGACGAAGTCGTGCGTCATGGCGGCGCCAACGGCGTGCAGGAAATCGTCATCGGCATGGCCCACCGTGGCCGTCTGAACGTGCTGGTCAATACGCTCGGCAAGATGCCGGCAGACCTGTTTGCCGAATTCGAAGGCAAGCACGTCGACGACCTGCCGGCCGGCGACGTGAAGTACCACAAGGGTTTCTCGTCGGACGTCTCGACCGAAGGCGGCCCGGTTCACCTGTCGCTCGCGTTCAACCCGTCGCACCTCGAAATCGTCAACCCCGTGGTCGAAGGTTCGGCGAAGGCACGGATGGACCGTCGCGGCGACGACAGCGGCCTGCAAGTGCTGCCGGTGCAGATCCACGGTGATGCGGCCTTCGCGGGCCAGGGCGTCGTGATGGAAACGCTGAACCTCGCGCAAACGCGCGGTTACGGCACGCACGGCACGCTGCACATCGTCATCAACAACCAGATCGGCTTCACGACGTCGGACCCGCGCGACTCGCGCTCCACGTTGTACTGCTCGGACGTCGTCAAGATGATCGAGGCGCCGGTGCTGCACGTGAACGGTGACGATCCTGAAGCAGTGGTGCTGGCTACGCAGCTGGCGATCGACTTCCGGATGCAGTTCCACAAGGACGTCGTGGTCGACATCGTCTGCTTCCGCAAGCTGGGCCACAACGAGCAGGACACGCCGGCCGTCACGCAGCCGCTGATGTACAAGACGATTGCGAAGCATCCGGGCACGCGCGCGCTGTACGCTGAAAAGCTGGTGCAACAGGGCGTGATCACCGCGGAAGAAGCCGACGAATTCGTCAAGGCCTACCGCAAGGCGATGGACGAAGGCCATCACACGGTCGACCCGGTGCTCTCGAACTACAAGAGCAAATACGCGGTGGATTGGGTGCCGTTCCTGAACCGCAAGTGGACCGACGCAGCCGACACGGCCGTGCCGCTGGCTGAATTGAAGCGCCTCGCCGAGCGTGTCACCACGATCCCGGAAAACTTCAAGGTTCACCCGCTGGTCGAGCGCGTCATCAATGACCGTCGCGCGATGGGCCGCGGTGAAGCAAAGCTCGACTGGGGTATGGGCGAGCATCTGGCATTCGCGTCGCTGGTGGCATCCGGTTATGCGGTGCGCCTGACCGGTCAGGACTCGGGCCGCGGCACGTTCACGCACCGTCACGCGGTGCTGCACGATCAGAACCGCGAACGCTGGAACGACGGCACGTACGTGCCGCTGCAGAACATCGCCGAAGGTCAGGCGAAATTCACGGTGATCGACTCGGTGCTGTCGGAAGAAGCAGTGCTGGGCTTCGAATACGGCTACTCGACCGCAGAACCGAATACGTTCGTCGCGTGGGAAGCGCAGTTCGGCGACTTCGTGAACGGCGCGCAAGTCGTGATCGACCAGTTCATCTCGTCGGGCGAAGTGAAGTGGGGCCGCGTATCGGGTCTCACGATGCTGCTGCCGCACGGCTACGAAGGCCAAGGTCCTGAGCACTCGTCGGCACGTATCGAACGTTTCCTGCAACTGTGCGCGGACCACAACATGCAGGTCGTTCAACCGACCACGCCGGCGCAGATTTTCCATCTGTTGCGCCGTCAGATGATCCGCCTGTTCAGGAAGCCGCTGATCGTCGCTACGCCGAAGTCGCTGCTGCGTCACAAGGAAGCCGTGTCGGATCTGTCCGAACTGGCGAAGGGCGCGTTCCAGCCGATCCTCGGCGAAATCGACGAAGCGATCGAGCCGAAGAAGGTCAAGCGCGTGGTGGCCTGCTCGGGCCGCGTGTACTACGACCTGCTGGCGCATCGCCGTGAATCGAAGTCGAACGACGTCGCGATCATCCGTATCGAACAGCTCTATCCGTTCGCGCACAAGCAGTTCGAAGCGGAAATGAAGAAGTACGACAACGCGACCGAAGTGGTGTGGGTGCAGGACGAGCCGCAGAATCAAGGCCCGTGGTTCTACATCGAACACCACCTGAAGGAAGGCATGAAGGAAGGGCAGAAGCTGGCATACAGCGGACGTCCGGCTTCGGCTTCGCCGGCAGTGGGTTACTACGCGAAGCACTACGAGCAGCAGAAGGCGCTGATCGAAGGCGCTTTCGGCCGCCTCAAGAGCGCGTCGATCGCTAAATAAGGAAAACAGACGAACCGGGAAAGCGCGCTGCGCTTTCCCGTGCCGCGCTCAGTCACCCGTTGATGGTTCGTACGCGGCAGTTATGGTTCGCAGGCGGTCGTCGAGTACCTAGATCGCGCCGTCACCCGATACGTATTCAGGATATTCATAATGGCTATTGTTGAAGTCAAGGTTCCCCAGCTTTCCGAGTCGGTCTCGGAAGCCACGATGCTGCAGTGGAAGAAGAAGCCCGGCGAGGCTGTTGCTCAAGACGAAATTCTCATCGAAATCGAGACCGACAAGGTCGTGCTCGAAGTGCCGGCACCCTCCGCTGGCGTGCTCGCACAAGTGATCGCGAACGACGGCGACACCGTCGTCGCCGATCAGGTGATCGCCAAGATCGACACCGAAGGCAAGGCTGGCGCCGCTGCTGTCGAAGCTGAAGTGAAGCCGGCGCCGGTTGCCGCACCGGCACCCGCTGCCGCGCCGGCTCCGGCTGCTCAAGCCGCATCCGCAACGGGTGCGAACACCGCTGCTTCGCCGGCTGCCGGCAAGCTGATGGCCGAGAAGGGTCTGGGCGCAGGCGATGTGCCGGGCACGGGCCGCGACGGCCGCATCACCAAGGGCGACGTGCTGACCGCCGGCGCACCGGCTGCCAAGGCTGCACCGGCACCGGCCGCCGCACCGAAGGCTGCCAAGCCGTCGCTGCCGGACGTCAAGGCGCCGGCATCGGCCGACCAATGGCTGAAGGACCGCCCGGAACAACGCGTGCCGATGTCGCGTCTGCGCGCGCGTATCGCCGAGCGTCTGCTGGAGTCGCAGCAAACCAACGCCATCCTCACCACGTTCAACGAAGTGAACATGGCGCCGGTGATGGACCTGCGCAACAAGTACAAGGACAAGTTCGAAAAGGAACATGGCGTGAAGCTGGGCTTCATGTCGTTCTTCGTGAAGGCGGCGGTTCACGCGTTGAAGAAGTTCCCGCTGGTGAACGCGTCGATCGACGGTAACGACATCGTCTATCACGGCTACTTCGACATCGGTATCGCGGTCGGTTCGCCGCGTGGCCTGGTGGTGCCGATCCTGCGTAACGCAGATCAGCTGAGCCTCGCTGAAATCGAGAAGAAGATTGCTGAATTCGGCCAGAAGGCCAAGGACGGCAAGCTGTCGATCGAAGAAATGACGGGTGGTACGTTCTCGATCTCGAACGGTGGTGTGTTCGGCTCGATGCTGTCGACCCCGATCATCAACCCGCCGCAATCCGCGATTCTGGGCGTGCACGCCACCAAGGAACGCGCTGTGGTCGAAAACGGCCAGATCGTGATCCGTCCGATGAACTATCTGGCGCTGTCGTACGACCACCGGATCATCGACGGTCGCGAAGCCGTGCTGTCGCTGGTCGCGATGAAGGACGCGCTGGAAGACCCGGCGCGTCTGCTGCTCGACCTGTAAGCGCCGGTTCGGCCGGCGTCGGCTTGTCTTCGCGCAAACCGGCGCCATATAAGCGTCAAGCAGGCATCAAGCAAGCAGCACGTCTCTAGCATTCCGCAGTACTGGAGCGACGCCCGCCACGAAGCGTGGCCGCGCGTCGCTCCGTCATCAAAGGGATTGTCATGTCCAAAGAATTTGACGTCGTCGTGATCGGCGCCGGCCCTGGCGGCTACATCGCCGCAATCCGCGCAGCGCAACTCGGCAAGAGCGTCGCATGTATCGAAAAGTGGAAGAACCCGGCCGGCGCGCTGAAGCTCGGCGGCACGTGCCTGAACGTGGGTTGCATTCCGTCGAAGGCGCTGCTCGCGTCGTCGGAAGAATTTGAAAACGCATCGCACCACCTCGCCGACCACGGCATCAGCGTGTCGGACGTGAAGGTCGATATCGCGAAGATGCTGGCCCGCAAGGAAGGTATCGTCGAGAAGATGACCAAGGGTATCGAATTCCTGTTCCGCAAGAACAAGATCACGTGGCTCAAGGGCCATGGCAAGTTCACCGGCAAGACGGACGCCGGCGTGCAGATCGAAGTCAGCGGCGAAGGCGAAACCGAAGTCGTGACGGCGAAGAACGTCATCATTGCAACGGGTTCGAAGGCGCGCCATCTGCCGAACGTTCCGGTCGACAACAAGATCGTTGCCGACAACGAAGGCGCGCTCACGTTCGACGCCGTGCCGAAGAAACTCGCCGTGATCGGCGCCGGCGTGATCGGCCTGGAACTGGGCTCGGTGTGGCGCCGTCTGGGTGCGGACGTGACCGTGCTCGAAGCGCTGCCGGAATTTCTCGGCGCGGCTGACCAGGCGTTGGCCAAGGAAGCCGCCAAGCAATTCAAGAAGCAGGGCCTCGACATCCACGTCGGCGTGAAGGTCGGCGAAGTGAAGACGACCGACAACAGCGTCACGATCAATTACACGGACAAGGACGGCAACGCGCAAACGCTCGAAGCCGACCGCCTGATCGTGTCGATCGGCCGGGTGCCGAACACCGACAATCTCGGTCTCGAAGCGATCGGTCTGAATGCGAACGAACGTGGCTTCATCGACGTCGACGACCACTGCGCAACGGCTGTGCCGAACGTGTACGCGATCGGCGACGTGGTGCGTGGCCCGATGCTCGCGCACAAGGCTGAAGACGAAGGCGTGCTGGTGGCCGAAATCATCGACGGTCAGAAGCCGCATATCGACTACAACTGCATTCCGTGGGTGATCTACACCGAACCGGAAATCGCATGGGTCGGCAAGACGGAGCAGCAACTGAAGGCCGAAGGCCGCGAAGTCAAGACGGGTCAGTTCCCGTTCATGGCGAACGGCCGCGCGCTGGGCATCAACAAGGCGGATGGTTTCGTCAAGATGATCGCCGACGCGAAGACCGACGAACTGCTGGGCGTGCACATCATCTCGGCGAACGCCTCGGACCTGATCGCGGAAGCCGTGGTGGCGATGGAATTCAAGGCGGCGTCGGAAGACATCGGCCGCATCTGCCATCCGCACCCGTCGCTGTCGGAAGTCATGCGCGAAGCGGCACTGGCCGTGGACAAGCGCGCGCTGAACATGTAATCACGCGCACGCCTGGCTGAACGCAACGTTGGTATCACATCAAGGCGGGCGGGTTTACTCCCTCCCGCCTTTCTTTTTGCAGCAACACAATGAACGTCACCGAATACTACGAAAAAGAACTGCAGACGCGGGGTTATCAATCGGACCCGGCGCAACGCGCGGCGGTCGACCGTCTGCAGCGGTGCTATGAAGAGTGGACCGAATACAAATCGCGCCGCTCGAATGCGTTCAAGAAACTGCTCATCCATCCGGATCTGCCGCGCGGCGTCTACATGTGGGGCGGCGTAGGGCGGGGCAAGAGCTTCCTGATGGACAGCTTCTACATGATCGTGCCGCTGCACCGCAAAACGCGGCTGCATTTCCACGAGTTCATGCGCGAGGTGCATCGCGAACTGGAAGATCTGAAAGGCACCGCCGATCCGCTCGACGAACTCGCGCGCCGTATCGCCAAGCGCTACCGGCTGATCTGCTTCGACGAATTCCACGTCTCGGATATCGCCGACGCAATGATCCTGTATCGCCTGCTCGACAAACTGTTCGAGAATCGCGTGCAGTTCGTGATGACGTCCAACTACGATCCGGACACGCTGTATCCGGACGGCCTGCATCGCGATCGCATGCTGCCGGCGATCGAACTCATCAAGACGAAGCTCGACGTGATCAACGTCGACGCGGGTATCGACTATCGGCAGCGCACGCTGGCGCAAGTCGAGGTGTACCACACGCCGCTTGGCGCGGCCTCGGACAAAGCCTTGCGTGACGCGTTTTCACGCCTTGCGGCGGTCCCGGACGAGAGTCCTATCCTGCACATCGAAAAGCGGGAGCTGAAGGCGCTGCGGCGCGCTGACGGCGTCGTGTGGTTCGATTTCGCGACGCTCTGCGGCGGTCCGCGCTCGCAGAACGACTACCTGGAACTGGCGAGCCGCTTTCACGCGGTGATTCTGTCCGGCGTGCCGCAGATGTCGGCGCGCATGGCTTCGGAAGCGCGCCGCTTCACGTGGCTGATCGACGTGTTCTACGACCACAAGGTCAAGCTGCTGATGTCGGCTGCCGTGCCGCCCGAGCAACTCTACGTGGACGGTCCGATGGCCAACGAATTCACGCGTACGGTGTCGCGCATCGTTGAAATGCAGTCGAAAGAATATCTCGACACGCCGCGCCGGATCGTCGATACGTCGCTGACCTAGGCCGCCGCGCCACCCTGGCGCGGAGACTTTTGCGATAGATCACGGTCCGCTCGCCGAACCGGCAGTGTTCGCAGCCGTGTTTTCAAGATTCGGATTGGTCTTATATTCCGTGCGCGGACGACTGGATATCTTCTTTGTCATGGTTCTAACAAAGGAGAAACCATGAATCCGTACCGTGATATCAATGATGAAGAATGGCAACGCATTGCACCGTTGCTTCCCGAACTGCGTCCCCGTTCCGAACTGCGTGGCCGGCCGCTCGCCAATACGCGCTCGGTGCTCAACGGCGTGCTGTGGGTGATGTATAGCGGCGCGACCTGGTCGGCCATGCCGCGCAAATACCCGTCGTATCAAACCTGCCATCGCCGCTTCAAGGCATGGTATGAATCCGGCGTGCTCAAACGCGTAATGGATCAGCTGTTCGGTGCGGCGAGCGAGGAACTCTGTCTGATGATGGAATCGCGCATGCGTACGCATCTGAGCGCGCAACAGAAGAGCGCCGACGCAGAGAAGGTTGCGGTCACGGCGCCCACTGCTTCCACGGCGTACAGCCCGGCATCGGCCAAACCGTTACCGTCTTCGCCGTTCGCTTTTTCGTCGCCCTTCAAACACGCTGCATGACAACGCCAACCAGCCAGACACAAACAAAAAACGGCCAGACGATAGCGATCGTCGGCCGTTTTTTTATGGTTCCATCCTGGCAGCAGTAGCGGCCTTGATGGAACACCACCGTTGCGCGCCACGCGTTGGCGCCTGGATGACTCGCGCAAACCGCTAACTATTGCTGACTATTGCTGACGAACCCAGGTCTGCGAGCGGCCCAGCAGCGAAACGCCGATATAGCCGCGCACCACCAGCTTGTTTCCACCATCTTCCAGGTGCATCTTGCACTTGTAGAGCTTGCCGTTTTCCGGGTCGAGAATCTGCCCGTGATCCCAGGCGTCGCCGTCCTTTTGCATATCGTTGATGATCGTCATGCCGAGAATCAGCTGGTCCTTGCGCGCGTCCGTACACGCCGTGCAGCGGCGCTCCGGTTTGTCGTTCGCATTGAGACCCTTGATGACCTTGCCGCTCAGCGAGCCATTGCCGTCCTGTGCAATCTGCACGAGTGCCTTGGGCTGGCCGGTGTGATCGTCAATGGTTTGCCACGTGCCGACCGGGGAATCGGTCTGCGCCATGGCCGTGACGGCGCTGGCGAGCAGTACGCCGGCGAGGGCGGCATGTCTGGCGGTACGAAGCGCGATTGCGCGCGCGCGTTGAGTGAATTGCATCATTGTCTTCCTCCTTGATTAAAGACGGCGCGATCGTGGTCGCGCGGCGTTATCGGCATCTCGGGCGGTCTTGTTGCCGGCCGCCGTGGTGCCTGGTCTGCCCGATATGTCCTGTTACAGCCCCTCAGGTTCAACTTCGGCTACATCGGTGCGCGAGTCGCGGCTTGCGTGCCGCGGGTCGCACATCGTCAGCGCAGAATACGTGAAACCAGGCGCGCCGTTTGATAGTGGAACCTCTAATCAGGACGCGGCACTTTTGAACCTCAGTTCAGCTGGTACGAGAACGTCGCGTTGATGCGCGGGCTGCGCGACGCGCTTTCCACCGGCGCGTCGCCGATCGGTTTGGCCACCGACAAATCCAGGCTGTAGTACTTCGCGTCCGAGATCCGGAAGCCGAAGGCAATCGACGACAGCTTCGACGGTGACGGCGTCCCTGCATGCAGATACACGCGCGCCATGTCGAACGAGATATACGGTGTGAGGGTGCGCAGATAGGTGAAGCCCGGCGTGAACGCCCGGTTGATTTCGAGCATCGCGCCCCAGCCCGAATCGCCCGACGCCTCGCCCGGTTGATAGCCTTGTGCAAAACGTTGCGCGCCGAACGAGATCTGTTCCGAGGTCGGCAGCGAGACGGCGCTGTATTGACCCGTCAACGACACCGCGGTGCCGATCTTCAGCGGCCACTCGTTGGTTTGCGAAAAGGTCGCCCCTGTCCGCACGAAAGTGATCGACGCGGGGTTCGTGACGATATTGCCGGGAACGTTCGAGTCGCCGGATTTCGACGCGCCCAGGATATCGAACGCCTTCGCCACGTTGATACTCGCGCGGCGCACCTGAGTCGGTTCCGCGCTGGCGTAGTCGGCTTGCAATTGCATCACCCGCACCTGCGAGCGAAAGCCGAGTTGCGCGCCGGTGTCCTGATTGTGATAGCGATCTTCGTCGTGCGAAGCATAGACCGTTGCCGTGCCGATCAGGCTTTGCTGATTGTTGAGCAGGATCGGATAGGTCAGCGAGCCGCTGAGCTTGTCGTTGATGACCGTGCGCTCGATATTGGAGGGCAGGCCGGGATTGTCGACCGGATTGCCGCGATAGTGCGACGCGTCGATTTTCCCCGTCAGTCCATCGCTGCCGACCGGTACCACGGCGTGCGCGGCGAGGTAGGTGACGTTGTCGCGGCCCTTCGGCAGCAAGGCTGACACGCTCAACTGTTCGCCGAGTGAGGTCAGGCCGTTTTCGGTCGCGGTCAACAGCCCTTGTACGCCGGGTTGATTGAAATTGATCCCGGTGCTCACGTCGAACGGTTTGCGCTCCACGTTCAACTCAAGCGTGGTGGCGCCGTCGGTGTTTTGCGGGGGCGCCGCGTTGGCCGCCACTTTCACCCCGGGCAACAGGCCCAGCAGATTGATATAGCGCTCGAAGGTGGCGCGTCGCAATGGCCGGTCGGCGACGATGTGGTCGGCGATCGCGCGGATCTTGTCTTCGACCGCGCCGGCCTTGCCCGTCACCTTGACCACCGACACGTAGCCTTCCACCACGGTCACGCGCACCACGCCGTCCTCGAACGTCTGCGCCGGAATGAACGCGAACGAGAGCGCATAGCCGCGGTCCTGATACAGCTTCGTCACGCCGTTGGCGACCTGAATCAGATCGCCGATGGTGGTGTCCTTGCCGACGAGCGGCGTGAAGCGCTGCGCGACTTCGTCGAACGGAATGGACTTCACGCCTTCGACCTGAATCTTCGAAGGCGTCAGATGACGGGCGAGCAGTTCCTGAAGTTGTGGGGCTTGCGGCGTGACCTGCAAGGTCACATTCGGGCCCTTGTCGGGCGCCTTGATCTGCGGCAGCGAATCCAGCGGATTGCCGCCGACCGCCGGGCCTGCCGGACGTGACTGCGCTTGTGCTTGCACCGGCATTGCGCTCGCCGCCATGGCCACGAGCAGAAGGGTCCATTTACCGCCGTACCCGAGTTTCATCGGATTTTCCTCGTATGCCGTTCTTGTCTTGCGGGCGCGCCGCCTGGCCGGGCTGGTCGCGATCGCTTATGTGTGGCTCGACGCTTACTGCCATGCTTGTCTGTATTACGTCACGTGCTTCGCGGGCTTGAGCGTCGCGCGCAAAAGCGCGGAGCACGTGATGAAGCGGACTGTTATGCACACTGCGCAATGCGGCATCTGACGGAACGTCTGATGCGCATTGCATCGACCAACGACTTATGCGGACTACTTATGGCTTGGCGGCAGGAGGCCGCCGAGCAAGGTCGTCAAGCCGCCCGTCGGACTGCTCGCGCTGCTCGTCGCACCGGCCGCTGAGCCCAGCGTGCCGGTCAACTGGCCGACGAGTCCGGTCACGGGGGCGAGCGGGCCACCGCCGCTGCCCGACGCGCTGTTCGTGACACCGGAGAGCGCGCCGGTCAGCGCCGACAGCGGATTCGATGCGCTGCCCGTGCTGCCCAACGTCGAGGTCAGCGAACTCAGGGGCGTGCCGCCCAGCAGCGAAGTCAGCGAACCCAGCGGCGAGCCGCCCGTCGCCGAAGTCAGCGAACTCAAGGGCGTGCCGCCCAGCGCCGAGGTCAGGCCGGACAGCGGTGTGCCACCGAGCAGCGTCGATAGCGAGCCGAGCGGGTTGTTGCCGAGCCCGAGACTTGCGAGCGCGCTTTGCAGCGGGCCGAATGGGCTGCCGTTGGCGGGCGGCCCATTGACGACGGCCACATTGGTGCTGCCGACAAGGCTCGTCAGCAAGCCGGGAATCGGATTCGCGCCATTCGGGCCGTTCGGATTGACGAGGCCGCCGGCGTTCGTCACCGTGTTGCCGAGCGAGCCGACCAGCGTGCCGAGATCGGCGCCGAGCGGATTCTTCGTTGCCGCGCCGACTTGCGAGCCGGCCGAGCTCAACGCGCCGCCGGCTTGCGCCAGCACGCCGCCTAGCGGCGCGCCGAGGCCGCTCTGGGTGCCGACGGTTTGCGTCACGAGTCCGGCGGTCTGCACGATCGGCGTGATCGCGGTGCTGATCGGCTGGGTGATCTGCTGCACCGGCACGGAGGCGAGTGAATTGCCGAGCGTCGTGCCACCGGCGTTTAGTGCCCCGGCGGCCGTGGAGAGGACGCTTGCGAGAGGCGTGGTGAGCGGCGACAGCGGCGCGAGATTGCCGGCGCCTAAACCGCCGACCGCGGTGCTCAGACCTTGCACGACACCGCTCGTCGAGCTAACCACCGAGCCGAGTCCGGCGACCGTGGTGCCGACTGGATTGGCGCTCGTGCCGATCTGACCGACCCCGCCGCTCACGGCATCGGCAAGCGAGTTCAGCGTGCTGCTTGTGCTCGACACCGCGTTGCCGAGACCTTGCGTGACTTGCGGGCTGAGGCCTGGAATGGTCTGCGAGGCGATGGTGTTGCCAAGGTCGTTGGTGGTCTGCGCCGCGGCGGTGGCGAGGCCGGTGGTGCTTGCAGTGGTGGGCGTGCCCGTGCCAGTGCCGCTCGTCCCGCCGCCACCGCCGCTACCGGGGCCGACAGAGGCGCTCGGCGGCGCGGTGACGCCATTGCCGCCACACGCCGCGAGCAGGCCGGCGGCGGCTACGGCGAGCAACGGTGCGCGCAACGACGACACGGTCGCGCACGCCGCATGGAGAGTAAAAAAACGTTGGGTAGACATATGTGCTCCTCAGTGTCTTTTGGGTGTCGTGTGCGTGCTTCCGTGCGCCGGTGCAACGATGGCTGAGCGGCGCTGCTCAATTCAGCCCGGGTCCGGCAGAGCCGCGGCGCGGCTGGCGGGCCGCGCTTCGGGTGCCGGTTACTGCACTTCTTTCGATGGCGTCGGCGTCCTTGCTTACTTCTTCGTCAGACCGCCCAGCAGGCTGCCGAGCAGCGACGTCACCGGGGCCAGCGCATTGCTGCCCGATCCCTTGCCGCTGGTGGCCGACAGCGACAGGCCAGGGCTCGTGCTGGCCGAGGC
The DNA here is from genome assembly GCF_046027605.1 of Paraburkholderia fungorum. Taxonomy (GTDB): domain Bacteria; phylum Pseudomonadota; class Gammaproteobacteria; order Burkholderiales; family Burkholderiaceae; genus Paraburkholderia; species Paraburkholderia fungorum_F. The sequence continues at coordinate 198,304 of NZ_JAQQEF010000004.1, forward strand.
GGTGGTCGTCGTGGTCGCGGCGGCCGCCGGTGTCGCGACGCCGCCGAGTGCGCCGGTGACGTTCGACAGCAAGCCGGTGACCGGGGCGAGCGGGCTGCTGCTGCCGCCGCTCGCCCCGCTCAGGCCGTTCGTCACGCTCGAGAGCAGGCCGGTGACAGGAGCCAACGGACCGCCGCTGCTCGAGGCGCCGCCCAGGCCGCCCAAGCCGCCCGTCACGCTGCTGAGTGCGCCGGTGAGCGGAGCAAGCGGACCGCTGCTGGCGCCACCGGTCAAGCCGCCGAGCACGCTGGTCAGCGGAGCAAGCGGACCGCTGCTGGTGCCACCGGTCAAGCTTCCGAGCACGCTGGTCAGCGGAGCAAGCGGACCGCTGCCGGTGCCACCGGTCAAGCCGCCGAGCACGCTAGTCAGCGGAGCAAGCGGACCGCCGCCGGTGCCGCCCGTCAGGCCGCCGAGTGCGCCGGTGAGCGGCGCCAGCGGATTGCCGCCGGTGCCGCCGCTGACCAGGCCGCCTACGGATGCGACCGTCGTGCCCGTCGCCGTGACCGTCTGGCCAAGCGCGGCCGTGATCGGGTTGACGCCGGTTGCACTGATCAGCGAGCCGGCCTTGCCGAGGCCGCCGCCGAGGGTCGCGAGCACACCGTTCAGCGGCGCGCCGAGACCCGTCGTGTTGCCGACTGTCTGCGTCGTCGCCGCGACCATCGATGTAATCGGCGTGATCGCGGTGCTGAGCGTTTGCGTGACTTGCTGAACGGGGCCTGTCGAGAGCGCGGTGGTGAGCGTGCTGCCGCCGTTGGTCACGGCGCCGCCGAGCGTATTGACGACCCCACCGAGCGGCGTGGTGAGCGCCGCCAACGGCGCGAGCGGGCCGCTGCCCAGGCTCGTCACGAGGCTGCCCGCATCCGTCACGGCGCCGCCGACATGACCGACCACACCGCCGAGGCTCGAGACCGTCGTGCCGACTGCGTTGCCACCGGTGCCGAGTTGGCCGAGCCCTTGCGATACCCCATTGCCGAGCGTCGAGACCGCGGCCCCGGCTTGCTGCACGATGCCGCCTGCGGCCTGGGTGGTTTGCGAGCTGACGCCGGGCAGGTTTTGCGAACCGATCACGGTGCCGATGCTCGAGACTGTCGAGCCAAGGCCGCCGACGACACCGCCGGTGTTACCGACTACAGTGCCGAGCGCATTCGCGACCGGCGTTGAGCCGCTTCCGGTGCCGGAGGTTCCGGTGCCGGAGGTGCCTGTACCTGAGGTTCCCGTACCAGAAGTGCCGGTGCCCGCGCCGGAGCCGCCCGAGCCCATCGAGCCGCTGCCGCTGCCGCTGCTGCCGCCGCTGGTGGAAAGTGTGCCGCCGGCGGAGCCGCTGCCGTTGCTGCCGGTGCCCGAACTCAGGCTTCCGGAGCCCCCGCACGCGCCCAGAGACAACATCGCTGCCACGCCGGCCGCAATCAGGGTTGTTCGTGCCGTGGTGTTGGCCGTTTGAATGTTCATGTCGCCCTCGCATCGCATGTGTAGTTAGGTATTGCTGCGCGCCTATCTCTGCACGAGCCGTGCCATTTCCACTGAGCAATGCGGGAGATTTTTTAATCGAAGGACGTAAAGCCATATGCAATAAGGCTTTGAGAGCGACCGATGAAGCGTCCACTCAATCGGATATGCATAGCGGAAACGAATTCGCTAAACGTTTGCGAGGGCCGTGTAACGTAACGAGCCGCGCGCGCCGTTACGAGGTACGCCGTAACGCAGGCGCGACGAGGGGTGCCGCGCGATTGAAACGAAACGTTCAAACGTTCTCTTCAAACATATATTTAGTGGAGCGAATCTAACTTATGGTTAGTCCTATGTGCCGAAACGCACGGACAGCCGTTAACCTTGATGAACGCGGAAAATGCATAGGTTGAGAGGATCATGCACGCGGGCAATTGCTTAAATAAGATTGATACGTTATAAAACTCGAAAGCATCAAGAGTTGACGAGGGAGGTGCGATATCGAACAGACAGCGACCGGCTATCCGTTTTATTGAGGCACGCTGCGAGGGGATGTGTGGTGGCGTAACAAAGGGCCTGGAATGAGAGACCGCTAGCCCGGACGCTGAGACACTCCTCGATCCAACGCGGCATATAGACAAACGAAATAAATCAAGTCCGAGGGTAAAAATGAAAAAGTTCACACAACGCTTCCTGAGAGATAACAAAGGCGTTACGGCCATTGAGTACGGTCTGATCGCGGGGCTTCTGGTAGTGGTCATCGCGACGGCGGTCAGCGGGATGGGGGGCAAGCTGACCAGTCTGTTCAGTGGGATTGGTGACCAGCTTAATTCCGCGACGCCAGCGGCTACGGGCGGCACCAATGGCGGCGCCAACGGCGGCACCAACGGTTAACTCGGCAGCCCGTTGCGGGCATACAGGCAAACAAATCGTGAGGATTCCTTGATCAACGCGGCAGACTTTCTGCATCCTGATCAAGACATCCAATCAGAGTACGAGGACGGATACGGACTGCGATCGTGGTCCGTATCGGTTCGTCACGCCTGTCGAGTGCGACATGAAATTGGCCACCGCGTTTGTTTTATTTACCGCCTGGGCTGCGGCAGTCACTGTATGTGATTGCCGCGCCCGGCGTATTCCTAATTCGCTTGTTATTGCAGGTCTCATTGCGGCATTGACCTGTGCGCTTGTATTGCAAGCGCCATTCGGCGTGTCCGTGATGCAGGCAATGATCGGCATGGGCATCGGGCTCGTCGCGTTGATGCCGTTCTTCGCGCTCAACGTGATGGGCGCGGCCGACGTCAAGGTATTCGCCGTGCTCGGCGCATGGTTCGGGATGCATGCGCTACTGGGGCTGTGGATGGTGGCAAGCGTTGCCGCGGGGTTGCATGCCGTCTGGCTGCTCATCAGATCCCGCAGGCCATTTTTCGCGCTCATCAGAGACTCAGCGCCCACTTTCGAAGCGGCCGGCAGACGTGCCACGCCCTACGCCGCCTGTCTGTGTGTCCCCGCAGTCATCGCGCTAACGGTGCGCATATTCGCTGAGCATATTCAATGAACTCATACGTCGAACCCACGGCGAGGCGATCGAGGCTCGGTCATTCGCGCAAACAGCGCGGCAGTACCGCAATCGAATTCGCGATGATCTTCCCGCTGTTCTTTGTCGTGCTGTACGGGATCATCACGTTCAGCATGATCTTTGTCGCACAGCAGAGCCTGACGCTTGCCGCCGAAGAGGGCGCGCGAGCGGCACTCACGTACCAGAAAGGCGACACCCCGGACCTCGCCCTCAGCGCGCGCGTCGACACGGTCTGCCCAACGGCAAAGAGCATGTTGACGCCGATGGTCGCCACCGCGGACTGCCATGCAACCTCTACCACCTGCAACTCCGGGATGGCGTGTGTGAACGTGATTGTCTCGTACTCCTATGCCGACAAACCGCTGGTGCCGTCGTTGCCGATATTGGGCGACGTGCTGCCGACGACGTTGACGAGCAGCGCGACGATACAACTCAACCCGGTGAACTTACTGTGATCGACGATTCATCATGCCTAATCTGACCAAGATCGCCGCCGGGATGCTAATAGCCGTCGCCGTGCTGCTCGGTATTTTCGCGTGGACGCTCGCGCGCCGGCCGGCGCAGGCGCCGGTGGTTGTCACGCCGGCGGCACAGGCTACTTTTCCCGTGGTGGTGACGACGCGTGACCTGCCAGCGGGCAAACCGATCACGGCCGATGCACTGCGCGTGCAATCCCTGCCGATCAATCCGAACGGCGCGTTTGCCGATCCCTCTCTGCTCGTTGGCCGCGTGCCGAATGCGAACCTCGGTGCGCAATCGCCGGTTCTCGAAGCGCAATTGTCGTCGGGGATGGCCGAGCGGATCGAACCGGGCGAGCGGGCCGTGGCGGTGCATGTCGAAGAGGGCAACGCGGTCGGCAACCGTCTGCGGCCCGGCAATCTGGTCGACGTGTTCTTTACGCTCAAGCGTGACGGCACCATGGGCGCCGGCGAGATCGATCAGTCGCAGGCGCGGCTTCTGATGTCGAAGGTACGGGTACTGGCTTTCGGCAACGCGACAGCGGGCAACGACACGACCGGCGATCCGAACGGCATGGTTCGCACCGCGGTGCTCGCGGTGCCCGTTGCCGACGTGGACCGGCTGACACTCGCTGAAACCTCCGGGCGCCTGGTATTTGCGTTACGCAATCCGCGCGATCCCGAGGTGGTCGACGAAAGCGCGTTTGCCGCCTTGCCTGGCGTGCTGAAAGTCACTGCGCGCGCGAGCGATGCCGATCCGCTCCAGGATTCCACGCGAGCCGCCGCGGGCGTCGCGCTCGATGCCCTGTCGGGCAGCACCGGCGCGGCCAGCAAGCCGCGTCCGTCCGTAGCACCGCGCATCGGCGTGCCGGTCGTGCATACCGCGGGCAACACGAATAGCGGCATTGAAGTCATACGGGGTGGGCGTACCGAGACGGTCGCCCAATAGAGGGTTCAGGGAGCGGACGACCACGCGCGTCCATAAGAATATGAAAAATCGGATTGATGCATTCGGGTTGGCGGCCATGTTGTGCGCCGCGTCTTTGGTCGCGTCACCGGCGCGCGCAGCGGCGGGCAGCCCGCAGACGGTCGATATCACGGTCGGTGCGCAGCAGTCGCTGGCACGCGGCCATACGCTGCGCCGTGTGGCCATTGGTGACCCAAGCGTGGCGGATGTGCTGATCATCAAAGGTGACAAGACGGGCGGCGTGCTGTTGATCGGCAAGTCGCCCGGCACCACGAATCTGATGCTGTGGGAGCGCGGCAGCGATGTGCCGATGTCCTATACCGTCAACGTGACGACCATTGCTTCGCGCGCGCTGCTCGGTCCCGATACGCCGTCGGTCCGCGTGCTGGGCGACACGGCGCTGATCACGGGATCCACCCCGACGGTGGAGCAGCATCAGCGCGCGGTCTCCGCCGCCGAGATCGAGGCGCGCCAGCGCGCGGCGCTCGGCTCCGGCGGTGGTGGCAGCGGTGCGGGTGGCGGCAGGGGCAACGGCAACGGCAATTCGTCGGCGGCAACCGGCGCCGCGGACGCGATCTACGACACGTCGACCGTCGCCACGCGCTCGGTCGTGCAGGTCGACGTGCGCGTCGTCGAGTTCAGCCGCTCCGTACTCAAGCAGGTGGGCTTGAATATCCTCAAGCAGAACAACGGCTTCACGTTCGGCTCGTTTTCGCCGTCGGCCATGACGTCGGCGACGTTCGGCTCGACGCCGAACTTCAACTCGATCGCGCCGATTTCGTCGGCGTTCAATCTGGTTTTCAATTCGGCCACGCACGGTCTGTTCGCCAACCTGAGCCTGATGGAATCGAACAACCTCGCGCGCGTTCTCGCCGAGCCGACGCTCGTCGCGCTATCGGGCCAAAGCGCGAGCTTTCTTGCCGGTGGTGAAATCCCCGTGCCGATTCCGCAGGGACTGGGCACCACGTCGATCGAATACAAACCTTATGGCGTCGGCCTGACCTTGACGCCGACCGTGCTGAGCCCACAGCGCATCGCGCTAAAGGTCGCGCCCGAAGCGAGTCAGCTGGACTTTTCGAACGCAGTGACGATCAGTGGCGTGTCGGTGCCCGCGATCACCACGCGTCGCGCTGACACGACAGTCGAACTGGGTGACGGAGAAAGCTTCGTGATCGGCGGACTGATCGATCGGGAGACGATTTCGAACGTGGCGAAGGTGCCGCTGCTCGGCGACCTGCCGGTCATTGGCGCGTTCTTCAAGCAGATGAACTATCAGCAGAACGATAAGGAGCTCGTCATCATCGTGACGCCGCATCTGGTTGCGCCGCTCGCGAAAGGCGCGACGCTGCCTGCCACGCCGGGCGAGCAGGCCGAGCAGCGCAACGGTCCGGTGTGGCGCTCGTTCCTGGGCGGTGTGGCGGCACGCGATGCGGTGCCGGGATTTTCCAGATGAGCCAGCGTGTGCGAACGATGCGAGCGTCGTCTCGCCCAGGCCGGCAGATGAGCATGGCAGGCCGCCCCACAGGGCGGTCTCCATGCAGCAGTGCGCAATACAAGGCGGTGGCTTTCGGGCCGATGCCGCGAGGATGTGTGCAACATGAACGCGAGAACGCATTCATTGACTGAACGGGCTATCGCCGATTATTTCGTGTTCGCGTCGCTGGACGACGCGAACGTGCATTGGCTCGCCGAAACCTTGATCGGTGCCGGAGCGGTGGAAGCCGTGACGCTCGACCCGGGGATGCTCACGCAACGGATCGGCACGCTGAATCCGTCGCTCGTTTACGTCGATTTTTCGGGCGGCCGCGCGGCGGCGGCAAGCGCGGCCGCGAGCGCGGTGCGTACCGTTTATCCCGGACTGCAGATCATTGCGATCGGCTCGCTCGCCGAGCCGGAAAGCGCGCTCGCGGCGTTGCGGGCCGGCGTCAGGGATTTCATCGATTTGTCCGCGCCGGCGGCGGATGCGCTGCTCATTACGCGCCAGGTGATCGACAACCTTGTCGAACCGGTGAGCCGCCACGGCCACGTCACGGCCTTGCTCGGCGCGCGCATCGGCATGGGCGTGAGCACGCTCGCCGCGAATCTGGCCGTCGTGCTGCAGCGGCGCGACGTCGCGCAAGGGCGGCAGGCGGCGTTGCTCGATCTCGGTTTGCCCGCCGGCGACGGTTCACTGCTACTCAACACCCGCAGCGAATTCAATTTCGTCGATGCGGTGCGTAATCTGCGCCGCTTCGATCAGACTTTCGTGCACACGGCGCTGTCGCACCATGGGAGCGGTCTCGCGTTGACCTCGCTGCCGGCGAATCTTGCCGATATGCGCGAGGTGTCGTATTCGTCGTCGGTCAGTCTGCTGAACCGGCTGCGGGCCTTTTTCGACCAGCAGATCATCGATCTCGGCGGCTTTACGAACAGCGAATTCATCGCGCAGGTCGTGCAGTCCGCCGATGACACGTGGCTCGTTTGCGATCAGGGCGTCGCGTCGATCGTGTCGGCGGTCGGCGTGCTCGATGCGCTGCGCGAGCAGGGCGTCAATACGGACACCGTGCGGCTCATCGTCAACAAGTTCGACCCTGATCTGGGTCTGGCCGCCGCGCAGATCGCGCAACGTCTGGACATCGAGTTGCTGACCACGCTGCCGGAGCGGCGCGTGCCGCTTGGCCAGGCGGCCAACCAGGGGCAACTGCTCGCCGAGACGGCAGCACGCGATCCGTATGTGCGCGCGCTCGAACCGCTGATCGCGCAACTGGGCGGCGCCGCGCGCGCGGGCGCGCCGGTCGGCAAATCCGCACTCGTTGCGCTCAGGCGCTTTATTCCAACTTCTAACAAGCGGTCATAGACGATGGCAAGAGACATCGAATTTGCCGACGACGCACCTTCGTTTGCACATAGCCAGCAGTTCCAGGACATCAAGAACGCCGCGCATGAACATCTGCTGACGCGTATCGAGGAGCTGGGCTCGGAGTTCGGCCGCTGGTCGCGCAACGCGATCAACCAGTTCGTCGATCTGGAAATGGACAGCTTCGTACGGTTGCGCCGGATCCCGATCAATGAAAGCGAGGTGCGCACGATCGCCGAGGCGCTGACCAAGGAACTCGCGGGCTTCGGTCCGATCGAGGACCTGCTCAACGATCCCGCCGTCGAAGACATTCTGATCAACGGCTACAACGACGTGTATGTGTCGCGGCACGGCATCCTGACGAAGATCCAGGTGCGCTTTGCCGACAACGCGCATCTGTTGCGGATCGTGCGGCGCATTCTTGCGCCGATCGGCCGGCGCCTCGACGAATCGAATCCGATGGTCGACGCGCGGCTGCCGAACGGCGGCCGCGTGAACGTGGTGATCGAGCCGCTGTCGATCGACGGCCCGATCGTGTCGATACGCAAATTCCGCAAGGATCCACTGCGTCCCGACGATCTGCTTGGCAACGGCACCTACAGCGCCGAAATCGGCGCGCTGCTCGAAGCCGCGGTGGCCGCGCGCTGCAACGTGCTGGTGGCAGGGGGGACGAGCTCGGGCAAGACCTCGCTTCTGAACGCGCTGGCGTTTCATATTCCGGAGCCGGAACGGGTCGTCACGATCGAAGATACGGCCGAACTGTCGCTGAACCACCCTCACGTGGTGCGGCTCGAAAGCCGCCCGGGCGGTTTCGACGGCGCGGGCGTCGTGACGATTCGCGACCTGTTGCGCAATACGTTGCGGATGCGCCCGGATCGCATCATCGTCGGCGAAGTGCGCGGCGGCGAAGTGCTCGAAATGCTGCAGGCAATGAACACCGGCCACGATGGCTCGATGGGCACCGTGCACGCGAGCTCGCCGCGTGAATGCCTGTACCGGCTCGAAATGCTGGCCGGCTTCGCGGGCTTCCAGGGTACCGAATCGAGTCTGCGCCGGCAGATCGCCAACGCGATCGACTTCATCGTGCAGATCGGGCGTCTGTCGAACGGCAAGCGCCGCATTCTGTCGGTTACCGAAGTAACAGGCCTGTCCGACAACATCATCGCCACGCAGGAACTGTATCGCTACGAACCGGTGCTGACCCAGAACGGCGATGAGCGCGACCAGTGGGTATCGCTTGGCATTCATCCGCATTCGCCGAAGCTCTCGCGCTTTCGTCAGGCGTTGGGTGGTCCGGGCGATGACGGCGGCTTCGGGAATGGCTTCGGCAGCGGCGGTGGCTTTGGCGGTGGTAGTGGCTTTGGCAACGGCGGTGGCTTTGACGGCGGCTTCAATGTCTAACGGAGGCGTCCATGTCTAGCGTGCCGCTGATCTTTGCCGCCGTCGCGCTGCTGTGCGCGGCGGGCGCGCTGCTGGTCTTGCAACGTGGCGCGCGACGCAGCGGGCAGGTCAGCACCGAACGTTTCATCGACAGCCGCATGGCCACGGCGACGCCGGGCGTGCCGGCGCCGCAGACGAGCGGACAGGCGGCGCGTGTTTCGCGCGCGGCACCGCAAGCCCCACAAGCGGGGGCGGGCCTCGGTGCGCGCTTGCACTATCTGAAAGCGCGGCTGGGGTTTGCGCTCGGCAACCTGCTGAGTCGAGCGGGTCTCGCCAACGCACGCGGACCGCTCTATCTGATCGCGGCGCTCGTGGTGGCGTTGACGTGTTTTGCCGCCAGCCGGGGTGGTCTGCTGGCAGCAGGCGCAACGCTGTGCGCGTGCGCGGTGTTCGGCTACTTCCTGCTGTCGATGCGAGCCCAGAAGCGCCGCCAGCAGATCGTGCGGCAAGTGCCCCTGTTTCTCGACGGCATTGTGCGTCTGATCACGCTCGGCAATAGTGTGCCGGCGGCATTTCAGACGTCGTTGCAAACCACCGAGGCGCCGTTGCGCGAATGCCTCGATCAGGTATCCCGGATGCTGCGCACCGGCGTCGAGATTGACCGCGCGCTGTCGCATGTCGCCGCGCTGTACGGTGTCGGCGAGCTCGAACTGGTGGGCGCGGTGCTGCGACTGTCCGTCAAATACGGCGGACGTGCCGATGTGATGCTCGACCGGATGTCGTCGTTCATGCGCGACCTCGAACAGGCTGAACGGGAACTGGTCGCGATGTCCGCGGAAACAAGGTTGTCGTCGTGGGTGTTGGGTCTATTGCCGGTCAGTATCGCGGGCTTCCTGATCGTGTCGAATCCGGGCTATTTCGGCTCGATGTGGTACGACCCGAGCGGCCGGCTATTCGTTTATCTGGCATTCGCGTTGCAACTGGTGGGCGCCTATCTTCTGTACCGGCTTGCCCGGCTGCGGAGCTGACCATGCGTTCCGATCGCCTCCTCGCCATTGCGCTCGCGCTTGCCGCGCTCGCCGCGCTCCTGATCGGCGCTCTGTTGATCGCGCGTCTCGCGGCTGTCCGGCGCAGCGAACGCACACTCGCTCACGCGCTCGACGAACGCGCGCTGCAAAGCGCCGCGCTCACGGCCGCCGCAGCGGCAACGACTCAGGCGGCCACCCCTCCGGCTGGCCAGCATGCACCGCGGCAGACGCGTTCGAAAGGCAGGAAAGCGCTGCTCGAACACTTCGCGCACGCGGGTATCCGCTGGCTCGACACGCCGTTTGGCCGCCAGATCGTGGCCGACGAAGATCGCCGTTTGCTCGAGCAATGTGGCTTTGTCGATGCGCGCACGCGCGGACTCTTCCTGATCGCGCGGCTTGCCGGCGCGCTGGTTCTCTGCCTGTTGACCGTGCTGGTGGCAAGAGCGTATCTGAGCGGTCCGCGCTACATGGGGCTCGTGGTCGCCGCGCTGATTGTCGGCTTCATGTTGCCGAAGATGGTGCTGTCGCGCCGGGCGGCGGCGCGTCGCCACGGCGTGGTCGACGAACTGCCGATGCTGGTCGACCTGCTGCGGCTGCTGCAAGGTGTCGGCCTGTCGCTCGACCAGAGTTTGCAGGTGATGGTGAACGATTTTCGCGGCGTGCTGCCGGTGTTGTCGAGCGAACTGGAGATTGCGCAGCGCCAGTTCGCGACGGGCCGCACGCGTGAGCAATCGCTGAACCGGCTGGCTTCCAGCTATAGCAATGAAGACCTGCGGGCGGTGGTGCGCCTGCTGATCCAGGTGGACCGTCACGGCGGCGCGGTGCAGGAACCGCTCAAGCAGTTTGGTGACCGGCTGCGCGAAACGCGACGCGCGGCGCTGCGCGAACGGATCGGCCGGCTCACTGTGAAAATGACGGGCGTGATGATTCTGACGCTGTTGCCGGCGTTGATGATCGTGACGGCGGGGCCGGGCGTGCTGTCGGTTTTGCACTCGCTCGAATCGGCGCGGCGATGAGGACTGGACTATGAAATACCCCCTGACAGCGAGTCAAGGATTGCACTGCCGGCAAGGCGCGCGGTGGGCGCTGACGCTGGCCGCCATTGCGTTGCTGGGCGCGTGTGCGTCGAAAGAAACGGGTTATGGCGTCGGGCCGCAGGCGGAGCGTCAGGCGCTGATTCAGCAGGCCAATCGCGATCCCGCGCCGGACACGCCAGGCATGTATCTCGGGCTCATCGACAAGATGCAAGCGCAGGGTCTGTACTACGCGTCGCTTGCGCATATCGACGCGTACGAAAAGCAATACGGCGTGACGCCCGACACGATCCTGTTGCGCGCGGATGCGCTGCGCATGACCGATCAGCCGGCCGCCGCGAGCGATGCCTACGCGAAGCTATTGCAAACGCCGCTGGCAGCGCGCGGCTATTGGGGCGTCGGCTTGCTCGCGGGCGAGCAGGGCGATTTCGGCCGCGCCGCGCAGGAATTGCAGCAGGCCGTGCAGCTCACGCCGACCGACGCGGGCATGCTGTCCGATCTCGGTTATGCACGATTGCGCGGCGGCGACGTGGCAGGCGCGCGCGTCCCGCTGATGAAGGCCGCGGAACTGGATCAGCAAAGCCGCAAGATCGAGAGCAACGTCATTTTGCTGATGCTGGTGGACGGCCATGCAGCGGACGCGAAAGCGGCGATGGCTCAACTGGAGCTTTCGTCCGACGTGCGAGCCGCGATCGGCAAACAGGCCGAAGCGGTTGGGAAGGCGGTTCGCGAACGGCGCATGGCGGCGTCGCTCGCGCCGGCCGCGATCACGACGTCGGCGGGAACGATGACAAATGACCCGTCGCGTCCCGACCTGGCGCGTAGTAACACGGCGCTGGCGGATGGACCGCAGGGACGCCTGCTCGATCGCTTATCCCTCAGCAGGTAGCAACAGATATTTTCATGGATACGACGATGAATGATGTTCGGATAACTGAAGATACCGTACGGGGCGTGCGTGCCGGTATCGATGCGCGACGGTCGACAGCGAAAGCGCACGGGGACAATGCGGTGAAGCTGATATACGTCACACTGATCAGCGCCGTGCTGCTGGCCGGCAGCGATATGGCGGCCGCTCAGCAGTCAGCTCAGCCGTCAGATCAACAGGCCGCTCAAGCCCCGGTCCAGCAAGTCGGCGACGCGACCAGAGCATGGTTGCAGCTCCAGCGCAGCGGAGCCGAAGGGAGTGAACCTCAGCCCATGCTGGGTGCCGAGGCGACGGCGGCTTACCGGCGCTATCTGGAGTCGTTCAATAGCAAGATTCCGCCGTTCTTTGCATCATCGCTGCAATCCCAGCAGGGTGGCGGTCCGGGTGGCGGAGCCAATTGATATGAGCGTCGGCAAGATCAGGCGCCGCTCGTGGCGGCGCTCGCTGGCGCGTTCGCGCGGCGTCATCAGCGTGGTTGGCGCGATTTTCGCGGCGGCGCTGGTGGTTGCGGCGCTGGGCGCGCTCGACGTCGGCAATGTTTTCCTCGCGCGACGAACTTTGCAGCGTACCGCCGACCTCGCCGCGATTGCCGGCGCGCAGACGATCAATGCGCCATCCGTCGGCGCACAGGCTGGCGATACGCCGGGCTGCACGGCGGCGAAAACCGCTGCCGCTGCCAGTGTGGCTTCCAATGCAGTTGCCACTACACCCACGGTGGTGTGCGGTCGCTGGGATCCCACGATGACCGCGGCCGCGCCGTACTTTTCAAGCACGGTGGCGGCGAACGTTCCACAGAATGCCGTGCAGGTCACGGTGTCCAGAGACGTGCCGACATTGTTCGTAGGTAAGGCGCGCAATCTGCAGGCGACGGCGATCGCCAAGTCGACCAATATTGCGTCTTTCTCGCTCGCGACTCAGGTGGCCCAGTTGCAAGGCGGGGTGATCAATGCGTTGCTGAACAAGACGTTGGGGACCTCGGTCAATCTGCAGATCGGCGACTACACCAATATTCTCGGCGGCCAGATCAAGCTTCTCGATCTGGCGAAGCAACTCAACGTGAATGGCGATATCAGTGTGGCCTCAGTCAGCTCCTTGCTCGGAGCCACTGTAGGCGTGGCTGATCTGCTCAAGGCGACGGTGACCGTTCTGTCTCGCGGCACAGTGGCTGACATGTCGGCCAGTACCGCCCTTGGGACGATCGCCGGGAGCATACCCGGTTCACCGACGATCGCAATCAGCAACATTCTGGGCGTCACGCTCGCCAATCCAGAGAGCGCGGCGTCGGCGTATGTGAATGCACTCGATCTGCTGACGACCGTGGCGCTGGCGAACGGGACGTCGCAGATCGATTTGACTGCGGCTTTTACGGGGAGCGCGGGCGCCTTGTCGCCGGGTATCAATCTGCTGCCGTCGGTGAAGGGGACCAAGGTCAAGCTGATAGTGGGCACGCCGCCCCAAATCGTGATCGGCGAGTCTGGGCAGGATGCCAATGGAAATTGGCGAACGCAGGCTCATACGGCCGATATCGCGCTGTTCGCCGACCTGTACGTGAGTGTGATACCGCCGGCGTTGTCGTCGATTCTCGGCTCTCCGTTGACGTTCGAATTGCCGCTTTACGTGGAGGGATTTCAGGCGACGGCGCCGTTGCAGTCGATCCAATGCGGCTCGACTCCGGATCTGACCAATATGAACGTTGCAGTTTCGCCCGGGATTGCGCACGCCATTATCAGCAATGACGTGAAGACTTTGATGGCGAGTGCCACCACCACGCAGGACTATCTGAACTATATGCATGGTCCGACGTATCAACAGCCTGCCCGTGTCCTCACGTTCTCGTTGAGTTCAATACCGTTGGCGAAACCTCTGCTGCAGCTGCTGGCGTCGCTGGGTGTTTCCCTTCCGAACATCTCTCTGGCGATTGGCAGCGCGCCGAATGGTAGCGGCACGCCGACTCAAGGGTTCTCATTGAGCGTGCAGTCGCCCGGCCAGCAAACGGTGAGCTTTACCGGTGTGGGGAGCCTTAACACGTTCAATCCTCAGACGGGGCAAGCGAACTCGAATCAGGTCGGAGCGCAGGCAGGTGACCTGCTGGCGCAGTTGATTGCGGCGCTTTCGCCACAGTCGGCGGCGTTATATGCAACAGTGGGTAATCAGTCTTATCCGTTGTCGGGCTTTAGCCTGGGCGACGCGCTGCAGACGCTGCTCACCCAGACGCTGGGCCCATTGGTGGGAGGTGGCGTGGGAGCGGCCTTGAACGCGTTGATCACGCCGGTGTTGACGCCGCTTTCGACCGCGCTTGGCGGCCTCACGACCACGTTATTACAGCCGCTGCTGACGGCGCTCGACACACTCATCGTGCCGTTGCTGCAATTGCTTGGCGTGCAGATCGGTATCGCCACTGTTCATGCCGTCTCGCTGCAATGCGGCGAAGCTCAATTGGTTCAATGACATCCAATGAGAACGACTACCAAAATCGACGAACTCGATATCTACGTCTGGGAGGGCAAGGCCGACATCGTCGACCGGGTCGCGCGCTGCATGGCGAGCTTCGATGTCGAAGTGATCCGCGCGGACGATATCGCGATCTCGCCTGAACGGACCGCGCTGCGGCCGTCGCTTGCGATCATCAGCGTCTCGGTGATCGACAGCGGCGCGCTGCTCATGCGCGACTGGCAGGCCGCGCACGGCATTCCCGTCGTGTGGGTCGGCGCCGCGCCGCGCGAGCACGACCCGGCGACTTACCCGTCCGACTATTCGCACATCTTGCCACTCGACTTTACCTGCGCCGAATTGCGCGGCATGGTCATGAAGCTGGTGTTGCAGCTGCGCGCGCACAGTGCCAAGACGCACGAGTCGGACGCGATGATCGCCAACTCGGAGTGCATGCAGGCGCTGCTGCACGAAGTCGACACGTTTGCCGACTGCGACACGAGCGTGCTGGTGCATGGTGAAACCGGCGTCGGCAAGGAGCGCATCGCGCAACTGCTGCACGAAAAACATACGCGCTACGGTCAGGGGCCGTTCGTCGCGGTGAACTGCGGCGCGATTCCGGACGGTCTGTTCGAATCCCTGTTCTTCGGTCACTCGAAAGGCTCGTTCACCGGCGCGGTGGTGGCGCACAAAGGCTACTTCGAACAGGCCGACGGCGGCACGCTGTTCCTCGACGAAATCGGCGATCTGCCGCTCTACCAGCAAGTCAAGCTGCTGCGCGTGCTGGAAGACAGCGCGGTCACGCGAATCGGCTCGGCGACGCCCGTGAAGCTGGAGTTCCGGCTGGTGGCGGCGACTAACAAGCATCTGCCGCAACTCGTGAAAGAGGGCACCTTTCGCGCCGATCTTTACTATCGGCTTGCGGTGATCGAGTTGAAGATTCCGTCACTGGAAGAGCGGGGCGCTGTCGACAAGATTGCGATCTTCAAGGCGTTCATCGCGCAGATCGTCGGCGGCGAGCGGCTTGCGGGATTGCCGGACCTGCCGTACTGGCTCGCCGACGCGGTGGCCGACACCTACTTCCCCGGCAACGTGCGCGAACTGCGCAACCTGGCCGAGCGGATCGGCGTGACGGTGCGGCAGATTGGCGCATGGGACGCGGTGCGCCTGCAGCGGCTGCTTGCGCTTGCGCGCACCAGCCAGCCGGTGCCGGCCGAAAGCGCGGCCGAGGTGCTGGTGGATCGCAGCAAATGGGACATGGCCGAGCGCAACCGCGTGCTGGCCGCGCTCGACGCAAACGGTTGGCGCCGTCAGGATACGGCGCTCTATTTGGGCATCAGCCGGAAGGTCTTGTGGGAGAAGATGCGCAAGTACCAAATTTTTGACGAAGAGCCCGAAACACGCGAAAGTGAGTAATAATGAGATGGTTGTGCTAAAACAAAAACTGTTCAAGCAGGATTTACATGGACCGAAAGTCGAAACTACGGCGGATTGCCCTGGCTGCAATCGTCGCGATGGGGGCCGTGCAGAGCGTGAATGCGCAGACTCTGCCGGATAGCGGGTCGAGCGCTGGCGTCGTTTCCCAGCCGGGCACGACGGCGGCCTTGCCGGCCAATACAGTGGCTGGACAGACTGGGCAGGCGCAGACGAGTGCATTGACGCCGGACGAAGCGAAGCAGTCTGCTGCGGGCAATGTTGCGGAATTGCAGCAGATGATCCACGGCGCGGATTTGAGCGAATTGCGCACGACGTACAACGGCAGTTACGGTGCGAGCTTGCTGTTTTACGGCAAGGAGATGACGTATTACGTGGCGTTGTTCCAGCAGAAGAACTTCTGGCGCGTCATCAAGACGGAGGACGCGGCGCGTGCCGACATGATTTACAAGGATTTTGTGCGTCAGACGGTGCAACTGTCGGACGTCGAGATTCGCCGTACGCAGTTGGAAGCGCAGAAGGCGTTTACGGATCGGATGATTGCATTGTCGCAGGACCGGGCCAACCGCTTGCAGGCTGACCTGGACGTTGCGCATCAGCAGCAGACCATTGTTGCGAATCAGCAGCAGCAGACGCGTGCCGAGGCAACGGCCCTGGCACAACAGAAAGCTGCTGCCCAAGACCAGTTGCGCGCCGCGCAACGTCAGGTTCGCGACCTGCAGCGCCAACTGGAAACCGGCTTGCCGTCGCACTGAGCGCGCGATGGTCGGAAGACCGGAAGATGGGAGGGCGAAGCGGCTTTGAAAGCGCCGCCCGACCCATTGAAGGAACGAGTCGGTGTAGTAATGCCAATCAACTATGCCGACGGCACAAGCCCGGCAGTCAAAGCCCGCGGTACAAGGGGCATCGCAGTACAAAGTCCCGCCACACAAAGCCTCGCGCTACAAAGCTCGGCGGCATAAACTCCTGCAGCACAAAGCCTGCAGCGCAAAGCCTGGCATTACAAAACCCGGCGATACAAAGTATGTCGGAAGCGACTTTGTCGGATGGGGGGTTATGCTTTGTGCCCACTGGTTTCCCTTGCTTACCGGTCCGCGACGCACGAAGTGCGGAGTGGGTGCTGATGAGTGCGTTGTCACTTACGGTGAATGTGCGAGGGCACTGATTCCAGATGTACCACTACTGATGCTGCGCGGGGGACCCGCTTAAGGGTTAGCGGTTTGAGCTGCTTTCTTTTGCCTACTTTTCTTTGCAGCAGGCAAAGAAAAGTAGGTGCCTGCCCCGCACAGGGGCGACGCTAATAGACCGATAAGAAAACAAGGAAAGGCCAACGCCATAGGCACACAGCGCAAAAAAAGCACTAGGAGGCAAAAAACCAGCCTCTAATCTAATGCTGCTTCTTCCTCTCTGAAGGTTCACTTTCCGGTTGTGAGTGGGAGGGTTCGGTCATATCGATGGCGATGGGATCACTGGCGGGAAAGCTCTCCTCGAGGGCCTCATCGAGCCTACTTTCCGCGGACTGAGCGGCCCCAGCGGCCTTTGCCGCTTCCCCACCTTGAGGTGCCTGTTGCTTCTGCCTGGTCATAACATGCTCCATTAGAAGAAGAGAAAGCCGACAGTTCAGCATAGCGCAAAGCGTGACTACCCGAGAATTAACCGAACGGCTTGGACTCTCCAAAAAAATTAAAACCAACCCGCATAAAGTCGTTCTCCGAGTATCGCCAGAAAAATAACGAGCATGCACCGACATGGACCAAAAAACTCCTGCCTGCGCGCAGCGCTTCACCGCCTCCCACGTAGTGGAAGCCGAACTGGAACATCTGGATTGGGCGACACGGCAACCGGCGCTGCGCATGCTGGACGCCGTGTACTGGCGGCGCCGCGTGCTGGCGGTCAAATGTGGATTTGAGCTGACGGACTTGCAGGGGATGCGACTGGAGAAGATTCTGCAGCGACTCGGCCACCCGTCGGAGTAGCCGGCCGCTGCGGTGGTGGTTTATTCGTTGCCGCCGCTGGTGCCACCGTTGCCGCCGTGATTGCCACCACCATGATTACCACCGCCATGGTTGCCACCGTCGCCACCACCCGTACCGAACAGACGCCGACGGCGCGTGACGACCACCGGACCGTCCGACGTGCTGCTGCTACGATCGGACGCAGGGCGATCCGACGACGGCGTGCCGTACGGCTCGCGCGGTTCGCGCGGCTCACGGTGGTCGCGCGGTTCACGCGAACCGTGCGGGCCACGCGTGGTGTGCTCGCCGTGCGAAGGCCGCCCGGCGCGTGGCGCCGGACGTGTGCCGGTGTCGAGCTGGATCGTCGAGATCGCGCGCTTGTAGATGCCTTGCAGGCCGACAGGCGTGCGCAGCATCACCAGATACTGATCGAACGACTCGATGCACCCGGTCAGGCGAATGCCGTTGACAAGGTAGATCTCGACGCGCTTTCGTTCTTTGCGCGCAGCGTTCATGAAGTCGTTTTGCGGATGCGATTCTGCGGAAGCCATGGACAATTCAGGTTAGGAAGACGGTGGTTCGCCGCGATTCTACCCTGTGTGAGGGCGGAAAGCGTCGGCGGCCGAACTGCGTCCACTATAACGGCTTGCGCGGACATAAGCATCTGATAACTATTGACTGTAACGTTGAGTTACGAATCTGCAAACGAATCGCGCGTTCTTCAGCCACGTTCGGGCGTTCGCGGCGCGAATGGCGGAAAAAGATAGCGCATATCGACGCTGTCCATGGAATAAATCCCCGCCTGCCCACGTTAAGTCAGACATGGCAGCGCTGCATATCGCACGCGGCCGATCGGCTCTCCCGGTTCCCATGACGGGCCGGGCGCTCATCAGGAGACTCACCATGAAAGTATCCCGCCTTCTTTCCGCCGCCTTCGTGCTGCTGGCGCTCGCGCTAGGTTCGTTCACAATGAGCGGCTGCACCTCCGGGACCGACAGCGGCGCGTCGAGCACCAGCGGTAGCAGCAGCGGCGGCTACTGAGCGTTGCCACGCCGGGTGAATTTCGAAGCGGAAGTCATTTCGTGGCTCCCGCAGTTGCGCCGCTATGCGCGCGCACTGACGGGCGACCGCGCCTGGGCCGACGATC
This sequence comes from Paraburkholderia fungorum, assembly GCF_046027605.1. Taxonomy (GTDB): domain Bacteria; phylum Pseudomonadota; class Gammaproteobacteria; order Burkholderiales; family Burkholderiaceae; genus Paraburkholderia; species Paraburkholderia fungorum_F. The sequence continues at coordinate 216,965 of NZ_JAQQEF010000004.1, forward strand.
TCGTGCAGGATACGGCGGAGCGCGCGCTCGCGCGTTGGGCGGCGTTTCGTCCGAACAGCAACCTGCGTGCGTGGCTCCTGACGATCCTCCGGCATCTCTACATCGATCAGTTGCGCGGCCGCCGCGAGATTGCCGTTGACGAGGACAGCGCGCCGTGGCGCAATCTCGAAGCGCCGCACGGCGAGGTCGACGGTTTGATGCTGCGCGATCTTCAGCGTGCGCTGTATTGTTTGCCGGTCGAGCAACGGGAAGTGCTGCTGCTCATTTGCGTGGAGGAGTTGTCTTATCAGGAAGCGTCGAAGGCGCTCGGCGTGCCGATCGGCACGGTGATGTCGCGGCTGTCGCGCGCGCGGGAACACATGCGCGCGCTGATGACGGAGGGGCCGGTCGAAGGGGGCGCTGGGGGACTGGCGCGTAAAGTCCCGCCGTTGAAAGTAGTGAGAAATCCGTGATGAATAACGACCACGATACCGGCTTGCCTGAGGGGCTCGATCTGCGAGTGCTGTCGGCGTTCGTCGACGGCGAGTTGCCGCCCGCGGAGCGCGCCGCGGTCGAAGCGCAACTGGCACAGCAGCCGCGGGCTGCCGCGAGAGTGGCTGCATGGCGCGCACAGAAAGCGGGGCTGCAGGCGTTGTGCGGCGCGCCACAGCGCAACGAGCGCAGCGGGAGTGCCGGGCAGGGCGACGTCGATGAACCGGCCTTCATCGTGGTGCGGCGGCCGGCGCCGTCGTGGCAACGCATGGGCCTCGCGGCGTGCTGGCTTGCGCTCGGCGCGGGCCTCACGCTTGCGTTGGGGCCGCTCGCACCGCGCCTGACGGGCGGCGCGTGGAACGGTCTGGGCGGCCAGCCGGCGAGCTTTGCCGAGCGCGCCGACATCGCCTACGCGGTGTACACGCCCGAGCAGCGTCATCCCGTGGAAGTCGCCGCGACCGAGGAAGAGCATCTGATCAACTGGCTGTCCAAGCGCCTGAACCGGCCGCTGTCGGTGCCGTCGTTACAGGAATACGGGTACTCGCTGGTGGGAGGGCGTTTGTTGCCCGGCGAAGCGGGCCCGGCCGCGCAGTTCATGTACGAGAATCGCAGCGGCGCGCGCCTCACGCTGTATATCACGGGCATTTCGCGCGACGAAACCGCGTTCCGCCTGTTCCGCGACGGCAACCGCCGCACCTTCTACTGGGTGAGCGATCGCATGGGTTATGCGTTGTCCGGGCCGATCGCGGAAGGCAAGCTGCGCTCGATTGCTGTCGACGTATGCAGCGCGCTCGGCGGTAAGCCGGAGACGTGGCAGGAGCACTAACGGCACGGCACGTACGGCAGGCACGCAAAACCCGAGCAGCCCGGGAAGCCCTTAGCCATGCCAGGCGACGGCCGCCCGGGCCGGCTGCAAGATGCGGTAACAGAAACGCATCGCGCTCGCGGGCGGCCTTCGGAATAGCGTCGCACGACGCATCGTTTACTCGTTGCAGGATCGTGTTGTCCCACCGTGCAGGCGCGCCGGACAAGATGATCTCGTGCGAGGCAAACCGACGGGGTCTTCACGGTGTCGACTGGCTTTTTGCAGGTCGCAACGCCGGCGCGTCGAGGCAGCGAAATCATGCGTACTTTTCATCAGTTCAGCACCGGGCTGTATTCCGGCGTAGCGTGTCTATGCCTGTGCGCCGGTTGCGCGGCGCCCGTCGAGCCGCCATTGGGCGCGAATGCGCCATTGAACGACGTCTCGACGTGCCGCTTCGTCGTGGGTCAGGCGGAAATCGACGGCGCCATGCAGCAGATCAGCGGCCGCGCTTGCCCGCAGCTGGACGGCAGCTGGCAGATCGTGGACGGCGATGCCGCCGCGCTGGCCCTGGCACCGGCGCCGATCTACTACTACGATCCATGGTACTGGGGGCCGCCGGTGCTGTTCGGTGCCGGGGTGTCGTTTGTTTTCGTCGACCATTTTCATCACTTTCATCACATGGATCATGTGCGTTATGGGCACGGATCGTATGGAGCGGGTATGCGCGGCGGCTGGCATGGTACGTCGATGCACACGTGGGGCGGCATGTCGCACGGCGCGGGCGGCGGTGGGATGCGCCGCTAGCTTGCCGCCGCTCCCGTCTGTGCCGTAGACGAGCGGCCTTGATACGCAGCTTGCCCGCAGCCATGAAGGAGCAGCTTTGATACGCAGCTTGCCGCCGAAAGTTTCCGCCGCCGATTTCGACCGCGCGCTCGCCGGTTGGCGCGCGATTGTCGGTGAGCAGCAGGTGGTGACGTCGGCCGCTGGGCTCGCTGCGTACCTGGATCCGTTCGCGCCCGGCGAGCGCCAGGCGTTCTCCGCGTCCGCCGCGCTGCTGCCTGCTTCCGTCGACGAGATTCGCGCGGTGTTGCGGATTGCCAATCAATTCCGGATTCCGTTGTGGACCGTCTCGACCGGACGCAACTTCGCGTACGGTGGGGCCGCGCCGCGGCTGTCGGGTTCAGTGGTGCTCGATCTGCAACGGATGAACCGCATCATCGAAGTGAACGAGACGCTCGCCTACGCGCTGGTCGAACCGGGCGTCAGCTACTTCGATCTGTACGCGCATCTGCGTCAGAAAGGCTACAAGCTCTGGGTCGATCCGCCCGCGGCGGGGTGGGGCAGCGTGGTGGGCAATACGCTCGAGCGTGGCTTTGGCTATACCGCGTACGGCGATCATGCGGCGACGCAGTGTGGCATGGAAGTGGTGCTCGCCAACGGCGACGTGCTGCGCACCGGAATGGGCGGCATCGAAATCGGCACCGCGTGGCAGCTCTATCAGCCGGGTTACGGGCCTTCGTTCGATGCGATGTTCATGCAGTCGAACTATGGCATCGTCACCAAGCTCGGCGTGTGGTTGATGCCTGCGCCGCCTGCCTATCTGTTGGGCGAAATCCAGTTTCAGCATGAAGAGGATCTCGAAACGATCGTCGACATCCTGCGGCCGTTGCGGCTCGATGAAACGATCCGCAATAACGCGGTGATCGAAGGCGGTTTGCGCCGCGCCGCGGGTTTGTCGTCACGTCGGCAGTGGTATGAAGGCAAAGGCGCGATGCCTGAGAACGCGGTGGCGGCAATGCTCGACAAGCTGAACGTGGGGCGCTGGAATCTGCATTTCGCGCTATACGGGACGCCTGAACTGATCGACGCACGCTATGCGATCGTGCAGCGCGCTTTCGCTCGCGTGCCGAAAGCGAAACTCTCGGCGGCTCGTTATGCGGGCGATGCGCAACCCACCGCAGGCGGCGACCGCAACCTGGCCGGCATCCCGGCGATGAGCGCGTTCCGCATGCTCGACTGGCGCGGCGGCGCGGGCGCGCATGTGGACTTCGCGCCGCTGTGCCCGGCGACCGGGCGCGACGCGCTGCGCCAATACACGATGGTGAAGACGCGCGCGGCGGAATACGGTTTCGATTACTACGGCGGTTTTACGGCGGGTGTGCGTCATCTGCATCACATCTTCGCGGCGATCTTCGATCGTGACGACGCCAATCAGGTCGAGCAGGCCGGCGCCTTACTCCGTTCGCTGATGAGCGATGCGCGCGCGGCGGGTTACGGCGAATATCGCGCGCATCTCGCGTATATGGATTTCGCCGCGGCGCAATACAGTTTTAACGACGGCGCGTTGCTGCGGCTCTCGGAAACGATCAAGGACGCGCTCGACCCGAACGGTATTCTCGCGCCGGGCAAGCAGGGGATCTGGCCCGCGGCGTGGCGCGACCGGCGAGGTTATACGTGAGGGCGCGTGACCCGGATGCCGCGAACGGCGCGCATCATCTTCATCTATATGACGTGATGAACCCATGGATCGACGCACTTTCGTGATAACCGGCGCATGGCTTTCGACCGCCGCAGGTGCGGCGTGGCCGTGGCTCGCGCGGGCAGCCGCTCGGCGCGACACGCTCGCCGTGATCGACTCCACGCTTGCGGCCGGCCCGGCATTTTCCGACTATGTCGCCAGCATGAAGCTGCCAGCCTTCGAAACCGGCGACGACATCGGCGTGCTCTGGTACAGCACGCTTGCGCCGCGTCTTAGCCGGACGCCCGCCCAGGCGCCGGTGTCGCTGATCGGCCTCACGCGCGTATCCGATTACTTCGTGCTCAGAGAGCTGGCCACCCGCGTAGGCCGCATGGTCGAGCACAGCCACGAACAGGGCGCGGGACCGGGCGCGCAGGTCGCGCATATCGCCTTCGCGCTGACGCCGCGCCGTGTCCGCTAGAACTTGTAAGCCTTGTTCTTCGGATCGAAGGTCGAGTCGTCGAAGGTTTTCGGCGTGATGGTTTCGAAGACGATCTTCTCGAAGATCTTGCCGTCGTTGTCATAAGACTCGACGGTGCGGAAATACGGATGCCGCAGATCCAGCCCGAGCGTTTCTTTCTTCGCATAGAACTGCGGCTGGCCGGTCGGCGTTTCGAAGGTGAAGGTGACGACGCGCACCCCGTCGATCGTTTGCACTGCCACCTGGGTCGAGCGCGGCAAGCCGGCTTTGATATATTTCCTGCCTTCGGAAAGGTACTGATTGGCAATGTACTCGGTCCCGAGATCGCGCACCTGGTGGTTCGATTGCGCGCGGGCAAGGGCGCCGTTCAGCGAGGTCCACAGCGGCATCACATTCATGATGCCACCGAGGTGGCCATACATTTCATCGGTGCGTTTGGACTCGTCGTAGATGATTTCCTGACCGGCATGCGCGCCATCGGGCAGCCACTTCAGGTAGATCCGCAGCGGGCCGTGGGTGATGCGCCCCAGCATGTGATCGGGCTGGTCGGGCCACTGACCGTGAATGCGTTCCGAGCGTGCCATGGTGAACTCGTACGATGGATAACCGTTCGGCCCCTCCTTGATGTAGCGCGGCAAAGCAAGCGGATCGAGCGACTGGAACAGCGCGACCAGTTGCGCGTCGCCGAGTTTCTCCATGGCGCCGCTTTGTTGCGCGGCGCGCAGCCATTTGACCTGCTGATCCAGCGTGAGCTTGCCGACCTGCGAGGAAGGCGTGGTGGGCGCCTTGACGGCGCTCGCGGTGTCGAGTGCGGGCGGCGTGTCGTCGTTCTGCGCGAAAGCCGGTGACGTTGCCGCCGCCGCGACGCTAGCCACCAGCGCGCCGATAAGAAGTCTCCGTGATGAAATCGCACGCAATGAAGCTGTCAGGGGCGCGCTCGGCGCTGCCGTCTCCGGCAAAAAACGGGCGAGACGCGTGGAGACCGGCGAGCGGTTCGAGCCACTCACGTGGGGCGAGCGGCTCAAGCGGCCCGATTCGCCCAATCGGCACAAACGGCACAAGCGGCGTAAGCGTGCGGACATGCTGTGCTTCATGAAGCTCTCCGAAAGGATGGCGCAAGGCATGGTGTCGCGCGCCCTGCCTGTCAGGCAGTTTTTTGCTTCGCGAGTTCCTCGTCACGCAGCGCGCGGCGCAGAATCTTGCCGACGTTGGTTTGCGGCAACGCATCGCGGAACTCGACGAGCTTCGGCACCTTATACCCCGTGAGGTTCTTGCGGCAGTGGGCGATCACCTGTTCGGCGCTCAGCGACGGATTGCGCTTGACGATGAATACCTTCACCCGTTCACCTTGCGCCGCATCGGGCACTCCGATTGCGGCGACTTCGCGCACGTCCGGCAGCGCTGCGATCACGTCTTCGATTTCGTTCGGATAGACGTTGAAGCCCGACACCAGGATCATGTCCTTCTTGCGGTCGATCAGACGGATGAAGCCACGCGAATCCATCACGCCGATGTCGCCGGTGGCGAGCCAGCCATCGTCGTCGATCACCTTGGCGGTTTCCTCCGGACGATTCCAGTAGCCTTTCATCACCTGCGGACCCTTCACGCACAGTTCGCCGGCTTCGCCGATGTTCGCCCACGTGCCGTCGTCTTTCCTGAAGCGCACTTGCGTGGACGGCGCGGGCAAACCGATCGAGCCTTCGAAGTCGCGCAGATTGGTCAGGTCCACCGGATTCATCGACACGATCGGCGAGCATTCGGTCAGCCCATAGCCCTCGATGATCGGTTTGCCGGTGACCGCCTTGAACCGGTCCGCGACCGACTTCTGCGTGGCCATGCCACCCGCCATCGCGAGCTTCAGGTCCGAGAAGTCGCGTTTGCAGAATTCCTCGTTGTCGAGGAACGCGTTGTAGAGCGTGTTCACCGCCGTCATGCCGGTGAATTTCTCGTGCCGGATGATCATCATCACGCGCTTCATGTCGCGCGGATTGGCGATCAGGATGTTGCGTCCACCGAGTCCCATGAAGATCAGCGCGTTCACGGTCAGCGAATAGATGTGGTACAGCGGCAGCGGCGTGAGCACCGTTTCGATGTCGCCGCTCAGTTGCCCCTGCGACCACGCCTTCGCCTGCAACAGGTTGGCAATGATGTTCCGGTGCGTGAGCATCGCGCCTTTGGCGACGCCCGTGGTGCCGCCGGTGTATTGCAGGAAGGCAATGTCGTGGTGAGTGGGGCGCACCGGCGTCAAGGGCCGCGTGTAGCCGATCGAGAGCGCTTTGAGCAGCGGCACGGCTTGCGGCAGGTTGTATTGCGGCACCATCTTCTTCACATGGCGCAGCATGAAATTGAGCAGACGTCCCTTCAGATTCAGGCCGTCGGCGAGCAGATCGCCGAGCGCCGTCACGATGACGTTCTGCACCTTGGTGCCCGGCAACGCATCTTCAACGGTCTTTGCGAAGTTCTCGAACACGATGATGGTTTGCGCGCCGCTGTCCTTCAGTTGATGCGCCAGTTCGCGCACCGTATAGAGCGGATTCACGTTGACCACCACGCCGCCCGCCTTCAGCGCGCCAAACAGCGACACGGGATACTGGAACGTATTCGGCAGCATGATCGCGACACGCTCGCCGGGCTTCACGCCGATGCTTTGCAGGTACGCGGCAAATGCGGTCGCTTTGCGGCCGAGTTCGCCATACGTCAGATTCGCGCCGACGCTCACATACGCGACGCGCTCGCGAAACTGCGCGATGCATTCGTCGAAGAACTGCACGAGAGATTCGTACTGGTCGACGTCGATTTCGTGCGGTACGTCGGCCGGATAGGACGCATACCAGATGCCGTCGGTTTTGGGCGTCTGAGTTACAGCCTGACCAGGCTGACCGGGCGTCTGAGCGGGCGCCTCACCCGCTGCATTCGCGAGCGGTGTGGATCCGGCGGCGGGCGGGAGCGGGGCTTGCGTGGGCTGGGTCATCGGTCGTCTCCTGAAGCCGTGGCTTCGTATGGTTGTGTGCTGGTCTTGCAGCCAGTCAGCGTTCCAGAATCGCCACCACGCCCTGGCCGCCCGCCGCGCAGATCGAGATCAGCCCGCGCGCGGTGCCGGCCGGTTTGTCGAGTTGCGCGAGCATTTTCGCGAGTCCGGCGACGATGCGGCCACCCGTGGCGGCAAACGGATGGCCAGTGGCGAGCGAGCTGCCGTTCACATTCAATTTTGCCCGATCGATCACGCCGAGTGGCTGAGGCAATCCGAGCTGCGTACGGCAATACTCGTCATCCTGCCACGCCGCGAGCGTGCACAACACTTGCGCGGCGAAGGCTTCGTGAATTTCGTAGAGATCGAAGTCCTGCAGCCCGAGCCCCGCGCGGGCCAGCATGCGCGGCACGGCGTAGGCGGGCGCCATCAGCAGGCCTTCTTTCTTGTCGAAAAAGTCGACGGCGGCGGTTTCGGACCAGCTCAGATACGCCAGCACCGGCAAGCCGTGTTGGGCCGCCCAGGCATCGCTCGCGAGCAACACGGCGGAAGCGCCGTCCGTCAGCGGCGTCGAATTGCCGGCGGTCAGCGTGCCCGCGTCGCGGTCGAACACCGGCTTCAGACCGGCGAGTTTTTCGAGCGTCAGGTCGGAGCGCAGATTATTGTCGCGTGCAAGGCCACGGTAGGGCGTCATCAGATCGTTGACGAAGCCGCGCGCATACGCCTCGGTGAGCTTGCGGTGACTGTCGTAAGCAAGCACGTCCTGCGCTTCGCGCGAAATGTTCCAGCGCTTGGCCATCAGTTCGCAATGCTCGCCCATTGACAGCCCGGTGCGCGGTTCGCCGTTGCGCGGCAACAGCGGTTTGAAAAACATGCCGGGCCGCAGTTTGGCCAGCGCACCGACACGTTGGCCGGTGCTCTTGCCGCGATTTGCTTCGAGCAGGATCTTGCGCATGCGCTCGTTGACGCCGATCGGCGCATCGGATGTCGTATCGACGCCGCCCGCAATGCCCACTTCGATCTGCCCGAGCGCGATCTTGTTGGCGACCAGAATGGCCGCTTCCAACCCGGTGCCGCAGGCCTGCTGCACATCGTAGGCGGGCGTTTCCTTGGCGAGCGTAGTGGACAGCACAGATTCGCGCGTCAGGTTGAAATCACGCGAATGCTTGATGACGGCGCCGGCCGCCACTTCACCCAGGCGTTCGCCATGCAGGCTGTAGCGGTCGATCAGGCCTTGCAGCGTGAAGGTCAGCATGTCCTGATTCGACGCGCTCGCGTAGGCGGTGTTCGAGCGGGCAAACGGAATCCGGTTGCCGCCGATAATGGCGACGCGGCGCACGGCGGGCAGCGGGTTGGACATGCTCGGCTCCTTTGGGTCGTTCATGGATTGTTGACTGGCTCTCACAGCAGCTTCCACTGCATGCGCCCGCGCAAATGCGGCTTTTCTCCGGTGATATCGCGTACCTCGAGATCGCGCTCGATCAGCGAAGGCGACGCGCTCCACAGCGACGCCTCGCCCGGCAACAGCATCGGCAGCTTGAATTCGGCGGACAGCGTGGCCTCGGCGAGCGGCTTGGGCGGTTGCTGCGCGGCGGCGGCGCGCGCCAGCGTCCACATGCCATGCGCAATGGCGCGCGGAAAGCCGAATGCCTTCGCGGATAGCGCGCTCAAATGAATCGGGTTGTAGTCGCCGGACACGCGCGCGTAGTCGCGGCCCAGTTGCGGCGGCAACTGCCAGCGCGAGATGCGCTGCAGCGGGTCGTGCCCGAGTTCCAGCGGATCGAGCGGACTGCCGCTCGCCGGCACGCCGCGTTTCAGATACACGCTGTCGCCGTCCCAGACCGCTTCGCCGCGCCGGTACATGCGGGTGTGCAGCACGAACGCCTGACCCTTGTCGTGCCGCAGCAGCGCGCCGAACTCCACCTCGACGCGCAACAGGTCCTTGCAGGCGAGCGGACGACGCAGCCGGATATGGTTCGCCAGATGCACGAGGCCGAGTGCCGGCCACGGAAACGCCGGGTCGGTCAGCATCAGCAGATGCAGCGGGAAGGCGAGCAGATGCGGATACGTGAGCGGCACGCCGTGTTCGGGAATGAAGCCGCAAACCCGCGAATAACGCCAGATCGGCCCGGCGTCCAGCACCACGGCTGGGCGCACCAGACGCAACGCCGGCAAGTGCGTGTCGCGTCCGCGTTTGACGATGCCGGACAACGCGCGCGCGTACAGCTTCGCCGGCGCGGGCAACTGCTCGATGACGATGGTCTTCGGACGGGCCACGCTCGCTGCGTGACCACTCCGGAACGGCTCACCCGGCTCGCCCATGCTCACGCTCCAATCAGGCTTTGTCCGCACACGCGCACCACCTGGCCGCTCACGCTCGCGGATCCCGGGTGCGCGAGCCACGCGATGGTCTGCGCGACATCCACCGGCTGGCCGCCCTGGCTCATCGAATTCATCCGGCGGCCGGCTTCGCGGATGGTCAGTGGAATCTTCGCGGTCATCTGCGTTTCGATGAAGCCGGGCGCGACCGCGTTGATGGTGATGCCGCGCGCGCGCAGATGCGGCGCCATGCTTTGCACCCGGCCGATCACGCCGGCTTTCGACGTAGCGTAATTGGTCTGGCCGAGATTGCCGGCAATGCCGCTGATCGACGACACGCCGATGATGCGGCCGCCGTCGCGCAAGGTGCCCGCCGCGAGCAGGGCGTCGTCGATCCGTTCCTGCGCGGACAGGTTGATGTCGATCACGCTTTGCCACGCGGCGTCGGTCATCTTCGCGATGGTTTTGTCCCGGGTGATGCCCGCGTTGTGCACGACGATATCCACGCCTTGTTCGTCGAGCGCGGCGGCGATCTGCGCGGGCGCCTCGGGCGCGGCGATGTCGAAGGCGAGGGCGGTGCCGTTCAACTGGCGCATCGTTGCATCGAGTGCGTCGCGCGCTGACGGAACGTCGATGCCGATGACGTGCGCGCCTTCAGCGGCGAGCACGCTCGCAATCGACGCGCCGATGCCGCGCGCCGCGCCCGTGACCACGGCACGCCGGCCCCCGAGCGGCTGGTTCCAGTCGAACGCCGGCAACCCGTCGGCACCGCCGGGCATGCCAATGCGCACTACCTGGCCCGACACATACGCGGAGCGCGGCGATAGAAAAAATCGCAACGTCGCTTCAATGCCGTTCTCGGCACCTCGTTCCACGTAGACGAGATTCGCGGTAATGCCGCGTCGCGCTTCCTTGCCGAGCGAACGCGTGAGGCCTTCGAGCGCGCGCTGCGCGGTCCATTGACGCGGGCTCGCGCAGGTTTCCGGCGGACGTCCCAGCACGATGATTCGGCCGCACTTGCCAAGCGAGCGCAACGTGTCGTGGAAGAAGCCGTGCAGCGGTTCGAGCTGGCTGCTGTCTTCGATACCGCTCGCGTCGAACAGCAGCGCGGCGAGCTTGCCTTGCGAACCGGATTCGGCCGGTTCGAAACGGCCCGTCATCAGACCATGGCGATTCGCGAGCGGTACCCACAGCCCGGCGCTTTCGTGCGCCACGCTCGTCACGCCGATGCTCTTGACGAGATTCGCGAGCGCGTCGAGCAGATGCGGCTCGCGGCCCGCGCCGATCGCGATCAGGCCGTCGAACTCGGGCCGGTCGGCGCGATAGCGGCGCAGTACCTCGGGCTTCGGTAAGCCTAGCGAGCGCGCGAGGCGCGCGCCGAACGGCGAATTGACGAAGTTCAGGTAAGAGTCGTTCATATTGTCGTTGCTCCGCTGGCCACGTCCGGAGGAAGTCCCACGCCCTGAAGAAAGTCCCGTTGGGGGATTGGAGAAACGGACGTGTGTCAGTGTGCACCCAGTTTGGGGCCGCTGGGGACGCCCCGCCTGGATGTTTTTTTAAGGCGCTCAGGCCGCGAGTTCCAGCGCTTTTTCGAGCGCGTCCTTGCGCTGTTGCAAGTTGGCAAGCATGTCGAAGTCGGCCGGGAAGTCGTCGACCTTCACCACCTCCGCGCCATAGCGCGCATAGTCGTCGAGCACGCGGCGCTCGTCGGCGTCGAGCAGGCCTTTTTGCTGTGCCGTTTCGGTCCACGCCGCCAACTGCGGCAGGCTCTGAGGCATCGGTTCGAGCAGGCCCTGCTTGACCGCTTCGCGCAGCTTCTGCTCGATTTGCGTGAAGCGTGGATTCAGCTCGAACACGAGCTCGCCGTAGCCGAGCGCATCGGCATCCGGATGCGGCACATATGAGTCGGACACGAGGCGCTCGCGCGCGGCGCCCGGCGTTTGCATCAGCTCCGCGATGTCGGTGCCGAGGCGGTCGGACGGCTCGCGGTACGGCAGGCCGAACGGGAAAGCCAGCACCCGCACGAGACCTGCGGCGAGGCGATTCGGGTAATTCGCGAGCACGCCGTCGAGCGCGTGTTGCGCCTTGTATAGCGAGTCTTCGACACCCCAGCGCACCAGCGGCAAATCTTCTTCCTGGCGGCCTTCGTCTTCGAAACGCTTGAGCGTCGCGGAGATCAGGTAGAGCTGCGAGAGCACGTCGCCCAGACGCCCGGAAATGCGTTCGCGCCGTTTCAGATCGCCGCCGAGCACGAACATGGAGACGTCGGCGAGCAACGCGAACGCAGTCGAAAGGCGGGTCGCCGCGCTGTAATACGACAGCAGCGGCGCGTAGGCCATGCGCGGCTTGACGATGAACGCACCGCCCGTGATGCCGTACACGAAACTGCGCACCACGTTGGAGAGCGTGAAGCTGACGTGACCGAAAAAGGCCGCATCGAAATCGCGCAGCGCGCGGGTGCGATCCGTGTCGCGCGTGGCCGCCATTTCCTTCAGCACATACGGATGACAGCGAATCGCACCCTGGCCGAAGATGATCAGGCAGCGCGTGAGAATGTTCGCGCCTTCCACGGTGATCGCGATCGGCACCTGCTGATAGGCGCGCGCGAGAAAGTTCGACGGCCCCATGCAAATGCCCTTGCCGGCGGCGATATCCATGCCGTCGTTGATGACCATGCGGGCGCGTTCGGTGATGTGATACTTCGCGATCGCCGAAATCACCGACGGTTTCTCGCCAAGGTCCACCGCATGCGCGGACAAACGGCGCGCGGCATCCATCACATAGAGATTGCCGCCCATGCGGCCGAGCGCTTCCTGCACGCCCTCGAATTTGCCGACGGCAGTGCGGAACTGACGGCGAATCGCGGCATAGGCGCCGGTGCCGCGCACGGCGATCTTCGCCATTCCCACATTCGACGACGGCAGGGAAATCGCGCGGCCCGCCGCGAGACATTCCATCAGCATGCGCCAGCCGTTGCCGACTTGCGCGCGGCCGCCGATCACCCAGTCGAGCGGAATGAAGACGTCATTGCCCGAATTCGGACCGTTCTGGAATACCGCGTTCAGCGGCCAGTGACGGCGGCCGATGTTGACGCCCGGATGGTCGGTCGGAATCAGCGCGCAGGTGATGCCGGGTTCGTCGCCCGAGCCGAGCAGATGGTCCGGATCGAGGGCGCGGAACGCGAGACCGAGCACGGTTGCGATCGGTCCGAGCGTGATGTAGCGCTTGTCCCATGTGACGCGAAAGCCGAGCGTCTCGCGGCCTTCAAAGCTGCCTTTGCAAACGATGCCGACGTCGGGAATCGCCGCCGCATCCGACCCGGCGTACGGACTCGTCAACGCGAAGCAGGGGATTTCATCGCCCCGCGCGAGGCGTGGCAGATAGTGGTTCTTCTGCGCTTCGGTGCCGTAGTGCATCAGCAACTCAGCCGGGCCGAGCGAGTTCGGCACCATCACCGAAACGGCGGCGGCCGAGCAGCGCGTGGCGAGCTTCATGATGACCTGCGAATGCGCGTAAGCGGAGAACTGCTTGCCGCCGTACTGCTTCGGAATGATCATGCCGAGAAAGCCGCGTTCCTTGATGTACTGCCAGGTTTTCGGCGACAGGTCCTGCCACACCATGGTGGTTTCCCAATCGTTCGCGAGATCGCACAGATGCTCGCATTCGACGTCGAGAAACGACTGTTCTTCCGCACTCAGCGTGACCGGTCCGTAGCCGAGCAGAGTGTCCCAATGCGGGCGCCCGGAGAACAGTTGGGCGTCCCACCAGACGGTGCCGGCTTCGATCGCGTCGCGCTCGGTCGGCGACATCTCCGGCAGGATCTTGCGGAAGATCTCGAGCACCGGTTTCGTGAGCCACGCGCGGCGCAGCGGCTTGATCGTAAGGACGAGGGCGGGGAGGACGAAGACGATCGCGAGCACCGTGGTCGCCACGCCACCCGCTGCTCCACTGACATGCGCGGCGGCCACCCAGACGATCATGAAGGCAAGCCACCATGAGGCGCGCGCCTGCATATAGACGAGCGCCAGAGCGGCAATGACTAGCACCAGGATGAACCACGGCATGACGTTTCCTCCAGTTTCGATGCTGCGTGCGAATGCATCCGCGGGTCGCGGACGGCCTGTGTCAGCGCCACCCGCGCGGGCTCGTGTTCAGGCCGTGCCGTGCAACGCGGGCTGAAACGCACACGCTTCTACGTTGCCACCGCGGCGTTCACCGTCCGAGACTGCCGGCGCCGACGCTTCAGACCCGCCTGATGCCTGCTGTGTACCCGCAGCAGGGTTCATGCCTTCCACCTGACCTTCCGGGCCGCTCTCGGTGGCGTCGCCCAGCACGGCCGCGAACGTGGCCAGTTGCGAGCCGTCGGGCAGCGGCGCCTTGAGGGCGGCCACCATCAACGAAGCGAGCCGTGCGATCAGTTGCAGGTCGTTCATCGACTTGCCCTGTGAGAACTCGGAAATCAGGCTGTCGGTATCGGTGCCGGCCAACACGCCGGACAGCGCGCCGATCGCGAAGTGCAGACGCCAGCCGAGCTCTTCACGCGGCAGATGCGGCAGCGCACGCTGGAACGCATCGAAAAAACGCACGGCCACTGACGCGTAATGCGCATTCAGAAAGTCCCGAATGAACGCCGACGGATCCGTATAAGCACGGCCCAGCAGGCGCAGAAAAGCCTTGCCGCCGACGCGCGGATCGCGCGACAGCCGTAGCGCGGGAATGAACATGGCGCCGAGCACGTGCTCACAGGTCAGGCGCGCGCCGAGCATGGCGTCGAAGCGGTCGAGCAGCTTGAGCCGCTCCTGGTTGAGCCGGTCGAGGCGGCGCGACAGCATCGAATGAATCAGCGATTCCTTGCTGCCGAAGTGATAGTTGACCGCCGCGAGATTCACTTCGGCACGCGAAGTAATCTGGCGCAGGGACATGGCCTCATAGCCGCATTCGACGAAGAGTGTTTCAGCGGCGTCGAGGATGCGGGACTTCGTGTCGCCGGCATGCCGGCCTGTTGTGCGAACTGCCATTTTGCGTCTCCCAGTTGCCGGGCATCCGGCCCGCAAACATGCGATTCAAATAACTATTTGAAACAGCTGTTTTTTTCAGGATAAAGAAGGATCGGGACTGCGATCAAGGGTTCGGTGTGGACTAACTCCTCTAGAAGACCTGACGCGGGTCCGTCTTTCCCATGTGCGCGGGCGCGTCAAACCGCGCGGAAATAAAAAAGGCCGTTCCGATTTGAATCGGAACGGCCTCGTATTGCTAGCTACCTGTTCTGGCCTTGCGTTTGCGATGTTCTCGCGTTTGTTTTGCGGCGGTTCGAGCCGCCTTTGTCGTCGCTATTGTGCCCGATAACGCGCTGGCGAAATAGCTGTTTAGTTCGAACGCTTAAAGCTGTGCCGCAACCTGTTTCGCCGATTGCGTCATGTCGATGCCGCGGCGTTCGCGGCTAAACGGAATCAACGCGGCGATCACCACCGCCACGATCCCGATCACGACGGCCATGATCAGCGCGTAGTTGTTGCCGTGCGCTTCGGCGGCGCTCGCTTGCAGCGGACCGTTCACCGATGCGATCAGATTGCCGAGCTGATACACGAGGCCCGGGAACGTCGCGCGAATTTCATCGGGCGAGATTTCGTTCAGGTGCACCGGGATCACCCCCCATGCGCCTTGCACGGAGATCTGCATCAGGAACGCGCCGACGGCGAGCAGCACCGGCGTGGACGAGAAAGCCCACAGCGGCAACACCGGCAATGCGATCAAGGCGGCGATGAAGATCGCGCGTTTGCGGCCGATTCTCTCCGAGATATAGCCGAAGAACAGGCCGCCGCAGATTGCGCCGATGTTCAGCGTGATCGTGATCAGCGACACCGTATGCGCGTCGAACCCATGTTGCACGCGCAGGAAGGTCGGATACAGATCCTGCGAGCCGTGCGAGAAAAAGTTGAACGCGGTCATCAGCACGATCGAGTAAAGCGACAGCCCGATGTTCTGCTTCAACGTGGCGATCAGACCTGGACGCGTCTTCTTTTCGAGCGTCTTGAAGGCCGGCGACTCCGGCACGTGTGCACGCACATACAGCACGAGCAACGCCGGCAGCACGCCGACGAAGAACATGCCGCGCCAGCCGATGTATTGATAGAACACGCCGAACACGATCGAGGCGAGCAGATAGCCGCTCGGATAACCGGCCTGCAGAAGACCCGAGACGATGCCGCGCGATTTCGGCGGGACGGTTTCCATCGTCAGGGCGCCGCCTACGCCCCATTCACCGCCCATCGCGATGCCGAACAGGGCGCGCAGCACGAGCAGGGTGGCGAGGTTGGGCGAAAAGCCGGACAGCAGTTCCAGCAGCGAGAAACACGCGATGTTGACCATCAGCGTGGGACGGCGGCCGTATTTGTCGGCGAGCCAGCCGAAAATCAATGCGCCGACCGGGCGCATCACCAGGGTCAGCATAATGCCGAAGGCGACCTCGGGGATTTTTGTATTGAACTCCGCCGCGATATCTTTCAATACAAACACCATTAGAAAGAAATCGAACGCATCCAGGGTCCAGCCTAGATAGGCGGCGATCGTGACGTTTCTCTGTTCCCGTGTCCAGCTCATTGATTGTTCTCCTGAGTCTTCAATAACCCGTGTTTCACGACGGGTGGCTCTGCAGCCCCGTACGCCCCGTGGTACGGACTTCGAGCGAGTGTACGCCGAGCGTTAAGCGCTTGCATGAATGAACCCCTGTTTATCCGTATTAATACCTGGAGCGAATTCTTATGAAAATCTCAATGCATGGCGAATGTTGGCTTAATGTAATTATTGTATTAATCGTGTTTGATTGAGTGTTTGTTATTTGTAATGTTCATTTCGCGTCGGCGGAGGGAAACCCGGTCAATGTGACTGGCTGGTTTCGCGCGTCGGTAGAAGCAACATTCACGGGATTCAGATTGGCGCCGAAAAATGCGAGCGAGTAATGGCGGCCATGCCGCTCATCTATGCGTAAGGCGCATTAGTCGAGCAGAAAAATCAATTTGAATCATGGTGCGGCGCGGAATAAAATGGCAGCTATCTTGTTAATCTTGCTTGCATCGCCGCGCCATGTCATTCAAATCAATCACTTCAGAGCCGGTTCGCCGCGGGCCGCGTCCACTGCCGGTGCTGGCCGCCGTCATTTTGCTGACTGGCATTGGCGCCGGCCTCGGCGGTATGTTGCTCGCCTTGCTGCTGCACGCTATCCAGCATCTCGCCTACGGCTACAGCGCGACGCATCTCATCAGCAGCGAGAGTTTTCTGGAAGGTGTCGCCGATGCCGAGCCTGAGCGGCGTGTTGCTGTTCTGGCGCTGTGCGGACTGGTGGCCGGACTCGGCTGGTGGTTGCTGTATCGCTTCGGGCGGCCCCTCGTGAGCATTCGCCAGGCTGTCAAATCGGACGATCCGCGTATGCCCATGCTGAGCACGATCGTGCATGCGTTGCTGCAGATTGTGACGGTCGCGCTGGGCTCGCCGCTCGGGCGCGAAGTGGCGCCGCGCGAGATCGGATCGTTGCTGGCCGGATGGTTGTCGCATCGCGCGGGGTTATCGATCGAGCAGAGCCGGATCATGGTGGCGTGCGGTGCGGGCGCGGGTCTGGCCGCCGTCTACAATGTGCCGCTCGGCGGCGCGGTGTTCGTGCTCGAAGTTCTGTTGGGTACGTTTGGCTGGAAGGCCGTGGTGCCGGCCGTGGTGACATCCGCGGTGGCGGCGCTGGTCGCGCAGGCGGGTCTGGGCAACGAGCATCAGTACCTGGTGCCGTCGTTGACGGTGAGCACGTCGCTGCTGGTGTGGGCTGTGGTGTGCGGGCCGATCTTTGGTGTTGCGGCGTGGGGTTTTACGGAGATCACGAAGCGCGCGCGTGCGGATGCGCCGAAGGATTGGCGTTTGCCGGTGTTGTCGCTGTTGAACTTCGCGATCATCGGCGTGCTGGCAATGCATTTTCCGCAGTTGCTCGGCAATGGCAAAGGGCCTGCGGGACTGGCGTTCGACGGTGGCCTGACGATGAGTCTCGCGGCGATGCTGCTGGTGCTGAAGGTGGTGATTACCGCGAGCAGTCTGCGCGCGGGTGCGGAAGGCGGTCTATTGACCCCCGGGCTTGCCAATGGCGCGTTGCTGGCGATCGTACTGGGCGGGGCCTGGAGTCTGTTCTGGCCGGGGGCTTCGCTCGGCGCTTTTGCTGTGGTAGGTGCGACCGCGTTCCTGGCGGCATCGATGCAGATGCCGATTACGGCGGTTGTTCTCGTCTTCGAATTTACGCGGGTGAGCCACGATTTTCTGATCCCGGTTCTGTTCGCCGTCGGCGGCGCTGTGTTGAGTTTTCAGGGATGCGTGAAGTGGGTGCCGGCGCTGCAGTTTGGCTCTGGCTTCAATTGGAATGGCGCGGGCAAGGCTCGATAAACAGATCGCACGCACCATGTGCTGACTATCTGGACTGACTCTCGCGGCTGGCCGCTTAAATGCGCGGATCGAAATCGAACTCGAGTCTGATGCCGCCGGGTTCGTACACCATGGTGTGCCGCTTGGGTCCTTCACCCAGATTCTCCGGCGCGAACTCAGCCACCACGCCGGGCCATTGCGAAACGCGCGCAAAGATCGCGTTGAGCGCTTCTTCGCTGCCCACCCGTAACGCGAGGTGGTGCAGACCGACATTGGTCTTGCGGTCGAACTCAACCGGCCCGTCCGGGTTCGTCACCTGCCAGAGCGTCAGCATGATGTGGCCGTCGGATACAAAGGCCGCAGGGTAGTTGGGGCGCTCTCCAACCAGGCTCCAGCCCAGGCACTCGATGAAAAAGTCGCGCGTGACGTTCAGATTGCGAACCGTCAACCCGAGATGGTCGATTCCGCGCGTCAGAGCTTTGCCTTCCATTGTCGTTTCTCCTTTCAGAACTCAACGATGACGCCGCAGAACCACGGTTCGGCGAACGCCGCTATTTCAAGCCTCGCTGCTTGCGATATTCGTCAGTCGGTAGACCGCCCCAGCCCCAGTTCTCCGTTTCCACTTCCTGGATGACCACAAAGGTCGCTTCGAGCGGCTTGTTCAGCACGTCGAGCAGCAGGTAGCTGACGCCGCCGATGAGTTTAGCCTTTTCTTCCGCGGGACCGAGTCGACGCCGGGGCTCGTGCCCTCGCGGGTGACCTGGATTGTGACGATTGGCATGGTGTTCTCCTTTATCGTAAGTGACGAACCGGCCGCCTGCTAGCAGCGGCGCCCGGTCGCGTGGCTCCGATAGGGGGCTAATCCAGGCGCTTTGGCGTCGAGTTCGAATACCCGGCGTAGACAAACTGATGCCGCGGCGGAACAAATCAGGTGTGGTGGACGCGCACGCACACTTTTCCGGCGGATGCGCGAGTGCGCGGCGCCACGTGGATTGCTTGTCCGGTTGATTGACTTCGCCGGCGTACCGGTCGAGCTCAATCCGGGATCAATGTGCGATTGCCACCTTCTTCGCAACCGGCTGTGCGGTCTTCGCCGGTGCGGCCATCTCGTTCCTCTCGATGATCTTCGCGATCTCCGCATCGGCTTCCTGGCCGTACTGCGCAAACACATCGGTGCGATAGACCGTGTTCACCGCAGCGCCGAGCTGCGTGCCGGAATCGTCACGCGTGTCGGCCTCGACCTCCATCGACAGCCCAATGCGCAGCGGATGTGCCTCCAACTCCTTCTGGTCGAGCTCGATCCGCACCGGCAGGCGCTGCACGATCTTGATCCAGTTGCCGGTCGCGTTCTGCGCCGGCAACGTCGCGAACGCGCTGCCCGTTCCCGCCGAGAAACCGATCACCCGCCCGTGGTACTTGATGCTCGAACCGTAGACATCCGCGGTCATCGTGACCGGCTCACCGATGCGCATCCGGCGCAGCTGCACTTCCTTGAAGTTCGCATCGACCCAGACGCCGTCGAGCGGCACGATCGACATCAGCGGCGTGCCCGGCGCGACGCGCTGGCCAACTTGCACCGAGCGCTGCGCGACGTAGCCCGTCACCGGTGCCGGCAGCGTATTGCGCGCGTAGTCGAGGTAGGCGTCGCGGACCTTCGCGGCGGCGGCTTGCACGTTCGGATGCTGTTCGACCGACGTGCGGTCGGTCAGCGCACGGTTCGATTGCGCCTGCTGGCGCGCGGCGTCGAGCGATGCCTGAGCGGCGGCCACAGCGTCACGGGCGTGCGAAACGTCTTCCGCCGACACCGCGCCGGTGCTCTCCACCGCGACACGGCGCTTCAGATCGTCCTGCGCGCGGGCCAGATCCGACTCGCGCTGCGCGACGTTGGCCGCGTAGTAGTTGTTGTTCACGTAGAGCGTGCTCACCTGGCGCACGGCCTGGCCGAGCGCCGCCTCGGCGTTCAGCAGCGCGATCTTCGAGTCGGCCGGGTCCAGCGTGACGACCGGATCGCCGGCTTTCACGATCTGCGTGTCGTCCGAGTTGACCGCGTTGACCGTGCCGGTCACCTGCGGCGTGAGTTGCACGAGGTTGCCGTTGACGTACGCGTCGTCGGTCGACTCGTGATATTGCCCATACGTGACGTAGTACGCGCCATACGCAGCACTCGCGACCACGACGCCGATGCCCAGCAGCGTGAGCCACAGCTTGCGCTTGGACGAGGCGCCAGGCGGCGCGGCGTCCGGCAAGGTTGCGGCGGGGCGGTCGTGCGCACCGGTGCTGTTCGATTGTGCCGAGTCCGCACGCGTGCGGTCAGTTTTGATGGTATCGCTCATGTCTATTCACCAGAGAAGTTCGCGAACGTGCCGGTTCAACGCGCGGCGACGACGGAGTTGGAAGGCGCGGCTAGACCCGCACTGTGTATTGATTCGGATGACGTATCGATGTAACCGCCGCCGAGCGCCGAGGCGAGCGCGATCTGCTGGTCGCGCCGGTTCATCAGCAGATTGGCGACGGCCTGATCGGCCTGGAGCGCGTTCATGTCGGCATTGAGCACGGTCAGCTGATTCGTCAGCCCGCCCTTGTACTGCGTGATCGCCAGCCCGTCGGCCTCGCGTGCCGCCTGTTGCGCAGCTTGCGCATCGGCAAGCTGCGCGTCGCTCGAACGGATCTGCGCGAGTTGCGTCGCCACGGTGCTCAAGGCGGTGATCAGCGTCTGGTTGTAAGTCGCGACGGCGTCGTCGAAATCGGCGTAACGGCCCTTCAATTGCGCACGCAGCGCGCCCGCGTCGAAAATCGGCAGATGGATCGCCGGACCCGCGCTGGCCGTGCGGCTCGCCGCCGTCAGGAAGCGGCCAAAGCCGAACGCGTCCAGGCCGATCGCCGCGCTCAGATTGATGTCCGGGTAGAACTCGGCTTTCGCTTCTTTCACTTCGTGGGTGATCGCATCGACGCGCCAGCGGGCCGCTACGATGTCCGGGCGGCGGCTCACGAGGTCGGCGGGCAGGTTGTCCGGCAGGCGCACTTCGTCGCCGACGCCAAGCGCGGGCCGTGCGATCGCGAGCCCGCGGTCCGGACCTTCGCCCATGAGCGCGGCGAGCTGGTAGCGGGTCGTCAGGATGCTGCCGTCGAGCGCGGTGAGCGCCGAGCGGGCAGTCGCAAGATTCGCCTGCGCCGTCTTGCGTTCGACCTGGGTATCGAGCCCGGTCGCGATGCGGCCGGCCGTGATGCGGTCGATCTGTTGGCGGCGCTCGACTTCCTGCTGCGCGATATCGCGCAGCACGTAAAGCCGCGCAAGCTCGTTATAGGTGCGGGCGACCGAGGTCGTGAGCGTGAGTTTGACGACTTCCGCATTGGCCTCGCTGGCCTGCAACTGGGAGATCGCCGCCTTCAGCGCTTCACGATTCTTGCCCCACAGGTCTAGATCGTATGAAGCGGTCAACAGCCCGCTATTCTGGGTTTGCCAGCTGCCGGCGTAGGGCGGCGGCACCGCCGCCGTGGCACTGAATTGCTGGCGTGTCAGCGAGTAATCGGCGTCGACCCGGGGCAGGGTGCCGGCCTTCGCGGTTTCCGAATAGGCTTGCGCCGCCGCGATGCGGGCACGCGCCTGCGCAATCGTCGGGCTGCCGTTGAGCGCTTCATCGAGCAAGGCCTTCAGTTGAGTGTCGCCGAACTGGTCGGCCCAGTCGGCCGCCGGCCAGTGACCGCTTTCGGCCGGCAGGCTATGCGTCGACTCGAACTGTTGCGGCTGGGCCATCTCCTTGTCGCTATGAATGCCCGCATAGTTGGCGCACGCCGAGAGCACCGCCACGAGGATCGCCGACAGGCCCGCTTTGATCGCACGGACACCGCTGCCGGATCGAGTAATCTGCATTTTCATTTTCTGACCTGTCAGATTTATGGTTAAAAAAAAGGGAGCGCCGCGGCGCTCACTCTCCAATGAACTTGCCAAGCAGACGGCAGAGTTCTTCGAATTCCGCCTTGGTGAATTTCTTCAAGCGCGCATTCAACACGTCCGGCGCAATCTTCGGAATCTCGGCCGCGATCTCCCGGCCCTTCCTGGTCAGCACCAGGTTGACCACGCGGCGATCGTCCACGCTGCGTGAGCGTTCCAGCAGCCCCTTCGCTTCCAGCTTGTCCAGCATGCGTGTCATCAGGCCGGTGTCGATGGACAATACCTTTGAGAGCTCGAACGGCGTGGAGGCCAGGCCGCGCTGCATTGCGAGGATAACGCCCATGTGCGGGCCGGTAATGTCCAACTCCTCGAGAGCCGTGTCCATTTCCGAGGTGATCAGGTTGCGAGCCTTGTTCAGCAGGAATCCGACGCTGTGCGTCAGCGAGAAACCTTCCGGTGTGTAGTGCTTCATAGCGCGTCCTCGGTGTGTGTGACGTGAACAATAACTGCAAAGTCAGATTCGTGCAAGAGAATTTTTTGCGATTTTCTTTCCACTCGGGCAATGCTCCGCCCAGTCTGTGCTCAGTGACCGCCCGCGCCGGCTGCGTTCTTCGCACCGTCCTTGCTGGGCTTGGTAATCCAGATGAGCGGAATGATCAGAACAAAGATCACCGCCGACAGCCAGAACACATCGTTCAGGCCGAGCATCGACGCCTGCGCGCTCAATTGCGTTTCGAAAAAAGCCTGGGCTTTGAAGACACTCGCATGCAGCGTCGTCTGAATATTGGCGAGCGCATGCATATAGGCCGGGTTATTCACGCTGGTCTGCTCGGCGAGCTGCGCATGATGCTGGATCGTCCGGTCGTTCCAGATGGTGCTCATGAGCGAGGTGCCCGCCGCGCCGGCAAAGATCCGCGCGAAGTTCGACAGACCCGCCGCCGCCGGGATCTTCTCCGGGGGCAAGCCCGACAGGATGATCGCCGTGAGCGGCGTGAAGAACAGCGCCATCGGGATGCCCTGCAGCAGCGTCGGCAGAACGAGCGTGTACGCGTCGACGCCGGTGGTGTACCACGAGCGCATCAGGAACACGCCCGCAAAGCCGAGGAAGGCGAGCGTCACCAGCACCCGCATGTCCGATTTCGGCATGATCTTGCCCATCAGCGGCGCAAGCAGCACGGCGAAGATGCCGAGCGGCGCGGTCACGAGCCCCGCATCGACGGCCCGGTAGCCCAGGAACTGCTGAATCCACGTAGGCAGGATCACGAGGTTGGCGAAGAAGACCGCGTACGCGACGGATATCGCGACGGTGCCACCGAGGAAGTTGCGTCCAGTAAACAGGCGCAGGTCGACGATCGGCTTGGCCTCGGTCAGCTCCCAGATCACAAAGAACAGGAACGCGACCAGCGCGACGCTCGTGAGTGCCCAGATCACCGGCGAATTGAACCAGTCGAGATCCTTGCCCTTGTCGAGCATGATCTGCAGCGCGCCGACCCACACGATCAGCGAGATGAGCCCCACCTTGTCGACCGGCAGCTTGCGCGACGGCGTCTCGCGCTTGCGGTAGAGCGCCCAGATTACCGCGGCGGCGAACAGGCCGACGGGCACGTTGATGTAGAAGATCCACGACCAGTTGTAGTTGTCCGTGATCCAGCCGCCGAGCGCCGGCCCGGCGATCGGCCCGACTGTTGCGGTCATGGCCCACAGCGACAGCGCGCTCGAACTTTTTTCCCGCGGAAACGAGGAGAGCAGGAGCGATTGCGAGAGCGGCACCAACGGTCCCGCTACCGCGCCTTGCACGATGCGGGCCGCGAGCAGCATGGGCAGGTTCGGCGCGAGGCCGCATACCGCGGACGACACCACGAACAGCAGGATCGCGGCCACGAAAAGCTTCACCTGTCCGACCCGCTGCGTGAGCCAACCGGTCAGCGGAATCGACACCGCATTGGCCGCCGCAAACAGCGTGATCACCCACGTGCCTTCGTCGACCGACACACCCAGATCGCCGGAGAGCGTCGGGATCGCGACGTTGGCGATCGACGAGTCCAGCACGTTCATGAAGGTGGCGAGGGCCACGGCGAACGTGCCCAGTGCGAATTGCCAGCCAGTCAATGGCGCCGGCGCGCTCGCGGTGTTTGGCGGGTTCATGTTGCGTCCTTTAAGAGGCTTGACGGCCAGCTTTCCTTTAACCGTCGTCGAAGTGTCTGATATGTCAGATATCTGGTTAAAAAAAACGGCTCACTCATCCAGCAACTTGCTGAGGAGCTGGCATAAGGCCACGAATTCCGGCGGGCTAAACGCCGACAAACGCTGATTCAACACCGCCGGCACGATCTCCGCGATCCGGGCGGCAACCGTCCGGCCGGCTTCGGTCAAGGTCAGGTTGACCACCCGCCGGTCCGGACTGTTGCGATCCCGTTGCACCAGACCTTGCCTTTCCAGGCGGTCGACCACTCGTGTGACGAATCCCGCATTGACGCCCAGCAGCCTGGACAACCCGACCGACGAGCGCGCAATGCCGAGAGAAAGCAGCAACAACGCGCCGGCGTGCGAACTGCTGACGCCTATGTCCGCAAGCGCGACGTCCATTTCCGTGATGAACAGGTTGTGGGCTTTCCTCAGCGCAAAGCCGATGCGCTGGACCGGCAAAAAATTGTCTTCGCAGTAGTGGCTCATAGTTGATATTTCCGTTTCTGATGAGGACTATATCTGACATATCAGAGATTTGCAAAGTTTTTTCTGAAGCAGGTGCTACGGGCCGTATTCGACGGCGCTCGCGCTTGCGCTGGCCGTCCCGGCCCGATTTGTTGAGTTTGACGGGCCGGCTTCTCTCGAAGTGCTTTCGCTCTCGCTCGCGCCGGCCGGCTCAGGTAGATTCACGCGCCTCGGGTGCACCGAACCATCGCGACGCGGCCTGAGACGCCTCTGCAAGGTCAGGGGATGCTTCACCGGCCCAGGCGACGAAGCCATCAGCGCGCACGAGCACCGCGCTCAAGTCAAGACGATCCTTGGCGTCGCTTCCGACATACGTGATCCGGCTGCTCCAGCGGCTCGCCAGTGCCTGAAGCGATGGTCGAGTGTCAAAGTCCAGCAGTAAGCCTTTTCCCCTGGTGAGAAGCTCGCCGAGCTTCGTCCCGTCGAGCAACTCGAAATCGGGAGCGCTGCGGCCCACCAACGGGTGGCTATTGCCAAGGTCGTAGCGCAGAGCAGTACCCCAGACGCGCTCGGCGAAGTAGGTAGCGCCATCGCGCGTGTCGATGAGATCGCGGATGATGGCTTCGAGCGCGCGTGAACTCCGGCTTGGCCGCATGATCGCGACCTGGGCGCGCGACCAGTCAAGGACCCGCGCGCCTACCGGATGCCGTTCGCTCGTATAGCTGTCGAGCAGACCGGCCGGCGCGTCGCCACGGATGGTGGCGGCAAGCTTCCATGCAAGATTCATCGCATCGCCCAGACCAAGGTTGAGGCCCTGGCCGCCCAAGGGCGAATGGATGTGCGCGGCATCGCCTGCGAGCAGCACTCGCCCTTTGTGGTAAGTCGTCGCGTGATAGGCGCGATCTGTCCAGGTGGTGGCAAGCTGGAGGGCCGTCACGGTGACATCGGTGTTAGAGATATGGCGCAACACCGCCTGCACATGATCGAGCGTGATCGGCTCGGCGCGATGGGACGCGCCCCCGTCGAAATCCACCATCGCGATGGTTCCGGGCTTCTGGTAGGTGTACATGCCTGTTGCCGTGTAGTGGCGGCCCGGATTGAGCTTATCCGGATCAGCCATCTCGACTTGAACGGAATAGCCGGTGAACTCCGGGTCGGTGCCGACGAACTCAAAGCCGCCAGCCTTGCGCACTGTGCTGCGTCCGCCGTCGCAGCCGACGAGCCATCGTCCGCGAAAAATTTCATCGCCGGCGCGAACGGTCACGTCTTCCTCCGACTGGTCGAAGCCATCGACGCCGAGGCCGCGCCTGATCTCAACGCCCGACGCAATTGCGCGAGTGGCCAATACGGATTCGAGGTGCTCCATCTCGACCGCCATGCTGGTGCTGGCCGGACTGGGCAGGCGATACTGCCACTTTGAGGTGTCGATGTTGTCGTGGTAGAACTGGATGCCGGCGAAATGGCCGCCCGGGCGGCGCGGCTGTTGCATCCAATGTGCGGCATGCAACGCGCTCTTGCTGCCCGAGCCATCGTTCGCGCCTTGGGGTGTCGCGATCGCGTTCAGCAAGCCGCGACGGTAGAAGGCTTCGATGGTGGGGGCCGACAGGCCGCGCAATCCGAACGGAAGCCGCTTCAACGGAGAGCCCGGGTCCGCGGCTTGCTCCAGCATTAACACCGAGAGGCCTGCCAGGCGCAACTCACAGGCGAGAAACAGGCCCACGGGGCCGGCGCCGGCAATCACGACGTCATAGATCAAAGTGAAACTCCTTTAAGTGCCTTGACCGCTACCATGAATCTAAAATTAAACATGAGACGACTGCTCCTCGCTGCGTTCGCAGCCACCTCTTTCGTGACTGGGGTTCATGCGCAAAGCAACGCGTTCGGCCCGCTCGTCACGCCCTCGGGCAACCTGCAATTCGTGCGCGTCGATCACGATTTCGAGGGGATGCTCGACAAGCAGATTTTTGATCGCTTCGCCGCGAACACGCTTACGCATTTCGATGACGTCGGCAACGCAGGCGACACCGTCACGCGCACGCTCGTGCAGACGGATTCCGGTCCGGTGCTGTACGACTTTCGCCAGCATCCGCCACTTGTGCAGCGCTCGGGCAAGCGCATGACGGTCAAGCGCGTGTTCTGGCAAGGCGATGAAGTCGTGAT
Organism: Paraburkholderia fungorum; assembly: GCF_046027605.1. Classification (GTDB taxonomy): domain Bacteria; phylum Pseudomonadota; class Gammaproteobacteria; order Burkholderiales; family Burkholderiaceae; genus Paraburkholderia; species Paraburkholderia fungorum_F. The sequence goes on from NZ_JAQQEF010000004.1 coordinate 243,565, forward strand.
GCAAAGCTCGCAGGGCTGGTTCCGATTAAACCGCGGCGTGCTGACGAAGCTGCAGTCGTCTAAGACTACGTACCATTGATTTCACGCGCACCTCGAACACACGCTCGCCGGCGATCTCATCACGTGCTGATTCGAGGATTCTCCGACATTATCGACCAGCCAAGACCCCGGACGTTCCGGATCAAGGATTGTCCGTATTTCTTGCGGATTGCATGGATTAATACGTCGACCGCGTTGCTTTCAATCTCTGCCCCAGAGCACCTGACCGAATGATCGGACAGAGTCAGGGTGGTGGGTAATCTTTCCATCGGAAATATTAAAAGGGATGCGTCATCACGCCAGTATATTTCCAGTGGACAAATTTATTCCTCAGATGGTTTGGCGGTATGGCTACACGGTACGCGTCGATGTTCATTCGACGCTTTTCTAGGCTCCAGACGCAGCGCCTCAGTGACGCGCAAATGCATTGATCGCACGCGCCAGCGCGACCGGGTATTGATACATCATCGCGTGTCCTGCGTGCTTAACCAGCAGAAGTTGGGCTCGGGGCAATAAGCGCGTGAGCGCTGCGGCATTCTCTTTGACGACGACAGCATCGTCGGCGCCCGACAGCACCAGCGTATCGATACGCACGGAGCGCAGTGCGTCGGGGACTTTATCGTCCGCTTCCCACGCTTTAAGCGCGGCGGTTTGGCCGTCCGTGACCACGCTGGAAATGGCGGGCGACTGGTAGTCGGACGGCTTGAACATGTCCCTGGTGAAACACCGCTCGGCGTCCTTCACGCGCGATGCCGGGAACAGAACGGCCATGACGTCGTTGAACGTGACGCCAGGCCCGCCCGCCAGTTTCGCCATGACGTTCGCAGGCACCGGGACGCCGGTTCGGCCTGGCGCCAAAGCGCTCATCAATACCATCTTGCCGATTGCCTGAGGCTTGTCGATCGCGAGTTGCTGGACGATCGAGCCGCCCATCGACCATCCGACCACCGTCGCGTGCTTCAACGCCAGCGTGTCGATCAATGCGGCGGTATCGCTTGCCATGTCGTGGATCGTGAAGCTCGACGAGTTGGGCATCGAACGCCCGATACCGCGGTTGTCGAAGACGATCACATCATGATGTTTCGCGAGTACGGCGAGGAACGTTGCGTCCCATTCGGACATCGTCGCGCGATAGCCGGTGACAAGCAGAAGCGGGCTGCCATGACCGAACCGGTAATAAGCGAGTGGACCGCGTGGAGTGTCCGCGATCTGTTCGCGATGACCTGCATAGAGCGAGGATGTAGCGAGCGGGGCCATGCACGCCGCTTCATGCGCATAGCTCGCGGTTCGCGCGTGAGTGACGGTGGATAGTGCGGCACACGTTAGGGTAATCGCGAGTGCTGCGGATCTTAGCGGCGTATTCACGGGGATACTCCTTGACTCGATGATAGTCGGCGTAACACGTCAAGTGTATTGATCGACTATGAGCGTCGAATGAGGAAGGACGCGGTCAGCCTGGATGCCGGCAAAGCCATGTTCACCTCTAGCTGGGCTAATAGAAGGAGGTGAGTCGGCTTCGGTGAATTAGCTGTGAATGAGGTTGCCCTAATTCTCACCTCATAAATGTGACAGATACTCTATTCCGGAAGCTCGCTTCAAATCCCAAACGATGCGCTCGCCTGCCGGACATCCTTCCGTTAAGTAATTCAACGTGAATTTTCGCCTATGCCAGGACTATCGAACGCGAGTTCCAAAACACGAGCTCAGCGCATATTATTCCTCCATTAAAGATAACAACGGTGCTTATGATGAATGGAAACGTATTGATTTCCGGTGCAGGCGTCACGGGTCTGGCACTCGCATACTGGCTGGATCGCGCGGGGTTTGCCACGACGCTGATCGAGCAGGCCCCGGCATTTCGCCGGGGCGGGCAAGCCGTTGACATTCGGGGCGTCGCGCTCAATGTCGTCGACGAGATGGGCTTGCTTGGGGACGCTCGTGCGTTGCGAACGCGTCTGAAGGGTATGTCGATGCTCGATGCCGACGGCAACGAGATAGAACGCACCGAAGAACGCACCTTCAGTGCTGGCCGGCTCGACAGCGACGACATCGAAATTTTCCGCGATGACCTGTGCGAGCTTCTAATGGGCGCGATGAGCAAACGCGTCGAATTCGTCTACAACGACAGCATCCGTGCGATCGCCGATCGGGGCAACGGCGTGGTGGCGACCTTCGCGAGCGGTGTGAACCGGAAATTCGATTTGTTGATCGGCGCGGATGGCGTCTACTCGAACGTCCGCAAACAGCGTTTCGACGATGAGTCCACGTTTGTTCACCCGCTGGGCGTCGTTCTCGCTCTTTTTTCGACGCCCAACCTGATCAATCTGATCGATTGGCAACTTGGCTACCGGAAGGAGGGCGTCGGCTACGTGATCTATCCAAGCCGCGACAAGCGCGAGCTCCGGATCGGCGTTGGTTTCGCCATCCCGGGATCGGCGGTGTCCCGCGGCGACACGGAAGCGCAAAAGCAGCTTGTGGCTGCGCAGTGCGCTCACCTGAAGGGCGAATTTCCCCGCTTCATCGACGCAATGAAGACGACCGATCAGTTCTATTACAACGAGCTCGCGCAGATCCGCATGCCGTCGTGGTCTAGAGGCCGTGTCGTGCTTGCCGGTGACGCAGCGCACTGCGCGTCCCCTTTCTCGGGTCAAGGCACGAGCCTCGGGCTCGTCGGTGCTTTCGTGCTGGCTTGCGAACTGGTTCGGCACTGGGATGATCCAAAGCAGGCGTTTGCCGCATACGAACACCGTATGCGGCCGTATGTGGATCTCAATCAGGCGCTCGTCGATCTCACTCGCGAGGGCCCGACTCCGGATCACTTAATGACCGAAGCCAAGAACGGTATCGACCTGAGCGACTTGTCGACCCGCTCACCTCCGGGCGCGGCCGATATTCCCTCGGCGTGATCATCCGATCAGGAATAGTCCTTGAAGGCCTTGGCTGTGGTCCAGTCGGGCCAGGTCAGTTCCCACAGGCGATGGATCTTCTCATCGACATACGTGGCGATCAGCACGACCTCGTATTCCACCGGATCTTCGTTGGGCCGCTGCGTCTTGATCCATACGCGCGCGGCAACGCGCGTCGCGCTTTCGATCCATGCCGCTTCGTCGTATCGGACTTCGTAGGTAATCGGTGTTGCGTAGACTCTTTCGTGACCCTTGGCGAACGACTCGTAGTCTTGCGTCTGGCCATTGGTTTCGAGCAGGAAGTCGGCATGGTAGTAGTGAGGGATCAGCGAAGCGTCCTTCTTGATGACCATGTCGCTGAACATGCTCTGCAGAAGTTTTCTGGTTGACGCAATAGATGTCATGGCGAATGAGCTGCAAAAAAGACGAAGTGGAAATAGAGAACGGCGATTACGTCCGGCGGCGCGGCGTGGTGCTCTCGTAAAAAGTGAACGGCTGATGGTTCATTTCGAGCATCCGCATGCGGTTCTCAAGGTCGACGAGATCGACCGATGCGCCACGGAACGTGTCGCGTTGACGGACTTGCGGCTTGGAGAGCAGCGAACTCAGTGTTCTTGCCAATTTCCCAAACATGATGTGCTCCTTTCTCTAGTGCTGCGCGCGGCGAACCAGCGCGTCTCAGTTCAGCGGCAGGCGGCGGCACGCAAAACCATTTATTGCCGCGTGCCCGGTCTCAGACGGTCGTCACCATCGCAAGCATCAGGTAGGGAAGCATTTCTTCATAAGTTGCCGCGCGGTCAGCGGTTTGTCTTTCATCGCCAGCGCCGGGTGTGGCGGATTGCGTTGCCATTTCACCGGCCAAAACCTGCTCGGTACCGTTGACGGCTGAACGTGCGGGTTGGTTGAAGAGCGAGAACATGATGGACTTCCTTTCGGTCAGGTTAGGCGAATCGTCGATTCGCATGACCTATGTTCGCCGAAGGAAATGAGGTGAGAATTAGCGCACGTCCATGTGCGGTCTTTCGGGGCGAATCGCTCGCCTCTGGCTTGGGTTTCTGTCACTTCCTGGCGGCTTGCCCGGCCTTAAGCTTGAGACCGGTGTCATGAATGAGCTGCATGTGCTCAATCGCGGCATCAACGAGTTCTTCGGTATCGCGTATCCCTTCAGCGGACGCGGCCAACGCCTTCAGACGACCGTCGATGAGCAACGATGCAAGGCCGTGGACATACGCCCAAGCCGCGGTCATCGCAATAGCCTGCGCGGCATCCAACCGGCCGAACGTCGCGGATTCGCCCCGTGTGGGTTTGGGCGGGTCGTCGAAGGCACCCATTAGCGCACGTGCGGATAACTGTCTTGCTTCGGCGAGCGACACCCGCGTGGGGTCGAGCATCTCGCTGCGAAACATCAGGCGAAGCAGGTCGGGGTTATCTACCGCGAAGCTGACGTAGCCACGTGCAATGGCGCGCAACGTCAAGCCGCCTATACCGTCACGTCGCAAGACGGCTTCGGCCGCCTCCAGCAGCGCGTGCGGAAGCGACCCGTGGTGATAGGGTCTGTCTTGCACGGGCTTGGCGATACTTTTTCTGGTTTTTTGTCTTTCGCGGCACAGAAGCCTTGCGGTCGGTAGATGGTTTATTTTTATCGGTCATGGTGCAGGGAGTGCCAGTCAGGTTAGCGAGTCTTATGTTTCCATGGGAAAGATTGCGATTAAAATTTCAGCATCGATCAAGTGCAATTCACCGGCCCTCCGCGTCGCCGATGCGGAGGCGGTATCCTGCCTGTATTGATCCCGATCATCTGAACGTTTCCTGACACTGAGGAGTTGCGCTACATGAACAGGCCACCACCACCACCACCCATTGAAATTGAAACTGCGCCGAATCCAGAGTTCGCCGTCATCCTGATGCACGGTCTCGGCGCCGACGCCAGCGACTTCGTGCCGCTTGTCCCCGAACTAGGTCTCACGGATGCGCCCGCTGTGCGCTTCGTGTTTCCCAATGCGCCGGAAATCGCCGTTACCGCAAACGATGGCTACGTGATGCGCGCGTGGTACGACATCCGGTCGTTTCAGGACGTTAATCGGCAAGTCGACGAAGCCGGTATCGAATCGTCCTGCGCGAGCGTGCGGGAATTGATCGAAGCGCAGAACCAGCGCGGCATTCCGACTTCGAACATCTTTCTCGCGGGTTTTTCGCAAGGCGCGGCGATGACCTATTCGGCGGGGCTGACGCACGCCGAGGCGCTTGCCGGCCTGATCGTGATGTCGGGCTATGTGCCGTCGCAGGGATTTGTGGACAGCCGGTTGAGTGCCGCAAACAGCAGCACGCCGATTTTTGCCGCGCATGGCATCCACGACGACGTGCTGCCGATCCAGCTAGGGGAGGCCGCGCGCGACTTTGCGATCGCGCGAGGTTGCAACGTCGACTGGAGTGCGTATCCGATGCCGCATTCGGTGTGCGAGGAGGAGATCGCGGCGTTGCGCGTATGGCTCGGCGCGCTCCTCACGGCTTCTTGCTGAATCGTCTGGCAGCGTCTATTCGTTGAGCACAAGGTGGTCCTGCGCAACCGGCGTACAAGTGGTGTCGCGATCAATGCCCGCGCGCGTTATCGGGCGTCGGCGGCCGGCGCCTTGGTCCAGCGTGTAGCGGCACGACGCGTCGAGCCGGGGCTGACGCTGCCGGAGACGGTCTGGATCGGCGTGCTGGAGTGGCGCCGGACCTCAGCGGCAACGTCTTCGGTCAGCCAGCCCCACCAGCCCGAATTCCGCTCGCCGAGAACAATCAGGTCGGCACCTGATGCGTCCGCGGCAGAGGCGATCGCCCGGCCCACCGAGTGACCCATTATCGGCAGTGTGATCATGCGGGTTTCGGCGGGATGCGAGTGGTCGTTCAGCACATCCGTCACTCGGGTGACGATTGCGTTTCCCTGTGCTTCCATCGCTTCGACGAGGAGCCCGACGTCATAGTCGACCGGCCCCATCAGCCAGGGCGTAGGCTCGACCACGTGCAATGCAAAAATGCGTGCATCGTATTTTCGGGCAATGTCGATGGCCGATTCCAATACCGTATCGACCGAGTTCGCACTAACCGCAACTAGAATCTTTGTGAACATTCTGGGTGCCTCCTGTGGTGGGACTGTGGAGCACGGCAGGCTATGCCGTTCGTGATCCGTGGCTACATCATCACGCGGCAGAATGAGCAATAAATTAGCGTGCGGTATGCGTCGAAAATGACGGGCGTCTTTGCTCTTTGGGAATGACGTCGAGGCGATGCGACGACGCTCGCGATTGCTGCGACCCGGAGAGCGAATACGCCCGTTCGAATCGGCGATTGACGAGCGTCTTCCGCTCAGGCGACCCGGCTTTCGGCCGGCGCCCTGTTTCAGGTCATCTTCCGATGAACGTGAGCGCGTCGATCATTGGCGTCTTCGACACATTGACCATTCCCTGAAATGGCGTGTCGAGATCGAGGACAACAAACACGGCAGTCGTGGCCGATAAGCCGCAAAGAAGAAATACGACGCACATGCTCCAGTTTCTTGGCGCGCTGAAACCGAATATGCCGAAAATGACGACCAGCCAGCCAACGAGGACCACGATTAAAGGAGTGGGAATCAAGCCCTTTCGATGTTCGAATGCGACCCATCGACCGGCGAATATGTCGTCCCAAAGTTCCACGGCATGGTCACGCAGTCTTTCCTGCGTGGAGCCGAGGGGCTGTAACGCGAAAATGCGTCCCTGGATGTCGTAGGTACTCTGGAGGATTTCTCGCGTTTCCGCCTCTGCGGTTGTTCCGGTTTTGTTGGAAAACAGGAAGGAGATCCATCGGCCATAGTCGTTCTTGATCTGAAGGCGCAGGCCGTCGGCCGATGGGCCGAACTGGGACAAGGTTCGGTCCAGCCGGATCATCGTGACAGCATTATGTTGGAGCGCAGTGTTGACCAGGTCGAGCGAGGACTTTCCGGACGAGATCAGCAGGCTAAGCACCAATGCCGACAGCGTCGCCACGAGACCAACGGCAATCCGCATCGCGGCAAGCGAGGCTTCCTCGAAATGGTGATCTGCCAGTCTTGAGCGCACATACGACCCCAGCGCCGCACTCGAAAGAATGAGCACGAACACGAAGGCAGAAAAGACATAGTGGTCCATACGGAAATGACCTCGTTCGTTCGCGCGGGTTAGGCGGTTCTTGTCGAACCACCGTGGCAGCCATGGTGCAGATGATATGGCTGGCGGCAAATGGGTCACTGTCCGGTGCCCTCGCGGCCGCGGCGGGGGACTCGCTCGCATGACGGAGTCCTTGTCTGCGTCACGGGAATCTGATTCTGGCAGTGAAGAATTAGCTGAGAATGATGGCGCAGGCCTGGTTGCAGCGAATGGCGATTGAACGGGTGCTCGAGGACATTAAGACTCACGCGCGCACTGGCAGGCATGGATATTGTCTGCGGGCTGCAGCCGGACCACACGCTAGCCACCGCGATCCACCCACGCGAGACCTTTAGAAAAACCGGAGTGTGCCGTTAACACGCGGTGGTCCGACAATACGTGGACCGGGATCGGAGTCGTCCGTCAATTGCTCGGTTCGGAGTCAACGAACGAATTGAGCCATGCTTCGGTCACGACTTCAGGATGCGCACGTCGTCTACGGGCAGACGGACACCTCTGGTCTCCTTCTGCCCGATCTGCTCGAACAGATCACCCCGTCGACGTGCCGTTCCACATCGGAGCAATCGTGAGCAGACAGAACGGTAGCCAAAGGCGGCGATACCTGTGGCGACGCAACGCAGGACCAGACCGCCTTGCGCAGACGTCGTTGAACGTGCCCTCCGCGCGGCGCACGGCAATCTTTGGACTCGTCCTCGTTCTGTTGAGCGTGCCGCTTCTGGCCTTCTGGGGAGCTTATGAAAGCCTGAGCGCCGGCTTCGCCGCGCAAGCGGCCAACGAAGCGGATAAAGCTTTCGAGGAAGCCCGTTATAACGTCGCATGGGAGGAATCGGCCGAACGCAAGTACTTCCTGGACCCGCGCCCGGAGGTTCTGCGCGAGCACAGTGAGGCCGGCCACGCACTTGACGCGTCGCTGAAGAAGGCGCTGGCACTTGAACCTGGCAGCAGCACGATGTTGCTCGGCCTGCTGGAGAAGCACGCGAAGTATCGATCGTTCGCAAAGCCGATGTTCAAGGCCGTCGATGATCACGACATTGCGAGAGCCAATGAGATCGATGAGGATTCGGCCGATCCGCTCTTCGACGATATCGAGCAAAAGGTCCTCGCAGCAGCGGCACGGCACCGCGACGATGCGACGATGCAACTCGACCGGCTCGTTGTCGTGCAACGGATCGTCTTGATATCGACCCCCGTAGTGCTGGCGATCGGCGTGGGGCTCGCGCTGCTGTTTCTTCAGATGCTGCGGCGTATTCGCAAGAAGGTAGACGCGGCGGCCCAGGACGCGCTGCGCACGAGCGAACAGAGGCTGCAGGCGCTTGTCGCCAACACGTCGGATGCGATACTCGTTTCCGACGTCAACGGGACGGTGACTTACGAGGCGCCGACGCGAAGACCGGACCCCTTGAACAACATGGGCCAACTCGTCGGCACCAGTCTGCTCGATCCGATCCATCCCACGGACCGTCCCACGCTGCAGGGCCTGTTCGAGACTGTGTCGTCGACGGCTCGATCCACGAAATCCATCGAAATCCGTACTCGAGGTGCGGGCGATGCGTGGCGCTATATTCAGCTTACCTTGACGAATCTGCTCGACGAGCCGGCTGTCGGCGCGATCGTGGCGACAGCGAGCGACACCACCGAAAGAAAGAACTTCGAAGAGCAACTCGCGCGCCGGGCGTTCTACGATACGCTCACCTCGTTACCGAATCGCGCGCTGCTGCTTGATCGTATTAGCCAGGCCGAAGCTCGCGCGTGTCAACGTAATGCGATGATCGGAGTCGTTTTCATCGACCTGGACAACTTCAAGCGGGTGAACGACAGTCTCGGACATCACGTCGGAGATCGGCTGCTGATCGCAGCGGCCAATCGCCTCGAAGGGTGCGTCCGCCCCTCCGACACCGTCGCGCGGTTAGGCGGAGACGAGTTCGTCATCCTGCTGGAACACCTGGGGAGTGAGGCAACGAGCGAAGGCATCCTGATCGCGGACAACATCCTTGCGCAGTTTGGTCAACCGTTCGATCTCGACAACAAACAGTACATCGTCAGCGCGAGCGTCGGGCTGGCATTCGCGCACGCTGGCGGCGGCCGCAGCGATGCTGACACGTTGTTGCGGGACGCCGATGTCGCCATGTACCGGGCCAAGAACGGCGGAAAGGGCCGCTATGTAGTTTTCGAAGAGAACATGCACGCGGAAGCAGTCAAAAAGCTGGAGATTGAAACGGACTTGCGTTACGCGATCGAGAATCGCGAACTACGCGTGTATTTTCAGCCCATCATGCAGCTTCAGGGGTCAGGGTTCCGTGAAATGGAAGCGCTCGTGAGGTGGCAGCACCCCACGCGAGGTTTGTTGCCGCCGGCCGAATTCATTGGGATTGCAGAAGAAAGCGGCCTGATCATTCCGCTCGGACGATACGTACTGGAAGAGGCTTGCCAGCAAGTCGCCCGCTGGCAGCGGGAATTCCCAACGGAGCCGCTACTGCAGATCAGCGTCAATCTTTCCCCTCGGCAGTTCGATGATCTCAACCTCGTTGCCGATGTGGCTGCAGCGCTGTCTAGTGCTCAAATCGGCGCTGCCTCGCTGAAACTGGAGGTCACGGAGGGGCTGATCATGCGGGATACGGCAAAGAGCATCGAGACGCTCCGAAAACTGAAGGATTTTGGAGTAACGATCGCAATCGATGACTTTGGCACAGGTTACTCATCGCTAAGTTATCTTCGCAAGCTGCCGCTGGATGTTCTGAAGATCGACCGATCCTTCGTTCAGGGCATCGGTACGAGTGCCGAGGACGATGCAATCGTTCGAGCCGTCATCTCGATGGCGCAGTCTCTTGGACTGTCAGTAACGGCCGAGGGGATTGAAACGAGCGAGCAGGCACGGCTCCTTCGGGAATGGTCCTGTCAAACTGGACAGGGTTATCTATTTTCACGACCTCTACCTGCGGAGGAGTTCACCGCTCTGTTTCGTACGCATTCTCCCGGTTCCAGCCGCGACCATTCGACGGGGGACCTCACCACGGAACTGCTCTGACCCATGCGAGGGTGTTGTCGGTTGAGCGGGTATCAGCCATGACCGAGCGGGAAGTCACTCAACTACTCCGTTCGCCGCGACCCGGACAGGCGCGAACGTCGACGACGCCAGGCAATGGGTGCCGCTGATCGACGCGATCCGCCGATTCGCGGATTGCGCGGCCGTCGCGGCGATCGTCGTCGGTCTGGTCATCACGGTTTTTTATCTTCGCTACATGTGACTCGCGCTGCAACGCGCGATCGAGTCGAACGCTCGCCGCTGACCATGCGGCGATGGCGACCACCGCGCCGGCAAAGCTTCTGCCGAACTGGTCCGGCCGGCTGTCTTCCGGCTGCGCCGTGATGCGCAGCGCCATCAGCCCGCCCGTTGCATCGTCAACGTATCCCAATTGCCAACGTCGGGCGGTTGGTCAGGTCCTTGGTCCCGCGAAAATGCTTGCATGCGCCATGTTGTCGCACTTGCGTCCGGCAAGGCGTCCCGCTTTTTTGATTCGTTGGTGCCTTTTTTTGAGTTGTGCATTATGCATTGTGCGTGATGCGCAGCTTTCAGGCGCCGCACTGGTCTATGAGGACCGCAGCGCCGAGGTCGGGAAGGAGGGTGGCCTTGCTGCATCACGCTTGCAATTGCATTTCTTCCAAGGATGTCCATGAGTTCACTCAACTTTTCTTCACCGCACCGGACGGAAGTCTCAGCGCCTGCGGCCGAGCCCAGTGAGCGCTTGCGGGTTTGCGAACTGAGCCATGCGTTCCAGAGCGCCGACGGCGACAGTGTGCCCATTTTCGATAAGCTGGATTTCAGCGTCGGCAATGGCGAAATCGCGTCGATCGTCGGGCGCAGCGGGGCCGGCAAGAGCACGCTTTTCAATCTCATTTCGGGGTTGCTCACGCCGCAATCCGGGTCCGTGGAAGTCGGCCGACGCGCCGATGGCAGCGCGGGGCGCATCGCCTACATGCTGCAAAAGGACTTGTTGCTGCCATGGCGCACGGTGCTGGAAAACGCGGTGCTGGGCATCGAGCTTTACCGCAAGGTTCGGCGCGAGGACATTGAGCGCGCGAAACAAATGCTGGCGCGTTACGGCCTCGATTCCTTCGCCGACGCGCATCCGCACGCGCTTTCGGGCGGCATGCGCCAGCGCGTAGCGCTCACCCGCACGCTGCTCGTCGAACCGACGCTCGTACTCCTCGATGAGCCGTTTTCGGCGCTCGACTACGAAACCCGCCTGACGCTGGAGGACGATGTCATGGACTTGCGCAAGCAAAACGGCACCAGCGTAATTCTCGTAACGCACGACATCGAGGAGGCAATCGCGATGAGCGACCGCGTCATTCTCCTTGGCGGACGCCCGGCGTGTATCGAGGACAACATCGACGTTCGACTCTCGACCTCGGGGCCCCGCACCGCGGTATCGGCGCGCGAAGCGCCCGAGTTCCGTGCCTACCACTCGCGCATCTGGAACGGATTGCGCGGGCACTCAATCCAGCACGCGGGAGCCTCGGCATGAGCGACGTCGCGATCTCACCAACGCTCACGCGCAAGCGTGCAGCAAGCGGCCGTTCCAAAACGCTTGGCACGACCGGCATTGTCGTCGCGATCGTCGTCGCGATTGTCGCTGCCTGGCAATTGGCGGTTACGCTTGGCTGGGTCAACGGCCGCCTTTTCGGCTCGCCCGAGGGAATCTACCGGGCTGCGGTGCTGGGCCTCTCGCCGCAGGGCACACTCGTCCCAGACACGCTGACGACGCTTTTCGAAACGCTGATGGGCCTCGTGTTCGGCAGCGGACTAGGTATCGGCCTCGGACTGTTGCTCTGGTTTGTGCCGAGGGTCTCTGGCGTGGCCGAAGGTCTGTCGGTCATTCTGAACAGCATTCCGAAGATTGCGCTCGGTCCGCTGATTGTCATCTGGTTCGGCTCGGACATGGCCTCGAAGGTCTGGCTGGCCGGCATCTCCACGTTCGCGGTCGCGATGATTTCCGCGTGCGCCGCGGCGCGCGAGGTGGATCAGGATCTGCTGAACCTGTTCCGCTCGTTCAACGCGAAGCCGAGCATGATCTTCAGCAAACTGATCGTACCTGGCGCACTGCCGTGGATCTTCTCGACGCTGCGCGTGAACATCGGCTTTGCGCTGATCGGCTCCGTGGTGGGCGAATACATCGCTTCGCAGGCGGGAGTGGGTCATGAAGTGTTCGTCGCTGGCTCTTTGTTTGACCTCAATACTGTGTGGCTGGGCATCATCGTTCTCACGTTGATGGCATCGATTCTGAGCTGGATTGTTCAATTTACGGAAGCTAAGGTGATTACATGGAAAAGAAAACGGTGAAGTTTCTGGGCACTTGCCTTGTGGCGGCGCTCGCCGCTTCCGGGGCCCGCATGGCGATTGCTGCCGAGCCGGTAGTCGTCTATCAGGCCTTTCAGTCGATTCAGTATCTGCCGCTTTACGTAGCGCTCGACAAAGGCCTGTTTGCCAAGAACGGTCTCACGGTGCAGAAAGTGACGGCCGGCGGCGGCGCAGCCGGAGTGGCTGCGGTGATCGGCGGTCACGCGGACTTCTCGCTGCAGGACCCGATGACGGCGATGCTTGCCAACCTCAAGGGCGCGTCGCTCGTCAATGTGGCGAACGTGGTCGCAGGCGTGCCCGTCTGGATCATCGCGCCGCCGGGCTCGCCGGTTAATAAGGTGTCCGATCTCGCCGGCAAGAGCGTGGCCACTGCGCTGCCGCCGACGACGAGTACCTATCTTCTGCAGCGCCTCGTCAGCGAGCAAAAGCTCGCCAACGTGAAGCTCGACACCGTGCAGATCGGCACGGAGCTCGCACCGGTCAGCGCGGGGCGCGACGAAGCGGCGGCGCTTTATGAGCCGCAGGTCGACACCGGGCTGTCAGAGGGCTACCGGGTCGTCTACGGGTTCCCCAAGGCCTATCCGGGCGGCTATGCGTTCTCCAGCATGGACACGCTCGCTGCCACGATCAAGGCCAAGCCGCAGATGGTCGCTGCGTTTGTGAAATCGATCGGCGAGGCCGAAGCGCTGATCCAGCACTCGCCCGATACGGCGAAGGCTGTTGCGCGGGCCGAGTTTCCGACGCTTGACCCGAAGGTGGTCGACAGCGCTGTACAGCGCATGATCGACCAGGCGATTTATGCAACGACGCCCGAGATTTCCGAGCAGGCGTTCCATAACGCGCTGGCCTTGCAGGAGTCCCTCGGCAACATCAAGCCGGGCAGCGTGACATACGCGGGCGCGGTGGACAATTCGTTTGCGGCGGCAGCAGCGCGCAAATAGGCACGGGGACGGGAGAGGGCGCTCGCGCAAAGCCGGCACCCGCTCGAATCGATCCGGATTCCTCGCGCAATTCGCGCAATCAACAGTAAAGCTATCACCAGAATGCAAAAACAATCGTTGCTGAATACCCTCGTTGCCGGCCGCGGTGACGCCGAAATTGCCCGCGCGCGGCTCTCGGCCGCAAAGGCGCGTGCTGACGAACTCGAGCCCTGGCTGCGCGCGTTCACCTCGCGAGCCGACACCTATGACGTGGATGCCGCGGTCAACGGACCGCTCGCCGGCCTGCCGGTCGGTATCAAGGATCTGATCGATACACGCGACATGCCGACCGCCTACGGGTCGCCGGTCTATCGCGGACACCAGCCGTCGGCGGACGCGCATATCGTCGAGTCCATCCGACGGGCGGGCGGCGTGATCTTCGGGAAGACGGTGACGACCGAGTTCGCCTGGCGTGAACCAGGGCCCACGGTCAATCCGTGGAACCGACTGCACACGCCGGGCGGCTCGTCGAGCGGCTCAGCGGCTGCCGTGGCCGCCGGCATAGTGCCGCTTGCACTCGGTACGCAGACCGTCGGCTCGGTCATCCGGCCGGCCGCCTATTGCGGAGTCGTCGGCTACAAGCCCAGTTTCGGCAAGGTATCCCGCGACGGCGTGCATCCGCTGTCCGGCTCGCTCGATCATGTCGGCTTTTTCGCGCAGACGGTGGAGGGAGCGGCGCTTGCGCATGCACTCTTCGTGGAGCACCGGCCGGACGTGTTGGCGAGCCTCGATGCATGGGCTGCATGGTTCCCGGCGAGTCCTCCAGCCCAGTTGGGCGTGTTACGCACGCCCTTCTGGGACCGGGTGCAGCCGGCACAGAAGGAGAACTTCGAGGCCTCGCTCGAGCGTCTGCGCGCCGCCGGCGCCACACTCGTCGAGCTTGAGTACGGCGCGGATATGCAGGCGATGGTCGACGCGGTGCAGATCATTGCGTGCGTCGAGGCGCAGCGCGCGATCGGCCCCACCGCCGCCAAACATCCTGAACTCGTCAGTGAGCACATGCATAGGCTGATCGCGGCGGGCGCGGCAACGCCTGCCACTGAGTACGAGGCTGCGATTGCGCTGCAGGCTCGGTTGCGTCGCGAATCGAAGCCGCTGCTCGCCGGATGCGACGCGCTCGTGACCCTGTCGGCGCCCGGTGAGGCACCCGCGGGACTCTCGGACACAGGCGACGGGATCTTCTGCGCACCATGGAGCTTGACAGGCAGCCCAGCGGTGACTGTGCCGTCGGGCCGCACCGCAAATGGCTTGCCGCTTGCGTTCCAGGTGGTCGGCGAGTTCGGCGCGGATCTGCGCACGCTGCAGATCGCGGCCTGGGTCGAAAGCCAGCTGCAGGCGCAATGGCCAGCCTCGTCTGTATCGGCTGGTTATCCCGAAGTGGCATCCGCCTGACGGGCCGCGAGCGCGCCAGTGTCGGTTATAGTGCGGGGCATCTACTAACACGGCGACGCGGCACAAGGAGGATACGTTGAGCAGGCCCTATAGAACCATCCAGGAATACGTCCTCGGAACATTGAGGGCGGAGATCCTGAAGGGCGTGTATCCGCCGAATACGCGTCTCAGGCAGGAAGAGGTGGCCAGGCGCCTGGACGTCAGCACGACGCCTGTGCGCGAGGCGTTTCGCGATCTGCGTGCCGAGGGGCTGGTGTCGATCGACCCGAACCGGGGCGTCGTCATACGCGGCCTCACTGCGGAAGACGTGAGCGAGATTTACGAACTGCGCATGCTGCTCGAGCCCATGCTCGCGGAGCGGGCTTGCCGGCAGCTCGCATCCGCCGATCTCGCGGCGGCCACTGTGTGCCACGCAACCATGAGCGCGACTCCGTCGTCCGAAAAATGGGCATTGCTCAACGTGGAATTCCACCGGCACCTGATCCGGAGTCAGGAGAAAACACGCCTGTTCGAGATCGTCGAAAGCCTCTCGGGTGTCGCGCGTCCCTATGTGTCGCTGGCGATGCACGTCAAGCAAGACCTCATGGAGAGTAACAATCGCGAGCACGCGCAACTGCTGGACGCCTTCCGGGCCGGCGATGCGCTGTTCGTGCGCGAGCAGAGCCGGATACACCTCGAAAACACGCGCAACGCGATCGTCGCCTGTGTCGCCCAGGGGGTGCCGACCGAGGTCGCCCACGGCTAGAGCGACCCAGGCGGCGCGCCTGTCGTCCTCTCGTATGAGGGCGCAGGTGAGCCAACCGGTTGGCGGCAGCGCGTAGGCATTCCTGGTGCTGTGAACGGGACGCTCAGCCAGGCCAACGCTTATTCCAGGAACACACAACATATGGACAATTCGCTGCTTTCCATGCCGGCGGTGACGGCCCGTGAACTCATCGGACGCCGCGAGCTTTCCCCGGTCGAACTGCTCGACGCCTGTATCGCTCAGATCGAGGCGATCAACCCGGCCGTCAACGCCGTGGCGGCGACCTGCTTCGAGCGCGCGCGCGACGAAGCGCGGCGCGCGGAGTCGGCCGTTGCACGCGGCGAGCCACTCGGCCCGCTGCATGGGTTGCCGCTCGGTGTCAAGGATCTGGAGGAAACGGCAGGCCTTTTGACCACCTACGGTTCGCCGCTTTTTCGCGCCAACGTGCCGGCACGCGACAACGCCTTCGTGGCTCACCTGCGCGCCGCGGGCGCTATCGTGACCGCCAAGACCAACACACCCGAGATGGGCGCGGGGGCAAACACGCGCAATGGGGTCTGGGGCGCTACCGGCAATCCGTTCAATCCGTTGTTGAACGCGGGCGGCTCTTCAGGCGGCTCGGCCGTTGCGCTCGCCACCAATATGCTGCCGCTCTGCACTGGAACGGATACGGGCGGCTCGCTGCGGATTCCCGCGGCGCTTTGCGGCGTGGTCGGATTTCGGCCCTCGCCGGGCCTCGTGCCGATCGACCGCAAGGTGCTCGGCTGGACGCCGATCGACGTGAGTGGTCCGATGGCGCGCAACGTCGCGGACACCCGGCTGCTGCTGGCCGCCCAGGCCGGCTTACATTACAACGATCCGCTCGGGTATCCGATCGCCGGGTCGGCATTCGGGCATGGCGCACCGCTCGACGTCAGCAAGCTGCGTATCGGCTATACGGAGGACTTCGGCGTGTGCGCTGTCGACAATGCGACGCGCGCGACCTTCCGCGCGAAGATGGTGGCGCTCGCAGCCTACGTCAACTCATGCGAGCCGGTGGATCTCGACATGGGCGAGGCCGACCGCACTTTCGACGTGATCCGCGCGCAGAACTTTCTCGCCAGTTTCAGGGAGACCTACGAGCGCGACCCATCTCTGCTCGGCCCGAACACGCGCGCCAATTACGAAATGGCGCAGGCGATGTCGCTTCGCGACGCAGTGTGGGCGCATGCGGAGCAGACCAGGATTTTCCGCCGTTTCCAGACGAAGTTCGACGACTACGACCTGATAGTCTCGCCCACCTCGTCGATCTCACCGTTTCCCTGGTCCCAGTGGCATCTCGCCGAGGTCAACGGCCACCCGCTCGACAATTATTACCGCTGGGTCGCGCTCACCTACGTCGTCACGCTGCTAACGAACCCGGCCCTGTCGCTACCTTGTGGTACCGATCATGCGGGCATGCCGTTCGGCCTGCAACTGGTCGGTCCGTTTCGCGGCGACGCGCGGCTGCTTGACATGGCCGAGTCGCTTGAAACCGCGCTGCGCAATGACGCGGTACTGAACCGTCCGCTCCCCGATCTTCGCGCGCTCTCGTCTACGGTAAGCGAACTCAAGTCGATCGTGACCGATCCGCCCGCGACGACGTTGACGGGCGACTAGGTATGCCGGGCTGGTGCGCGCGCGTTTTTTGATGTTTACGCTGGCGGGCGCCTCTAAATGAGCATCCAACAGGTGTTGCGCCGAGGGTGTCGAGCGATGCCCCGGTTCTCGCCAAACCAGATTTCGCACTTCGCGCACAGTTACGAATGTAATCGAGTCCGGGCAATTTGCAATAAGTGGGCAACCGGCTGGCATCAAGCTCCATCATAAGTTCAATCTTGTGTGGAGAAGGCGAAATGCAGTCGTCGACCTTACTCCTGTCACCACAACCACAAAGAGCGTCGACTGATTGGTCTGAAAGACGGGCGTCAATGGAACGCAAAGCGGGCTCGGCCCCGCTTTACGAGCAGCTAGCCGCGAACTTGCATGGGTTGATCCTCAAAAGCGTGTACCTGGAAGGGGAGCGCATCCCTTCCGTCAGGCAAGCGAGCCAACATCACGGAGTCAGCGTCACGACCGTCTTGAAAGCGTACCTGTTACTCGAGAGTAGGGGGTGATTGAGAGTCGACCGCAATCGGGCTACTTCGTGCGTTCGCGTTCGGGTAGCGTAGTCGAAAATATCCCCGAAGCCCGCGAGGCATCGGTTTCGAGTGATGCAGATGGAAGTCGACTCGTCCTTTCGATCTTACGCTCGATTCAGTCGAGAGATGCGGCGCCACTCGGGTCGCCATATCCGGATCAGTCGCAATTCCCACGGCAGAAGATTAACCACTATGCTCATGCTATAAGCCGGCGACAAGCCGAGTGGGATATCGCAGACGACTTACCGCCAGGCAATCTCTTACTGATCCGCGAGATCGCCAAGCGGTACATGGAACATGGAATGGCAGTCGATCCCGCTGAGATCGTTGTTACGGTCGGCGCGACGGAAGCGCTAAACCTCTGTTTGCAATCTGTTGCGAAACCAGGCGACGCTATCGCAATCGAGTCTCCGGCGCATTATGTGATGTTGCACGCAATTGAGCGCATGGGCATGCGTGCGGTCGAAATACCGACCGACCCGACGACTGGCATCAACCTGGTGGAACTCGAACGGGCAATCGACGCCCATAACGTACGGGCGTGCCTGGTGATGTCGAACTTTCAGAATCCATTAGGATTTCAGATGAGCAACGCCAGAAAGCGCGCGTTGGTCGACCTGATTTCGAGCCGGGATTTACCGGTCATCGAAAACGATGTGTATAACGAATTGTACTTTGGTGATGTTCATCCGACCGCTTTGAAAACATACGACACCAAAGGACTGGTACTGCACTGCTCGTCATTCTCCAAGACCCTGAGTTCGGCCGTCCGAGTAGGCTGGACTATAGCTGGACGATATCGTTCCGAGGTCGAGAGGCTGAAATTCATCTGCATGCATCCCACCTCGTCGGTTTCCCATATGGCAATCACCGAGTATCTGCGCAACGATGGCTACGACCACCATCTGCGGAGGGTCAGGCGACTGTACCAGCAACAGGCAAAAATCATGGCCTATGCGGTCGAGCGCTTTTTCCCGGTCGGGACACGGGTCTCGACACCTATGGGCGGGTACGTTCTTTGGGTCGAACTACCGGGCGAGGTGGATTCAACTGCTCTTTATCGTACAGCCCTCGAACACGGCATCACAGTCGCCCCGGGGCGTCTTTTCTCCATTTCCAGGAAGTACCGGAATTGTATTCGCCTGAATTATAGCTATCCATGGACCCCGCGCATGGAGCGGGTGGTCCAGACGCTAGGCCAGTTGGCTTACGGGAGCATGGTGCAAAGATCATAGAGGGCGACGAAGGTATTTGGTTTCTTGCGAGAGCGGCCATGTTTCATTCTTCAGGACCGACGCCACGCGGCGCCCGTAGCAAGCAGGACCTGCACGTCCGTTTGCCTGGCTTGGTGAATGGTCCAGATCCGGGGCGAATACGCGGACACCGCAGCGTCAGTCGCACGGCCCGACTGCGACGAACCATCTACCACACGATCCGGGCGGCGCCCCGCTGCCGGCATTCGAGCCAGGGGCGCACCTTGAGGTTATCGTGCCAGCCGCCGACGGTTCCCAGGATCACGTGCGCCACTATTCGCTATGCAACAGTTCCGCTGAAACTCATCGGTATGTAATTGCAGTCGGCCGGGTGGACAACAGCCGGGGCGGGTCGGTGGCGATGCATGAACGGGTGCGCGTCGGATCAAGAGTCGGTGTGAAGACGCCCCGGAACAACTTTCCGTTGGTTCGTGACGCGCAGCGTTACAGGTTTGTCGCGGCGGGCATCGGCATAACGCCAATCCTGTCGATGATCCGGTGGTGCGAGTCAAATCAGAAGGACTGGACGTTGCTCTACTACGCCCGGAGTCGCCTGCGTGCTTCGTTCTATGAAACGTTGCGTGCCTACGTGCCGCGGGTGCGCTTTCATTTCGACGACGAGGCGAGCGGGGCTTACCCTGATCTCAGGCAAGAGTTGGGTGGCATGTGCGAAGGAGAGCATGTCTATTGCTGTGGCCCGCAGCCATTGATGCACGCCGTCCAGACCGCATGTGAAAAGCGGCCGACGGGGAGCGTGCATTTCGAATGGTTTTCGCCCGCCAACGAAACCATCGGCGACGTCGCGTTGGCGAATCAGGCTTTTGAGGTTGTGCTGCGCTCGACCGGCCGCCGGTTGACCGTGACTCCAGACAGAACCATTCTCGAGACGCTGGAGCAGGGTGGGGTGAGCATGCCTTTTGCGTGTCGTGAGGGATTGTGCGGCAGTTGTGAGACGGGTCTGTGCGACGGCGAGGCGGATCATCGTGACTATGTGCTTTCGGAGATTGATCGCCGAGCACGGAAGTCGCTCATGATTTGCGTTTCGCGCGCATTGTCCGACGTGCTCGTGCTGGATATTTAGCTAAGTAATTGCGTTGCCCTAGGCAACGCGGTCTTGAGACGCGTTATTCCCGAGGCTGGTCCTCGCGGTCGATCTCTCCGGCAGCCTGTTCCCAGAACTGCACATCCCGGCCCTCCGGCGTGCCCGCCCGCTCCCACACCTCACGGGCGCGGCGCAGTATCCGGGCTTCTCTCTCTGAAGTCGGCTCGCGTTCTTCAACCGTTGCACCCGCCTCATCGAGACGGACGCTCGTCACGTCATATCCGTCCGCCAGCTGGTGCCACACCGTGACCTTGTTCATCTGTTCGAACTGACCGATCGCCGTGGAGATCGCCTCTGCCTTGGTGCCCTGGGCGACCGAAATGCGCATCAGCTCGCTGTGATGCGGATGACCGCGGTGGTCAGTGAATGTCTTATGAAAAATGACTTCATACGGACGTCGCTGGGAAGGACTACCGCCCACATCAGACAGGGAAATGACGCCTACCAGTTGCCGATTCCCACGGTCGAGGACCGCCAGACGATGTACATGATTCTGGTTCATGATGGTAGCGGCCTGTTCGATCCGATCATCCTCGAAGCAGAAAAGCACCTCGGCGGACATCGCTTCGCGCACAGTCATCTGACTGACGTCTCGGGCGTCCGCGACACCACGCATCGCAATATCGCGGTCTGTCAGCATTCCGATCACACGCGTGTCCTGGCACACCGGCAACGCGCCAATGTTATCCCTCTTCAGCTTGCGGGCTGCAGTGTCGAGCGTTTCCCCCGCCTGAACGCGGACCGGCTCTTTCATCATTTCTTTGACTAACATAACGTTGCTCCTGGTACGTGTGCCCTGAGAGGGTACGCCCGCGCAACGCGGTTAGCGCTAGATCTCAGGCCTCACGAATGCGATTCTGTTCACCCGGAGACACCAAACTCCAGGGTAGCCCATCGTTCAGGCTACGCCACAGCGGACGCAGATGCGGTCCGATAGCGTACAGAGATGCATAGGCCGGCCCGAATCAGCGTCGTTTACTGAGTTGCGACTGGCGCGCACTTTCGCGGCCGAGACGCTTCTTCGTCCCGGCGGTAAGTCGTGGCGCGTTTTCGCCTGGTCTGGTCCACGCGAGACAGAACCGTGCCGGCCACGTTTGCCACCTGTGACGAAGGCCCTACCTGAATCCGAAATAGCCGAGTACGAACAGAACGATAACCACGGCTCCTACAAGCCAGATGATGTTGTTCATGACACTCTCCCTAAGTTCGCCCCCCTTCATCGGCCGCGCGACGCGTCGGTCGCGACCAAATGGCAAAAGTCTCGCGGCATCTGACGTTCTGTCATTAGAAGGGCGTGCTATGTTGCGCCGGTCCCCGACTGTCGCAAATGCTTGCCGCGCGAGAACGAACCGAAAATCACCGGTGCGCACAGTTGGTAGCCTTACGTTCTCACGACTGAAGGGGTACGTCTGTACGGTGGCGGCGAGCGACTTCGACCCGAAGCATCAGATCGCAGTTGCGGGGCTATCTGGTCGTATGTCCGGCAAGCGCGGCAAGAACAGAGTGGGACCATCACCCGTTTGCTGTGGCGAACGGAGCAACCCATCGATCTGCGACGTGTCAAAGCTAGCCAGAACGCACATTGCAGGCCGGCGGCCGAACCATCAATAGCCCGGTTCGAGCGTCGCCATGAACGTCCGGGGCATCCCGAGGTACGCCGTGTTCGCGCCAGGAGCGGTCCGTTGCAATCAATTTGTGATCGGCCGCCCTGAGGAGACAAGCCGCCTTGAACACGGCAACGCTAGCGATTCACGGACACCGTAAATTGAAATGTCATTCCCGAGCCGATATTGCGGGACGCCCACATCCGCCCGCCGTGAGCCTCGATGATCGAACGACAGATGGAAAGTCCCATACCCATACCCTCTGGCTTGGTTGTATAAAACGCGCTGAAAAGCCGGTCCAGACCTTCGGGCTCCGTGCCGATACCGACGTCGTGTACGGTCACGAGCACCTGGTCGGATTCGCGCTGTTCGGTTCGGATGGTTAGCACACGCGCACGATCGGTGATTGGCGCCATGGCCTGAATACCGTTGATTGCGAGATTGGTGATCACCTGCTGAAGCTGGATCCGGTCGCCACGCGCCGGGGGCAATTTCGGCGCGAGCTGCAGTTGCACCGTCACTCGATGGCTGAGCGCCTCCTGCTTTACGAGAGCGACCGCTTCGTCGATGACCTTGTTGATGTCGAGTGGCATCACCTTCGGATCTGCGCTCCTGGCAAGATCGCGAACACTCCGGATCACTTCGCTCGCACGATTGGCTTCTTTGGCAATGTGACTCACGCAGGCGTGCACCTCGCCTACGTCCGGGACTTCGCGGGTCAGCCAGCGTAGGCCTGCTGCGGCGCTAGCTCCAACGGCAGCGAGGGTTTCGGAGTTCGGTTCGACGCGTTTGGGCATGGCCTGACATCTCGATTCCGTGTTTACGCGGAAATCGTCGATGTCAGTGGAACGCAAGGGATCTGTAGAGAGCAAAAAACCCCGTAAGACGTCGATCTTACGGGGTTTCTCGAACTACACCGGCTTACGCCGGAACAACCGTTGGTGCCAGGAGAGGACTCGAATATGACATGTAGTAGATTGATTATTAAAGAATAAATTTCTATTTGTGTGCGCAATATACGTATCTGTATACGCAAAAATGCGGGGAGGACGGCAGGGGACGCACACGGCCCCTGTTTCATGCTGCGCTGCCGACATTTTGCAGGCCGGCTTCGCGCCGGCCTGCAAAATGGACCGGCCTCGCCACGCCATAACCCTGCGCGTAGTCCACACCCAACTCACGCAGGTGCGTCAACGCCTCATCGCTATCCACCCATTCGGCAACGGTCTTCATGCCCATGGCCTGGGCGATGCGCTGGATCGCCTCGATCACAACCATATTGATCGGATCATCGAACATCTCGCGCACGAAGCCGCCGTCGATCTTGATGTACTCAGCCGGCAAGTGCTTGAGATAGGCAAATGACGACATGCCCGCGCCGAAATCATCCAGCGCGAAGCGGCAGCCCATCGCCTGCAGTTGGCGGATGAATGAAGTCGCCTGGGTCAGGTTGCTGATTGCCGCGGTCTCGGTAATCTCGAAGCAGACGATATCGAGCGGGATGCCGTGATGCGCCGCGCGCTCGCGGATATGCTCGGACAACTGATCGTCGGACAGCGAAGCGGCAGAAAGATTGAGTCCGCAGACTGCGATATCCGCTTGATTCGCGCGGCGCAAGCGCCCAAGCTCGGCAAAGCCCGCATCGATCACCCAGCGGTCCAGAGTGGGCATCAGGTTGTAGCGCTCGCACGCAGGGATGAAGGCCATCGGTGGCACCAGCTGGCCCTGTTCGTCCACCATGCGCAGCAGCAACTCGATATGCCGGCCTGTTCCGCTGTCGGCCTGCAAGGGCACTACCTGCTGGGCATGCAGCGCGAAACGTCCGTCTGCCAGTGCCGCGTGCGTACGGCTGACCCACTCCATTTCGTCGTGGAGGACACGTACGGCGTCGTCGTGCGGCTGATACACCTGCACGCGGTTGCGTCCCCGCTGCTTGGCCAGATAACAGGCGGCATCGGCCGCGCTCAACGCCTCGGCCACGTGCGACACGTCCGCGTCGAGGCGGATCATGCCGATACTCGCGCCCAGCGCGAAGCTGCGCGTGCGGTGCACGAAGCGAAAGCGTGCAATCGCCTCGCGCAGCGAATCCGCTACGCATTCGCCATCTTCGGTGGTGCAGTCCTCCAGCAACACGCCGAATTCGTCGCCGCCGAGGCGCGCAAGCATGTCGGACTTGCGCAACTCCGCTGTCATGACGGACACCAGTTGCTGAATCAGTTCGTCGCCCACTGCATGCCCGCATGTATCGTTGACCACCTTGAACTGGTCGAGATCGAGGTACATCAGGACATGTGTGCAGTTTTCAGACTGCCCGCGTTGCATGGCGTCGGCCAGACGCCGTTCGAACTCGATGCGATTGATGAGGCCGGTCAGCGCGTCGTGGGTCGCATCGTGCGCGAGGCGAGCGGCATGCTCCCGCTCGCGCGCCTGCTCTGCGCGCAGCAGCGCCTCTGCACACTTTTGCTCGGTAATATCGGTCAGCGAGCCCGCCATGCGTTGCGCGAGACCGACGGTGTCGCGCACCATGCGTCCACGCGAGCGAACCCATAAGTAGGTGTTGGTCCTGGTGCGCAGGCGAAACTCGGCATCGAAGGGCAGGCTGTCCTGCAGATGCCCGTGGAGCTTCAACTCGAGGGAAGCGAAATCGTCCGGGTGGATGAGCGCGAGCAGGGTGGCGAACGATTGGGGCAACTCACACTCGTGATAGCCCAGCATCTGTGCGCAGCGCGCCGAAAAATAGAATGCATTGCTGCGCACGTCCCAATCCCACAGCCCATCGTTACTGCCGCTGATAGCGAGCGTGAGCCGTTCCTCGCTGTGCGACAGTGCCTGTCTGAGATTCAGTTCCAGGCGCATGCCGCGCACGGCGAGAAATATCCCCGCGGCCAATAACAGGATTGAGGCGACGTCAATGCCCGGTATCAGCAGGTCACGCACCAGACGCGAGACTTCGCCGAGCGAATAGGAAAAAGCCTCTTCGAGCCGCGTGAGGCGGGCATTGGATTCCCGAATCTGAAGCATCAAGTGCGCAATGTTCGCCGCGCCGTGGTCGCCGCCGCGCGTCGCGGCATGCAATTGCTCCGCGAGGTCGCTGAGTAACTTCACCTCGGCGTCCGCCTGGGTCCAGACCGTGATGGCATGTTCGAGCGGCGGCAGGCGGCGAAAATCCAGAACGAGGCGGATCATGCCTGGAATATCGTCCGGATGGTTGCCGCCGGCGATCAGGCCGGCGGCGGCCTTGTCCAGGTCGGGTTGCGCGCGCAGCAGTTCGATTCTGGCAACGCGATCGCCAAGGGGTACGGCGATGGCACGCTGATAGGCGAGGAACTCATCTTCATTGTGGGTCTCGCCATAGCGGATCAAATGGAGCACCGCGTCCTTTTGCCCCTTACTCCACAGGCTTTCTCCACCCACATAGGCGCGAACGGACGAGAGCAGATCGATGCTCAGGCTGCTGGCCAGCATCAACGCGAACACAATCGGGATGAAAGGCCCGACCACGCGCAAGGCCTGTTTGCTTAGGGCCGAAGATTGGCGCTCACTCCGCATCTCAGTCTCCGGGCCGGTTCGGCGAACTTAGCGGGTCTGTCCGCGCGTTTTTTCTTGCCGAAAAGAATAGCGCAGGCGTCGCGCTTTCCGCCCTCCCAAAACGGGGGGGCACTTGACCATCACGCAGTGGTTGTCGCGCAAATCGGGCCGCTCTTGCGAGCTGACCTCGATGTTCAGCGCTGCAGAGCCTGCCATTGCGCCGCGCCCCTAGAAAAGGAAGGGGCGGCCCGACAGGACGTTGCCTATGATGGCCTGGTGCCGACTCGTTCGAACGGCGTGAATACCACGTCAATCGGGAACGTATGACGTGCGCCTGCCGCAGCCATCGCTCGCCTACGTTGCTGCTCGCAAGGCTCGCATCCGGATGAAGCAAATCAGAAGAATCTTGGGGACAAGCATGAAAGAGATGAATTCTATTAGTCTGGTTCACCGCTTCCTGCAATGGGAGCAGTCTCAGCCAGACGCTGTCTACTTTACTCAGCCGCATCCTGATGGAACGGTGGTGGACTATAGCTGGAAGGAAGTCGGCGACCAGGCGAGGCGCATGGCTGCATATCTGCGCTCGCTTGCGTTGCCTGCGAAGAGCCACATCGCGATTCTCGGGAAAAACAGCGCGCACTGGATCATGGCCGATCTTGCGATCTGGCTGGCGGGGCATGTGTCCGTGCCGTTATATCCCACCATCAGCGCCGACTCCGCGCGCTATATCTTCGAGCACTGCAATACCCGCCTGCTGTTTGCCGGCAGGATCGATGGTGCGCCGCAACGCTGGGATGAGATTCGCTCGGGCGCGTCGGCACAGTTGCCGATCGTCGCTTTGCCGATGGCCCAGATCGGGGGCGTACCGCACTGGGACGAGATCATGGCCAATGTGAAACCGTTGCAGGACGTGAGCTTGCCTCAGCCCGACGAGCTAGCGACCATCATGTACACGTCAGGTAGCACTGGAAAGCCCAAAGGCGTCATGCACAGCTTTCGCAACATGATCACGTATGCGTTGGAATCCGGCCGCTTTTGCGGGTTTGGGACGGGCGACCGTTTGTTGTCCTACCTGCCATTGGCGCACGGCGCCGAACGGTGCTTCGTGGAGTCGAACTCGCTTTGCCACGGATGCCGCGTCTACTTCTCCGACAGTCTTGAGACGTTTGGGCGGGATTTGCAGCGTGCGCGGCCCACACTGTTCATCTCGATGCCGCGCCTGTGGACCAAGTTTTACATCGGCGCGTGCGCGAAGCTCCCGGCATGGAAGCAGAAACTGCTGTTCTCGCTGCCCATCGTCTCGGGCGCCATCAAGAAGAAGATCCTTGCGCTGCTGGGACTCGATGCCGTCAGGATTGCCTTCACCGGCTCCGCGCCGCTGCCAGTAGAAATCGTGAACTGGTATCGCAAGCTGGGCCTCGAACTGCTCGATGTATACGGCATGACGGAGAATTTTTCGTACTCGCACTACAGCCGGCCAGGGCAGGTTCGGCTCGGCTATAGCGGTCAGGCGCTCCCTGGCGTGACATGCCGCATCGCGGACAACGGCGAGATCCTGCTCCAAACACCCACTCAGATGCTCGGTTACTTCAAGGATCCGGAACTGACGGCGCAAACCACGACCGCGGACGGCTTTTTCATGACGGGCGATCGCGGCGAGATGGACGAGATCGGCCGCCTGAAGATTACCGGGCGGGTCAAGGAGCTCTTCAAGACCAGCAAGGGAAAATACGTCGCGCCGGTGCCGATCGAAAACTTGCTTAGCCACCCGAAGGTTGAAGCGGTGTGCGTGACGGGCCCTGGACATCCGCAGCCCTTCGTCCTCGCGATGCTTGCGCCCGATGCGAAGCGGCAAATGCAGGACCGTCACGCGCGCGAACCGCTGACGGCGGAACTTCAGAGCCTGCTCGATAGCGTGAACGCCATGCTCGAAGACCACGAGAAGCTGGGCTATATGGTGGTCGTCGCAGACAGTTGGTCGATCGACAATGGTTTCCTGACGCCGACCCTCAAGATCAGGCGTAGCATTATCGAGGATCGCTATCTGGCGAAGGCGCAGAAGTGGTCCAAGCTCGGTCAGACCATCGTGGTCGAGGCGAGCTAGCCAGCGCATCAGGGCCTCGTGCATCGGATGCGGGGTGCGCCGAAGCCGCAGGGCGCAGCGTGCCACTTCGGCGGTGTGCCGTGCGGTCGTGTCGGCGCTCAAGCAAGGTGATCATCGACAGGGAGCGTGATTCGTCATGATGCTCGACTCAACGGTTTCAGCGGTAGTCACCGGAGGCGCATCGGGCCTCGGCGCGGCCACCGCGCAGCGTCTCGCGTTGCGTGGCGTGCGTGTCGCGATTTTCGACGTCGACGCGGAGCGCGGCAATGCGCTCGCGCGCGAGATCGGCGGTGTGTTCTGCCGAGTCGATGTGACCGATGGCGCGCAAGTCGATGCAGGGTTTGCAAAGGCACGCGCCGCTCATGGCCAGGAACGTCTTCTGGTCAACTGCGCGGGTACGGGCGATGCAATCAAAACCGCAAGCCGCGACAAGACAACCGGCGAAGCGAAGCACTATCCGCTCGACAGGTTCGAGCGCACGATTCAGATCAACCTGATCGGCACGTTTCGCTGCATCGCGAAATCTGCCGCGGGCATGCTTGAATTAGTCCCGCTCGCCGATGGCGAGCGGGGGCTGATCGTCAATACGGCGTCGGTGGCGGCTGAGGACGGACAGATCGGTCAGGCAGCGTACAGTGCGTCCAAGGCCGGTATCGTGGGGATGACGTTGCCTATCGCGCGTGATCTCATGAACGACGGCATTCGCATCAACACGATCATGCCAGGGATTTTCGAAACGCCGCTGATGCGCAGTGCGCCTGACCACGTACAGCATGCACTCATGCAATCGGTGCCATTTCCCAAGCGGTTCGGCCGGCCCGAGGAATTCGCCGCGATGGTCGAGAGCATCGTGACCAACGTCTATTTCAATGGCGAGAGCGTGCGTCTCGATGGCGCGATCCGTATGACGCCGCGCTGATGCCGCGTTGTATGGGTTGACCAAACGATGTGCATTCGCATATCGAGCCATGCAGCGTTGGGGACGACAGGGATATAACGGCGATTCTCCCGGCACCAGGAGCGGGACGCTGAAAAACGGCGCTGACGGCTCGTTGACGATCTACGTGCAGCCGGTCGCCAGGCGCGGACAAGGCGGCTAACCGGCTGCCCGCCCCTAATGGCGAAGACTTCTCGCTCAGTTGCTGACGAAGGCTTCAGCAGAGTCGTCGAATCCGTCGATGTATTACTGGCTTCCTGCCGGGCCCGCGAGAGTCAATTCGTTCCTCACCGAACTGACGCCAGCCACATCCTGGGCGGCGTGCGTCGCCAGCTCGATTTGCGTCTGTTCCGGCACGGTGCCTTCCAGCATCACGGTGCCGTTTTTGGCCCGAACCGTGATGGCGGTTACGTTAAGTCCCTTGGTCTTGCTCAACGCACGCAGCACGTTCTTTTGCAACGCGCGATTGGCCGCCTTCGCGTTCGTAGCCGACGCGGCATAAACCGCCGGTGCGGCGGTCTCACCGTTGCTTTGCGCATAAGCGTTTAGCGACGCCATAACAACGAGCACGCCAGCGACGCGCCTGATTGCCTGAGTTGTCTTCATTTAATTCTCCTGTTGTCAAATTCCTGAAATTCCGAGCACACTCGCTCACCCCCGTTTTCGCACGGGTCGGGCGCTATCAACGGCACCGCCTGGTGGCGTCGCAAATAGCGCCAACGTCTGTTAGAAGCGATGCGCCATCCCTATTGCCACGATGGTCTGCGACGTGTCGATCCCGGTCACCGTCGTGCCCGGCCAGCTCATGGTCGCGCTTCCGTGGTTCTTCATGTATCCCGCGCGCATGTAAATCTCTGTGCGCTTGGACAGGTTGTGGTCGATGCCGATCTGGATGCCAGGCGTATTGTCGTGCACGCCGCGCACGTTGCGCTCGATGCCAGCGATCTCGATGGTATCGGCGGGTGTCGCCTGAATCGTCGCGCCCAATTCAGCGACGCTGAACGAATGCGCCGCGCCAAGCGTGGCCGCCAACGACTTCGCCGGCGCGTCCTTCGAGCGGTTATACGCATAGTTGAACTGGAAGTTCACGATACCGATCCGATAGGCGAGTGCACCGGTGAAATGCTCCGTTCCCAACAGATTCAACGCAGACGGCAGCCCAGGGATAGTTTCCGTCCCCGGATGCTGATTCTGATAGGCCAGACCTGCGTAGAAACCGTAACCCGAATACGTCGCTGCAAGATCGAGTGTATTGCCCACTGTCTCCGGCACCGGCTGGGTCACCGTCGCAGTCAGGCCATACATCGCATAAAGCTTCAGTCCGCCTACCACAGGCGACTGGTAGACGATTGAATTACTGGTTCGAGCGGATGCGGTCTGTGTGGCCAGCGTTTTTCTATCGGCGGTCGCCGCAGCGGCTGCGAGCGGCGAGAGGGTTTCGTCGCCACGGTATGGGTCGGTCGGGAAAACGGCCCAAAAGGTCGGCGCATATTGGCGACCAAAGGTCAGCGATCCATATTTCTCGTCCGACAGCCCGACCCAAGCCTGACGATAGAATAGCGCCGTGCTGTCAACGAAGAATCCCCCGTTAGCGATATTGAAACCGCTCTCCACGTCGAAAATTGCGCGCAGACCGTTCCCCAGATCTTCTTTGCCATTGAGACCGAACCGGGAACCCGTGCTGCCACCGCTTTTTTCGGCAAACGAATGCGCGCCGCCATTGTTCTGATACTGTACAAACGTATCGGCCACTCCGTAGAGCGTCACACTTGATTGCGCTGCAGCACTGCCTGCAGCTAGGATCAATGTGGCACCACAAATACCCTGACTGATAAAACGCATGCATGTCTCCTCTTTGTGTTTGCCGTGTCTGACCGACACGGGGTGAAGCAAACTCAAGCAGATGCCGGCTGGCTGCACACACGCCGTTCGGCGATCCAGCCCCCCAATACGTCCAGACGAAAGTGATTCCTGTTAAATCGCGAACATCGCATTTAACGTAGCACTACATATTTTTTGCTTGAAATCTTGGTGCGGCTTGTGACCCCGGCAGCGCCGCTCATACGCTCACGGCCGTCGGCGCTGCCGGCGAGGTCATAGGCGTCAACACGCGCAGCACGGTCGCCGCCGCGATCGACGTTCGGACGGCTCAGTGAACCTTGTGCAACGCCGGGGCCTTCCAGCTGCAATCGAGTGCTGCGGGCTTCGGCCAGAATAGGCGCAATGCCATGATGAAAGGGCCGGCCGGTGCAGGTAGCCAGTTAGATTCCTTGTCTTCGCCAGGCGATGCATGCTGGACGTAGAGCGTCACGCCGCCGTCGGGATCGCGCTTCAACGCCGGCAACATGGGCGAATTGATCAAATAGCGATTGAGCCGGTTGGGGAACAGGAATCTCGATGGAGCCTCATACAACGTAAGCGACCAGAATGCGTTAACCGGTGGCAACTGGCCGGGCGCGAAGCGCAGCGCGTAGCGCTGCTGGGCGCCGTTCAGTCGTTGGCCGTCGGAGTCGATGAGATAGCCGGGATAAATGGCTTCCTCTTTCGAATTTCCATAGATGCCATCCACCGCTGCCAGCATGCGATAGAGGTAATGGTTCTGCAGGTAGGTCCGGTTTCCGAATACGTCGCCGCTCGTACGTTCGCCGGTGGCCATCTGCTTCTCCAGCGCATCGTAGTCGCGCCAGGCATCCGCGATGCCGTCCTCCATCGCGCGGCGAACTTCCGGGGCGAGCGCTTGTGCGTCGAAGGGCTGCGCCGCACCGATGCCCAGTTCGGCGAACCGTGCCAGCAGCGCTTCTTCGGATGCATGCGGTGGGCAAAGCCCCAGCACGAAGTTCATGACGTTGAAAAAATCGAGCGACGTTCGTTCCTGTTCCCTCGTGAGAGGCTTGACGAAGCGCACGTCCGGCAGCGCGGTCGGAGCCGGCTTGCCGAGATACTGCGACAGCGTCTGTACCCGATAGCCGGCCTGCACGGTTTTTACGTTTTCGATGTCGGCTGGATTGAACAACTGTGTCCGATAGAACACGAAAGCGAAATCCGTTTCGGCGCGGATCACGGAATGGATGCCTTCCGGCTTCTCGCCCGTCCAGTGCGGACCGGCCAGCAGAAAACTGGCGGCGCCGTTGCCCGAGGTCCGGCTGCCGGCATAGGCGAAATTGAACGTGTACAGATCAATGAACTGGAGCGCGTAATAGCGGGCGCTTTCCACCTCCGGGACCGTGAGCACCAATGGCTCGGTGCGCAAGTCCGCGCCAAGGTGCGAATACGGCGTGTCCGAGTTCGGCGTCTGGATCGCCTGGTCATCCGGCGTGTAGACGCGCGCGATGTGGTGAACGCGATTCCACGCCCCTTTGTATTCCGGATGGTCACGGTCCACGAAGTACGAATACTGGATTCGATACGAGTCCACGAGCGGGAAGCCATAAATGTAGGCCTCTTTTGCGATGGCGCGCGCTGTCGCCGGCGTCAACGATCGGACATGCGACTCCGATGGCAGCGGCGGTGCGCTGCTTTCGTCAGCCGCAAGGGCGATGGATCCTGTATTCGAATGCGGTTTAATCATTGTGTCTTTACCTCGTTAGGAGGGCGTGGCCGGGCCGGATTGGTTAGCGGTAGCGCGTACGCGGGTACAGGGCGCGACGATCAATGCTTCAATCAGTTCACCGGCTGCGCGTCGGGGAAGCTCCAGCTGCCGTCCAGGATTGCTGGGCGTGGCCGGTAAAGCCGCACCATGTAGTTCCAGTCCGGCGTGATCGGCAGGCAATTGGGCGTCTTTCCATCGTAGCCACCGAACTGCACGCAGATCGAGCCATCTTTCTCTCTTTGCGCCGTGAGGTTATTGAGCGTGTAGGCGGCATGCGGATTCGGCTCGAAGTAGCCTGCAGCGTTATAGACGCTGATCGACCAGAAGCTATCGACCGGCACGTCCCGCACCGAAAGCCGGTAGCAGGTGGCGCCATCGTTGCGCGCCGGGTTGACCATCAGGTACATCGCATGTCGCTCGGGATTGCCGCCCCATGCGCTGGCCGCGCCGATCAGATGCCGCACCGGCGAGACCTCGTCGTGCGTGCCGAACATACCTCTCGAGTCGGGCAGTGTGTCGCCTAATGTCTGCAGGGCGAGGCGAACCTTCTTCTGACTCACCGGATCCCATTGCGGCACGTCGAAGTGGCCTGCTTCCTTTTGCTCGACCTCGATCGCGTCCTGCAACGCATGCACGCGGCGAACCTGATCGGCGTCTGTTGGGTCGATCAGTGTGCGCACGCCAATCAGCACATAGCGCGTGCCGATCTGTTCCCTCGAGAACGTATGGTCCCCAGCGTCGTACACGACAGTGCCGACGTACTGGTCTTCATTGATTGCGACCATCGACCTGAAACAGTCGCCCGCATCGGGCAACTTGACTGTCACGGGGCCGGCATCGAGATCGAATACCGCCGTTGAATAAAGCGTGTCGCGATTGACGCGTACGATGGTTTGCTGTTCGACCGGTGCCAGCGCGCGGCGATGAAAGAACCGGCCGAAACTGCCCTGTCGGACGGCCGTTGCAAAATAGAAATGTGACTCCGCACGCACGAAGTTGTCGGCGGTAACGGGCGCAAGAAAATGCTGGGACGTCATGATGAATGTTTTCCTTTTGCTGCGGGGCAAGCCGGTGGCGTAAAAAGAACGGGGTAGAGCGAGTCGCAGTGGGTTTGCGTTGTGCAGTTCACCGCAATCGGACCGTCGCAAGCATCGTCAAGCCGGCTCTGTGGCACGGGTGCGGCGCACCTGCGATGCACGCTCAGGGTGCAGGAAACACAGGCTGGCGAGCGCGCTGGCGATCAGTACAACGGCGCCGATCAGGAAGCCCGTTTCATAGCCGTGTGCGTCTGCGGTGCCATGCGCTTGAAGCAGCCGACCCATCACCGCTGGGGCAATCACGCCGGCGAGGCTCGACAGCGCGGTATGAATCGCGAAAATGGCCCCACGCTGCCCCGCCGGCACCAGTTCGGCGAGTATCGGCGAGGCCAGTGCGAAACAGACGGCGGGTGGGGCGCTGGCAAACGTGAACAGCAGTACTTTTTGCATCGGTGTGAGATCGAATGCGACCAATGCGAGGAACAGCGCGCCGCTGAGCAAAAAGCAAAAATTGATTAACTGGACGCGCGCCTTTCGGGTCGACGCTCCGCTCGTCAGGAGGCGTTGCGACAACCAGCACAGGCCGATCGTGGTCGGTGTGCTGCAGAGCACGACCATTGCGAACAGCCGGCCGGCCGTGATGCCGTTGAAGCCGAGCCCCTTTTCCAGGTAGGCGGGCAGCCAGGTCAGCACGAGGCCCAATGTCCAGTACGCTGCAAATCCCAGCAGGAAGACGAGCAATACGTAGGGGGAGCTCAGTATCGTGCGGTACGGCAGCCGCGCCGGTTTGGCTGTTGCGTGTCCATCGGCGCTGGTCACGCCGGGATATGACGCTGCGGCCTCCTGCAACTGTCCTTCCCGCCCGAAGCACAGCCAGAGAACGCTCCAGATCGCGCCGATGGCGGCCAGAATCAGAAAATTCATGCGCCAGCCCCAGCCGCGCGTGACAAGTGGAATCACGAGGCCGGCGACGATCACGCCCAAGGCGGCGCCCTGGTTGATCA
Organism: Paraburkholderia fungorum; assembly: GCF_046027605.1. Classification (GTDB taxonomy): domain Bacteria; phylum Pseudomonadota; class Gammaproteobacteria; order Burkholderiales; family Burkholderiaceae; genus Paraburkholderia; species Paraburkholderia fungorum_F. The sequence continues at coordinate 277,469 of NZ_JAQQEF010000004.1, forward strand.
CCGCCACCGGCAGGCTGCGCTTGTGGTTGGGAAACCATTTGAATACCGCGTGCACCGACACAGGCGCAGCCGGTCCTTCCATCGCGCCGAGGATCACGCGGCAACTTAGAATCGGCAGCACGCCGGCGGCGAACGCGAGCGGCACTTGCAGCAATGACCAGGTCACGGCCATCGCCAGCAAGATCCAGCGCGTGGAGATGCGATTGGCGAGAAAGCCACCGGCGACCGCTGACACCGAAAAAAGCCAGAAGAAGCTGCCGGCGATCACGCCGAACGCGGCAGGTGACAGATTGAACTCGGCCATCAAGGGCACGGCCACCATCCCGAGCACGATCTTGTCGAGGAAGTTGATCAGCGAGAGACCCGTCAGCAGCAGGGCGATGGACCAGGCGGCTAGTGGTCGGTAGTCGGCAGAGGCAGTCAAGATAGGTCTCGGTGCGAGAAGGAAGGAGCCAGTGGCTTCGCTCGTTTGCAATGTGTCGCGGAACGGTTTCGCGGCATGGCGGGTTAGTCGAGCTGCGCCAACTGTTCAGGCCGGTTCGCGATGCTGCCGGGCGCCTGCGCGCCGGGCGTCAGACGTGCGAAATGGATTCGTCCAGCATAGGGAAACGCGCCGCGGTCCCGATAATGCTCGCTGACCTGGATGCGGCGGTCGCGTCCCACGTCGAGACCTTCTCCAGTCAGGCGCAGGATCGTGGGGGTCATCGCAAAGGCCGGGGTTACCGGGGTTTCGTTGAGCCTGAGATGGCCGATGCCGCGCCGGTCACCGGTTGCACGGTGCTCGAGCACCAGATGATTGACGCCTTGAGCCAGTACGATGTCGGTCAATTCCGTCAGGCTCGAGCCGCTGCGAAACGTGAAGTGCAATCGCGCGCCATCCACGAAGAAGGTGAAGCCCGCGAACGCGTTGCCGACAGCCACCAGGACGCCTTCCTCGGCGCCGCTGTACTCGAACCGGCATTCCAGCTCGAAATTCCGGTCGGCGATCAGAGGTGAGATGACGGTGCCCGGCACGGTGGACGTGTCGGGATAAAAGGTCCTGGCCTGACCGAGGCTCGCCTCGGCAAACGGCGGAACGCAAAGCCCACGACGACTGTCCCGGTTATCGAGCGGGTAGACGTAGTTGGCCTGCGCGTGCGCCTCGAACTCGGCGATGAGCGCCGCCAGCAGTTCGGGGTGGGATGAGGCGATGTCATCGCACTCGGTGGGATCGCTGGCGAGATCGAAGAGCATCCAGTTGTCCAGATCGATGCGCGTGCCGGGCGGCTGCAGCGAGACGATTTTCCAGTTGTCTCTGATATAGCCGCGATTGCCCTCCAGCTCGTAATGTTGCCGGTCCCGCCGCGAAACCTGATGCGGGTCGTCGAGCATGCCGGCGAAGGACTGACCGTTGAGTCCGCGCGTAGCATGACCGCGGAAGGTTGCGGGGTAGGGCGTATCAACCAGTTCCAGTAGCGTCGGCAGGGTATCGGTGACGTGAATCCACTGTGTTCGTATCGCGCCGCCGTCGAGAATGCCTTGCGGCCAGTGCGCGATGTAGGGCACGCGGATACCGCCGTTCATCGGCGTGCGCTTATAAAAGCGAAATGGCGTATTCGACGCGTTGGCCCATCCGACCGGATACGCCGCATACGATTCCATGCCGCCGAGCTTGCCGCTACGCATCATCTCGCTCGCCAGCCCGGCTGTCTCGGCGCCGGCCACGCGCTTCTCGAAGATGTTCGCCGACCCCTCCGGGCCTCCGATCGAAGAGGCGCCGTTATCTGAGGTAAGGATGATCAGCGTGTTATCGAACAGTCCGGCGTCTTTGAGAAAATCCGTGAGGCGGCCGACGTTCTGGTCGATGTTGTCGACCATCGCTGCATAGAGCTCCATATAGCTGGCATAGAGCGCCTGGGTCGGCTGATCGAGCGTATGCCAGTCCGCGATATTCGGCGAACGGCCGGACAAGCGCCAGTCTTGCGGAATCAGTCCGGCCTCGATCTGGCGCGCGTAACGCTCTTGCCGGACCGTGTCCCAGCCCTTCTCATACAGGCCGCTATAACGCTGGATATCGTCCTTCTTTGCGTGCAGTGGCACGTGGGGCGCGTTGTGCGCGAGGTACAGGAAGAACGGTTTGTCGGGGCTGCTGCTTTGATGAGACTTGAGCCAGCTGACAGCCTTGTCGGTCCAGTCATCACTGCAATAGTAGTCTTCCGGGTAGACGTCGGTATCGACGAAACTGTTGCCTTCGACCAATTGCCCCGGCGCAAAATAGTTGGTCTCCGCGGAGAGGAAGCCGTAAAACCGGTCGAATCCGCGCTGCAAAGGCCAGGAGTTTCGTGAGCCGGTTGGCGAGACGTTATGGTCGCCGGTGTTGTGCCATTTGCCGATCGCGTAGGTCGAAAATCCGCGCTCGCGCAGCAGTTCCGGAATGGTCGGCGCGTCCTCCGACATTTCACCCGCCATGTAGCCCGGATAGCCGGGGCTGCTGTGTGTCAGCCAGCCACAGCCAACCGAATGAGGGTTCTTGCCAGTCAGCAGCGCTGCACGCGCCGGCGTGCACATCGGAACCGTGGTGTAGTTTGTGAATCTCAGCCCGGCGCTGGCCAGCGCATCGATATTCGGCGTGCGGATTTCGCTGCCGTAGCAACCGAAATCCGAAAAGCCAAGATCGTCGAGCAAGATCACGATGACGTTCGGTGTGCCGTGCGGCGCGCGGCTGTGGGGCTTCCACCATGGTGTAGACTCCCGCAACGTTTTACCGATCCGGCCGAGATAGCCTGCGGCCGGGTCCGCCGTATGAAGGAAGGAGTCGGGAGGCAACGTTGTTTGCTCTGGCTTCATTTAATGTCTCTCGGGGGCACGTCTTGTCTGATCTCATTCATGTGCTGCACAGTGTGAGCGTGGTGCGCCGCAGCAATCTGTCGCAATGACGACACAATTCCCAGATTCCCCTTATCGCGCATTGGCGCGCAGCTTACTGGCCCGCTCGGATGACCTGCGCGGTGCGGCCAGTGAGACACTGGAGCGCTTCGTCGAAAACGGCAGGATTGCAAAGTACCTGGATGGAAACGTACTGGCCGTAGCCGGCGGTGAGATGGAGGCACTTGTCGTGGTGTTGAGCGGTTCGATCGAGGTCGGGCTGTCCACCGTTTCAGGCAAGCATTTCGTAATCGGGTATCTCGGGCCTGGACTGATCTTCGGGCTCATCCCCATTCTCGATGGCGGCGGCCCTGTCCATGACGCACGCTCGCATGGCGAGGCGGTGGCATTGCTCATTCCCAGGGCGGTGTTCGCGCAGGCGGTCCGGGAAGACCCGGGATTGGCACAGGCGCTCCTGCGGCTCTTTTGCAAGCGGTCTCGCGCGTTGTATGGCAGCGCCGCAGCAAGTGCTTTGGCACCTTTGCGAGTGCGGGTGGCGCGCGCGCTGCTGTCGCTGCTGCCGGTCCACGGGGTCCGGCACGGCGAGACGGTGTCCATTACGTTGAAGTTATCGCAGGAAGAGTTCGCCGCGTTGCTGGGCGCGTCGCGGCAATCCGTCAACCGTGAACTGAAGGCGCTCGAAAACGCAGGATTTATTTGCCTGGCGTATTCATCGATTCGCGTACTCGATTGTGGCGCGCTCAATGCCGTGGCCGGTATGGACGAGGATCCGGCACCCGTCAAATGACGGCAGCCTGGCGCCCCCGACTAAAGCGCGATTCGCATGGTGCCGCGTCGATGCCGCGTTGTCTGAGATTGACCCGGTGAAGCAATTTCGCATATCGAGTCTTGCAGCGCCTGGGGGCGTCGGCGACATCACGGCATACTACTAAAAAGATGCGGGTGGATCCCCGGCACTCGTGCTCCCAATCGGAAGACCAAGCAACTCTTCCGCGCTGCTGAGCAGAATCTGCCGGGAAACGACGGAAGACACTTGCATGGCCCGCTGCCGGCACAACTGCGCCTTGATTTGCCGTGCCGCCTTCACGTCTGGACGATCTTCGCCCGAGAGCGCGAGCAGGTCGATCACATGCATGGCGAGTTGAATTTCGCCTTGTGCCTGTAGCCGCCTGGCTTCGTCGAGGATGTGCGTGGAATCGAGAAGCGCAGACAGTACTGCGTTGGCGGCATCCGCCGGCCTGGCCGGATGCAGGTTGGCCGGATTGCGGTCCCACCAGCCGTTCTCCGTACGCCAGATCGCACGCACGATGTAGTCCGGTGAACCGAATATCGGCCGCATGAATTGATGATCGAAAAAAGATTCCGGATACACCATGTCATGCAGAATTTCGCGTTCATTCATCCCGGCGTTCATCCGCTTGACCACTTCCTGTCGGAGATAGCGTAGTGCCCGCACCGGCACGAGGAAGGCGTCTTCAATGTCCTTCGGATCATTGATCGGCGCGCCAGATTCACGCAATACGCAGAGTGGGGCCAGCGCATGGAGGCGCTCGAGTGTAGTGGCCCAACGCATGGGGTCCCGCAGGGTCCGCAGCGGCATGCCAACGTTCGGGATTCCGCGGCTCATCGAAAGTCCGCTGTACAGGAATCGCTGGGCGGGCAACCAGACGGCGAGCGCGTCGTCCGTTTCGGATGGAGCGCTCAGCAGTTCAACGGTGCGATCCGCGCCGTCGATCACCAGTTTGCTGCCAAAGGTCTGGTCGGGCATCGGACAGTCATCCGCGGTGTACGGCTGCGTCGCCTCTCCGTTTTCCCGGTTATTGATCCACGCCTGCAGCGGTGCAGCCTGGAGTTGGCGCTGATAGCTTGCTGGCACGCCCTCGTGGGAAATCGTGGTCGGCCGTGGCTCGCCGCGCAAAGCGGCGTGCTTCAGCCACTGCGGCACGCCCCGGTTGTAGCCGGCGTGGCCATGACTATAGACAATAGCCAGCACGGGTGCCGGGGTCAGCTCGCGTAACCGCGCAATCATTGCCTCGGTGGCGCAGCCACCGGGTCCGGCATCGACGATGATCACGCCGCGCGCGGTTTCAATGGCAAGTGTGTTGCGCTGTCCACCAAGGGTATGAACCCCCGGCACGATGTTCTCGAGCAGTTCGCCGGTCGCAGGCATTCCCAGGCCAGCATCTGGCTTAACCTGCTTGTCGATCGCCTTGCTTATATTGGATTGCATGTTTTGATCCCCTGCTGTCGAATTCTGACTACTTCCACTCATTTCCACTCGTATGAGTCGACGCGGGCGAGGTCGTCAGCCCCCGCCGGCAACCCTAGCAACTCGTCTGCGGCGCTCAAATAGAGGTTGTGCGATACGGCAGCGGTAACCGTGCCGGCTCTCTCCTTGCAGAGTTGCGCCTTCAGCGCCCTTGCCTCGTTCGCGAGCGTGTCCCGCGCGTCCCCTTCGGTAAGCAGGTCGATCACATGCAGCGCAAGCTGGATTTCACCGGCAGCCTGCAGCTCTCGAGCACGCGCGAGTACTTTTTCCGGGTGGGCCAGCGCGCGCCGCACGGCTGCGGCGACCTGCGCCGGCGGGGCCGGGTGCAGGTCTGTCGGATTGCGATTCCACCATCCATTCTCCGAGCGCCAGATGTCGTGCATGAGGTACTCTGCGCACCCGTAGGCCGGCTTCATGAATTTGCTGCCAAACAACTCGTCTGGCAGCGGAACGTCATGAATAATGTCGTTTTCCTCCATGCCCTGATTCATCCGTCCGAGCACTTCGTCGCGCAGATATCGCATGGCGCGTGCGGGAACGCTCAGCGCTTCGTGGATGTCGGCGCAGTCGGTCACCGGCTTGCCAAACTGCGGGATCAACACCTGCGGGCGCAGTTCGGCAAGCCGGTCGAGGGTTTGCGCCCAACGCATGGGGTCGCGAAAGATCCGGTAGGGCGAACCCGCATTCGGGCATGTCTTGATGAAGGCGTTCGCGGCAAACAGCGTGTGGACATCTGGAATCCATACTGCGGTGCCATCATCGGTTTCGGAGGGGACGTGCATCAGGATGACCTCGCGCTCGCTCCCGTGCACCACCAGCCGTTCGCGATAGGTCAGCGTGGGCATCTGGAACCAGTGTGCCGGCGGGTCGGCGGGATAGCCGCTGCGGAACTGCCGGACGTTCGTATATGCCTGGAGCCCTGCTGTTTCGCGGTATCTGCGGTACCGCGCAGGCACGTTCTCTTGTGCAATAAGAATTGGCGCGGGATGGCCGCGCCTCGCCGCATCGTCCTGCCAGTAGCACACGCCGTTGTTGTAGCCCATATGGCCGTGGCTGTAGACCAGATAAGCAACCGGCTTGACGAGGCTGCCCCTGAGCTCCTGAATCATGGCCTCGGTAATCTCGTCCCCAGGGCCCGCATCGACGAGGAGCAGGGTGTCGCCAAGATCGACGACCAGTGAATTACCCTGGCCTCCCAGCGTATAGACGCCATCGGAATGGCGCACTAGTGTTTCCTTGGTCAGAAGGATGTCGCGAGCATTCATGATAAATCTCCCAATGGGCAGCGGAATTCCAGCGTCTGGTTCACCAAGGCGAAGCGATGTTGTATGTCGAACTTTGACGCATTGGGAACAACGGTGGCATCAGCGGTCGTCAAAAGGGCCCAGCATGCGCTCAACGTATTGGGGTTCCAGCGGGACCTCAAGGAACCGGGCAATTTCAACAATCTGTCCATACAGCATCCATTGCCCGTGATGCACCAGACAGCCGTGCTCGCGCGCCGTCTTTAGTAACGACGTATCTTCATCCCGGACCACCGCCTCGCACACCAGCGTGCCAGCGCTCAGCAGTTCAGCCTGTACCGGGATCGCATCGCCGTCGTGCAAGCCGAGGGCAGTGGCATTGACTACGATATCGAAGTCAGCAGGATTGTTGTCTCCGCTGCGAATCGATACGTCAGGCAGTGCCTTTTTCAATTGCGCAACCAGTTCCGCCGCCTTGCTGGCCGAACGGTTATGGATGACGAGTTCGGCCGGCCGCTCGCGGGCAATTGCGTAGGCCATGGATTTGCCGGCGCCGCCCGCGCCGACTTGCAGAACACGTTTTCCACTGATCGTGTGCCCGCGTTCGCGCAAGCCGGCGACGAAGCCGTCGCCGTCGAAATTTGCGCCGACCCAATGCCCCTTTGTCCGGTCAAAGCGCATCGCATTGACGGAGCCCACCAGCCGGGCGGTGTCGGTCAACTCGCCGCATGCGGCGACCACGGCTTCCTTGTGCGGGATGGTGACCACCAGTCCAAGCAGATTGTGCGGTGCTTCCGCGCCGGCCAGAAACGCCGGCAACTGCGCGGCATCCACATGGAGCGGCACACATACCGCATTCAAGCCTTGCCTTGCCACAGCGGCGTTGAAGAGCTGGGGAGTACGCACGTGTGCGATCGGCGAGGCGATGATGCCGACAAGCTGGGTATTGCCATCTATCTGCATAGCGACGTTCTGGAAGAAGTTGAGCGGGGCGTAGGGCGGGCGAGGTCCGGGGACGGTGACGGCTTCCCTGGAGCCGGAGCCTGGCCGCCGCCTGAATCGGTGGCCAGGTTCATTGTCAGAGCCCAGCCATGCACGTGTACTTGATGGTCAGGTAATCCTCGATGCCGTAATGCGATCCCTCCCGGCCCACGCCGGATTGCTTGATGCCGCCGAACGGCGCAACCTCATTGGATATCAGACCGGTATTGACGCCGACCATGCCGTATTCGAGCCGCTCCGAGACGCGCCACACGCGGCCGAGATCGCGCGAATAAAAATAGCTCGCGAGGCCGAACTCAGTATCGTTTGCCATTGCGACCACTTCGTCCTCGGTCTCGAAGCGGAAGAGGGGCGCCAGCGGACCGAACGTTTCCTCGCGCGCCACCAGCATGCCGGGTTTCACGTCAGCCAGAACGGTGGGCTCGAAGAACGATTGCCCGAGCGCGTGGCGCTGGCCGCCGCAAAGTACCCGCGCGCCCTTGGCGAGTGCGTCCGCGATATGTTCCTCAACCTTGACGACCGCTTTTGCGTCGATCAACGGACCGACACGGACGCCGTCTTCGTTGCCGTCACCTACCTTGAGCGCGCTGACGGCGGCGACCAGCTTCTGCGCAAAGACGTCGTAAACACGGGTGTGCACATAAAGGCGGTTGGCACAAACGCAGGTCTGGCCGGCATTGCGGTATTTCGACACAATCGCGCCTTCGACTGCGGCATCGAGATCCGCATCGTCGAACACGATAAACGGCGCATTGCCGCCCAGTTCCATCGATACCTTCTTGATGGTGGAGGCGGTCTGCATCATCAGGGTGCGTCCGACTTCCGTCGAGCCGGTGAAGGTGAGCTTGCGTACCAGCGGGTTGCTGCTGAGTTCACCGCCGATGGCGGCAGCCGACCCGGTTACCACAGACAATACGCCGGCGGGAATGCCGGCGCGTTCGGCCAGCGCCACCAGCGCGAGGGCTGTCAACGGGGTTTGCGAAGCGGGCTTGAGTACCATGGTGCAGCCGGCCGCCAGCGCCGGGCCGGCCTTGCGGGTGATCATGGCCGCGGGAAAATTCCATGGGGTGATCGCAGCACATACGCCCACCGGCTCCTTGGTCACGACAATGCGCTGATTGCTGAGCGGTGCGGGAATGGTCTCGCCGTAGACGCGCTTGCCTTCCTCGGCGAACCATTCGATGAACGACGCCGCGTAAGCGATTTCGCCACGCGCTTCCGCGAGAGGCTTGCCCTGTTCAGCTGTCATGATGCAGGCAAGGTCGTTCTGGTGGCTGAGTAGCAGTTCGAACCATTTGCGCAACAACACCGAGCGCTCCTTGGCCGTGCGGGAGCGCCAGCCGGGCAGCGCACGGTTGGCGGCCTCGATGGCATGGCGCGTCTCGCTGGCGCCGAGCGCCGGCACCCGGCCGACGTGTTCGCCGGTGGCGGGATTGGTGACGTCGATGTAACGATCGCCATCGATCCAGCGGCCATCGATATAGCACTGCTGACGCAGAAGGGACGGGTCCTGAAGTTTGATCATGGTGTGCTTCCGATGCAGCGGGGGAAAGGGTTGTGATCTGGGTTTGACGGCAAGCATGGGGACGTCGGCGGCTTCAGTCGCGCTTGTCTCAAGGTTTGCCGTCGGATCGATCAATGCGTCATGCCATCAACCGGCGATGTATAGGCCGCCATTGACATGCAGCACTTCTCCGGTCACGAAGCTGGCGGCATCGCTGCATAGGAAGCCGATCGCCGTGGCGATTTCGCGTGGGTGGCCGAGGCGCTTCAGCGGCGTCTGCTCGACTGAATCGGCGCCACGTTTCAGGATCAGACCCGCGGTCATCGGTGTCTCGATGATGCCGGGGGACACCGCATTCACGCGCGTGCGTGGACCGAGTTCCCTGGCCAGGCTGCGGGTGAAACTGAGCAGGCCACCTTTGGACGCTGAGTAGTGCGCATTGGAGTAAGCGCCTCGATGCGCGGCCACCGAGGTGAGGTTGACAATGGCGCTGTTCTCGCGCAACGCCGGTATTGCGCGGCGCACGAGGTAGAACACGCCGTCGAGATTGACGGAGAGCGTCTGCCTCCACTGCGAGTCGGTCATCTCGCCGACCGGCTGGTCCTGGTAGAGGCCAGCGGACGGTACAAGGAAATCGATGCCGCCGAAGCGTCCCTGCGCCAGTGCGACGGCGCGCGCGCAATCATCCGGGCTGGCTGCGTCCATGCTGAGTGTGACGATGCGCGCGCCGTCCGGGTCCAGTTCGCGGGCAAAGGCCGTCAGACCCGTTGCGTCGAGGTCCACAAGCACCAGGTTCGCGCCATGCGCGAAAAAAAGCCGGGCCGTCTCGCGGCCAATGCCGCCATTCGCGCCCGTAAGAAGCAGCGTGCGTTGCTCGAAGTTGTACATGATCGTTTCCATGGAGGTCAGTGCGGGTGCGCTCTGCGAATCCCTCAGATATGCAGTGCACGCCCGTAGGCCGCGAGCACCGCTTCGTGCATGGCCTCGGACATCGTCGGGTGCGGCAGGACGGCCGCAATCAGATCGGCTTCGGTGGTTTCCAGCGCTTGCGCGATGGCATAGCCCTGAATCATCTCCGTGACTTCCTCTCCCACCATATGCGCACCGAGCAGCTCGCCGTTGCCCGCGTCGAACACCACTTTGACCAGCCCCGCAGTCGCTCCCATGGCAATAGCTTTGCCGTTGCCCACAAAGGGAAACTTGCCGACCTTGACTTGATGCCCGCGTGCCCTGGCTTGTGCTTCGGTAAGTCCCACGCTGGCTACCTGCGGATGGCTGTAGGTGCAGGCAGGGATGCGCTCCGGATCGAGTGCGTGCGGTTGCAGTCCGGCGATATGCTCCACGCAGATGACGCCCTCGTGACTGGCCTTGTGCGCCAGCCACGGCGGGCCGGCCACGTCGCCGATCGCGTAGACGCCGGGCTCGCCGGTATAGCCGAATTTGTCGGTCACGATGTGCGTCTTCTCGACCTTGACCGCGCTATGTTCCAGGCCCAGATTCTCTACATTGCCGACGATTCCGGCTGCCACCAGCACCACATCGACCTCGACGCTCGTGCTGGCCGTCTGGTCGCCCTGCAGGTCAATCGCCCAACCTGATGCCGTGCGCTGCGCGCGCTCGATATGAGTAGCCGTATGCATCACGATGCCTTCCTGGCCGAGGCTGCTGGCGACGTGCGCGGCGATCTCGGCGTCTTCCGCAGGGAGGATGCGCTCGGCCATCTCGACGATCGTCACGGCTACGCCAATCGCGTGATAGAAGCTCGCGAACTCGACGCCGATCGCACCGGCGCCAACGATCAGCATCCGTTTGGGCGTCATCGGGGGTGTCAGCGCTTCGCGGTAGGTCCAAACTGTCTCGCCATCGGCGGGAAGCATCGGCAACTGGCGTGCGCGTGCTCCCGTTGCCAACAGGATGTGGGTGGCCGAAACGGTGTTCACTTCGTCGTTCAAACCGGTGATTTCCAGTGCGCGCTTGCCGGCAAGGCGGCCATGACCTTCAAATACGGTCACGCCGTTCTTCTTCATCAGGTGAGCGACGCCTTTGTTCAGTTGCGCAGCCACCGCTCGCGAGCGGGCGACCATCGCTGGCAGGTCGGCGCCAGGTGCTGACGTTCGTACACCGAAGGATGCCGCGTGCTTCACCATCCTGAGCACGTCGGCCGAACGCAGCAGCGCCTTGGTCGGAATGCAGCCCCAGTTCAGGCAGACCCCGCCCAACTGAGCTTTCTCGACCAGTGCGGTCTTCATGCCGAGCTGGGCCGCACGGATCGCGGCAACATAGCCGCCGGGGCCACCCCCGACAACGATCAGATCAAACGAGGCGTTCATCACTTCCTGCTCCTTAGATCAGCATCGTCAACGGGTTTTCCAGCAGGCGCGTGAAGGCGGCCAGCCATTGCGCCGCGAGCGCGCCGTCGAGTGCGCGATGGTCTGCTGACAACGTGCAGCGCATGACCTGCCCGACGCGGATTTCGCCGCCGTCCACCACCGGCATGGACTGGGTGGCGCCAACAGCGAGGATGGCGGCCTGCGGAGGATTGATGATTGCGGCGAACTCGGCCACACCGAACATGCCGAGGTTGCTGACGCTAAAGCTCCCACCCTGATATTCGTCCGGACGCAATCGTCCGGCGCGCGCACGCGCTGCCAGTTCGGCAATCTCGGCGCTGATGACGGAAAGCGGCTTCTGATCGGCCGCGCGCACGATGGGCGTAATGAGGCCCGCATCGGTCGAAACCGCCACCGCGATATCGGCCTGCGTGTACTGGCGCATCGCGGTGTCCGTCCAGCCGACATTGGCCGCCGGCACCTCGCGCAAGGCGACCGCCACGGCGCGTACGATAAAGTCGTTCACCGACATTTTTCGCGCCGCGCCGGCGTTGATCTCGGTGCGTAGCGCAAGCAACCGCTCCATGCGGCAGTTCGCAGTGAGATAAAAATGGGGGATAGTGGACTTGCTCTCGCTCAGGCGGCGGGCGATCGTGCGGCGCATATTGCTATGCGGGACTTCGACGAACGTCCCGGCGGACTGCACTGGCTGCGCGGCCTCGCGAACCACAGGCAAGGCGGCGGCTTCGCCCGACGCAAGCATGGCCGCAGCCTCCTCGACGTCGCGCTTGACGATCCGGCCTTTGGGGCCGCTGCCAATCAGGCTGGCGAGGTCCAGTTTGCGCTCGCCGGCGAGGCGGCGCGCAAGAGGGCTGGCAAAGACGCGGACCGGCTGTGATGCGAGCGCGCCCGTTGCCGCGTCGTTACCCCCGGACGAACAGACGCTTGTATCGGGAGCGGCGTTTGCCCCAGACGCTTGCGTACCGTTTGCGGCCGCTGCGATCACTACATCCACATCGACCGAAGTTTCGCCATTGATCAACAGTACCCCGATTGGCGCGCCGACCTCGACGCTTTGCCCGGCGGCAATCAGGCAGCGGCCCAGCACACCGGCGCTATCGGCGTTCAGTTCGACGACGGCCTTGTCGGTTTCGATTTCGGCGATGCAGTCGCCCACCGCGATCGTATCGCCCTCATTCTTTGTCCACGCTTGCAGCGTGGCCTGGGTCGCGTTGGCCGCTACCTCGGGCATGCGCAGAAGGATAGGCATGTCAGGCGTTCCTCGGCTGGCAAAGCTCGGGGCGATAGGTCGCGATATCCGCGTACTGGACAATCTCGAGCACATTGCCTTCCGGGTCGCGGCAGAACGACAGGTAGGTGCCGGGCCGCACCTCGACGCGCTGCGCGCCGGTCAGGAAGGTCACGCCAGCGGCGTGAAGCCTGTCGATCACGGCCTGAATGTCGTCCACGATGAAAGTCAGGTAGGTGGCATTGGCCTCACCCAGGATGTACGCTGGCGCGGCTTGCGGCGCCGGTGGTTGCTCCGGCGCAAGCAGCTTGATGCGTTCGCCATTGGAGGTCTGCAGGCGCACGACGGTGTAGCCGGCTTCATGTAAGGCCGCCTGCACAGCCTTGGCGGCAGGCACGGCGATTTCGCTGACGAACGCGAAACCCAGTACCTGCTCGTAGAAACGGCGCATGCGCGGCAGGTCGCGCACCGCAATGCCAACCTCCAGCGGAGCAATCATGTTCAGCGTCATGGGAATTCCTTGAATACGATCAATCGGTTCGATATCTTTCGGGCGCTGCTGCTCAGGCCGCGCCTTTGTCGCGCATGACTTGACGCAGACCCTCGGCCACTTCCTCAGTGCGCGCGGCAGCGGCGCGTTCCAGCACCCTGGAGATACTGGGCGCAGCTTCCGCACCGGTGACGCGCTGCACGGGCTGGTCCAGCCAGTCGAAGTAGCGCCGCTGGATTTCGTCGGCCAGCCAGCCGCCATACGATGTGCCGCGTGCGCCTTGCTCGACGATCAGCACGTTGTTGGTTTTCTTGAGACTCTGTCCGATCGTTTCCCAATCGAGACTGGCCCGGTCGAGCCAGCGCAGGTCGATCACTTCAGCATCGATCCCGGTCTGCTCGACGGCTTCGAGCGCGTGGCCGACCATCGACAGATAGGTGATCACCGTGAGTTCGATGCCGCTGCGGCGTACCGAGGCCTTGCCCACCGGCAGGTGGTAGTCGAAATCATCGACTGGGCCCGTACCCGTGGCGTTGTAAAGGTCGACGTGCTCGATCACGAGCACCGGGTCCTTGCAGGCCAGTGCCGTGTTCATCAAACCCACATAGTCGAACGGTGTCGAAGGGGCCACGATGCGCCAGCCAGGGTTGGTGGCAACAATGCCGGCCGGATCCATCGAATGCTGGGAACCGTAGCCGGTGCCCATGGCCACTTTGGTGCGCAAGACCAGCGGCACATCGCTTTCGCCGCCGAACATGTGGCGGGCCTTGCCGATCTGGTTGAAGATCTGGTCCGCGGCAACCCACATGAAGTCCGGATACATGAACTCGACCACTGGCTTGTAACGGCCATCCAGCGCAAGCCCGCCGCCAAGGCCGACAAATGCGTTCTCGCTGATGGGCGTCCCAAGGACCCGCCCTGGAAAGCTGTCACGCAAGCCACGGGTGGCGCCGTTGGTCCCGCCCTTGAGGCGGTGTACATCCTCGCCCATGACGACGATTGATGGGTCGGTGTCCATGCGGCGGTGCATGACGTCGGCCACCACGTCGATAAATTTGCGCGTGTCCAGCTTGCCGGTGAAGTCAGCCTCTTCCTCGTAGCGCAGGCCCTCGAGCTCACGCAACTCGCTGCGGATGCCAACGTCGCGGAAGTCCGGGCTCGGCCACAGGTCGGGCCGAATACGCTTTTTGCCGGGCCTGGCTGGATCGGCTTCGGTGAGCGCCTCGATGGCTTCGCGCATTCCCTGCTTCACACGCTCGCGCAGCGCGGCAATCTCGTCAGCGCCGATCAGCTTGCGCTCCTGCATGCGACGCGCGATCAGGTCGAGCGGATCGCGGGTGCGCCAATGTTGTTCCTCGTCTTTGCTGCGATAGCCGAAGGCGCTGCCGGGAAACGGCCCGTTCTGATGGAAAAAGCGATAGACGTCTGCCTCGATCACGGTCGGCCCAAGACCGGCGCGCATATGCGCGAGCGCTTCCTGGGTGGCCAGATAGACCGCCAGCGGATCCATGCCGTCTACTTTCCAGCTTGGGATGTTGAACCCCATACCGCGCGCTGACAGGCGCGGCTCCGCCGTGGATTCTTCCACGGTGGTGGAGACGGCGTAGCGGTTGTTTTCGATGAAGAAGCACAGCGGCAGCTTCCACGCGGCAGCCAGGTTCATGGTTTCCAGAACCGAGCCGATATTCACCGCGCCATCACCGAAATAGGTGATGGCCACGTCGTCGGTGCCGGCGTGTCGATGCGACCACGCGGCGCCGGCGGCCATCGGTACGCCGCCACCCACGATCGCATTGGTGCCCAGTGCGCCGGCTTCGGCCCACTGCAGATGCATCGAGCCGCCGCGGCCCTTGCAGAAACCCTGAGCCAGACCGAGGATTTCCGCCAGGGTACGCTGCAGCAGGTTCTGAATGGCCGGCGCAAACGGTGCGTGAGGATCGATGCCGGCAGGCGCGAGATAACCCAATGCCTTGGACAGAAACTGATGATGGCCGCGGTGTGAGCCGTTGATCTGGTCGGTGCCGGTAAGCGGGACGATTGAACCGACCGCGCCGCCCTCCTGGCCGATGCTCGAATGGGCCGGGCCATGCACCAGTCCCTCTGCCGCGAGTTCCAGTACGGCTTCCTCGAAGCCGCGGATCAGGTGCAAATGGCTAAGCATTGTGCCGAGCAGCGCAGGGTCGGCACGCGCCCAGTCATCGTCGGTGGCGCGCAGTTCCACCCATTCGGCGGTGGGGTGCAGGAGGCTACGTTCAGACATGCGGAAATCCTTGAATACCAGTCGAAATCGCGAAGCGGCGTGTTCAGAAACCGTCGGCGGTCCAGCCGCCATCGGATACCAGCGCGTGGCCCGTGATGAACGCGGCCGAGTCGGAGGCGAGGAAAAGCGCCACTTCGGCCATTTCCTCAGGCGTGCCGAAGCGCCGCAGTGGCGTACGCGCGAGCAGCGCGTCGCCGTCGATGGCCTTGCGGGCCAGCAGCGATTCCATTAACGCGGTGCTCGTGTAGCCCGGGCACAGCGCGTTGACGCGGATGTTGTGCTCGGCCCACTCCGCCGCCAGCGACCGGGTGAGCGACACGACGCCGGCCTTGGCGGCACAGTAGGCGAGGCGCCGGGCCGATGAGGCGAGGCCCCACATCGACGCGGTGCTCACGATGGAGCCGCCGCCTTGCCGCACCATGCGACGGGCGGCAGCCTGCGTGCAGTAGAAGACGCCGGACAGGTCGATGTCGATGGCACGGCGCCACTCGTCTGGTGTCAGTTCCAGCGAGGGCTTGTTCATGGAAATTCCGGCATTGTTGAGCAGGATGTCGATGCGCCCGAAGCGGGCTTCGGTGTCGGCACAGGCGGCTTCGACGGCGGCGGGGTCAGTGATCGACGCCGTGACGGTTTCCACTTCGATATGCGGATAGGCAGCTTCCAGCTCCGCCTTGGTGGCCGCGAGGCCGGCCGCATCCAGGTCGAGCAGCGTCAGGCGGGCGCCGTGTCGCGCGAAGCCATGCGCCATCGCACGGCCTATGCCGCTCGCGCCGCCTGTGTTGAGTACGGACTTGCCGGCGAGGCCGGCATAGATGGCTGGCGTAAAAGCTTGTGCCGTCTGCGACGTTTTATACGGGGAGGGGTTCATGCAGCTAACCGGTCCTTCATCAGTTGAGTATTGGATTCGCGTTGCACAGGCTCGCCTTCGTTGCCGTTCGGCCGTGCAGGGCATGAAATACGGATGACTAACATGTTCATAGCGGCGAGCAAGCCAGGATGCTTGTTGAGCACTGAACCGCCGGCGAAATTTTCATAAATTGGATAGACCAAAAATACAATTGGTCAGACAGGTTAACTATAGAGGCACCAGATAGCGCCCGTCAACGCCGATGTGAATCGTTACGGCACGTCGTGAGAAATGTGCCGAAAGCGCGGTGGCACCGCGCGACGTTCCGGCAAAGCCACGCTCACGACAGGTTGATACGATCCGTCACAAACTGGGCGACCAGTTGAGTCACGCGGGATTCATGCTCGTGGATCACCCAGTGGCTGCCGTCGGCGATTCGCTCGATATGCAAATCGGGGATGTACTTTTGCAGGCCATTCAGGCATCCAGTCAGCAGGAAGCGATCTCGCTCTCCCCAGATCACCAGTGTGCGCACGCTCACCGTCATCGCGGCATCATCGAAGATCACGGCTTGTGCACCGGGGTCCTCGCCGCTAGCAGGATGCAGCGGCGAGGCTCGGTAGTATGAAAGCCCGGCCGGGATCGAGCCCGGCTGTGACCACGTGCGCTGGTACTCCTCCTGCGCCGCGGCGTCGAACCAGGGCGGCAGGGCATCGGACTGTCCGCCCTCGGTGAACATCGAGCGCAGATAAGCATGGTTGTTGGCGCTGAGCGCCGCTTCCGCACCATCGCCGATAAAAAAGTTCATGTAGGCACTCGCTGCCTTTTGCGCAGCGTTTTCGGTCAGCTCGCGACGGTACACGGCCGGATGTACGGCGTTGATCATGACGAGGCCGTGCAGTCGCTGCGGATACGCGATGGCAAATGCGCAAGCGATCGCACCGCCCCAGTCGTGACCGATCAGGATGCACTTCTCGTGCCCTAGATGATCGAGTAGCGCGACCAGATCTTTCACCATCTGTCCCGCGCGATACCCGCGCACGTCTTCCGGACCGCTCGATTCATTGATGCCGCGGGTGTCCAGTGCGACTGCATGGTAATACTGACCAAATGACTGGAGCATCCCGCGCCAGGCCAGCCAGCTTTCGGGAAACCCGTGCACAAAGAGCAGAAGCGGACGGTCGGAGGCGCCGCAGCTGGCGAAGTGCGCGGTGTATCCGTTGAGCGTCACATAGTGATGTTCGATTTGGGATGACATGGGTGATTCCTTGTGTGTCGATCTCGGGAAACTCGGCTGACGCATGGCGCCGATACGGCTGGCGCCAACAAATCGCCATCAGTCCTGGCGTGGTGCCAGCGCCAGGACCTTTTCCAGGACTGGTATCAGGCCAGGATCACCCGTGACCTGAATGTCGCCGCTAGCCACGGCTTTGCTCAGGCTTGTCTGATGTAAAGTCAATTGCGACATCGTGCGCACGCTCAGACTCATTTCGATCGCGGCTTCGCCGGGCGCCTCGCTGCGAAACTCGGCGATTCCGGGGCGTAGCAGCAGCCCGCAAGCACCGTGGCCGGGAAAGCGGAATGTCACGCTGGTGCGCACTCCCGCGGCCGCTTGCGGATCGACGCTTAGTTCGAGCAGCTTGACCTGATCTTGCGGAGGCTTCGCCGACAGCGTTTCCACGGTCTGCGCCCCGAAGAACGACTTCGGCGAAATGCGGCGCCAGTCGGTTTTGCCCTCGAGATGCAGCGCTTCGGTGAGCATGAAGTTACGGGTCTGCACGCCGGTACGGGTGGCTTGCGCCATCGCACGCAGGGCATCGGCCTTGAGCTGGCGCGCTGCCGGGTTGTCCGGTTCGGCGCCAAGCAGCAGGCTCATCAGTCTGGCGGCAAGGTTGTATTTGCGTTCATCCATCGCGCGGCGCCCGCGGGCAATGAAGGCGTCGGCACCCCCAAAGCCTTCCACGAGCGCCTCGCCCAGTTCGGCTGGCGCCGGTGGATGCAGGTCGGCCCCGTCTTCGCTATACCAGCCCACCATGCCGCGGTAGATGCCGCGGATGCCGTATTCCCAGTCGATATAACCCGGGTACAGCAGAGGATGGTTGGCGAGATGCTCGGGCAGATGAATGCTGGCAACCATCTCATCGGGTGTCATGCCCTGGTTGATGGCGCGCAGGCTCTGGTTCCAGATGAAGGCATACGCGTCGCGATGAGCGGTGAGGGCCGCCTGTGCCGACGCCTTGTCGGTGTACGGGACGCCATGCACCGGGATCACGTAGGTGTGGTCGAGGGTGCGTAACAGGTCGAGGCTGGCGATCAGTTCGTCCGGTGTACGAAAGAAGTCGCCGCGCAGCGTATAGAGGGGATAGGCCACCGGCCCGAGCGCCGAGTTGGCTACTACCGCGTCCAGTTCGGGGAATTCGATGGCGAGTGAGTCGCGCGTGTCGCCGATGATGTGATGAAAACGGATCTTCACGCCATCGACAGTCACGACTTCCTTGTCGGCCACTGCATGCGTGACCTTCAAGGGGGCCGCGGCGTTCAGATGTGGCTCGTCAAAGGATTTGTCGCCTTCGCCGAGGCGCGCATCGGGACCGTCCGACGGCAGATAGGCGCCAAACTGAATGCCGATGCGGCGCAATTGCATCGGCCCGAGCAGGTCGTTGGTTGTGGCGTCCAGATGTTCCATCAACGGATGGGCGTAGACCGCGACGTCCGCGATCTTCTCGCCGTCGAGCAGGCCGGCACCGCCGCCAATGTAGTGATGGTGCGAATAGATGACTGCCTTGATCGGCTTGTCACTGAAGCCGCGAATCATCTGGCGCAGCTCGCGGCCATGGCCGAACTTGGTGCCCGATTCGATGACGATCAAGCCGGTCGCTCCCTCCACAACGATACAGTTGACGCTGTGGTAGCCCAGGATCACATGGATGCCCGGCCGAACGTTTTCTACGCGTATGCCCTTTCTCGAGTTGGCGGCGTAACGAAGAAAGTCGGCGTTGATGATGGCGCCGTTCGGCGCCGTGGCCTTATTGTCGTCCTGACCGCCACGATAGAACGGTAGCGCCGGGCGTTGCTCCGCGGGAGATGGCGCTAAGGAAGTGAACGCGGCGGGAGAATTCGATGGCTCTTGGGCTTGCATGGGGTCTATCCTCTTTCAAATAGGTGAAGCAGTCGCCGGTTCAATCAGCATGGGCCTGCACATGCTCGCGCGAAACGGACGGCTGGCCGACGACGGCGCGTCGGCGTGCGGCGAGACTGCGCTCATCCTGGCCGGCGCATCAGGCTAAAACTCTGCGCGGTAGGTCCAACCAGGGGCTGCGTGGCCAGGAACATCGCCAGCGGCACGACATCTTCCGGCTCCTTGACCCACTCGCCCGGCGGGAAGGGGGTTGCGCCGAAACCCGTCATGGCGGTCTTCACAGGACCCGGGATCAACTCATTGACACTGATATTGGCGCCTTCGAGTTCCATGGCCAACGTCTGCGTGAGCATCCACAGCGCGAGCTTCGAACTTGTATAAGCTGACCCGCCCGCATAGGGGCGAAATCGGGAACCCGAACCTGTCATCACGATCTTGCCGCCGCCCCGCTTGCGCAAGTGGGCAATGGCGGCGCGCGCAGTGTGAAAGGCACCGAAGAGGTTGACTTCCACGGTCTGTTTCCAGAGTTCTGGATCGCAGGTTTCGATGTTGCCGCGCTGGAGCGCTGCGCCGGCGTTGGCGATGACAATGTCGACGCCGCCGAAGTGGGCCGCGGCCTGGTTGAACATGGTCTCGACGCTCGCGCGATTTGTCACGTCGACTTCACAGGCGATCGCGTCACCGCCGGTCTGCCTGATCGATTGCGCGACGGCCTGGATTTCGTGCGCACTTCGCGCCGCCACGACGACCGATGCACCGGCCGCCGCATAGGCCACAGCAATGGCGCGCCCGATACCGCGTCCGCCGCCTGTCACGACGGCGACCTTGCCGGTGAGCACGCCAGGTTCGCTATCCTGTTTCATGTCGTCAGTCTCTTCATCGGTCTCTTTTGGAACGTCGAATACGCCAGTCCGCTTACGGCCGCAGCGAATCAAACAAGGCAAGGAACGCCGACGCGCCGGTTCTGTCGCCGGTGATGACGACCGCTTGCCGGTCCACCAGCGCCTCTAGCGATTCTGAGCTGAGGAAGAGGGCGGCGAAACATCGCGCGTCGAGCGTAAGAACGAAGTCAGCCTGCCGGTAGTGGCGATCCGGCCGCTCGACGAATTCGGTCACCCCTCGACGCAAATGGAGCGCCACCGATTGCCTCGTGCCATCCGTGAAGTCAAAGCGCATGACCGCATCGGTGTCCTGTGCTTTGACAGGATCGACACGCACGCGCATCTGGTTGACGAACGTCGTGGGATTCGCGGCTATTTGCTGCGGCGTGGGAGGTACCACGCGCGGCAGCGTGATCTTGCCCTCGAGCGCAAGCGCCTGGCTCAGCATGAAACCGCGCGTGATGCTCGCCGTGCAGGCTCGCGCGCTTTCGCGCAACAGGTCGGCCTTGAGCTGGCGGATTTCAGCATCAGCCGGCGTGAGACGGAACGGGTAGTTGAGCAGCTCGAGCGCCCATGCGAGTTCACCCTTGGCGCGCGCCTCGCGCGCCGCGACGAGTATCTTGTCGCGCCCGCCCAGCAGCGGCACCATGCGTTCGGCGATTTGCTGCGGCGGCAGTTTGGCGAGCGTGGCGGCGTCGCCATCCCACCAACCCACCGCGTGGTTCATGATGTAGGGCGCATGCCAGTCCATGCGTCCGTATGACTCGAACAGCCATGGCTCGGCCGCCAGATGACGCGGCAGCCGGATGAAGTCGCGCAACTCTTCAGGGCCCTTGCCCTGCAGGATGCCGCGCAAGGTCTGGTCGAGCACGAGGCTTGTGAAGTCCAGATAGTTGCGCAGCGTGCGCCCGATCTCTTCCCGACCGGCGATGGAGCGGCCGTGCTGATTGATCAGGTACTCAGGTTGCAGCGCGAGGATATGCCGCAGCGCCTCAGACCAGATACGCGGATCGCGGAATTTGGCGCCGCGCGGGGTATAGAAATTCGGCTGCCAGGGCCAGAGGATGTTGTTCAGGGCCACCTTGTGTTCCGGCAGCCACACGGTGGTGCAGTCGTCGGTATCGGAACCGCCTTCGGTGAAGAACTGCAGGCGTATGCCCGCGACTGTCAGTTCCTCGCCGTGCTGCACGGGCGTGTTGACGGGAACGAAGCCGCGCTCCCCCGGTTCGATGAAGAAGCCGTGCTTCGCGTCCTCGCCTTGCTCAGGCAAGAACATCTGCGCATGCTGAACGGCGCGTGCGCGTTGAAGCGGTTCGATCTCCGGGAAGTAGGAGCCGAGCGTGGCCACCTGCATGTTCTCATTGAGCTTTGGATGCCCGATGACTTTTACATCGAGCTCGCCTTCGATGATCGCCGAGGTGCCCAGCGTGTAGTGGGTATGGCTGTAGATAACCGCCTTGATCGGCTTGGTGCTGATGCTGCGGATGAGCTCGCGGTATCGCTTGCCGTGCTCGATGTTCTCACCGGTTTCCCAGACAATCAGCCCGTCGGGCCCCTCGATCACCGCGGCGTTCAACGAAGGGCCCGGCAAGACCCAAACCCCCCCGGTCAGCTGGTAGGGCGTGAAGTCCTGATGTTTGACCAGGCGCGCGTTGTCCAGGATCGCCTCGTTGACGATGGCGCCGTTCCCGGCGCGTACGAGACGCACGGCAGCCGCCCCCAAAGCCGGTTTGGAACCCGCCACCGCGGGCGTGCCGCCATGTCCGGACGAGCCTGCGGCAGGTGAGGAAACTGGATGATCTGACATATATCTGTAGCTCTCTTCAGGCTTCTCGTGTTGAATGAATACGCTCGCGCGCGAAATTCGACTGCTTCCTCGCGCGAAGGGCCGGTCGTCGCACCATTGCTCAAGCCAGCCTGGAGGCCGCGGTGTGCGCCAACCTCAGTCGCGCTCGCTCGGGATGCAGGAAACGCGCACTGGCGACGGCGGCGACAATCAGGAGCGCGGCGCCGATCAGGAAGCCGGTCTCATAGCCATGTGAATTGGTGGTGCCGTGTGCCTGAACGAGGCGGCCCATCACGACGGGCGCGATCGCACCCGCCGAACTGGCGAGAGCCGTATAGATCGACATGATTGAGCCGCGCTGGCTGGCTGGCACCAGCTCGCCGAGGATAGCCGGCGCCAGGGTAAAACAGATCGAGGGAAGGGCATTGCCTAAAGCGAATAGCACGACCTTCGCCATGGGCGGAAGATCAAAGGCCGCCAATGCGACAAGCATCGTGCCACCGGCTACAAAAGCCACACTCATGACATGGACGCGCGACTGCCGGGTCGAGGCTCCCCGCGCCTGCATGCGCTGTGACAGCCAGCTCAGGCCGATCGTATAAGGTGTCGTGAACAGCAGGATCATCGAAAATACCCGGCCGGAGGTGATGCTGTCGAAACCGAGGCCTTTCTCCAGATAGGTGGGCAGCCAGGTCAGCATCAGGCCCGATGTCCAATACGCCGAGAACCCGAGCAGGAAGACCAGCAGGACCGAGGGAGAACCCAGTATCGCGCGGTACGGCAGGCGTGCTACCTGGGCCGCGGCCGGGTCCGTGGCGGGTTTCGCGCGGTGGGCCGGGTCGGTCGGCTCATGCGGTCCGGCCTCTCTCCCAAAGCGCAACCAGAGCAGGCACCAGACAGCACCGAGGACGCTGAGCATAACGAAGTTCATGCGCCAACCCCAATGCCGTGTGACTGGCGGAATGAGCAGGCCCGATACGACGAGGCCAAAGGCCGCGCCCTGCTGTTGCAGTGCGACCGGCAGGCCGCGCTTCTGATCAGGGAACCACTTGAACACTTCGTGCATCGACAGCGGAGATGCCGGACCCTCCGCCGCCCCCAGGATGACACGGCAGACGAGAATGGTCAGCGCGCCGCCGGCAATGGCCAGCGGGAGTTGCAATAGAGACCAGCTGAGCGCCATTGCAAAGAGGATCCACCGCGTGGAAAAGCGGTTGGAAAGAAAACCGACGATCACGCTGGACGTCGAAAAGAGCCAGAAGAAACTGCCGGCAATCAGACCGAATTCTGACGGTGACAACTTGAACTCGGCCATGAGGGGCACCGCTAGCAGGCCCAGTACGACTTTGTCGAGGAAGTTGATGAGCGCGAGGCCCGTCAGCAAGGCGGCAATGAGCCATGCTGTGCGCGGTTGGTAGTCTGAGTAGGCTGTCATTGTGTGTCTCGTTGATCGGGGCTCTCATGCGGTTGTCTGGCGCACGCAATACAGGGCTCGTCCGCGGCTACGTCGCGCGTCGCAGATCCTGGGGCGCGTCACGCTGTGTAATCCGCAGGCGCAGGTCGTCTGGAACGGTGACCAGCTCGCTAGTCGAATTGCGCATCCAGATGCAGATCGCGTGTCCTCGTCCCACGAGTCCCCGACTCCAGGCAGCGAATTCCATCCGGAAACTGGTGTTGCGCATCCATGCAACACGCGCGGTCACGACGACGTGGCTGCCCTGGTCCAGCGAACGCTCGTAAGTAAATCCGACTTCCTTCAGTACGGGGCCGGCACGCTCAACGGAGAAGGCGGGTTCGCCGAGCGACGCGAAATAGGCATTGCGCGCTTCTTCGCACCACGTGAAATAACTACGATGGCTGACGTGTGAAAATGCGTCCAGTTCGCTCCAGCGAACGTCGAATGGCAGTCCGAAACGCCAATCGGATTCAATACCGTGCAACTCGGCCAGATCGGTGTCCAGCGTGTTCATAGCTTCTCCACAAAAGCAACTTCAAAACCGAAACATCTGAATTACCAGACGCCTAACCGCACGTAAAATGACTGGTAAGTCAGAATATATAAGTGGTCTGACAGGTTGGGAGGTTAGTGGAGAGGCGTGACGGTGTCAATGCGGCGCAACCCTGCCGCTCGTCAACTCGAGTCTCTCTTCTGGCCAACCACACGAAGTGTGCTAAATTTGCCTGTAAGACCAATTGAAAAACCGGATAGACATGTCTGCAGAACCACTCAACAAGCGCAACGCGGCGAAGGCAGGAGCGGCTCCGCGAGCGGTGATTGGCCGAATTCCCGTCGGGGCGGCCGACCAGAACGCTCCGCAGCATTTGCCCGACGAGATCGCAAAGCACCTTGCCCAGGCTATCCGCGCAAAGGAATTCATAGCAGGCGATCGGTTGCCTAGCGAAAGGCTGCTGTGCGAGCAGTTTTCTGTCAGCCGCGCGGTCGTGCGTGAAGCGCTGTCCAAATTGAAATCCGAGGGGCTCGTGACGTCGAGAGTGGGCAGCGGCGTCTATGTCAGCGACGGCAGTCAACGCCAGGTTTTCCGCATGCAGGATGTGGAACTCGGACAGAAGGACTCTCTCGCGATGGTGATGGAGTTGCTGATCACCGTCGAGGTGGCCGCGACGCGTTTTGCCGCCTTGCGGCGAACGGCAGACGATCTGAAACGGATTCGCCGCGCACTGATCGGTATGGAGTATGAAATCGCCAGTGATCGCCTCGGAGACGAAGAGGATTTCGCGTTCCATCAGGCGATTGTCGACGCGACCCATAATCCGCATTTTCAGGCACTGAGCGAACATCTCGAGCATGGCGCGCGTCGCCTGATCCGGCAGGCGCGCAGCAACACGAAGACCCGGTATGCGCAGCTGGTCGAGGCGGTGCAGCAGGAGCATAAGCAGATCTTCGAGGCGATCAGCGCGGGTGACGCGGATCGAGCCGGGAGCGCCGCTGAGACACACCTGCGTAATTCGGCAAAGCGCCTCAACATCTATTTGAAAGGTTGACAGTCGGCGCGCCTGTTGTCCACCTCGTTCGCGGCGCGTGGATGCTGGAAATCGCGGGCGCGAAATCGGTAGGCGCGTTCGAAACGTGCCGGGAAGCAGGCTTTTCCGGTCGATCTTCTTGACATCTGTGACACCACTATGCGCCATTGCCAGTCGAGTTACTTCCAAACGAGTGTTTCCGCATGAGTGCGCGCGCCGCGTGCGAAGGGCGCCATCACGTCGAGCGACTTCTGGCAGTATGGATCGACTCGGCGGCGCATTGCCCCCTCTTTTGTAGGGGGGAGGGTGCGATGCGCAGGCGAGTCGCTGACGATCTATATGGGGTCACTGCGCCGGCAACGGTGTACCGGCTTCCGTTGATGAGCGGTCATTAGTTGATCGGCGGTCGTTGCCATGGTGCCGGCGTGGTCTCCGGCGAGGCGATCTGGTTGGATATCCATTTGCCCATCCGGCGCAGCGGCTCGATGGCATCCTGCGGGGCGGCCCACTTGCCTGCGATCGCGTATCCGAGCGACACGATGCGTTGCGCGCCATACAGGGGCAGGCGGTCCTTCAAGTCATCTTTCAGGTTTTCCGGATAGATGCCCACCGTCTGGGTGTAGGCGTCCACTGCATCCATGACTTCGTCGAGCGTGTCGACCGGCACCAGGTTGGCCGTACGGTCATCCAGAAGCGTGGAGAAGGACACCGCCTCAGGGATCTGCGACACGATGATTGCGCCTTCGCCGTCCTTGCCGCCGATGACCTTGTACCACTGGTCATCCAGGCGCAGTGCATCGACATGCTCCTTGAGCCCTTCGTCGTAGCGTTTGGGCGCGGTGGACAGGCTGTTCGGCAAACCCATCAACGCCTCGTAGACATACTGACCAAAGGTGTTGAGTTGCGCGAGATCCGCCTCGTCGGTACCGCTCTGCACGTACACCACGCGCGCGTTGACGCAACCCTTCTGGTTCATCGCGCCGATGTCGCTGGCGAGGCGCAGCGCAGCTTCACGCATGCTCGCCTCGCTGCCGAACGTGTCCTTGCCGATGATGCTCGCGCTGCGTTTCGGATCGAGCGAGATCAGCTCCAGCCCGGGCTGGATGTATTGGGTGACATGCTTGAGCGAGGCGAAACCACCCCAGGCAACGATTTTTTCAATGTTTTGCGGCTGGTACAAGCGCGCTTCGAAAGCCGTGTCGCCGCCTTTCCAGTAGGCGACAGAGAGATGTCGGGTGAGCGGGTGGTCCGGCGCCATGTCGATCATGGTGCGAGCGATGGCCAGCGCCGTGAAGGGATCGTTGGACGGCGCTTTGATAATGGCGTCGCTGCGCAGCACCATGTTGCGGATGATGGTCAGCAACGACAGCCCCGGCGAATTTCCCGCGACGATATGCAAGGCGCGCGAGCCGAAGCAGCGCACCTCGAGTTCGGTGCCGTCGAGCAGGCGCTGCTTGACCCAGCCTTCCAGGTACTTGATGCCAACGGTGGAGTCGACCGCCTCGATGATCGCGTCACGGGCGAGCATGTTGGGCAAGCCCATGTAGCTGTTCCTGACCAGCGAGGGGGTGGTCGGCGCAGTCAGATAGGACAGCTCGCAGGCTTCCTGCAGGTGCCGGTTGGTGGCGACGTCAAGATGCCTGGCCAGCTCGCCGGCATAGTCGAGAATGTCGTCGAAGCTGAGCGTGTAGAGATCTGCCAGTCTGGCGGGATTGCCGAGTGGCAGCTTGTCGATGTACTTGTGCGCGTCCGGGGTCAGGAAGGCGAGGTCGCCGCCGCGGCCGCCTACTTCGATCAGGTTGTCGGTGATGACCTCGCCACGGATGATCATCGGCGCAATCGGATTGGAAATCGGCTTGTTCATGTCATTAGCCTTCGAGAGTATTCAGAAAATCCATCGCTTCGCTGAGTGAGCTTTCCGTGGCGGCACACGTGATCTTGTCATCGCCGCCATTCTTTTCGCTGTAGCGCTGGATGGGACCGGCGATGTAGGCGCTCGGCTGCCCGCAGGCGCAGGGCTCGTCCCATTCGATCGTGATTTCGTCGCCGCTGACGAAGCCGCCCCAACGTGTCTCGGCGCCCAGGTCGAAAAAGGCGGCACGCCCCGTGGCCCGGCCGCTGCGCGGCAGCGGTTTGCCGGTTTTGGGGTCGAGCAGGTACGGAATGGCGGTGGGGTTGAGGTGGAAGTGACCGTGCTCGCAGCGCATGTGCGAGCACGGCACCTCGGACATGGCATATCCCTCGTTGAGACGCCTCGCGCCGGTGAAGCGCAGGATGTCTTCCCGCCAGCCTTCCGGCTGCACCATACCCTTCGCACCGCCGGACGTATTGATGAAGGAGTCGGCGTCGAACACGCTTTCCAGCCCGCGAGCGAGGCCGGCCTTGGCCATGTTGTGCAGGTTGGTCCAGGTGGCTGAAATGTAAACCCGCTTGCCCTGGATCTCGGTCGCCATCCGCTCGAAGAAGGCCGCCAGGTGTCGCGGCATGTCGGCCTGCAAGCGGTCGAAGGTTTCTTTCTTCGCCATCATGTCCGGGCTGATATCGAGCCGGTCAAGCGTGCCCTTGGCGTGGGCGGCGCGGACTTTGGCGCTCAGATGCAGCAGGTCGCTGGAGAGCAGCCCAGGGTAGGCGGCCCGGAAATAGGACTCGCCCTGCAGCAATGTCTTGACGACATGGTCGTTGATGCGCAGGTGACTCATGAAGCCGGAGCGGAAGTAAGGGTAGGCCACGTGAAGTTCGGGCTGCGGCGTGTCCGGGCCATCCATGTTCCATACGAACAGGCGCCGCACGCTCAGGACCTTTTCCCATTCGCGCGTGCCGTGCGGCAGGAACGACAGCGTGCCGGAGGTGCCCGAGGTGTGGCTAAGCGTGAGCTGTGGGACTGCTTCGTCCATTTTTCCGAACCACTCGTCCAGCCCTTGGCAGCCGCTGACATCGACCGCAGCAATGGCGTCGGCGAGTTCGGGCGTGACCAGCTTGCCGAGCCATTGGTTGATCTGCGTGAAGTTGCGCTTTTCCAGCAGCGACGGCGGATAGGACTTGTAGACGGTATGCTTGAATAACAGCGGCGCCACATCGTCGACATGCTCGATGCGTTCCACGCCTTCAGCATCGGCGAGCTTCTTTAGCATTGGAATCCGGTCGCGCAATGCGGCGAAGCGCTGCTTCAGGGCAGCAAGCTGTAGCGCCTCGACTTCGGCGCGTGGCAGATGGTTCCACTTATGGAGCGAGTAATTCGCGAGAGCTGCCGGTTCATTCAGCAGCAGACGGGTTTTGTCCTCGAGAGACTTGTCCGCAAGAGTCATGATCAGGTTTCGCAATTGAATGATGAAGGATCCGGCGGCGAGCGCCGATGCGACAGACGGAACAATGTTGCTGTTGACGCGGCGACGGTGTTGGCGCTGAACCAGTATAAGAGGATGAAATGCGAATTCATCTCCGCATTCCGAGGGCGCGTGGGACGACGCCAATGGATTGAATTAAAAGAAAAATAACGGATTCGCGCCGGTCATGAGAGTCGCTGGCTCTGTATTTCATGACGCTGCCGGCGCCGCGTCCGGAAGTGTTCGTCGAGAAGCTGCCACGCCAATTGCCTGCGAAGTGAGCGCCCGATTTCGGGTACTCTTTTAGCTGTTCGGCCGGCCTAAGGCTGAATGAAGTAGTGGGTGACTTTCACTTTTCCCAGCGTAGTTCAGACGCGCACGGGCCCATCGACTGGCACTTCACCGAAAAGAGAGAGACGGATGACCAGGCCATCCCCGGGAAAGACGGCAAACGACGTAGTGCATATCGAAGTGCTGGCGAAGCCGCGCAAGCGCCCGCGTCAGACGCGCTCGATCGTGCTGGTTGACGCGCTCAAGAAAACGGGCCGGGACATTCTGGAGAAAGAAGGGCGTGATGCGGTGTCGCTTTACCGGCTCTCCGAATGCGCAGGCGTAGCAGTCAGTTCCATCTACGAATACTTCCCAACCATAGAGTCGTTGATTGGCGCGATTTTCGAAGACTACCGCGCCGAATGCCGTCGCCTGCTGCTCGAGGACATTCAAGCGCTGCCGCTCTCCGCCACGCTGTTCGATGGCATCTTGTTGGCACTCCGAAGCGGCATTGCCGCGCTGCATAAATGGTCGCAGATCGATCCGGATTTCAACGTCAAATCTGCCTACTATGACGAATTGGTGCGGCTCGATCTCGTCAAGCCGGAACATTTTTGGTCATCCGGAGCGATGCCAGCCCTGTTTGCTCGGTTTCCAGATGAGATTCTGGTGCACGATCGCGAAAAAGCGCAATTTCTTGTCAACGAGGTGCTGTTGGCATCGCTTCGAGTGATTGCGCTCAAGAAGCCCGCATACCTGGGGGAGGCGGATACGTCACTGCTGCTCGCCCGCATGTTGCATGCGTTATTGACGACGGCCGAATGATTCAACCGATGCGCCACCTGATTGCGCGCGTTGGGTCACTTGATGAGACCCCGTTGGCGCGCCCACGTCACCCCATCATAACGACTCGATATATTTAGTTTCGAAAGAATGTTCCTGACATTCCATTTCACCGTTTCGGGCGTGATGTTGAGCGTCAGTGCAATGCGCTTGGTGGACATTGCTTGCGACACCAGACCCAGGATTTCCAGTTCGCGCGGCGTGAGGATCACCTCCTGCAGCATGGTTTTTTTCTGGTAAGACGACGCGCTTGTTGTCTGCTCCGCTGGGCCTCTTGGCGAAAATCTCCCCATCAGGTTGTGCAGCCATTGCGCTGCAAGGCTATCCATGCCGGCGTCGTTCTGCAGGTGCGCCAGCATCTCCCCGACACGTTGGCCCTCATCGAGAAAGGTGCGTATCAGGCCGAGCCGGGCCCCCGTTTGCAGCGCGTGAATCAGGTATTGGGCCGCTTCCTCTTTACGCTCCAGGCTACTGAGCGCCGTTGCCGCCAGCACGTTGGCCATGACCAGTAATCTGGCACGACCGAATTTCTCCGCAAAATTAACGACCGCCAACAGGGCGTCCAAGGCTTCCCCATAATCGCAATTGGCGAGTGCAAGCCGCGCCTGGGCCTGGGCCGCGATCACCGGAATTTCGGCGCGGAAGCCTTTCGCGTTCCGATGGAGTGCCGCCAGTTGATGCAAATCGGCCGTCAGGTCGGCGGCGCGCACCCGATCGCCTTTGATGAGAAGTATCCTGATCTGTTCGGCCAGCATGTAAGCGAGGGGCCGATCCAGGCCAATGCTATTGAAATGCGTTGCATGCGCTTCGAGGAATTCCAAAGCGACATCCGGCGTTTCCTGTAACAGATCCAGCCGCGCATGGCACAGCGTGGCATGCACCATGACTTCCGGTGACGAAAACCGGAGAATGCTGGTACGGTTGGCGAGCACCGCGCGCGCCTCGTCGAGCCGGTCAAGCTCGTAGTACGCGTCTCCGAGACTGCCCGCACACAGGTTTGCGGAGAGGGATCCGCGCCCATGCGCGGCCTCCGAACGGGCGAGAAGGGGCGCGCCTAGCCGCGCCGCCTCCTTGACGTTGCCCTCGATCAGCAGGATAAGGGGCCGCGTGCCTTCTGCCACGAGTGCCATGTCGTTGTCGCAGTCCGCGGCGTCAACCGGGTTGTCGGCCAGAAGCTTGCGAGCGTCGCTGTAGCGGCCCACCGAAGCATAGGCCGCCGCCAGAGCCGACAACCAATAGACGTAGCGCAGAAATCGAATGTCGGACGGTGCGTTGTGCTTGAGCAGATCGATGACCCGTTGCGTATCGTCGCGCTGCAGCGCGATCGCGGCATCCGCCAGTGCGAGCTGGGAAGAGATCGCAGGATTTTTTGCGGCATCGCTTTTCCGGATTTGCTCGATCCATTGTTCCGCTTGATCCGGGCGCGCGGTCAACGCATAAGTCAGGCAACCGAGAAAAAAAAGCCGGGGATGAGCGAACAGCGTGTCCTGGGGTAAGTGCTCGAGCAGATGCAACATGGGGCTGATGTAACCCAGGCTCCAGGTGGTGGGGGTCGCCTGTTCTATGGCATCGACAGCAAATTCCAGATCTCCGCCGAGGCTGGCATGATGAACCGCCTCCGCCAGAAGCTCCTGCCCCGCAAACCACCGGCTGGCGAGGCGGTGCAGCGCTTCCACGGCAGGCTGGCCGCGCCGCGTCAGCCGACTCGCGAGAAAGTCACCGAATAGCGGGTGAAAGCGGTACCACGGCGAAGGGTCGTCCGACTCCACCCGATAAATCAGCAGGTTCTCGTCTTCCGCCCGCTTGATCAAGTCGGCCGCGTGCGCGTTGTCAGCGATGAAAGCGGCGAGTTCCGCGTTGAAGCGTCGACAGACCGAAATGGTTTCGAGGAACGCTGTCGATTCCGGCGGCAAATAGGCGAGCACATCTTCCGCGAGATAGGCTTGCAGGTCGGTCGATTTACGCAGAAAGGAACGAAGCTTTGCACGCTTCGCCGGACTATTTTTCAACATGACGGCGATCAGTTGCAGACTGGCCGGCCAACCATTGGTGAGGTCGTGGATCAATCGCACTTCATCCGCTGAGAGCTTCATCGTACTGAGGTTCCGCTCGAAGAAAACACGGGTCTCGTCCACGTCGAAGGGGAGTTCCGCGAAGCCGATCTCTGCGACTTGTCCCGACACGCGCAAGCGGCTGAGGCCAAGTGGAGGCGTAACGCGCGAGGCAATGATCAAATGCAGGTTCGCCGGGCAATGGTCGAGCAATTTCTGCATCAGCTTATGTGCCCACGGGTCTTCTACGTGGTGATAGTCGTCGATGATGAGATAGAGCTCTTTGGCGATGTGGGCAACTGCATCCGCCACAACGGCCAACACGCTGTTCATCGATTTGCCGCTGTCGCCTTCCAGCAGCATGTCGTTCTCGATCCGGATACCCAGCCGCTCAAAGGCAGCAAATAGATAGGCGCAAAAGTTCGGCAGGTGCTTGTCGTCGTGGCTCAGTGACAGCCACGCGACTTCGGCTCCCGCCTTCATCAATTCCTGACGCCGCTGCACCAGCAGGATGGTCTTGCCGAAGCCGGCACCCCCGGTGACCAGCGCAAGGGCGTAGTGCTGCGGCTCGCGCAGCGGGTCGAGTAACTGCGTACGGAAAATGTGACGGGCGTCGATGCGTGGCGGCGCAAACTTGCTCACCACAAGCAGCTTATCGATATTCATTGAAGGCATTCCTGCTCGATTGCTTTGCAAGCGCTCGCTGCAACGGATCGGTATTCCCGGCAGTTGCCGGAGCCCGTCGCCTCGTCCCGGCCAGAAGCACCAGGGGCGCTTTATTTCGCAGCGCGGCATGTGTCGCGGAGCACTAGTGTATGCAATCGCGCGTGCGTTTGCCACGCGCCGTGCGCACCCGCACTGGCAAAGGGGGGGCGTGCAAAGCGCGCGCCCCCCCCTGAATTCGGGGTGCTGCCTGAAGCGTCTATGCCTATTGTTCATGTGTATGAACTTCGGGCAAGAGGCGCATCCGGGTTTGCCCGAACGACGTGGTCGGCATGCTTGCCAGTGAACAATTCGAATGACGAAAGGAGCAGGACATGACGCAAAAGGTCGTCGTTGCCGGTGTCGGCATGATTCCATTCAGGAAGCCGGGCCAGAGCGAAACCTACCCGGTGATGGGCGCGGAGGCGGTGCGCGCCGCGCTGGCTGACGCCCGTGTCGGCTATGAATCGATCCAGCAGGCGTTTGCGAGCTATATCTACGGCGATTCGATCTGCGGCCAGCGTGTGCTGTACGACGTCGGCATGACCGGCATCCCCATCGTCAACGTCAATAACAACTGCGCCAGTGGTTCTTCCGCGATCTATCTGGCGCG
Organism: Paraburkholderia fungorum; assembly: GCF_046027605.1. Taxonomy (GTDB): domain Bacteria; phylum Pseudomonadota; class Gammaproteobacteria; order Burkholderiales; family Burkholderiaceae; genus Paraburkholderia; species Paraburkholderia fungorum_F. The sequence continues at coordinate 310,119 of NZ_JAQQEF010000004.1, forward strand.
CCAGGCGATTGCCAGTGGCGACGTGGACGTCGTGCTGGCAGTCGGCTTCGAGCAGATGAACCGAGGCGCGCTTGGATCGAACTTCCATGACCGGCCGGATCCCCTCGAATTGTTTGAGCAGCAAAAGGAAAAACTGCTGGGCAAACTGGATCTGCCCACGGCCTTGACGACATTTGGCGGCGGCGGCCTGGCGCACATGAAGCGCTTCGGGACGCCGATGGAAACCTTCGCGAAGATCCGTGCCAAGGCTAGCCGTCATGCGGTCAACAATCCGATGGCGGTGTTCCGCAAGATCGTAACCACCGAAGAAGTGATGGCCGATCAAGTGTTGTGGCCGGGCGTGATGACGCGCCTGATGGCCTGTCCGCCCACTTGCGGCGCGGCGGCTGTCGTGCTGTGCAGCGAAGCGTATGCGAAGAAGCACGGACTCGACACGCGCGTGTGGATCGAAGCGCAAGCCATCGCCACCGATGGTCTCGACACCTTCCAATCCGACGACATGCGCAACATCGCTGGTTTCAGCATGTCACGCGCGGCGGCCAACAAGGTCTACGAGATCGCCGGCATCGGAGCCGAAGACGTCGACGTGGTGGAACTGCACGACTGCTTCGCGCACAACGAATTGCTGACTTACGAAGCGCTCGGCCTGTGTCCGGAAGGTGGCGCGCAAAAGTTTGTCGACGATGGCGACAACACGTATGGCGGCCGCTACGTGACCAATCCGTCCGGCGGCTTGCTGTCGAAAGGCCACCCTATCGGGGCCACCGGCCTCGCGCAGTGCACGGAGCTTGTGCAGCAACTGCGCGGCAATGCCGGCCAGCGCCAGGTGCAGGACGCGCGCATCGCGCTGCAGCACAACATTGGTATTGGCGGCGCTGCCGTCGTCACCATGTATCGCAACTGACATCACAGTGCGCCCGATCCATTGTATCGACGGCTGCCACCAATGAAGCGCTATGTGTGTGAACTGCATCAGCTGGCGGCCATGCAGTGCGCCGCCAATGCGAGCCCCTTCGCGGTCGTAGCGTGACATTCAAGTCGTTGAAGCGACCTTAATCGAGAGAATGGAAATGAGTCGAAATCAGAATGGCCCGCTGGCGGGACTGCGCGTCCTGGAAATTTACGGGATCGGGCCGGTCCCGTTCTGCGGCATGAATCTGGCCGATCTGGGCGCCGATGTTGTGCTCGTCGACCGCATGCAGGTAGGCGCCGAAGATAACGATCTCGGCAAGCGCGCAATCATGAACCGCGGCAAGCGCTCGATCGCTCTCGATCTCAAGTCCCCGGAAGGCGTGGAAACACTGCTGCGTCTGGTGGAAAACTGCGACGTGCTGACAGAAGGAATGCGCCCCGGCGTGATGGAACGGCTGGGACTCGGTCCCGACGTCTGCCTCGCGCGCAATCCGCGGCTGGTGTACGGCCGCATGACCGGATGGGGGCAGGAGGGACCGTTGGCGCACGCTGCCGGCCACGACATCAACTATCTGGCGCTGTCGGGCGCACTTTGGTATTCCGGTCAACCGGGCGAAGCGCCGATGGTGCCGCCCAGCCTGATCGGCGATATCGGCGGCGGCGCGTTGTATCTGGCCGTCGGTGTGCTGGCCGGCGTGATGAGCGCGCGTGCAACAGGCAAGGGGCAGGTGATCGACGCATCGATCGTGGACGGCAGCGCCAACATGATGAATCTGCTGATGGGCCTGAGGGCGACTGGCCAGATGGTGAATGAGCGTGGGCGCAGCCTCCTCGACGGTCCGCATTGGTATCGTACCTATCGCTGCGCCGATGGTCACTTTGTCTCGGTCGGCTCGTTGGAACCGCGCTTTTACCGCATCCTGCTGGAGAAGCTGAACCTTGCCGACGAACTCGCCGAGGTGAAGCAAAATGACCCCGATCATTGGCCGCAAGTGCACGAGCGTTTCGCCGCCTTGTTTGCCACTCGCACGCGTGACGAATGGTGTGCGTTGCTGGAAGGCACCGATGCCTGCTTTGCACCGGTTCTGAACCCCGACGAGGCGGCGAAGCATCCTCACATGGCCGCACGCGCAGTGTACAGCCGCATCGATGGCGTACTGCAGGCCAATCCGGCACCGCGCTTCATCGGCACCCCCCTGGCGCAGCCGGGCAGCATACCGAGCCGCGGCGAGCACGGCGAAGCCGTGCTTAACGACTGGTGCAAGGCCCGATGATTTCCGTTGCGAAGGAATGATCCGACATCATCGATTCATTGCTCCGGAAGCAATTCAATCCGGAAAATGAATGTCACATTTCATGAGGAAAAAATGGGCGATACATCAGCAGCATTCCTAAGTGAGCAGGAAGTCTTGATCCGCGATTCGGCGAGAAAAGTGGCGGCGGAAGTGGTCGCGCCAACGGCAGCCGAGCGCGATCGGACCTGTGCGTGGCCACGCGACGAATTGAAAGCCGTCGCTGAACTCGGCTTTCTGGGGATGCTCATTCCGGAGGAATACGGCGGCTCCGGCTCCAGCTTTGTGGATTATTGTCTCGCCATCGAAGAGTTTGCTGCCGCGGACGCCGGCTTCGCAACGCTCATTCACGTGCACAACACCATGGCCGGCATGCTTGCCAAAGTGGGAAGCGAGGAGCAGAAGCGCAGGTACCTGCCGGCGCTGGCCTCCGGCGAAAAGATCGGTGCGACATTGTTCACTGAGCCGCACGCGGGATCGGATACGGCGGCTTTCCGTACCACGGCACGCCGTGAAGAATCGCATTACGTTGTGAATGGCAGCAAGCAGTTCATCTCGAACGGCAGCGAAGCCGGTGTGGCCTTTGTACTCGCCGTCACCGACAAAACCGCTGGCAGGAATGGCATGAGCCTGCTCCTCGCCGAACCCAGCGAGCCCGGCTATATCGTTGCCCGTATCGAGCACAAGCTGGGTCAACGCTCGGCGCACGTCGCACAAATCCAGTTGGAGAACTGCCGTGTGCCGATCGAAAACCGCGTGGGCGATGAAGGCGGCGGATACAAATTGGTCATGAGCTTGCTGTCGGAGGGGCGGGTTGCCATTGGCGCAGTGGCTGTCGGCACCGCGCGCGCCGCATTGGAAGCCGCGGTGCGATATGCCAGGGAGCGCGAAGCCTACGGCGCACCGATCATCAAGCTGCAGGGCGTTGCCTTTGATCTCGCCGATATGGCGACCCAGGTGGAAGTCGCGCGTCAGTTCATGATCCACGCCGCCCGCCTGTGCGAAGCCGGCATCCCCTGTGCGAAGGAAGCGTCGATGGCCAAGCTCTTCGCCAGCGAGATGGCGGAAAAGGTGTGCTCGGATGCCTTGCAGATCCACGGCGGCTATGGCTACGTCAACGACTTCCCGGTCGAACGCTACTACCGGGACGTGCGCGTGACAAAGATCTACGAAGGCACAAGCCATATCCAGAAGCTGATCATTTCACGTGGCCTTGTGTAAGGCCCGACATCAAATTAGGGAAGCAAGATAAATGAACGATACGTCAGCGGTATTCCTGAGCGAACAGGAAGTCATGATCCGCGATTCGGCCAGGAAGGTGGCGGCGGAAGTGGTCGCGCCAACGGCAGCCGAGCGCGATCGGACCTGTGCGTGGCCGCGCGCCGAATTGAAAACCGTCGCTGAACTCGGCTTTCTAGGCATGCAAGTGCCAGAGGAATACGGCGGATCCGGCGCAACTTTTGTGGACTATTGCCTCGCCATCGAAGCGTTTTCCGCAGCGGATACCGGTTTTGCGACGCTCATTCACGTACACAACACCATGGCCGGCATGCTTGCCAAAATGGGAAGCGAAGAGCAGAAGCGCACGTACCTGGCGGCGATGGCCTCGGGTGAAAAAATCGGCGCGGGTCTGTTGACCGAACCGCACGCCGGTTCGGATACGGCGGCCTTCCGTACCACGGCACGCCGTGACGGATCGCATTATGTGTTGAATGGCAACAAGCAGTTCATCTCGAACGGCAGCGAAGCTGCCGTAGCCTTTGCCATTGCGGTGACCGACAAGACCGCCGGGAAGAATGGGTCGAGCATGTTCATCATCGATCCCAGTCAGCCCGGTTATAACGTGGCGCGCGTCGAAAACAAGCTCGGGCAGCGCTCGGCTCATATTGCCGCGATCCAGTTGGAAGACTGTCGTGTACCGGCTGAAAACATCCTGGGGGAAGAGGGCTCCGGCTACAAGAAGATCATGGGCATGCTGTCTGAGGGGCGCATTGGGATTGCTGCGGTGGCAGTCGGCACCGCGCGCGCCGCGTTGGAAGCCGCGGTGAAATATGCCAGCGAGCGCGAAGCCTACGGCGCGCCGATCATCAAGCTGCAAGGCGTCGCTTTCGATCTGGCCGACATGGCAACCCAGGTGGAAGTCGCGCACCAGTTCATGCTGCATGCCGCGAGGCTATACGAAGCCGGCATCCCCTGCGCGAAGGAAGCCTCGATGGCCAAGCTCTTCGCCAGCGAGATGGCGGAGAAGGTGTGCTCGGATGCCTTGCAGATCCACGGCGGCTATGGCTATCTCAACGACTTCCCGGTCGAGCGCTATTACCGGGATGTGCGCGTGACCAAGATCTACGAAGGCACGAGCCATATCCAGAAACTGATCATTGCACGCAGCCTGATCTAGGAGGAGGGTAGCCGGTGAGCAGCGACCTCCGCTGCAGGCACGCCTGACCCCTATATACCGCCAAAATCCATGCCATAGATGTGTGGGGCGGCGCTGACACCTGGCTCAGCCGCAACGCGTCGAATCCTGATTGGCAGCCGGGCGGCCCCGGCGTTTGACAGGCAATTTCGTCCGCACTCAGCCAACTGGCGTGCGATGCCTGGTCTGATGCCGAAACCGCCCACGAATCGAGGGCATGCCTACGCGCGCGGTAGCAACGGCCGCCCTCTCGTCTGGACAGGTGTGCCGCAACTTGTGACGAAGTAGGCTGACCGGTCGAACAGCTACTTCTAAAGTGAGTCTTCATGTCCTTTTCACTGCGGCCTCTCGTTGCACTTAGCCTCGCTCTCGCAACGGCGTCGGTGTGCGCACAGTCGGCCGGCTCGGCAGCACTCTCAATTCCTGTCACCGCCGATAACTTCGTTCGCGCGGAGTCGGACATGATGTTCACCGCGATGGTCAAGCAGAACGGCCTCGGACAGTTCGGGCATCACCGCGATCTGGCGCCGATTGACAAGCAGACTGTCGTACGTGTCAATCGCGACACGATCTATTCGACGGCGGTGTTCGACCTTGATGCAGGGCCCGTGACGATCACGCTGCCCGACGCGGGCAAGCGCTTTCGTTCGATGATTGCGATTAACGAAGATCACTATGCGCAAGAGGTGGTCTATGACGGCGGTAGCTACACGTTGACGAAGAAGCAGATGGGCACGCGGTACGTGTTGGTTACGGTGCGCACGCTGGCGGACCCGTCAGATCCGGCGGATCTGCAACAGGTCCATGCGCTACAGGACGGGATCAAGGTCAAACAGGCGAGTGTCGGCCATTTCGACGTGCCCAATTGGGATGCCGTCAGTCAGAAGCGAGTACGCGACGCGCTGAAAGTGCTGGGATCGACGCTTCCTGACACGAGGGACTCGTTCGGCCCGCCGGGCGAAGTGTCGCCGATACGGCATCTGATCGGTGCCGCAACCCTCTGGGGTGGCAATCCGGATAAGGATGCTGTCTATCTGACCGTCACGCCGGGCAAGAACGACGGTGCAACGGTGTATCGTCTACGTGTCAAGGACGTGCCCGTCGATGGATTCTGGTCGGTCAGCGTGTACAACGCATCGGGATATATCCAGCCGAACGCATACGGTGCCTATACGCTTAATAACGTAACGGCGAAGAAGGCCGGGGACGGTTCCGTCGAGGTCCAGTTCGGAGCGTGCGACGGCAAGATTGCCAATTGCCTGCCCACCGAGGCTGGCTGGAACTATACGGTACGACTCTATCGTCCGCGCGCCGAAGTCCTGAAGGGATCCTGGACGTTCCCTCAAGCGCAGCCCGTGCTTTGACAAGCGGATACGCATTTGACCGGCCTCGTCAGGCCGGCCAGGCTTTCTTTGAACGCTGTTCCACGATGGCAATCATCCGCTGCGCCAAGGGCGACAAATAGGCTCCGGCTCTTGACATGATCGCGATGCGCCTTTGCAGATCAAGCTCTTGCGCATCCAGCCTGATCGGTCGAATCCCCATCGCCGCCCACTTTGGCGCCGCACTTGCGACGCTCAGCAATTGCGTACCCCGAACAAGCTGAACGAACGAGGGGCTGCTGAAGTCTGTCTCGATCCGCAAGATAGGCTGTGGCAGGCCTTGATTGCGAAACGCGGCTTCCACTTGTTGCCGCACGGCGACGTGGGAACCTGGCAGCAGCCAATCGTGGCCCACCAGATCAGCGAGCTTCGGCTTTCGCTTACGCAGCAGCGGGTGCGCCTGGTCCGCGATGACAGTGAGTCTGTCATTGAAAAGCTCCCGCACCACAAAATCTGCTGCGCGCTGTTTTGGCACTGGCGCCATGACCAGATCGAGCGAACCTTCCGCGAGGAGGTCTAAAAGGGCAGGCGCCAGCATCCGACGCAGACGAAGCTGGGCCGCGGGGCGATCCATGACCAACTGTCGACAGGCATCCAGCACCATCGCATCGGGGACCGAGGGCGAACAACCCAGGCTCAAAACGCCCTGCGTCCCCGATTGAATCGCCCGCATTTCTTTCAGCACATCTTCGTAGTCCCGATGAATAAGCCGAGCTCGATCGATGAAGAGTGCCCCTGCCGAAGTTGGACTCATACCCCGCGCGCTGCGCTCGAACAACCGTAAGCCTAACTGCGCTTCGATGCGCTTCACAGCCTTGGTCAACGCGGGCTGAGTGACGCCCATGGCCGTGGCGGCACGGCCGATCCCGCCATATGTGTTGATGGCCAGAACATATTCGAGGTCACGGGTTTCCATTGAGGCATTCCTGATGGTAATGACTTTATGCCAGATGTCGCATTGCGACCATGAATCGAATCATACAGACTCGGCTTAAGTAGCAAACCCAGAACGAGAGACGAAGCCGAAATGAAGCCGAACAATGTACTGGTACTGATGGCGGACGAGCACAACGCCAGAATGCTTGGGTGCGCAGGCCATCCCCTGGCAAAAACGCCAAACCTCGATGCGCTGGCGGCACGCGGAACCCGCTTTACCCATGCTTACACGAATTCCCCCATCTGCGTGCCGGCGCGCGCGAGCTTCGCCACCGGACGCTACGTCAATGAAATCGGGTACTGGGACAATTCCATTGCCTACGATGGTCGTGTAGAGGGCTGGGGGCATCGTCTCCAGGCGGCAAAGATCCCGGTGGAGTCCATCGGAAAGCTCCACTATCGCAAGCAAAGCGATCCGGTCGGCCTTGACCGCCAGCATGTGCCCATGCATATCAAGGACGGCCTGGGCATGGTGCATCTGTCGATCCGCAAGCAATTTCCGGATTTCGTGGCCGAGGCGCGCCATGTGGCAGGCATCCCCATGTCCGCAGCCGAAGGCGAAAGCGAATACACCCGCTACGACCGGCGGATCGCCGACGTCGCGTGTGACTGGCTGAAGCGCGCCGCTGACAAAGACGGCAACTGGGTCCTGTTCGTGAGCTTCGTCACACCGCACTATCCATTGTGCGTACCCAAGGAATTCCTGGACCTGTACCCGATCGACCAGATGCCTGAGGGAAAGTTTGCGCCCGCATCAGGCTTCCAGCTTCACCCCTGGCTGCAGCGCTTCGTCGCCTCCGGGCGCGCGACAGTCGAGCAACAAAAAAAGGCCTTCGCGTCCTATCTGGCGCTGTGCAGTTTCATGGACGCCCAGGTCGGGCGCGTGCTGGAAGTGTTGCAACAGGCGGGCCTCACCGATTCCACCCGGATCATCTTTACCTCGGACCATGGCGAAAACGCCGGTGCTCGCGGCCTGTGGGGCAAGTCCAACCACTACGAGGAAGCCGCAGCCATTCCGCTCATCGTCGCGGGCCCGGATGTTCCCGCTGCGAAGGTGTGCAACACGCCCGCCACGCTGGTTGACGTCCATCCGTCCATCCTTCATGCCGCCGGGTTGCCCTTTGAAAACGACGGAACACCCGGAAAATCGCTTTTCAATCTTGCAAACCAGCCGGACGACATCGAGCGTGTCGCCTTCAGCGAATACCACGCCGGCGGGTCGCCGTCCGCGTCCTACATGGTCCGCAAAGGCCGCTTCAAGCTTATCCACTACGTTGAGTTTTCTTCAGAACTGTTCGACCTCGAGGCCGACCCCGAGGAGGGCACTAACCTTGCAGAGGACACGCGCTACGCATCGGTGGTCTCGGAACTCGAGCGCATCTTGCACACGATCGTTGACCCCGAAGAAGTCGATAAGCGCGCCAACCTTGCGCAACGTGAGTTGATCGAAAGCCTGGGTGGTCCCGAAATGGTGATGGCCAATCTGGTGACTGAAAAGTCTTACACCCCCGTGCCCGCGCACATCGCTTCGGAAGACTTCATTCCGCCAGGCCAGTGACGCGTCAATTCCGTGCGCTGTCTGGATCAGCGTGGTCAAGACAACGTACGGAACGGGCAGTAGTCGTGCACTAAATAGCATCCCGAAACACGGGATCAAACGGAGACATCATGCCGGTTGGGAATCTCAAATTTTCGCTTCGAAACCGATGGGTTCGCATTCTTGGCGTCGCTACGGTGATGTACATGTTGGCGCTCATCGATCGCGGCAATCTGGGCATGGCCATTCCCTCGATGCGCCAGGATCTCGGCTTGTCGCCAAAGGCCATTGGCCTGGCGGCGGGCGCTTATTTCTGGGGCTATCTCATCTTGCAGATACCGATGGGACGAATAGCCAGTCTACGGAGCCCCAAGAAGGCAATCTTCGTCTTGATGCTGCTCTGGAGCACCATTGCGTTGGCTGCGGCGTCTGTCACGACCGAACGTGGATTGACGATCAACCGGTTCATGCTGGGACTCGCAGAAGGCGGTTTGCTGACTTGCGTGCTGGTCCTGATCCGGTCCTGGTTTACTCGTGCAGAGCGCGCGCGCGCCACCGGCATTCTCCTGCTGGGTCTGGTCGCCGGGCCGATCATCGCGGGTCCGCTTTCCGGCCTCATTCTGACGCACTCAACCTGGCGTTGGATGTTCATCATCGAAGGATTGCCAGGCTTACTCTGGGGCATCGTCTGGTGGTGCCTCATTGATGACCACCCACGACACGCGACCTGGATGGATGAAGCGGAGCGCGAACAACTGATTCGAACCCTTGACGCGGAAACGAGCGACATGGTTGCGCTGCAAGGCCATTTCCTGTCGGTCCTGTGGCATCCATGTGTCATCTTGCTGGCGCTGTACAACTTTCTTGCACTTGTCGGGGAGTGGGGAATTCAGTTCTGGTATCCCACCGTTCTCAAAGAGGCGGGGCTTTCAATAGGCGTCGTTGGACTGGTGGCCACCTTGCCGGCCCTCTTGAGCATGCTCTCGATGACGCTGGTTGCCAGAAGCTCTGACCGTTGGGGTGAGCGCAAGTGGCACATGATTGGCGCGACGATGACTGCGGGTTGCGTGCTATTGCTGATGCAGTTCAGTGGAGGAAGCGCGTTCGCGATGGTTTGTCTGTTTGCTGTGGCAACAGGTGCCATGGCGGGTCGGTTCGGGCCGTTCTGGACGCTGCCATCCGAAGTGTTGCCGCCAGCCGTGCTCGGCGTGGGGATTGGCGTCATTCATGGCTTTGGCAGCCTGGGCGGCGTAGTCGGACCGTTCGTTTTTGGCCTCGTGCGAATACATACAGGAAATTTCACCTTGGCGTTCAGCGCGGCCGGGGTGGCCATGATCCTTGGTTGCCTGTTCGTCATCCCTTTACGGGTTCGCCCGCGAACTGCCCCGAATGGGTGCGGGCGCCCTGTTCGTCACAGCACGAACTGAATTCGTTCTCAAACTCGGAAAGACAAAATGACAGCTGAATCTTCGTTTTCTGCAGCAACCACAGCCTGGCAAAATTCGGGCGATTTTGTTCAGATTGGAGAGCATCGGGTCTTCGTCCATCGGCGAGGCGTTGGTGCTTCCATTCTCTTCATCCACGGCTTTCCGACTTCATGCTTTGATTGGCGAGATACAGTTTCCAGCCTTGCAGGCCACTTCGACTGCATCGCATTCGATCAGATCGGCTACGGACTCTCCGACAAACCGGCGGCGTGGGGATACTCGCTCTTCCAGCAAGCCGATGTCATCGAAGCATTACTCAAAAAGCTCGGCGTCAAGACGGTGCACGTGGTGAGCCACGACGTGGGCACGAGTGTCCATACGGAGTTGCTTGCCCGCAAGCAGGAGGGGCGCCTTTCCTTCGAGATCGACAGCTCGACGTTTCTGAATGGAAGCATCATCAAGGGGATGGCGACACTCACGAACATCCAGAAGGTGCTTGAGAATCCCGCCACCCTTGACGAAGGGAAGCGGATGGTGGCCGACATGGTGCCTGGATACGCTGAGCGCCTTAAGAAGTGTATGGGCAAACCCGAGGCCGTCAGTGCAGAGGACGCACTGGTCATGACCGAACTCCTTGCCCACAAGGACGGCAACCTTCGCATACCCAATGTCTACAGTTACGTGCGCGAACGGTATTTGCACGCGGACCGCTGGGTCGGTGCAGTCCAGGCGGAGGGCGCGCGAGTTCAGTTCCTGTGGGGCGATGCGGACCCCATCGCCAACATTGCCATGGGGAGAGCGCTGCATGCTCTGGCGCCGCAGGCGCAATATGCAGAATTGCCCGGGGTTGGCCACTTCGTTCCGGTAGAGGTGCCTGAAACCGTAGCCGCGCACGTCAACCGCTTCGTCACTGAGACCGCCGCAGCTTGACGGCGTGCGTTTCACCCCTTCCCTATGCGAGATCGTCGATGTCGACTGTAGAAAAACACCTTGAGGACACCACACGTTTGCTCGAAACCCGGCCGGCCGGCACGATGGCGCAGATGAGCGGCGCTGAGAGCCTCGTGAGAACGTTGCTCGCGTGTGGCGTCGACACCTGCTTTGCGAACCCCGGCACGAGCGAGATGCATTTCGTGGCGGCACTCGACCAGATTCCCGGCATGCGCTGTGTGCTCGGCCTGTTCGAGGGCGTGGTGACCGGCGCGGCCGATGGCTATGCGCGCATCGCGGGCAAGCCCGCCGCCACGCTGTTGCATTGCGGGCCCGGTCTGGCCAACGGCCTCGCCAACCTGCACAACGCGCGCCGCGCGCAGACGCCCGTGGTCAACATCGTCGGCGACCAGGCGACTTATCATCGGCCCTTTGATGCCCCCCTTACCTCCGATACGGAGGGCTGGGCGCGGCCGGTCTCGGTGTGGACGCGCACGGCCACCGAGGCCGCTTCGGTCGGCGCCGCTGCGGCCGCCGCGGTGCAGGCCGCGTGTGCAGAACCGGGCGGGGTGGCGAGCCTGATCCTGCCGTCCGATGTCTGCTGGAACGAGGGCGGCCAGGTGGCTGCGCCACTGGCCCCGCTGCCTGTGCCGAAGGTCACGCCGGATATCGTGCAGCAAATCGCGCGTGTGCTGCGCTCCGGCGAGCCGACCATGCTGCTGCTCGCGGGCCGCGCGCTCGACGAAGCCGCGCTGGCCGACGCGCATGGCATTGCCGCCGCCACCGGCGCTCGCCTGATGTGCACGACCGCCAATGCGCGCGTGGCGCGCGGCCGTGGGCGCTTTCCGATCGAGCGGCTGCCGTATTACGGCGACCCTGCACGGGCCAGGACCGCTGGCATCCGCCATCTGATCCTCGTCGGCACACCCGCGCCGGCGACGTTTTTCGCGTACCCAGGCAAGTCGTCGCGCCCGTATCCCGAAGACGCGGTGGTCCACGTGCTGGCCCGGGCAGAGCAGGACCTCGCCGATGCGCTGGCGCAGCTCGCGGCGCAACTGAACGCGCCGCGCATCGACGCACCTGACGCCCAGGCCGCTGCGCACGAGATTCCTGACGGACCGATCACCTCGCAGTCGGTGGCGCAGATTCTGTGTGCACAGCTTCCCGAGCAAGCGATCGTGGTCGACGAGAGTGTCACCTTCGGTCACGCGTTCTACCCGGGCACCGCACACGCGGCGCCGCATGACTGGCTGCAGGTGACCGGTGGCGCGATCGGCGATGGTCTGCCGCTCGCGCTCGGCGCGGCGGTCGCGGCGCCTGGCCGGCGTGTCGTTGCGTTGCAGGCCGACGGCTCGGCGATGTACACGCCGCAGGCGCTCTGGAGCATGGCCCGCGAAGATCTCGATGTGACCGTGGTGCTGCTGTCGAACCGCAAATACGCGATTCTGCTCGGTGAGCTGGCAAGCGTCGGCGCGACGCCGGGCAAAACCGCGCTGGACATGCTCGACATCGGCCGCCCCGATATGGATTGGGTCAAGATCGCCAACGGCATGGGCGTGGAGGCCGCGCGCGCCGATACACTCGCGCGCTTCGCCGAACTCTTCGCGATGGCGAATGGGCGCAAGGGCCCGTTCCTGATCGAACTGATGATCTGACGAGAGGGCATTCAACCATGACAACGTCAGGTAACACACAGCAACGCGCTGACGCCGGCGCCGCGCTGACACCACTGATCGAGGCGCTGCGCGAAATCGTCGGTCCGGCTGGCCTTTTGCTGGAAGACGATGTGCGTGCGCGCCCGGCCGGCGTGGCCAGCCGGCAGGGGATACAAGCGCGGGTGCTCGTGCGTCCCGCCAGCACCGCCGAAGTCAGCGCCGTGCTGGCCGTCTGCCACGCGGCGGGGGTACCCGTCATACCGCAAGGCGGGCTGACGGGCCTCGTGCACGGCGCCGATGCGCAAGCGCATGAAGTGATTCTGTCGCTGGAGCGCATGCAGCGCATCGAGCCGGTCGATACGACGCAGCGCGTGCTGATCGCCGAGGCGGGTGTGATACTCGCGCAAGCGCAGGACGCAGCCGCGGCGGCGGGGCTGTTATTGCCGGTCGACCTCGGCGCGCGCGGCAGCGCGACGCTGGGCGGCATGGTGGCCACCAATGCGGGCGGCAACCGCGTGATTCGCTACGGGATGATGCGCGAGAACCTGCGCGGTCTCGAAGTCGTACTGGCGGACGGCACCGTGCTGGACTCGATGAATGAGCTCGTCAAGAACAACTCCGGCTACGATCTGAAACACCTCTTCATCGGCTCCGAAGGCACGCTCGGCATCGTGACGCGGGTCGTGCTGCGTCTTAGCGAGCCGCCCGCCGGGCGACGCATGGCGCTCGTGGCGATGCCCGATTTCGCAGCGGTCTGCACGCTGCTGCGCCAGCTGGATCATGCGATGGACGGCCGGCTCTCGGCGTTCGAAGTGATGTGGCAGGACTTCTACCATGTGGTGACCACGCCGCCCGCGCTCGCGCGGCCGCCATTGCCGCAGGACCATCCGTTCTATGTGCTGGTGGAGGCGAGTGTCGATGACGATCGCTTCGACGATGCGCTCGGTGCGGCGCTGGAAGCGGGTGTCGTGGTCGATGCGACACTCGCGAAGAACGAGCGCGAATGCGCGGCCCTGTGGGGACTGCGCGACGATGTCGCGCAGCTGCGCCGCTTCGGCCCGCTCGTCGCGTATGACATCTCGCTGCGGCTCGCCGACACGGGACACTACGTCGAAACCGTCCGTGCAGAGATCGCGCAGCGTTGGTCCGGCGCCGGGTTGTGGGCCTTCGGGCATCTCGGCGATGGCAACGTGCATCTCGCGGTGCATGTGCCGGACCTGGACCCGCAACGCCGCGTCGAACTCGACACCTTGGTCTACTCACCGTTGCAGGCGTTGCACGGCTCCGTGTCGGCCGAACACGGCATCGGGATCGAAAAGAAGCCGTGGCTGGGTGTGTCGCGCACACCAGCCGAAGTGAATGTGATGCGCCTGCTCAAGCAAGCGCTGGATCCGAAAGGCGTGCTCAATCCTGGACGTGTCTTCGACGGCGTGGCGGGCACACCCTAGACGCGGGCACTACTGCCGTGTGGGCGCAGATGGCGCACAATCTCCCGCGACGGATCATTTAAAGGTGAACGGAATGGTTGAACAGACTTTTAACGCGCTGATGCTGCGCGAGGAAGACAGGAAGACGAGGGCGGCGGTCGAAACCTTGTCGTTCGATGCGCTACCCGCTGAGGACACGCTCGTCAAAATCGACTATTCGACCATCAACTACAAGGACGCGCTTGCCGTCACGGGCACCGGCAAGGTCGTCAAGGCATGGCCGCTGGTACCCGGTATCGACTTCGCGGGGACCGTTGTCGAGACCACGAATCCCCAGCTCACCGCGGGCCAGAAAGTGGTGTTGACGGGATGGGGTGTCGGCGAAAAGCACTGGGGCGGCTATAGCCAGTATCAACGGGTGCGGGGCGACTGGCTTGTGCCCTTGCCAGACGGCCTCGGCACGCGTGAGGCGATGATGGTCGGCACGGCGGGCTTGACGGCCATGTTGTGCGTGAGCGCGCTTGGCGCGATCACGGCGAAAACGGTACGGCTGACCGAAGTGCCCAGTGCCGCGGCAGACCTGCTGGCGGGTAAAGTGCGCGGCCGCCTGCTGGTCGACGTCAACTGACGGGTCTGCGCTGAGTTGCGTCGCGAGAACGCTCGCGACGGTAACGATACGGCGGACCTGCGAAACTTGCGCAGGCCCCCGCGCCGCGGCGAAACTCAATCGCCGCCGGCGTTCTCGAGCGATGCCATGTCGATCACGAAGCGATACTTCACATCATTGGCACGCATGCGCTGAAACGCCGTGTTGATCTCGCTGATGTCGATCATCTCGCAGTCGGGCAGAACCTTGTGTTCCGCGCAGAAGTCCAGCAGTTCCTGGGTAGCCTGGATTCCGCCGATCAGCGAACCGGTCAGCGAGCGATTGTTGCGCATCAGCAAAGCGCCGTGCACGGGCTCCAGAAGGTCGATTGCGCCGACCACCACCAGCTTGCCGTTGCGTCCAAGGAGCATCAGATACGGGTTGACGTGGTGCCGCATCGGGATCGTGTCGAGGATGAAATCGAATGAGTTGACCGCTGCCTGCATCGCCTTCGGATCACTCGACAGCAACACGTGGTTCGCGCCGAGCGCGCGAGCGTCGTCGACCTTGCCCGGTGAGCTCGTGATCACGGTCACTTCGGCGCCCAGTGCCGCTGCGAGCTTCACCGCCATGTGACCCAGGCCGCCCAGGCCTACGACCGCCACCTTCGATTGCGCGCCGACGCCATACTTGCGCATCGGCGTCCATACCGTGATGCCGGCACACAGAAGCGGTGCGGCGAAGCGTGGGTCGAGTGCGGCGGGCACGCGCAGCACGAACCGGTCGCGCACGATGATGTGCTGGGCGTAGCCGCCGTAAGTGGTCTCGCCGGTGATCCGATCACGGCCGTTGTAGGTCGGCGTGGGTCCTTCGGTACACAGTTGTTCTTCGCCTTCCTCGCAGGGTGCGCAGTGCTGGCAACTGTCGACGAGACAGCCGACGGCGACCCGGTCGCCGACCTTGAATTTCGTCACGTCGCTGCCGACGGCAGAGACCTGCCCGACGATCTCGTGCCCGGGCACGCAGGGGAAAACGGTATTGTTCCAGTCGTTGTCGACCTGGTGGGCGTCCGAGTGACATACGCCGCAGTAGGCGATGTCGATCGAGACATCGTCGGCGCGCAATGCGCGGCGCTCGAAGCTCATCGGGGTGAGGTGTGCGTGGGCATCGAGGGCGCCGAATCCGTGACAGGTGGTCATGATTTGATGTGGTTCAGAAGAAAAAGGGAATGGATTGGCCCGAGCGGGCGCCGGGCCTTGGGGATAGAAAACCGGTCAGTCGATGGGCGGGCGCTGCCACGGGCCCGGGGTGGCGTCGGGTGAGTTGGTCTGGTTCGAAATCCACTTGCCCATACGGCGCAGCGGCTCGATCGCGTCCTGAGGCGCGGCCCATTTCATCGCCGCCGCGTAACCGAGCGACACGATCCGTTGGGCGCCATACAACGGCAGGCGATCTTTCAGTTCGTCCTTGAGGCGTTCCGGATAGATGCCGACCGTCTGGGTGTAGGCGTCCACCGCGTCCATCACTTCATCGAGGGAGTCGACCGGCACGAGGTTGGCCGTCCGATCGTCGAGCAACGTGGCGAACGACACCGGTTCGGGAATCTGCGAGACGATGATCGCACCTTCCCCATCCTTGCCACCGATTACCCGATACCACTCGTCGTCGAGGCGTAGTGCATCGACGTGTGCCTTGAGACCCTGGTCGTAACGTTTCGCAGACGTGCTGACGCTGTTCGGCAATTGCATCAGGGCGTCGTACACGTAGCGGCCGAAGGCGTTGAGCTGCTGCAGGCCCGCCTCGTCGGTGCCGCTTTGCACATAGGCCAGACGCGCACACACGCAGCCTTTCTGGTTCAGCGCGCCGATATCGGTGGCGAGGCGCAGCGCGGCTTCGCGCATGGTGGCCTCGCTCGCGAAAGTGTCCTTGCCGATGATGCTCGCGCTGCGTTTGGGGTCGAGCGAGATCAGTTCGAGGCCGGGCTGGATGTACTGGCTCACGTGCTTCATCGACGCGAAGCCGCCCCACGCGACGATCTTTTCCAGATTCTGTGGCTGATACAGGCGCTTTTCGAACGCCGCGTCGCCGCCTTTCCAGTAGGCGACGCTCAGGTGTTTCGTGAGCGGGTGATCCGGTGCCATCTCGATCATCGTGCGGGCGATGGCGAGGGCCGTGAAGGGGTCGTTCGACGGCGCCTTGATGATGGCGTCGCTGCGCAGCACCATGTTGCGCACGATGGTCAGCAACGACAGCCCCGTGGCATTGCCGGCCACGATGTGCAGAGTACGCGCGCCGAAGCAGCGCACTTCGAGGTCGGTGCCGTCGATCAGGCGCTGCTTGACCCATCCTTCCAGATACTTGATGCCGACCGTGCTGTCCACGGCTTCGATGATCGCCTCGCGCGAGAGCATGTGACGCAGGCCGAGGTAGCTCGACTTGACGAGCGTCGGCGTGGTCGGCGCCGTCAGATACGACAGCTCGCACGCTTCCTGAAGGTGGCGATTGGTCGCGAGATCGAGGTGCTCGCCGAGCGCAGCAGCGTAGTCGAGAATGTCGTCGAAGCTGAGCTTGTACAGGTCGGCCAGCTTCGCCGGATTGCCGAGCGGCAGCGCGTCGATGTAATGGTGGGCGTCCGGCGTGAGAAATGCGAGATCGCCGCCGCGGCCGCCGACTTCGATCAGGTTATCGGTGATGATCTGGCCGCGAATGATCATCGGCGCGACAGGTTTTTGCATGACATCAGCCTTCGAGAGTATTGAGGAAATCCATCGCTTCGCGATGCGCGTTTTCGCTGGCCGCGCAGGTGATCTTGTCGTCACCGCCGTTCTTTTCGCTGTAGCGCTGGATCGGACCGACGATGTAGCGGCTCGGTCTGCCGCACGGGCAGCGCTCGTCCCATTCGATGGTGATTTCGTCGCCGGAAATGAAGCCGCCCCAGCGCGTTTCGGTGCTCAGATCGTAAAAAGCCGCGCGCCCTGTCACGCGGCCAGTGCGCGGCAGCGGCTTGCTCGTCTCGGGATCGAGCAGGTAGGGAATGACGGTCGGATTCAGGTGGTAATGGCCGTGCTCGCACAGCATGTGCGAACCGAGTACTTCGGACATCGCATATGACTGGTTCAGCTTCTTCGCGCCCGTGAAGCGCAGGATGTCCTCCACCCAGCCTTCGGGCTGCACCATGCCTTTCGCGCCGCCGGCGGTGGTGATGTACGAATCAGCGGCGAACACGCCTTCGAGACCGCGCGCGAGGCCCGCCTTCGCCATGTTGTGCAGCAGATTCCAGGTCGCGTAGATAAACGCGCGCTTGCCCTTGAGTTCATGTGCGATGCGTTCGAAGAATGCTTCGAGATGCTTCGGCATGTCGGCCTGGAGCCGGTCGAAGGCTTTCTTCTTGGCGGCCAGTTCAGCACTGATTTCCAGTCGATCGAGCGTGCCGCGCGCGTGCGCAGCTCGGATTTTCGCGCCGAGATGCAGCACGTCGCTGCTCAGCCGCGCGGGGTAGGCGGCCCGGAAATGCGTTTCGTCCGGCAGCAACACCTTGATCATGAAGTCGTTGCCGCGCAAGTGGCTCAAATAGCCGGAACGGTAGTACGGGAAGGCGGTATGCAACTCCGGTTGAGGCGTGTGCGGCCCCGTCATGTTCCAGATGAACAGCCTGCGTGCCTCGAAAGCTTTTTCGTACTCGCGGGCACTATGCGGCAGAAACGACACCGTGCCCGACGTGCCTGACGTGTGGCTGAGCACCAGTTGCGGCACCGCTGCGTCCATTGCCGCGAACCAGTCGTCGAGCCCGCGGCACGCGCTGACGTCGGCCGCGAGTATCTGCTCGGCCACCTCAGGGGTGACCAGTTTGCTCAACCACCTGTTGATTTGCGTGAAGTTGTGCCTTTCGAGCAGCGAAGGCGGATAGGACTTGTAGATGGTGTGCTCGAACAGCAGCGGCACCACGTCGTCAAGTTGCTCGACCGTGTGCACGCCTTCGGCATCGGCGAGCTTCTTGAGTGTCGGAATGCGGTCGCGAAACGCGGCAAAGCGCTTTTTCAGGCCGATCAGCTGCATGGCGTCGACCTCGGCACGCGGCAGGTGACCCCATGTTTCGTATGAATGATTGGCGAGAGCCGCCGGGTCGTTCAGCAACAACTGGGTTTTTTGTTCGATGGAGACTTCTGCAGAGGACATCGTCTGACTCGCTACTCTTGAGTAAATCTTGGGTAAGGGACCGGCGCCGACGCCGGCGTGCGGCGAGCATTCACGCTCGCTCGGCCCAACGCAGACCGCAAGATCAGTATAGGGAGCCGACGGCCGTGTCTCGTTCCGGATTCGGTCGCCTGGTGGCGGCGGACAAGGCCTTGAAATAAAAGGAGAAATTTTGGGCTGGAGGCGCGTTTGCCGGGCGATTCTGCGTTTCTGACCGGTGCCTGCGGACGGCCAGCGGACGGCCCGTGAGCGACCGTTCCTGTCAACGCGTGGTAACCCGCCCCCCTACGAATGAGGGGAGGCGGTGGCTGTGCACGTCGCTATAGTTGGCATTTCCGAACTGTCCTTGCGCCCCGCGGAATCACCTGCCGGCGCAGGCGCACGCCGAACGAGAGAGAAGGATTGCCATGGCTAATTCGACCCGCGATGTGCAAGGAGCGGCCAGCGGCGATCGGGTCCTGCGTGTCGGGATACCTGCTCAGCCGCGCAAAGCGCCGCGCCAGGCGCGCTCGATCGCCCTTGTCGCCGCGCTGAAGCAAACTGGCAGGCAAATTCTCGAGACGGAAGGGCGCGACGCGTTGACCGCGTTGCGCCTCGCGGAAAATGCGGGCGTGGCCATTAGCTCGATCTACGAGTATTTCCCGACCATGGAAGCGCTGATTACCGCGGTCTTCGACGATTACCGTGTCGAGCGACGCGAAGCGTTGCTGGCGGGCATCGCGGCGCTGCCTGTCAACGCGACCTTGTTCGACGGAATTCTCCTTACGTTGAAAATCGGCCTTGCCGTTCATCACAAGAAAATGTTGATCGACCCGGCGTACAGCGTGCGTTCGACCCACTATGACGAACTCGTGCGGCTCGATCTGGTCAAGACGAAACAACTTTGGCACGCGGTCGCGACCCCGGCGCTGATGGCGCGTTTCGCCAGCGAGATTCGCGTCCGGGATTGGGCGCAGGCCGAGTTTCTGGTCTTCCAGACGCTGCTTGCGCTGCCGCGGGCGATGGTGCTTGAAAGACCTGAATACCTCGTCGATTCCGATACGCCCTATTTGATCGCACGCATGGTGCATGCGTTGTTGACCGGCGGGACGAGCACAACGGGCGAGTGCCAAACCGATCAAGCGGAATAGTGCAAGCCATGCCGCCGCGGCATGGCTATCCGCAGCGCGCGCTTACATAGCGGCCAGGCGCCGGCTCGATCGGCTGATAGGCGTCATCGCCCAATCGCGTGCGAGCCGGAACCTTCTCGGCGGCGTGCCGGCGCAGCCATTGGCTCCAGTGTGTCCACCAGCTTCCTGGCTTCTGTTTCGCAAGCGCGAGCCACTCGTCCGCGTTGTCGGCCTGGTTGCCACCAGTCCAGTAATGGCGCTTGTTCACGGACGGAGGGTTGATGACCCCGGCGATGTGGCCGCTCGCGGCCAGCACGAACTGCGGCTTGCCGCCAAGCAGGTGTACGGTTCGCCATGCGGACCGCCATGGGACGATATGGTCGCCTTGGGCCGCGAGAACATAGCTCGGGACATCGATCGCGCCGAGGTTCACCGGCTGGCCGCACATCACGAGCTTGCCCGGCACGCGCAGGTTGTTCTCCAGGTACGTGTTACGCAGCAGCCACGCAACCATCGGCCCCGGCAGATTGGTGGCGTCGGCATTCCAGTACAACAGGTCGAACGCGTCGGGCGTTTGTCCCTTCAGATAGTTGTTGGCGACATGGGGCCACAGCAGATCGTTCGCGCGCAACATCTGGAATACGAACGCCAATGACTTGCCGGAATGGATGCCGCCCCGGCCAATCGTCAGTTCGCTTTGCCTGACACTTTCCTCGTCGATGAACGCGCCCAGGTCACCCGGTTCGTCGAAATCGAGCAGGGTCGTGAGCAAGGTCATGCTCGCTACCGTTTCGTCGCCACGCGCGCGCAGAATCGCCAGCGCCGAGGAGAGCATCGTGCCACCGACGCACCAGCCGAGCGTGTTGACCTTGTCCGCGCCGCTGATCGCCTGCGCTATCTCGATCGCCTTCATCACGGCGTGTTCGAGGTAATCGTCCCAGGTCGTATGCTGCATGTCCTCGCCTGGGTTGCGCCATGAAATCACGAAGACGGTGTAGCCCTGCTCGCACGCATAGCGCACGAAGGAGTTTTTCGGCTGGAGGTCGAGAATGTAGAACTTGTTCACGCACGGCGGCACCACGACGAGCGGGCGCGCGGCGACCTGCGTGGTGAGCGGCCGGTACTGGATCAATTGCATGAGCTCGCACTCGAACACGACCGCACCCTCGGAGACCGCGACGTTGCGGCCTACCTCGAATGCCGTCTCGTCGGTGATCGCAATCTGGCCGCGTGCCAGGTCGTGCAGCAGGTTCGACATGCCGGCACGCAAGCTCTCGCCGTCCGATTGCAGCGCAAGCCGCATCGCCTCGGGATTGGTCGCGGCGAAGTTTGCGGGGCTCATCGAATCGATGAACTGGCGGGAAAAAAAGCGCAGTTTGTGCTTGACCTTGTCGTCGAGTTCCGCGGCTTCGACCATCTCGGCGAGCAGGCGTGAATTGAGCAGGTAAGCCTGCACGAGCGCACTGTACCAGGCGTTGCCGGTCCAATCCTCGCCCTGGAAGCGGCGGTCGTTCGGCTCGGGCGCCGTCATGGGGGGCGCGACGCCATTGCCGCTCGCGTGCGGCGACATCAGAGTGCGCCAAAGCGCCATCTGTTGATTCCAATAGTGTGCACTGGCAAGCGCCAGCGGCGCCGCGTCCGCGTTCGATGCCTCGCTATCCTGGGTTGCTCGCGGGCCAGTCAGCACCTGCGTCCAGTCGTGTGCCAACTTGAAGCATGCCTGAAGCCATTTCTCTGGTGCATTGAAGTGAGACGCCATACAAGTCCCCTCGTGGTTTGATGCAATGGTTGTCCAGAACGGCAATGGGGTCATCCGCCGATGGCAGCGCGAGCCATGCATCGGCCTCGCCGTACGCGCACTGGATCGTCATGCCGGCCTTTCTCGCGATACGCATCATCGCGTCGTTGTCCGACTGAAAATACATCCACAGCGTGTGGAACTGCATGCTGCGAGCGTGAGTAATCGCGTGTTCGAGCAGTGCGCTGCCGATGCCGCGCCCGCGCGCATCTTGCGATACGGATACGCCGAGCTCGGCGGCGCGAGGACGGTCGTTATCGCGCAGCGTCACGAAATGCCCCACGCCGTCCAGCGTCAGCGGACTGTCGTAGACGCCGAACACCGTGTCGCGCTCGAAGTCGATGCCATCCACGTAATGTTTGATCGTCCAGTCGCGCGTCGGCTGATTGAAACGGAGTCGACGGTCTTCGTCGTTGAGGGCGAGAAAATGCGCGAGTAATGCCCGGCGCGATTGCTCGGTCAGCACACGCCAGCTGGTTCGATTGGTTTGCGCGTTCCACATTCAGACCACCGGACCGCTGCAATCCTGCTCGCGCCGCTGCTCGGACCAGAGTATTTTTGCCGCCTCGCCATCGCTCCGATAGCTGTGACAGCTATTGATGATCGTCACGTCTTTTTTAAGGCTTGCGGGCCAGTCGGGCGACGCGCGCTCGATAGCCAAGCTCGCCTGCACGGCGGTCGTCGCCATTGTTCCGAGTATCAGTTCGGTCAGATGCGTGCAACCGTGCATGCCGCCGACGCGAGCCTTGACCTGCGTTCGCCAGCCCGCACCGATTTGCAGACCGGCGAGCGCCGCATAGGCGGACTCGATCTTCGGGCAGTAAGGCGTCGGGGTTGCGCGCATCTGCGCGGTGACGGCCTGGACGACCAGCTTCTGGTTCACCGTCATGAGGATGCGCATGTCGTGAATCGGCATGCCGGCGGGCAGGATCTTGAAGAAAAGATCTGTTCCGTCTGGCGTGATGTCTCTCAACTCTGCTTCGATGTCAATCAGCCCGTCGCTGCGCTGATACGCATGACAGGCGACATGGCGGGTATGAAGAAGCTTTCGCGCGACAGCGGTCGGGTTCATATCGGATATCCGTGGACAGCAATGACGCGTGCGCTAGCCGCGCAAGGCTTTGACCAGCTTTTCGCGCACTTGCGGATGGCCGGCGAACGGGTCACCGGGGTTGCACTGTCCGATCATGTGTTTGAAGCGCTCCTCCACGAGCGCCATTACATTGAGATCCGAGTAGATATAGAAGTCCCGCTTCCGGACGGCGTCGAACGTTATCTGGGCGATTTCTTCCACGCTGATCTTTGCCGAGCTGACCGACTTCTCGGACATCGCCTGTGCGACAAGCTGCGAGCGCGTCGGCGTTTCAGCGTTGGCAAGCTCGGCGGGACGATTGCGGCGCGACTGGCTGAATGCGGTCGGCACGAAGTACGGACACAACGCCGAACAGTGCACCTGATCGGTCACGAGGCCGAGGTCGTGATAAAGCGTCTCGGTGAGGGCAACCACCGCATGCTTGGAGACGTTGTACACGCCCATCGACGGTCCGTTGACGAGACCGGCCATCGATGCGGTATTGACGATATGGCCTTCATAGGCCGGATCGCGCGCGGCGGCGGCGAGCATCAAGGGCGTGAATATCCGCACACCATGAATGACGCTCTTCAAATTCACGCCCAGCACCCAGTCCCAATCTTTTTCGGTGTTCTCCCACACGAGGCCGCCGGCGCCCACGCCAGCGTTGTTGAACAACAGATTGACCTCGCCGAACGCGTCGATCGCGGCGTCGGCGAGCGCCTGTACCTGATCGGCACTCGACACATCGGTACGCACGCCGATCACGGCCGCACCCTGGTCACGGCGTGTTTTCACGGTGGCGTGCAGTGCGTCCTCCTGGATGTCGGCCAGCACGAGCTTCATGCCCAGGGCCGCGCCGGCCTCGGCGAATGCCTTGCCGAAGCCCGATGCAGCGCCGGTAATCACGGCAACCCTGTTCTGAAACTGCTTCATTGCGTTGTCCTGCCTGGTTGCATGTCGGGAATGTCGAGCTCAGCGAGCGCTTCAGGTTGCAACGCGGCAACGCGCCTGCACACGCAGGATAGGGCGTGTCGGGTGTGGCGCCGCCTTCCCTTTGGAGGGGGGCGGCTGCGAACGCGGCCTGGTGGGCGGATTGCGCGGCGGGTCGCCGCGAAACCGGGCATCGGTGGGACGCATGTCCGCGTCTGGCGAACTGAACGGCAGTTCGCCGGCGCCCCCTAGAAAGGGAGGGGGAAATTGCGTCTGACGCCCGCCTATCATGTGCCCGGATCTCACGTGCGACACACGCCGCAGCTTTCGCCGCCGCGCCGAACGGCTTCGCATGACAAAACGGATGAAGTCGACCCTCCCGATCCCGGGAGAAACTCAAGACATCAAAGGAACCAGCATGACAGCGCAGTATCAGTCCCATGACGGCATTGCCGTCATCACGCTCGACAATCCTCCTGTCAACGGACTGGGCCACAGCACCCGGGTGGGCATCGTCGAAGGGATGACTCGAGCGCTGGACGATGCGACCGTCAAGGCGATTGTGATCACCGGTGCCGGCAAGGCATTCTCGGGCGGCGCGGATATCCGCGAATTCGGTACACCAAAGGCGATGCAGGAGCCGAGCCTGCAAACGGTCATCGATACGATTGAGGCTTCGCCAAAGCCGGTGGTGGCTGCAATTCATGCGGTGGCGATGGGCGGCGGCCTCGAGCTGGCGCTAGGCTGCCACTACCGCGTGACGGCAAAGGGCGCGCAGATCGCCCTGCCGGAAGTCAATCTTGGCCTGCTGCCAGGCGCCGGCGGGACGCAGCGCTTGCCGCGCGTGATCGGCCTCGAGGCGGCTTTGAACATGATCACGTCAGGCAATGCGATCCCGTCCGAGAAGTTTGCCGATACGAAGCTATTCGACCACGTCGCCAGTGACGACGTGCTACCCGCTGCAGTGAAGTTCGCTCGGAACGTCGCCGCCGCGCCGGGCCAGCATCCGCAGGTACGAAACCTGAAGGTGCAGCACAAGAACGCTGAAGGCTACCTCGGATTCGCGCGCAGCACGCTCGCGGCGACATCGCAGCATTTCCCTGCACCGCTCAAATGCGTCGACGCGGTCGCGGCTTCCCTCAAGCCGTTCGAACAGGGCATGAAAGACGAGCGCGATGGCTTCCTGTATCTGCTCTCCACGCCTGTATCGCGGGCCTTGCGTCATGCGTTCCTCGCCGGGCGCGCCGCGAGCAAGATTCCCGATGTGCCGGGCGACACGCCCACCCGCAAGATCGCGAAGGTGGCCGTGATCGGCGCGGGCACCATGGGTGGCGGCATCAGCATGAACTTCCTGAACGCGGGCATCCCCGTGACGATGCTGGAAATGAAGTCCGATGCGCTGGAGCGCGGCGTGGCGACGATCCGCCGCAACTACGAGAGCAGCGCGAAAAAGGGCAAGCTCACCCAGGACGACGTCGAGCAGCGCATGAACCTGCTGCGCACGACGCTCTCCTATGACGACATCGGCGACGCCGATCTCGTCATCGAAGCGGTGTTCGAGGAAATGGGTGTGAAGGAAGCGGTCTTCAGGAAACTCGACGGGGTCATGAAACAGGGGGCGATCCTCGCTTCGAACACCTCGACGCTGGACGTGAACACAATCGCCTCGTTCACGACGCGTCCTCAGGACGTGGTCGGCATGCACTTCTTCAGCCCGGCCAACGTGATGAAGCTTCTCGAAGTGGTCCGCGGCGAGAAAACCGGCAAGGATGTGCTTGCCACCGTCATGCAGCTCGGTAAGAAGATCAAAAAGGTCGCCGTTGTGGCCGGCGTGTGCGACGGTTTCATCGGCAACCGCATGCTCGAGCAGTACAGCCGCCAGGCGGGCTTCCTGCTGGACGAAGGCGCGTTGCCCGAACAGGTTGACCGCGCGATCGAGACATTCGGTTTCGCCATGGGCCCGTTCCGCATGATCGACATGGCGGGCAACGATATCGGCTGGGCGATCCGCAAACGGCGCGCCATCGAGCAGCCCGAGTTCACCTACTCGAAGACCGGCGACCTGCTGTGCGAGGCGGGGCGCTTTGGCCAGAAGGCCGGCGCAGGATGGTACGACTACGAGCCGGGCGATCGCAAGGCGTATCCGAGTCCGCAGGTCAACGAAATGATCGTGCGTCACTCGAAGGATCTGGGGATCGCGCGCCGCAAGATTTCCGATGCAGAAATCGTCGAGCGGCTGGTGTTCGCACTCGTCAACGAAGGCGCACTGATTCTCGAGGAAGGCATCGCGTCGAAGGCATCGGACATCGACATGGTCTATCTGAGCGGCTACGGCTTTCCGCAGTTCCGCGGCGGCCCGATGCTGTATGCGGATCAGTTCGGCCTCTACAACGTCGCGCAGGCGATCCAGCGTTGCGCGAAGGGTTATCGCGGAGAAGCATGGCAGGTCGCGCCGCTGCTGCAGAAGCTGGCGGACGAAGGCAAGGGCTTCAACGATTGAGCGTGTCCGCTGCTGCATGCCGGCGCGCAGGTCACGGATGCCATGCATCCCGCGCTGCGGCTGCCGGCCAGTAACCCTATCAAAGCACACCCAGGAACAACACATGAATGAAGCAGTCATCGTATCCACCGCGCGCACCGGCTTGGCAAAGAGCTGGAAGGGCGCCCTCAACATGACCCACGGCGCCACGATGGGCGGCCATGTGGTGAAGCACGCAATCGAGCGCGCCGGCATTGAGGCTGGCGAAGTGGAGGACGTGCTGATGGGTTGCGCGAATCCCGAGGGCGCGACGGGCGGCAATATCGGGCGGCAGATCGCCCTGCGCGCGGGCTGCCCGGCGACGGTGCCGGGTGCGACGGTCAACCGCTTCTGCTCGTCGGGCCTGCAGGCCATTGCGATGGCTGCGCAGCGCGTGATCGCGGACGAAGGCGACATTTTCGTGGCGGGCGGCGTCGAAAGCATTTCGTGGACGCAGCGGCAGATGAATCAGCACATGGCGAGCGACCCGTGGCTGGTGCAGCATAAGCCGGAAATCTACTGGAGCATGCTGCAGACCGCCGAGACCGTGGCCAAGCGCTATGAGATCTCGCGCGAGCGCCAGGACGAGTACGGTGCGCGCAGCCAGCAACGGGCGGCCGCTGCGCAACAGGCGGGCCGCTTCAATGACGAGATCGTGCCGATCACGGTGCTGGCCGGCGTGACCGACAAGGTCACCGGTGAGATCGTGACGCGCGAAGTGACACTCGCGGCCGACGAAGGTATCCGCGGCGACACCACGCTCGAAGGCGTGGCGAAGATCCGCACCGCGATGCCTGGCGGTGTCATTTCGGCAGGCAATGCATCGCAGTTCTCGGACGGCGCGTCGGCCGCCGTGGTGATGAACGCGCGGGTGGCGGCCGCGCGCGGCCTGCAGCCGCTCGGCGTGTTCCGTGGCTTCGCGGTGGCGGGCTGCGAGCCCGACGAAATGGGTATTGGTCCGGTGTTCGCGGTGCCCAGGCTGCTGAAGAAGGCTGGCCTCAAGGTCGAGGACATCGGCCTGTGGGAGCTGAACGAAGCATTCGCGGTGCAGGTGCTGTATTGCGCCGACCAGCTCGGCATCCCGATGGAGCGTCTGAACGTCAATGGCGGCGCGATTGCGGTGGGCCATCCGTTTGGCGTATCGGGCGCGCGCCTCGTCGGCCACGCGCTGATCGAAGGCAAGCGCCGCGGCGTGAAGTACGTGGTGGTTACGATGTGTATCGGCGGCGGCCAGGGTGCGGCCGGCCTGTTCGAAGTGCTTTGAACGGGATCTCCGTATGTCGCTGATCCTGTCCCGCCGTGATCTGGATTTCATGCTGTACGAGTGGCTTCGGGTCGAGGCGCTGACGGAGATCCCGCGCTACGCCGACCACTCGCGCGAAACTTTCGACGCCGCGCTTGATACCTGCGAAAAGATCGCCACTGAACTGTTCGCGACGCATAACAAGAAGAGCGACCAGCACGAGCCGCATTTCGACGGCGAAACGGTTAGCCTCATTCCTGAGGTCAAGACTGCGCTCGACGCGTTCAGTGCGGCAGGTCTGATGGCCGCGGGCCAGGATTACGAACTCGGTGGCATGCAGTTGCCGCTGGTGGTCGAGAAGGCTGGCTTCGCCTGGTTCATGGCCGCTAACGTCGGCACGGCGGGCTATCCGTTCCTGACGATTGGCAATGCCAACCTGTTGCTCACCTACGGCACGCCCGCGCAGATCGACGCGTTCGTGCGGCCTGAGATGGACGGCCGTTTCTTCGGGACGATGTGCCTGTCCGAGCCGCAGGCGGGCTCGTCGCTGTCGGACATCACGACGCGCGCCGAGTATGAGGTCGAGTCGCCGCTCGGCGTGCAATACCGGCTGCGTGGCAACAAGATGTGGATCTCGGGCGGCGAACACGAACTGTCCGGGAACATCGTACATCTGGTGCTGGCCAAGATTCCTGGTCCGGACGGCAGGCTGATTTCGGGCGTGAAGGGCATCTCGCTTTTTATCGTACCCAAGTACCTCGTCAATGATGATGGCTCGCTCGGCGAGCACAACGATGTGGTGCTCGCCGGTCTCAATCACAAGATGGGCCATCGTGGCACGACCAACTGCCTGCTGAATTTCGGCGAAGGCATCAAATATCGGCCGGACGGCAAGGCTGGCGCGATTGGCTATCTGGTCGGCGAGCCGGGTCAGGGGCTCGCCTGTATGTTCCACATGATGAACGAGGCGCGCATCGGCGTGGGGCTGGGTGCGGCGACGCTCGGCTATACCGGCTACCTGCATGCGCTCGACTACGCGCGCAACCGGCCCCAGGGACGCACCGCCGGCCGTGGCGGCAAGGACCCGGCCAGCCCGCAGGCGAAGCTGGTCGAGCATGCTGATATTCGCCGCATGCTGCTCGCGCAGAAGAGCTACGCGGAGGGCGCGCTGGCGCTGAATCTATATTGCGCCAAGCGGGTGGACGAAGAACGCGCGGCGCACGCGGCGGGCGACGCACAGGCGTGTGAGCGGGCGACGCTATTGCTCGACATCCTGACGCCCATCGCCAAAAGCTGGCCGTCGCAATGGTGCCTGGAAGCGAACAGTCTCGCGATTCAGGTGCACGGCGGTTACGGCTACACCCGCGAGTACAACGTCGAGCAGTTTTACCGCGACAACCGTCTCAACCCGATTCACGAAGGCACGCACGGCATCCAGGGACTGGATTTGCTTGGCCGCAAGGTGGTGTTGAAGGAGGGGGCCGCCCTTGGGATTCTCCGCGACACGATGCAAGCCGCCGTTGAATGCGCGCGTGCTTGTGCGGACGCGGCGTTGAACGAATATGCCGGTGTGCTCGATTCCGCTACCGCCCGCCTCGCGCAGGTGACGCGGCAACTGTGGGCGGCGGGGGAACCCGCATTGACGCTCGCCAACGCGTCCTTGTACCTGGAAGCGTTCGGCCATGTGGTGATGGCGTGGGTGTGGCTGGAGCAGGCCCTTGTCGCGAGTGCTGCGCTTGCTGGCGGCAAGCATGCACAGGACGATGCTTTCTACCGCGGCAAGCTCGCCGCCGCGGCTTATTTCTTTCGCTGGGAGCTGCCCCGCGTGACAGCGCAGTTTGATCTGCTTGCAAGTCTCGATCGAACCACGCTCGACATGCAGGACGCCTGGTTCTAAATGAGCGCCTTCGATGCTGAAGTGATCGCTAGCAGATCAGGCACGAGGCGAGCTCAAGGAGTCCCTTTTTGAACGCTGTACAGCAATACGCGGAAAAGTGCGTCACAGATATTCTCCTATCAGATGCTGACTGGGCGCGCGTCGAACATCTGTTTCCAGGGCCGACTCGGGGACCTGGGCGACCCCGTCGAGATTGTCGCGGAATATTGAATGCGATTCTCTGGGTGCAGCAAAACGGCGAGAAGTGGCATAGGCTGCCGTCCATTTTTCCGGCCCAGCAGACGTGCTACGTGAAGTACCTGGCATGGCGCCGCGCGGGGCTTCTTCAACGCGTCGCCGAACTCATTGATGTGAAGTCGCTTGATCACTCAGCGACTAGCCGATGTGACGGGGTGGTTGACGCGGCCGCGTCGTTGTCGAGACGTCGATTGTAAAGACGCTCAACAAGAGCCTACGGCTCTACAAAAGGAAAATCATATGCATACCGTAAAGCAGCTCTTCGACCTGAAGGGTAAGACGGCGCTTATTACCGGCGGCTCGCGCGGGCTTGGCCTGCAGATCGCGGAGGCACTCGGGGAGCAGGGCGCCCGCCTCGTGATATCGGCACGCAAGACAGACGAACTGCAGGCCGCTCAGGCGCATTTACAGGCGCGTGGCATCGTGGTCGACTGGGTCGCCGCCGACGCTGCGCGCGACGACGATATTGCGCGTCTTGCCGACGAAGCGCTCGCAACGCTCGGGCGCGTCGACATCCTGGTGAACAATGCCGGCGCCGTGTGGGGCGCGCCGGCCGAGGACCACACCGTCGAAGCCTGGGACAAAGTGATGGACCTGAACATCCGCGGCCTGTTTTTGCTGACGCAACGCATCGGCAGGCGTTCGATGATTCCCCGCCGCTACGGACGGATCATCAATGTCGCATCGATATCCGGCCTCAGGGGCAACGTGCCGGGCCGCATGGAGACGATCGCCTACAACACGTCGAAGGGCGCGGTGGTCAACTTCACACGCGCGCTGGCGGGCGAGTGGGGCGAGCACAACATCACGGCAAACGCGCTGGCGCCGGGCTTTTTCCCGTCGAAGATGACGAGCGGCTCGCTCGCTCGCATGGACATGGATGCCGTATGCGCGGGCATCCCTCTGCGACGGCTTGGCGACGACGGCGACCTGAAGGGTGCGGCGCTGCTATTCGCGAGCGATGCCGGCAAGCACATCACCGGCCAGATTCTCGCGGTGGATGGTGGGGTAACGGCGGTCGCGTGAACACGGTGTCTGGGCCGTTGTCCGACGCAGGTATTTGCATTGCGTTCGACGCCGTCCCCCGTGAAGGACGGCATTGCTCCCTACTGAATCAGGTCATGCTTGCGCGCCCATACCATCGCGTCATACCGGCTCGACACCCCCAGCTTGGAGAAGATGTTGCGCAGATTCCACTTCACGGTTTCAAGCGTGATGTTCAGTGTGAGCGCGATTCGTTTGTTCGACATCGCCTGGGCCACGAGGCCGAGTATCTCCACTTCGCGCTGAGTCAGCACCGCCTGGTTCCTGGGGGCGTTTGCGCGCCGGCTCCCGCCGGTGGTCGCGTCGGCTGTCGCGGCGTTGGAGAACTTGTCGAGCAGATCTTGCGCGTACTGCATGACGGGCCCTTGCAGCAGCTTCTCCTGCACGAGCCGCGCGAGTGGCTTGCCGACCAACGCGCCTTCGTCGACCAGCGTACGTATGAGGCCGAGTCTGTGGCCGGCTTCGACCGCTTTGGCCATGGAGGCGATTGCTTCTTCTGAGCGCTCCATGTTGTCGAGTGCCGCGCTTTGGAGTATGTCGACGAGCGCAAGCAGCCTGCCGCGACCGAATTGCGCCGCATGGCTGCGCGTGATCTCCAGCGCCGCTAGTGCCCGATCGGGATAATCGGTCAGAACGACACGGGCCCGGGCAAGCGCGGCGACTGCCGGAAACTCCGCGCGGTAACCCTGTTCGGCCGGATGGGCGTGTGCCAGTTCGTCCAGAGAGGCGGACACGTCAGCGGCACGTGCCCGGTCCCCCTTTATCAACAACACTTTGACCTGTTCGGCCAGCATGTGCGCGACCGCGCGTTCCTGGCGGAGGCCGCGCATATGTCCGGCCTGTTGCTGCAGGAAGGACAGCGCTGCCTCGGGGCTTTCCTGCAGGAGGTCGAGACGCGCCCTGCAAAGCGATGCACGGATCATGACCTCCGGCGCGGAGGACTGCAGCAGGCCACGGCGATTGGCGATGGTCTCCCGTGCATCATCGATGCGGTCCAGTTCGTAATAAGCATCGGCGAGGCCGCCGGCGCAAAGGTTCGCGCTGATCGAGCGGCGGCCCAGCGCCTTCACCGAACGCGCGAGTAGCAGGGAACCGGTGCGCTCCGCCTCACGTACTTCGCCGGCGAGCATCAACGTCGTGATGACCGTCGCTTCCGCCACGAGCGCCATGTCATTGTTGCGGTCCGCCAGCGGAATGGGGTGGGCGTCGAGCAGGCGCCTCGCTTTCGCATACTGCCCGGTGGCGCTGTACGCCGAGGCGAGTTCGGCAAGCAGCACGTACTGCAGAAAGGGATTTTCCATCGCGGCATCGCGCTGGGGCTCCAGCAGATCGATGACGCGTTGCATATCGTCGCGCTGGACGGCGATCGCGGCGCGGATCAGCGGCAGGCTGCTGCTGACATCCGGATGCGTAGGGGTGCCGCTTGCGTCCAGATGGGCGAGCCAGCCCTCCGCTTTGGCTGGGCGAGCAGTCAGCGCGACCGTCAGGCAGGCGAGGAAAAGCAGCCTCTGATGCTTGAACAAGGTCTCTTCCGGCAGGCGGTCCAGCAGATGCAGCGTCGGACTCAGATATTCCAGGCTCCATGTTGCGGGGGCGGCGCGCTCGATCACCGAGGTGGCGAACTCCAGATCTTCGCCGAGGCTGGCATGGCGGATCGCTTCTGCAAGGAATCCGTTATCGGCGAACCATCGGCTGCCGCGCCGGTGCAATTCCCGCACTGCAGCGGATCCGCGGCGTTCGAGCCGCGTGGCGAGAAATTCGCCGAATAGCGGATGGAAGCGGTACCAGACTGACCTGTCGTCCGAATCGACCCGAATGATCAGCAGGTTCTCGTCTTCCATGCGCGTCAGCAACTCCGCAGTGTGCGGAATATCCGTGACGGACTCGGCGAGAGACGTATTGAATCTGCGGAAGATCGACAGCGTTTCGGCAAGACCGGCGAGCTCAGGCGGCAGGTGCGCCATGATCTCTTCGGTCAGGTAGGTTTGCAGATCGCTGGATCGCCAGACAAGATGCGGGAGGATCGAACGCGTGTCCGGACGGCTCTTCAGCATGATGACGATCAACTGGAGGCACGATGGCCAGCCGCTCGTCAGCTCCTGAATCAGGCCTAGTTCATCGGCGTTGATCTTGCCTGCACCCAGGTTTTCATCGAGGAAGACGCGCGTTTCTGGCAGGTCGAAGGGCAGTTCGGCGCTATCCAGTTCCACGATCTGATCCATGACTCGCAACCGGCTCAAGCTCAATGGCGGCGTAACGCGTGAAGAAAGCACGAGATGGAGATTGCCCGGGCCATGATCGAGCAGCTTCTGCATGAATTTGTGCGCTGCCGACGCCTCCACCAGGTGATAGTCGTCCAGGATCAGGTAAACGTCGCGCTGAAGCGCCTCGGCGCCCCTGACGATGGCGGCGATCGCCGTATCCATGGCGACTGCGCTGGTGTCCTCGAGCGGCATATCCGTTTCGACCGGAATGCCCAGGCGTTGAAGGGCGGCAAACAGCGCGGCGCAAAAGCCGGCATAGCCGTTGTCGTCAGCGCTCAGGGAGAGCCAGCCGACGTCGGCCCCAGCCTTCAGGCAGGCTTGCCGCCATTGCGCGAGCAGGGTGGTCTTGCCGTAGCCCGCGCTGCCGGTGACAAGGGCGAGCCTGCACTGATGAATACGGTTGAGCTGGGCGAGCAGGTTGGCGCGCGGCAAGTGCTTTGCGCCGATACGAGGGGGAGAGAACTTGGTGGAAACCAGGTGTCTGGTGAATTGCGTGGTCAAGTCGTCACCTAGTCGATGCAACGGATGATTCGCGCGCGAGAGGCAACCGTTTACATCCGTGTTCCGCGCGAATACGTCCTTCCTCTGATTGAGGGGTGCCAAACGGATGAGCGGAAGCTAACTTACCAGCATTCGAACGTCAAGAGAGCGGAGACTGGCCGATATCCCGGAAGAGACCCGTTCCGTGGGGATCGGCATGGGGGCGACGGCATCCTGAAGGACATCAGCGGCGGGCACGTTTGGCGGGATGTCATCGTTATCCCTATGCCCGGTGGCACGGCCTGGGGCTGGCCGGTAATCCTGCCGCGCGCCTTGACGGGGGCCAGGCTTTCGCGTGACCCCAGGCGCCCGAGGACGACAGCGCGCGTTAAGCCAGCGCGTTAAGCCAGGTTACGCGAAATGATCAGCTTCTGGATGTGACTGGTGCCCTCGTAGATCTTGCAGATCCGCACATCGCGCAGATAGCGCTCCACCGGGAAGTCGGTGAGGTATCCGTAACCGCCGTGGATCTGCAGCGCATCCGAGCAGACCTTCTCGGCGATTTCGCTGGCAAACAGCTTGGCGATCGATGCCTCTTTCATGCAGTTGACGCCGGAATCGCGCAACCGCGCGGCGTACAGGCAGTACTGGTACGCGACGTCGACCTGCGCGGCCATATCGGCCAGGTCGAATGCCACGCCCTGGAGCCTGGCAATGGGCGCGCCGTACGCTTCCCGCTCGCCGGCGTACTTGATCGCGGCCTCCAGCGCAGCACGCGCGGCGCCCGCGGCGATAAAGGCGATGCCGATGCGGCCGTCGGCCAGTCCCCCCATCGCCGTGCGATAGCCGTTGCCCTCATCGCCCAAGCGGTTTTCGGCCGGCACGCGGCAATCTTCCAGCGCGATCTGGGCCGTATGCGCCGTGTGCTGACCGAGCTTGCTCTCGATGCGCGTCACGTGATAGCCGGGCTGCTTCGGGTCGATGATGAACGTGGTTGCACCACGTTTTCCGGCTGTTTTGTCGGTGATCGCAAAGACGACGCCGACGCCCGCTTCGCTGCCGTTCGAAATGAACTGCTTGGCGCCGTTCAGGACGTAGTGGTCGCCGTCGCGGCGGGCTGCCGTGCGCAGCGCGGCGGTATCGGAACCGGCATGCGGCTCGGTGAGGAGGAACGCGCCGATCGATTCGCCGCGTGCCATCGCCGGCAGGTAGCGCCGCTTCTGTTCTTCGGTGCCGTGTTCGGCGATGGTCATCGCCGTGAAGTTGTGCACGTGGACGATGGTGGCGAGGCCAGCGTCGACAGCGGCGAACTCGTGCTGTGCCAGACAGAAGTCCAGCACGCCGGCGCCCGTACCGCCGTACTCTTCGGGAATGAGCATGCCGAGAAAGCCCAGTTCCGCCATCGCCTTCAGTTCGCTGTATGGCCATGCCGACGCGGCATCGCGTTGGGCGGCGGTCGGCGCGATGATCTCGGTAGCGACGCGCCGTGCGGAGTCTCGGATCAGGATCTGTTGTTCTGTCAGGAATGCAGTGGATATGTCTGTCATGATTGCCTTGCCTTTATCGAGGGCCTGGTATGGGGTACAAGCGCGTTTTGGGAGCCATCGTCCGCGCCGCGCGGGCGCACGGATCGGCAGCCCCTGCGCTGCGCAGAAAGAGCCTGGCCGGATCAGCGTGCTTGCCAGTCCTTGAGTACCGAGTCGGTATGTTCGCCACGGCGGGGAATTGCGCCGGGGCGGGCGGCAGGCGTGGCGGAGAAGCGGGGCGCCGGGCTGGCCTGCAGGATGCCGCCGTCGCGGGTATAGACCTCGCGGGCCTTCATATGCGGATGCGCCGCCGCTTCGTCGGGAGTCAGCACCGGCGCGAAGCAGGCGTCCGTGCCTTCGAGCAGCGCGCACCATTCGTCGCGCGTGCGGCTTGCAAAGAGTTCGGCGAAACGCTCGCGCAACGTTGGCCAGTTGCGCGAATCGTAGCCGTTGTCGAAGGCGCGATCGTCGGCGACACCCAGCTTCTCGCGTAGTTGCTGGTAAAACTTGGGCTCGAGCGAACCCACCGAAATGAACCCGCCATCGGCGCAGCGGTAGGTGTTGTACCAGTGGGGGCCGTCGAGCAGGCTTTGTCCGCGTGCGGGCGTCATCTTGCCCGAAGCCTGCAGCGTCAGCAGCAGCGTCATCATGTGCGCGGTGCCGTCGACGATAGCGGCATCCACCACCTGACCCTGGCCCGTCGCGCGCGCGCTCATGATGCCGGCCAGCAACCCGACGGCGAGGTACATGGCGCCGCCGCCCACGTCGCCGATGAGGCTTGGCGGCGTGACGGGCGGCTCGCCCGGCTGGCCCGCGTACCACAGGGCGCCAGACAGCGCGATGTAGTTCAGATCGTGTCCCGCAGCATGGGCGAGCGGTCCGCTCTGGCCCCAACCGGTCATCCGGCCGTAAACCAGACGAGGATTGTGCTGCAGACAGACGTCCGGGCCGAGGCCGAGGCGCTCCATCACGCCGGGGCGCATGCCCTCGATCAGCGCATCGCACTGTTCGACCAGTTCCAGCACGGTGCGTACGCCTTCGGGCGTCTTGAGATTCACAGCGATCGAGCGCTTGCCGCGGCTCGCGATGTCATTGTTGCCGACATCCACGCGCTCAGTGTCGGCATTGACGCGATCGACGACCACCACGTCTGCGCCGAGATCGGCGAGCAGCATCCCGCAGAAAGGCCCTGGGCCAATGCCCGCGATTTCCAGTACCCGGATGCCGGTGAGCGGCCCTTGCTTGTTTGACGCCATCGTTTGTCTCGCTATGTTTGTAGTCTGCCTAATGATAGACAGCCGCATGCTGCGGCACACCCCCTCAAGCAGGAGGGGGCGGATGGCGGTCCTGGCTGTGATCCGAAGCTGTGATCCCCCTATTCCGGGCAGGGGCACGCGGGCGGGCATGCGTGTACGTTCCGGCGCGTGCTGAAGGGCGCGCGAATGCGAGGGCGGACATGGCGATCCACGGCCCGCTTGATCGGTCGGCTACTGGATGAATCCGTGCTCGCGCGCCCACATCATGGCGTCGTAGCGCGTCGAGACGCCGAGCTTGGTGAGGATATTCCGTACGTTCCACTTCGTCGTGCCGACCGTGATGTTGAGCGTCAGCGCGATGCGTTTGTTCGACATGGCCTGCGAGATCAGCAACAGGATTTCGAGTTCGCGCGGCGTGAGGCTCACGTGTTGCGCGGCCAGCGAGGCAGTACCCGAGGGGCTGACTCGAACGGGGGCCGTGCCGAGCTTGTCGAGCACCGTGTCGAGATAGTGCGCGGCCTGCGTGCCGAGGGCCGGTTCGTGACGCACCGTTGCGAGCAACGGACCGATCCGTTCGCCTTCGTCGAGGAAGGCTCGCATCAGCCCAAGTTTCGCGCCCGAGCGCACGGCATCGGTCAGGCATTGGGTTGCCGCATCGTGCTGCTCGAGATTGTCGAAGCTCACGGCCGCCAGCAGGTTCGCCCGCACGAGCAGCCGCTCGCGCCCGAACGATCGCGCGAACGCCCGGACTTCATCGAGCGCATGGAGCGCCTGACTGGCATCGAAGTTTGCCAGTGCGAGCCGCGCGCGCGCGAACGCAGCGATCGCCGAAAGCTCCGCGTGGAAGCTGGCGCCGCGGTGCGCCTCGCCGAGCGCGCATAGTCTTGCGACTACGTCGTCGGCGCGAATGTGATCGCCGTCGGCAAGCAGGATGCGCGCCTGTTCGGCGAGCATGTACCCCATCGGCCTCGCGAGGCCAAGACCGTGGAAGTGCGCTGCCTGGACATCGAGAAAGGCGAGCGCCGCCGCGGAATCCTGTTGCAGACGATCCAGCCGCGCATGGCATAAGGAGGCCTGAATCATGACCTCCGGCCACGAGGATCGCAGGATGCGCGCCCGGTTGGCGAGGACCTCGCGCGCGTCATCGATGCGGTCGAGTTCGTAGTACACCTCGCCCAGCATCGCCGCACAGGTACTCGCGCACACCGAATGCCGCCCATAGGACGATTCCGCCTGTTCGAGGAGAGCCGATGCCAGGTGGACTGCCTCGCTCACCCTGCCTTGCGCCAGGTAGATGGTCGGCAGCGTTGCCTCGACGAGCAGCGCAATTTCGCTGCCGTGGTCTTCGGCCATGACCGCGTTGTCATTGAGCAGTCTCAGCGCGTCCTTGACGCGGCCATTGCGGGCATACGCGTTTGCCAGCGCGCCGAGATAGAGGTACTTCAGCATCCGGTTGTCAGGCCATTCGCTGCGCGGGCGCTCCAGTAGTGCAATGACGCGTTGATTGTCATCGCGCTGCGTGGCGATGGCCGCTTCTGCCAGCGCCAGGTGCACCGCGGCGGCGGGGTGGCTCGCCATATCGGTGCGCCGAAGCTGCTCGAGCCAGCGCTGCGCGAGCGAGGGTCGGGCCGTCAGCGCATACGTGAGGCAGCCCAGAAAGAAGAGCCTCGGGTGAGCGGACAGTGCTTCCTGTGGCAGGTGCTCGAGCAGATGCACCATTGCGCCGACATAGCTGAGGCTCCAGTTGGCCGGTGCCGCTTGCTCGATGGCGTTGACGGCAAACTCGACGTCGCCGCCCAGATTGGCGTGGCGGACCGCTTCTACGAGGAGGTCGTGGCTGGCGAACCACTGGCTGCCGCGACGGTGCAGCGCTTCGACCGCATCCTTGCCCCGTTGCGCAAGCCGCGCGGCGAGGAATTCGCCGAGCAGCGGATGAAACCGGAACCACGGCGAGCGATCGTCTGACTCGACGCGCTGGATCAGCAGGCTTTCGTCCTCGGCTCGCCGCAGCAGATCGGCTGCATTCTCCGCGCCGGCAACGAACGCGGCGAGATCGGCGTTGAAGCGCCGGAAGATGGAGATCGACTCCAGGAAAGCGATCAGGGCCGGTGGAGACTGCGCGATGACATCTTCGGCGAGATACGCCTGGAGATCGCCCGATCGCCACAGGAATGCGTGCAACTGCTCGCGTGTACCCGGGCGGCTGCGCAACATGATGGCGATGAGTTGCAGGGTCGCCGGCCATCCCTGGGTCATGTCCTGGATCAGCCGCAGTTCATCGGCGGTGAGCTTCATCGTGCTCAGATTCTGCTCGAAAAACGCCTGGGCTTCTTCGCGGCTGAACGGCAAATCCGAAAAGTCCACCTCGGCCACCTGCCCGTAGACGCGCAGCCGGCTGATGCTCAACGCAGGCGCCACGCGCGACGAGATCACGATGTGCAGATTGCCAGGGCTGTGGGTCAGCAACTTCTGCATCAACTGATGCGCCCACGGGTCTTCGACGTGGTGGTAGTCGTCGATGAAAAGATAGATGTCCTTGGCGAGTTCCTGCGCGCCGGCGATGATCGCCGCCACCACGTTTTCGATCGATCTTGCGCCGTGGTCGTCCTCCGCCAGCGTATCGTCGTCTACCTCGATGCCAAGACGTTTGAATGCGGCGAGCAGGTAGCGGCAGAACACCGAGCCGCGCCGGTCGTCCTGGGTGAGCGCGAGCCATGCGACTTCGGCGCCGGCCTTCATCAGTTCCTGGCGCCACTGCACGAGCAGGATGGTCTTTCCAAAGCCGGCGCCCGCAGTGACAAGCGTGATCGTGCAATGCTGGGTTTCGCGCAGCCGGTCAAGTAGTTGCCTGCGTGGGATGTGTCGCGTGCCGATGCGTGGTGGTGCGAACTTCGCTTGCACGAGCAGATCGTCGAAATGCATTGTCGGAAATTTTCTGGGGTCGATTGCCACCAGCGCGTTCTCGCGCGGGTGCGTGGCCCGGGAGCGTACGGTGGCAAGCAGAAACTGAACAGCGAGGGTTTTCACCAAGGCACACGCAATGGCGCGCAGCAACCGCACCGGGCGAGCGCCTGATGGCTGGCGGCACCCATCCTGTTTGCATGCTAGCACGTCCTTTATGCAAGATCGGCAGCTCACAAGTCGCGCCTGACGGGTCTTCCGCGTCGCGCGGCGGCCCAGAGGCCGTTGCCTACCCGTTGATCCCCCCCGCAAATGGAGGGGAATCCATCGACTCAAATCCCTATCGTAGCAATGCACGAGTGACACCACCGGTGCGCAAGCGCCGCAGCACGTATGGGGCGTGCGCGTCCAGCCACGTGCGGACGGGTGTCATGCAGCTTACGTATCGCCTGAAAAATGGCATGAATCGAGGAGAACAGCATGAGCGTTTCGTTTGAAGTACGGGGTTCCGTCGGCTGGATCACTTTGGCGCGGCCCGAGGCCATGAATGCGCTGGAGCGCGGCATGGTGGATCGCATGACGGCCAAGCTGGTCGAGTGGAAAGATGACGCGCAGGTTCGCGTGGTCGCGTTGACCGGCACCGGTCGCGCATTTTGTGCGGGTGCCGACCTCAAACAGGTCGGCGCGCCGACCGCGCCTGGCGAGATGGACTTTCTCGATGCGATCGTGGTGTTTTTCAACACGCTGCGCGCCTTCCCGCGGCCCGTGATCGCTGCGGTCAACGGCATCGCATTGGCCGGCGGCCTCGAAGCTGTGATGGCTTGCGACTTTGTGATCGCGGCGCAGAGCGCGCGCTTTGGCGATGCGCACTCGAACTTCGGCGTGTTC
Organism: Paraburkholderia fungorum; assembly: GCF_046027605.1. GTDB lineage: Bacteria > Pseudomonadota > Gammaproteobacteria > Burkholderiales > Burkholderiaceae > Paraburkholderia > Paraburkholderia fungorum_F. The sequence continues at coordinate 349,979 of NZ_JAQQEF010000004.1, forward strand.
CCGGGCGGCGGCGGTGCGGCGCTCCTGCCACGTAAGGTGCCCGTCAACGTAGCCAAGTACTTGCTGTTCACCGGCGATTCGCTGCCGGCCGAAGACATGAAGACCTACGGCCTCGTCAGCGAAGTGGTGGCGGACGCGGAATTGCAGGCGCGCGTCCAGGCGCTCGGCGAGAAGCTCGCGGCCAAGAGTCCCATCGTGCTTACCCGGATGAAGCGGGTGGCTGACGAAGCCGCCGACAAGTCGATCGCGGACGCGCTGCGTCACGAGGTTCTGGAACTGCGCAACCATCAGCGCTCGTACGACATTCAGGAAGGCCTGCGCGCGTTCGTCGAAAAGCGCAAGCCCGAATTCAAGGGCTATTGAGCGGCGAGGGGCGCATCCGGCCCCGCGAACGTCCCGGCGCTGCCGGCAAGCTACCAACATTAAGAAAACATCTGAGGTAAACATGGAAGATATCTACATCGTCGGCGTTGGCATGACGCCGTTCGGTCGCCACATGGACAAGAGCGTCAAGCAGCTGACGGCATGGGCCGTAGAAGATGCGCTCAAGGATGCGGCGTGCGACCGCAAGTGGGTGCAGGCGGCATTCTTCGGCAACACGACGCAAGGTCACTTCGACGGTCAGCACATGATCCGCGGTCACGTCGCGCTGTTGCCGATGGGTTTTGGCGGCATTCCGATCTACAACCTCGAAGGCGCATGCGCGTCGTCGAGCGCGGCCTTCAATCTGGGTGTCATGCAACTGCGTGCCGGTGCGGCCGACGTGGTGCTGGCCGTGGGTGCGGAGAAGATGTACACGAACGACAAGGCGAAGATGTTCTCGTGCTTCGAGTCGGCGTGGGACATCGAGACGCTCGAGGAAAACAAGAACTACCTGGCGAACATGGGCAAGGATATCGTGCCGCCGCCGGGCTCGCAGTCCGACAAGCCGTATAGCCCGTTCATGGATGTCTATGCGGCGCTCGGCCGGGGCTTCATGTCGCGCTTCGGCGTTACGCAGCGCCAGATTGCGGCGGTGGCGTCGAAGAATCACGGCCACTCGGTGCACAACGAGCGCTCGCAATACCGCAAGCCGATGAGCATCGAAGAAGTGCTCGCCGCGCCGCCGATCACGTACCCGATGACGCTGCCGATGTGCTCGCCGATTTCCGACGGCGCCGCCGCGGCAATCCTGTGCACAGAATCTGCGCTGAAGAAATACGGCTTCGATCGCAGCCGTGCGATCAAGGTAATGGCTAGCGTGATGCGCTCGGGTTCGGCGCGTGCCGCCGACGACCACGCAAACGCCTGCACGCCGCTCGCTGCCAAAGATGCATTCGAGCAGGCTGGTATCAGCCCGAGCGAAATCAATGTGGCCGAACTGCACGATGCGTCGGCGATCGGCGAACTGATGCTGTTCGAAGGTCTGGGGCTGCGCGAGCCGGGCATGAGCGGCATCCTCGCCGAACGCGGCGAAACCACGATCGGCGGCTCGATTCCGGTCAATCCGTCGGGCGGCCTCGAATCGAAGGGCCATCCGATCGGCGCGACCGGCCTTGGACAGATCTTCGAGCTGGTCGACCAGTTGCGCGGCAATTGCGGTCCGCGCCAGGTGGAAGGCGCGCGCTTCGCGATTCAGGGCAATGGTGGCGGTCTGTGGCGTGTCGAAGAAGCCACCGAACACATTGCCATCCTCGGCCGGGTTTGATTCCCGAACTTACGGTTACTGCAGAGAAAAACCATGAATATTGAAATGCCGACGGAATACCAGCGCGAAGCGGTCGAGAGCTTCCGCAAGTTCCTGAATAGCGAGATTCGTCCGATCGCCAAGCAGTTTCGTGACCGCTTCATCTTCAAGGAGAAGATGCGCGAGATCACGATGGCCATTGCGGAATTCGGTTTGCCTGGCGCATCGCTCGCGGAAGAGCATGGCGGCATGGGCCTGTCGATGGTCACTGAAGCGATGCTGTTCGAAGAGCTCGTCACGGTGTCGGTCGATATCGGGCTGTGCGTGATGATCAACAAGGGCATGACGCAGCTCGCCGCTGACCTGCCGTCGCCGCTGCGCGAACGCTACCTGCCCGACATGCTGGCCGGGCGCGGGTTCGCGAGCTTCTGCATCAGCGAGCCGGACGTTGGCTCGAACGTGGCGGACATCAAGGTCACGGCACGGCGCGACGGCGACCACTTCATTCTCAATGGCGAGAAGACGTGGATCTCGAACGGCGACTACTCCGACTGGATCGTCGTCACGGCGCGCACCGGTGAGAAGGAGTTGACGCACATCCTCGTCGATCGCAAGGAGCATGGGTACGAGTCGCGCAACATCGAAAAGATCGCGCTGAACTCGCAATCCACCGCGCAGATTTTCCTCACCGACTGTCGTGTGCCCGTCACCAATGTGGTGGGCACAATCGGCGAGGGGCTGAAGAACACGATGAAGACGTTCGAAAAGGCACGCGCCAACGTGGGCATGCTATCGGTGGGCCTCATGCGTGCCGCGCTGGAAGAGTCGATCGCCTACGCAACGGAGCGCAAGCAGTTCGGCAAGAAAATCGCCGGCCATCAGCTGATTGCGGAAAAAATCGCCGAAATGGCGACGATGACCGATGCGGCGCGTCTGATGTGCTTCCGCGCCTTCTCGATGATGGACGCAGGCGTTCGTTGCGATGTGCAGTCGTCGATGGCCAAGTGGTTCGCCACCGAGGCAGCGGTCAAGGTGTGCCGAGACGCGGTGCAACTGCATGGTGGCAACGGTCTGACGAAGGAGTTCAACGTCGAGCGTCTTGCGCGTGAAGCGATCGTGATTCCGATTCCGGACGGCACGACGGAGATCCAGAAGCTGATGATCTCGCGCGCGCTGACGGGTATTGGCTCGTTCATCTAAAGCCGCTTCGGCACGGGTGCGCAAAAGTCAGGAGATGGACAGCGCGCGCCCGTAGCCGCTGGTGCGGCAGGGCGGGTAGCATGCGGTCCGCCCGCCGGGGACGCACAAAGGACCCACAGGTTCTTGTGCGCTTTTGGCAGCCGCGCTCATCGGGCAACGTTCATGCCTTATCAATCCATCTACCGGCCCGGCCTGTTCGAGGGCAGGGTGGTCATCGTGACCGATGGCGGTAGCGGTATCGGCCGCTGTACCGCGCATGAACTGACGGCGCTTGGTGCGCGCGTCGTCATCGTTGGACGCAATGCCGAAAAGCTCGCACGGGTGAAGGCGGAGATCGAGGCCGATGGGGGCAGCGTGTCGTCGCACATCTGCGACATCCGTGACGACGCAACAGTGATGTCGACCGTCGACGCGGTATTGGCCGATCACGGGCGTATCGACGGTCTCGTCAATAATGCCGGCGGCCAGTTTTTCTCTCCCCTCAAGAGCATTTCGTCCCGGGGCTTCGACGCGGTGGTGCGCAACAACCTAACCGGCGGCTTCATTTTCATGCGCGAAGTGTTTGTGCGCTGGATGGAGCAGCACGGCGGTTCGATCGTCAACATGACCGCCGACATGTGGAATGGTTTGCCCGGCTTCGCACATTCGGGATCGGCTCGCGCCGGCATGCATTCGTTGACCGAAAGTGCCGCATCCGAGTGGGCTGCATCCGGCGTTCGGGTGAACAGCGTCGCGCCCGGTCTCATCGCTTCCAGCGGCTTCGACAACTATTCCGGCGAAGCCGCATCGACCATTCTCAGCTTCACGAAAACGATACCGGCTCAGCGCTACGGCACCGTGGCCGAAGTCTCGGCGGCTATCGTGTTCCTTCTATCGCCCGCAGCGGCGTTCATCACCGGCACCTGCATCCGCGTGGATGGCGGTGGGCCTAATGCGCGTAGTCACTGGACGTGCCCGCCACACCGGAACAACGTTCCGTTCGAAGGCTTTCATCTGGACGCGTTGCCGGATCTGCTCAAGCGCGGTCAGTGAGGTACGCGGGCCGAACACTCGCGTGTGAAGAATATGTACAACAACAGGAGACGTTTTCGTGAAACGCATCATGCCGATAGCGTTCTGCGTCGCACTTGGGGCGACACTTGGGGCCGTCAGTTCAATTGCCGCACCGACCATTACCGAACCGACCAGGGTTCAGGGGATGCCCGGCTATAACCAGCCGAATCAATACCTGACCCGTCGAGCCGTCAAGGTGGCGGACAACATGGAGCCGGTTATCGACAATACCGAGCAGAACCGCGAGGCGCGGCAAAAGCTCGAGGCATTGCAGCAGAAGACGGGCAAGCGGCCGAATGTCGTCATCTTTCTGCTCGATGATGTGGGGTACAGCGATTTCGGCTTCAACGGCGGCGGCGGGGCAGTCGGAAACGACACGCCGGATGTGGACCGTATCGCCGGCCAGAGCCTGGTTCTGAGTTCGGCCTACTCGCAGCCGAGCTGCTCGCCCACGCGCGCTACGATCATGACCGGCCAGAACATGGCGCATCACGGCATTCAGGTGCCGCCTATGTACGGCCAGCCTGGCGGCCTGGAAGGGCTCACCACGCTTGCGCAACTGATGTCGCGCCAGGGTTATACGACCCAGGCGGTCGGCAAATGGCACATGGGTGACAACGTGGGCTCGCAGCCGCAAAACGTCGGGTTCGACGATTTCCGCGGCTTTCTGTCCGTGTCCGATATGTACACGGAGTGGCGAGACCCGGAGTACAACCCGGAGATCGCACTGAGCCCCGATCGCTACAACGCCATTCGCAATCTGCCGTTCAACAAGAGCGACGTGCATGCGGTGAAGGGCGGAAAGATCGAGAACCTGTACGAGATCAACACCGACACCATCAAGGATCTCGACCAGAAGTGGCTCGCCTATACGGTCGACTTCCTGAACCGCCAGAAGCAGGCGGAGAAGCCCTTCTTCCTCTATTACGCACCGCGTGCGTGTCACTTCGACAACTATCCGAACGACTACTACCGCGGGCGTTCGGCATCGCGCACGACGTACGGCGACTGCATGGTCGAAGTCAACGACCTCTTCAAGAAGATGATCGATACGCTCGAGGCCAATAACGAACTGGATAACACGGTCATCTTCTTCGCCTCGGATAACGGTCCCGAGCAAGAGGTTCCGCCGCACGGCCAGACGATGTTCCGCGGCGGCAAGGGTTCGACGTGGGAAGGCGGTGTGCGCAGTCCGTTTTTTGTGTACTGGAAGGGCATGATTCCCGCGCGCAAGTCCGACGGGTTGTTCGACTTCGCCGACCTGTTCAATACGTCGCTGTCGCTTGCCGGGCAACCGGGTGCGGCGCTGGCGAAACAGGTTCCTGCCACGACCTATATCGACGGTATCGATCAGACCTCCTTCCTGCTGGCTGACAAGGGCGTATCGAACCGCCGGAGCATTTTCTACTTCTGGAACGACGAAATAGCAGCGGTTCGGGTCGACGAGTTCAAGTTCGTGATCAAGGTGCAGCTTGCTGATTCGGTGACTCAAGCCGGGTATAACGGAGGCTTCAGCGGCACGATCGCACAGCCGTGGACGGCTCTGATGTTCAACCTCTACACCAATCCGAAGGAAGACGAGACGGTCAGCATCCGGCATATTCCGGCGGCTATTCCCATAGCCGGAGAGCTTCAGCGTTATCGCGAGGTGCTGAAGAAGTACCCGCCGCGCACCCAGATCTCCTTGAAGCAATGACGCACGCCGGCGCTCTCACGGGCGCCGGTACGGCCATCGATGACGGAGGTTTGGACGTGACTTCACCCAGGAAGAGAAAGCACATCTGGATCACGGCCGCGCTGGCCGTCCTCACATTGGGCTGTGCGTTCGCTGTCTATCAGTACAGCGAGGAACCGGCTGCGTTCAGCGTGGCCGACGGCGTGGCCGGCTTGCGCAATATCGTCCGGATTCCCGGCGACGTCGCCTCGATCATCGGTGCTTCATATCGGTGAGCTAGACACCGGTGCGTCCATCGGTTTTGGTGTAACGCTTGATTAGAGGTTTCAGAATGATTCCAGCAAAGAGACGAAAACACATCGGGTTCGCAGCGGTGCTGGCCGCGCTCATTCTAAGCTCTGCTGTCGCGGCCTATCAATACAACAAGGAGCCCGTTGCGCTCAGCGTTGGCGATGGCAAAACCGGTCCGCGCGACATGGTCTGGATTCCCGGTGGCGAGTTCGCCATGGGAAGCGATCACCAGCACGCTCAGCCGAACGAAGGCCCGGCTCATCGGGTGAAAGTGAGTGGTTACTGGATCGATCGCTACGACGTCACCAACGCGGATTTCGCGCGCTTCGTCGCTGCGACGGGCTACGTGACGACCGCCGAGCGCAAGCCGCGCTGGGAGGACCTGGCCGTGCAGTTGCCGCCGGGTACCCCGAAGCCTGCCGACAGCGTGCTCGTGCCAGGGGCGCTGGTGTTTGCCGGAACAGACGCGCCCGTACCGCTGGAGGACTATTCTCGCTGGTGGAAGTTCGTTCCGGGCGCAAACTGGCGGCATCCGACTGGACCCGATAGCAATATCACGGGAAAAAACAAACATCCCGTAGTGCAGGTGTCCTACGAGGATGCGCAAGCCTACGCACGGTGGGCACACAAGCGGCTCCTCACCGAGGCGGAGTGGGAATACGCGGCAAGAGGCGGTCTCGAGCAGGCCGACTACGCGTGGGGAGCCGAATTTGCACCGCGCGGAAAGAAGATGGCCAATACGTGGGACGACGCGTCCCGGCCATTTCCTGTTACCGCGGCGCGCGGCACCCATGAAAAGGTGCAGGTCGGCACCTCGCCCGTTGGCCGCTACGCGCCGAACGGCTATGGTCTGTACGACATGGCCGGCAACGTCTGGCAGTGGGTCGGCGACTGGTATCGCGCGGACGCGTTTCGTATCGAAGCGGCGAGTGCGCGCGTCGTCACGGACCCGAAAGGCCCGTCGAACAGTTTTGACCCGGCATTGGGCGAGACCGCTTACGCACCCGCTCGCGTGACCCGTGGCGGCTCGTTTCTGTGCAGCGAGACGTACTGCATGAGCTACCGGACAAGTGCGCGGCGTGGTACGGATCCGATGAATGGTATGTCGCATCTTGGCTTCCGCCTCGCGATGGACGAGAGCGAATGGAAGCGTGAACGCGACAGGCCCGACGCGAAGTAGCGCGGGCGCTACATATCGGGCCCGCCGTTAGCGGGCCCGATACCACGCGACGCCGTCCCCGTCCGTCTCGATCGAGGCTTGATCACGGGCCACGAGGTAGTTCAGGTGGGCGATGCTCTCGCCGGTAGCGAGTCCCAGCAGCGAAGCATCCGTCGACGAGATCGCCCGCGCGAAGAGGGTGCCGAATACGTCGATCACTCGGCTCGGCGACTGCAATGCCGCGTGCAGTCGCGCGAGCACGCGCCGCTGACTGGACGCGAGACGATCGAGCCGTTCGTGCAGTCCGACAAAGGGTTCATTGTGCGCGGGCAGTACCAGCACATCGTTCGGCACCCGCTGCCGGATCTTTTCGATGGATGCGAGCCAATCGGCGAGCGGGTCGGCATCGGGCTCGGTCGGATGCACGGAGACGTTGGAAGAAATGCGCGGCAGCACCTGATCGCCCGAGATCAGGAGTCGCAGTGACGGGCAGTACAGGCACGCATGTTCGGGCGTATGGCCCGAACCGACCACCACCTCCCACTCGTGTTGGCCGATGCGAATCACCTCGCCATCCTGGATGCGCCGGTAGCTATCTGGCAGTGGCGACGTCATCCTGCCGAAGCCGCCGAAGCGCTGCCGGTAAGCGCCGATCGCGTTTTCATCCCAGCCCGCGCGGCGATAGAAAGCGATCGCCTCGTCCGGCGCTGCGCGACCGGTGTCCCCCACCAGCACGCGGCAATTGAGATATTCGAGGCGCGTCATCCAGAGGCGGCATTCGAACCTGCGCGTGAGCCATCCCGCCATCCCGACGTGGTCAGGATGCATGTGCGTGACGATGACGCGGCTTGGCCTCTGTCCGGCGAGCGGCCCGTCCAGCACCTCGTTCCACGCGGCAGTCGTGTCCTCGTTGTAGACGCCCGTGTCGACCAACGTGTAGCCATCCGTGTCCGCAATCGTCCACAGGTTGATGTGGGTCAATGCCGAGGGCAGGGGCATGCGTATCCACTGCACACCGGGTGCGACCTCGCGCGTATCGCCGCGCTCCGGCGGCGTACCGCAGGGATAGCTGAGCACGCCGCGGGTATCGCTGCTGTGGTTGTCCGTCATCGTTGTTGTGTCCTTTCGTGTGCAGATCTACAGGATGCTTCACCCGTAAGACATGTATCGCGATTCGAGTGAAATGTCACCCTCCGTTCGGGGGGGGCGACGTGCCAGCCACTTTCCCGTCTCTGTCGGCGTGCGAACCGCGCATGCCGCGCGTGGGCGCCCCGTCTTTACGAGGGGGAGGCACAGCGCTTGAAAGATGCTTAAATCTGGACCCACTTCGACGTGCTGCCGCCCTGCATGCCAGACGAGCGGTGCGCGTTGGCACGCGGACGGACGCAGCACGTGCCCCAGTTTCCCATTCCAAAGAGGAGAAAGACCATGAGCTACATCGCGCCACTCAAGGACATGATGTTCGTGATGAAAGAACTGGCGGGTCTTGACCGCGTCGCGACGTTGCCGGGCTTTGAAGATGCGACCGAGGAGACCGCGCAGGCCGTGCTCGCGGAAATCGCGAAGTTCTGCGGCGAAGTGGTGGCGCCGTTGAACGCACAAGGCGACAGGAATCCGAGCACCTGGCTCGACGGCAAGGTGACGACGACGGCCGGCTTCAAGGAGGCCTTCCGTCAGTTCTCCGAAGGCGGCTGGCAGGGCGTCATGCATCCGGTCGAATATGGTGGCCAAGGGCTGCCGAAGCTAATCGCGACGCCTTGCCTCGAGATGCTGAAGGCCGCGAATCTGTCGTTTTCAGCGTGTCCGTCTCTCACGGACGGCGCAATAGAAGCGTTGTTGATTGCCGGTTCGCAGGCACAGAAACAACTGTATTTGCCCAAGCTGGTGTCGGGTACGTGGACCGGCACAATGAATCTGACCGAGCCGCAGGCGGGGTCCGATCTGGCGCTCCTGCGCGCGCGAGCTGAGCCGCAGGGCGACGGCTGTTACAAGATATTCGGCACGAAAATCTTCATCACGTGGGGCGAGCACGATATGGCGGATAACATCGTCCACCTCGTGCTGGCACGCACCCCCGACGCACCCGAAGGTGTAAAGGGCATCTCCCTGTTCATCGTCCCCAAGTTCCTCGTCAACGAGGACGGCTCGCTCGGCGAGCGCAACGATGTGCATTGCGTATCGATCGAACACAAACTCGGCATCAAGGCAAACCCGACTGCCGTGCTGCAGTATGGCGACAATGGCGGTGCGACCGGCTATCTGATCGGCGAGGAAAACCGTGGCCTCGAATACATGTTCATCATGATGACCGCGGCGCGATTTTCGGTCGGCATGGAGGGCCTCGGTGTGTCGGGCCGCGCGTATCAGAAGGCGGCCGCCTACGCGAAGGAGCGGGTGCAAGGTCGGCCCTCCGACGGTTCCGCGAGGCACGCGGTCGCGATCATCCATCATCCGGACGTGCGCCGCATGCTGGCGACGATGCGCGCGCTAACCGAAGGGGCGCGCGCACTCGCGTACGTCGCGGCCGGCCATTGCGACATGGCGCATCGTCATCCGGACCCGGCAACGCGCGCCGAACATCATGCGCTCTATGAATTTCTGGTGCCGGTCATCAAGGGGTGGAGTACGGAGCTTTCGCTCGAAGTGACGGGCCTCGGTGTGCAGGTGCATGGCGGCGTGGGGTTCATCGAGGAGACAGGCGCCGCGCAGTACTACCGCGATGCACGCATTCTGCCGATCTACGAAGGCACCACGGCGATCCAGGCCAACGACCTCGTCGGCCGTAAAACGGTGCGCGACGGCGGCGAGGTCGCAAAGACGATTCTTGCGCAGATCGATCAAACGCTCGCGGCGCTGCAGGCACACGTTTCGTATGAGTCGAGTGCTGCCTTCCCGGCGCTGCATCGCCATCTTGCGGCGGGCCGGGGCGCGTTCGCGAACGCAATCGAATTCATGATCGCGCACTTCAGGAGTGATCCGAATGCGGCGTTCATTGGGAGCGTGCCGTACCTGAAGCTGACCGGGATCGTGCTGTGCGGCTGGCAAATGGCACGAGCGCTGCTGGTGGCGGCGGACAGGATGGCCGACGATCCGTCGTTTTACGGCGCGAAGATCGCCACGGCGCATTTCTACGCCACGCACGTGTTGCCCCAGGCGATAGCGCTCGAATTGACAATCCTCAGCGGACGGGGCGGTGAAGGTGTACTGGCGCTCGCCGAGGATCAGTTTTGACTGGCTGACTCCCCCTTCGTCCATACGCAGAAAACGGCGCCACGCGGGCGCCGTTTTTTCTTTTGTGCTGCCCTTTGCAAGCTATCTAGTAAACCCGCCCCCTCCTTTTTACAGGGGAGGGGATAGGGGAGTGCTGGCAATCTGACACTTAGCTGTTTGATACGGCTGTCGTATGGAAAAGCAAATCCATCGTTCGAGATTTCAGAGGAGGTCGACTGAGGATCGCAGTGACAGGTTGAGACGTGACTAACAACATAAAAGTCTGCGTTGAGTTCGATACAAGCGGGCGTCGAGACGGTGGATCGAGATTGCCTGATTCACCCGCAGCGGCAACCGGCGTAGCCCTGTCTGAATAAGAGTATCGGGGTTTGCGCGTGAGTGTGAACTTAGCCGGCAGGACAACAGGAGACAAAAAGATGTTTCGCAAGACAAAGCAAGGGGACTGGGTGCAGAAACTGCCGAGGCTGACAATTCTCGCGGGCCTGGTGTCGGCCGTCATGCCGATCTACGCGCACGCGTTCAGGATCGACACTGGATCTTCTGACTGGGAAGTCAACTGGGATAACACCGTTAGCTACAACATCGGTATGCGGACCGAGGGCGTCGATCCGATGATCGGAAATAATCCGAACTTCGATGACGGGGACTACAAATTCAAGCACGCCGGCGACATTGTCACCAACCGGCTGTCGGCGGTGTCCGAGTTCACCGCGGCTTATCAGGGGTACGTCGGTTTCAAACTGTCGGGCTCGGCATGGAAGGATTTTGCTTACGGCAGCGGCGACGCGACGAACCCGGGCATGTATGCGCCCGGCGTCACCTATCAGTCGATCAGGGCCTATCCGAACGGGCAGTACGGCTCCTATACGAACCGATACTACGTAGAGGGCGCGCAGCTGCTGGATGGGTTCGCTTTCTACAACTCGGAGATCGGCGGCAAGGCGATTTATTTCAAGGCCGGGCAGTTTACCGAGTACTGGGGTAATTCCCTCCTGTCTCCCACCCAGGGCATTTCGTATGGGCAGGGCGCGACTGACGGGATCAAGGCACTTAACTCGCCGGGCACGCAGACCAAGGAACTGCTCCTGCCGCGTCCGCAGGTCAGCCTGACAGCACAGGTGACACCGCAGGTGTCCGTGTCGGGACAGTACGAACTCGGCTGGCAGGCGAATCGTCTTGGCACGGGGGGCACCTACCTCGAGGCGAACGACGCGGTTGCCCAGGGGCCATCGGGCCTCTTTGTTACGACGTTGCCAGGCGCGGTGCGTCCGCTGTTTGGTTTGCCGCCGGGCGGCCCGTTTGGGTATGTCATCCCCCAGGGCACGGCTAACACGCCGCCGCAGCTGGACAACAACTTCGGCCTCAAGACGAGCTGGACGCCGAGTTTCATGAACGGCGCGATGGGTTTCTATTTCCGCCGCTTCGACGAAGCGCAGCCTTGGGTGTTGTCGGACTGGAAGAGCTTCCCGGCGTTGCATACCTCCCTGCCGACCGACTACCACCTCGCCTATAACCGCGGCGTCCAGCTGTTCGGCTATAGCCTCGACACGACGATCGGCAGCGTGGCCACGGGATTCGAAGCATCCTACCGGCGCAATACGGCCCTCAACACCGCGCTGAGTTCGAACATAGCGACCCAGACGGAAGGCGCGAAGGGTGATGTGCTGAACCTGGTCGCCAATGCAATCGTGCCTTTGTCGCGTTCGCCCCTTTGGGATACGGGTACGCTGATTGCCGAACTGTCGTACACGCATCTCATGTCCGTGACTCAGAATGCGTCGATCTATAACGGTCTGGGTTATGGCGGCTGCCCCTCCAACAACAAGTGGGCGGGCTGTTCGACCAAAAACTATGTGGGCGCCGGCGTCGTATTCCAGCCGCAATGGCTTCAGGTGTTCCCGGGCGTGGATCTGAGTATGCCGACCTCGATCACGGGCGGCCTCTATGGGAACAATCCGATCAACCCTGGCCCAGCGGGCGGGGGGCAGGGCTTCTTTATCTACTCCATTGGCGTCCAGGCACTGATTCGCCAGAAGACCACGGTCACGCTGGCCTACAACGGCTATCACGCGCACGTAAATGGTACTTCGACGACCCCGAGCGGCTTGACCTATGACAACAGCGGGGCCGCCGGGCTGGTCGATCTCAACGACCGCCCGTGGGTGTCGTTGACGATTCAATCGTCGTTCTGATTCGCACCAACAAGATAGTGGAGACATTCATGAAGATCTGGATTCATCTGGCTGCTGCCGGTCTGGTGGCGCTGCACGGCGCCGGCGCATTCGCGGCGGTATCGGCAGACGAGGCCAAACAGCTCGGCACTACGCTGACCGCGTTTGGCGCCCAGAAGGCGGCGAGTGCCGACGGCACCATTCCGGAGTACACCGGTGGCCTTACCCAGGCACCGGCGGACTTTGTGCCCAATAGCGGCAAATGGCCCGACCCGTTCAAAGGTGAAAAGGCCGCCTTCAGCATCACCGCGGCGAACATGTCGCAATATGCCGACCAGCTGACACCGGGCGTGCAGGCGCTGCTCAAGCGGTTTCCCGACTACCGCGTCGATGTCTATCCGACGCATCGCACGATCCGCTATCCCCAATGGGTGCTCGACAACACGCTTAAGAACGCCACCAGCGCGAAGCTGACCGGCAAGATCGAGGGCGACGGCGTGGAGGGGGCATTCGGCGGGATTCCATTCCCGATTCCAAAGAACGGCTACGAGGTGATGTGGAACGCGCTGCTGAACTATCAGCGCACGCAATACGACGCGAGGAACGTGGGCGCCTTTCTGGTCGATACCTCGGGAGGACGCACCGATCTGCCGGTTCTGGATATTGTTGAATTCCGGCCGTACTACGACCGCGCGTTGGCGGGCAAGAACTTCACCGGGTCATATGACCGGCTGTGGGTGCAACAAAAGACCCCGCCGACGACGGCAGGAACGTCGATCCTGGTGGACTACCCGATTAACTATTCCGAAGCCGATCAGACGACCTGGGCGTATTTTCCCGCGCAACGTCGCACCCGCATGGCGCCCGACTACAAATACGACACCCCTGCGGCGAGCTACGGTGGCGTCACGTTCTGGGACGAGGCTGCGGTCTTCCGTGGCCGGATGGACCGGTTCGACTTCAAGCTGATCGGCAAGAAGGAAGTGTTCATTCCGTATAACAACTACAAGCTTTCGCAAATTCCGCCGGATGACCTGTTCGGACCCAAGCACACCAAACCGGATGCGGTGCGTTGGGAGCGGCATCGTGTCTGGGTCGTGGAAGCCACGTTGAAGGCTGATGCGCGACATGCGTATTCGAAGCGGGTCTTCTATGTCGACGAGGATAGCTGGGCATTCAGCGAATCAGACGGCTTCGGCCAGGATGGCAAGCTGTGGCGCGTCGGTCTCGACTATTCATTCAACTACTACGACGATGGCGGCGGCGTTTTCGCCACTTCGCTGGGCTTCTACGACCTGCAAAAGGGGAACTACTTTGTCGCCGGTACGGCTAGCCTGAGTGGTCCCATGCAAGTCCGTGTGGCCGAAAAACTGGAAAAGCCGATGCTGTTTACGCCAGCAGGCATGGCGGGAACCGGCCTCCGCTAATGCTCGCACCGCAGTCCGGCGGGTAGTGTACGGACTGCTTCCCGGCTGGATGGCGGCTGCACGCCGCCTCCGGCCGGGAGTGCAGGGACCCGATACGACATGATTGCGGATGCCTTGGAAAAGGCATCGGATGATCGAAGGTGAAACATGTTTCAGCAAACGTTTGTGGGCATCGCCCGCGGGAGTCTGCTGCTGGGCGCGCTGATGATGGCGAGCTCTGGCGGAGTCGCGGCGCAATCGTTGTCGGACACGAGCGCGCACCAGAGCGCGGGTGTGGTTTTGCACAAGGATCCGTTTGTCGATCCGCTGGATGAGGCTGCGGTGATGCACCGAAGCATCGCTGGGCGACCCCTGATGTCGGTCGTGCGTGCAGGGACGCGGCTTGTTGTGGCCGGCATGCGTGGCCTGATTGCGATGTCGGACGACAACGGCAAGACGTGGACCCAGGTGAGCTCGCCGGTCAGAAGCGATCTGCTCGCGCTGAGCTTTCCGACGGCGTTGGAAGGCTGGGCGGTCGGCCACGATGGCGTTGTGCTCCACACCGCCGACGGCGGTAAGACCTGGATCAAGCAGTTCGACGGCCGCATGGCCGCCACGGCGCTGATTGAAAACTACAAGACGCGCATTGCTGCCGGCGATGCCACGTTGCAACCCTACCTGGATCAACTGGTACTGAACTACAAAGCGGGACCGTCGCTGCCGCTTCTCGGCGTGGTGTTCCGGGATACGTTGCATGGATTCGCCGTCGGGCCGTTCGGCATGGCTATCGCGACTGACGATGGCGGGAAAACCTGGGCTCCCATTCTGGAGCGTATCGAGAATCCACAGTTTCTGCATCTGGACGCGATCCGTGAAGTGGCGGGCAAGGTGTATATCGCCGCCGAAAAAGGCACCGTCTTCTGGCTCGATCCGGACACGGGAAAGTTTCATCGCGTTGATACAGGCTATGCAGGAAGCTTCTTTGGCGTGACAGGCAACGAGGACGTGCTGCTCGCCTACGGGCTGCGCGGCACGGTCTATCGCAGTGCCGATCGCGGCGCCACATGGCGTGCGATGCAAAGTCCGCTGCATGGCACCGTGACCGGCGCGAGCTATGTGCCAGGGCTTCGCACTTTTGCGCTCGTGAGCAGCGCCGGTGAGATTGCAACCGCTGACGCATCGGCAAACGCGCTTCACCTTTCGAAGTCCACGCGGCCGACGCTCATCACTGCGGTACAGGCATTAGCGGGCAGCACGCTGGTTTTGTCAGGTCTCGATGGCGTGAGTTTCGCCGCGCTTCGGTAATCGCACCCGCTTCAGGATAAAGAATACAGGTATGTCACTGAACACTGAACGAATCGATTCAATGCCGGTTCTGAAGAACCGTGAGGATTTCGAATCGAAATCCGGCTCGCGCCTCGAGCGGCTCATTTTCAATCATCGGCTATGGATCGTCGTGCTGTGTGCGATCCTGACGGCGTTCCTCAGCTTTGAGGCGGCGAAGTCGACCGTCAGTGCGAGCTACGAACGGATGATGCCGCAGTCGAGCCCGTTCATCCGCAACTATCTCGAGAACATCGGCTCCCTGCGTGGCCTCGGCAACTCGCTGCGCATCGTGGTCGAAAACCGTAAAGGCAACATCTACGACCAGAAGTATCTCAAGGTCCTGCGGCAGGTCAATGACAAGATCTACGTGATTCCGGGCGTCGACCGGTCGTTCGTCAAGTCGCTCTGGATGCCGGTGGTACGGTGGACCGAGGTGACGGAAAACGGCTTCCAGGGCGGCCCGGTGATGCCGGACAACTATGACGGATCGGCCGGCAGCCTCGGTCAACTGCGCACGAACGTCGCGCGGGCCGGCATTGTCGGTTCATTGGTCGGCAATGACCAGCAGTCGAGCACGATCTTTGTGCCGTTGCTCGACCACTATGCGGATACGGGCAAACCGCTCGACGCGCGCGCGGTGTACGACGCAATCGAGAAGATCCGCGCTGAGTATGCCGGCGACGACATCAGCATTCACGTGATCGGCTTTGCCGAGGTGGTGGGCGACCTGATTCATGGGCTGATGCAGATCGCGGTTTATTTCGGTATCGCGGCGGCGATTGCGGCGGCGGTGATCTTCGCCTATACACGCTGCGTCCGGAGCACGGCACTCGTCATCTATTGTTCGTTGACAGCGGTGCTGTGGCAGCTTGGCATCGTTCGGCTGCTGGGCGTCGATCTCGATCCCTATTCGATTCTGGTGCCATTCCTGATCTTTGCCATCGGCGTATCGCATGGCGCCCAGAAGATGAACGGCATCATGCAGGATATCGGGCGTGGCACGGACCGCTATGTGGCGGCGCGTTACACGTTCCGCCGTCTGTTTCTTGCGGGGCTTACCGCGTTGCTGGCGGATGCGGTGGGATTCGCCGTGCTCATGCTCATCGACATTCCGGTGATCCGCGGCCTCGCACTTGCCGCCAGCGTCGGCGTGGCGGTGCTGATCTTTACGAATCTGGTGTTTCTGCCGGTGCTGCTGTCCTACACCGGCGTGACGCGCGCCGCTGCCACGCGCAGTTTGCGTGCCGGCGATCAGAACGCGCTTATCCGGCTGCTCATGCCGTTCACGCGCCGCCCCTATGCGTGCGGGGCTGTGCTGGTAGCGGGGATGCTCACGGCAGGAGGGCTGCTCATCGGCCAGCATCTGAAGATCGGCGATCTCGATCCGGGGGCGCCCGAGTTGCGCGCGGACTCGCGGTATAACCGCGACAACGCGTACATCACCGGCCACTATCGCCTGTCGACCGACCAGTTCGCGGTGATCACGAAGACGCCGCCCGGCGGGATCAACGACTTCAAGACGCTGATCGAAATGGACAACCTCGAGCAGCAGTTGCGGGATCTGCCGGGTGTGCAGACGACGACCTCAATCAGCAGTCTGAGCCGTCGCTACACGGCGGCGGGCTATGAAGGCGATCCGCGCTGGATGACCATCAGCCGCGATCCCGCCATATCGACCGACGCCGTCAACAACGCCTATGTCGCGAACCCTGAACTGGTGGATGGCGCCCGCGCTGTCGCACCCGTCGTCGCTTTCCTCGCTGACCACAAGGCGCAGACGCTGGCACGGGTGGTGAAGACGGTCGAAGCGTTCGCGGCCCAGCATAACGCCGGTGACCGCCAGTTCCTGCTGGCGGCCGGCAGCGCCGGGATCGAGGCGGCGACGAACATCGCGGTCGAGAAGGCCAACCGGATGATGCTGCTGCTCGTCTATGCCGCGGTCATCGTGCTGTGCTTCATTACGTTCCGTAGCTGGCGCGCGGTGGTGGTGGCCGTCGTGCCGCTCATCATTACGTCGATTCTGTGCGAGGCGTTAATGGTGATGCTCGGCATCGGCGTGAAGGTCGCGACCCTGCCGGTGACCGCGTTGGGTGTCGGCATTGGCGTGGATTACGCGCTCTACCTGGTCAGTGTTCAACTGACGATGCTGCGGCAGGGCGCTTCGCTCGAAGACGCTTACCGTGGAGCGCTCAGCTTTACCGGCAAGGTCATTGCGCTGATTGGCGTCACGCTTGCCGTCGCGGTGGTGACGTGGGCATGGTCGCCGATCAAGTTCCAGGCTGATATGGGCATTCTGCTTACCTTTATGTTCGTGTGGAACATGGTGGGCGCGCTCGTGCTGATTCCCGCGTTGTCATACTTCCTGCTGAATCATCGGAAGGTACCGCAGAGCGCGGCATCGCAAGTTCTCGCCAGAGAATAGCGCCACGCGCGACCGAGGCGCCGTCCCGTAACCGTTTGCAACGAGGCCGTTGCGCGAGGCGACGCCCGTGCGACGGCCTTTCCCGCACGCGGCAGGCACGGCGTCACCCTGACGCCGGTGCCGCGTCCGCCACTGGCATAGGGGCGACGCCCCCCCCCCCGGCATATTGGGCTGCGGCAACCCCCCTACATGGGAGGGGGGCATCCAGGCGGGAGGGTCCCTATCCTTCTTCCATGCCAACTGGCATGTCAGCACGTCAGAGGGTTACACGGCGTCCGTTACACGGCGTCCGCGAAGGTATCCGCAGCTGTTACGCATTTGCTTGAGTTTGCTTCGCGCGTCTGTCCGGCGCGATAGGCACAAAGAGGAAGGTTGTATGCGCTTTATCAGTCGGAGTATGGGCGGGGCCGCATTGATGCTCGCCGCAGGGGGGGCCGCGGCGCAGTCAAACGTGACGCTGTATGGGGTGGTCGATACGTTCGTCCAGTACCTGAATAACGGCGGAAAGACTTCGATCTCCGAGCGAAGCGGCGGCAGCACGGGGTCGATGATCGGCCTGAAGGGCAGTGAAGATCTGGGTGGCGGACTGAAGGCGATCTTCGATCTGGAAAGCGGTTTCACGGCGAACAACGGCGCATTTTTTGTCGATAGCAGCAAGCTTTTCGAGCGTCAGTCATGGGTCGGACTCGCGAGCGACCACTACGGCACGCTGACATTCGGGCGTCAATATCAGCCGAGTTTCTGGATCGCGTATTTCGCCGAGCCGTTCCGGGGCAACGAAATCTTGTCGCCGTTCTCGGCGGGCATCTTGCCGGTGGACAAGCGGACCCTGTCTACCCAATACCCGGCAGGGCGGGTGGATAACTCGATCTTGTACCGCTCGCCGGTCTTGGGCGGTTTCAAGTTTTATGCGATGTACGCGCTTCCTGACACGGTGACCCAGCCAGTGCCGGTCACTTCGGGCGATGTCCTCGATGTCGGGGTGACCTACGAAGGCTATGGGCTTTACGCAGGCCTCGCGTATCAGAACCAGCATGCGGGCACTGAAACGTTCCCCGGGCTGCCGGCTGCGCTGAATCTGCTGCCGACGGAGCACTTCACGGGCGCACTGGCGTACCGGCTGGGCATCGTGAATCTCCAGTTCATCTATACCTATGCCCGGCCGGGCAATGCGCCGGCGGGTTCGCCGGCGGCGCAGCTCAATGCGGGGCATTCGGTCAGCGTGGCCGAACTGGGCGCGACGATTCAGGCCACCGCGGCGGACGTGATCGAGGTGGCCGCGGTTGAGCGCAACGTGCGCGGCGCTCACGACAACACGGTTGGCATAGAGCTGGGCGCTGATCACAACCTGTCCAAACGCACGAGCGTCTACATGCGTGCGGGCTATATGAAGAACCACGGCAGCGCGACGGCGAGCTGGCCAGGGGTATCGGTGACCGGGACAGGCACGTCGCAGACCCTTTTCGCGCTCGGCATCATGCATCGATTCTGACGGGCACGCGCACGATCCGAGGGGGTGCCTGGTGGGGGCCGTTGCGTTGCAGAGGAGTCGTCCGATTGCGCAGCATCCTGAACGTACAAACGTAGAGAATGAGGAAGAAAGATGAAACTGCAAAACAAGGTAGCTGTCGTCACGGGCGCCGCTTCGGGCCTCGGGCTCGCCACCTGCCAGGCGCTGGCGGCGGCGGGTGCCACGGTGGTCGGCTTCGATCTGGACAAGACGAAGCTTGACGACGCGCTCGGCACGGGCATCAAAGGGATTGCCGTCGACGTGGCCGACGAAGCCAGTGTGAAGGCTGGCATCGATGCGGTCGTTCACGAATACGGTCATGTGCATATCGCCGTCAATTGCGCCGGCGTGCTCGGACCCTGCAAGACGATTTCGAAAGGCCAGCTTTTTCCGTCGGATCTCTGGAACCGCGTGATCGGCGTGAACCTGACGGGCACCTTTAATGTGATTCGCCATGCAGCGCTCGCGATGACGGCCAACGAACCGGAAGAGACCGGCGAGCGTGGCGTGATCATCAACACCGCATCGGGTGCGGCTCGCGGGGGGCAGATGGGGCAGGCCGCTTACAGCGCGAGCAAGGCCGCGGTGATCGGTATGACCACTCCCGTGGCGCGCGACCTCGCGGAGCACGGTATTCGGGTCGTGTCGATTGCACCGGGTTTGTTCGAGTCGGGCATGTCGGCCGGTATGCCGCCGAAGGTGTCGGACGGATTGATCGAGAAAATGCTGTTCCCGCGGCGCATGGGCAAAGCGAGCGAATTCGCAGCTCTGGTTCAGCACGTGATCGAGAACGCCTATTTGAATGCGACCACACTCGACATCGATTGCGGCACGCGATAGCCATGTCTCAGCGGTGGCGTGCGCTCAGAGTCGGCGCGTGCCGCTGCCCATAGAGAATCTCAGCAGGCAAGGAGAAGGTTGTGAAGATTTTAGTTGCAGTTAAAAGAGTGGTTGATGCGAATGTGAAGGTCGGCGCGAAGTCGGACGGCACGGGCGTCGATCTGGCGAATGTGAAGATGTCGATGAACCCGTTCGACGAGATCGGCGTAGAAGAAGCGGTACGTCTGAGAGAAGCGGGCGTGGCGACCGAAGTGATCGCCGTGTCGGCGGGTGTGACGCAAGCGCAGGAAACGCTGCGCACGGCGCTGGCGATCGGCGCGGACCGCGCGATCCTGGTCGAGTCGAACGAAGAGCTGCAGCCGCTGGCCGTCGCCAAGCTGCTGAAGGCGCTGGTCGACAAGGAACAACCTGGGCTGGTCATTCTGGGCAAGCAGGCGATCGACGACGATTCGAACCAGACCGGCCAGATGCTGGCTGCGCTGGCGAACCTGCCGCAAGCCACGTTCGCGTCGAAGGTTGTCGTGGCCGACGGTAAAGCTACGGTGTCGCGCGAAGTCGACGGCGGTGCGGAAACGCTGTCGCTGACGCTGCCGGCCGTGGTCACCACCGACTTGCGCCTGAACGAGCCGCGCTACGTGACGCTGCCGAACATCATGAAGGCGAAGAAGAAGCCGCTGGAAATCGTCAAGCCGGAAGATCTGGGTGTCGACGTCGCGTCGCGCCTGAAGACGCTGAAAGTCGCCGAGCCGCCGAAGCGCTCCGCCGGTGTGAAGGTGCCGGATGTGAAGACGCTGGTCGAGAAGCTGAAGACCGAAGCCAAGGTGTTGTAGTTAGGACCTGAGAGATAAAAAATGACGAATCTAATAATTGCAGAGCACGACAACGCGTCGATCAAGGCCGCGACGCTGAATACGATTGCCGCCGCGCAGAAGATTGGCGGTGATATTCACGTGCTGGTCGCAGGGCACAACGCACAAGCTGCAGCGGATGCGGCAGCGAAGATTGCTGGCGTGAGCAAGGTGTTGCTGGCCGACGCGCCGCAGCTCGCAGCAGGCCTCGCAGAGAACGTCGAAGCGACGGTGATGAACATCGCGAAGGATTACACGCACATCCTCGCGCCGGCGACTGCCTATGGCAAGAACATCGCGCCGCGTATTGCGGCGAAGCTCGATGTTGCGCAGATCAGCGAAATCACTGCAGTGGCTTCGGCTGACACTTTCGAACGCCCGATCTACGCTGGCAACGCGATCGCAACGGTTCAATCTCAAGATCCGATCAAGGTCATCACGGTCCGCACGACCGGCTTCGACCCGGTGGCGGCCGACGGCGGCAGCGCGACGGTCGAGAAGATCGAAGCCGCAGCGGATACCGGCCTGTCGCAGTTCTTGAGCCGCGAAGTGACGAAGCTGGACCGTCCAGAACTGACCTCGGCGAAGATCATCGTGTCGGGTGGCCGCGGTCTGGGCAACGGCGAGAACTACACCAAGGTTCTGGAACCGCTGGCCGACAAGCTGAACGCGGCGTTGGGCGCCTCGCGCGCAGCCGTCGATGCGGGCTTCGTGCCGAACGACTATCAGGTTGGGCAGACCGGCAAGATCGTCGCGCCGCAACTGTATCTTGCAGTCGGTATCTCGGGCGCGATCCAGCATCTGGCCGGGATGAAAGACTCGAAGGTCATTGTCGCGATCAACAAGGATCCGGAAGCGCCGATTTTCAGCGTTGCCGATTATGGTCTCGTCGGCGATCTGTTCGAGGTGGTGCCGGAACTCGCGAGCGAACTTTAATTGCGGGCATAGACAGGTTAACGACTACACAGTCCTGCACACCGACACGCCCCCCCACTCGTGGAGGGGCCATTCGAAGCCCATCACGGTACCTTTAAAGCGTGCGCAAAACTTGGAGTGGCGGCGGCACGCTTGCCTTCTTCAGCATTGCGCGATATCGGCGTGCGCGTCCATCAGCTGCAGTGTCCCGCGCATGGTGAAGCGCATGGCCCAGCAGACCCGTTGTCTGGACAAGCGGGTTGGTGCGCCGTGTAATACAGGACGTTGGCGTAGTCGGAGAAACAAATGGGTACTCGAGAAAAGTCGTTGCGCGTACTGGTTGAGAATTGGATGGGACCTGACGCGGCGAAGCATGCCCGCGTGACCCGTTTCAGTCACTCCCGCCGTAAGCAGTGGCGCTATGTGTGTGTGGAAGCCGATCGACCGTCAGGCACGCTGGCGTTCGTCTTCTTTCGTCACGACGAGGGATCGTGGTGCGTATTCCCCCCGGAATACAAGCGACCAACGATGAATATCGTACGAACCATCGCTTCGCCGGCCACGAGTCCTGACTGCGCAAGGCAATTTTCAGGCGACGAGGCTCTTTACGTCGCCTGAGCGGCCGGAGCGCCAGTGTTTGGCTCGGCAGCCGCTTGTGAATGCCAGCAATGCGCTTGGGCTAATCGATGCCGCAGGAAGCGGGACTGTCACAGGTCCGCGGCGCCGGTCGACGTTTTCCCAGATTAAAAAAAGTCGCGTGGCTCGCGTGAGACGCGACTTATACCGTTTTTATAAGCATGGAGACCTGGTTCAGTGTGTATCTCGACAGTCCTCGAAGATGACTTCGCCCCCAAGCGCGAGTCGATGCAATACGACGTGGTGATCGTCGGCGGCGGGCCGGCCGGCCTGTCCGCGGCGATCCGCCTGAAGCAGCTGGCACAGGAAAAAGGCGCGGAGATTGGTGTCTGCGTATTGGAAAAGGGCTCAGAGGTCGGTGCTCATATTCTCTCCGGCGCGGTAATGGACCCCCGCGCCCTTACCGAACTGATTCCTGACTGGAAGGAAAAAGGCGCGCCGCTGAATGTGGACGTGACCGAAGACCGCTTCCTGTTCCTGTCGAAAACCGGTTCGAAGAGCGTGCCGACCTGGGCTCTGCCGGGCAACTTCAAGAACCACGGCAACTACGTTGTGAGCCTTGCGAATGTCACGCGCTGGCTGGGACAGCAGGCCGAGGCGCTAGGCGTCGAGATCTTCCCGGGCTTTCCGGCTGCCGAAGTGCTGTACAACGACGACGGTTCCGTGAAAGGCGTCGCCACGGGCGATCTGGGCATCGGCAAGGATGGGCAGCAGACCGAGAATTTCCAGCTCGGCATGGAGCTGCACGCCAAGTACACGCTGTTCTGCGAAGGCGCACGCGGCCATCTCGGCCGTCAGCTGAACGACCGGTTCAAGCTGCGCGACGGTGTCGATCCACAGGTCCACGGCCTCGGCATCAAGGAACTGTGGGAAATCGATCCTTCGAAACATAAGCCGGGTCTGGTGATCCATACCGCCGGCTGGCCGCTGGAGAGCGACACCTACGGCGGCTCGTTCCTCTATCACCTGGACAACAACCAGGTGATGGTCGGCTTTGTGGTGGGTCTGGGCTATACGAATCCGTACCTGTCACCGTTCGAGGAGTTCCAGCGCTACAAGACGCATCCGGCGATCCGCGAGTTCCTCGAAGGCGGCAAGCGCGTGTCGTACGGCGCGCGGGCGATCACCGCGGGCGGCCTGATGTCGCTGCCGAAGCTGGTGTTCCCGGGTGGCGCGCTGGTGGGTGACGATGCGGGCTTCCTGAATGCATCGCGGATCAAGGGTTCGCATGCGGCGATCAAGACCGGCATGCTGGCGGCCGATGCGGCGTTCGATGCGGTGCAGGCGGGACGTCAGGCCGATGAACTCACTGCTTATCCGGAGAGCTTCAAGACCTCGTGGCTGCACACTGAACTGTATCGTGCGCGCAACTTCAAGCAGTGGATGAGCAAGGGGCTGTACCTCGGCACCTTGATGGTCGGTGTCGAGCAGAAGCTGCTGGGCGGCAACGTGCCGTGGACGCTGCATCACCAGCATTCCGATCACGAGATGCTGAAACCCGCGTCGCAGTGCAAGCCGATTGTCTATCCGAAGCCGGATGGGAAGCTGACGTTCGACCGCCTGTCTTCGGTGTTCATTTCGAACACCAATCACGAAGAGAATCAGCCGGCTCACCTCACGCTGAAGGACGCAAGCGTTCCCATCAACGTCAATCTGCAAATCTACGCAGGACCGGAAGCCCGTTTCTGTCCAGCAGGCGTGTACGAGTTTGTGAAAGACGAGAGCGACGACGACCGGCTTGTCATCAACGCGCAGAACTGTGTGCATTGCAAGACCTGCGATATCAAGGACCCGACGCAGAACATCGTCTGGGTCACGCCTGAGGGGGGCGGCGGTCCGAATTACCCGAATATGTAATCGGCACGTCGTGAAATGGGCCGCAGAATCAGGATGGCCGATTTCACGCGATTAACGCATTGGCGTCGTGTTCATCGCCTCGCCGAGCCATCGTTCTTTTCAAAGACATGACGCGATCATTCAGCTTTCAAACCGTTCCCACCATCGTCGTCGAGTTTGGCGCGGCGCGACGCCTTGGCGCGTTGCTTCGCGAGACGTATCGCTCCCAGACTCGCCTGTGCGTCGTTACCGACAGTGCACTGAAAAGAAGCGGGCTACTCGATCCGGCACTGAACGACTTGTGCGCACACGGGTGGCATGTGACGCTGGTCGACGATGTGATCGCCGATCCGCCGGAGCACATCGTGATCGAGGCGGCGAACCGCGCGCGCGCCGCCGACGCGGAGGTCATACTCGGGCTGGGCGGCGGCTCGTCGATGGACGTGGCCAAGCTGATTGCGATTCTCGTGCCTGGCAGTCAAACGCTGGCCGAGATCTACGGCGTCAGGAAAGTGACCGGCGCACGCCTGCCTCTCGTGCAGATGCCGACAACCGCAGGGACCGGCTCGGAGGTGACGGCGGTGTCGATCGTGACTACCGGCGAGACGACCAAGACGGGCGTCGTGGCGCCCCAGTTGTACGCGGACCTCGCCATCCTCGACGCTGAGCTCACGCTGGGGCTGCCACGGCACGCAACCGCCGCGACGGGCATCGACGCGATGGTTCATGCCATCGAAGCCTATACGTCGGTACACCTGAAGAATCCTGTTTCCGACATGCTGGCGATGAAGGCGCTTTCGTTGCTGTCGCGCAATCTGCTGCGTGCTTGCGACAACGGCAACGATCGCGCGGCGCGTGAGGCCATGCTGCTCGGTGCGATGTTCGCGGGGCAGGCGTTCGCCAATTCGCCGGTGGCCGCCGTGCACGCGCTCGCCTATCCGATCGGTGGCATTTTTCATGTGCCGCACGGTCTGTCAAACGCACTCGTGTTGCCGCATGTGATGAAATTCAATGTCGAGGCGGCTTCGCATCTGTACGCGGAGCTTGCCGACATTGTGGTGCCAGCCGCAGCCTGCAGCGACGAATCGAAGGCGTACGCGCTGATCGACCACATCGATTGTCTGATAGAGGCGGCAGGCATCGCGCGGACACTGCGCGAGGTCGGCGTTCGACTTGAGGACCTGCCACGCATGGCCCGCGACGCGATGCTGCAGACGCGCCTGCTTGTCAATAACCCTCGTCCCGTCGAGGAGGGCGACGCACTGGCGATCTACCGCGCCGCGTTCTGACGCTCGGCCCGCCAGTCTGCAACCTGAACGCACCTATTGGATCAGGTTCCGATTCCGTGCCCATACCATCGCGTCGTAGCGGCTCGATACTTCCAGTTTCGAAAAGACATTGCGCAGGTTCCATTTCACGGTCTCGACCGTGATTTTCAACGTCAGCGCGATGCGCTTGTTGGACATGGCCTGTGCCACCAGCTCGAGTATTTCGATTTCCCGTTGCGTCAGCGCGGCCTGTCCCCGGCCGGCGCGCGAGTGCGGTTCCGCCGGTACGGCCAGGCCTTTCGCCGTGCCGTCGTCGGGAAATCCCGCCAGCAGTTCGCGTGCGAATTGCAAGGATCGGTCCTGCGATCCCTGTTTTTTCACCAGCAGCGCGAGTTCTTCGCGTGC
This sequence comes from Paraburkholderia fungorum, assembly GCF_046027605.1. Taxonomy (GTDB): domain Bacteria; phylum Pseudomonadota; class Gammaproteobacteria; order Burkholderiales; family Burkholderiaceae; genus Paraburkholderia; species Paraburkholderia fungorum_F. The sequence continues at coordinate 375,837 of NZ_JAQQEF010000004.1, forward strand.
GAGCAAGCCTTCGTCCAGAAAAGTGCGCACGAGGCCCAACTGGCAGCCGAACTGGACGGCCCGGCTGCGCGATGCCATCGCGTCATCCGTCCGCCCCAGCTCATCGAGCGCGCGCGCCGAAAGCAAATCGACCAACGTGAGCAGCTTGCCCCGTTTAAGCGCCAGCGCATACCGGCGCGCCTCTTCGAGCGCCTGAATGGCAAGCTCCGGCCGCTCGCCGAGATTCATGCGCGCTCGCGCAAGGGCCGCGGCGGCCGGGATTTCGGCCAGGAAGCCCTGACTGTCGGCGTGAGCGCCGGCGAGCTCATCGAGGGCTGCCATCACCGTCGCGGCGTGCACTTTGTCGCCTTTGGCGAGCAGGATCTTGAGCTGCTCGGCGAGCATGAGCGCGACCGGGCGATCCAGCCCCACGGTGCGAAAGCGCACGACCTGCCGCTGCAGGAACGCGAGTGCCGCACCAGGACTCTCCTGCAACAGGTCGAGCCGGGCCCGGCAGAGTGAAGCCCGTACGGTCACTTCCACGCCTGATGATTCCAATAATCCGTGGCGGTTGGCGAGTGTCTCGCGTGCATCGTCGATACGGTTGAGCTCGTAAAACGCGTCGGCGACGAATGCCGAGCAAACATTGGCGGGCACGGACTGATCGCCGAATTCTTTTTGCGCTCGTGCCAGCAGTGGTGAAGCAAGTCGTTCAGCCTCGAGTGCGTTCCCCTCCAGCAAGAGCAACAGGACGCGCGTATTTTCTGCGACGATCGCCATGTCGCTGTTTTCGTCGCGCGGAAGCATGGGGTGACGGTCCAACAGGCTTCGAGCATCGGCGAAGCGTCCTGCACCCGCATAGGCGGTGGCCAACACGGAAAGCGCGAGATACCGCAGGAACGGGTTATCGGCAGCGGCGTCGGGCTGCGACTCCAGCAGATCGATCGCGTGCTTCGCGTCGTCTCGCTGCAGTGCGATGACGGCATGGATCAGCGGCAGGCGGCTCGCAATATCAGGGTGCCGGGCGGCTTCGCTTGCTTGCAGTTGTGTCAGCCGCGCCTGCGCAATAGGCGCGCGCGCAGCCATCGCAACGGCGAGGCAGGCGAGGAAGGAGAGCTTGCGATGCTTGAGCAGCGTCTCGGGAGACAGGCGCTCGAGCAAGCCGAGGATCGGCCCGAGGTATCCCAGCGTCCAGTTTGCCGGCACCGCGCCTTCGATCACCGAAGCGGCGAGATCCACGTCTCCCGCCAGGTTGGCATGACGCACCGCCTCGACGAGCAACTCGTTGGCGGCAAACCAGCGGCTCGCGCGGCTATGCAGATCCGCGATGGCGTGCACGCCGCGCCGTTCCACGCGCGTATTGAGGAATTCGCTGAACAACCGGTGGAAGCGAAACCAGGGCGTGCGATCGTCGAGATCGACAGGCTGGATCGGCAGATTCTCGAACTCCATGCGCCTCAGCAGTTCGGCCGCGCGCGGATTGCCGGTCACGTACTCCGCAAGCGGTGCGTTGAAACGGCGAAACAGCGAGAGTGTCTCGGCGAACTCGACGAGTTCGGCGGGCAGGTCAGCGAGCACCTCCTCGCTGAGGTAGGTTTGCAGATCGTTTGAACGCCACACCACGTCGCGCAAGCGGCTGCCGGCACCCGGGTGGTTTTTCAGCATGATGGCGATCAGTTGAAGGCAGGACGGCCAGCCGCCTGTCATCTCATAGATGAGACCCGCGTCGTCCGCGTTGACTTTGCCCGGCCCGAGGTTCCCGTCGAGAAAGCTGCGCGTTTCCGTGGCACTGAACGGCAACTCCACGCAGTCGATCTCGACCATCTGGTCCATCACGCGAAGCCGGCCCAGGCTGAGTGGCGGGGCTGAACGCGACGCGATCACCAGATGGAAATTCGCGGGACACTGGTCGAGCAGCTTCTGCACCAGTTTGTGTATCCACGGATCCTCGACGTGATGGTAGTCGTCGAGGACGAGAAACAACTCACTCGCGAGATTGGCGATGCCCGCAAGCACGCTCGCGATCATCTCGTCGATCGCACTCTGGCTGCTGCCCTCGACGAACAGGTCGAGCTCGACCGCGACGCCGATCTGCTGCAGGGCGGCAAAGAAGACAGCACAGAAATCCGTGAAACCGCTGTCGTCGGAAGTCAGGGACAGCCACGCCACTTGCGCATGCGATTGCAGACAGGTTTGACGCCATTGTGCAAGCAGCGTGGTTTTGCCGTAGCCGGCGCTGCCTGTGACGAGCGCCAGCTTGCGTTGCTGTGTCTGCGAAAGCAGGCTCAGCAAGCCGGCGCGCGGCACATGCCTGGCGCTGATACGGGGCGGTGCGAACTTCGTCGAAATCAGGAGTTTGGTCGAGTGCATCGTCAGGCCGTCAACAGTGAACAATGGCGCCGCGCGCAGCCGAGGCGCTGCTGGAGCGTTCGCTATGGCGTAACCCGTTGCGATTTCGCGTGCCGGCGCCTGCCGGCCGCCAGGATGATCGACCCGTTTCGCGCATGTCGGGAACAGGCAGGACGCAGCGTTCCGTCCAGCTTAGAGCGGGTCGGTCGCGGTAGAGCCCCTCGTTTCGAGGGGTGTGGGGAAGATACCGACAAGCGTCGGGTGTCGCGCTGACGCGTGCTGTGCTCGCTGTTTCTGTACCGGCGGGCAAGTTTGAACGCCCCCTAGAAAGGAAGGGGCGGGTGCGGGGCGGCTCTGCCTATTATGGCCCAGTGCCGATTCCCCCGAACGGCGTGAATAACAGGTGGAGGAGAGCGTATGACACGCAAGGTGGTAGTCGCCGGTGTAGGGATGGTCCCGTTCAAGAAACCCGGTGCCAGTGAAACGTATGACCTGATGGGTGCGCAGGCTGCGCGATTCGCGCTTGCCGATGCAGGCGTGACCTACCAGGCGATCCAGCAGGCGTATGCCGCATTCGTCTACGGCGATTCGACGGCCGGCCAGCGCGCGCTGTACCACGTCGACATGACGGGGTTGCCGATCTTCAACGTCAACAACAACTGCTCGACCGGTTCCACGGGCCTGTTTCTCGCACGCCAGGCGATCGTATCGGGCGCGATCGACATCGCGCTGGTGGTGGGGTTCGAACAGATGAATCCGGGCGCGCTCGGCAGCTACTTCAACGACCGTCCGCTGCCTTCCGATCTGTTCAACCAGCAATGCGACCGGCTCGGCGTGCCGACCGACATTCCGCCCGCGCTGCGCATCTTCGGCGGGGCCGGTATGGAGCACATGAAGCGCTTCGGCACGCCGATGGAGAGCTTCGCGAAGATTCGCGCCAAGGCGAGCCGCCACGCGGCGAACAACCCGCTTGCGGTGTTCCGCAAGGTGGTGAGTGTCGAGGACGTCATGAACGAGCAGGTGCTGTGGCCCGGCGTGATGACGCGCTTGATGGCCTGCCCGCCGACCTGCGGCGCGGCGGCGGCCGTCCTGTGCAGCGAAGACTATGCGCGCAAGCATGGTCTCGATTCGCGCGTGTGGATCGCCGCCCAGGCGATCACGACGGACAAGGAGGAATCTTTGCACGGCGACGACCTGCGCTACGTGGCAGGGTACGGCATGTCCAAGGACGCCGCGAGTCAGGTCTACGAGACGGCGGGCGTGGGTGTGGAAGACGTGGACGTGGTCGAGCTGCATGACTGTTTCGCACACAACGAACTGATCACCTACGAAGCGCTTGGCCTGTGTCCGGAAGGTGGCGCAGAGAAGTTCATCGACGACGGTGACAACACTTACGGCGGTCGCTATGTCGTCAACCCGTCCGGCGGCCTGCTGTCGAAAGGACATCCGCTCGGCGCAACGGGTCTCGCGCAATGCACCGAACTCGTCCAGCAACTGCGCGGCACGGCGGGTGAGCGCCAGGTCGAAGGTGCACGGATCGCCCTGCAGCACAACGTCGGCATCGGCGGCGCTTGCGTCGTGACGATGTACCGGAACTGAGCGGGAGACGCTGATGGACTTTCAACCCGATCAGGGACTGGACGCATTTCGCGACGAGGTTCGTACGTTCCTGCGCGAGAACTTGCCGGCCGACCTTGCCGGCAAGCCGGTGGGCAGCGTCAGGTCGATGCGTGCCGATCTCGTGCGCTGGCAGCGCATCCTGAATCAGAAAGGATGGGGCGCGCCCTATTGGGCAGCGAAGGATGGCGGCACCGGTTGGAGCGTGCTGCAGCGGCTGGCGTTCGATGAAGAGTGCGTCGCCGCGGGAGCGCCCACTCAGGACGGCTTTGCGCAGAAGCTGCTGGGCCCGGTACTCAACGAGTTCGCGTCGCCCGAGCAGAAAGCCGAACACCTGCCGTTGATCTTCGCCGGCGAGCGGCTGTGGTGCCAGGGTTTTTCGGAGCCGGGTTCGGGATCGGACCTCGCGTCACTTCGCACGCAGGCGGTGCGCGAGGGCGATCACTACGTGGTGAACGGCCAGAAGATCTGGACCAGCTATGCGCATGAGTCGGACTGGATCTTCCTGCTGGTGCGCACCGATACCGAAGTGAAGAAGCAGGCCGGTATCAGTTTCCTGCTGGTGGACATGAAGACGCCGGGTATTACGGTGCGCCCGATTCGCAGTATCGACGATTGCCATCACCTGAACGAAACCTTCTTCGACAACGTGCGGGTGCCGGTTGGCAATCGCGTCGGCGAAGAGGGCGCCGGTTGGAACATTACCAAGTTCCTGCTCAACAACGAGCACGCCTCCGCGGCCGATCTGCCGATCTTGCGCCGCTACCTGATGCAGCTCAAAAAGCTCGCGACAAGGCAGCTCGCCGGCGGCCAGGCATTGATCGAGCAATCTGAGTTCGCGCTGAAGCTGGCGCGGCTGGAGGCGGAGGTCAACGCGATTGCGATGATGGTCAAGCGCGTCGCTGCGATGGAGCAGGATCATAGCCCCGCAGCGCATGCGATGGGCTCGATCCTGAAGGTGCGTGGCACCGAGCTGCAGCAAAGGCTCAGCGAGTTCGCGCTCGAGGCGCTCGGCGACTATGGCGCGATCGCGTATCCGGAGCCGCACGATGACGCGCAGGGCGAGGCGCTGCCGCTGCAGGAAGTTGGGCGCGGCATTGCCAACGAGATGTTCTTCCGGCGTGCGTCGACGATTTATGGCGGCACGAGCGAAGTTCAGCGCGGCATCATCGCGAAGATGCTGTTTCAATTCTGAGTTGGGCTATCGATCATGAACTTCAACCTGAATTCCGAGCAGCAACTGCTGCAGGACAGCGTGCGCCGCTTTGTCGACAAGGCCTACAGCTTTGAAGCGCGAACCGCGTCGCTCAAGGCGGGCGCTACCCGTAGCGCTGCGCACTGGCAGACGTTTGCCGACAACGGCTGGCTCGCCGCAGCGCTGCCCGAAGCGGCCGGCGGTCTGGGCGGCACGCTCATCGACACCGTATTGATCGCCCACGAATTTGGCCGTGGTCTGGTGGTGGAACCGTATCTGGGCTGCGCGGTGCTCGCGGCGCAAACGCTGGTGGCCGCCGCCACGCCGGCGCAGCTCGAACAGTTGCTGCCGCCGCTTGCAGAGGGTTCGCGCAAGCTCGCACTCGCGTACAGCGAAGCGCAGTCATGTGGTTTTGCCGAGCCTGTCCAGTTGCATGCGAAGGCCACCGCGGACGGCTATACGCTGCACGGCCGCAAGACACTGGTAGCGGGCGGGCTCGACGCCGACAGTTTCATCGTGTCAGCGATCGCGCCAGACGCGCCCGGCATCACGCTCTTCCTGGTGGACGCCGCCAGCACGGGCTTGACGCGTCGCGCGTTGCCGCTACATGACGGTAGCTGGGCCGCGGAAGTTTCGTTCGAAGGCGTACGCGTGCCGCGTGACGCCGTGCTCGGAGCGCCCGGCCAAGGTTTGGCCGCACTGGAGCAGGGCCTCGCACACGGCACTGCGGCGCTGTGCGCGGAGCTGGTGGGCGGGATGGAGAAGGCAATCGCGATTACCGCCGAATACCTGAAGATGCGCAAGCAATTCGGCGTCCCGATCGCCAGCTTCCAGGCACTGCAGCATCGCATGGCCGATATGGCTGCGGAACTGGAAGTGGCGCGTTCGATGCTGTACGCGCTGCTCGCGTCGATTGACAACGATGATGCGGCAACGCGTCAGCATACGGTCTCGCAGGCCAAGGCGCTGATCGGGCGGGCGGCGAAATTCGTGTGCGGCCAGGCGATTCAGTTGCATGGCGGAATCGGCATGACCGAAGAATATGAGGTCGGTCATTACTACAAACGCGCCGTGGTAGCCGATGTTCTGCTGGGCAGCAGCGGCCGGCATGAGGCGGCCTGTGCGGCGCAATTGCAGAAAACCTTGCTTCAGGGAGACAACGCAGCATGAAGATTTTCGAAAAAATCACCGACCTGCAGCCGCTGGTCGGCGAATCGATCGGTACGAGCGATTGGCTGCTGATCGACCAGCACCGCGTGAACCTGTTCGCGGACGCCACCGGCGATCACCAATGGATCCACGTAGACGTCGAGCGGGCCAAGGCCGGGCCGTTTGGCGGTCCGATTGCGCATGGCTTCCTGACGCTGAGCCTGCTGCCGGCGTTCTTTGCAACCGCTTTCGAGATCCGCGAGACGAAGAGCGGCCTGAACTACGGGCTGGACAAGGTGCGTTTCGTCGCGCCGGTGCCCGTGGGCAGCCGGCTGCGCGCGCACTTCCGCTTGCTCGCGTGGGAGGCGCTCGCCAACGGCGGCGCACAACTGAAGATCGAGATGACCGTCGAATGCGAAGGGGGCACGAAGCCCGCGTGCGTCGCGGAATCGATCACACGCCTGTTTCCGTAACTGACTGAGGCAGGGTCGTGGTTCACGATCGTGTCCGACTTCTGATTCCGAAGAATCAGCAATGACTATTAATCTGGAGAGCAAACCATGACAATTCGTTTTGATGGCAAGGTCGCCATTGTGACCGGCGCGGGCGCCGGTTTGGGCCGTGTTCACGCGCTGGCGCTGGCCGCACGTGGCGCGAAGGTCGTCGTCAATGATTTCGGCGGCGCGCGCGATGGCAGCGGCGGCTCGTCCGAGGCGGCGCTCGCGGTGGTCGAGGAGATCGTCAAGGCAGGCGGCATGGCGATCGCCGACGGTGCGAATGTGGCCGACTACGATCAGGTGCAGAAGATGGTTGAGCGCACGGTGACGGAGTTTGGGCGCGTCGACATCCTCGTGAACAACGCCGGCATCCTGCGCGACAAGAGTTTCCAGAAGCTCGAGATGGCCGATATCAAGGCGGTGCTCGACGTGCACCTGATGGGCTCGATCAATTGCTCGAAGGCGGTGTGGGAGATCATGCGTGCGCAGGAGTTTGGGCGCATCGTGATGACCACGTCGTCCTCGGGCATGTATGGCAATTTCGGCCAGGCGAACTATGGAGCCGCGAAGATGGCGGTGATCGGCCTGATGAACGCACTGACGACCGAAGGCCGCAAGTACAACATCAAGGTGAACACGATCGCGCCGGTGGCGGCCACGCGCATGACGTCCGACATTCTGCCCGAAGCGATGCTGCAGCGGATCCAGCCGGAACGCGTGACGCCGGCGGTGCTGTTCTTGTGCGGCGAGGATGCGCCGTCGAAGACGATTATCGCAGCGGGCGGCGGTGCGTTTGCCGCGGCGACGGTGGTGGAGACCGCGCCGGTGCTGCTGTCGGACGCGGAGCTGACGCCCGAAGGCATCGCGGCGCGCTTCGACGAGATCGCGAACTGGAGCACGGCGCGCGCCTATGAAGAGTCGGGCCCGCAGGTGCAGGCGTTCCTGAAGCTGGCTTGCGGCCAGTAACGGAGTGAACGGCCCCGGTGGTGATGCTGCCGGGGCCGTTTTCGTATTGAAGCGGCGGGGGCTGTAGATGCCGGTGCTGAAAATCCGGCGTGGTGGGCGGCCGGCGCGCGAGGCCGCATAATCATAGATGGCAGGGATTAGAAATGGCAATTTGGCTCAAGCGAGGCGCCGAGGCGGAGGTTCTGAAGGCGGCCGCGCGCGAAGTACGCGAAACGGTTGAAGCAACGTTGGCAGATATCGAGGCGCGAGGCGATGCCGCGGTGCGTGATCTGTCGATCCGCTTCGACAAACTGGAGCGTGACGACTACCGCCTGTCGCAAGGTGAAATCGATCAATGTCTGTCGCAATTGTCAGCGCGTGACATCGCCGACATCGAATTCGCGCAGAAGCAGGTTGAGAATTTTGCGCGCCACCAGCGCGACTCGATCCGCGACATCGAAGTCGAAACGTTGCCGGGCGTCGTTCTCGGTCACAAGAATTTGCCGGTGAACGCTGCGGGTTGCTATGTGCCTGGCGGCAAGTATCCGTTGCTGGCGTCGGCGCATATGTCGGTGATTACCGCGAGGGTGGCCGGCGTGCCGCGCATTGTGACCTGCGCGCCGCCGTTTCACGGTAAACCGGCACCCGCCGTCGTCGCTGCACAACATATGGCAGGCGCGCACGAGATCTACTGTCTGGGCGGCATCCAGGCCATCGGCGCGATGGCGATCGGCACGCAGAGCATTGCGCCCGTCGACATGCTCGTCGGGCCAGGCAACGCATTCGTGGCTGAAGCGAAGCGGCAATTGTTCGGGCGGGTAGGGATCGATCTCTTCGCCGGTCCGACCGAGACGCTGGTGATCGCCGACGAATCTGTCGACGGCGAAATGTGCGCAACCGATCTGCTCGGCCAGGCCGAGCACGGTCCCGATTCGCCCGCGATCCTGCTGACCACCTCGGAGAAGCTGGCTCGCGAGACGATGGCCGAAGTCGAACGCCTGCTCAAAATACTGCCGACGGCTGATATTGCCCGCAAGTCGTGGGACAAGCATGGCGAAGTGATCGTGGCGGAAAGCGACGAAGAGATGGTTCGCATCGCCAACGAGATCGCTTCGGAGCACGTGCAGGTGATGACGCGCGATACCGACTATTTCCTGCGCAACATGACCAACTACGGTGCGCTCTTCCTTGGGCCGCGCACCAACGTGTCGTTTGGCGACAAGGTGATTGGCACGAACCATACACTGCCTACCCGAAAGGCGGCACGCTATACGGGCGGACTGTGGGTGGGCAAGTTCCTGAAGACCTGCACTTATCAGAAGGTCATGACGGACGAGGCATCGGCGATGATCGGCGAGTACTGCTCGCGTTTGTGCGCGCTGGAAGGCTTCGCAGGCCACGGCGAGCAGGCTAACCTGCGTGTGCGCCGTTACGGCCATAAGGACGTTCCTTACGGTGGCGCGGCGGTTTGAACGGGGGAAAGCAGCAATGAAGAAACCCACTGCCTTGTCACGTGATGCGTACCGTCACTTCCTCTCGATTCCGACTCGATGGATGGATAACGACGTCTACGGACATGTCAACAACGTTGTCTATTACAGCTACTTCGATACGGTCGTGAACGAGTATCTGCTTCGAATAGGGGTACTCGATTTCGAGCACGGCGAAGCGATTGGGCTTGTCGTCGAAACCCAGTGCAACTATTTTTCGTCGGTCGCATTTCCGGACCGCGTCGACGCCGGGCTGCGCGTGGCGAGACTCGGCTCATCGAGTGTTCGATATGAGGTTGGGCTCTTTCGTGAAGGTGAGGCGGAGCCCGCAGCGCAAGGTCATTTCGTGCATGTCTACGTCGATCGCATTGCGCGTCGCCCGATGCATTTGTCCGATGCGATGCGAGCGGCGCTCGCGCCGCTTACGGTCGCGGCGGACCGCTAGGGAACGCCGAGCCCGCAGCCGGAGCTGCGGGCAAAGCGCGCCAGTACTATCCAACCTGCCGCGAACGATCAGCCCAATACTTTTCGCGGACCTTGCGGCGCAATACCTTGCCGACCACGCTGACCGGGAGATCCTCCACGAACACGATCGACTTGGGCGCCTTGTAGCGGCCTATGCGGCTCTTCACATGTTCAATCAATGCTTCGGCGGTGACGGATTCGCCGGCACGCAGAACCACTTCCGCGTGCACGGCTTCGCCCCATTCATCGTGCGGCACGCCCACCACGGTCGAGTTCGACACCGCCGGATGAGCATTTAGCGCGGCTTCCACTTCGACTGCATAGACATTGAAGCCGCCGGTGATGATCATGTCTTTCTTGCGGTCGACGATGTACAGAAAGCCCTGGTCGTCGAGATAGCCGAGATCGCCTGACTTCCAGAAGCCGTTGGAGAATTCGCTGGCCGTGCCTTCCGGGTTATTGAGGTAACCGTCGATGGTCGCCCGCGAGCGGATCCAGATCTCGCCCGTTGCGCCCGGCGCGACTTCCTTACCTGTCTCGTCGACGATCATCAGTTCGACGTCGATTGCCACGCGTCCGGCAGAAGCAAGATGGCCGGTTTCCGCTGCCGTCAGATGGTCCGCTTTGGTCAGCATCGTGGCGTATTGCAGGCATTCAGTTCCCCCGTACACCTGCACGAAAATGTTACCGAAACGCTTCTGCGCCTGATCGAGTTTGGCCGGGCTCATCGGGGCGGCACCGTAGGCGATCGTGCGCAGCGTCGACAGGTCGTAGGCGGAAGCTTCGGCCAGATCGAGCAGCCAGTACAACAGCGTCGGCACGAGCGCGCTCATGGTGATTCGCTCAGTCTCGACGTTGCGGCACCACTGGGTCAGATCGGGCAGGTTCTGCGTGGCGGTGCAGCCCCCACGAAAGAGCGCTGCCAGCAAGGCCATTCCCGAACCGTGACTGATCGGCGCCATATGCAGGCACCGCGAGTCGGCGTCGTACAGCTGTTCACTCTCCAGGTAGGCCGAGTTCCGGCAGGCCAGCCAGTTTTCCATGGTGTACTGCGCGCACTTGCTCTTGCCGGTGGTTCCGCCGGTGAACCGGTAGATAAGGACGTCGGTGTCGGGATCGCTTTCGATCCCGGGGTTTCGATCGGAAACGTCTTCCAGAAGGTCCCAGAAGTAAGCCAGCCCTTCGCGCGCGCCCGGCGGCGGATCCATGCAGACGACCAGGATGCCGCGCTCATGCAGCATGTCGAAGTAGCGATCGAGAAGCGCGTTCTCAAGAAACACCACCTTGGGCTGGATAAACTCGATTTGCCAGCGGTGCTCGTCGCTCGAGTCGCGGAAATTCGTCCATGCGGCGGCGGCTTCGCCCTTCAGTGCGGTCCAGGCGTGCAGCAACGACAGATTGTCGTTCTCCAGAATGCACAAATAGGTGTCGCCGCGCCGCAGTTGGAGACGCTCGACCATCATGTTCACGATGCGATTGGTGAGCAGATGTAGATCGCGGTGCGTGAAGCGCCGTTGGCGTTCGATATTCACAAGCGCCTCGCGGTCGCGATGGCGAACGGACAATTGTTCGGTCATGCGGGCGAAATTCATTTTCATCATCTGTCTCCATTTGTCGTAGCCAGCCGTTGACGCCGACTATAACGCCGCAGGCGTTATGTGAACCCCTCATTCCGGAGGGGGGCGAAGCCACATAACAGCGTTGCCGTCGGTCAAGGCGCGAAGGCGCATCGGCAGGACAGTGCGGCGGTCGGCGCGTACACCGCCAGCGGCAACACGCTAAACCGCCAGGCCTATATCGCTGGCGGTTCGGCGAACGCGGAGGTATCGCTGGGGCCGGCCCGGTAACTAACGGCGTATCACCAACCTCGCAGCTGGCACCCATGCAACCGCACGCAGCTGAATTCATTGCACGCCTGCAATAACCTGCGCGGTCATGTCTGAAGCTGAACTAGACGATAGTCTGCCCGTCGGGCTTGTGGGGCAGGGGACCGAAGAACAACGCCTTGAGCTTGTCGCGACCGACTACACGTGCGAGTTCGGCGAGCACACAGTAGTTGGCGATTAGCGTGACCAGCAGGATCTGGATGGCCCAGAAATGCGCCCAGTTGAGTTCGGCAAACAGCATGTTGTTGGCGGCAACCAGGCCCGGTGCTTCCTTCCAGTAGTCGTACAGGTGCTCCGCGTAGTGCACGAGCAACGCCACAATCGTGTAAATGAACGTCCTCCATCCGACATTCCAGATCAGCGGTTTCTCGGGAAACTGGTTGACGAACGGCAGCATGTTGGCGACCAGCACCGATTTGCTGAGAATCAGAGCGGCGATGGTCACCGAGGCGGAAGTGGGCAGCGTAATGTCGGTGCCCTTTGTTGTCAGGGCCCGAATGATCGCGACGATGTGGAGGATGACGAAGAAGATAGTCGGCGGCAGCATCTCCATAAATTCGCGCTTGATCGTGGTGGTCAGCTTGCTCATGTTCCTCTCCCATCTAGATAGGGTTGGGCAGCATCATCGCTCCGCATATGACATCAAGGGCGTGCGAAGCTTAACCGTTCCTTGACCTCTGAACTCCATCGTGTGGAGCATTCTGGTGCGCTCCCAGATCCGTTGAAAGGATTGTATTTCAGGTTTCATTTCCTACACTCAATCGACGACCCTTTCCTTCCCGAACGTACTGCCTGCGCGTCGGTCGGCTCAGCAGCACGCGGCTGCGCCGGGCTGGAATGCCCGTATGTTATTGCTTGAGCCTGTCGAATATATCGTCGAGAAGCAGTCCACCAAGGAGTGCGTATGTCATGGTTCACTACAACATTACGCAGTTACCCCGAGATCGCCATTTTTCTCTCGTTGGGGATCGGATATTGGATAGGCGGGAAAAGCTATCGCGGGTTTACTCTCGGGGCGGTGACGGCGACGCTGCTTGCCGCCATTGCGATCGGACAGCTGGGTATTACCGTCTCGGCTAACGTCAAGTCAGTGTTTTTCTTGATGTTTCTATTCGCCGTCGGTTATGGCGTCGGCCCGCAGTTCGTCCGTGGCGTTGCGAAGGACGGCTTGCCGCAAGCATTGTTTTCTGTCGTTCAGTGCATATTGTGTCTCGCGGCGCCCTATGTTGCGGCGAAGCTTGCCGGGTATAGCGTCGGTTCGGCCGCGGGCCTCTTCGCGGGGTCGCAAACCATCTCTGCATCGATGGGCCTTGCCACAGACGCCATGAATCGCCTCGGGCTACCCGCCGACCAGACGAAGGCGCTGCTGGACGCAATGCCGACCGCCTATGCCGTCACCTACATCTTCGGCACTATTGGCTCCGCACTGATCCTCGCGACGCTCGGACCGAAGCTCCTGGGTATCGATCTCGTGGCAGCGTGCAAAGAGTATGAAGCGACGCTGGGCGGGGCACAGGAGTCAGGTGGGGCCGCCGTGGCATGGCACCAATATGAATTGCGTGCCTACCGGATTGCGGAACACGGCCCGGCTGTCGGCCTGACGGTGGCACAGGCTGAAGTGAGGTCGCCAGAAGGAGCCCGGCTATTCGTTGAACGGATCAGACGCAGTGGCGTGCTTCAGGACGCAAAGCTCGACGATGTGCTGCAGGCGGGCGACGTGGTCGCCGTTGCCGGGCGCCGCAAGCATCTCGTGGCGATGCTGGGGCCACGGGGTACCGAGGTCGACGATCCGGAATTGCTGGCCGTGCCGGCCGAAGGTGTCGACGTTTATGTCACGAACAAGGAGGTCGACGGGAAGACCTTGCAGGAGTTGGCGGCGCGGCCTCTGGCGCGCGGCGTCTTCCTGCGCAGGATCAAGCGTGGCGCGACGGAAACACCGATTCCGGTCTTACCGAGCACCAGGCTGCATCGTGGCGACACCGTCACTATCATCGGCCGCACGCAGGACACCACGGCGGCCGCGAAAGATCTGGGCGTGCTCGATCGGCCCACCGGCGCCGCGGATATCGCGTTCGTTGGTTTTGCGATTACGCTCGGCGCCCTGATCGGTGCCGTCGTGATCAAGGTTGGGGCGATTCCCATTACGTTATCGACGGCGGGCGGTGCGCTGATCGCGGGTATCGTGTTCGGCTGGTTGCGCGCGATTCATCCGACCTTCGGCCGGATCCCCGAGCCGACCATCTGGTTCATGAACTCAGTCGGTCTGAACGTGTTCATTGCGGTGGTCGGTATCACGGCGGGGCCGGGTTTCGTCTCGGGCCTTCAGCAACTGGGTGTGAGCCTCTTCCTGTGGGGCATCTTCGCGACCAGTGTACCGCTCATCCTTGGCATGTTCATTGCCAAATACATTTTCAAGTTCCATCCTGCGATTCTGCTCGGCATCTGTGCCGGGGCGAGAACGACGACAGCCGCGCTCGGCATGATCTGCGACGCGGCCAAAAGCCAGGTGCCGGGTCTCGGTTACACCGTCACCTACGCAGTGGGCAATACGCTGCTTACGATCTGGGGGATGGTCATCGTGATGCTGTTGACCTGACTCCCACATTGACGCATTCGGCTTTTCCTGCACGTTAACCCTCAATGGAGGTGTTGGATGGCGAAGTCTTCTAAAGCGGGCGCAGGCGATCGTGCTGCGATGGCGGCGCTCAGCCCGTTCGAACTGAAGGACGAACTCATCAAGGCCGCGGGCGGCGGCGCAGTCGAGCGCGCGGCGAACGCATCGATGCTCAATGCCGGTCGCGGCAATCCAAACTTTCTCGCGACGGTTCCACGCCACGGTTTCTGGCAGATCGGGCTATTCGCGATGCGTGAATCTGAGCGTTCGTTTGCGTACATGCCGGAGGGCATCGGCGGCTTTCCGAAGCGTGAAGGGCTCACCGAACGCTTCGAGCTATTCCTGCGCGAAAACCGGGGCGTGCCCGGTATTGACTTCCTGGGCGCCGCCGTTTCGTATGTACGCGACCAGCTCGGACTGTCTGCCGGCGACTTCCTCTATGAAATGTGCGAAGGCATTCTCGCCTGCAACTATCCGGTGCCGGACCGGATGCTCAAGCTCTCGGAGATCATCGTTGGGCAGTATCTGCGTCGAGAGATGATCGGCAAGCATCCGTTCATCGGCGAGTTCGACATCTTCGCTGTCGAAGGCGGCACGGCGGCGATGACGTACATCTTCAACACGATGCGTGAGAATCACCTGATCCAGGCAGGTGACACGATTGCGCTCGGCATGCCGATCTTTACGCCGTACATCGAAATTCCGCGTCTGAACGACTACCAGTTGAATGTCGTGAACCTGAATGCCGACGTGGAAAACGGCTGGCAATATTCGAAGAAGGAACTCGACAAACTGCGCGATCCGAAGGTGAAGGCGTTCTTCCTCGTGAATCCGAGCAATCCACCTTCGGTAAAGATCAGCGACGAGAGCCTCGAATACATCGCCGACATCGTCAAGGAACGTCCCGACCTGATCCTGCTGACCGACGACGTTTATGGCACCTTCGCCGATGACTTCGTGTCGCTTTTCGCACTCGCACCTAAGAACACGATCCTCGTGTATTCGTACTCGAAGTACTTCGGCGCGACCGGCTGGCGCCTGGGCACGATTGCGACGCATCGCGACAATGTGCTCGACAGGCTGCTCGCCGAGATGCCCAAGGACGTCAAAAAGGAACTGAACACGCGCTACGAGTCGATCACGACCGAGCCGGCCAAGCTCAAGTTCATCGATCGTCTCGTGGCCGACAGCCGCACCGTCGCGCTGAATCACACAGCTGGCTTGTCGACACCGCAGCAGGTGCAGATGGTGTTGTTCTCTCTGTTCTCGCTGATGGATACGCCCGATGCGTACAAGAATGCGCTCAAGCGGCTGATCCGCAGCCGTAAGCAGGCGCTATACCGCGAGATCGGCATTAGCTTCGATGACGATGATGAGAACAAGGTTGACTACTACACGATCCTCGATCTCGAGTTCCTCGGTGAGCGAGCCTACGGACGCGACTTCGTCGATTGGGTGATCAAGAACACTGAGCCGTCCGAGATGCTGTTCCGTCTCGCGAAGGACGCGCGGGTCGTGCTGCTGCCGGGACGCGGTTTCGGTACACAGCATCCGTCGGGCCGCGTGTCGCTTGCGAATCTCAACGAGAGCGACTATGTGAAGATCGGACGCGCGATCCGGGCATTGCTTGGCGAATACGTCGACCACTACAACGCGGCATCGGGCAAGAAGCTCGATAAGAACAAGGTGCTCTGACGGGCTGCTTCGCTGAATCCATGCGTGGGCGGGAGTCCTCAATGGGCACATCGAACCGAGAAGAATCTGCTGGTCGGGGCGGCGATAGCCCACGTTATCGCGGCGACCAGGTGTCGCAAAGGCGAGGGCGGGCGGGACGGATCGGCTGGTGGTTGCCCGGCTCAAAGTAGTATCGTTCTTTGCATTTTCTTGAGACCCCGACCGATGCGGCGAGCGGGCCGCTTTTCGGTATAGCAGTTGCCTCATGACGGGCTAACAGTGATCGCAATTGCCGACACCCGCCGGCCGCGACGACGTCTCTAACGCCCGCTGATCTTTGCAATCAGTCCTAGCCGCGACATCGGCGACGACCGGCTGAAGTAGGGTTCGTTCGACCTCTCAACTCCGCTGCGGATCGCGAGCTATTTCGGCGGCCACGAATACAGTGCTCGATATCCTCGTTGATCTGATCGTTCACACCACCAGCGTACGCAACAGGATCCCGGTCAACGCGAGAGCGTTTGTTAACAAGCGCAAGGTTACTGAGGCCGCGACCATGTTTATCTAGTAGAAGTGCATTGCACATGGCGCCCAAAACCGGCGGTAGCCTATCCTGCCATCCCTTGTTTTTCCGTTGTTCAGTTTGTCGTCCGCAGATCCCGTGAGTAGGGTAGCCGACGCCGCGCGAAAAGAATGACCACCTGGCGCAAGAAAAACGATCCACTAGCACAGAAAAGACATCTGTGGCACGCAGAAAACTGAACCTCTTGCGAGGGAAGGTGCGCGACATCGTACGGGTAGATTTCCCTGCTCGCAAATTGACCGAACAGTCTGGAGAAAGAAACCCGTAATTGCTGGCGCAATATGGAGAACACGGAGTTCCATGCTTCGCGCAGAAAAATTCAAATGACCTGTTGAATGTCTACGCGAGAAGGCAGCCTCTTCCGCCACTTGGAGATGCCAGGTGTTGGCGAGCAGCGCAGAAAAAACCTGTATAACGAAGCGGATTAAATCGAATCCTGCGATTGCTCGGCGCAACTTGCGCGATCGCAGCCTCCTACGGTGAACAATGTTCCTACCGGTCAAACCTGTAGAAGCGCGCAACCATTGATTGCTATCGCTGGGTAGCCTCGACGGTCGTGCCTTCTCGCACGAATCCCCACGTGTTGCCCGTACAAAACGACGCAAAAAAATTTCCTATTCCGGTCAGTTCCTCTGTATTCCGCCGTGTTCTCGTGCCTTGCTTCAGGCCTGATTCAGGGTGTTGACGATCATCGGGAATCGTTTGCAAGATGGCATTCAGGCCGCACACCGGAGCGAGTCATGCCGATGGTGAAGAGCTTTACCCAGGCGCAATGGGACGCCGCCTCGCGCCGTCTCGATACGCTGCCGGCAAAGCCTGCGCATGAGCATCGCGTCAATGTGCGGGATGCAATCAAGTCGATGCAGGCCCAGATCTGCAGCGCCCAGAAAAAGGGGTACACGCTGGAGGAAATCGTGCAGCAGCTTGCCCAGGATGGCGTCGAAATCAGCGCGAGCACGTTGAGATACGCGATGCAACGCGCTGCAAAGGAGAGTCGGCCTGTTCAGGCAGAAGCGAATGGTGTGCAGGGTGCGACGACGGCAGCACGCGCGAAGAAGGGTAGTCAGGAAAGAGCATTACATGCCGGCAACAAGCCTGCCGGGAAAACGCAGGATGGGGGAAGGGCAGTCAGTCAGCAGGGATCAATGGTAATTCGGGACGCGTTCTCGTTCGAGATCACGCCCGATGTTGAAAACTTGTAGAGGGCTCAAATGGACACGACGATTCCCCCCATTTATCTGGTTGGCGGCAGCAAGGGCGGTGTGGGTAAGAGCTTTGTATCGCTTGCGCTGGCCGATTATCTCCAGCGTCAGGATATCCATGCCGCGCTGGTTGAAACCGACACCTCAAATCCGGACGTCATGAAGGCGGTTCAGGACGAGATGCATTGCGTTGCCTATAGTCTGGACGATGCAGACGGCTGGATTGGCCTCGTCAATTTCTGCGACGGACACCGGGACGCGGCAGTAATCGTCAATACGGCGGCGCGTAATCAGGCGGGTGTTGCGCGATTTGGTGCGATGCTGGCCGGTACGCTAGGCGAGCTTCAGCGCCGACTAGTAGTCCTGTGGGTGATTAACCGGCAGCGCGACAGTCTGGAACGTCTAGCTCTGGGGCGAATGAAGTCTGCCAGGGATCGTTCCCGGGTTGAAATCATGGCTTCAGCAAGCTCTGCCAGGATTACCTTGGACGTGCCTGACGGTATCGATGACGATATCCTTGGAGAAATCGCCCTCAAATGCCTAGTGTTCCTGATCCATCGACGAAAGCACGGGTTGAATCTCCGATGCAGTCTATCGAAAGCCGATAACTGCCGACTAGGTTTTTCGGTATCGGTGACGGTATCGTCGATACATGACCTGGCGGCAATCCGTTCCCACAAAGGGTGCAGCCACTGGATTGACAATCGAGTGGGTATGCCGCTCAGGTCCGCTTGCTCGATCCCGTTTCTGTCGTTGGCATGCTTAGGCGATCAATATAGTCGGCCCACTCCTGCATGACCCGGCGACGATCATCGTCAAACGTAGTTCTATCGTAGGCCTTTTGTACATCGCCACGTTTGGCGTGTGCCAGTTGCGCTTCCAGTACATCGATATCCATACCGAGTCGTTCTCGCGCGACGGTGCGAAGCATGCCCCGGAAACCGTGCGTCGCGTGCTTCCCTTGAAAGCCCATCTCTCGCAGTGCTTTGCTCAATGCATCTCGATGTAGATGAGGGGTCTTTTGACGGGCAGGGGACGGAAAGACATAGTGCCCCTTACCGGTAAGTGACTGCAACTCGTTCAGGACGGCGATGGCCTGCTTCGGCAATGGCACGATGTGATCGTGCCGCATTTTCATCCGCTCGGCTGCAACATGCCATTCAGCTGTCTTGAGGTTCACCTCATCCCACGGTACCGCGGCAACCACACCTGGGCGAAGGCCGGTCAGCATGGTGAGCTTGAGGGCGGCGCGGGTAATAGGCGACTTGTAGGCATCGATAGCAAGGACGAGCGGAGCGATGTCCGCAGGCTTGGTGATCGCTGGTATGTGGCCTTTCTTGTGGCGAGGCACAACGCCGCGCAGTGTCAAGGCGGCGCCATCTTCGCGCAGTCCGTTCTGGACGGCGTACGTTACGATGCCACCGACATACTGCCGTGCCTTGGTCGCGAGGTTAGGCGCATGAGCTGCAATCGCTTCAAGTACGGGCTTGACCTCTGGCGTCGCAAGCGTCGAAATGGGCTTGTTGCGGAGTGCGGGAGTCAGGTATTCGCGCACGACAAACTCCGCCTTCCGGTAGGTTTCGTCGGCCCATTCCTTCCGTTTGTAGTCGAGCCAGCGCTGGGCCACGAGATGGAAGGCGCCTTCGGCCACGCGTTTGCGGGCGATGGACTCGGCCTGGCGATATGCAACCGGATCGATGCCTTCGCGTACGAGATTGCGTGCGGTAGTGGCCGACCGTCGCGCATCAGTGAGCGTGATATCGGGGTAGGGGCCGAGGCTGTGGAAGTTCTCCTTGCCTGTGCTCGGTCGTCGATAGCGGAACAGCCAGGTTTTGGTGCCGTTCGGCTGGACCCTCAGGGCGAGTCCGTTTCCATCCGCGAGAAGGTAGGAACGGGCGCGCGCTTTGGCGGCACGGAACACTAACTCTGACTTCGGTTCGACGCGTCTGGGCATGGGTTTGCCCCCGAATCTGGTATACGCAACAGTATACGCAAAAATCGTCGATGTCAGTGGAACGCAGGGGATCTGTAGAGAACAAAAAACCCCGTAAGACGTTGATCTTACGGGGTTTCTCGGACTTCTTCGGCTTGCGCCGGAACAACTGTTGGTGCCCAGGAGAGGACTCGAACCTCCACGGTGTTGCCACCGCTAGGACCTGAACCTAGTGCGTCTACCAATTCCGCCACCTGGGCACGTCTTCAAGCTAGACCGCCATTTTAGCGAGCTGAAGCAGCGTGTCAATCCCTACCTGCAAACAAACCAGCGCTTCTTCAATCGCCCGGTTGGTGTCGCGCAGCGAGGCAAAACCTCACTGCGCGATCTGCCGACTCGCGTCGCCGCAACCGTCCTGCCAACCACGCAATCCGACCAGAAAAAACAGCCCCGGATCACATGGCCTCACACAAAAAGTAAAGCCGCCCGGAGGCGGCTTTACTTTTGAATCTGGTGCCCAAGAGAGGACTCGAACCTCCACAGTGTTGCCACCGCTAGGACCTGAACCTAGTGCGTCTACCAATTTCGCCACCTGGGCAGGTGATGAACAGCAAAGAACGCCATTATAGCGACAGATTCAGGGGTGTCAAGCGTTTCTCAAAAGTCGCTTGAACGACGCCGCAGCGAGCACGCAGGCGGCTCACAGCGACTATTGACGGGCCGCGTGGCGTGCAAGACGGGTGTTAGAATGCCTCGCAGTAGTTCGTTGGCACGGTGCACACGCCCGTCGGACTCAGACTTGAACGAGCCGGACCCGAGCAGAATCTCCAGTGCAATCGCAAGTGCAACTTAAGCGCAACCCAGGCGCGCCCAAGCGCTTCTTAAGCCGAGCCACATCGCCGACCGACGTCCATGCAACGAGAAAAAATCATCGACAAGCCCTTGAGCAAATTCCCGTATCCGATCCCAAGCCGCGAGGAAATCCTCGGTGTCCTGCGCACGAGTGAAGCGCCGCTTGCCGCGAACGACATCGCCGAAGCCCTGTCGATCAAACGCCAGGAGCGCGAAGGATTTTTCAAGCGCCTGGGCGCCATGGAGCGCGACGGCCAGATCCGGCTCGATCAGCGCAATCTCTATCAGCTGACCCATCCGTCGAACTTCGTCGCGGGCCGCGTGCAGGGCCATCGCGACGGCTACGGTTTTCTGATTCGCGACGACGGTCAGGACGATCTGTTTCTGCCCACCGGCGAAATGCAGAAGGTCATGCACAACGATCGCGTGCTTGCGCGCATCGTCGGCTATGACCGCCGTGGCAGGCCGGAAGGGCATATCGTCGAAGTCACGGATCGCGCCAACAAGCGCGTGATCGGGCGTCTGCTGAACGAGAACGGCGCGCTGATCGTCGCGCCTGAAGACAAGCGGATCGGACACGACATTCTGATCCAGCAGAACACCAAGAAGGCCAAGGTCGGCCAGGTGGTGGTGGTCGAGTTGACCGATTTTCCGAGCCGTCATTCGCAGCCGCTCGGCCGTGTGGTGGAAGTGCTCGGCGATATCGACGACCCGGGCATGGAAATCGAAATCGCGGTGCGCAAGTACGGCGTGCCGCACGAATTCAGCCAGGCCGCGCTCGACGAAGCCGCGAAGCTGCCCGACGAAGTCCGTCCGGTCGACGCGCGTCATCGTATCGATCTGCGCGACGTGCCGCTCGTCACGATCGACGGTGAAGACGCCCGCGACTTCGACGACGCGGTTTATTGCGAGCCGGTTCAGGTCGGTCGCGGCGAGGGCTTCCGCCTGATCGTCGCGATCGCGGACGTCTCGCACTATGTGCATCCGAAGAGCGGGCTCGACGCGGACGCGATCGAGCGCAGCACCTCGGTGTACTTCCCGCGCCGGGTGATTCCGATGCTGCCGGAGAAGCTGTCGAACGGCCTGTGCTCGCTCAATCCGCACGTCGATCGTTGCGTGCTGGTGTGCGACATGATCGTCACCGCGCGCGGCGAAGTGAAGGCGTATCAGTTCTATCCCGGCGTGATCAATTCCGCCGCGCGCCTCACCTATACCGAAGTGGCGGCGGTGCTGAAGAACACCAAGGGTCCGGAAGCCGCCCGCCGCGCCGCCTTGTTGCCGCAATTGCAGAATCTGTACGGCGTCTACAAGTCGCTGTTCGCCGCGCGTCAGAAGCGCGGCGCGATCGACTTCGATACAACTGAGACGTACATCGTCTGCAATGCGCAGGGCAAGATCGAGCAGATCATTCCGCGTACCCGCAACGACGCGCACAAGCTGATCGAGGAATGCATGCTGGCCGCGAACGTCTGCGCGGCCGACTTCCTGAAGCGCAACAAGCACCCGGGTCTGTTCCGCGTGCATGCCGGGCCGACCGCCGAGAAGCTTGAAAATCTGCGCACCTTCCTGCGCGGCATGGGCCTCACGCTCGCTGGCGGCGACAAGCCGCACGCCAGCGATTATGCCGCGCTGATGGCGCAGATCCGCGAGCGGCCCGACGCGCAGATGCTGCAAACCATGCTGCTGCGCTCGATGCAACAGGCCGTCTACAGCCCGGACAACATCGGCCACTTCGGTCTCGCGTATGAAGCGTATGCACACTTCACGAGCCCGATTCGCCGCTATCCCGACCTGCTTACGCACCGCGCGATCTACGCGATCTTGCAAGGACGCAAGTATCAGCCGGAGCCGCCGCAGGGCGTCGAGTTGAACACGGCGCTGTCGCCGCGCGCCCGCGCGATGCAGCAAGCCGACGACGAAAAGCGCGGCCGCCAGCGCTCCAACAACGTGGCGATCTGGGAAGAGCTCGGCCTGCATTGCTCGGCCAACGAACGCCGCGCGGACGAAGCCTCGCGCGACGTCGAAGCCTGGCTCAAGTGCTACTTCATGCGCGACAAGCTCGGTGAAGAGTACGGCGGCATGGTGAACGGCGTGACGTCGTTCGGCATTTTCGTGCAGCTCGATTCGCTGTTCATCGAAGGGCTCGTGCACGTCACCGAACTGGGCTCGGACTACTTCCAGTACGACGAGATCAAGAACGAGTTGCGCGGCGAACGTACTGGCATTCGTTACCGCTTGTCGGATCGCGTGCGTGTGCAGGTGAGCCGCGTCGATCTGGATGCGCGCAAGATCGATTTCCGCCTCGTGCGCGATACGCCGATCAAGCCGCCGGTGAATCGTCAGGCGCTTGCCGACAAGGCATCCGGTGAAACCGGTGGCGCCCGCGTGCGTTCGTTGCCGCCGGTGGAAGGCGGTGCGGGTAGCGCGGCGGCAGGCGCGGGTGGGCGGCGCAAGAAGGCTGCGCCGGCGCAAACCGCGGCCGTCCAGGAAGCACGCGCGGCACGCGGCGCGGCGAAGAAGCATGGCGGCGCGCCGGCCAAGCAGGCATCGAAGCCGCAGGCCCGCAAGAAGCGCTGAAGTCGCATGACGGCTTGAACCGCGCGCATCGGGTACGTTCAGACGTACCGGTTGCGCGCGGTCTTCGTTTCAGTGTGGTCAAGTCGGGTGTCGCACAAGTACCGAACAAGCACTGAACAAGTACCGCGGCAAGTACGCAGGCAACACGAGTTAGCAGCGCAGTAAGCAGGTTCGTATTCATCACAGCAGCACGCGTTCAAGGCGCGCTCAATCAAAGGTTTGTCAGTCATGTCACGTCTCAAGGTTCTATACGGTTTCCATGCAGTGACCGCGCGTATGCGGCACGACGCGTCGACGGTCGAAGAGGTGTATTACGACGCCACGCGCAAAGACCGTCGCATGACCGAATTCCTGCACGCGGCGAAAGAAGCCGGCGTGCGTCTGATCGCAGCTGACGAAACGCGTCTGTGGGGTCTCGCGCATACCGAGCGCCACCAGGGCGTGGTCGCGCGTGCGACCGACATGCCGCTCGCGCAGAACCTGGCCGAATTGCTCGACGGTATCAACGGTTCGCCGTTGATTCTGGTGCTGGACGGTGTGACCGATCCGCACAATCTCGGCGCCTGCCTGCGCGTGGCCGATGCGGCCGGCGCGCATGCGGTGATCGTGCCGCGTGACCGCGCGGTGGGTTTGAACGCGACGGCCGCGAAGGTGGCAAGCGGCGCAGCCGACACCGTGCCGTACATCACCGTCACGAATCTGGCGCGCGCGCTGCGTGAGCTGAAGGACGCGGGCGTGTGGGTGGTCGGAACCGCCGGCGAAGCCACCAAGAGCCTCTACGAGACCGAACTCGACGGTCCGGTCGCACTCGTGATGGGCGCCGAAGGCGAGGGCATGCGCCGCCTCACGCGCGATACCTGCGACGTAGTCATGCAGATTCCGATGGCGGGGACGGTCGAGAGTTTGAATGTGTCGGTGGCGAGCGGCGTGTGTCTGTTTGAAGCGGTGCGTCAGCGGTCGGTGAAGAAGAAGTAAGCACCCATGGCGAGCACTTTTGCCGGCCGCCGTGTCCGGCAAATCCGGCACTCCCTCGCCACTCCGGTAAACTTGTCGTTTTCACTGCTCGCCAGCATTCCCCATGACCCAAGACGAACTCAAGCAACTGGTCGGCCAGGCCGCCGCCGACTATGTGAACGCCAACGTGCCGGAAGGCTCCGTGATCGGCGTCGGCACCGGCTCCACCGCGAACTGTTTCATCGACGCGCTGGCTGCCACCAGGACCCGCTATCGCGGCGCCGTGTCGAGTTCGCTCGCCACCACCGCGCGTCTGCAATCGCATGGTTTCAAGGTGCTCGACCTGAACGAAATCGATTCGCTGCCGGTGTATGTGGATGGCGCCGATGAGATCGACCACGGCGGCGCGATGATCAAGGGCGGCGGCGGCGCGCTGACGCGCGAGAAAATCGTCGCGTCGGTGTCGGACGTGTTCGTCTGCATCGCCGATGCGAGCAAGCTGGTCGACACGCTCGGCAACTTCCCGCTGCCGATCGAAGTCGTGCCGATGGCGCGTACCGCGATCGGCCGCCGCGTGACGGCGCTCGGCGGCGTGCCGGTGGTGCGCGTGACCAAAGAAGGCGTGCCGTTCATCACCGATAACGGCAACGAGATCATCGACGTCAAGGGTCTGCGTATCAGCGACCCGCGCACGCTGGAAATGCATGTCAATGCATGGCCGGGCGTGGTGACGGTGGGTCTGTTCGCGGGCCGCGGCGCGAATCTGTGCATGCTCGGCACGGATACGGGCGTCGAAACGATCGAATATAGCAAGGGCTGATCGGCGCGCTTCTTTAGAGTGTGAGCGCGCCTCGCTTCAGCGAGGCGCGCGCCTGCATCGAACCGGTGCCGATCCGCACTAGCGCGCCGCTTGTCCGATCGCCTGCGTCATCCGCTGCAAATACTGCTCCACCGAGAACTCGGTTTGCGCATCGGCAAGCCCCTGATCCGCGAGGCGCCGCGCTAGCGCCGGGTCGGCGCGCAAGGTGCCGATCGCCTCGGCCAACGCGGCCACGTCTGCCGGTTTCACCAGCCAGCCATTGCGCCGATGCCGCACGATCTCGGGCACGCCGCCCGCGGCCGCGGCGATCACCGGCCGCGCCGCCGCCATGCCTTCGACAATCACGCGACCGAACGGCTCCGGCTCGGTCGACGTGTGCAGGATCACATCCATCGCTTTCATCCATGCGGGCACGTCGTCCTGAAAGCCTGCGAAATGCACGCGATCCGCGACACCCAATCTCTCCGCCTGTTCGTGCAGACCTTGTGCGTAGACGTCTTCGCCGAATAGCGGCGCACCGACCAGCACCAGGTGCACGTCGGGCAGCCGGGCCATGGCCTCGAGCGCAATGTGCTGACCCTTCCACGACGCGAGGCGGCCGAACAGACCCGCGAGCCACGCATGCTCGGGCAAGCCCAGGCGCCGGCGCAGCGCGGCCATGTCACTGCCGTCGATACGCTGGAACGCGCCGGCGTCGATACCGTTATAGATGACCGGCACCGAGTCGGCCGCGACGCCGGTCAACGCGATCAACGATTGCTTCGACGCCTGCGAATTCGCTACCACGTGATCGACGGCGAAGCGCACCAGCCACTTGATGACGCTCAACTGCACGCGACCGAAATGCTCGCGTGTGAGGATGTCGTGCTGATACCAGATTACTGGTTTGCGATGCAGCGGTTTGCCAAGCGCACCCAGCACAAGTGCTTTTTGCGTGTTGAGAAACAGCACGTCGAACGCTCGCGCGAGCGCCGCGATCGAGCGCACCTGGCGCACGATGCCAGGCACCACGCGCAAACAGTTCAACCCGGACGCTTGCCGAACGATGCCCGACACCCGCGCATCATTAAGCACCTGCACGCGTGCACCGAGCGCTTCGAGGCGCGCGCGGAAGGGACCGTCCGAGAGCAGCACGACTTCGCTCCGCGCAGTGCAGCTTGCCGCCAGTTGCAGAAGCGCGAATTCAGCGCCGCCGAGCTGGCCGCTCTGGTCGACAAAGAGCACGCTTGGCTTCGCCGGCGAGAGCGTTGCCGAGATGGCTGTCGACACCGATGATACGGGCGCCGCGGATGCATCGATCAGGGTCGGCTGAACGCGTGGCAAAGAATGGCTGAGAGGAGAAGCGTCGAGCGTCGGGCGCATAGAGTGCGATGTCTGGCGTTGTGATTGAACGCGCCGTTCGCAGGAGGCGAATGGCGAGTCTTCATTATTCGCGGACTGTCGCGCCTCGAATGTGGGCATACGCACGCACAGTAAATGATGCGGCACCTACACTCGTTGCTAAGGCCAAAAGGCGTTTATCAATAGGCGGGGAGATCATGAAAGTGGCGATCGTGCACGACTGGCTCGTCGCACCAGGCGGTGCCGAGAAAGTGCTCGAACAGATCATCGAGTGCTTTCCCGATGCCGATCTTTTCAGTCTCGTCGATTTCCTCGAAGACCGCCGGCCGGTGGGCGGCAAGCCTGTCACGACGTCGTTCATTCAACACCTGCCGTTTGCGCGGCGCCGCTATCGCGCGTATCTGCCGTTGATGCCACTCGCGATCGAGCAGTTCGATCTCTCCGGCTACGACCTCGTCATCACCAGCTCCTATGCGGTCGCCAAGGGCGTGCTGGTCGGCCCCGATCAGACGCACGTGAGCTACGTGCATTCGCCGATGCGCTACGCGTGGGATCTGCAACACCAGTATTTGCGCGACGCGAATCTGACACGCGGGCCGAAGTCGTGGGCCGTGCGTGCGTTGCTCCATTATCTGCGCGGCTGGGATTCGCACTCGGCCAACAGCGTGGACCGGCTGATCGCGAATTCACAATTCGTCGCGCGGCGCGTGATGAAAACGTACAGGCGCGAGGCGGCGGTGATTTCGCCTCCCGTCGACGTGCACAAGTTCGACCTGTGCACGCACAAGGACGACTTCTATCTGACTGCCTCGCGCATGGTGCCGTACAAGCGCATCGATCTGATCGTCGAAACCTTCACGGCGACGCCGCATCGCAAGCTGATCGTGATCGGCGACGGTCCGGAGATGGCGGCGATTCGCGCCAAGGCCGGTCCGAACGTGACGATCCTCGGCTATCAGCCATTCAAGGTTCTCAAGGATCATCTGCAACGCGCGCGCGCCTTCGTGTTCGCCGCCGAAGAAGACTTCGGCATCGTCGCGCTCGAAGCGCAGGCGTGCGGTACGCCGGTCATCGCTTTCGGTAAGGGCGGGGCGCTCGAAACGGTCGTGCCGATCGGCGAGGCGCGTCCTACCGGGGTGTATTTCGCACGCCAAACGGTCGTGTCGATGCTCGACGCGATCGACCGCTTCGAGCGGCAGGGTGCACAGATCACAGCGGCGGCATGCCGCGCGAACGCCGAGCGGTTTTCGGCGGCGGTTTTCCGGCGCGCCTTCATGGCTGAAGTGACGCGCACGATCGCAGCTTCGGGCTGGCGTTTGCGGGTGGCGGCGGCGGAGCGGATCGAACCCGATCTGGCCACCGAGGATCTTGCATGGCCCGTCGAACGCGCACAGAGAGGCAACTGGGGGCGCTGATGCGTGGGCGTCCGCGTGCAGCGCGATAGTGGGTGGCCTGCTTTAGCGAAGGCGCCTCGGAGCGCCATCGCCTGTCTCTTTATTCGCGTACTGCGAACTTCGCAATACGCGAATAAAATGACGTTGTCGTACGGTAGTAAGCGGTTGCGGGCTGTTCGGTCAATGCCGTCCGGCCAGCTATCGGTCTCGATCCCATCCCATTAGCCTTGCAGGTAGAGCGTGCTTGATTAGCGCGTCTGTACATGCGAGGACATAAGATGCGGGTCATTCAAAGAAGGCGTTGCTGGACTTTATAAAGAGACATCCGGAGGCGCGCAGTGCGTTGTTGAGGTGGTACTCACTGGCGCAGGCTTGCCTCGCGTATGGCTATAACGACCTGAAGCAGACGTTCTCCGGGGTGGATTATGTGCCGCCGCAATACACCGTTTTCGATGTAGGCGGCAACCGGTTTCGGATCATCGCGGCGATACACTACAACAGGCAGTCGTTGTTCGTTCGTCATGTCTTGACGCATGCGGAATACGACCTTTGGACGAGGAAGAATCTAAACTCATGAATGCCGATCGGCTTCCGGGAGCCTTTCCCGACATTGCCCAAACCTGGGCTGCGCTGCAAACCCAGCTACCCATCACGCCCATTCGCAACGAGCAGAACTATCAGTCGATGGTGCGGCTCGCGAACTCGCTCGCCGATCATCTCAACGGCAAGGGGGAAGATCCGCTGGCCGATCTGTTCGCGATTGTCACCGACCTGATCGAAAGCTGGGAAGCGAGCAACGTGATCATCCCGAAAGCGGAGCCGCGCGAGGTGTTGCGGCATCTGCTGGAGACGCACGGGCTCAAGCAGAAGGACCTGATTGGTATCGCATCGCCCACCGTGGTGAGCGATATTCTCGCGGGCCGGCGCGCCATCAGCAAAAAGGTGGCGAAGGCGCTGGCCGTGCGTTTTCATACTGACGTCAGCGTGTTTCTGTAAAAACTGCGCGGCGCCGGCCTTGTGCTGTGCGCTGTGCGGGTCGTCTGGTTCTGGCCATCCGCCATTCGCCACTAGCCTCGCAAGAGCGTGGCAAGAGCGTGGCAAGAAGCGTCGGCCACCCGGTTGACTGGCAGCTGTATTGCAGCACTGTTTCCTCGTTCCGTTCACGCCTCGCCGGCGGCTTGCATGCCAAGCCACCGGCGTTGGCGCTTGTCGCGTCAGTCCCGCTCCTGTTCGATACGCATGCATCGCGCGCCAACGTCCCTACGCACGAACCCGTCCGCCAGCACATAAAAAAAGGCTGCACCTCGATCCGGTGCAGCCTGCTTCGTCGAACAGCTTTTAAGCCAATCTATCGTGTTTCGCGCGTATCGAGCGGATCGCCGGCGGAGTAGGTGTACGCATACGCGTAGTCATACGTGCCGTTCTTGTTGTGGGCCTTGAGCGGCACCGCGTTCATCACGCCGCCCACCACCCGGGCCCGCGCGCGCCGCAGTTTCTTCAGCGCTTCGGCCACGTGACCTTCCGTGTGAGCGCCGGAGCGCATCACCAGCACCGTCGAGCCGGCGATATGCGCGATCACCGCCGCATCGGCCACCGCCAGCAGCGGCGGCGTATCAACGATCACCAGATCGAACTCCTGCTCGAAGCGCGCAAGGATTTCGCCGAAGCGCGACGAGGTCAGAATTTCGGACGGATTCGGCGGATAAGCACCCGCCGCGATGAAGTGCAAACCCTCCACGCCCGTCGCGCGAGCCGCCACTTCAAGATCGACCTGACCCGTCAGCAGCTCGGTCAAACCGCCATGGGGCGAGCGGCCGAGATACTGCGCGAGGCGGCCGCGCCGCAGATCGGCATCGATCAGCAGGACGCGTTTGCCCGATTCCGCAATCAAGGCCGCGAGGTTCGCGCACAGGAAGCTTTTCCCGTCCGAGGGCGCCGGGCTCGTGATCGCCACGATGCGGTTGGGCGCGTCGATCAAGCCGAATTGCAGCGTCGCGCGCAGCCCGCGCAGACCTTCCACCGTCGAATCGTACGGATGGGTCTTCACCAGCAGCGGCCGCATCGGCGCTCTGCCCGACGCAATGACGGTTTGAGTGCCAACCGGCACGCTGCCCTGGTGGACCGCCGAACCCGATCGAAGCTGGCGCATGCCGCCCGACGAGCCCACCGGCACTTCCGTCGGCGTCGACCTGGGAGCGGGCAGGGCGGCGCTGCGCATGGCGCTCAACTGGCGGTCGCTGCGTGCCTGTTCCGGGCTGAAGGTGATCGAGCCGAAGATCGGCAACTGAAAGCGCCGTTCGACGAACTCGGGATCGGCCACGCCGGTAAAGAACGTGCGGCGGCAGAACGCGAACAACACACCGGCGATGATGCCGAGCAGCGTGCCCGCCGAAATGATCAGTGCCGACTTGGGCCGCACCGGCTGGGACGGCAACAAGGCCTGGTCGATGATATGCACGTTGCCGATCGTGCCGGCACGCGAAATCGACAGCTCCTGGGTTTTGTTCAGCAACGTCACATAAATTTCTTCGGCGACCTTCGCATCGCGCTGCAACGCCAGGGCGTCGCGTTCCGAACTCGGCAGCGTGCTGAAGTGATCTTCGAAGCGGGCTTTTTCGCGCGACATCGCCGCCAGTTGCGAGTCCACCTGCAGCACTTCAGGACTTTCTTCCGTAAAGCGCTGCAGCAACTGCGCGCGCTGGATGCGCAGTGTCGCGATCTGCTTCTCGTAGTCAAGACCGCCGGCAAGATAAACCCCTGCCTCCTGAGTCGGCTGGAACGAACCGGTCGTCGACTGATACTCCGACAACGCGGTCTCGGTCTTTTTCACTTCTGCGCGCAGACGCGGCAATTCACTGTTCAGGAAGCTCAGCATGTGGCTCGCTTCTTCCTGCGCGCGTTCGGTGCGTTGCGCCAGATACGACGCCGCCACCGCGTTGGTGATCGCGGTGATCGCGTGTGGATCGGTGCCCATGTACGACAGTTGCACGACGCCGGTGTCGCGGCCTTTTTCACCGACCTGCAAGCCGGACGAGAGCGCCGCGACCGCATCCAGCTGGTTGAAGCGCGTCACGTAGAACTCGGTGCCGGGGCGGGCCACCAGGGTCTTGACGAACAGCGTGACGTCGTTGCCGTGGGCTTCCTGACCCGCTACGCCGGTGAGAACCTGCTGCCCGAACGCATCGGTCAATTCATAGCGGCCATATTCGAGCACGTGCAGTGTCAGACGCACGCCTTCCATCGATTTCGGCACGGTGATCGACTCGACCTCGAATTGCTCGCCGCCCCACGCGTACGAATTCATTCCGAACGCGGCGCCGAGCGGATGACCCGGACGCGCGAACCACGAAGAGATCTTGCCGAGCACCGGGATGGTTTTCGCAGCCGTGCTGAAGTTCAGCTTGAACTGCTCGACCACCGGCTCGACCACCGCGCGGCTCTTGATGATTTCGATTTCCGCGTCGGTGCGCATCGGGCCGATCGACGGCATCAATGACACTGCCGCACTCTGGCTTTGCGAGCCGGTGTTGCTCTGCGGGTCGACCTGAAGCAGGGCGTCGGCGGAATAGACCGGCGTGGCGAGCTTCGTATAGATCACCGCGGCGAGAATCACGCAACCGGCAATGCCGATCACCCACCAGATCTGATCCATGATCATGCGCAGCAAGTCGCGCATCACCGCATCTTCGTCGCTGCTCGGCGCTGGTCCGTGGTCCAGCATGTCGTACGTACTCATAGTGATACTCCGTTGCGTGCGATTTATCTGGACAGTTGGACCGTGTAGAACAGGTCCTGCAGGGTCGGCGAGATCTGTTCGAGTGCGCGGTTAAAGCGTGCTGCGCTCGAGACCTGCACGTACACCACGTCCTTTGGCTGAAGCTCGAATTTAGTCATCAGCATCAGCGCATCGACCTGGGTCATGTCGAGTTGATAGACGTCGGGCGTGAGCGTCTTGTCGGCGCCGCGCACCACGTAGACGAAACGCGGGTCGCCGGTCTTGACGTCGAGGCTGCCGGCGCCGGTCAGCGCATCGGCGAGGGTCAGGCGGCCGCGGTTCATCGGCAGCGAAGTCGGTTTGTTGACTTCGCCCAGCACGAACACGCGACTATTCGCGCGGTCCGGCACGTCGATGATGTCGCCGTCCTTCAGCAGCACGTTCTGCTGCGGATCGCCGGTTTCGAGCAGCGCGGCGACGTCGACGGTGTAGCGCTTGCCGTCGCGGGTCACGCCCACGTTCTGCAGATCCGCGTCGGGCAATGCGCCGCCCGCGCGATTGATCGCGTCGAGCACGGTCAGCGGCGCGTCGGTGATCGCTTCGGAGGCGGGTGTGCGCAGATTGCCGGTCACCTGCACCGACTGGCTGTTGAAACCCGACACGCGCACGTCGAGCTGAGGGTTGCGAATCGTCCTCGAGAGTCCCTTCGTCAGCGCTTCCTGAACCTGCTGCGCGCTCATGCCGACCACCTTGATACGGCCCACGCGCGGAAAGAAGATCGTGCCGTTGTTGGCGACACGCACGGTCAGTCCGCCTTCTCCGCCGCCCGACAGCGTCGGCGCGATCGGTGTCGCGCCTTGAGTCTGCGTGGGGCCCGGTGACGGCGTGGTGCCGCCGGCGGTGGGCAACGGCGGCACCGCCACGCCCGCGCCGCCGCCGGTCAGTTCCGGGTGATCCCAGACGATGATGCTCAACTGGTCGCCGATGCCGAGCCGGTAATCGTAAGCACCGCGTGTCGCCGCCGTCAGGCACGACAGCGGGCACACGGCCGGTACCGCGGCCGCGCGCTGCTGGCGAAAATAGCCGACGTCGATCGCGTGTACCGGAAATTTATCGGCCGTCCGCTCCGGCGGAGCAGGCGGCTGCAGCCGGTCGGTGTCCAGATACGGTCCAGGCGCCAGTGAACAGGCGCATAGAGATGCAGCCGCGAGCCCTGCGGCAATTGTTTTGATAGTCATTTGGTGGTCCCTCGCGTGAAGCGGCGCACTGATCTGTCAGCGTGCCGCCTCCTGCCATGCCCCGCGCATCGCGCGTAAACCGACTCGCCATTTGCGAAGCGCAAGTGCCACGCCGCCGCGTTCGAATGCCAATGACAATGCGCGCAGGAACCCCGGGTCCGCACGATCGCCGATCAACGTCGAGTACACGACGAACGCCCATCGGCCGGGTGGCGTCAGGTATTCGCACATGATGAGTCGGAGATTGAATGACGCGTTATAGAAAGCCGCGTCGTTAAATGTGAAGCGCTGGTCTTCGTCGCTGCGCGGGGCCGGGAAATGCTCCACTAGCAGCGACGGGTCGTAAATCAGGGTCCAGCCGCGCCGTTGCACGTCCAGACTGAAGGCCATCTCGCAGTGAACCTGCGCGCCGGTGCCGCGTAAGCGCGAGTCGAAGCGCAGCGTGCCGATCGCCTCGCGGCGAAACGCCATGTTGACGCCCTTGAGCACCTGCACTTCGCGTGCCGCGCCGTGGCCGATATGGTGATTGCCGATGGTCCGGCCATACCAGCGCACGAGGCCCACCCGCGGCTTTTGTCCCTGCAGGATGCCATTGCGTTCGTGCACGATGTCGCGTCCGCCGAGGCCGCCGAGTGCCGCATCGCTTTCGAACGCGCGGGCGATCCGCGCGATCCAGTCGGGATGCGGCGCGGCGTCGTCGTCGGTGAAGCAGAGCACGTCGCCGCTCGCACTGTCCACGCCGAGGTTGTAGGCCGCGACCACGCCCGGCTGCTGTACCAGCACGACCCAGCGGCGCGGGTCCGGCCGGCTCGCTTCGCGCGTGCGCAGCCAGTCGAGCGTCGCGTAATCGTCGTGGCGTGCGATCACGATCACTTCGTCGGCGCGGCGCTCCTGCGCCTCGAGTGCCGCGAGGCAGCGTGCGAGATCGGCGGTGCGCCGGTAAGTCGGCACGATCACGGAGACTTTCACGAAGGGTTCCCGGAGTGGCATGGTCAAAATGCGTTGCGGTTGATGAAGCCCTTGAAAATCGTGATGAACACGATCTTCATGTCGAACCAGAACGACCAGTTATGGATGTAGAAGAGATCGAACTTGACGCGCGTTTCCATCTTTTCGACCTTGGTGGTGGCGCCGCGATAACCGTTTACCTGGGCCCAGCCGGTAATGCCCGGCTTGATGCGGTAGCGGTTCATATAGCCGTACACCTGATCCTTGTAGAGATCGTCGTGTTCGACCGCATGCGGACGCGGACCGACCACCGACATCTGGCCGAGCAGCACGTTCAGAAATTGCGGCAGTTCGTCGAGACTGGTGCGGCGCATGAAGCCGCCGAGTTTCGTCACGCGCGCGTCGTTGCGCGCGGCCTGCGTGAGCTGGCCGTGCGCTTCGTGGTGCACGGTCATCGAACGGAACTTGTAGATCGCGAACGGCTGGCCGTCCACGCCCTTGCGGGTCTGACGGAAGAACACCGGCCCCGGCGAGCTCAGCTTGATGCCGATCGCGAGCGCGACGAACACGGGCGCGAGCATGAGCAGCGCGGCCGCCGCGAACAGGCGGTCGAAGATCAGCTTGGGCCACATCTGCGGTGACGAGAGCGGCGTCGCGCTCAGATTGAGCGTCGGTAAACCGACGACATCCACCAGCGCGTGGTTGAAGAGCGAGAGGCTGCGCACATCGGGGATGAAGCGCAGGTTCACGAAGTCATGCCGGAAGATGCGCTGGAAGCGATAAATCGCATGCTCTTCCGAAAGCGGCAACGCGAGCCACACTTCGTTCACGTGCTCCTCGCGCACCTTGGCCGCGAACGCATCCAGATCGGTCAGCACCGGCAAGCGCTTGAGACGCGCGCCATACGTGCCGGCTGCTTCGATGCTGGTGTCGAACACGCAGACCGGTTTGAAGCCCGCTTGCGGCGCATGGTCGAGATGCGCGAGCAGGGTGCGCGAGAAGCCGGGCGCACCGACGATCGCGACCGTGCGAAAGTTCATGCCGCGCCGGCGCACGCTGCGCAGCGCCACGTGCACGAGACACTTGGTGACGATGATGAGCGCGCCGGAGATCAGCGTGGAGTAACCGAACCACAGCCGCGAAACCGCATCCATGCGATGCAGGGTGAACGCCAGCAAGAGGGCGGTGGCGACCACCACCAGCCACGCGGCGGCCACTCTCGCCAGCATCGAAGGCAGCGCCTTGCCGCGCCACGTTTCATAGACGCCAAAGCCGGGAAACATCAACAACACGAGCACGCAGTTAAACGCGATCAGGAGGCGCTCGGTGTCCGACAATGCCATCGGCGCCGAGAAACGCATCCCGTGAGCGAGCAGCCCGCCCGCAATCACAAAGAGTGCGTCGAGGCATCGCGCAGTATTCCTGAACATGATGATCTACCCTGTATTCGAACGATGCAGCCTTGGGGGCGGCTGCTTACTCGACGGTTTCAGCCTGGCGCAGACGCGGCAGCAGGCGGTCGAATTCGCGCTTCACGAGGCCGTAGCATTCGCAGGCGCGCGCTTCCAGACCTTTGCGATCGAGGATCTTGATGTGGCCGCGGCTGTGATGAATCAGACCTTCGTCGTGCAACTTGCCGGCCGCTTCGGTGATGCCTTCGCGGCGCACGCCGAGCATGTCGGCGATCAGTTGCTGGGTGACCGTCAAATCGTTCGATGCCACGCGATCCACTTCGATCAGCAACCAGCGGCACAGTTGCTTGTTCAATGCGTGGTGGCGATTGCAGGCCGCGGTTTGCGCGACTTGCGTGAGCAGGGCGTGCATATACAGCAGCATCAGGCGGCGCAGAAAGTCAGAGCGTGCGAATTGCTGTTTGAGTGCCTGTGCGCTCATCCGGTACGCGAAGCCGGCGCATTGCACCTGCACGCGGTTCGGCATGGTTTCGCCGCCCGTGAGCACCGGCACGCCGGTCATGCCTTCGCGGCCGACCGCGGCGATTTCGACCGAGCTGCCGTCTTCCATCGTCGAGAGCATCGAGATGATCGCAGTGGTCGGGAAGTAGACGTGATGGATCCGTTGACCTGAATCGCACAGCAGTTGCTCGGTGCGCAGATGAACCAGTTCGAGATGGGGAGCAAGTGCTTGCCATTCGTGGGACGGCAATGCGCCGAGCAAATGGTTGCCGTGCAAATCTGATTGAAGTGTCAACATGATCGGTCCTCGCTGAAGCCGCGCGCTGCGTGGCTTCGTGTTTTTGATCCGATGCCTGCATCCCTGAATTAACAACTTTGCTGCCTGGCGAGCAGCGAGGGATGAACAGGAACGGCCCCGTATTGGCCTGATGCGCCACCGCCGTTCTTGTAGATCTCGTTGCGGCGACGCGATGTTGCGCTTTCTCTTTAGCGAGGAGCGTGCCAGCCATAGGGAAAACGAGTGCTGGTGCGGCGCAGCGAACAAAGCCTTAGCAGCGCGCGAAGCCAAACGTGGCTTTTTGTTTCAATTCTGCACAACGCCTGGTTGACGCGGGCGCTCTTCGAAGAGGCTTTTTATTTGAGCCAAGTCATTGATCGGATTGGCTTAGCGGGTGATGAGCACCTCTTTGCGGTGGGTGTCTCACGGATGAAATAGCCGTTGTGGGTGCGTTATCGGGGGCCGTCCGGGATGTGTCTGAATTGATTCAGATGTGTTCCATACGTTGCGTGTGCTCGCGTACGGAGTATCGATTTTGAAGGGCGGGGAAGTCGCAAAAAAACCAACACTGATTCCACAGACCAGACAGGTGGATTCGCGCAGCGCGAGGTTTTACGCGGCTTGCGAAGGGAGGCCTAGTTCAGGGACGACAGTCAGCCGTAGAAGGTGGCGGATATCGCATTGATCGCGCGGACTTCGCCGGCGGGCGCCACGCATGTTGCGTCTGCTTTAAACGCCGCATTAGATGCATGCGCAACGAATTTTTCGACAGGGATGAGCGGCACGATGCAGGGGCGGTTCGGCGGCAGATGGAACCAGTCGTGCGCGGCGCGGTAATGCGCGTCAATGATATGAACGAAGCGTGCGAAGCGCTTTGCTTCGATGACCAGCTGCCAGCCGTCGGCGGTGCGCTCGCGGCTGACCGTCAGACCGAGGTCGTGACGCTCGCCCGCGCGCCGCTCCGGCAGATGAACGGCTTCTGAAATGATCCGGCCGCTTGCCGGATCGCGCAGCGTCGCAATCGTGACATCGTGGGCGCGCGGGCCGAAGCGGTAGGCGTGGGTGAAATCGAAGAACTGCCCGAGGCACTCGGCCGCGCCGATCCGCTGTGTGCTATGCGGCGCCAGTTCCACCGCGCGGCTGGCCGACGCCACCTTGACGCTGCCGTCGCGCAGGCAGACCAGCTCCAGCTGCGCGAGCAAGGGCTCGGCACGTTCGTTCACCAGATGAATATCAAGGCCGTTGAGGCCTTCGTCGGTCATGACCAGCTGGATGGGTTGGAGCGTTGCCGCGAGCCCGTGGAGGGCGCTCTTAGGCCGTCCAGTGGCATCAATGAGCCCCCAGCCCGCGCCGGGGCGCAGATCCTGAAGCTGCCAGACCAGCGCACCGCCGCAGGTCGAGCCGCTGCGCCGCCATTCGGCGAACACGTCGCTCATCAGGTCGGCGACCACCGCCCGCGAGAGATCCAGATAGCGCTCCGGGTCTTCGTAGCGCAATCTGGCCGGCTCGATGCCGTAGACCGTCTGCAGATAATGGTCGCGTACGTCGTCGAAATCCCAGCCGGCGCCGGGGTCGCGCGGGACCGCCGCTTTCCAGCGCGGATCGTGCGAATGGATCGTGCCGGGCGCGTCGTGCAAGGTGGCGTCGTCGGGCACGTTGGCGAACGCCAGACATTCGGCGGCAAACCGGACCTGCGCACGGCGCACGTCGTCGAGCGGGCGTTGATAGGCGCCCACGCCGTAGTAATGCGTGATGCCCTCGTTAGTCGAAAACGGCCATGCGCCGCCCGAGGGCGAGTTGCTCACATACGGGACATCCGGCCGCTCGCGCGCGGCGATAGCCGGTAAGCACTCGGTAAAAAGCGGTTGCGCGCGCATCGAAGCGGGCAGGCCGAACATGGCCGCCTGCTGGTCGACTTCGCTGCCGCCGCATAGCACCGCGAGCGCTGCGAAGCGCCGCGTGCGGGTCAGAAATTGCGTGGCTTCGCGCTCGATGGCGGCACTGAAGGCGGCATCGTTGGGGTAGTCGAAATTCGCCAGCGCGAAGTCTTGCCAGATGAGCAGGCCGTATTCGTCAGCCAGCGCGTAGAACGCGTCAGACTCGTACACCATCGTGCCGCCTACCCGCAGCATGTTCAT
This sequence comes from Paraburkholderia fungorum, assembly GCF_046027605.1. Classification (GTDB taxonomy): domain Bacteria; phylum Pseudomonadota; class Gammaproteobacteria; order Burkholderiales; family Burkholderiaceae; genus Paraburkholderia; species Paraburkholderia fungorum_F. The sequence goes on from NZ_JAQQEF010000004.1 coordinate 413,582, forward strand.
GCCCGCATCGCGGGCCAGCGCGAAAGCGTGGCGCAATTGCGCCTCGGTACCGGTAAGCGTGACGAGATCCGCGCTGGTCCAGCAGGCGCCGCGGCAGAACACCGGCGTGCCATTTACGCGCAACGCGAAGCCCACGCCGTCCGCGCCGCGATCCACTTCGATGCTGCGAAAGCCGATCGATCCCAACGAATGGGACATCGCGGCATCGTCACCGAGTTGCAACGTCAGAGGATATAAAGTGGGCTCGCCGTGCGTGTGTGGCCACCATCGTTTAGCGTGCGGCACGCGCACGTTGCCGGTCAGTGCATATGCATCGCGCCATTGCAAAGACGAAACAAAGCCACCGCAATTCAACGAGGCAGCGCATCCGTTGACGTCTTGCGGATGAACGAAATGTAGCGTGAGCGAAACAACGCCGTCGTCGTCTTCGAGACGGCTGGTCAGATCGATCGTATCGAAGGCGTGCTGCGCGTCGCTTGACAATTCAATTGGGCGCCACGGGCCGACTGCCTGCACCGATGGACACCAGCCGGGCATATGGCCGAGCAGGGTGGTGCGAACGTTGCGCAAGGTGGACGGTGTAACGAGCCGCGGCCGCCAGCGGGCGCGTGAACGTTTTGCCGCCAGCGCGGGTGTCAGCGAGCGAAAACACAGCGCGAGCGTTGCGCTGCCGTGCAGTTCGATGTCGAGATCGTGCGCGACGAACATCGAATCCGACTCCAGAAGCCTGATGCCGTCGAGCCAGACTTCGGCGAGCGTGGCGAGGCCGTGCAGGCGCAAGCGGCGTTTGCCCGTGCCGGTCAGTGTGAGCCGGTACCAGTGATCGTCGAAGGCGAGCGGCGGGGGATTCGCAATGTCAAAGAGACCCGCGGCACGCCGCGCGCTCGCCACCGTGCCGGGGACTTGCGCGGCGAGCCAGCCCTCGGCGGGCAGCTCGGCGGGTGATGCGCATGCACCGGCCGGCGTGCTGACGCACTGCCAGCCGGCATCGAGCTGTTGTGGCCAAAGGTCTTGATAGATGGCCTTGGGCGAGGCAGCGGGCACAAGCGGCCCGCCTTCATCCGATACCGGGTCAGTCGTCAGTGCATCCACGGCGTTTTCCTGAAGCTCGAAGCGAGCTCGTCACAGTACAAGCGCGGCAAGCGGAGGCAGCGTATTTTCGTAGGCGCTTTCGAGCACGTCGAAACAGTCTTCACACGCATCGCGGCGCCCGCGTGCAATCGCCCGCACGAGCCGGAACTGCATCACCATCGACTCCGACGCGATCCGCTGCGCCGCCGCCGGAATCGACGCCGGCATCTCGAAGCCTTGTGCGCAGAGCCACAGCAGATACTTCGAGAGAAACTCGAAGTTCGCGCCGAGCTGCCGCATCAGGTTGAACGAGTACGGATGGAAGAACGCCTCGCCGCGTTCGAGCAAGGTGTCCAGATGCGCCGGAAACGCGGCCCGCCACTGCGAGATCGGATTGATCAGCGGTCGTCGGCCTAGATGCGCGCACAACAATTCCGCCGATGCTTCGGCGAGCGCGGTGCCTTCCAGCGCGGGCCGCGACTGCTTGGCGAATTCGACATACGGAAACAGCAGATCGGGCTGCTGCGCGAATTGCGGCAGCTTGCGAAACACGCCGTCGTAGTCTTCTCCGTCGAGCAGGTGATAGCCGGTGTTGTGGAAATAGCCGAGGCGGCGCGCGGGCGGATCGATGAAGTCGATGCCCACGGTGGTCTTCGGATGCTCGCGCCGATACGACGTGGCACGCGTATTCGGCAGGTAATAGCCGTCCACTTCCACCAGCACCGTGTGGCCGCGCGAGGTCTGGGCGAGCACGCGGGCTTCGAGCGAGTCGTAGATCGCCAGTTCCTGCACCTGGGTGCCGTAAAGCCGTTCGAGATCTTCTAGCGGGAACTTGAAGAAGGTGAACTGATCGCCTTCGAAGTCCTGCGTGACGGTAAAGCCGAGCGCCGCGCGCGGATCGAGCCCGAAGCCGTGCAGCAGTTCGATCCACAGGTCGACGTAGCAGTTGGTCTCCTGCCACACGCGCTCGCCCTGGTGCAACGCATGCGGCGCGTGCTGGCGCAGCGCCACCGTGGGCGCGGCCACACCGCCCTGAGCCGGCAGATCGAGCCTGCGCGGCAACGCGAAGGCGGATGGCACGCCCTTCGGCATGGGGATCAGGGAGGGATTCATGCGCTCTCTCCGGCGCTCTGTGCAGCGCTCTCAGCAGCGATCGCGGCAGCCGGCTGCATGGTCTGCATGCCCTGCGCGACGCGCGCCGCCGTGTCGCCCCACAACAGCGCGCGCACATCGTCCGGCCATGCGTTCACATCGAGCCCATGATGGCGGAACAGCGCGAGCGTGATGCGTTCCATGCCGAAGCCGACGCAACCCGTATGCGCCACCGCGCCGTCTTCGCAGGCGATTTTCCAGATCGCGCCGAAGTGTTCCATGTGATAGTTGAACGACAGGCACGCCGTCTTGCCGCGCGGATCGGCCACCGGAATCAGCAGTTCGAACTTGAGCGCCTGAGCACGCTGACTATCGGCGACGATCTTGCCGCCGCGGCCGAAGAACGGATCGTTGGCGAGATCCACTTCCACGGGCAGTTGCAGCAGCGTGATCAGCAGCGAGCCGCGTTCGACCCACATCTGCCGGAACGCCATCACCTGGTCGGCGCTGCCGAGGCGCACGTATTCGCGCTGCCGGAACATCTGCATGCGGCCCGGATCGAGCGAGGGTTCGTGGCGGAAGCAGTACGACAGTACGTCGATGGTGCGGCCGTCGGCGGGCAGCGGACCGCGCCGCGCCACCACCGGATAGATCGGATAACAGGCGGCCGGTGTCAGCACCACGCGGGTCGGCTTCTGTTGCGCCATCCATTCGTCGCTGCGATCGTCGTCGCTTTCGGTCATCGCGTCGTCGAGCGCGCGCAACAGGCGCTGGTGGCCCATATCGTTGCCGCAGAACGAGTGGATCGTGCCGGCGAGATTCGGAAAGCTCTTCAGATATTCGCTGTCTTCGAAATCGGTGCGGCGCATCGCCGGCGGAAAGCGCAGCACTTCCGGCTGCTGGTCCGCGCCCAGATGCGTGATCGCCACGTTCAGACGTTCCACTACGTCTTCGAAAATCTGGCTGCGGCCGTACAGGCCGTTTTCGCCGGTATCGATCAGGAGGCCCGCTGCCAGCAGTTCGTCGCGGAAATTCGGCGCCGCGCTTTCCTGAGCGGCGGCAGCCGTTGCAGCGGCCAGTGCGGCGGTATCGGTCATCGTGTTCATGTCAGGCTCTCCCCGGGGCGGCAGGACGCTGCGCGAGCAACAGGCTCGCCGTGTTCTGCGCAATACGATCGTTGTTGATCATCAGCGGCGCGGAGTACAGGTCGCGCAGATGCCGTCCCACGCTGTATTCCGTGCCGTTCTTGTAACCCGCCATGCCGCAGATCATCAGCACTTCCTGCACGACTTGCAGGGCGGTGGTCGAGATGCTGGTCTTCAGCGTATTCATGTCGGAGGCGAAACCGAGCAAGGCCGACAGCGGCGCATCGGCCTGGCAGCCGCCGTGTTTCGCGTGATGCGCGGTGCGCGCCGCTTCGAGCGCGACCGACAGGCGCGCCTGCATCATCTGTAGCAGGCCGACCGCCTCGGCGAGCCGCAAGCCGGCCGGCGGAATCGCACCAGGTTTCGAGCGGGCCTGCGCGCGGAAGAAGGCTTTCGCGCGATTCACGGCGTCGCTGGCCACGCCGGTCCATACCGCGGCCCACAGCGTGTGCGAGACCGGCAGCATGGTCTGATCGGCGATCTCGGCGAAGGGCGTCGGCAGGATCTGTTCGGCAAGACCCGTAGCGACGAGCCGGAAGCCCTCGCTGCAGGTGCCGCGCATGCCCATCGAATCCCAGCCGCCGCGCTTTTCCAGTTGTGTGGCTTCACGTAGCGCCACGATCAGCACCTGGTCGGCCGCGGCCGATTCTGCGGTGCGGCGCGCGGTGACCAGAATGCCGTCGGCGTGCGCGCCGTACGAAATCGTCGGCGCGAGCTTTTCGATGCGAAAGCGCTGCGTGCCGGGCTGACCGTCGAGTGCGTCGAGTTCGACCGAGCAGGCGCTGGTGCGCATATTGCCGCCGATGGTCTCTTCAGACGTCGCCGAAGCCAGCAGCCATTGATGTTCAACCAGCTGCGCGAGCAACTGCCGGTGCCACGCCGACTCGCTGCCGTACGCCTCGATGCAGGCCACCTGAATCTGATGCATCGCGTACACCATCGCGGTGGAGGCGCAGCCCTGCGCGAGTGTTTCGCAGATCGCGGCGACATCCGCGAGCGAAAGCCCCGCGCCGCCGAAGGCGGCCGGCACCATCGCCGACAACAAACGTTCGCGCTTGAGCGCCTCGAAGGCTTCGCGGGGAAAGCGCGCTTCGCGGTCCACCGCATCGGCGAACTGTGTGGCGACAGCCGCGCAGCGTTGCGCCGCGGCGCGCCAGGCGGGTTCGGTTTCCACCGCGCTCAGCACGACGCCTGCGGCGGCTTGCTTCGCAGCAGCATCGGCGAGCGGCGCCGCTATCGCGGCGGTGTCCAGCAGCGGGGCGTTCATGCTGCCGCCTTCGCCTGTTGCAGTTCGGCGACCGCGGCGGCCATTGAATCGATGCTCGAGAACAGCCGGCGCGTGAGCATGCGGTCCGGAATTTCAATGCCGAATTCATCTTCGATGGCGAGCATCAGATGCACGGTCGCGAGCGAGGACAAGCCCGCGGCGTATAGGTCGGCGTCGTCGGCCAGAGTGTCCGGCGAGACGTCGAGACGGGCTGATTCGGAAAGGATGCGGCGCAGTGCGGTTTTCATCTTGAGTTGCCCCCTTGGTGGTCAACGGTCTCTTGAAGGTTGCTGACGTAAAACGAACAGAAGTCTTCGTTTTTGGTGTTTATCGCGGCGCGGGGTCATCGCGGCGCGTCTAGCGGCGGTTCGGCGCGCATGCCTGCCGCGCTTTCACGGTGCCCTGAAGCCGTTTTGGCGGCTCCTTGCTACACCATGTCCCGACGCCTCGTATTTAAGAATTGTCAAAGCCCAGCGTCAGTGCGATGGCGCACGGAAACACGCGTTTCGCGGACGTACCGTGTAGCCATGACAACAGGCCGGCGTGTCGAGCCAGGCCATCGAGGGCGCTGAGCGTTGCCGCGCTCGCTGAACTTATTTACCGCTGGGGAACGTGATGAACTGGAAAACGCTGGAATTCGAACAGCTCTCGGCGCGCGAGTTGTACCTGATCTTGCGGGCGCGCAGCGCGGTCTTCGTGGTCGAGCAATCGCACGTCTGTCTTGATGCCGATGGCCACGACGAGAGTGCGCTTCACCTCTTCGCGGTCGAGGACGTGGCGCGGCCCATGCCGATCCTGGCCTATGCACGCCTGCAACCCGGCGACGCCGAAGATCCGGAAATCACCATCGACAAGGTGCTGACGAGCCCACTGCGGCGCGGTGACGGCACGGCTGAGATGTTGATCGAACGGGTGCTGCAGGCGATCGCGGAGCGTTGGCCGGGACACGCCGCGCGGGTCAGCGCACCGCTCGGCTTGCGCGACTTCTATGAGCAGTTCGGCTTTCGCAAGTCCGAAGGGCCGTACCTCGAACATGGCGTGCCGTTCATCGGTCTGACGCGTCAGGTGCGTGCCAGCCAGACGCTCTTCGGCATGCGGCGCCGCGAGCGCGATGGCGCGGCCCAGGTCAATACGTTCGAGCTTCTGTGATGGCGCGAGTGCTGATCACACCTTCCACTCAGGTTCGACTATCGACATCGCCGGGCAACCCGCGTGCGCTTGCGGGTGGGGCGTTCGCACCCGGGATGCCGGTCGCGCCTTCCCGGGCAGCGCGCCCGCAGGCTAAAGGCTTGCGTTACCCGGTCCTGTTGCCGTTGCTCCTGTTTGCCGCGACCTTAGGCTTGATCCTGCTGCATCAGGGCAGGCTGGTCGAATATTTCTTTCCGCTCGGCGCCTTCGGCGTGGCGTTGGTGCTGTATTGGCGCTCGCCCGCGCACTACATCGGCTTCGTCTGCTGGCTGTTTTTTCTGACGCCGGAAGTGCGGCGCCTCGCGGACTTCGTCAACGGTTCGTTCAATCAGCAGAGCCCGATCATGGTGGCGACGCTGCTCGCCGTTGCGCTCACCGGCCTCACCTTGCTCAAGCACGTCAGGTTGTTCGGGCAACGCCGCGCGGCGCCGCTGGTGCTGATCGTGATCGCGCTGCTCTATGCCTTCGTGGTCGGCATGGCGCAGGTGGGTCCGGCGGCGGCGACGTTTACGCTGATCAACTGGCTGTATCCCGTGATGGTGGCGTTCTACCTCACCGTCACGTGGCGCCATTACCCCGCCTATCACCGGGTTCTGCTGAAGACCTTCGTTTATGGCGGACTCCTGATGAGTGTGTACGGCCTGATCGAGTTCGTCTCGCCGATGCCGTGGGACGCATTCTGGCTGATCTCCTCGAAGATGCTTTCGGAGGGGCAGCCGGTGCCGTTCGGCATGCGCGTGAGCAGCACGATGAATTCATGCGGACCGTTCGCGGTCACGCTCATGACGATCCTGCTGGTGTCGCTCGCCGCGCGCGGTAAAGCACGCATCCTGCTCGGCTGCGTGGGGATTCCGGTGCTGCTGCTCACCGGCGCGCGCAGCACGTGGGGCGGCTTCGCGATCGCACTGCTGTACTCGTTCGCGATGCTCGACGGCAAAAGCCGGGCGCGGCTGCTGGCCGGCGTACTGGCGCTGGCCGTGGTGGCCGCACCGCTGATGATGATCGATCAGGTTGCCGAACCGGTGATGCAGCGCTTGAGCACGATCCAGAACCTCGGTCAGGACGACAGCTACCAGGCGCGCGCGGAGTTCTACAAATCGTTCATGTCGTCGGCGCTCACGGATATCGCCGGCCAGGGGCTGGGCACGACCGGCCTCGGCAGCAAGCTGTCCGACGACACCGGCGCGCAGGCGATGCTCAATTTCGACAGCGGCCTGATGGAAGTGCCCTACGTGATGGGGTGGCCCGGCACGCTGCTCTACACCACCGGCATCGTCATGCTGCTGTGGCGCGCCTGGCGGGCGAGCCGTCAGCACCCAACCGACTTGCTGGCGATCTCCGGCGTCGGCGTGGCCGTGGCGATTTTTTCGATGATGATTTTCATCAACACATTGACCGCGGTGTCGGGGATGTTTTTCTTTATCGGCGTGAGCCTGCCGGTGATTTCGCTGCGCTACGCGCGTGAACGCCACAGTCCGGCCGCCGCGACCCCGGCACGACCGTGAAAGATACTCAGAGGAAGGACAACAGGATGCGGATTTTGATCGTCACCCATGTCGTGCGCAAGAACGATGGGCAAGGACGCGTCAACTACGAGATCGTGCTCGCAGCGCTCGCGGCGGGTCATTCGGTGACCCTGCTCGCCGCCGAGGCGGCCCCCGAGCTGGTGCAGCACCCCGGTGTGCGCTTCGTGCGGATCGCTGAAAGCCGGCTGCCGACCAAACTCGTCCAGTATCAGCTGTTCGCATGGCGTTGCGGCGCGTGGATTCGTGCGCATCGTCAGGCGTTCGATGTGATTCACGTGAACGGTTTCATCGCGTGGGCGCGCGCCGATGTCAATGCGGCGCATTTCGTTCACGACGGCTGGTATCGCTGCGGTTTCTATCCGTTCCGCCTGTTGCGCGGTGTCTACGATGCGTATCAGGTCCTCTACACGCTGCTCAATATCGGCTGCGAGAAATGGGCCTTCCGGCATGCGGAGGTCATCGTGCCGGTGTCGCATACGGTCGCCGCCGAAGTGCGCGCGCTGGGCGCCGGCCCGGCGCAGTTGCAAGTAATTCACAACGGCGTCGATGTCGACGAGTTCGCACCGGGTGCGTCCGAGCGGGCCCGCTTCGGTCTGCCGGCGGCGCCCTTCATGCTGCTGTTCGCCGGCGACTTGCGCATGTCGCGCAAGAATCTCGACACCGTGCTGCACGCGCTCGTACACACCTCGGCCGACGTGCATCTGGCGGTCGCGGGGATTCTGCACAACAGTCCCTATCCGGCGCTGGTGGCCTCGCTCGAGTTGACGGGGCGGGTCCACTTCACGGACCTGGTGAAGGACATGCCCGCGCTGATGCGTTCAGTCGATGCGTTCGTGTTTCCCTCGCGTTACGAACCAATGGGACTGGTGCTGCTCGAAGCGCTGGCCGCGGGATTGCCGGTCATTACCGTGCGTACCGCGGGCGGCGCTGAAGTGATTACGTCCAGAAGCGGCATCGTGCTCGACGATCCCAACGATCAGGCCGCGCTCGCCGCGGCGATCGAACGTCTCGCGAGCGATCGCGCCTACGCACGCCGCCTCGGGCAGGCGGCGCGCGAAGTCGCGCGGACCTTGAGCTGGCAGGCCATGGCGGAGCGTTATCTGTCGGTCTATGAGCAGGTGCACGCGCGGCGCACGGCGCAATCGTTGCCGGCTGGCTGTGCGACCGCATCGGCGGAGCTATGAGCGCGCCGATCGATTCGCTGCAAATCGGCATGCACTGGTTCAACGAGCGGCCAGGCGGGCTCGACCGCATGTTCAAGGCGTTGATCGATACGCTGCCGGCGCAGGGCGTCAATGTCCGCGGGATGGTGGCGGGCACGCCCGGCGTGTTCGACGCATCGGGGGGCAGCGTGCTGGCGTTCGCCGGCGCGCAGGCGCCGCTCGGGGCGCGTCTGTGGGGCTCGCGCAGGCAGTCGCGTGCGCTGCGGGCGGCGCGGATGCCCGACGTCGTCGCCACCCATTTCGCGCTCTATGCGGCGCCCACCGCGGGCCTGTTCAGAAGCGTGCCGAAGGTCGTGCATTTTCACGGGCCATGGGCGGCCGAATCCTATCCGGGCGGCGGTGGCGGCTGGGCGCGCGCGATGCGGCTCGCGCTCGAGCGTTTCGTCTATCAGGGCGGCACGCGTCATATCGTGCTTTCGCAGGCGTTCGGGAGGATTCTGCGCGAGACGTATGGCGTGCGTGACGAGCGCATCCGGATCGTGCCCGGCTGCGTCGACGTCGCGCAATTCGACACCCGCGTGACGCAGCGGCGCGCCCGCGAGCGGCTCGGTTTGCCGCTGGACCGGCCGCTGGTGTTTTGCATGCGGCGGCTGGTTTCGCGCATGGGACTCGAAGACCTGATCGACGCGATCGCCGCCGTCAAGCCCGTGCTGCCCGACGTACTCCTGATGATCGCCGGCAAAGGGCCGCTGGCGACGCAATTGCAGGCGCGTATCGTCGCGCGCGGACTCGACCGTCATGTGCGGCTCGTCGGCTATGTGGCCGACGACACGGTGCCGCTCTGGTATCGCGCCGCCGATCTGTCGGTGGTGCCGACGGTGTCGCTCGAAGGCTTCGGGCTCACGACGATCGAATCGCTCGCGGCCGGCACCCCCGTGCTGGTCACGCCGGTGGGCGGTCTGCCGGAAGCGGTCGCGCCGCTTTCCGCCGGACTGGTGCTGCCCTCGGGCGGCTTCAACGCGATCGGCGACGGCATTGCCGATGTGCTGCTTGGCCGGCGCGCGGTGCCGGACTCGCAGGCGTGCCGCGCGTATGCCCGGCAGCATTTCGACCGGCCGGTAGTGGCCGCGCAGGTCGCGAAAATCTACCGCGAAGCGATCGACGTGTTCTGACGCGTAAAGATCATGCGACGCATTGCACGCACAACCTTCGAACGGCTCGTCTGTGCCGCCGCTGTGGCGCTGCCGGTACTCGTGCTGATCGCGGCGAGCGGACCGGGCGGCGGCACCACGCTCGGGCCCGCGCAAATGAGCCGCGCCGAGCCGGGCGCGAACTTCGTGGCGGCGACGAGCAAGCCTGCTGCCGAAGCGCAGGCCGTCGCCGCGCATCCGTCGCTGTCGTACCGCACGTCGTGGATCGGCAACACGTGGGGCTACGCGGATCATCGCTGGGTGCAGATCGACGTGCAGGCGCTCGCTGTCACGCCGGAGGGCGACGTCTTCACGAATGCGCCCTGGGACGAAGGCGGCGGCGAGATCGGTCAGTACCGTAACGGTCAGCTGGTTCGCCACGGCGGCGATTCGCACGGCTGGGGCATGATGGGCGGCGACGCGATCGCCGTGAACGACGAATACGTGTTCGTCGCGCAAACGGTCGTCAGTCTCGGCAACGAGATGACCCAACATCGGCGCATGCCGCGCGAGGGCGAGCAGTGGAGCGGCGTGGCGCGCCGCAGCCGCGCCGATATCCGCGACGGCGTGCCGTTCGCCGGTCAGGTGAATCTGGTGGGCAGCCGCCGTCTGGCGTTTCTGCTGGTGTCGACTTTTTCGAGCAAGGACGATTACGCGATCCGTGGGCTCGCAGCAGACGAGACCCGGCTCTTCGTGTCGAATCAGCACGACAACCGCGTGCAGATTTTCGACGCGCAAACCATGCAGGCAGTCGGTAGTTTTCCGGTTCACGAACCGGGCCGCCTCGCGCTTGCACCCGATGGTTCGCTGTGGATCGTCGAGAACAGCCGCACCGGCGGCGCTGAGCGTGTGGTTCATCGCGCGCGCAATGGCGCACGTTTGGGCGAGCTTGCGTTGCCGCGAGGCGTGGTGCCCGCGGATCTGACCGTCGACACCCGCGGACGGCTGCTGATCGCCGACAACGGCGCGCGCCAGCAGATCCTGATTTTCACGGCGAATCCGGCCGGCGTCGCGGCGTCGGGCACAGCAGCGCCCGGAGCGGGCATGCAACTCTCGGGGAGTTTCGGCGAAGCGGGCGGCATTTATGCGGGCCGCGCCGGTGCGCCGGGGCCACGGCGCTTCAATGGATTGACCGGTGTCGGGGTGGACCGCGCGGGCAACCTCTATGTGTCGATGAACGGCGCGGGACCGCGTCCGATCGGCACGGGCGCGAGCACCTACGACGGTGCGCTGATCGAGAGCTATGCGCCCGACGGTGCGCAGCGCTTCAGCCTGCAAGGGCTGTTATTCGTCGATGGGGCGCAGTTCGTCGACGGCGAGCCGCCCTCGGTCTATAGCGGCAGCAAGCGCTTCGCGCTCGACCTGACGCGCCCGGTCGGTGAGGAGTGGTCGTACGCCGGTTACACCGCCGACCGTTTCCGCTATCCGTACGATCCATACTTTCATCTGTACCTGGGCGGCCAGCGCGGCATGCCGCTCGTGCGCGACGTTCAAGGGCACCGGCTGCTCTATACGACGGACATGTATTCGTCGTTTCTGCGCATCTACCGCTTTACCGCCGATCGCGAGACGGCGATTCCTTCGGGCCTCTTCGCGCGTTCGCGCATCGATGGTGCGTGGCCACCCAACCAGCCAGCGCAAGGCGAATGGATCTGGCGCGACCTGACCGGCAAGGGCGACTTCTCCGCCAGTGCGTTCGATCAGAACACCGGCAGCATCGACGCACCGCCGATGCGTGCGTGGTGGGTCGACAGCCACGGCGATATCTGGCAAGGCACCGACTCGCAGGGGATCCGCTCGTTTCCGTTGCAAGGCTTCGACCGCGTCGGCAATCCGGTCTACCGCTACGCCGCGATGCATGAGTATCCGCCGCCCGCGCCGTTCAACCGGATCGCGCGGCTGAACTACTTTCCCGCCGACGACACGATGTTCGTCTCCGGCTCGACACCGGCGCATCCATTCGTTCAGGACAACTGGAATAGCGCGGGTTCGCAACTGGCCCGCTACGACCACTGGAAGAGCGGCAAGCCGGTGCTGCGCTACATCATCGGCTTGCCCGATCGCGGCGCGCCCGACTGGTCGTCGATCAGCGGCTTCGCGGTGGCGGGCGACTACGTCTTCGCCATCGAAACCCGCAGCGCGATCGTGCGCGTCTACGAGCGCGCCACCGGGCGCGATGTCGGCCGGCTCGAACCGGGCAAGGAAGTCGGCTCGACCAGCGGCTGGATCGACGTGCCGATGCCGCTGACCGCCCACCGTCTCGCCTCGGGCGAATACCTCGTGCTGGTCGAGGAAGACGCGCACGGCAAAGCACTCATGTATCGCTTCACGCCACCGACGGCGCCCCTCGCGCTTGCCGCGCCTCACTCAATGGATACTGCACAGACACCATGAAAATCATTCACCTCGCCAATCATGCGCAGAACGTCGGCAACGGCATCGTCAATATGATGGTCGACCTTGCCTGCATGCAGGCGCGTGCCGGCCACGACGTGACAGTGGCGTCGGCGGGCGGTGGACACGAAGCGTTGCTGGCGCGCGAAGGCGTGCGTCACGTGTTGCTCGCGCAATCGCCGCGGCCCTCGCGCCTGCCCGCCATGGCGGCAGGCTTCAACCGGCTGATCGCGAAGCTCGACCCCGACGTCGTGCATGCGCACATGATCACCGGCGCGCTGATCGCGCGCTTCAGTTCCTTGCAGCGGCGTTTCGTGCTCGTCACCACCGTGCACAACGAATTCCAGAAAAGCGCGACGCTGATGCGTGTGGGCGACCGCGTCGTGGCGGTCAGCGAAGCCGTGGCGATCGCGATGGCGCGACGCGGCATACCACGGGCACGCCTTGGCGTGATCGGTAACGGTACGATCGGCACGCCGCGCCTGGCCCACACACCGGTTTCCGATGAACCGCGGTTGGCTCATCCATGCGTTGTCACGGTGGCGGGCATGTACGAACGCAAGGGGATCGGCGATTTGCTGCACGCTTTCGCGCTGCTGCGCAAGCGTGTGCCCGACGCGGTGCTTTATCTCGTCGGCGATGGGCCCGATCGTGCCGCGATGGAAGCGTTGGCCCAGCAACTCGGGGTGGCGGAACATGCGCACTTTACGGGCTTCGTTGCCGATCCGCGGGGCTATCTTGCTCAGGCCGATGTTTTCACGCTGCCTTCGCATTCCGAGTCGGGGGCGCTGGTGTTGTGCGAAGCCCGCGAGACCGGACGCGCGATCGTCGGGACCCGGGTGGGCGGCATTCCGGAGATGCTCGATGACGGCGAAGCCGGACTGCTGGTGCCGCCCGCGAATCCGGTGGAACTGGCGGAGGCGCTTGGCGTGCTGCTGACCGATCGGGTGGCCCGTGCCATGCTGATGGCGCGCTCGCGGAGGAACTGCGAGCGATTCAATGTGCAACGCGTGAGCGACGATTATTTGTCGGTCTATGAGCGCGCGCTCGCGAGCCGCCAGCCGCGCCGCTTTGCCACGATCTCCACGGCCAGTCTGGCTACGCCTGAAATTGCCGTGCCGGATGCTATTTCACAGAAGACGACGATGTGAGGGGCGGACGGCGAGATGAGGTAAGAAGCCGGGGAACATCGGTGAACCGGCGTTGAAGATACTGTGAAGAAGTCGTTGAGCGGCGCGTGGAGAGGCGGTGAAGTGAGGAAGGGAAAACGCCGGCAAAACAGGCGTTGAAGAGGTCGCGAAAAGGCGTGTGGAGAAGCAAGAGGTAAAGCGAAGAGGTACAGCTGAAGAGGTAAAGCGAAGCGGTAAAGCGGGCCTGAAGTCAGACCCGCTTCTGCCGCCCAACTAACTTGTCGACAACGTCAGCCGCGTCCAGAGCTTATACACGACGCCCCTGAGTTCGCTGGACCCATGCAGTGACATCCCGAGATTCGCCGCCGCCATCACAAGCGCCGCGGCGATCAACGTCGGCAACGCGGTGATCGAGTCGGCGAGCACCACCGCGACGACCAGGAAAGCGAGGTGGGCCAGCATATTGCGCACGATGGTCCAGACATGCAGTCGCGCGAAAAACAGCAGCATCGCATAGTCGAACAGCGACTTCATCACGACGACGACGCCCGCGCCCATGATCCCGAACCAGTGAATCCCGCACCACAGCGCGCCGGCGAACACCGGCAACTGGAGCCAGCTCACGCCCGCGATATAAGCGGGATTGGTCTGCGCCTGAATCAGAATCCCCAGAATGCCCGATTGGCCGCTTAGCCAGACACCCAGCACGAGCACGCTGGCGACGGGAGCCGCGGCCGCGACCGTCGGCCCGAGCCATAGCGTCAGAAACGGCTTGAGCGCGAACAACGCGACGATCACGCACGGCGTGAAGGCACCGTTCAGAAAAGCGAGGGAGCTGTGCGCAAGCGCATCGGCGTCGGCGCGCGAAACGGCGGACAGGCGCGGGAACAGTGTGCGCACCATCGCGATCGGCAGCAGATTCAGACGCGTGATGAGGTTCTGCGGGGTCGCATAGTAGGTGACGAAGCGCGCGCCGAGCAGCGCACCCACCAGCACCCGGTCGAGGGTCGACGCAATCATGTTGGCGCCCGAGAACATCAACATCCAGCGCCCGTAGCGAAACAGCTCGGCCATCACGCGCCACTGCGGCATCCGCACGCGACGAATGCCGATTGCGCGAAATGCCGCCGCGCCGAGCAGCACGCCGGCCAGCAGACGCGCCACCACCGCGGCGGGAATCACCACCGCGAGCGAGGGCGAAAAGCAGAAGATCGCCGCGAGCGGCAGCAACTGGAATAGCGCGGTGCCCAGCGTCTGGTTGATATTGAAGCTGGTGAAGCGTTCCACGCCGTTGATGGCGCCGGCAAACACCCACGAGACGTTCGCGATCGGCACGGCCACCGCGATCCACGGCAGGCTCGCCATGACTTCGCGCTGAAAGGCGGGCTCGATCTTCACGCCGTGCGTGATGTAGAGGAACGTGCCGAGGTACACCAGTAGTCCGCCTACGATGCCGGTGCCCAGATTCATGAACCACGCGCTCCAGAAGATGAGCTCGATCGAGTCGTCATTGGCGGCGCGCGCCTTGGAAATCTGATTTTCGGTGGCGAGACTCGTGCCGAGATCGAGCACGCTGAAGTAGCCGATGAGCGTCCACACCAGATTGATGACCCCGTAGCGCTCGACACCCATCAGGTGAATATAGGCGGGGACGGTGACGAGGGAGACGAAGGTCGGAGCGATGGCTCCTGCAAAATTGATGAAGATGTTCTTGACGATACTTCTTTCCATGGTGCGCTATCCGGCGGGTGAAGTCATTCGATGATGGAGTCGATCATGAATGCTGTCGGTGCGTCGCCGCACCCAGCAGCGCGTTTGAAACAATGACGCCGGCCTCCCGTAAGCCTTGATATTGCGCCTTCGCCCTCGGCGCATGTGTGGGTGGCCGTACAGATATTCGCGCTCCGGCAGGGTCAAATGAAATCCGTTACGGTTTTCGGAGCACCCATGATTCAGACCACGAACGAGGCCGGCCTCAAGCGCGGCAGTGGGGCAGCCGCGCGTCTGATCTCCATCTGCATTCCGACCTGCAATCGGCCTGCGTTGCTTGAACAGGCCATCGACAGCTGTCATGCGCAGACGTACGGCGAATTTGAAATCGTGATCGGTGACGATTCGAGTGACGACAGCGCGCGCCAGGTGGTGGAGCGTTGCCGCTTGCGCAGCACGCGGCCGATCCCGATCCGCTATGAACGCAATACACCGCGGCTAGGACAGGCGGCGAACGTGAACCGGTTGTTCGCGCGCGCACAGGGCGCTCGCCTCGTGCTGCTGCACGACGACGATCTGCTCGAGCCAAACGCGCTGAGCCGTCTCGACGCATGCTGGCACGCGTATCCCGAGTTGACCGCCGCGTTCGGCAAACAGCGCGTCATCGCCGACGATGGCACGCCGCGGCCGCAGGCCACCGAACGTCTGAATCACGATTATCTGCGGGTGCCTGAACGCGCCGGGCGGTTGCCGGTGCCGGCGCTGGCGGGCATCGACCAGATGTTCCCGAACAACGGCTATCTGGTGGATACCCTGGCCGCGCGCCGGATTGCGTACCGCGCGGCCGCTGAAGTCGGCGAAGCATGCGATTTCGATTTCGGCTTGCGGCTCAGTGTCGACGCCGTCGCGATCTGTTTCGTCGATGAGTTCGTGTCGGTGTCGCGCGAGACCGCGCTGTCGATATCGAGCCACGCGTTGCCGGCCATGCATGCGTTCGCGCAATTGCGCGCGAGCAGCGTGCCCGCGGCCGCGCAGGCCGCGCGCGATGACGCGCTGCGCCGCGTCGCGCCGCGCGCCGCATCGGCTTATGCGCGCGCCGGTGAAGCGGCCGCCGCCTGGCGTGTACTGCTGTCGCGGTATTACCCGATGCGCGAGCGGCTGCGGGCGCGCTTTTTCTATCACGTGCTGCTCGCTACCCGGTCGACCTTTGCGTTACGCGCGCCGCACGGCAATTGAACGGTACGTCGATTTGAATTGAATCGGCCGTCACGGCGTGTAGGTCGTCACACCGCGTAAGTATCGGAGTCCGACCTAATGTGGCAGGGCGTACAGATGAACCCGGCGGCGTTTGTTGTAGTGATCGAAAGCGGAGTTGTCCCGGTGAGGAGCTTAGTGTGAGGCCAGTACTGTTCGATGGCCGGTTCGGATGGTTGCATCCGGCAAAAGGGTCGAGTGGCGTGGTGCTGTGTGCCCCGTTCGGGTACGACGCACTGTGCACTTATCGCGGCATGCGGCGGCTGGCCGAACGGCTTGCCGCGCGCGGCATGCCGGTCCTGCGGTTCGACTACTCCAGCACCGGCGATGCGGCGGGAGAGGCGAGCGAGCCCGGCCGCTGGCGCGCGTGGATCGACAGCATCAAGCAGGCTGTGGCGCTGCTGCGGGAAACGACCGGTGTTGAACGCGTGACGCTGTGCGGGCTGCGGCTCGGCGGCATGCTCGCGGCGCTGGCCGCTCAGGAACTCGGCGGCGTGGATGGACTGGTGCTGCTGGCACCGGTTTTGTCGGGCAAGAACTATCAGCGCGAGTTGCGCGCGCACTATCGCAAGTGGTTGTTGATGCCGGCCGCGATGGACTGCGAAGCCGAGCCCGATACCGATGCATTCGTCGAAGCGTACGGCTTTCGCCTCTATGGCGACACGCTGGAGAGCTTGCGCGCAGTCGATCTGCGGCGCGATGCCGCGCGGCCGGCCAAACGTGTGCTGGTGCTCGATTCGCTGGACCCCGCGCGGCTCGATGCGCTCGTTGCTCACTATCGTGAACAAGGCGTGCAAGTGGAACGGCAGTCGTTCGACGAATACGGCAAGTTCATGATGGAGTCGCTCGATAGCGAGATTCCGCAGGCGGCGTTCCGGTCGATCGAGGATTGGCTGGCATGCACCGCCGACCATCCGGCTCCGCGTGAGCATCAGGCTGCGGACAGTGACGCTCACGCTCATGCCGCGCCACCTGCTGAGCACACGGTTGATCACACCACCGGCCACCTCGTCGAGCCGGGCGTGATCGAAACGCCGGTGTGGCTCGAAGGCGGCAGGATGTTCGGCATCTATTGCGTGCCCGCATCACACGCTGCGGCCGCGCCCGCGGCGCTGTTGCTGAATACCGGCGCCGTGTCGCGGATCGGCAATGCGCGGCTCGGCGTGCGCTTCGCGCGGCGACTCGCACGGCAAGGGATTGCGTCGCTGCGTGTCGATCTCGGCGGCCTCGGCGACAGCCAGCCGTCGCTGGATAGGTTGAGTCTCGATGCGCTGTATGCGCAGGCAGGTGTCGACGACGCCGCATGCGCGGCGCGTTGGCTGACCGCGCAAGGACATCGCGGCGCGGTGCTGCTCGGCATCTGCGCGGGCGCGTTCGTCGGCCTCCATGCGGCGTCGCGTGAACCGGCGGTGATCGGCGCCGTGCTGGTCAATTTGCAGAAGTTCACGTGGCACAACATCTGCGATGAACACGGCAAGCCGGCTGTCCCCGTCGCGACATTCGGTTCGACGCGCACTTATCTGCGCTCGATGTGTCAGCCGCGCAAATGGCTTCGCGTCGTGCGCGGGCAGTCGGGCGGCCTGCCGGTCGCGCGCGAACTGGCGGCACGCTTCGCGGCCCGATTCGGCGCGACGCTCGCCGACCGGATCGAACGCATCAGCGGCATTCAATTGGGGCCGAAGGACGTGCGGCGCCTCTTCAACGCGCTGCATGCGCGAGGCGTCGATACGCGTCTCCTGTACGGCGTGCTCGATGAGGGCGTCGAGGAGCTCGAACGCTACTTCGGTGCGCGGGGTGGGCGGCTGCGGCGGTATGAACGGATTGACGTGGCCTTCTGCGAGCGCACCGATCACGCGATTCTCTCGTCACGCGCGCAGGAAAACGTGATGTCGTCTTTCGAGGAATTTTTCCATAACACGTTCAACGAAACCCGTCAGTCCGAGTCATCGGTTGCCGGCGGCCCGTTCCGCTCGCGGCTCGACTGGCGGCATGCACGCACCATGCAGTGGCTTCTAAAACGAGTGCGCGCGCTTCGTCTATCAGGGGAAGCGTAATGTCCGCGTTAAGTTGTTCCGGCGCGCTTCCCCTTCGATGGAGCATGGCGATGAACAGTCAATCCGAGTTGGACCGCATCAATCGTATGGCGTGGAATTCACCCGATGCCACCCGCGTTTTCACGCTCGATAAAACCTACTCGGACCCGGGCGAGCAGGCCGCGTTCGAGTGGCTCGCGCCGCGCTGCACCGGTGAACCGTTGCTCGATATCGGCGTGGGCACCGGACGCACGATCCCGCTGATGACGTCGATCTCGAGCGACTACACGGGCGTCGATTACACGCTGAAACTGCTGGAGATCGCGCAGTCGCGCTATCCCGCACTCGACTTGCGGCATATGGATGCACGCGACATGTCGGCGTTGCCGTCCGGACATTACGGGCTGGCGCAGTTCAGCTGGAACGGTATCGACTGCGTGGACTACGACGATCGCGCGAAGATTCTCAGCGAAATGTACCGGCTGGTGCGGCCCGGCGGCTATGTGCTGTTTTCATCGCACAACCGCGGCGGCCCCGGCTACCGCGAGAACATCTGGCAATTGCTGCCGCACTTCAGCTTCAATCCGCTCAAGCTCGGCTGGCGCACGCTGCGCTCGATGCGGCGTTTTCAGCTCGGCATGCTGAACTATTTGCGCAACGTGAAGCTGAATCACGACTACGGCGGCTATGCAGTGAAGACGGCGGCGGCGCACAACTTCGGCATTGTGATCGTCTATACGACGCTGCGTGAGCAGCGCCGTCAACTCGCGCAGACCGGTTTTCAGAGCAGCGCGGTGTTCGGTAGTTGCCAGGGCAACCGCATTGCCGACGAGGTGGAAAGCAGCGACGCGTGGTGGTTTCACTTCATCGCGCGCAAACCGGTTGCCGCGTGCTGTTTCGACTGACCGCTGCCGGGGGCATCACACGCATCACGCGCATCACATAAAGAATGCACAACAGACCAGATTGAACACTGACGGGGGTCGCACAATGAATCGTATCGTTGAACCAGGCAATCCGTGCGTGTCGACCACGGGTGTCACCGAAGCGGCCACGCGTGTGTCCGTCCAGCCGGTGATTCTCGCGGGCGGCTCCGGCACGCGGCTATGGCCGTTGTCGCGCGAACGCAATCCCAAACAACTGATCGGCCTGATGGGCGACGAGTCGCTGCTCGAAGCAACCTTGCGCCGGCTCGATCTTGCATTGGCCACGACCGGGTATGGCGCGACGGCGTCAGGGCGGCCGGCTGGCACGGCGCCGGGCACGGCCACGCCGCTGGTGGTGTGTTGCGAGGATCTGCGGCTGCAAACGCTCGAACGTCTCGAACAATGCGGCCGGCCGACGCGCATGGTGCTCGAACCGGTGCCGCGCAATACCGCGCCGGCGCTGACCGTGGCGGCGTTGGCCGCACGCGCGGCAGCCGCGGACGGCGACGATCCAGTCATCGTCGCGTTGCCCGCGGATCATCTGATCGACGATCATGCGGCTTTCGGCGCGGCGCTCGCCGAAGCGGTTTCTCACGCGGCGCGCGGTGCGATCGTGACGCTCGGCGTGCCGCCGCAGCGCGCGGAAACCGGCTATGGCTATATCCGCACGGGAATGGCGCTTGGCGCGCACGGGGCCCGCGCGATCGAACGCTTCGTCGAGAAACCAGATGCGGAACTTGCCGAACGCTACGCCAGCTCCGGTGAGTACTGGTGGAACAGCGGCATGTTCGTGGTGCGTGCATCGGTCTGGCTCGCGGCCATCGCGCTATGCCGGCCTCTGATCGCGGCCGCCTGCGCGGAGGCTTTCGAGCATGCCACGCTGGATGGCGGCGGCGCGCTCCATCTCGCGCGCGAGGCGTTCGCCGCGTGTCCTTCCGATTCGATCGATTACGCGGTGATGGAGCGTCTTGCCACCGACGCGCGTCTCGTCGGCGTCGCGGTGCCGCTGGTCGCGGGGTGGTCCGACGTAGGTGCCTGGGATTCGGTATGGGAGGCGTCCGATAAGGACGCTTGCGGCAACGTCGCGCGCGGCCGCGTGATGTTCGAGGATTCGAACGACAGCTTCGCGCATTCCGAGGGCCGGCTCGTCGCGTGTGTCGGCGTGAGCGGCGTGGTGGTGGTCGAGACCGCCGACGCGGTGCTGGTCGCCGCGAAAGATCGCGTGCAGGACGTCAAGGCGATCGTCAGCCGGCTGAAGCTGGAGCACGGCACGGAGGCGGAGGAGCATCGCAAGGTCGGTCGGCCGTGGGGCTTCTACGATTCGCTCGAACGTGGCGAGCGCTTCCAGGTGAAGCGCATCGTCGTCAAACCGGGTGGGCGTCTGTCGTTGCAGATGCATCATCATCGAGCGGAACATTGGATCGTGGTGCGCGGCACCGCGCGTGTCACGCGCGGCGAGGAATGCTTCCTGCTCTCGGAAAACCAGTCGACGTATATTCCGCTCGGCGTCACACACCGGCTCGAAAATCCGGGCAAGACGCCGCTTGAAATGATCGAGGTGCAATCAGGCAGTTATCTCGGCGAGGACGACATCGTGCGCTTCGACGATCAATACGGGCGAGATCAGGAGAGCGATCATGCAGGCGCGGGTACGTCACGCTGACAGGCGGCAGGTGGTTGAGGCCACGGCGTTGCAGGAGCCGGTGGTGGGTAGCGTGGGCGGTGCGGCCGGTTCAGGCGCGGCGTGCCCGGTTGCGATCGGCGTAAATGCGGCAAGCTCGAACTCGGGGGAGCTGAACGTATCGAGTTTCGACGAGCGCCGTTTCCGGCATGCGCTCGGCCGCTTTGCCACCGGCGTGGTGGTGATCTCGACCGGCAGCGGCGACGCGATGCACGCGATGACCGCCAACGCCTTCATGTCCGGTTCGCTCAAGCCGCCGCTGATCGTCGTGTCGGTCGGGCACCGCGCGCGTACGCACGAGCGTCTGATGAATAGCGCGCTGTTCGGCGTGAGCGTCTTGTCCGACGCCCAGGAACCGCATAGCCGCCACTTTGCCGGTGAGCCGCAGAGCCGGCTCGCGCCGCGTTTCGCGCCGGTGGACGGCTTGCCGGACGTGGTGCTGCTCGAACACGCCGCTGCCCGTTTCGCGGCCCGCGTGGTGGACCGGCATCCGTGCGGCGATCACACGCTGTTTGTCGGCGAAGTGCTGGTGTTTTCGCTCGACGAACACGCGCCCTTGATCTTTTTTGGCGGGCGTTATGCGTCGGTGTCCGGGTCGCCGTGAGCGCGCCGGCTTTTCTTTTAGTCGCCCGCGTAGTCCCACCCATTCAATCGCGACCGCGGCTCGACACCGGACGCGTGGCGTCGTCGCGCTAGTCTTTTCGCGCCGGACTCAAGCCATCAGGGGCGCGTGCATCAGACAATTCGGCTCACTACGTGCGTCTTCGCACTATGCAAATTTCGGAACGCAGGCACGCTTGAGACGCAAGCTTATGGCCCGTCAAACCATGCGGCGTTACAAGGACGAAACAATTCTTCAGAGGGATAACCCTCTCAGGAAGTTTCCCAACTGGCGCATCTGTTTTGAAGCTAGCAACGTATCGTAAAAGACGACTACACCTCGATACAACGACGCACGAGGGCCGCTTGATCAACAGGCTACGCGGGGGCAAACACCGCTTCGGGGAGAGTGTCATGGAACAGGCAAACAAGGATCGCTCGCTGGTCAGCAAAGTCATGGATGGACTTGTGACCGGCATCGTTGAAGAGAAGTACGGCGCCATACTGCCACCGCAGGATGTGCTGTCGAAGGAGTTCGACGTCAGCCGCACCGTCATGCGCGAGGCGCTGTCGATGCTGCTCGCGCGCGACATGCTGGACGTGCGGCCGAAGATCGGCACGCGCATCCGGCCGATGAGCGATTGGCGCATGATCGACGAGGACGTCGTGAACTGGCGTTTTCGCGCGAAACCCGATCCGCTGTTTCTGCGCGACGTGATCGAGTTTCGCATCCTGATCGAACCGCGCGCCTCGGCGCAGGCGGCGGCTCGAGGGAGTGCTGCCGACGTCACGGCGATTCGCGAGGCATTCGACGCGTTCCGCGTGATCCGCCCGGGCGAGCCCGGCTATCAGGAAGCCGACGAACTGTTCCATGAACGCATCGTGGCGGCGAGCGGCAATCAGTTCTTCAAGCAGATGGCGGCGATCATTCGCGGCGCGCTGTCGACCGTCAATCCGATCCTCAGTCAGAAGGACGGCGCGTGGGAGCAGGCGGTGGGCACGCATCAGCGCGTGGTCGAAGCGATCGAACGGCGCGATCCGAAGGAGGCGGAAATCGCCTCGCTGGCGATGATCGACTACAGCGCGGAAGAGATGGGCACCGACATTACGCCGGCACCGCCGGCGCGCGGCTGAGCGCGGCCTGAGCGTGGCCGCGAGCGGGGCCTGAGTGGGGCCTCAGTGTGGCCTTTCAGGGCGGCGACCCAGGTTGTCTTCCGGCAGGGAACTTGCAGGACGAACGGCGTGGCACTATGGCAGCGTAGGCATGCGCGGCTTGCTTCACAATAGCGCCTGTTCGGAACTGCAAGGACTCGAAGGAACGATGACAATCGCAATGCAAGAAGCAAGGCAGGAAACCTCCTCGGGCGAGGTGATTCGCTGGGGGATCGTCGGGACGGGCCGCATTGCCCGTCGCTTCGCGCTTGGACTCAACCATGTGCCGCACGCGCAGCTCACCGCGCTGTGGTCACGCCGTGCCGAACCGGCCATGGCTTTTGCCGGGGAATTCGGCGGCGAGGTGTGCGCGAGTTTCGACGCGCTGCTCGCGAGCGGCATCGACGCGCTTTATATCGCCACCGTCCAGGATAGTCACGCCGATTACGCGATCGCCGCGCTGCAAGCCGGTTTGCACGTACTGTGCGAAAAACCCGCCACCATCAACAAGCCGCAACTCGAGCGTGTGCTCGAGGCCGCGCGCGCCGCACAACGGCTTTTCATGGAAGCCATGAAGCCGCCGTTCTATCCGCTCTACAGAAAGTTGCGCGCGCATCTGGATGCCGAGCCGATCGGCGAGGTCGGTCTGGTGCGCGCCGGCTGTTCGGTGCCGGGCGTGCCGGACGATCATCCGTCGCTGTCGTTCGAGCATGCGGGCGGCGCGCTGCTCGATATCGGCGTCTATGAGATGTTTCTCGCGGTCGACTGGCTCGGTGCGCCGCGTGAGGTGCAGACGCTCGGGCGGCTGGGCTCGACCGGCGTGGATACGTTCGCGAGCCTGAACAGCCAGCATGAACGTGGCATCGCCCAGCTGTTTTGCGGGCTCGATCTGCACGGCAAGGGCGACGCGTTGCTAATGGCCAAGGGCGGCCATGCCACGATTCATGAACCCTGGTGGAATCCGGCACGCGCGACGATCCGCTACGCCGACGGTCATGTGGTCGAACTCGACGAGCCGTTCGAAGGCGGAGGTCTGAACTACGAAACCGCGCATTTTTGCGAGCTGATTCGGGCCGGACAGATCGAGAGCCCGCTGATGTCCCACGACACGTCGCTGCAGATGATCGAAATGGCCGATGCCGCGCGCGCTGCCTTGGGGCTTAAGTTCGCGGGCGAGTGAGGGTTCTGGAGCGGCGGTGGTACGATTTGCGCGCGCGCGGACTCGAATAAAAGGGCCCGCCGCCCGTAGCTTTCGATTTCCCTTCCATTGGAGCCGCCTGCGATGCGCATGCTTGGAAAACTGTGGCGCGACAACAAGAGTCTTGTCGCCTTTCTGTTCCTGATGGTGTTGTTCCGCAGCGCTGTGGCCGACTGGAACGTCGTGCCGAGCGGCTCGATGTTGCCGACGATCCGCGAAGGCGACCGGATCTTCGTCGACAAGATGGCCTACGATCTGCGCGTGCCGCTTACCCACATCACGATCGCGCATCTGCACGATCCGCGGCGCGGCGATATCGTCACGATCGATTCTTCGGCGGCCCATGAGTTGATCGTCAAGCGTCTGATCGGCTTGCCCGGCGACAGTGTCGCCATGCGCGACAACGTGCTGTACGTGAACGGCGCGCGCGCGGATTATCAGCCGCTGCACGTCAAGCCGCTGCCGGGCGATGCTGCGTCCCCGGGCGACTATCTGACCGAGCGTTTTGACGGCGTCGTGCATACGGTGCGCCTTGCGCCCGAGGCGCCGAGCCCGCGCAATTCGTTCGGACCGGTGGTCGTGCCGCAAGGCGAGTATCTGATGCTCGGTGACAACCGCGACGATAGCGCCGACTCGCGTTACTTCGGCTTCTTTCCGCGCAAGGAATTGATGGGCCGGACGCGTCACGTCGCGTATTCGCTCGACCCGGATCACTACTACAAACCGCGCTTTGAGCGCTTCGGCGCGTCGCTGGATGCGGCGTCGCTAGCCGCCAGCCGTTAGGCGGCGAGCGAAGGGGCGGGCAGCGGCGCGTTCAGTAGCGTATTCAGTGGCGTGCTCAGTGGCACATTCAGTGACGCGCCGGCAGCGCGAGGCGCTTTTCATACCAGTGTTGCACCCACTCGAGAACCTGGCACAGCACCCAGTAGACCGCGGCTGCCGCGAGGTACAGCGGCAGCGGCTGATAGGTCGACGCGATGATCTCCTGCGCGCTGCGCAGCAGTTCGGTCACGGTAATCACCGATACTAGCGAGGTATCCTTGATCAGGCTGATCAAGCTGTTCGACAGACTCGGCACGGCGATGCGCAAGGCCTGCGGCGCGATCACGTAGCGCAGCGTCTGGCGCCGCGAGAGTCCGAGGCTGTATGCCGCCAGCCATTGGCCGTTGTGAATGCCGAGAATCGCGCCGCGCATGCTTTCCGACAGATACGCCGCCACATTCGCCGACAATGCGATCACGCCCGCGGGCGTCGGGTCGAGCGAAATGCCGAGACTCGGCAAGCCGTAATAGATCACGAAGATCTGCACCAGCAGCGGCGTGCCGCGAAACACGCTGACATAGACGCGTGCGATCCACTTCAGCACGCGGTTGTGGCTGATGCCCATCACCGCGAGCACGGCGCCGGCAAGCAGGCCGAAGATCATCGACAGAACCGCGAACTTGACCGTCAGGACGGCACCCTGTGCGAGCACGGGAAGCGATTGGACGAGCAGCGAAGTGGTGGACATGAGCGGTGGCCAGGGTTGGCGCGGCAAAGCGCGCATCATAAATTTCGGCGGGCGTTCAAACGCAGGCCGAAGCGGGATCTGGACCGCAACTCGGCGCGCAACCTGAAGCGCCATGCAAAGCGGCGGTGCAAAAGCGAAGGGCGGCATCGTTGCAGATGCCGCCCTTCGTTTCATCCAGCGGGCATTACTTGATTGGCTTGCTGACGTCGATGCCGAACCATTTGTCCGAGATCTTCGAGAACGTGCCGTCCGCTTCGAGCTGGGTCATCGCGTCGTCGATCGCCTTGGCGAACTTCGGATTGCCCTTTTTGAACGGAATCCCCGACGGGTTGCCCGCGCCGACCGTTGCGCCATTGCGCAGCGGCAGTTGCGAGTTCTTCATCAGATAGGCAAGCATCAGGCGGTCGTTCAGCGCCGCGTCCAGACGGCCGGCGGCCAGATCGCGCAGGTATTCAGGCGCGCCCGGATACGTCTTCACGTCGATGCCCGGCACCGACTTCGCCATGTCCATGTAGTTCGTGCCCAGACCGACGCCGAGCTTCTTGCCCTTCAGATCGTCGAGCGACTTGAACTGGCGCGTGTCGTCCTTACGCTGGATCAACTGCGCGGCCGAGTACGTGTACGCCGGCGAGAAGTCGAGCGCCTGCTTGCGTGCGTCCGTGATCCCGACCTGGTTGACGATCACGTCGAACTTGCCCGCCTGCAAACCGGCGATGATGCCGCTCCACTCGGTCGTGACGAATTCTGGCTTGACGCCGAGTTTTGCAGCGACGGCCTTGGCGATGTCGACGTCATAGCCGACCAGTTCGCCCGACGGCGCTTTCGAGTTGAACGGCGGGAAGGTGCCTTCGAGGCCGATGCGCAGCGTGCCGCGTTGTTTGACCTGATCGAGCAGGTCGTCCGCGTGGGCGGTGACGGCAGTAAACGACGCGCCGATCAGGCCGGCGACGAGCATCTTCTTCAGCAAGCCAAATTTCATCCTGTTCCTTTTTTGTTCGTCTGGCGTTTTAACGGACGAAAGCATAACAAAGCAGACTATCGAAACGTAAATACCGTTTGATTATGTCTATATTACGGGGCGGTTGGGCGGTTGGGCGGTTGGGCGGTTGGGCGGTTGGGCGGTTGGGCGGTTGGGCGGTTGGGCGGGT
>NZ_JAQQEF010000040.1:0-51390 GCF_046027605.1 Paraburkholderia fungorum
TGAAAAGTGTCTTCATCAACGGAGCGCTGACCGGCACGGATCTGTCCGGCAGTCTGCTCGACGACTGCCGTCTGAGCGGAACGCGCGCGAGCGGTAGCCGTTTCAGCGCGATGCGTGCCGCGCGCTTCGCGTTCCTGCATACCGAGCTCGATGCATGCCGGTTCGACGGTGCGCAAATCGATCAGGGCTTCTTTGACGAAACGCCTTTGCGTGGCGCCGACTTCTCCGCAGCGCATCTGCAACGGTGCTTCTTCTATCGGCTCGATCTGCGTAACGTCGGCTTCGCACGCACGGAATTCGACCGCGTCGTGTTCACGGAATCGGACCTTAGCGGGCAACGTCTGAACGGCCAGACGTTCGTCCGCTGCCAGTTCATCGCCACCGATCTGAGTCGAACCGACTTCACGTCGGCCAATCTGTCCCACTGCAATTTTCAGGGCGCGCGACTCGATCACGCGGTGCTGGAGCATGTGCACGCGCCGTCGGCCATTTTCTTCGGTGCGACCGTCGGTCATGCACGTTGCGCTCATGCGCAGCTGGAGAACAGCATCTGGGTCGAGGCGCGCGCCCAGCACACCGATTTCTCGGACGCGGATTTGCGCGGGGCCGTATTTCAACGCGCGGATGCGGCGCACGCGCGGTTCGTGCGAACTCGCCTGAACGCGGCTGATTTTTCACAGGCACAACTCGCCGGCGCGGACTTTCACGAAGCCGCGTTCGCACGCACTTCTTTCCACGGCGCGCAAGGTGCCGAACCGGCAACTTCTCCGGGCCGCCCGGGCGTGATCGGTGCTGAGCCGGCCCTGCTCGCCGCGCAGGAATGGTCGAGACACCGGGACGTACGCCGCCGGCACACATTCATCAAGGAGCAGCCCTAGCCATGACAACGACCACAGCGCAACGGCGCGTGCTGGAGCCTGACACAGGCGTCGAACGTGTCGAGCGCACCGAACACCCGCACAACAGCATCGGCACGGTGATCGCCGTCCTGCACGACGACGTCTTTCTGGTCACCGGCGACGACGGCGCACTGCTCACCTGCAAGCGCGCGTTCAGTTGCCTGATCCCCCCGGCGATCCGCGACCGGGTGGCAGTCTGCGGCAGCGGCCCGCGGCACGGCTACGTGGCGGCGATACTCGAACGGGCCGCCGGCAGCGAGACATGCATCCGCGTGGAAGGCGACCTGCGCATCGACGCGTCCGGCGACGTGCGCGTCAGCGCGGCGCGCGAAATCGCGCTAGCGGGCGAGCGCCTTGCCGTCGTCACGCACGACGCGGAGTTCACAGCCACGAAGAGCACGCTCGTCTGCGATGAACTGGAAGGACGCATCGGCCTCGTGCGTCTGCTCGGCAAAACGATCGAAGCGGTGGTCGAGCGCATCGTGCAAATCAGTAAGACCAGCTTCCGCTCGATCGACACCATCGACCATCTGCGCGCCGCGCATATCGACTACGCCGCATCGGAAAGCGTGCGGCTGCACGGCAAGAACACCCTGCTGAGTGCCGAGCATCTGTCGAAGCTCGACGCCGAACAGATTCACCTGGGATAGGACTAGACGATGGTGATGGTCAACTCGAGCGCCGGGGGCGCCAACGACGCCGTATGCGTCAATCTGACGCCGCCCGTCGGTATCCCGGTTGCTTACGACAACAATGCACAGCGGCCCCAGGCCATTCCGAATGTCAGCAACATCCTGATCGCCGCCGCACCCGCGCACAACCTGGCAACGATCATTCCCGTCACGAGTGGCGATGCCCCGGGCTCGATGGGCGGCGTCATCTCGGGCACCGTATGCGCGAGTTCGCGCAACATCAACGGCGCCAACACGGTATTGCTGCACGGCATGCCGACCACCCGTATGACCGACCCCACGCAGCAGAACGCGACCAACGCAATCGGCACCGGCACATCGCCGAGCCAGACGCACATTCTGAATCTGGCGGGCTAAGCCTCACATGATCGCATCTCGATGAAGCGCCTACAGCTACGCCTACGCCTTCGCTTACGCCTTTTGCTCGCCCTGAGCGCGGCCTGTCTGGCCGGCGCATGCGCATCGCCGCAGAGGCCAGACGCGCGCGCTTATGACCTCTATCTCGAAGCCGCCGCCAACGTGAATCCCGACGGCCACGGCCGGCCTGCGCCGATTCTGATCGGCCTCTACGCGCTGAAATCGACGGCGGTATTCGAAGCAAGCGATTTCCCGTCCTTGCAGGACCGCGCTAAAGCGGCCCTCTCCGACGACCTCGTCTCGTTCGAACAAATCATCCTGCTGCCGGGCGAGCACAAGCTGATCCAGCGAAGCGCCGAGCCCGGCATGCGGGCGCTCGGCGTCGTCGCGGGCTATCGGGAGCTCGACCGTCACACCTGGAAAGCCACCTACGGACTCCCCGCCGACGGCGCGGGCAACGTGTTTTCATTCTGGCCGTCCACTCACGAGCGGCTTGCCGTGCAAGTGAAGCTCAGCGGCGGCCTGATCGTTAGAACCATGGATTGGGCACACCGATGAACGACCACCATTCGCCACTCAAAAGCGGCAGCACCGCCCGCAGCAAAGTTGTCTGGTCAGAAGGCATGTTTCTGCGGCCGCAACATTTCCAGCAACTCGAACGTTATGTCGAAGCCTATGTGCAGCAGCGTTGCCTGGCCTCGCATGCCGCGTTCTGGGGTTTCCAGAGCGTCGAGATCGATCACGACGCGCTGGCGCTCGGCAAAGTGGCGCTCGCGAGCGCGCAAGGCGTGTTGCCCGACGGCACGCCGTTTCTGCTGACCGAGCCCGACGAATTGCCGGCGCCGCTCGACATCCCGGCCGACGCCAAAGATCTCACGGTGCTGCTCGCTCTGCCGCGCAGGCGAGCCGGCGCCGACGACACGATCTTCGAAGAGCAAGCCGGCTCGCTCGCGCGCCACGCCGTCTATTCGCGCGACATCGCCGATAGCAATGCGGTTGCGTTGGGGCCCGCGGCGCTGCAACTGGCCCGGCCGCGGATGCGGCTCATGCCCGCCGCCGAACTTGGCAGCCAATGGCATGGCATCGGTTTGCTGCGCGTGCTGGAGCGCCGCAGCGATCGCCAGCTGATGCTCGACAAGCACTACATTCCGCCGATGCTGAGTGTGGATCAACATCCGGTGCTCGCCCAATACCTGCGCGAATTGCACGGGCTGCTCGAACAGCGCAGCGAGGCGCTCGCGCAGCGCCAGTCGAAGCCGGGGCGCGGCGGCGTGGCCGAGGTTTCGGAGTTCCTGCTGCTCGCGCTGATCAACCGGGCGCAGGCCGACACGTGGCACGCGCTGCACATGCCCCATCTGCATCCGGAGCGGTTGTTCCAGCAGTGGCTGCGCCTGGCGTTCGAGTTGTCCACTTACACGGCCGAGGAGCGCCGGCCGGCGCTTTACCCCAGCTACCAGCACGACGATTTACAAGGCAGTTTCGGGCCCTTGATGTCCGAATTGCGCCGCGCACTGTCGACCGTTCTCGAACAGAACGCCATCGCACTCGAACTGCAGGAGCGCGCCCACCGCGTCTGGGTGGCGCAGATCCCGAGCGCCGAGCTTCTGCACCATGCCGGCTTCGTGCTCGCAGTGCATGCGGATCTGCCGGCGGAAACCGTGCGCACGAGGTATCCGGCGCAAGTGAAGATCGGTCCGGTCGAACGGCTCGCGGAACTGGTGCACCTGCAGTTGCCGGGCATCGCCATGCGCAGCCTGCCGGTCGCGCCGCGACAGATCCCGTATCACGCGGGCTATCACTATTTCGAACTCGATGCCGGCGGTGAACTCTGGAAGCAACTCGAACAGTCCGGCGGCCTCGCGCTGCACGTGGCCGGCGACCTGCCGGGCCTGACGATGGAATGCTGGGCCATTCGCGGCTGATCTCATGGATGCAAAAGAAAGGCGAATAAACATGTCATCCATCGCAGCAGCGCCTGCGCAGCGCACAGGATCTACGCAGTCATCGCCGGCGGCCGGGGCGGGACCGGCGTCGCGGCCTGAGTCGCGGCTTGAGTCGCGGCTTGAGTCACCGCTTGAGTCACCGCTTGAGTCACGATTCGAGACGCCGTTCGCGCCCTCCGTCGCGCCACCCTCGGCCTATGCGTCCAATCCACTCGTCGCCGCCGCGCTGCCGCTGTTCGACGCGCTTGCGCAGATCCGTCTCAATGCGACGGTGACACCAGAGCGTCTGCGCGCATTCCTCGTCGCGGAAATCCGGCGTTTTCAGACGCGCGCACAGCAGGCGGCCGTGTCGATCGAAACGATCGTCGGCGCGCGCTATTGCCTGTGCACCGCGCTCGACGAAGCCGCCGCACTCGCGCCGGGGGGCGGCAGCGGCGCATGGTCCGCGCACAGTCTGCTCGTCGCGTTTCATAACGAAACGTGGGGCGGCGAAAAGTTCTTCCACTTGCTCGCCCGTTTGTCGGCCCAGCCGCGCGAACATCGAGACCTCATCGAACTGCAGTTTTTCTGTCTCGCGCTGGGATTTCAAGGACGCTATCGCGTGATTCAGAACGGCGCCGCGCAACTCGAAACGCTGACGCGGCGCCTGCACAAGTTGCTGCATGAGACGGCAGCCGGCTACGCATTGCCGCTATCGCCGCACTGGTGCGCCGCCGACCGCACGCCGGCGCGCGCGCTCCGCCGCGGGATGCCGCTGTGGATGTGGCTGGCAGGCGCCGTCCTGCTCGGTGGCGCGAGCTTTATCGCGTTTCTGCTCGCCACCAATGCGTACGGTGATCGCACGTATGCGGCGATCAATGCGATCCGCCTGCCGGAAGTGACTTCGCAGCGCGCGCTCGACCCTGCGCCGCACCTCGCCGCGCTGCTCGACGCCGACGTGCAAAGCGGCGCGCTCAGCGTGCGCGACGAAGGCGATCGCAGCGTCATCGCGTTGCGCGGCGACGGACTGTTCGGCTCCGGATCCGCTGTCGCCAGTGAGGCGGCGTTACCGGTGCTCGGCCATCTTGCGGCCACCCTCGATCGCGTGCCGGGAGACATCCTGATCACCGGACACACCGACAATCAGCCGATCCACGACCAGCGCTTCGCCTCGAATCTCGCGCTCTCGCTGGCCCGCGCTGAAGCCGTCAGGCAATGGCTGATCTCGGCCGGTCTCGATGCCAGCCGGACCGTAAAAGTCGCCGGACGCGGCGACCAGCAGCCGATCGACAGCAACGCGACGGCGGCCGGCCGCGCGCGCAACCGGCGCGTCGAGATCGTGGTGTATCCCGCCTCGTCCGCGCGCCAGGAGCTTGTGCCGAAGGCGGACCGATGAATAGCCTGAAACGCATTGCCGGATGGCTGGCGGCCCTGTTGCGCCAACTCGGCTGGGCAAGTTTGGTATGGGTTGCGCTTCTCATCTCGCTGATCTGGATCGCGGGCCCGATGCTGACGATCGGCGACACGCGGCCACTGGAACCAGAACGATCCCGCTATGCACTGATCGCTCTGGTGCTGCTCGCATGGACGTGGCGGCAGGCTCGGCGCATGCACGGGTCACGACTGCCGGAGCCGTTGCACCGCGCGCCTTCCGTATCGCGGACCAACCCGGCCGACCCCGCCGACGATGCCCAGCGTCAACGCCTCGACGACCTGCGCGCGCGCTTCGATCATGCGCGCTACGTGTTGCGACACGCCGCCGTCCCTGCCGGCCGGCTTGCCGCCTGGTTCGACAGACTCACCGGGCGCCACGTGTACCGGTTGCCGTGGTATCTGATCGTGGGCAGCGGCGGAGCCGGCAAAACGGCCGCGCTGCTCAATGGCGGGCTCGAACTGTCGATCGCCGAGCAGGCCGCGCGCGCCGCCAGCCGGCGCACGGAGCCGACTCACGCGTGCGATTGGTGGTTCAGCAATGATGCCGTTCTCGTCGATACGCCTGGCGCCTACCTCGATGCAGCCGGCGCCGCCAGCGCGCGCCACGCGGAATGGCGCGAACTGCTGGCGTTGCTCAAGCGCCATCGCTCACGCCAGCCACTCAATGGCGTCGTCCTCACCGTCGGCGTGGACACCTTGCTGACACTCGACGAAGCCGGGCGCGCGGCCTATGCAACGCGGCTGCGAAAGCCTTTGCAACTGATGCAGAGCACGTTCGGCATGCGTGTACCCGTCTATCTGTGCATCACCCGGATGGATCGCCTCGATGGTTTCCGCGCCTATTTTTCCGGACTGAATCGCGACGGCCGGGCGCAGGTGTGGGGCGCGGCATTGGAAGCCGGCGACAGCGCGTTGACCGAGACCTGCCGGCGCGCTTTTCAAACATTGCAGCAACGCCTGACCGATGGCTTGCGCGACGTGCTGATCGTCGAACCCGATCCGGTTAGCCGGGCGCGCGCCTTTCTGTTTCCGCAGCAATTCGCGAGCATCGAGGAGCCGTTGATCGACTTCTGCGCTGCGCTGTTTCGCCCTTCGCCGCTTGAAACCAATCTGCTGCCGCGCGGCGTCTATTTCACGAGTGCGCTGCAAGGCGCCCCGGGTATCGATCGCGTGCTGCCGGCGACCCGCCAGCAGATGGGCATCGCCGAGTCACTGCCCGCGGCCGCCGAGCCGCCGGGTCAGCACAGCTACTTTCTGAAGCAATGGCTGCGCGAGGCCGTATTCGCCGATGCGGGATTCGCGGGTTCAAGCCGCGGCTCGCAACGGCGGCGTTTCATCGTGCACACGATGGTCGCCGCAGTGCTCGGCATCGGGCTCATCGGGCTGCTGGCCGGCTGGGCGATCAGCTACGCGCACAATCGCGCCTACCTCGATGAAGTGTCCTTGCACGTCGGCGCGTTCAATCGGTTGTCGACGCAACCGGTCGCGCTGACAGCCGGCGACTTGCAGCCGTTATCGCCGTTGCTCGATACCCTGCGGGCGTTGCCGCGTAGCGAAAATCTCGACACCGACGCGCCGCCTGGATGGCGTTACGGTATGGGGCTTTACCAGGGCGCCAGGATCCACGAAGCAAGCGACGCGCTCTACCGCCGCGCACTCGACGAAAAACTGTTGCCGCAGGCCGCCGCACGTATCGAGCGCATGCTGGCCGAGGCACCGGCCGACGACGCCGACTATTCGTACGAAGCGCTCAAGGCGTATCTGATGCTTTACGACGCGTCCCGCTACGACGCCGGTTTTCTCACCGCGTGGCTGACCCTCGACAGCCGTGGCGCGTTGCCATCCGACCTGACGCAGGACGAGCGCGCGCGCCTGGAAGCGCATCTTGCGAACCTGTTCGCGTCGCGCGTCGTCAGATCGCCGTTCGCGTTCAACACGCCACTCGTGGACGCAGTGCGCGCGAGGCTCGCGCACGAATCGCCCGCACAACGTGCCAACCACCAGCTCAGTCGCGAACTGCTGCGCACGATGCGCAACGAGCCCATCACGGTGGCCGGCGCCGGTGGCCCGCAAGCGGCACTCGTATTGACACGCCGAAGCGGCAAGCCGTTGACCGACGGCATAGCGAGCCTCTATACGTATCACGGCTATTGGGATGGTTTCGAACCACGCGTCGCCGCAGCGACTGCCCGCTTGCAAAGCGAAGACCCGTGGGTGCTCGGCGTCCAGCCGGCGCCCGCGACCGACAACGCGCGCCTCGCGCTGGAAATCCGTCGCACGTTCCTGAACGACTACATCCAGGCGTGGGACGCCTACCTGAACGATCTAGGCATCGTGGATAGCCAATCGCTTGCACAAAGCATGCAGATAGCGCGCACCTTGTCCGCGCCCGATTCGCCGCTCAAACAATTCCTGCAAGCCGCCGCCGACGAAACAACCTTGTTGCGTGCCCGCAGCGGCAACGAACAGCCCGCGCCGGGCGCACTGCAAAAACGCATTGGCGAAGCGAAAGAATCGCTGAGCGCGATGTTCGGCCACGCTTCGCCTGACCTGTCACCGCCGATCGCGAACGACCACCCGGAGGGCATCGTCGATAGTCATTTCGAGTCCTTGCGGCGTCTAGTGGCAACCGGTGGTGCCGGCGCGGCCGGCGCCACCCCGCTGGAAGGCAATCTGCGTGTGCTCGACGAACTGTATAGCTATCTCACCGCCGCGGATGCCGCCTTGGCAAGCGGCAGTCCGCCGCCGCAAACCGACGTCTTCAATAAGTTACAAGCCGACGCGGGACGTCTGCCGGCGCCGCTGAGAAAGATTGTCGGCGACCTCTCGCAGGTGAGCGCGGTGCAGGTTAGCGGAGGTGCACGGCGCAACGTCGCACAGGATGCGCAAGGCAGCCTCGGCCCACTGTGCCGGCAGGCCATCGCCGGGCGCTACCCGTTTGCACGCGGCTCGAACCGTGATGTCGCGCTGGACGATTTCACGCGGTTGTTTGCCTCAGGCGGACTGATGGACAATTTTTTCCAGAAGAATCTGGCGTCGCAGGTCGACGTCCGCGATGGCCGCTGGGCGTTTCGGCGCGACGCCAGCGGCAAGGTGATCGCGGACAGCCATCTGCTCGGCACTTTCCAGAACGCGGAAACGATTCGCAATGTCTTCTTTGCCGCCGGCGCGGCGACACCGTCGCTACAGATCGAACTGACACCGCTTGAACTCGACCCAGGCATCACGCAATACGCGCTGAGTATCGACGGGCAGACGATGCGCTATGCGCACGGGCCGCCACTCCCAATGGCAGTGAAATGGCCGGGCGAGCGGGGCGCCGGTCTCGTCAGCCTGCAAATCAGCACGCAAAACGGTTCTGACGGCGTGCAGACCCAAGGTGCGTGGGCCCTCTATCGGCTCTTCGACAAGGCGCGCATCACGCCAGGCGCCGCGCCCGAAAGCTTTATCGCCACCTTTGATTTCAGCGGCCGAAAACTGGCGCTTCGCGTGAGCGCGAGCAGTAGTTCCAACCCGTTCCAGCTACCTCAAATGAAAGCGTTCTCGTGTCCATGAGAATCGCTAGCTGCAGGAAACATGACGATGCTCCAGCCCTCTCTTAAACTCACCATTCTCGCTAGCCACGGTAAAGCGCTTGCCAGCGGCGCCTGCGCAAGCTTCGATGCCCAGGGCGGCAACATCGGCCGCGCTGCCGACAGCACGCTCAGGCTGCCTGACGACGACACCGTCGCCGGGCACCACGCCGTCATACGCGCGCAATACGGCGCATGGTGCCTGTTTAATATCGGCGGGCATGCAGCGCTGACGGTGAATGGCAAGCCGATCGCCGCGGGTGAGGAGATCCGTTTGCAGCCCGGCGATATCGTCACGATTGGCAGTTATGTCTTGCAGGCAACCGAGACGTTGCCGCCGACATGGGACTTTCAGATGGGCCGGCGACCCGGCGCCATCCCACAGGATTCGAACTTGCCGCGGCCAGTCGATGCAGCCGAATCGGCCAGCTTTGCAACGCCGCCCATGGAACCCCTGGTATTCGGGCGCCTTGACGGCCAGTCTCCTAGCGAGCCGCCGTCCGCCGAGCTGGACGGGCTGCTCGACACGCCTGCCGACCCGCTTGCGCTGTTTGGCGCGCCACGCCAGGGTTGGAACAACTCCACCGAAGCGAATTCATCAGACTTGTTCGCGAACCTGATGGGCGGCCGGGCCGCTAGCAGCTTTGACGCCGCACCAACAGACGGACTGCACGGTTTCGCGCTGCGGGACGACGCGCCGGAACACAGCGCGCCACTGCGGCTCAGGATTGCCAACGCGCAAACGCCTGGGGCACCGGACAGTGCGCCTGCCACGATTGCAACCGCCATGACTTCCGCGCACCCTGCGTCTGGCGAATTCACGTCGGCGACTGAACGCGCCACCAAAGTCGCTGTTCCTCAATACGGTGAACATTCGCAAGTGAAAGCGGCGCTTCGCCACGGTGGGCTCATCAGGCTCTCCTGCGCCAACACGCCAGTGGGCCTGAACGACGGCGCACCGCAAGAACCCCAGGAGCCTCAACCGGGCAGCCGCGACGCCACCACGTCGGCATTGCTCGCGCTCAGCGAGGCGTTTCTCGACGGCGCGGGCGTCCACCCCGACACACACCTCGAAGCGGGCCTCACGCCTGAGTTGATGCGCGCCCTCGGCGCGATCGCGCGCGCGTTGAGGGAACGATAGCGGCGCCGCTGCCACGCCCCGGGCCGCCCGGCCAGGCGGCTCGCCCAGCCCGCTCTGCTATATTCTCTCCATCCCGTCCCTATCCTTCACTACGCGTGGAACAACTTCCCTTATGGGCGCAGATCTGCGCCGTCTTTCTGCTACTCATCTGCTCCAGTTTCTTTTCGATTTCCGAAACGGCGATGATGGCGATCAATCGCCATCGCCTGAAACATCTTGCCAACCAGAATGCGCTCGGCGCGAAGACCACCCAGGGTCTTCTGGCGCACACCGACCAGCTGTTGAGCGTGGTCCTGATCGGCAACAATCTGTTCAACACGATCATTCCGGTGCTGACCACCTCGATCGCACTCCATACGTTTGGCCGCAATAACCTCGTACTGTCCATCGCGACCGGCATCGTCGCGTTTCTAATCATCGTATTCGCGGAAATCACGCCGAAGATCGTCGGTGCCACGTTCCCGGAGAAGATCGCGCTGCCGGCCAGCCTGCTGATCGCACCCATGATGCGTGTCGGCAGGCCGCTCGTCTGGTTCGTCAATCTGTTCGCGAACACGATCTTGCGTGTGCTGCATATCAATACCAAAGGCGCGCACGATCAGCGGCTCTCCACCGAAGAGCTGCGCACCATCGTGCTCGAATCGGGCAGCTTCATGCCGACCAAGCACCGCAGCATTCTGTTGAACCTGTTCGACCTCGAGAACATCTCCGTCGACGACGTGATGATCCCGCGCCGCCGCATCGAAGCGCTCGACTTCGACGCGCCGTTCGAACAGATCCTGCATCAGCTGGAAACCTGTTACCACAACAAGCTGATCGTCTATCAGGGCGACATCGACCGGGTGCTCGGCGTGCTGCACGTACGCAAGACACTGGCAGCCCTGCACAACCAGGAACTGGAGCGCGAAACGCTGCGCGAGTTGCTGGCCGAACCGTATTTCGTGCCGACCGGCACACCCGTATTCCAGCAACTGCAGTATTTCCAGGAGAGCCGTCACCGCACGGCGCTGGTGGTCAACGAATACGGCGAGTTGCAAGGACTCGTCACGCCGGAAGACATCATCGAGGAACTGATCGGCGAATTCACCACGACGATTCCGCGCAGCGCGAATTCTCGTGGCGGCTGGAACGAGAACGGCGAATGCATCGTCGCGGGCAGCATGCCGCTGCGCGAACTGAACCGCTGGCTGCTTCTCACACTGCCAACGGACGGGCCGAAAACGCTCAACGGCTTGATTCTCGAAATACTCGAAGACATTCCTGACGGCGACGTGTGCGTGCAGATCGGCGAGCTGAAGCTGGAAGTGATGCGCAGCGACGACCAGGCGATTCGCACGGTCAAGCTGTTCAGACCGCCAGTGCGAGCGAAGGCAGCTAAGGCGTTGCGCAGATAAGGTGCGCAGTGGCTGAAGCTGTTGAAACCCTTCAAGCGATCGAAGCCCTCAAGAGCCACAGCTTCGCATACCGGCGCGGTGCACGCCATTAGCCGATTGGCTGAATGGCGGTGCCGGCGGCCTTGCCGGATGATGATGTCGTCGTGTTCTCCAGGCGGCTCATCACCGGTCTCTCATGCAAGGTTCATTTCAACCCCCGGCGTCGCTGCGGCCCGTCGCCTTCGATAGCGAAAGCCCAGCCAAACCAAAGCACAACGCTTTTGCTGCCGAGGCCAGCGCCCGTACCCACCTCAATTCGAGTCTCGCCGATTCGGACAACGCACCTGCCGTACGCCTCCTGACTGACACCTTGCAGGAGGCAACCCGCCGCAATGCGTCGGACCTGCACGTCGAACCAGAGGAGCATGGTTGGCGCGTGCGTTTGCGCATCGACGGCGTACTGCATGAAATCCCGCGGCCTCCCGCGCATCTGCGCGACGCGTTCATCACGCGCGTAAAAGTGCTGGCGCGCATGGATATCGCCGAGCGGCGCGTGCCGCAGGACGGCCGGCTGCGTCTTGCCACGTCGCCCGGCCGTGTCGAAGACTATCGTGTCAACTCGTTGCCTACCCTGTTCGGCGAAAAGCTGGTGTTGCGCAGGCTCGACGCGCTGCCCAGCGATCTTTCGCTCGACTCACTCGGTCTCGATCCACAGCAACGTCAGGCAGTCGATGCCGCGATTCGCGCGCCACACGGTCTGGTACTCGTCACCGGGCCCACCGGCAGCGGCAAGACGCTGTCGCTGTACTGCTTCCTGCACATGCTCAACGACGAGGCGCGCAATCTGTGCTCGGTGGAAGATCCGGCGGAAATTCAATTGGCGGGGGTCAATCAGGTGAGTGTCCGCGAAAAGGCCGGCCTGACGTTCGCGGTGGCGCTGCGGGCGTTTCTCCGTCAGGACCCCGACGTGATCATGGTTGGCGAAATCCGCGACGACGAAACCGCCGATGTTGCCGTGAAGGCCGCGCAGACCGGCCACCTCGTCCTGTCGACCTTGCACACGAATGACGCGCCTGCTGCCGTCGCGCGCCTGATCGACATCGGCGTGGAGCCATACAACCTGGCCGCCGCGCTCAGGATGGTGACGGCACAACGGCTCGTGCGGCGGCTTTGCGTAGCGTGCCGCGCAGCCGCGCCCCAATCCGCTGCGGCGCTGCGGGCAGCGGGGTTCGCTGACGATCAGCTCGACGGCTGGCAACCCTACGGTGCCGTCGGTTGCGTGGCTTGCCACGGCATCGGCTATCGCGGCCGCGTCGGGGTTCACCAGGTGATGCCTGTCTCCGACGCGATGCGTGAGTTGATCGTGGCTCGCGCAGGCAGCCATGAGCTGGCCCGGCTCGCGCAAACCGAACAGGTTGCCACCTTGCGTGACGCGGCCCTGGCGCGTGTGCGCGATGGCACCACGAGCCTTGCAGAGGCGCTGGCCGCCACCGAGGTCGCATGAGCGCCGTGACGACTTCCCCACCGCCAGTGGCCGAGATGCGTTTCAAATGGCGCGGCGTCGATGCCGACGGCATGCGAAAAGCCGGCGCGCTCATCGCCCCGGACGTCAGCGCCGCGCGAGCCATGCTCAAACGCGAAAAGCTGTTCATTGTCGAACTCACGGCACGCGGGTCGGCGCCGCGCCCCCGAACCTGCAGCGCCGACGTCACTGTGTTCACCCGCCAGCTCGCCAGTCTGCTGCGCGCCGGCTTGCCGCTCGCGCCTTCGCTGGATCTGCTCGCGCAAGCGCAGAGTTCGCGCCGGCAAGGCATGCCGCGAATCGTCGGCGCGCTGGCACGGGACATCACCGGGGGTTTGCGCTTCTCCGCAGCGTTGCAGCGCCGTCCCGCGCAATTCAATGCGCTGTACTGTCAGTTGGTCGAGGTCGGCGAAGCAGCCGGCGCGCTGCCGGCCGTCCTCGCCCGCATCGCCGACGACCGCGAACGCGCGGCCGCGCAGCGTGCCAAGGTGCGCGCGGCACTGACCTACCCGGTCGCGATCCTGTTGCTGGCGATAGCAATTACCACGGCGCTGCTGATTTGGGTCGTGCCGACCTTCAAGCAGATCTTTGACGGCTTCGGCGCGAAACTGCCTGCGCCCACGCAGTTCGTGCTGGCTTTGTCGGCAGGCGCCGCGCGCTGGAGCATTCCTCTAGTCGTGACGATCTTCGCGGCATGCTCCGCTATGACGTTTCTCCTACGACGTTCCGAAGCAGCGCGTATCCGCTTCGCGCGCCTGTCGCTGACAATGCCGGTCGCCGGTCCGTTGCTGCGCACCTTGTGCGCGGCGCGCTGGAGCCGAGCGCTCGGCACCTTACTGTCGGCCGGCACACCCCTCGCGGATGCGTTCCAGTCACTGACTCACGCCACCGGCAACGCTTTCTTCGATCGCGCCACCGTGGAAATCGCCGCCCGACTGCGGCGCGGCGAGCGGCTCGCCGCGGCAATGCGTGCGGCACATTGCTTTCCACCAGAGGTCGTCCAGCCGGTTGCGGTTGCCGAGGAGTCCGGAGCGCTCGACACGATGCTGATCGACGTGGCCTCCCTCGCGGATCGTCAGGTAGATGACAAGATCGGCACGCTTTCGAGCTTGTGCGAGCCGCTGGTCATCATCGTGCTGGGTACGCTGGTCGGCGGCCTGGTGATCGCGATGTATCTTCCCATTATTCAACTCGGCAACGTGGTGTAGCATCGCAGCCGAATCCCACCCTTTATATATGCAGGCCACTATTCCGCTCGTGTCAGATACTTCTTCCAGCCTGTTTTCGGGCTTGCTGCCCGGCCACTTCGCAGGCGGCCTCGGCCTCGCATTCGGCAGCTTGCCCAGCGGCCTGCAGATTGCGTTTGCGATCGTATTCGGTCTCGTGATCGGCAGCTTCCTGAACGTGGTGGTGCATCGGGTGCCGATCATGCTGGAGCGCGCGTGGCG
This sequence comes from Paraburkholderia fungorum, assembly GCF_046027605.1. Lineage (GTDB taxonomy): Bacteria > Pseudomonadota > Gammaproteobacteria > Burkholderiales > Burkholderiaceae > Paraburkholderia > Paraburkholderia fungorum_F. Next base: position 14,361 of record NZ_JAQQEF010000040.1, read on the forward strand.
CGAGGAGGTCAGCGAGACCACCGAAGCACCGCTCGAAGGCGACGGCTTGCCCGCCCGCTACAACCTGTGGGTGCCGCGCAGCGCGTGCCCTCACTGCGGCCACGTGCTCAGCGCGTGGGAAAACCTGCCGGTGCTGAGCTATCTGCTATTGCGCGGGCGCTGCTCCGCATGCAAGGCACGCATAAGCCTGCGCTACCCGCTGGTTGAAATCGCCAGCGCCGCCTTCGCGGCCGGGGCGCTCGCGCTGTATGGGCCGACCGGCATGGCATGTGCCGCCTTCGGACTCTGCGCGGCACTGCTTGCGATGAGCGCGATCGACATCGACACCCATCTGCTCCCCGACTCCATGACGCTGCCGCTGCTGTGGGCGGGCTTGATTGTGAACTTCAACGGCATGTTCGCGAGTCTCCACGATGCCGTGCTGGGTGCGATCTTCGGCTATCTGGTGCTGTGGGCCGTGCACTGGCTGTTCCGGCTGGTGCGCGGTGTCGAGGGTATGGGTTACGGCGATTTCAAACTGCTGGCCGCGCTCGGCGCATGGCTCGGCTGGGAGGCCCTGCCGCAGATCGTGGTGATTGCGGCGGTCGCAGGCGCGGTAATCGGTCTCGTGGCAACGTGGCGCGGCCGCATGCGCTTCGAAGAGCCGCTGCCGTTCGGGCCGTTTCTCGCTGCGGGCGGTGCACTCACGCTATTTCTCGGCACACCGCTTTATCTGGCGTTGGGAGGCTGAACCATGTTTGCTGTGGGATTGACCGGCGGCATCGGCAGCGGCAAATCGACCGTCGCCGATCTGTTCGCCGCGCACGGCGTGCCCCTTGTCGATACGGACTTGATCGCGCATCGCATCACGGCGCCGCGCGGTGTCGCGATGCCGCAGATCGCCGCGGAGTTCGGCGACGCGTTCGTAGCCGCGGACGGTTCGCTCAACCGCGCCCGCATGCGCACGCTGGTGTTCAGCGACGACGGCGCGCGCAAACGGCTCGAAAGCATCACGCATCCGTTGATTCGCGCGGAGACTGAGCGCGAGTGGAATGAGGCGCAAGGGCCATATGTGATCGTGGTGGTACCGTTGCTGGTGGAATCGGGTAGCTGGAAGACCCGCGTGAATCGCGTGTTGACCGTCGATTGCAGCGTCGAGACGCAAATCTCGCGGGTGATGAGTCGCAATGGCTTCAGCCGTGAACAGGTGCTGGCAATCATCGCCCGCCAGGCGACGCGCGAAGCGCGCCTCGCCGCCGCCAACGACGTCATCGACAACGACAACGCGCCGCTCGGGGCGCTTAAGGCGCAGGTTGACGCGCAGCATCGCGTCTATCTGTCGTTAGCGGGTGTTTGAGAATGTGTGGACCATGTCACGTCTATCTGTCGCCATGCACACCGTGCCTTGTGCCCTATCCATTGAACTTTGCCGCGGCACCCGTGCCGAAGCACGCAGAATCCGCCCGAAACACGTGAAAAAAGTTGCGAAAGCGCGCTGAAAAAGTGCGTGATTGCTAGGGTAGTCTCACGGCATTAGAATGTTCTGCATTCCCGTCACCGACCACGCCCGAGGCGAGCCCGCTTGATCCTTTACGAGTATCCCTTCAACGAGCGAATCCGGACGCTATTGCGCCTCGAAGATCTGTTCGAGCGCTTCACGTTCTTTCTGACTCAGGAAGACGCGAGGGAACATCACGTCGCACTGACCACTCTGTTCGAAATCTCAGAGGTAGCGGGTCGCGCGGATCTGAAGTCCGATCTGATGAAGGAACTGGAGCGCCAACGGCAAACACTGGCGCCGTTCCGCGGCAATCCGGGCATCGAGCAGAACGCCCTGGAGGCGGTACTCGGGGAAATCGAGCAGACCCTCGCGGGGCTTTCGCAGATGCAGGGCAAGACCGGCCAGCATCTGGCTGATAACGAGTGGCTCGCCAGTATCCGCAGCCGCGCGATTATCCCGGGGGGCACCTGCAAGTTCGACTTGCCTTCATATTACGCATGGCAGCAGATCCATCCTGATCAGCGCCGCCAGGACATCGCCAAATGGGTCACGCCGCTGCTGCCGTTGCGCGACGCGGCAACAATCGTGTTGCGCCTCGCGCGCGAATCGGGTCAGGCCTCCAAGGTCATGGCAATGCAAGGCAGCTATCAGCAGATGCTATCAGGCCGTTCATACCAGTTGATGCAGGTACGGGTGGCACCTGAATTGCGGGTGATTCCCGAGGCGAGCGCTAACAAGTACATGCTGTGGGTTCGCTTCACGGTGCAGGACGGCGACTTACGTCCGCGCGCAGTGGATGTCGACGTTCCGTTCCAGCTCACGCTCTGCAGCCTGTAACTTGGGCTGTAGCGCCCGCATCGTAGAAACCAGGCTGTAACCGCCTGCATTTGCAAAACTGGATCGCCGGGTCACGCGCCTTTAAAGCGGCGAAGAATGCCCCTATATTCGTTACTTGTTCCGTTTCCGATTGACTGCCTGACCGTATGCCTACTGTCGTCAAATGCCCCACTTGCGGAAAGGACGTCCGCTGGACACCTGAAAGCCGCTTCCGCCCGTTCTGCTCCGAGCGCTGTAAGCAGATCGACCTCGGTGCCTGGGCCACTGAGAAGTACAAGATAGGCGGCACAGATGAAGAAGCGCCGTCGGATGAATCGCCTAGTGGGGATTACAACCCGCATTGAGCGCTGCAGGCTGTAGACACACGCAGTGGTGCGATTGGGTCGTGTGCTTGATCCGCGCTTCATTGCCGTGGTGCGGCGCTGCTCCCGCAGCGCCGCACACACCCCCGCACGATATTTCTAGTTCTTTTCCGCCGCGAGCCATTCCAGCACGGGAATCGTCGCCGGCAACAACGGCGAGACAACCGCCGGCAACGTCTGCCAGACAAATGCTTGACCTTCGCGGCCGTGCGGCTCGCCGGTCCACTCCGTCACCTTGCAAAAGAACAGCCGCACATAGGCGTGCGGGTAATCGTGTTCGAGCGTGTGCCAAAGATGGCTCGACTTGACCTCGATACCCAGTTCCTCGTGCAGCTCGCGGGCCAGCGCGGCCTCGACCGACTCGCCCGCCTCCAGCTTGCCGCCCGGAAACTCCCAATACCCTTCGTACGGCTTGCCTGCCGGGCGCTGCGCCAACAGGTATCGCCCGTCCGGCCGAATCAGCACGCCGACGGCTACCTCCGTGACCTTGCGGCCGTCGGCATTCGTCTGCGTATCGCTCATGCGGGGGTCTTCCGGCCGGACCAGTCGCGTGCAAATTGCCACGCGACGCGCCCTGAGCGCGAACCGCGTTCCAGCGCCCACACGAGCGCGTCGCCACGCGCTGCTTCGACTTCCGCATCGTCGCAGCCGAAATGCCGCAGCCAGTGGCCGATGATCGACAGGTAGTCGTCCTGCTTGAACGGATAGAAGCTGACCCACAGCCCGAAGCGCTCAGACAACGAGATCTTTTCTTCGACCAGTTCGCCCGGATGGATTTCGCCGTCGGACGTGTGCTTGTAGGTCTCGTTGTCGCTCATGTACTCGGGTAGCAGATGGCGGCGATTCGACGTTGCGTAGATCAGCACATTGTCCGATTGGGCAGCAATCGAGCCGTCCAGCGCAACCTTCAGCGCCTTGTAGCCCGACTCGCCGTCTTCGAACGAGAGGTCGTCGCAGAACACCACGAAGCGCTCCGGCCGCTGCGCGATCAGATCGACGATGTCGCCCAGGTCGTGCAAATCGTCTTTATCCACTTCGATCAGGCGCAAGCCGTCTTTCGCATAGGCATTCAGGCACGCCTTGATCAGCGACGACTTGCCCGTGCCGCGCGCACCCGTCAGCAGCACGTTGTTGGCCGGCTGTTTGTGCACGAACTGACGCGTATTCTGCTCGATCAACCCTTTCTGGCGATCGATGTTTTGCAGATCGTCGAGTGTGATCGACGAGATAGCGGGAACCGGTTGCAGATAGCCGCGCCCCTGGCGCTTGCGCCAGCGAAAGGCAACCGCCGCCGACCAGTCGATCTCCGGTGCAGCAGGCGGAAGCATGGCTTCGAGGCGGACGAGCACGGCTTCGGCCCGGGTCAGAAACTGTTCGAGTTTATCCATAGCAGTGAGGTAAGCGGCCAGAAAGCCGCGTCAAAACCCTAATGAGGAACCTGTTTACGAACGATAGTCGGCGTTGATGCTCACGTAGTCGTGCGACAGATCGCAAGTCCAGATCGTGGCTTGCGCATTGCCGCGGCCGAGTGCGACGCGAATGCCGATCTCGCTCTTTTTCATGACGCGCTGGCCGTCTTCCTCGCGGTAGGCCGGATTGCGGCCACCGGCGGTCGCGACCAGTACGTCGTCCAGATACAGATCGATCTTGCCGACGTCGAGATCGTCCACGCCGGCATAGCCGATGGCCGCGAGAATGCGGCCGAGATTCGGGTCCGATGCATAGAAGGCCGTCTTCACGAGCGGCGAGTGGCCGATCGCATACGCGATCTGGCGGCATTCGCCGACGCTCGAGCCGCCTTCGACATGCACGGTCATGAATTTGGTCGCGCCTTCGCCGTCGCGCACGATCAGTTGTGCGAGGGTCTGGGCGACGTCGGTCACCGCGTCGCGCAGCGCTGCATAAGCGGGCGAATCGGTGGACGTGATCGCCGGCAGACTCGATTTGCCCGAGGCGATCAGGATGAAGGAATCGTTGGTCGACGTATCGCCGTCGATCGTGATGCAGTTGAACGAGCGATCCGCCACGTGCTTGACCAGCGCGTCGAGCACCGGCTGCGCGACAGCGGCGTCGAACGCGAGGAAGCCGAGCATGGTCGCCATATTCGGCTTGATCATCCCCGCGCCCTTACTGATGCCGGTGAGCGTGACCGTGTGCCCTTCGATCGTGACCTGGCGCGAGACGGCTTTCGGCAACGTGTCCGTGGTCATGATCGCCTGAGCGGCGTCGTACCAGTTGGCTTCCTTGCGGTTCGCCAGCGCGGCCGGCAGACCCGCCTTCAGACGATCGACCGGCAGCGGTTCCAGAATCACGCCCGTCGAGAACGGCAGAACCTGTTCCGGCGTGATGTCCGCGAGACGCGCGAGTTCAGCGCAGGTTTCGCGCGCGGCGACGAGGCCCGGTTCGCCCGTGCCCGCGTTCGCGTTGCCGGTGTTGATCACCAGCGCACGAATCGGCGTGCCGCCCGCGCGCACGCGCGCCAGGTTTTCACGACACACCGTGACGGGTGCGGCGCAAAAACGGTTCTGCGTGAACACGCCGCCTACCGTGGCGCCAACGCCTACGGAAATGACCAGCACGTCCTTGCGGTTCGGCTTGCGGATATTCGCCTCCGCCCAGCCCAGCGTGACGCCGGCGACAGGGTGGAGTTGAGCGGGATCGATCGAGGGAAAATTGACAGCCATGGTCGCGACCTGTCGAAGAAAATGCCGGCGGACGCCGGCATTGAGGAAACGGAAACTGGTGGCTCGGGAGTATGCCGAACCACCGCGAAATCACCAGCAAAGCATCACGCAAAACGAAGCGGCGCGCTTAAAAGCGCGCCGCTTTCGGCATTACGCAATCTTCCCGTGGCACTGCTTGTACTTCTTGCCGCTACCGCACGGGCACGGATCGTTACGGCCGACTTTCGGCACGCTATCCGCGCTCACGTCCGACGCGACGGCATGCGACGAACCGTGGCTCATCGCATCGCCGATCATCGCGGCGGTGGCCACTTCCGCGGCGGCAGGCGCTGCCGCTGCTGCTGCCGCCGCTTCGGCGAACTCGGCGTGACGGAACTCGACGTTTTCGAGGTGGTTGCCCTGCTCTTCGTACTGCTCGGTAGCCTGTTCCAGCTGTTCCGGCGACTGGATCTGCACGTTCATCACCACACGGGTGACTTCGAGCTTCACAGCGTCGAGCATTGCGGCGAACAGTTCGAATGCCTCGCGCTTGTATTCCTGCTTCGGATTCTTCTGCGCGTAACCTCGCAGATGGATCCCCTGGCGCAGATGATCGAGCGCGGCCAGATGTTCGCGCCAGCTGCGGTCCAGTGTTTGCAGCATGATCGAACGTTCGAACGCGCTGAACGATTCGCGGCCGACCTGTTCGACCTTCGACTCATAGGCTTCGTCCGCAGCGGCTTCAACGGCTTCGAGAATTTCGTCCGAGCTGATCGAATTCGACTCGTTGATCATTTCCTGAATCGCGAGGTCGAGCTGCCATTCGTTGCGCAGCACTTCCTCGAGTTCGGGCACGTCCCACTGCTCTTCGATGCTGCCGGCCGGCACGAACGGGTGAACGATATCGGCGATCACGCCATGGCGCATCGCGCCGATGGTTTCGGTGATGTCGTTCGCTTCGAGCAATTCGTTGCGCTGCTGGTAGATCACCTTGCGCTGATCGTTCGACACGTCGTCGTATTCGAGCAATTGCTTGCGAACGTCGAAGTTGCGCGCTTCAACCTTGCGCTGTGCCGATTCGATCGAACGCGACACGATGCCCGCCTCGATCGCCTCGCCTTCCGGCATCTTCAGGCGGTCCATGATCGCGCGCACGCGATCGCCCGCGAAAATGCGCAGCAGCGGATCTTCCAGCGACAGATAGAAGCGCGACGAACCCGGGTCGCCCTGACGGCCGGCACGGCCGCGCAACTGGTTGTCGATCCGGCGCGATTCGTGACGCTCAGTGCCGATAATGTGCAGACCGCCCGCGGCCTTCACCTGATCGTGCAACGCTTGCCATTCGTCGTGCAGCTTCTGGATACGGCTTTGCTTCTCTGCGTCGGAAAGCGTTTCATCCTGTTCGAGGAACGACGCCTGCTTTTCCGCATTGCCGCCGAGCACGATGTCGGTACCGCGACCCGCCATGTTGGTCGCGATCGTGACACGCTTCGGACGGCCGGCTTCGGCGACGATCTCGGCTTCACGCGCGTGCTGCTTCGCGTTCAGCACTTCGTGCGGCAAACCGGCTTGCTTCAGCAGATGCGACAGCAGTTCCGAGTTTTCGATCGACGTGGTGCCGACCAGCACCGGCTGACCGCGCTCGTAGCAATCGCGGATGTCGCGGATCACCGCGTCATAGCGTTCCTTGGCGGTCTTGTAGATCTGATCCTGCTTGTCGATCCGCTTCGGCGGACGGTTGGTCGGGATCACGACCGTTTCGAGACCGTAGATCTCGTTGAATTCGTACGCTTCGGTATCGGCCGTGCCGGTCATGCCGGACAGCTTGGCGTACATGCGGAAATAGTTCTGGAACGTGATCGATGCAAGCGTCTGGTTCTCGCTCTGGATCTTGACGTGTTCCTTCGCCTCGACAGCCTGGTGCAAGCCATCCGACCAGCGGCGGCCCGACATCAGACGGCCGGTGAATTCGTCGACGATCACGACTTCGCCGTTCTGCACCACGTAATGCTGATCCTTGAAGAACAGCGTGTGCGCGCGCAGTGCGGCGTACACGTGGTGCATCAGCGTGATGTTCTGCGGCGCGTACAGGCTTTCGCCCTCGCCGATCAGGCCCCATTCGGCGAGCAGGCGTTCGGCCTTTTCGTGGCCCGATTCCGTCAGGAAGACCTGGCGGCCTTTCTCGTCCAGCGTATAGTCGCCCGGCTTTTCGACCCCGGTGCCATCCGCTTTCTCTTCGCCGATCTGGCGTTCGAGCAGCGGCGGCAGCGCATTCATGCGCACGTAGAGTTCGGTGTGATCTTCGGCCTGGCCGGAAATGATCAGCGGCGTACGGGCTTCGTCGATCAGAATCGAGTCGACCTCGTCGACCACCGCGAAATTCAGCGCTCGCTGCACGCGCGCGTCGGTCTCGTAGACCATGTTGTCGCGCAGGTAGTCGAAGCCGAATTCGTTGTTGGTGCCGTACGTGATGTCAGCGGCGTACGCTTCCTGCTTCGCGCCATGATCCATCTGCGACAGGTTGATGCCGACCGACAGACCCAGGAAATTGTACAGACGCGCCATCCATTCGGCGTCGCGCTGGGCCAGGTAGTCGTTGACCGTGACGACGTGCACACCGCGGCCCGACAACGCATTCAGGTACACCGGCAGCGTAGCGACGAGCGTTTTGCCTTCGCCGGTGCGCATTTCGCCGATCTTGCCGTAATGCAGGACCATGCCGCCGATCAGCTGTACGTCGAAGTGGCGCATTTTCAGCACGCGCTTGCTGGCCTCGCGGCACACCGCAAAGGCCTCCGGCAGGAGCTTGTCGAGCGCCTCGCCACTCGCGACACGCTGGCGGAATTCACCCGTTTTGGCGCGCAGTTGATCGTCCGTCAATTGCTCGATCTGCGGTTCGAGCGCATTGATCGCCGTGACGGTCTTTTGATATTGCTTGACTAGCCGCTGGTTGCGGCTGCCAAAAATTTTCTGTAGAAAACCGGTGGTCATCGGATCGGTGTCTGCGTCGCGGCTTCGGCTGGTTCGCGGCGTGCGGTTGATGCACGTGCGCTCCGGGGTCGGAAGGGCCTCGGCGGCTTAGTCCAAGAGTGAATTCGAATCGGGCATTTTAGCACGCGCCCCCGCCCACGCCTGTGTCAGCAACGAGACGGCGGCACGGCACCGGAGGCCCGCCGCAGCGACCTCTGGCGGTACGCATTGAGGCGGGTCCGCGTGCATCCCGCGCGGTACAATCGCGGCGTGAACGCACATCGGGTGCGAACACGCCGTCACTATCGAACATGAGCCGCATTCCGTCCTTTTCAAGGCCGCCGTCCAAGCAGTTCAACGCGCGCCGCCCGCAGCCCGTTGCCGAAGTGCTCAATCGCACCGACGCGTTCGTGGCCCTGCGCGCGGGCGTCGAGCAGATTGCGGCGCTCGAAAAAGATCTGCGCGCTTTGTTGCCCGACTATCTGGCGACCAGCGTGGAGCCGAGCTTCATCAAGGAAGGCGTACTGGCCCTGTTTGCCGGGCACAACGCGCTGGCCGCACGCCTGCGCCAGATTGAGCCGCGATTGCTGGCGGATCTGCAGCAGCGCGGCTGGCCGGTCAATGCGTTGCGGATTCGCGTGCGGCCCCAGCCTTTGAAGGAGCCGCCACCGGTCAAGCAGGCGCGCATGACGCCGGTCGGCGCGGACGCCTTGCTTGCGCTCTCCGAATCGCTCGCGCCCTCGCCGCTGCAGGAGGCTTTGGCGAAAATGGCAGCGCGGCATCGGAGAAATCGCTGAACAAAAAATAAGCGGCCCAGTGGGGCCGCTTATTTTTCATCCATTTGCTTCGGACGAATCATCCGAAGCTGCTACGCAAATCACGCAAACGCCGTTTGCGTTTCGTACGCGAAGCCACGCGGCGCCTTCTGCGTGTCCTCGAACGTGACAACTTCGTACGAATCCTCATGCGCCAGCAATTCGCGCAGCAGGGCGTTGTTCAGACCGTGACCCGACTTGTACGCCGTGTACGACGCCAGCAACGGATGGCCAACCACGTACAGATCGCCGATCGCGTCGAGCATCTTGTGCTTCACGAATTCGTCGTCATACCGCAGACCGTCGTTATTCAGAATGCGGTATTCGTCGAGCACGATGGCGTTATCCATGCTGCCACCGCGCGCCAAACCGAGTTCGCGCATCATTTCCACTTCATGCGCAAAGCCGAACGTCCGCGCCCGGGCAATTTCCCGCACATACGACGTATTGGCAAAATCCACTTCCAGCGCCTGGCCAGTTTTATCCACGGCCGGATGACGGAAATCGATGGTGAATTTGAGCTTGAAACCGAAATACGGATCGAGACGCGCGAATTTATCGCCGTCGCGAATTTCAACCGGCTTGGTGACCTTGATGAATTTCTTCAGCGCGTTCTGTTCTTCAATACCGGCCGACTGAATCAGAAACACGAACGAACCCGCACTGCCGTCCATGATCGGAATTTCTTCAGCGGTCACGTCGATATAAAGATTATCGATACCGAGGCCTGCGCATGCGGACATCAAATGCTCGATGGTCGACACGCGCGCGCCGTCTTTTTGCAATACAGAAGCCAGACGTGTATCGCCAATCGCTAACGCCGACGCAGGAATGTCCACCGGCGTGGCCAAATCCACGCGCGAAAACACAATGCCCGTGTCCGGCGCCGCCGGGCGGAGCGTCAGGTCGACTTTGCGGCCAGAGTGCAGGCCAATGCCGACTGTCTTGACGATTGATTTGATTGTGCGCTGCTTCAACATGGTGATCTTCTATTCGATTGAAAATCCCAATCGGGACTTTTTATTCCATAGCGCGAAGTATACTCCAATACCCTAAGAAGCGTCTTAGCGCGGAACGTATCAATCTGTTTCGCTGCATTACCCATTGGGCGCCCGTCAGGGAAGCGTGACGGGCCGATGTCCGGAACGGAGGCGTTTCCGGTCATCGGCCCGCGTAACGGCCTGTCACAAAAGCGTCTTATGCACCGTTGCCCTGATACAACGCGTTTAACCGCGCAGGCTCGAGGGGGCATTCAACGCAAGCGCAACTAGCTCAACGTCGCGAGGATACTCGCCGCATCGCTGACTTCGAATTTGCCGGCAGCCTCGACGTTCAACGTCTTGACCACGCCGTCGTCGACAACCATCGCGTAGCGCTGGGAACGGATTCCCATGCCACGCGCCGACAAATCCTGCTCAAGACCGAGCGCCCGCGTGAAAGCCGCACTACCGTCCGCCATCATGCGCACCTTGCCCGAGGCGTGCTGATCGCGTCCCCACGCGCCCATTACGAACGCGTCGTTGACGGACACGCACCAGATCTCGTCGATGCCGGCCGCGCGCAACTGCTCGGCATGCTCGATGTAACCCGGTACATGTTTGGCCGAACAGGTCGGCGTGAACGCGCCGGGCAATCCAAAGATCACCACGCGTTTGCCTGCCGTCTGCTCGCGCACGTCGAAGCTGTTAGGCCCCAGCGTGCAGCCCGCCCGCGCGTCTTCGACGAACTCGAAGAGCGTCGCGTCGGGTAGCTTTTCACCTGCTTGAATCATGCTCAGTCCTTTGCATCGATGCGAAGCACGCTCGCACGTCGTCGTGTCGCAGTGAATTCAGCGTCTGCCCAACAACAGGCTCGGCCCGGCGACAACCGCCCCATCCGCTTCGCGAATCCGAAGAGGGCACTCGTCCTTGCCGCGAATCTGACGATACGCGGCCTGTTCGCCGTTCACCCGCCACGCTCGTGCATTCGTCCGCCAACACCGCTAAAAACAGCGCGACGACGAAAGCCCGCTCACGCGCTCAGTCCGCCTGCTTGCGCAGGAATGCCGGAATGTCGTATGTGTCGACGCCCTTTTCCTGCAACGCCTGCACGTGCGAAGCCGCCGTATCGCGCGACTGGCGCCACACAGCGGGCGCATCCAGCGCGCCGTAATCGGCCGTGCTTGCATGATGCGACGACGACGGCGCGTAAGCAGCATGCGCGCTGACCGGCTGGTTGTCCGTACCGGTGCGCAGCAGCGTCATCGGTGCCGATTGCTGCTTCTTCGCCGCACGGCCCAGACCCGTTGCCACGACCGTCACGCGCAGCGCGTCGCCCATGGCATCGTCGTACACCGCGCCGAAAATCACGGTTGCGTCTTCTGCAGCATAGCTCTTGATCGTGTTCATCACTTCGCGCGTTTCCGACAAACGCAGCGAACGGCTCGACGTGATATTGACCAGCACGCCACGCGCGCCCGACAGGTCCACCCCTTCCAGCAGCGGGCTGGCAACAGCCTGCTCAGCGGCCAGACGCGCGCGATCGACACCGGCAACCGTCGCCGTGCCCATCATCGCCTTGCCCTGCTCGCCCATCACCGTCTTCACGTCTTCGAAGTCGACGTTCACCAGACCGTCGACGTTGATGATTTCCGCGATGCCGGCAACTGCGTTGTTCAGAACGTCGTCTGCGCACTGGAAGCACTTGTCCATCTCGGCGTCATCGCCCATCACCTCGAACAGCTTGTCGTTCAGGACGACGATCAGCGAGTCGACGTGATCCTCCAGTTGCTGCGAACCCGCTTCTGCGACGCGCATCCGCTTGCCGCCTTCGAATTCAAACGGCTTGCTGACCACGCCAACAGTCAAGATACCCATTTCCTTGGCGATCTGCGCGACCACCGGTGCTGCGCCCGTGCCCGTGCCGCCGCCCATGCCGGCGGTGATGAACACCATGTGCGCGCCGCGCAGTGCGTCGGCGATGCGCTCACGTGCTTCTTCGGCTGCCGCGCGGCCCATTTCCGGCTTGGCGCCGGCGCCCAGACCCGTGTTGCCGAGCTGGATCACCGCCGAGGCGCGCGAACGCGATAGCGCCTGCGCGTCCGTGTTCATCACGATGAAGTCGACGCCTTGCACGCCTTTGTTGATCATGTGCTGAACGGCATTGCCGCCAGCGCCACCTACTCCGATCACCTTGATGATGGTGCCGTTCGTTTCGGTTTCCAGCATCTGGAATTCCATGTTGCCTCCGTCAAGATAAAAAATTACAGCCACTTCGGCCGTTTTTCGGCAGGAGATCGGGCAACCTCCTGTCGCGCGCCAGTCGCCGGCACTAGCGCGTATTCAGATAAAACCGTTCAAACCAGAAATTCGTTAGAAGTTGCCGAGGAACCAGTCTTTCATTCGCGTGAAGACCTGGCCCATCGACCCCGACTGCACCGCGACCTTGCGGCCGCGCATCCGTTGCGAGCGTCCTTCGACGAGCAGGCCCATCGCCGTCGAATAACGCGGGTTACGCACCACGTCAGCCAGACCGCCCGCGTATTCCGGCACGCCGATGCGCACCGGCTTCAGGAAAATGTCTTCGCCGAGTTCGACCATGCCGAGCATCATCGACGCGCCGCCGGTCAGCACCACGCCGGAGCTCAGCAGTTCCTCGTAACCCGACTCGCGCACCACTTGCTGCACCAGCGAAAACAGCTCTTCGACACGCGGCTCGACCACCGCGGCCAGCGCCTGACGCGACAGCGTGCGCGGACCGCGCTCACCCAGACCCGGCACTTCGATCATTTCGTCCGGATCGGCGAGGGCTTGCTTCGCAATGCCGTAGTCGACCTTGATGTCTTCCGCGTCCGGCGTCGGCGTGCGCAAGGCCATCGCGATGTCGCTCGTGATCTGATCGCCGGCGATCGGAATCACCGCGGTATGGCGAATCGCGCCTTCGCTGAAAATTGCAATATCCGTCGTGCCGCCGCCGATATCGACCAGCACCACGCCGAGTTCTTTCTCGTCTTCCGTCAGCACCGCCAGCGACGACGCCAGCGGCTGCAAGATCAGATCGTTCACTTCGAGCCCGCAACGGCGCACGCACTTGACGATGTTTTGCGCCGCGCTGACCGCGCCGGTGACGATATGCACCTTCACTTCCAGCCGGATGCCGCTCATGCCGATCGGCTCGCGCACATCTTCCTGACCGTCGATGATGAATTCCTGCGTCAGGATGTGCAGCACCTGCTGATCGGTCGGGATGTTGATCGCCTTCGCCGTCTCGATCACGCGCGCGACGTCCGTCTGCGTGACTTCCTTTTCCTTGATCGCCACCATGCCGCTGGAATTGAAGCTGCGGATATGGCTGCCGGCGATCCCGGTAAATACATTCGTGATCTTGCAATCGGCCATCAGCTCGGCTTCCTCGAGCGCGCGCTGAATGGATTGCACGGTGGCTTCGATGTTCACCACCACGCCTTTCTTGAGCCCCTTCGATTCGCTCTGGCCGAGGCCGATCACCTCGTAGTGACCCTCGCCCTTCAACTCGGCGACGATGGCCACAACCTTCGACGTCCCGATGTCGAGGGCGACCAGCAGATCTTTATAGTCTTTACTCATAGCGTGCTCATTGCGTGTGATGTCCGTTTACTTCTTGCCCTTGTCGGGTTCGGTGATAAAGCGCATCCCTGCCGCGCGAATCGCGAAACCGTTCGGATAGCGCAAGTCCGCATACTCGATATCCTTTCCCCAACGTTGCGTCACCGCGTTCCACGCCGCGGTCAGGCGCTTGCTGCGATCCAGCAGCGTGTCCTGATTGCGTTCGCGCCCAAGTTCCACCTGCATGCCGTTCGAGAGCTTCACCGTCCATGCGTAGCGCGGCGACAGCGTGACTTCATCCGGCGTCGCGCCCAGCGGCGCAAACCACTTCTTGAAGTCGCTATACCGCGCGACGACTTCTTTTGCCGTGCCGTCCGGGCCGTCGAACGCGGGCAGATCATCTTCGAGCTCGCCCTGGTTCGCGGTGAACAGCTCGCCGTCGACGCTCACCAGCTGATCGCTGCCCCACGTTCCCAGCGGTTTGTACTCTTCAAGCGTGACAGCCAGTGCATTCGGCCAGACCCGCCGCACGCTCGCGTGACGCACCCACGGCATCTGCTCGAATGCCTGACGCGCGACATCGAGATCCACCGTGAAAAAGTTGCCCTTCAAGCGCCCGACTACGCCGGCGCGCACCGTCGGCGAATTGATGTGCTCGGTGTCGCCATCGATCTGGATTTCGCGCAGTGCGAAATTCGGCCGCTGGATCAACCAGTAACCCCCTGCCGCCAGCAGCACGAGCACCAGCAACGCATGCAATGCGCTGGCGGCGAGATTGAGCTGGCGAACGTTGTTCCACATGGTGTTGCTTTCGGGTTGCCCCGGTTAGTCCTTCAGCGTCAGCGCCAACACGCTGACAACCAGTTGCTGATAGCTGATGCCCACCGCACGCGCGGCCTTCGGCGGCAGCGAGTGATCAGTCATGCCAGGCGCCGTGTTCACTTCAAGGAAATACGGATTGCCGGCGGCGTCGAGCATGAAATCGGCGCGGCCCCAATCAGTGCAGCCGAGCACGTCGAACGCGCGGCGCGCCAGCACTTTTAGACACGCCTCCTCGGCCAGCGCCAGACCGCACGGAATCAGGTACTGCGTGTCGTCGGCGATGTACTTCGCGTGGTAATCGTAGAACTCGCCGGCCGGCACGATACGGATCACCGGCAGGTCGAGATCCCCGGCGATGCACGCGGTGTACTCGCCGCCGCCTTCAATGCTCTTTTCCACCACGACGATCCTGTCGTACTTGACCGCTTCGACGAGCGCCGCCGGCAATGCGTCGGCGCTTTTTACCTTGATCACCGCGACGCTCGAGCCTTCGCTGGCCGGCTTCACGAACAGCGGCAAACCGAGCTTCGCCACGATGTCCTGCGCGCGTGCTTCGTAGTCGTCGCCGCGCAGCACGGCTTCGAACGGCGGCGTCGGAATGCCGAGTTGCTGCCACACGAGCTTGGTGCGGAACTTGTCCAGACCAAGCGCCGAGCCAAGCACGCCGCTGCCGGTGTAGCGAATCCCGTAGAAGTCGAGCGCGCCCTGGATCTGGCCGTTCTCGCCATAACCGCCGTGCAGCGCGTTGAACGCGCGCACGAAGCCTTCGTCCTTCAACGCGGCGAGCGGACGCTCGGCCGGGTCGAACGGATGCGCGTCGATACCGGCGTCGCGCAAACCTTGCAGCACAAGGCGGCCGGAATTGAGCGACACCTCACGCTCGGCGGAGTCTCCACCGAGCAGCACTGCGACTTTACCGAATTGTTTCGGATCGATACCGCTCATCTCACTCACACCTTCGTCTCTTGCGCGAGGCGACCCGGCACACCGCCGATCGAACCCGCGCCCATCGTGATCACCACATCGCCGTCGCGCACCACTGCTGAGAGCGCGTCCGGCACTTCATCCACCGTATCGACAAACACCGGTTCGACCTTGCCCGCCACACGCAGCGCGCGCGCGAGTGCACGGCCGTCCGCGGCGACGATCGGCGCTTCGCCGGCCGAATAGACTTCGGTCAGCACGAGCGCGTCGACGGTCGACAGCACCTTCACAAAATCTTCGAAGCAATCGCGCGTGCGTGTGAAGCGGTGCGGCTGGAATGCCAGCACCAGACGCCGCCCGGGAAATGCACCGCGCGCCGCCGCCACCGTGGCCGCCATTTCAACCGGGTGATGGCCGTAATCGTCGACCAGCGTGTACGCGCCGCTTGTCTTGTCTTCGTTGATCACCGGCACTTCGCCATAGCGCTGGAAGCGCCGGCCCACACCGGTGAAATCCGCCAGCGCTCGCTGGATATCGGCATCTTTCACTTCAAGTTCAGTCGCAATTGCAATTGCGGCCAAAGCGTTCTGCACGTTGTGCTCGCCAGGCAGGTTCAAGACGATGTCGATCGGCGCCGCGTCTTCACGCATCGCCGTGAAATGCATCTTGCCGCCACGTGCTTCGACATTCACCGCGCGCACTTGCGCGTCCGGTGCAAAGCCGTAGCGGATGATCGGCTTCGACACGAACGGCAGAATCTCTTTCACGTTCGGATCGTCGACGCACAGCACCGCGATCCCATAGAACGGTAGGCGATGCGTGAATTCGATGAACGCCTGCTTGAGCCGCGCGAAATCGTGGCCGTAGGTATCCATGTGATCGGCGTCGATGTTCGTGATGACTTCGATCACCGGGAACAGATTCAGGAACGACGCATCCGACTCGTCCGCTTCGGCGACGATGAAGTCACCGGTACCCAGCCGCGCATTAGCGCCCGCGCTGATCAGGCGCCCGCCGATCACAAAGGTCGGATCGAGCCCGCCCGCGGCCAGCACGCTCGCCACCAACGACGTGGTCGTGGTCTTGCCGTGCGTACCCGCAATCGCGATACCCTGCTTCAGCCGCATCAGTTCCGCTAGCATCACCGCGCGCGGCACGATCGGAATACGGCGATGACGCGCGGCCAGCACTTCGGGGTTATCGCTACGCACCGCCGTGGAGACGACCACCGCATTCGCGCCTTCAATGTTCTCCGCCGCGTGGCCGATCGCGATCCGCGCGCCGAGCGCGGCGAGACGATCGGTGATCGCGTTGCTCGACAGGTCCGAGCCGCTCACCTGATAGCCGAGATTGACCAGCACCTCCGCGATGCCGCTCATGCCGACACCGCCGATGCCGACAAAGTGAATGTGTTTGACGATGTGTTTCATTGCTTTCCTTCTGGGCTCGCGCCCGAAATCGAACCCGCCACAGTCGCGCAAATCTGCGCGACCTGTTCCGTGGCGTCGGGTTTCGCGAGCGAGCGCGAACGCTCCGCCATCTGCGCGAGGGTCTCTCGCGTCTGGCTGCGCAACCAGTCGGCGAGTGTTTCCGCCGACAGATCGCGTTGCTGCACGACCAGCGCCGCGCCGTTATCGGCGAGGAACGCTGCATTAGTGGTTTGGTGATCGTCTACTGCAAAGGGGAACGGCACGAAAAACGCCGCCACCCCTACGGCTGAAATCTCCGACACGGTCATTGCGCCCGAGCGGCAGATCACCAGATCCGCGTTCGCGTACGCACTCGTCATGTCGTCGATGAAGGGCACGAGCTCTACGTCAGCACCGGCTTTCAGGCCTGCTGCCGCGTAGTTCTCACGCAGCGCTTCAATATGCTTCGCGCCCGCCTGATGCACGATGCGCGGACGTTCGTTCGGCGCCAGCAGCGCAACCGCGCGCGGCACCACTTCATTCAACGCCGCCGCACCCAGACTGCCGCCCACCACCAGCACATTCAACGGACCGCTGCGTTGCGCGTAGCGTGCTTTGGGTGCAATTGCGCGCGCAAGTTCCGCACGAATCGGGTTTCCGGTCCATTCGCCGTGCGGCAGCGCATTCGGGAACGCAACCAGCACGCGTTTGGCGACTTTCGCGAGCACCTTGTTCGCGAGGCCCGCAATCGAGTTCTGTTCATGCAGTACCAGCGGACGGCCGCTCAACGCGGTCATCAAACCCGCCGGGAACGTGATGTAGCCGCCCATGCCGAGCACGACGTCCGGCTTCACGCGACGCAGCACGCTCAAACTCTGCGAGCAGGCGCGCAGCAGGTTCAGCGGCAGCATCAGCTTGGTCTTCAGACCCTTGCCGCGCAGTCCGCCGAAGCGCACGTATTCCATCGCGATGCCGTGCTTAGGCACCAGCGTGGCTTCCATGCCCGCGGGATTGCCGAGCCATACGACCTTCCAGCCCCACGCCTGCATCAGGTGCGCGACCGCGAGCCCCGGGAACACGTGTCCCCCGGTGCCGCCGGCCATCACCATCAGCGTGCGTTGTGCCGCAGCGGTCATACCTTCCCTCCCCGCATCAACACCCGGTTCTCGTAGTCCACCCGCATCAACACCGCCACCGCCACGCAGTTCAGCAAAATGCCCGAACCGCCGTAACTGACGAGCGGCAACGTGAGACCTTTAGTCGGCAGGAGCCCAAGGTTCACGCCCATGTTGATAAAGGTCTGCGCGCCGAACCAGATGCCGATGCCCTTCGCCACCAGTCCCGCGAATGTGCGGTCGAGTGCGAGCGCCTGACGGCCGATCTCGAACGAGCGGCGCACGATCCAGTAGAACATCAGAATCACGACGAGCACGCCGACAAAACCCAGTTCCTCGCCGATCACCGCGAGGATGAAGTCGGTATGCGCTTCCGGCAAATAGTTGAGCTTCTCGACACTGCCGCCGAGACCGACGCCGAACCACTCGCCGCGTCCGAAAGCGATCAGCGAGTGCGTCAATTGGTAAGCCTTGCCCTGCGCGTAACGGTCGTCCCATGGATCGAGGTAGGCGAAAATCCGCTCACGGCGCCACGGCGACGCCCACACCAGCAAGCTGAACGTGCCGACCGCGGTGGCCACGAGGCCGCCGAACAGCTTGCCGTTCACGCCGCCCAGAAACAGCACGCCCATTGCGATCGCGGCGATCACCATGAACGCGCCCATGTCCGGCTCGAGCAGCAGCAACGCGCCGACGAGACCCACTGCAACCGCCATCGGCAGAAAGCCCTTGGCGAAGCTCTGCATGTATTCCTGCTTGCGCACCGTGTAGTTCGCCGCGTAGATCGTCACGGCGAGCTTCATGATTTCCGACGGCTGCATGTTCGTGATGCCAAGCGGAATCCAGCGGCGCGCGCCGTTCACGCCCTTGCCGACGTGTGGAATCAGCACGATCACCAAGGCGAGCAGCGAAATCAGGAAGAGCTTCGGCGCGTATTTATCCCACGTCGAGATCGGAATGCGGAACGACACGACGCCGATCACCGAGCCCATCACCACGAAAATGAGCTGGCGCACGAGGAATGCGTAGTCGCGGTACGACGCGTACTTCGGTGAATCGGGCATCGCGATCGACGCCGAATACACCATCACGACGCCGAGGCCGAGCAGCGCGACGACCACCCACAGCAGCGAGTGATCGTAGTCGAGCATCCGCGAGCGCAGCGGACGCACGCCGTTGACAGCGCTCGCAAGACCGCTGCCGCCGGTGCGGCTGGAAGCGCGGCTTGCGCCGCCCGCATCGCCATTGCCGGCGCGGGCGCCGGCAAGGCTCGAACCGAAACGTTCCGACCAGCTCATATCATTGTCCCCCGTTCGGCCGCGATGTCTTCCACCGTGCTGCGGAACACCGCCGCGCGATGTGCGTAACCCTTGAACATGTCGAAGCTCGCGCAAGCCGGCGACAGCAGCACGGCGTCCCCCGGTTGCGCCAATGCGGTGGCGGACCGCGTTGCTTCCTCGAGCGTTGCGTGATCGGTCATCGCGATCCCGGTGTCTTCCAGCGCGGCGCGAATCTGCGGCGCATCACGGCCGATCAGCATCACGGCGCGGCACCAGCGCATCACCGGTGCGGCAAGCGGTTCGAAATCCTGACCCTTGCCGTCGCCGCCGGCAATCAACACCGTGCGTTGCGCGAGACCGTCGAGCGCGGCAACCGTCGCGCCGACGTTGGTGCCCTTGCTATCGTCGACGTAATCGACGCCTTCAATCGACGCGATCAATTCCACGCGATGCGGCTCACCCCGGTATTCGCGCAGACCGTGCAGGAGCGGCGCGCCAGGCAGACCGATGGCGCGCGCCAGCGCATACGCGGCCAACGCGTTCGCGGCGTTGTGCAGACCGCGAATGCGCAGCGCGTCGGCCGGCATCAAACGTTTGAGCGCGATGTTCTTCGGCGCCGCCACTTCGTTCTTGCGCCGGCGCGTCGGCGCCGGCTCGTCGCTGGCGTCGCGATCGTGCGCTTCGACCAGCCAGACCATGCCGTTGTCACGCAGCAGACCATAGTCGCCGTCGTTCTTCGGTTCGGTCACGCCGAACGTGATCATCGCAGCGTCACTTTCTGCGGAAGGCGTGAGCGCCATCACCCGGGAGTCGTCGCGATTCAGCACGCGCACGGTTTGTGTACCGAAGATGCGGCCCTTCGCGGCGGCGTAGGCGTCGAGGCCGCCATGCCAGTCCAGATGGTCCTGCGTGATATTCAAAACGACCGCCGCATCCGGCGTAAACGTGTGCGCGGTTTCCAGCTGGA
Source organism: Paraburkholderia fungorum (assembly GCF_046027605.1). Lineage (GTDB taxonomy): Bacteria > Pseudomonadota > Gammaproteobacteria > Burkholderiales > Burkholderiaceae > Paraburkholderia > Paraburkholderia fungorum_F. Next base: position 34,567 of record NZ_JAQQEF010000040.1, read on the forward strand.
AGCTCGACAGTTCCAGCACCCACACATCGGGCAACGCGGTGTTGTCGATCGCTTCGCTGAGTTTGTCCAGCGCGGCCGGGCTGATGTTGCCCGCCACCGCGACTTTCTTGCCGGCGCGTTCGCACAAAAGACCGGTCAGGCTCGTGGTCGTGGTCTTGCCATTGGTACCTGTGATCGCGATCACCTTCGGCACATAACCGCTTTCGCCAAGCGTCTTCAACGCCTGAGCGAAGAATTCGAGTTCGCCCCACACAGGGATGTCTTGCTCGCGCGCTGCCGTGATCAACGGCAGCAGGTCGGCGGCGAGCGGCGACAAGCCCGGGCTGATCGCCACGAGTTCCACGCCTTCGAGCAGCACCGGCGAAAACGGGCCGCCGACGAATTCGGCATCGACGCTGTGCGCTTCCAGCGCGGACAGGTTCGGCGGCACCTCGCGCGTATCGGCCACACGCAGCCGACAGCCGTGCCGCGCGCACCAGCGCGCCATTGCGAGACCGGATTCACCCAATCCCAGCACGAGCACCATCGGCTTTTGCCGATCCCGAAACTTCTCGCCAAACATCGCCTGCTTCCCCTAAATACGACTTAACGCAACTTGAGCGTGGACAACCCGAACAGGCACAACATCAACGTGATGATCCAGAAACGCACGACCACCTGCGTTTCCTTCCAGCCCGACAGTTCAAAGTGGTGATGCAGCGGCGCCATCTTGAACAGACGCCTGCCTTCGCCGTAACGGCGCTTGGTGAACTTGAACCACGTCACCTGCAACATCACGGAGAGCGTCTCCGCGACGAAAATGCCGCCCATGATGAAGAGCACGATTTCCTGGCGCACGATCACCGCCACCGTGCCGAGCGCGCCGCCCAGCGCCAACGCGCCGACGTCGCCCATGAACATCTGGGCCGGGTGGGTGTTGAACCAGAGAAACGCGAGCCCTGCCCCGCCCATCGCCGAACAGAAGATCAGCAACTCGCCCGCACCGGCGATATGCGGAAACAGCAGGTACTTCGAGTACACCGAGCTACCCATCACATAAGCGAACACGCCGAGCGATGCGCCGACCAGGACGACCGGCATGATCACGAGGCCGTCGAGACCGTCGGTGAGATTGACCGCATTGCTCGCGCCGACGATCACCAGATACGTCAGCACGATGAAGCCCCACACGCCGAGCGGATAGCTGATCGATTTGACGAACGGCAGCATCAGGTCGGCGCGCGCCGGCAGGCCCATCGACAAGCCGCTGCGCACCCAGGCCATAAACAGATCGAACACCCGCACGTTGCTCGCTTCGGACACGCTGAACGCGAGATACACCGCTGCGAACAGGCCGATCACCGACTGCCAGAAATACTTTTCGCGCGACGACATTCCACGCGGGTCCTTGTAGACCACCTTGCGGTAATCGTCGACCCAACCGATCACGCCGAAACCGAACGTGACCAGAATTACGATCCAGATGAAACGGTTGGTCAGATCGGCCCACAACAGCGTCGCCACGGCGATACCGAGCAGAATCAGCACCCCGCCCATGGTCGGCGTACCGGATTTGACCAGGTGCGTTTGCGGACCGTCTTTACGAACGGCCTGGCCGACCTTCATCGCGGTCAGCTTGCGGATCACCGCCGGGCCACAGACGAGCCCGATCAGCAGCGCGGTGATGGTGGCCATCACCGCACGGAAAGTCAGATAACTGAACACGCGCAAGAAGCTTGCGTCATTCTGCAGCCATTGCGCCAGCGCCAGTAGCATGCTTCGGTCCTTCTATTTCAATGTGCAGCGGGCGTGTTGCCCGCTGCGTTAGGTTGTGGACTCGTTACGGCGTCCACCACGCGCTCCATTTGCATGAAGCGCGAGCCTTTCACGAGAAGCGTTGCAGCAGCGCCGAAACCGGCTTGCTGCAATTGCGCGACCAGCGTGCCGACGTCGGCTACGTGATGCGCGCCCGCGCCGTACGCGGTGCAGGCGTCGCGCGCGGCGTCGCCCATCGCGTACAGCGCGTCGATACTGCGTTCCCTGGCGTACGCACCGATCTCGCGGTGAAACGCCGGGCCGTTGTCGCCGACTTCGCCCATGTCGCCCATCACCAGCACGCGTGGCGATTCGCGTGATGCGAGCACGTCGATCGCCGCACGCATCGAATCGGGATTCGCGTTGTAGGTGTCGTCGATCACGGTCGCGCCGGCGAGCGTGCCGAGCGATGCCTGCTTCACCTGCAAGCGGCCTTTCACCGCACCGAACGATTCGAGGCCGCGTTTGATCGCGTCGAGCGATACGCCTGCGGCGAGCGCTGCGGCAGTTGCGGCCAACGCGTTGTGCGCGTTGTGGTTGCCGAGCACCTGCAATGTCACGTCGACGCGGCCTTCCGGCGTGTCGATGCTCAGACGGTTGCCGGCGAACCTGCCCTTGACTGCGGCTTCAGTGTTGCGTTCGTCGGCGTTCAACGCGAAATCGACGATGCGGTTGGCGGTCGCAGCGACGCGCCAGATGCTCGCGTACGCGTCGTCTGCCGGGAACACCGCGACGCCTTCCGGCCTGAGCGCGTGAATCACACTCGCATGCTCGAGCGCGACGGCTTCGACCGTCGACATGAATTCCTGATGCTCGCGCTGGGCGTTGTTCACCACCGCGACGGTCGGCTCGGCGATTTTCGCGAGCAGCGAGGTCTCGCCCGGATGGTTCATACCGAGTTCGGCTACGGCCAGTTGATGCGAGGCATGCAGACGGAACAGCGTGAGCGGCAAGCCGATGTCGTTGTTGAAGTTGCCGGCAGTCGCGAGGCGTGCGTCAGCGCCAACCGCGGCGGCGAAGATCGACGCGATCATTTCCTTGACCGTCGTCTTGCCATTGCTGCCCGTCACGGCGACGAGCGGCATGCTGAATTTGCGCCGCCAGCCGCGTGCGAGCGCGCCGAGACCCACGCGCGTATCAGTGACGCGCAAAGCGGGCACGCGCAAAGCGTCGGGCGTGCGCGAGACCAGCACAGCCGCGACGTTGCGCGAGGCGACTTCCGGCAGGAAATCGTGCGCGTCGAAACGATCGCCTTTGATCGCGACGAACAGATCACCGGGACCGGCGCTGCGGCTATCGGTCGACACGCGTTCGAACACCACGCTGTCGTCACCCAGCACGGTTGCGCCGGGGATCAGCGCGGCGGCTTCACGCAGCGAGAACATCGCGACACCTGGCTGGGTCATTCGCCACCTCCGCGTGCGTGTGTTGCCCGTGCGGCAAGCGCAAGGCGGGCATGGTCCTGATCGGAGAAAGCGCGCTTCTTACCCATGATTTCCTGTGTTGCTTCATGCCCCTTGCCGGCCAGCACGATGACGTCTTCACGTGCAGCGCTGCGGATCGCTTGCAGGATCGCGCTCGCGCGGTCCTCGACGCGACGCGCCTTCGATGCGTCTGTCATGCCCGCGGCGATCTGCTCGATGATCGATTGCGGATCTTCGCTGCGCGGGTTGTCGCTGGTGACGACCACACCGTCCGCGAACTTCTCGGCGATTGCGCCCATCAGCGGACGTTTGGTCGCATCGCGATCGCCGCCGCAGCCGAATATGCAGATCAGTTCGCCGCCACGCGCGGCTGCCATCGGGCGTAGCGCTTCGAGTGTCTTTTCCAACGCGTCCGGCGTGTGTGCGTAGTCGATGACGACGAGCGGCTCGTCATTCTGCAAGCGGCCACCCAGACGTTGCATGCGGCCATTGACCGGCTCGAGTTTCGCGAGTTCGGCCAGCGCGGCGTCGAACGGCATCTCGGCGGCGAGCAATGCGCCAAGCACGCCGAGCAGATTGCTGACGTTGAATGCGCCGAGCGTTTGCACTTCGACTTCGGCGTTGCCCCAGTCTGAGGTGGTCAGGTGAAAGGCGGTGCCGGTGGCCGTGGCGCGCACGTTCGAGGCAAGCAGTAATGCATCGGCTTGCGACGCAACGGCGCCCGGCGAATCTTTCGGCGCTTCGTCGAGCCCGTAGGCGAACGTGCGTGCATGCCCCTTCGCGCTCGCGAGCAGACGGCGGCCGGCGGCATCGTCGCGATTGATCACCGCGGCGCGCAGTCCCGGCCACGCGAACAGACGAGCCTTGGCGGCTTCGTAGGCTTCGAACGTGCCGTGATAGTCGAGGTGGTCTTGCGTGAGATTCGTGAACACGGCGATATCGAACGCGGTGCCATTCACGCGGCCTTGATGCAGCGCATGCGACGATACTTCCATCGCCACCGCCTGAGCACCGGCGTCGCGCAACTGCGCGAGACTGCGCTGCAGTTGCGGCGCGTCAGGCGTCGTGAAGCCGGTGTGGACGAGTTGACCCGGCAGACCCGTGCCCAGCGTGCCGATGATCGCGCAACGTTTGCCGAGCGCGGTCAGCGCCGCGGAAATCCATTGGCTGCACGAAGTCTTGCCGTTCGTCCCGGTGATGCCGATCGCCAGCATTGCGTCGCTCGGATCGTTATACCAGGCGCTCGCAATCGAACCGGCGAGTTCGTTCAACGCCGGCACCGCCAGCGTCGTGGACGGATCGATCGCGCCGCTAAAACCTTCGGGCTGAACCAGCACGGCTGCCGCGCCACGCTCGATCGCGCCGTCGATGAACGGGCGGTTGTCCGCGCCGTCGACCGCGTAGGCGAAAAACGCGTCGCCGGCCGCAAGCGAACGTGTGTCGGCATGCAGATGCGCGCCTGGCTGCACGCGAGCGTGCAGCCAGTTGAGCGCGTCGGCGATTTGCCGGTGCGCTGGATGCTTCTTGCGCAGCGCGCTCATCGCACGACTCCGGGATGGCTTTTCGCGTTGGCGGAGATCGTCATCTTCTTCGCGCCGGCGCTGGTGGACAGTTTCTTGACCGTTGCGGACGAAGGCGGTGCGCCCGGTGCGGCAGGCGCTGAATCGTCGGACACCACCATCTGCTTGACCGGCATATCCGGCGGCACATTCAACGACCGCAGCGTATCGCCGACGATCGAAGAGAACACCGGGCCCGACACCTGACCACCAAAGTGACTGCCCGCCGTCGGTTCGTCCACCGACACGGCCACGACGATGCGCGGATTCGGCATCGGCGCCATGCCGACGAACGATGCGCGGTACTTGGAATGGTCGTAGCCGTGGGCGCCATGCTTGTATGCGGTACCGCTCTTGCCGCCGACGCGGTAGCCCGGCACGGCGGCATCCGGCGACGTGCCGCCCGGGGCCGTGACCGTTTCGAGCATTGCGCGCACTTCGCGAGCGGTGGTGGGCGCGAAGATTTGCGGCCCCGTAGCCGGCTGATCGCCAGGCGTGCGGAAAATCGACACGGGCATGATCTCGCCGTCATGCGCGATCGCCGTGTATGCGCGGCCAAGCTGGAACAGCGACACTGACAAACCGTAGCCGTACGACATGGTCGCCTGCTCGATGCGGCGCCAGCTCTTCCACGGACGCAGACGGCCCGCCACCGCGCCCGGGAATCCGACCTTCGGCGCCTGGCCGAGACCGATGCTGGTGTACATGTTCCACATCTCTTCGGGCTTGAGCTGCATGGCGATCTTCGTCGCACCGATGTTGCTCGACTTCTGGATCACGCCACCCACCGTCAGCACGCCGAACGCGCTGTCGTCGGTAATCGGCGCACCGTCGAGCACAAAGCGGCCCGGCCCCGTGTCTACCAGTGTAGTCGGCGTGACGCGGTGCAGGTCAAGCGCGAGCGACACCGTGAATGGCTTCATGATCGAGCCCGGCTCGAAAGTGTCCGTGAGAATGCGGTTGCGCAACTGATCGCCCGTGAGGTGCGAACGGTCGTTCGGGTTGTACGTCGGGTAGTTGACCAGTGCCAGCACTTCGCCGGTCCGCACGTCGATCACCATCGCCGCGCCGGCCTTCGCCTTGAATTTCTCGACGGCCGCTTTCAGGTTCGTATAGGCGATGTACTGGATCTTGCTGTCGATCGAAAGATCGACATCCTGGCCGTTGTGCGGCACGACCTGCTCGTCCACATCTTCGATGATGTGACCCATGCGGTCTTTGATGACGCGGCGACTGCCCGATACGCCGACCAGCAACTTCTGGTCGCCGAGTTCGACGCCTTCCTGGCCTTCGTCTTCGACATTGGTGAAGCCGATCAGGTGAGCCGTGATCTCGCCTTCCGGATAGAAGCGCTTGTACTCGTCGCGTGCATAAATGCCGGGGATGTCCAGTGCCGCGACTTGTGCGGCGACGTCGACCGGCACCTGGCGCTTCACATAGACGAAGTTCTTGTCCTCCGACAGCTTGGCGCGCAACTCCTTGTTCGTCATGCCGAGCAGCTTGCCGAGCTGGCTCAGCTTGTCGGCGCCGAGGTCGTCGGGCACGGATTCCGGAATTGCCCAGATCGCGCGCACCGGCAAGCTCGTGGCGAGCACGAGACCATTGCGGTCGAGAATCTTGCCGCGCGTGGCCGGCAGTTCAAGCCGGCGCTGATAGCGGATTTCACCCTGCTTCTGATAGAACGCGTTGCCCGGACCTTGAATCCAGAAGGCGCGCGCGGTCAGCGCGACGAACGCCATGAAGAGCATGAATACGACGAGTTTCGAGCGCCACATCGGCAGGCGCACCGACAGAATCGGGTTCGCTGAAAAGGCGACGCTCTTGCGAGTCGACGATTTTTTCATCGCACGCCTCCGCGACGAGTCACGACCGGCGCCGAGGCTGGGCCGGAAGTCGGGATCGGCGCGTCCTCAGCCTTGGCCGCGCCCGGATCAAGCGTCAGATACTGGGTGCGACCGGTGCTGACCGCTTGCATCTTCAGCGAATCGGTGGCGAGCTGCTCGATGCGCGACGTCTTCGACAGCGCGCTCTGTTGATACTGAAGCTGGGAATAATCCTGCTGCAGCTGGTGCTCCTGCGATTGCGCGCGCTGCAACTGGATAAAGATCTGACGCTGCTGATTAGTTGCATTGACGACAGACAAAGCGCAGCCCATCAGGATCATCAGCAGGAAGATATTGAGGCGATTCATGGTGCGATCCGCTCCGCCACGCGCATCACGGCAGAACGGGCACGCGGATTCGCGGCGACTTCAGCGTCGCTTGCGAACACGCGGCCAATGATTTTGAGCGGAGGGCTCGGCAGATCGACTGCGCGAATCGGCAGACGGCGATCCACCGCAGGCGTACTGGCGTGCGCCTGCATGAATCGCTTGACGATCCGGTCCTCGAGCGAATGAAAGCTGATGACCACCAGCCGCCCCCCTTGCTCCAACAGCGACATCGCTGCTTCTAAAACGACTTGCAGCTCCGCAAGCTCTTGATTGATGTGAATCCGTATAGCTTGAAAGGTGCGGGTTGCCGGATCCTTGCCCTTCTCACGGGTTTTGACGACGTTAGCCACGATTTGGGCAAGCTCGCCCGTGCTGACGAGAGGCCCAAGACGGTCGGACTCTGCCCGGCGAGCAACAAGCGCCTTTGCAATCTGAAAAGCAAACCGTTCTTCCCCATAATCTCGTATCACCTCCGTCAGTTCCTGCACCGTGGCCCGCGCCAGCCAGTCAGCAGCAGACTCGCCGCGCGTCGGGTCCATCCGCATGTCGAGCGGGCCGTCGGCGCGGAAGCTGAAACCCCGCTCCGGATCGTCGACTTGCGGCGACGACACACCCAGATCCAGTAAAACGCCCGACACCCGCCCTACCCCGCGCTCCGCAATTGCGTCACGCAGTGAAGCAAAACTCTCGTGCACGATGCCAAAGCGCGGATCGACAATCTGCTGCGCCGTGGCGATGGCGAGCGGGTCTTTGTCGAACGCAATCAGACGCCCCGCTTCACCGAGCTTCTCCAGCACCAACCGGCTATGACCGCCGCGCCCGAACGTACCGTCCACATACACGCCGTCCGCGCGCGTCACCAGCGCATTGACCGCCTCATCCAGCAGCACCGTGCGATGCTGCAATTCGTTTCCCATCGCAGGTGCCATATTTGTAGTCCGCGATCAGAACGTGAAATTCTTTAACGCTTCGGGCATGCCCTCGGCGATCGCTGCCTGTTCCTTTGCTGCGTAAATTTGTGCGTCCCACAACTCGAAGTGACGACCCATGCCAAGCAAGGTCACTTCCTTTTCCAGCGAGCCGGCCGCACGCAATTCCGGCGACACGAGCACCCGGCCCGCGCCGTCCATATCGACGTCCATGGCGTTGCCGAGAAAAATGCGCTTCCACCAGGCCGCGTTCATAGGCAGCTTGTCGACCTTGTCGCGGAAGATCTCCCACTCCGGACGCGGAAAGAGCAACAGGCAGCCGTCCGGGTGCTTGGTGATCGTCACCCGGCCCTCTGCCTGTGTTTGCAGCGCATCCCGATAGCGAGAGGGAATCGACATCCGCCCTTTCGCATCGAGCGTCAGCGCCGACGCCCCTTGGAACACTTCGCTCTCCCTGTCGACCGGAGTTAGCGCTTCAGCGCTTTACTCCGGTCCATGCAGTCCGCTGCGGTCGATCCGAGTTAGCGCTTTAGCTGTCGGCCCGAGTTAGCGCTTTAGCGCTTACTCGGGCCCCATGCAGAGCACTTACTCAGGTCCCATGCAACTTAGTTGCTCGCGGCGTTTTTTGCGCCAGCTGCCCGATTCGTGAAAATCTACCCCAAACTGCCCGTGAGATCACACAAAAATACACTTTCTCACACTGTCTCCCACTTTAGAGGAACGCTAAACGGGGGTCAAGGGAGATACGCGCTTTTCGAGCGGATTTTGTTTGTAAGAACAAGGACTTAGCGTGACTCCTTCACGTCAGACATAAAACGGAAAACCGTTATAAATGAATGAGCTAGTGAAACTTGTGAAGGTGATACGTGAAAAGTGCGGGGGAAAGGCGCGGAATGTAAGAGATCGTGAAGCGGGATCGGGAGGTGTTGGCTGGGGTTCCGGTACTTCGGGCGGATGGCGCGCGAGGCGCCATCCCACTTTCAGGCGGTGTGTGAGCAGAGGTCTCGGACTTATATGTAATAGGCGGTCCGTGTCATGACTTTCGACACCGCGCGCATCAGGGCTCGCGCGGGGAAAGGCAACTCGACGCCGCCCGCGTCCATGGCGGATTTACCGTGCTGGGCCTCGTCCACGCGCATCTGTTCGACGATTGCACGCGACTCGCGGTCGGCTGCGGGCAACTGATCCAGATGGCTGTCCAGATGCTGTTCGACCTGGCGTTCGGTTTCCGCCATGAAGCCGAGACTCACCCGGTCGCCCAGCCGGCCTGCCGCGAGGCCGATTGCCAGCGAACCTGTATACCAGAGCGGGTTCAGGAGGCTTGGACGCGAATCGAGCGCTTCGAGGCGTTTGGCGGTCCACGCCAGATGATCCTCTTCCTCGATGGCTGCGTGAGTGAACACGGCTCGCAAAGACGACGACCGGGTAGCAAGTTTCTGAGCCTGGTAAAGCGCTTGGGCGCACACCTCACCCACGTGATTCACCCGCATCAAGCCGGCCGAATGCGCGCGTTCCGCAGGCGAAAGCTCCGCAGACTCCGCGGCCAATTCTTGCGGAACCGGCAACGGACGACTCATCCGTGAGACGCCGGTCATTGAGCGTAAACCCCGATCAAACTCGCTAATCAACTCGTCCAGAAACATTCAGCACTCCCTGATTCGACAACCATCCGGCCGCGCTGCCGGGTCCACGCGACAAGGCTTTGCAGGGCAAAACCGGGTTCGCGAAGACCCTTGGTTCAAACGCTTCCGACGGCCAATTTCTGATTTTAGACCATGTTGCGTAAACGAAACAGGAGCCTTCCTGGCCATCTCCTTTTTCTTTGTGGCATGTATGCCTTTTGTTACATTACGTGCAACTTCTCGCGAAGTTGGACAAGCAAGGCCTCAACGCAACATAAATATTCGCCTTGTACAAAAGATTCGTAATTCTTGGAGATCATTCGATGAAAAAGTCGCTTCTCGCTCTCGCAGCACTGGGCGCATTCGCAGGCGTCGCACATGCTCAGAGCAGCGTGACCCTGTACGGTATTATTGACGAAGGCTTCAACATCAACACCAACTCAGGTGGCAAGCACCTGTACAACCTGTCCAGCGGCGTTCTGCAAGGTTCGCGTTGGGGCCTGCGCGGCACGGAAGATCTGGGCGGCGGTCTGAAGGCAATCTTCGTGTTGGAAAACGGCTTTGACGTGAACAACGGCAAGCTGGGTCAAGGCGGTCTGATGTTCGGCCGTCAAGCTTACGTCGGTCTGTCGAGCCAGTTCGGCACGGTCACGCTGGGTCGTCAATACGACTCCGTCGTCGACTACGTCGGTCCGCTGGAAGCCGGTGACCAGTGGGGTGGCTACATCGCCGCTCACCCGGGCGACATCGACAACTTCAACAACGCGTACCGCACCAACAACACCGTCAAGTACACGAGCGCAAACTACGGCGGCCTGACGTTCGGCGGCACGTACAGCTTCGGCGGCATTGCTGGCAACGTCACGTCGAACCAGATCTGGTCGTTGGGCGCTGGCTACAACAACGGTCCCCTCGTCTTGGGCGTGGGCTACTTGAACGCACGCACCCCGGCAGCATCGGGTGGCCTGTTCAACAACGGCGGCACGGCTACAGCACCGGCTGCTGCTGTGACGTCGCCGGTCTACGCTGGCTTCACGTCGGCTAATACGTACCAGGTGATCGGTGCTGGCGGTGCGTACACGTTCGGCGCGGCAACGGTTGGCCTGACGTACTCGAACATCCGCTTCGGCAACCTGGGCGCTTCGTTCGCTTCGCCGTTCAAGGGCCAATCGGCTACGTTCAACAACGCCGAACTCAACTTCAAGTATCAGTTGACCCCGGCATTGCTGGTCGGCGCAGCGTATGACTACACGCGCGGCGCGGAAATCAACGGCGGTTCGCGTGCTCAGTACCACCAAGGCGCAGTTGGCGTGGACTACTTCCTGTCCAAGCGTACCGACGTGTACGTGACGGGCGTGTATCAACACGCTTTGGGCGACACGATCAACGCAGCAGGCGCTACGGTTGACGCAACGGCCGGCATCAACGGCCTGACGGGCTCGTCGAACCAGAACCAGTTCACGGCTCGCGTCGGCATTCGCCACAAGTTCTAATAAGTCGTAATAAAGCAGCATGCCTCAAAGGCGCCTTCGGGCGCCTTTTTTTATGGCCGCGTGCCGCGCAGGTTACCTGGTTTAGGTGGAAGCGACGGCTCAATGAGAAAGGCCCGGCGGATGAAAATCTGCCGGGCCTTTCTCGCTTTTTCGCGCAATGCGTGACTTCGTGTCAGCGCTGTTCAGGTCAATGGGCCTGATGGGCCTGATGCGCGCGAAGCGCCTGGTACGCTTACGCCCGGCCGTCGCGCAACTCGCGCCGCAGAATCTTGCCGACATTGCTCTTGGGCAATTCAGTGCGGAATTCGACGATCTTCGGCCGCTTGTAGCCGGTCAGTTGCTGTTTGCAATACGCGAAGATGTCCGCATCGGTAAGCGCCTGATCTTTCTTCACAACGAACAGCTTGACCGCTTCACCCGAATGCTGATCCGGCACGCCGACCGCGGCGACTTCAAACACGCCCGGCAGCCTGGCGACGACGTCCTCGATTTCGTTCGGATAGACGTTGAAGCCAGAGACCAGAATCATGTCCTTCTTCCGGTCGACGATCTTGACGAAACCACCTTCATTCATCAAGCCGACATCGCCCGATTTGAAGAAGCCATCCGGCGTCATGACCTTGGCCGTTTCGTCCGGGCGGTTCCAGTAGCCGGCCATTACCTGCGGACCGCGGATGCAGATTTCCCCCGGCTGACCGAGCGGCACTTCGTTGCCTTCGTCGTCGCGAATCGAAATTTCCGTCGACGGCAGCGGCAGACCGATCGTGCCACTATATTCGGTGACAGTAACCGGATTGCAGGTGACGCACGGCGAAGTCTCCGAAAGACCGTAGCCCTCGATGATCGGCGTATGCGTATGCTCGAACCAGCGCTTGGCGACGGCTTCCTGCACGGCCATACCGCCGCCATTTGCCGCGATCAGCTTCGAAAAATCGAGTTTGTGGAAGTCCGGGCTGTTCAGCATCGCGTTGTACAGCGTGTTGACGGCGGGAATCGTCGTGATCGGATAGCCTTCCAGCGCCTTGATCATGCCGGGTATGTCGCGCGGATTCGGAATCAGCACACCGAGTCCACCGGTACGGATCGTTAGCAGCCCGCACACCGTCAGCGCGAAGACGTGATAAAGCGGCAACGCCACAACCGTGACGAACTGATCGATGTCCTTGCGGTTGGCGCGAACCGGATCGAGCCAGATTTCCGACTGCAGCACATTGGCGATCAGATTCCGATGCAACAGCGTCGCGCCCTTGGCCACGCCGGTCGTACCGCCCGTGTACTGCAGAAACGCGACGTCGTCCGGACCTTGCTGGACCGGTTTGAAACTCTGGCGGGCACCCTCGGCAATCGCGGTATTGAATTTGACGTGCCCCGGCAAGCTCCACGCGGGCACCATCTTCTTCACACGCCGCACGACGAAATTCACCAACATGCCCTTCGCGCCCATCAAATCGCCCATTGCGGCGACGACAACGTGCTTGACCGACGTGTTGCGCACGATCGCCTGCAGCGTGACAGCGAAGTTCTCGAGCAGAATGATCGCTTCCGCGCCGCTGTCCTTGAGCTGATGCTCGAGCTCCCGCGGGGTGTAGAGCGGGTTCACGTTCACGACCACATAACCCGCGCGCAAGATCGCCGCGATCGCCACGGGATATTGCAGCACGTTCGGCATCATGATCGCGATGCGCGCGCCGCGAGCAAGGCCCTTGGACTGAAACCATGCGGCGAGCTTGTGCGAGAGCGTGTCCAGTTCGCCGTAGCTGATCTCTTGGCCCATGCAGACGAACGCCGGTTTGGCGCGGTGGTCGCGGAAGGCTTCTTCGAGTAGTTCAGCGACGGACGAGTAGCGGGTCGGGTCGATTTCTGCGGGAACGCCGGGCGGATAAGATTTCAGCCAGATTTTGTCCATGCAGCGTCTCCTTCTTTATTTTCGAATGGTCGTGCTAAAAACGCATCGTAGCATGAGCATCCCTATGCTATTCGCGAAAAGCGGCCGGGTTAGACTGCAGCCTCGAACCCGTTGCGGGCCGTCGCTGCAAGATTTTTGACCGTGTTTTCAGGCACGTTCGACTTCGACAAGGCAGTCGTAGAACGTGGCCGATCCGCCCAGATCCGTGAGCGCCTGGCTGGTGACCTGATTGGCGTTGCGGCCGTCTGGCGCGAGCTTCTTCCACCAGATCGACAGGCCGACGACGAGCCCTTTACGTGCCTTGTCGGTGACACGGGCGCGCGCTTGCATCGAGCCGCGATCATTGAATATGCGCACCTGATCACCGTCGGCGATGTTTCGCTGCTGCGCGTCGATCGGGTGGATGTCGAGATGCGGCTCCCCTTCCGTCGAGCGGAGACTTTCGATGTTCACGAAGGTGCTGTTCAGGAAGTTGCGGGCCGGCGGCGAAATCATCGCAAGCGGATAACGGACGGCAAGCTCGGGTGCTCCGTCCGCGGATTCGTAAGGCGGCAGATAGTCTGGCAGCGGATCGAGACCTTGTTGGGCGAGACGCTCGCTGAAAAACTCGCACTTACCGGACGGCGTGCGAAAGCCACCCTCGGCGAACGGCGCGTCAGGCAGCTTTAGCTCCGCCCAGCCGGTTTTCTTTAGCGAGTCCCAGCTTACGCCTTCGAGCGTTTTGTCATTCCAGTGGAAGGCTCCCTGAGCGATAGCGTCGTCGCTCTCGTAGAGCGCTGGCTCCTGCAGGCCCATGTGGCGCGCGAGGCCACGAAAGATCTCCGTGTTCGGGCGCGCGTCGCCGACCGGCGCGATCGCCGGCAAGTTGACCATCACGTGCGTGTGCCCGTATGACTTGTGCACGTCGAGGTGCTCGAGTTGTGTCGTGGCCGGTAGAAGCAAATCGGCGTAGTCGGCGGTATCGGTCTGAAAATGTTCAAGCACGATCGTGAACAGGTCATCGCGTGCAAAACCTGCCGCGACCCGTTCCGAGTCTGGCGCGACCGCCACCGGATTGGAGTTATAGACGATGATCGCTTCGACTTTTGGACCGAACGTGGCGTCGCCCGGGTGCAGCAGCGCGTCGCCAATCGCATTCATATTAATGACGCGCGAAGCCTTGGCGGGCCAACCGGGCATCAGATCCGGCCGCTGCAACGCGTGCGAATCCACTGGCGCCCATCCGCCCGAGGATAGCAAGACCCCGCCCGCCCGCTCGCGCCATGCGCCTGTCAGCGAAGGTAAGCAGGCGATTGCGCGTACGGCGTTACCACCGCCACGCACCCGCTGCAGTCCGTAATTCATCCGAATCGCGGCTTTCTTCGTACTGCCGTAAAGGCGCGCAACGTCGACAATCCCCTGCTCGTCGATACCGCAAATTTGAGCGGCGCGTGACGGCGGATAACTGAGCGCGCGCGCCTTGAGTTGCTCGAAGCCTAACGTATGGGTCGCGATGTACGCGTGATCGAGCCGATTTTCCGTAATCAGCACGTTGATCATGCCGAGCGCTAAAGCACTGTCGGTTCCGGGTTTAAGTGCAATGTGCTGGTGGCACTTTTCCGCCGTCAGAGATCGGTATGGATCGATCGCGATCAGCCGTGCGCCGCGACGCTTGGCTTCCTGAGCGCGTGTCCAGAAATGCAGGTTCGACGCGATGGGATTCGAACCCCAGATCAGGATGACTTCGCTCTCGGCAAAAAACTCGGTGCGCATGCCAATGCTGGCGCCGTAGGTGTACTTCAACCCCGCCGCACCCGCGGCTGCACAAATCGTGCGGTCCAACTGCGATGCTCCGAGTTTGTGAAAGAACCGCTGCGCAATGCTGTCGCCCTGAACCAGGCCCATTGTGCCGGCGTAGCTGTACGGCATGATGGCTTCTGGCGCCCGGCTCGCGATGTCTGACAGACGCACTGAGGCGATTTCGAACGCCTCCTCCCAGCTGATCGGCTCAAAGCGGCCTTCGCCTTTGCGGCCGACGCGCTTCATCGGTGTCGTCAATCGATGCGGATGATGAACCCGATCAGCGTAGCGGCTGACTTTGGTACACAGCGCGCCTTGAGTCGGCGGATGATCGGGATCGCCCACGACCTTGATCGCCCGTCCGCTTTCGATAGTCACGCGCATCGCACAGGTATCAGGGCAATCGTGCGGGCACACCGCGCGGGCGAATTCAGTGGGAGCATTCATCGGCGATTCGTCCGGAAGAACGGTAAGCGGTGGCGATCCTGAATTTTATTACGTCCGCGGCCCCTCTGACCTGCATGGTGCCGCCAAAAATGCCTTCGGCGTAGAATCAGTTATCAACGTGCCCGGGCGACATGGCCTCGAGCGATTCCACGCAACGCAAAGCACAGCGCCCATCATGAAACTGATCCCAGAAATCCAGGCCGCCCATGGCGAAATTCAGACCCTCCGACGAACGATTCATGCCCACCCTGAGTTGCGTTACGAAGAGACCGCGACAGCGGATCTGGTTGCCAGGACACTTGAGTCCTGGGGCATCGAAACGCATCGTGGATTGGGCAAAACAGGCGTAGTGGGCGTACTGAAACGCGGCAACGGATCGCGTTCGATCGGGCTACGCGCCGACATGGACGCGCTGCCGATTCAGGAGCTAAACAGCTTCGATCATCGCTCGCAGAACGACGGCAAAATGCACGCGTGTGGCCATGATGGGCATACCGCGATGCTGCTCGGCGCAGCGCGGCATCTGGTCAAGCACGGCGAATTTGACGGCACGATCGTGTTCATCTTTCAACCGGCGGAAGAAGGGGGCGCCGGCGCCCAGGCCATGATCGACGACGGTCTGTTCACAAAGTTTCCGGTCGATGCGGTTTTCGGCGTTCACAATTGGCCCGGCATGCCGGCAGGCCATTTCGGCGTGACCGAAGGCCCGATCATGGCGTCTAGCAACGAATTTCGCATTGAAATTAGAGGCGTGGGTTCGCACGCGGCGCTGCCGCACAACGGTCGCGACCCGGTGTTCACAGCGGTTCAGATTGCGAACGGGCTGCAGAGCATCATCACGCGAAACAAGAAGCCGCTCGATACCGCAGTACTGTCGATCACGCAGATTCACGCTGGCGACGCCGTCAATGTCGTCCCGAACGATGCGTGGATCGCTGGCACCGTGCGCACTTTTACCACCGAAGCGCTCGATCTGATCGAAGCCCGCATGCGCAAGATCGCCCAGAGCACGGCAGAGGCTTACGATTGTTCGGTCGATATCCGCTTCCATCGCAACTATCCACCAACCGTCAATAGTAATGAAGAGGCCCGCTTCGCGGCGGCGGTTATGAAGGAAATTGTCGGCGCGGAAAATGTCGACGACGCAGTCGAACCGACGATGGGCGCCGAGGATTTTTCGTTCATGCTGCTCGCGAAGCCAGGCTGTTACGCATTTCTCGGTAATGGCGACGGCGGGCACCGGGAATCAGGACATGGTGCCGGGCCTTGCATGCTGCATAACGCGAGCTATGACTTCAACGACGAACTATTGTCGATCGGCTCGACGTATTGGGTTCGGCTGGCACAACGGTTTCTGGCACAAGAAAATTAAGATGGTTTGGGTGGACTGAAATCGGATGTGCTTGATGCGCTTATCCAGACTGACGATTAGACGAGCGCACCCCTCCAGATCGTGAAGAAGTGACGCCTGAGGAAGGAGCGTACTGGAGCGGATCGCGCGACAACGATGTTTCCGGATCTGGCCATTGTGACGGACAGACAGGGGGACTGGCGGACAGTTGCGTGGGATGCGGTCCCGGTCGGGGCGTGAGCGTGAGCGTGCCATCGTCGCGGTGATGACGGCGCGGGGCGAAGCCGCGGTCTGCACCCGTTTGCGGG
>NZ_JAQQEF010000041.1:0-48075 GCF_046027605.1 Paraburkholderia fungorum
CCTCACTACCGGCCAGAACAATCGTCAATCCACCGGACAAGATAATTGTCGGTCTTTATTTTCGACAGATCCGCGCCGCGCAAGTCGACGCCGGTGAACAGACAGTCGGTGAAGACGCACTCGGCGAGGCGTGCCTGCGCAAGCCGGGTCCCGTCGAACGTGACCTTGTCGAAGATGCCGCCCGACAGATCGCACCCCTCGAGATCCAGGGTGCCGATCGAGCGGTTGCCGATCGCTTCGCCGTTGCGCACGGCCCGCTGCAATTGTTCATGCAGGGACATCATGCGGCTGCCTTGCGTAACGGATGGAACACGGTCTGCTCGAGATAGGCATGGTCAAAGCGCGTGGATGCATCGATCGATGCTTCGGCAAGATTGGCGCGGAACAGATTCGCTTCGTCGAAGTTGGCGTCGTGCAGCATGGCGCGGCGCATTTGCGCGCCGATCAGGTCGGCGCCGGCGAGGCTGGCGCCGCTCAGGTCGGTGCGAACCAGATAGCCGCCGTCGAACTTCGCATCGCTCAGGTCGGCTTGCTGCAGACCGGCATCCGAGAAGTCGCATTGGCTGATCGTTGCGCCGCTGAACCGCGCGTTGCGGGCTTGCATATGCCGCAGATTCACTTCGGTCAGCGACGCCCGTGAGAAGTCCGCACGATCCAGTACGGTGTCTTTCGCGAAACACGCTTTGCGAAGCCGTGCGTGGTCGAAACGGATCTGCTGCGCAACGGTTTCGACCAGGCCGAAACCGTCGATGTCCGTGGACGTGAAAGCGACGCGTTCGAGCCGGCACTGAATGAACGCGAGCTTGCGGATCGTCGCCGCGTGGAAGTTCACGTCGGTCAACGTCTGCTCCATGAAGACCAACTCGCCGAGCGTGGCTTCCTCGAAATCGACCGCTTCGAAGCGGCAGCCGCTGAACTGGACTCGTCTTACCGATGCACGCCGCGCGTTGCAGTTTCGCCAGACCGCACGTTCGAACAGACTGCGGTCAAGCACGGCTTCGCTGAAGTTAGTTCCGTCGCAGTCGGTGAGCGCGAGATTGGCGCCTGAGAGATCGGCCCTGGCGAAGATGGTCCCGGCGAGCGCGGCGCGCGCGATGACCGCGTCGCGCAAGTTGGCGCCTGTCAGGTCGCTGTTGCTCAGGTCGGCGCTTTCGAGCAGCGCGCCGGCGAGGTCCGCGTCGCGCAAATTCATCCCGCTCAGATCGGCGCCGGTGAGGTCGAGGCCGGCGAGCGATTCGCCACGGCTATGACCGGCGGCAACGCGCTCGCGCAGTGTCGCGGACGACGTAGCGTCCAGGCGTGCCGCGGCCTCCTGATAGTGGGCCGACTGCAGATAGGATGCACGCAGTCTGCGCTCGGCTTCCCGTTCCTGTTCGAGCAGCTCGGGCGGTGCGGGGTGCTGCGCGCGATTGCTTGCGAAAGACTGGGGAGGTCCACGTCTTGCCGCAGCGTTCCGGCTCGCGGCGAGTTCGGGGTGCTCGGCCTCGATCCGCTGACGCGTCTGTTCGAGCGCGGCCAACTGAGTCTCGGCGAATTTTTCGTTGCGCTCGACAAACTCGGCCAGTTCGTCGAGACGCGGTGGGCGCGTGGCTAGCACTTCTGGCGCAGGGATGACGACCCCGGCAGCGGCCGCCTGGCTAACCTGCTCGCGGGCGCGTTGTTGCAGATTGCGTTGCAAAGCGCTGATTGGCGGTTCGGCTTGCGCGTTGCACGCGTCTTCTCCGTCGCCCTCTGCAGATAGCATCGATTGCGGCGCGAGGTCCAGGTCGCGCAGTGCGTGCAATGCGCCGCGCTTGCTGTCCATGCGCAGATCGAACACGCGGCGATAATGCGCGTCGCTGCGTGGGTCGCCATGGCATTCGGCGGCGAGCAGCAGGCATGCCACGTCTTGCGCGTCGAACTCCTGGATCGGCGCCGCGCCGTGAAAAATCATGATGGCCCGTTCGCGGTGTGGAATGAACCATACCGTCGTCAGCCGCATGGCGACTTCGGTCAGGTCCGACTCGCGGGTCCGCTGCAAGAAGCAACGCGCGCGCAGGGGCGGCAACGTGCCGGCCAGTGTCGGTCGCTCGGGATGCATATGTGTCAATTCATACGCGGCACCCGGCGCAAGCGAGTCGAAGTGAGGGAATTGCTGATCGGCCGGTGCGACGTTGAAATAAGCCGGCTGCATCGTGCGCGGAAAGCCTGGGCAATCCTCTTCGCGCCACTGCGAATCCATCTCGCCATATCGCGCGCTGCGTTGCGGCCAGTCAGCGGCGATCGGCGTGAAGGCCGCCGGAGCCGTGCCGCGTTCGCGTGTGGCGACCGGCGCGTCCGGATAGGTGATTTGCGGAAGCAGTAGTGCGCTTCGCTGCGCCCTTGTGGGAAAGCCGATACCACGTGGATTCCCGGCATAGCCTGGGCCCCCATAGGCCAGCGGCCAATCGAGCGGCAAGCATTCGAACGGCGCGGCATGCGACGGCGTATCGCCGTTCCACTCACGCGCGCCCGACACTTGCAGTTGCTTTTGGAGGCCGGCGAATCGAATGCCGACGCGGCACGTATGAGCCGCATCGCAATACTGGCCATAGGCGCGTCCCGCTACCAGAAACTCGGGATGCTGCTTCGGCAGCGCGGCGTCGAGTGCGTAGGCGCCCAACTCGCTGCCAACCGTGTTCCACAGTTCCGATTCGCTGACGAGGTGAGGCACGTCGCCGAGCGTTACCATCACAGGTATCGCGATGCCGAGATGCTCGTGGCCGGCCTGCCGGTATGCACGGGTCAGAATGCCGACGGGGGTGGGTTTGATGATTTTCATCGGATCGCTGGCTTCAGAATGTGACCGAGAAGCCGACGGTCGAGAACGACACACCGGTCGCACTGACGCTCGATCCCGTGCTGCTGACCGACGATCCGGTGCTAGTCACCGAACTGCCGGTTGCGCCCACGTCCGACCCGGTCGCGCTGACGACGGATCCGGTGGCACCGACGCTTGAGCCGGTTATCGAGACGATCGAGCCGGTCACGAAAAGCTGAGCCGTGGCGATGCCTGTTTGCAAGCCGATCACGATCCCGGTCGAGCTGCCGCTGACCGTGACGGCCGAGTCGCCGCCCACGGT
The DNA here is from genome assembly GCF_046027605.1 of Paraburkholderia fungorum. Taxonomy (GTDB): domain Bacteria; phylum Pseudomonadota; class Gammaproteobacteria; order Burkholderiales; family Burkholderiaceae; genus Paraburkholderia; species Paraburkholderia fungorum_F. The sequence continues at coordinate 3,102 of NZ_JAQQEF010000041.1, forward strand.
GCTGGTTGAATCGGCGGCCACGCTGGTTGTCGAACTGGCGCCGACACTGGTGGTCGAGTTGCTGGCGACGCTCAGGGTGTGGTCGTTGCCCACGCTGTGCGTCATGTCGCTGGCGACCGTCAGCGTGTGCTTATTGCCCACCGTATGGGTCGAATCGTTTGAGACATTCAGACTGTAGTTGCGGCCGATGGTGTGCACCTCATCATTAGCCACCTCGGCGCTGGAGTTGTTGCCGACCTTGCGGGTCTGGTTGCTGGTGACCGACGCGGCATAGTCGTTACCGATCGATACCGTGTAGTCGCGGCCCACATCGCGCGTCGCATTGTTGCTCACATTGACGGCTTCATTGCGGCCGACCTGGTGTGTCGCATCGTTTTCGACGGAGACGTCGTAATTGCGCTCTGCGTGGACGGCAATCTGCTCCGCGCCCGCTTTGTCTTCGAAACGAAGCATGTTCGCGTTGGCGCTGCCGCCGCCTGGCGTGCGCGTGACAAAACCACTTTGCGTGGCGGCTTCCGGCAGCGCGAACGGCGGCATCTGATCGGCGTTATAGATGCGCCCGGTGATGACCGGACGGTCGAGCGCGCCGTTGAGAAAATCGACCACCACTTCCTGGCCGACACGCGGAATATGAATGCTGCCGAAGCCGGCGCCGGCCCACGCGTCGGACACGCGAATCCAGCATGAGCTGTTCTCGTCGCGTTTGCCGTAGCGGTCCCAGCGGAATTGCACTTTCACGCGGCCGTATTGGTCGGTCCAGATGTCCTGGCCTGCCGGTCCGACGACCACCGCGGTTTGCGGGCCCGTGGCTCGGGGCACCGGCGTCGCGCTGGGCGCGCGAAACGGCAGCGAAGCGGGTTGCGCAACGAGGTCGAAGTCGTATTGCGCGTGGCTGCTGCCGCTTGCATAGCCGCCCTCCTGCAGACGGTAGGCCACGCTCACCAGCAGGTATTCGCGGTTCTCCGCTTGCCGGGGACAGTCCTGCAGCGTGAAGCGATAGCCTGGCGCGGCTTCACGCAAACAGGTGTGAGCGCGTACACGCGCGTTCGCCGCCTGCTCCTCTTCGAGACGCATGCGCACGTAATGCTCACCCTGCTCGGCTTCGATGTAGCCGCCTTGCCACGCATACCTCGCGTAGCCGCCGTGCTCGGCGCTCGAAGACTGGGCCCGCGTTTGCGACAGATCGGCTCGCGGTTTGCGGAAATCGTAGTCGTCGACGGCGAACGCGCCCGCGCTGATCTGGGTGGCGGGACGCCACTGGTCGACGCCCTCTTCGCGCGGCAGCGCAAGGCGGTCGGGCGCTTGATACGGCAGCGTGGCGTGCTCGGGCAGCGGGTCGTGCGCACTGGTGTCGTCGGCAAGCACCAGCACCTGCTGACCGGCTTCATGGCGGAAGTAATAATAGATGCCTTCCTGTTCCATCAGCCGGCTGACGAAATTAAAATCGCTTTCCTGATACTGCACGCAATAGTCCCAGCTTCGATAGCTTGCGAGCAGACGTTCTTCGACCGGAAAGCCATATTTGCCGATGACCTCGCGCAGAATCTCAACCGCTGTCTGGTTCTGGAAAATGCGGCAATCGGTCGTTTTGGTCAGATACCACAACCATGGCCGCAGCGTGACCGCATAGACGTAAGTGCGCGGCGTATCGGTCTCGCGTCCGGCGAATTCGCAGCGCACGATCTGGCCGCCGAGGTATCGGGTGCTGCCGTTGAGCGTGACGATGTAGAGCGTCAGCGGCTTGCCGAGCAGCGCGTTCATATCGAGCGAAGCGGACGGGCTCACCAGTTCCACGTTGAATTCATACAGCGCCGACAGTGTCTCCTCGCCGCGTAGCGAGCGGAATCGAAGCATCTGCGGATCGAGTGGCGTGTGCGCGATGATGATGTGGTTCATGGCAGCTTCTTCAAAGATCCGACTGAGCGCGTGCCGCTTGGGCGGCGCGTGTTTCAGGTTGGTAGACGAGATCGCCGGCAGTGGGCGTGCTGGTTCGCGTGCCGAGCCAACTGGTGAGGCCCAGCGGGCGGCCGGCGGCGAGTGCGATGCCGGCAACCTGATCGGCGGCCATCAGCAGGCGCACGTCCCACGACCACTCGACGCCGGCGTATTGCCGCACCCAATCCGTCAACTGCTGCGAAAGCGGGGTGCCGGGTAGCAACGCGGCGTATTGTTCGCGTGACAGCGGGCCGAGCCGAACCTCGAATTTCATCTGCGCGTCGCGAGCCGCCACCCCCAGCATGGCGTCGGCACCCAGCCGGCGGGTGTGCGCGCGCGTGCGCAGCGCGGTGCGCTGCGGCGCTTCGACCGGCTGCCACTGCGGCAGCCATTCGACGATCTCGACGGGCACGCCGAGGCAGGCGCGCAGGATGCTCCGCAGACCCTCCGCGTTGCGCGTCTGCCGCACCAGGTGGCCGGCCATGAAATATCTGGCGTGATCCGACAGCGTGTCGGCTTGCCGCGCCTCTCGCCGCGGCAGATGGATGAGGCTCGCCAGATAGCGATCGAAACGCCCGCCCTCGCCTCGGTCGAGGCTTACCGTAGGCTGCGCATCGGCCCAGGCGCGGTAGAACAGCAGGATCAGCCGATGATGAAACAGATCGGCGAATGCGCTCAGCGCATGGTCGTCGTGATGGCGAGCGCGCTCGCGCACGAACTCGGTCAGATGCAGGGGCAGGGGACCGTTCGGTCCGAATAGACCGAAGCTGTGAATCAGGACACGCGGCTTCGCGCCTTCCGCCGGCGCAGTCGCGGTGGCGAGCGTTGCCGGCGCGAAGGCGAGCGAAGGTAGCTGCCCGATCCGCAGCGGTTCATCGGCGGGATGCGCCGCGCGTCCCAACGGCGCCGGGGCCGCCGCGCGCGCGTCCAGCCAGCGCAACAGGTTGTACAGATCGTATTTGTATGGCGCATCGGCTACGCGTTGCCAGAAATGCTCGAGCCTGGAACTGGCGTGCGGCACACGCGACGATGGGGCGATGGCGTTGCTCATGCTGTGGGGCGGCGTCCGATGCGAGGTGGCCAACGTTTCACGTGTCCACGCTGCAGCGTGGCTACCGCAAGTTCGCTAAAGCTATTCAGTGATACGTGACGTGCAAAAAATTGTTCCAGCACCGCGCCGAATAGATACGTGCTCGCGCCCGCAAACGAGGTTTCGTCGAGCAGCAGCGAGACTGCAACACCGCGGCCGAACATCGGCGGTCCCGCCTGAGGCAACTGACGGGTGACCGGCTCAACCCGAACGCTGCGTACGCCGTCAATCTGCGGCCGCACGGTTGCGTCGGCCGCGTTCGCATAGAGTTCGAGCAATTCGCGCAAGGCCTGCGCGCCCTGCACGCTGTCGAGATCGGTGAGCGTGAGGTAGTCGAGCCCGAGATGCTTCACGAGTCGCCACGTGATTTCGTTTTCCGCCAGCGGCGGCTGCGGTGGCGTGGGCCGGCGGAGCGCTTGGATGGCGACGACCGGGGCCGAGGTGCGCAGACTGAAATCGCTAGTGCTGCCGGTTGGCATCAGCAGTGCGAGATCGCGGTTGGTACACATGGCGTCGACGGAAAGGTGCCGCAAGTCGTCGGAAAATGGCGCTTCGTGCTGATCCACCAACGATATGAATAATTCGCTGCCGGCATATGCCGACCTCATACTGCTGCGCGCTGCGCGGCTTGGAGCATGGTCGCGCGGGGCGACGAGCCGCGCTTCGCGTCGTGTCGAAAAATAGCGGCCGCGATTGGCGTGGTCATGGGAGAGACCGCCGTAGAAAGGATGAAACTCACAGTGGCCGCCGTCAGACTGGCGGTGGCCCGTCACTTTCTCGACGCCGTAAATTTCGTAGTCCAGCGGCCGTGTGCGGTCGACTACGACATGATGCTCATACCGCTGATTCGTGATGGCGATACGGTCGGTCCGCTTCGGGAACAGGTTGATCGCCGGCGTGCAAAACAACGCGAGGCTGTGCAGATCGACCGAGCGTTCGAGCTCGGGCGACGCGTCATCGAGCAGAACGGTCAGCGAGAACGTGGTGCCGTCAATGTTTTGCAGCGCGTGTTGCAGTGAACCGATGCTGAAAAACAGAAAACGTTGTGGAAAGGCGAAATACTCGTGCAGCAGCCGGTATCCCTGGAACGAACGCGAACCGTATGGCAGCAACGCCTGGGCAGCATCGAAACCTTCCTGGCGGATGGCCTCGCCGTCGAGCAGCGAGCAGGCGCTATCCCTGTGACGTGTGTTGCCCGAGGCCGAAGGCCCGTGGCAGATCACACCGAGATGATGGCCTAGCACCTGTTCCAGCAGCGGCAGCGCCTGATTGTCCGGACCGCTTAGAAAAAACGTCAACGAATCGAGCGGCAACTCGCGCAGATTGCCGACGCCGCTGGCCTCCAGTTGAATATGCAGCGCGCCGCGCACGCGGCTTGTCAGTGCGCCGTGCGGCAATGGCAGATCGGCGGGGACGCCGCCCAGTTTGACTTCGGTGATGCGCAGCGGCCACAGCGTGACATCGTGCGCGGTGCTGTATTCACAGGCGGTCTGCTCGCCGGGCGCCAGATTGCCGCGCAGCGACGTGCCGGCCTGCAGCGTATAGCCTGACAACAGACTGCCTTCGCGCAGATTCGGCTGCACGGCGACGATCGTCATCGACGGCAGCGGAGCGAGGTAGTTCGGATAGACCACGTCGAGCAGGCGCTGGGAGAAACGGGGAAACTCGGCGTCCATTTTTAACTGGATGCGCGCGGTCAGAAAGCTGAACCCTTCAAGGAGACGCTCGACATACGGATCGCTCACCTCGATGCCGCGCATGCCCAAGTGTCCGGCGGCCTGCGGGAATTCGGCCGCGAATTCGGCGCCGAGCTCGCGCAGATACGCAAGTTCGCGGTTGTAGTAGTCGAGCAGACGGGCGTCCATTACCTGGCTTCCTGCGAACGGAGCACGACATGGCCGTTCTCGATGTCGATGTCCGAGCGAAACTGGAAGGCTTGGGGCGCGGGGGCCGGACACAGTTGGCCGGTGATTTCCAGTGACAGGATGGCACGTGACTGAGCGTGTACGTTGCAACGCACCTCCACGCTTTCAGCGAGAATGCGCGGCTCGAACTGCACGATCGCTTCACGGAGTGCGCGTTCCATACCGTCCTGGTCAAGCGCCGAAGCGCGACCGCCTGCCCATGCGCGCATGCCGAAATTCAACACGGATTTGCGCACGTGTGGGTATGCGGCGAGATCGTCGGTCGCTTCAAGGCTGGCGCAGTTCAATAGCCAGCTCAGGTCACGCAGCAGGGCGTCGCGCAGATCAGCGCGCGACGGCACGAACGTGACCCCGCCGTCTACAGCCGGCGGCCGTCGTTCCGTCAGCCGATCCAGCAGGCTGGGAAGCGCCTCGGCGTGCGCACGAGTGCGGACCGGTGCGCGATCTCGCGTTGAGATGGAAGCAAAGGTGGGGCTCACAAAAGAGACTCTCGTTGGCTAACTGGCTGGCTAACTACGTGGCGTGCGGACGGAAGCGTTTGCCGCGCGTCCGCACGGCACACCGGTTGATGGAAGGGGCTAGACCTCGCGGTTTTCCTTGATGTCCCAGGCGAGTACGCTTTCCCCGCCCTTCGTGCCCTGGTCCGTCTGTTCCCAATACTGCTTTCTCACTTTTGCCGCCTGGAACGAGTAGGTGATTCGCACTGCCTCGGACCCTTTGGCCGCGCCTTGCTGTACGGCCGTCACCAACACTTCGGACAAGGTGATGCGCAGATACTCGACTTGCGAGCCGCCGGCTTTGCACACGGAAACCTCGACCTTCGGCAGGTGCTTGCCGTTGGCGCAGTATTTGAGAATGGCGGGGGCCGCCTTATCCATGAAGGTTTCGACCTGCAAGTCGTTGAAACTGACTTTGCCGATGCCGCCGCCACTTCCGGTTGCCATGCTGCCGGGCTGCGTTGCGCCCCAGCCATAGGACTGGATGTCGATCCATCCCTTGTGATTGGCGTCTTTGGACTCGCCGGTTACGTTGTCCACCCGCATGTACATATCAACTGACATTCCCTACCTCCTGGTTCCTACTGATTGAAACGACTTCAACGATCAAAGCGAAAGCACGGCTCAATCGCCATGCTTGAGCGCGGGTAACTGCGAAACGAGACGTAGGGATACCGTTAGTCCCTCTAATTGATAATGCGGCCGCAAAAAGAATTTCGCGCTGTGATAGCCCGGGTTGTCGTCGATGTCTTCCACGACCACGGACGCGGCCGCAAGTGGCTTTCGCGCCTTGGTGTCCTGCGATGAATTGACCGGATCGCCGTCGACGTAATGCATGATCCAGTTGTTGAGCCACGATTCCATCTCGCTGCGCTCCTTGAATGACCCCACCTTGTCGCGCACGATGCACTTCAAATAGTGCGCAAAGCGGCAACACGCGAACAGGTAGGGCAAGCGAGCCGCGAGCCGCGCATTGTCCGTGGCCGTGGCGTCGTGATATTCCGCCGGCCGCTGCAATGATTGGGCGCCGATGAATGCCGCAAGACTGGAATTCTTGTGATGGACGAAAGGCATGAAGCCGTTGCGTGCGAGTTCCGCCTCGCGACGGTCGCTGATCGCGATTTCCGTGGGACACTTCACGTCGACGCCACCGTCGTCGGTTGGAAACGAGTGGGTGGGCAGGTCCTCCACCGCGCCGCCGGATTCGACGCCGCGAATCGACGTGCACCAACCATACTGCTTGAACGAACGGTTGATGTTGGTCGCCATTGCATAGGCCGAATTGATCCATGCGTAGCGCTCGTGGTTGGCACCGTCGGTGTCTTCTTCGAAGTTGAAGGCGTCGACCGGATTCGTGCGAACGCCATAGGGCAGGCGTGCCAGAAAGCGCGGCATCGTGAGACCCAGATAGCGCGAGTCTTCCATGTCGCGCAGGTGGCGCCAGCCAACGTACTCGCTATTCAGAAAAATCTTGCTGAGGTCGCGCGGGTTCGATAGCTCCTGCCACGACTCCATTTGCATGACCGCGGGCGAGGCGCCGGTAATGAATGGGCAATGCGCCGCGGCCGCGATCTTTGCCATTTCGCCGAGCGTCTCGATGTCCTGTGGGCTGTGATCGAAGTAGTAGTCTCCGACGAGGCAGCCGAGCGGTTCCCCGCCGAACTGGCCGTACTCTTCTTCGTAGATCTTCTTGAAAATCGGGCTTTGATCCCAGGCGACGCCCTTATAGCGCTTGAGCACCCGGCTCAACTCCGTTTTCGTTACCGGCAGGCAGCGGATTTTCAGGAGTTCGTCCGTCTCGGTGTTGTTGACCAGATAGTGCAGCCCGCGCCACGACGACTCGATCTGTTGATAATCCTCATGATGGATGATGGCGTTGATCTGCTCCGAGAGCTTGCGGTCAATCTCGGCGATCACGGCCTGGATCGTTTGGTAAGCGTCGTCCGACATGACCACCGCGTTCTCAAGCGCCTGCAGGGCGAGCGTTTTCATCGCGCCGTCGATCGCTTGCTGCGCCTGTTCGGTACGCGGATTGAGCTCCCTGATCAGGGAGGCGGAAAAGCGGTCAGCCGAGAGCACAGGCATGAGCTGTTGCGGCAAAGGGGACTCGGTATGATTCATTGCGGTCTTTTCAACGGTCTTGAGATGAAGGCATGCCTCGCGCCATGCACGTTGCCGTGCACATCGCTGTACGCGTTACGCGCGTTCGACACCGGCGGCTCCGGCATCCGGCGAACCGGAGGCGTCCACCAGTGCCTTGAGCAGTGAGGGACTTTTCAGCGCCTGGGTAATCAGTTCCTCCGCGCCGCTCTTGCCATCCATGTACGACAGCAGATTCGACAGTTGCGAACGCGCTTGCAGCAACTGGTTGAGCGCGGGGACCTGGGTCGCGATGGCGTCCGGTGAGAAATCTCCGAGACTTTCAAAGCTGAGATCCACCGCTAGCAACCCTTGACCGGAGATGCTGTTCGGGACGTGCATGGTGACGCGCGGCCGGATCGATTTCAGACGGCCGTCAAAGTTGTCGATGTCGACTTCGAAAAATTTGCGCTGTTCGAGATCGGGCTGCGGCTGCGTCGACTTGCCGACAAGATCGGCGATCACGCCCATCACGAACGGTATTTCCACGTTCCGTTCGCTGCCGTAAGTCTCGACGTCGTACTCGATCTGAACCCGCGGCGCGCGATTGCGTGCGATGAATTTTTGCCCCGTTGCTTTTGCTCTTGACGCGTTTGAGTTGCCCATTTGAAGTCCTCCGCTGATTTGATTGATGTGCTGGCCACGATGCGCGCCGGCTTAGCCGCGCAGGTTGTCTGACGTGCTCTGCGCGTGGCCGGCCAGAACATCCACCTGAGGCAAGGCAGCGGGCGCCATGTCACGGACGATCTCGTAGAAGGTCATCCGCATCAGGCGTTGGGCGCGGCGGATCAGCAGCGGCGCCGGATGACCCGGCTCCGCCTGCTCCAAATACAGGCACGCATTCTCGAGCGCGAGCATGACGGACTCGCGCGAGCCGATTGGCGTCCGCTCGAAAGGCCCGCGAGCATCATTGACGACAATGGATTGGGCCTGTTCGACGAGCGGCGTGAGGCCACCCACAGCCTGCGGAGCGTGCTCCCGTGATGCAAGAATCGCCCGCTGCACGGTTTCTAACGGGGCCTCCACCGCGCTTGCGGAGGGAACCCAGGAGATGTCGAGCCGGGTGGCGATCTGCTGGCGGATTCGATCGATCGAATCCAGCAGGTGCGCAACAGCGGTCAGTTGTGTTTGCTCGACGGCCAGCGCTGCGCATAGCGCCGCCTTCTGAATACCGCCGGACGACGGGTGGCTTTTCGCCGCGGCCGTGGGATTGCCTTCGAGAATCGCCGCAGCCTCGCGCAACGATAGATCGCCGGATGCCAGGTGCAGCAAGATGGCGTCGCGAGCGGCGCGTCCGGCGCCCTTCGGGTCGGTCAAGGCCGCGATGGCGTTGACACGGACCAACGGATCGAACTCGCCGGCGATCCGCAACTGTGGATGGACGTCTTCCCACTGCTGCTCTAACGCTTCAGCGGCGAGCGCGAGACCTTTTGCGTACCCGGGCAAACCGTCGATCTCCGTCCATGCCTGTGTCAACAGAGCGATGATTCGCAGATCGACGCTGCGTCCGAGCAGCTCGACGGCCAGTGTTTCGACGTGCCGCCAGTCGGGGGCAACGGCGGGAATCAGGGCGTCGCCGAATTGCTGCTCGCGAACGCCCGTTGCGGCTTGCTGCAATGCCGTGAAGGCGATGTCATATTCCAGATCGACGCCGCAAGGCTGCTCCGGACTCATGGAGCCGATTTGATCGAGTGAAAAAGCATTCATCAAATGGATGTGCCGGAGCAATGTGTTAATCGATATAAATCAGAATTCAATTGAGATTGAATTCGAGATTTTGGCTTAATTCTTAGTGAATTGAGATTTTTCTAAAATCGTCTTAATTCACGCCGATTCCTTTGAGATAAATTCGGATTTCTCTTGGGGTGACGCAGGCCCACTCAGCGTGCATATGCCTAGCCGTATGCATGCCCTTTGTCCTCGGGCGTTTCGCCGGCAGAGTACGTTGTTGAATTATCCTCATAATGAGGATGTCGAAATATATAGTGCGATTGTTTCTTGGATGGGATCTTATTCCGGTTCTATCGGAATGGCAAGTCGGCTTGCAGTGATTTTAAACTCACTCGGGCTAAAGTATATTGAGATTAGAGGCGGGGTTGACTTGACGTTGATATAAAACGCTTTGAGATCAATGGCGGTGCATTGCATCCCCGAATAAAATTTATCTTTGTAAAAAATATTGAAGGACCAATGCGACGGAGAATTGATTGGACTACGTATTGTTTCGGCCGAAGTTTGCAGGCATACGGCGTGCACGAGCGCGCTCGGTTCCGTTCCGATGAAACGGTCGGGTGGTATTGGTTTGTTGTGTAGACGGCGCGTGTGCCTGGTTCGCGCTCAGTGGTGAGGTGGGATGAACTGCTTGCTTCCCGCTGCGAGGATGGCGCAGTGCGTGGGGCCAACCAGGACTAGTTGGTTTTTGCCGGCGAGCCGCCGGACGACAGGGATCGTGAAATTCCGGGTGAGCGCAGAAGGCCGCAGCATCGCTCGACGATCTGGCTGACGGATAATTCACGCAACCGACAGCGCAAAAAACGCGGCCCAAACAAAAAAACCGCCGAGCAAGCTGGGCGGTTTTTCGAGCCTTGAACTAACAAGGCAAATCTGGTCGGGGTGAGAGGATTCGAACCTCCGGCCTCTACGTCCCGAACGTAGCGCTCTACCAGGCTAAGCTACACCCCGATCTGTACTGCTGGACTCGATTCAGACTAACTCGGTGTTTCAGTCTCGTTCAAGACTGTCTTGCCGTCGAGTAAGAACATAATTCTAGCAGGCTATCTTTGAAAATGGAATCGGGAAACGAAGAAATTGCTGCTGCGGCTGCCAGTGCTTCCCGCTTTGCGCACTCGAGGGTGTGATCCAGCGCGCCCGACCGTGTAATTGCTTCGAAAATGGTGTCGAATCGGTCCGTGCCGCCTTGCTCGATGGCTTCCCGTGCGAGTGCCGACTGCTCCGGCGTGCCGCGTTCGATCAGATAAATCAGCGGCAGGGTGGGTTTGCCTTCGCGCAGATCGTCGCCGGCGTTCTTGCCCATCGATTCAGCCGTGCCCGTGTAGTCGAGCCAGTCGTCCATGATCTGGAACGCGGTGCCGATGCGGCGGCCGAATTCCGCCGCGGCAGCTTCGATCTTTGCGTCCGATCCGGCCAGCACCGCGCCGAGCTGGGCTGCGGCTTCGAACAGTTTGGCCGTTTTGTAGCGGATCACCTGCATGTAGCGTGCTTCGTCCACGTCGGCGTCGTGCATATTCAAAAGCTGCAGCACTTCGCCTTCGGAGATGATGTTGGTCGCCTCCGACAGGATTTCCATCACACGCATCTTGCCCACGCCGACCATCATCTGGAACGAGCGCGAGTACAGGAAGTCGCCGACCAGCACGCTCGCGGCGTTGCCGAACAGCGCGTTGGCCGTCTGGCGGCCGCGCCGCAGATCGGATTCGTCGACCACGTCGTCGTGCAGCAGTGTGGCCGTGTGGATGAATTCCACCACCGCAGCCAGTTCATGTCGATGCCCAGTGGTTTCACCCAGCGCGCCGGCCACGAGCAGCAGCAGCGCGGGCCGCAGGCGTTTGCCGCCGGCGCTGATAATGTATTCGGAGATCTGATTGATCAGCATCACCTCGGACGCCAGACGGTGCCGGATGACGCGATTGACCTGCTGCATGTCTTCGGCGATCGGAGCGAGCAGGCTGGCGGCGTTGGAGGAGGGAGTGGCAGTCGACGACATGATGGCTGATTTGGGTAGTGCCGCGAATTATAAGGCGAATCGCGGCAGTTCCGGGTCGCAGGCTGCGGCACGGCGAGACGAAGGCAGTGGCAGGGCCGCGTGCCGGGGCTGGACGGCAAGGCGCTGGCGGGACGCGCGGCAACTCTCAATGAGTTTTGACCGAGCAGCTAACTCTATGTATAATCACGGGTTTCCGCGCGCGGTGCGTGGGAAAAATGAACACAGAGTGAGGTTCTCAATGTACGCGGTCATAAAAACCGGTGGCAAGCAGTATAAAGTTGCCGTCGGCGAAAAACTTAAAGTAGAACAGATACCGGCAGACATTGACGCTGAAATCACGCTCGACCAGGTTCTCGCAGTGGGCGAAGGCGAATCGATTAAGTTCGGTACGCCGCTGGTCAGTGGGGCTTCCGTCAAGGCTACCGTCGTGTCGCAAGGTCGTCACGCAAAAGTGACCATCTTCAAGATGCGTCGCCGGAAGCACTACCAGAAGCATGGCGGCCACCGCCAGAACTATACCGAACTGCGCATCGACGCGATCAACGCGTAAGCGCAACGGTTAAGGAGCAAATCAAATGGCACACAAAAAGGCAGGCGGATCGTCCCGGAACGGCCGCGACTCTGAGTCGAAGCGTCTCGGCGTCAAAGTTTACGGCGGTCAGGCCATCAACGCTGGCGGCATCATCGTTCGTCAACGTGGCACGCGCATGCACCCAGGCGAAAACGTCGGTATCGGCAAGGATCACACCTTGTTCGCGCTGACGGACGGCCACGTCAATTTCTCGACGAAGGGCGCAGCGAAGAAGCACATGGTCAACGTCGTCCCGGCAGCAGTCTGAGTTTAATCAGGCACGGGCTTCAGGACCGGAAGAAGGCCCCGCGAAGTTAGCGGGGCTTTTTTTATTGCAGCGTCTTTTGCCGGGCGAAATTGGCGATCGGGTGGATCGAATGGCCACGCGCCGGCAAGACTAGCCGTTCGGCTGATTGCTCACCGCCCAGCGGGCGCGGCAAAATAGCGGCATCAGGTAGCATCAACCCAGCAGCACCATGTAGCAGCACACCACGGGACGGAGTTACGCATGAAGTTCATTGACGAAGCGAGGATTGAAGTCATCGCCGGCGACGGAGGGGATGGCAGCGCGTCGATGCGCCGCGAGAAATTCGTTCCGTTCGGCGGCCCGGATGGCGGCGACGGCGGCCGGGGCGGCAGTGTGATCGCGGTTGCAGACCGCAATATCAATACGCTGATCGACTACCGCTATGCGAAAAAACATTTGGCGCGCAACGGCGAAAATGGCCGCGGCGCGGACTGCTACGGCAAGGGCGGCGACGATATCACGCTGCGCATGCCGGTCGGCACGACCATTACCGATATGGAAACCGGCGAACTGATCGCCGATTTGACCGAGCACAACCAGAGCGTGCAGATCGCGCAAGGCGGCGCGGGCGGCCTGGGTAACCTGCATTTCAAATCCAGTACGAACCGCGCGCCGCGTCAGAAAACCGACGGCAAGCCCGGCGAGCGCCGCATGGTGCGCCTCGAACTGAAGGTTCTGGCCGATGTCGGTCTGCTCGGCATGCCGAATGCCGGCAAGTCGACCTTCATCTCGTCGGTGTCGAACGCGCGGCCAAAGATCGCGGATTACCCGTTCACCACGCTCGCGCCGAACCTCGGCGTGGTGCGTGTGGGGCCGAGCCGCAGCTTCGTGATCGCCGACATTCCTGGCCTGATCGAAGGCGCGGCGGAAGGCGCGGGCCTGGGTCACCAGTTTCTGCGTCACCTGCAGCGCACCGGTTTGTTGCTGCACATTGTCGACCTCGCACCGTTCGACGAAGCCGTCGATCCCGTTGCGGAAGCCAAGGCAATCATCAACGAGCTGCGCAAGTACGACGAATTGCTGTATGAGAAGCCCCGCTGGCTCGTACTGAACAAGCTCGACATGGTGCCTGAAGACGAGCGCGAGGCGCGTGTGTCGGCATTCCTTGAGGGCTTTGGCTGGGATGGTCCGGTGTTCGAAATCTCGGCGCTGACTGGCCAGGGTTGCGAGAACCTTTGCTACGCGGTGTTCGACCACATCGCCGCGCATTCGGACGCGCAACGCGCGGCCGAAGCCGAAGATCTTGCCGCTGACGTGCGTTTCCGCGAGAAACCTGAAACGCCGGCTGCTTCGGACGACTCCAGCGTCGATCCGCAGTAATGGCAAGCCTGAACCGACGCCTGCAAGGGCCGCCGGCAGGCAACACGCATCATCTTGGGAGACCGCGCACAATGCGTTCCGTCATCGCAGATTCACGGCGATTGGTAGTGAAAGTCGGCTCGAGCCTCGTCACGAATGACGGGCGCGGCCTCGATCATGCTGCGATCGGCCGCTGGGCTGCGCAGATTGCAGCGCTGCGCGCGCAAGGCAAGGAGGTGGTGCTGGTCAGTTCAGGCGCCATTGCCGAAGGAATGCAGCGGCTCGGCTGGACCAAACGGCCACGCGAAATCGACGAATTGCAGGCGGCCGCGGCTGTCGGGCAAATGGGTCTCGCGCAGGTCTACGAGAGCCGCTTCGCCGAGCATTCGATCCAGACCGCGCAGATTCTGCTCACTCACGCCGACCTCGCCGACCGTGAACGCTATCTGAACGCTCGTTCCACGTTGCTGACGCTGCTGCGTCTGGGCGTCGTGCCGATCATCAATGAGAACGACACGGTCGTTACCGACGAAATCAAGTTCGGCGACAACGACACGCTGGGAGCCTTGGTCGCGAATCTGATCGAAGGCGATGCACTCGTGATCCTCACCGATCAGCAGGGGCTGTTTACCGCTGATCCGCGCAAGGATCCGAACGCAACGCTCGTCCAGCAGGCCGATGCCGGTGCGCCGGAACTCGAAGCAATGGCCGGCGGCGCGGGCTCGAGCCTCGGCCGCGGCGGCATGCTGACCAAGATTCTCGCGGCCAAACGTGCAGCGCACAGCGGCGCCAACACGGTGATCGCGAGCGGGCGCGAAGCGGACGTGTTGTCTCGGCTGGCCTCGGGCGAGGTGATCGGCACGCAGTTGATCGCGCGGACCGCACGTATGGCGGCACGCAAGCAATGGATGGCCGATCATCTGCAGGTGCGCGGCCACGTGGTGATCGACGACGGCGCGGTCGAAAAGCTGACCGAAGGTGGCAAGAGTTTGCTGCCGATCGGCATCGTCGGTGTGCAGGGCGCGTTTGCGCGCGGCGAAGTGATCGCTTGCCTGAGTGCGGCAGGACGTGAAGTTGCGCGAGGCCTGACGAACTACAGCAGCGCGGAAACCAAGCTGATCCAGCGGCGTCCGAGCGGCGAGATTGAATCGGTGCTCGGCTACATGTTGGAGCCTGAAGTGATCCACCGCGACAATCTTGTGCTGGTCTGACGGTGTAACACCACCTGCACGACAGACAAAAAAAGCCGTTCCAGCGTGAGCTGGAACGGCTTTTTCACATCTGCGGCGGTTTCGAGGTCGACGCACGCACGCGCGCGGGAAAACTGCCTTAGTGAATCAGCGAGGTCTGCGTGCGCTTGTAGCGGATGTTCTCGACAATCTGCTTTGCGTTGCCCGTGGGCATCTTGTTCGCACACAGATAATCCTGATACAGCGTTGCCTGATACGCGTTCAACGCGCCATTCTCGATACGCCTGAAATCGTTGGCGACGGTTTGGTCCCAGCCGTCGTGATCGGCGTTCAGCCCCGCGTACTGGCGCCATTCATACGTGTCGCAGCGAATCCCTTCGTAGTTCACGTTGCGCGCGCCGCTTGGGCTCGTTACGACGACGACGTAGCGCACCACGCCGTCGCTGCCGACGGTAAGCGACGTTTTATCGATCGAGAATTGCAGCGGCGTGTTGCCCGAGACCTCGAAAGGCAGCAGATTCGACTCTTGCGGCAGCGGCGGCAGCGTGTCCACCTTGTTTTCCACCCAATTGCTCGGCCGGTCCAGCAGGTAGGCAAACGCGCTGTCGTCTTTATTGGTGGGTTTGCTGGCGCAACCAGCCAGCAGGGCGCCGGTGGCGACGCACGCCACGACGAGAGCAAGTGCTTTCAATATGGTTTCCTCGAAACACTGGCGCGGCTCATTGAGCCGCGCCAGAGGGAGGCGGCGTGGAAAGCCGCGCAGAGTTGTTGTTAATTGCGTACGCCAGGGCGGAACAGCGAGCCAGCGGTTTCGCGATCCGATTCGTCTTCGTGCTCTGCCCGGGAGCCAACCTCGGCTACCGATCCGGAGCCCGGACCGCAATCGGACACGAGCGTCGTGTGAATCGACGTTTCGATGCTGAGGGTGGTCACCGAGGTGGTGACCGTCACCATCGTCGAATCCGGCGGACTTTCCATTGACGACGCTATCCGGGGATAACGCGGCCCGTGGTGCCCGCCAGGTTTTTCCGCACGCGGCACAGCCCGGCGCATGAAACGGGATAGCTCCGTCAGCGCCAACTGATACACATCCCGCTTGAACTCGATCACACAGTCGAGGGGTACCCAGTACTCGTTCCAGCGCCACGCATCGAACTCAGGGTGGTCGGTGGCGCGTAAGCAGATGTCGCAATCGCGTCCAACCATCCGGAGTAAAAACCAGATTTGCTTCTGGCCGCGGTAGTGACCGCGTACTTCACGCTTGATGAACTTGTCAGGCACCTCGTAACGCAACCAGTCGCGCGTGCGACCAATCACCTTGACGTGCTCAGGAAGCAACCCGGTTTCTTCGTGTAACTCCCGATACATCGCTTGCACGGGGGTCTCTCCGTACTTGATGCCCCCTTGCGGAAACTGCCAGGAATGTTCACGGAGCCGTTTGCCCCAAAACACCTCGTTGTGCGCGTTCAAGAGGATGATGCCGACGTTCGGGCGAAAGCCTTCACGATCCAGCATACAACCACCTTCGAATCCTTTAAAATTGCTTTGATTATAAACAGATAACGGACCCGACGCACCGATTCGCACCAGATTGGAACGATTCGCCGCAAAAGGCCCCGCGTTTGCGGTAGCCTGTCAGTCTTTCCGTGCCTTACCCCTTGCTGCAAAGGCTTTGCGCGGTGGCTTCAGCGGCCCGATCGGGTCAGTTTTGCCGGGGTTTGCCTGGTATGTGCAGGGCGTTTGCCGGGGCCTGGTCAAGACTTTGGCTGGTGCCAGGCGGGCTCGGGCCCGGGTGTTCGGCGAATCCGTGCCGGCTCCGCACCGGGTCTGTGTCGATTTCCCTACCGTTTTCACCTTTCGGGCGGTCCCTCCGGAGCCGCCGCTTTTGGAAAATCTGAATGAAAGCTTCCCGTTTCTTTATCGGCACCCTGAAAGAAGCGCCCGCCGACGCCGAGATCGTCAGCCACCAGCTCATGGTGCGCGCCGGCATGATCCGCCGCGTCGCCGGCGGCATCTATAACTACCTGCCGATCGGTCTGCGTTCGATCCGCAAGGTGGAAGCCATCGTGCGCGAAGAAATGAACCGGGCGGGCGGGATCGAGTTGTTGATGCCGTCGGTGCAGCCGGCCGAGCTATGGCAGGAGTCGGGCCGCTGGGAAAAGTACGGTCCCGAGCTGCTGCGCTTCAAGGACCGCAAGCAATCCGATTTCGTGTTCGGACCGACCCACGAAGAAGTGGTCACGGACATCGCGCGCGGCCAGATCAGGAGCTATCGCCAGTTGCCGGTGAACTTCTACCAGATCCAGACGAAGTTCCGCGACGAGATCCGTCCGCGTTTCGGCGTGATGCGCGGCCGTGAGTTCATCATGAAAGACGCGTACTCGTTCGACAAAGACGTCGAAGGTCTGCGCGAGTCGTATCGCAAGATGTATGACGCGTACGTGCGTATCTTCACGCGCCTTGGTCTGGATTTCCGTGCGGTGGCGGCAGACAACGGTTCGATCGGCGGCAGCGGTTCGCATGAATTCCACGTGATCGCCGAGACCGGTGAAGACGCGATCGCCTATTGCCCGACCTCGGATTTCGCGGCGAACGTCGAGGCGGCTGAAGCGCTGTCGCTTTACGCCGAACGCGCTGCGCCGACCGAAGAAATGAAGAAAACCAGCACGCCGGGCAAGGCGAAGTGCGAGGCCGTGGCTGAACTGCTGAACATTCCGCTCGAGCGCACGATCAAGTCGATCGTGCTCGCCACGGAAAACGAAGGCGCTGCGCCGACCATCTGGTTGCTGATGCTGCGCGGTGACCACGATCTGAACGAGATCAAGGCAGCCAAGCTGCCGGGTTTGGCCGACTTCCGCATGGCCACCGAAGCCGAAATCATCGAGACCTTCGGTACGCCGCCGGGTTACCTCGGCCCGATCAATACGAAGAAGCCGGTCAAGGTCGTCGCGGATAGCACGGTCGCGAACATGAGCGACTTCGTGGTCGGCGCGAATGAGGTGGACTACCACATCACCGGCGTGAATTGGGGCCGCGATCTGCCGGAGCCGGTCGTCGCTGATATCCGCAATGTGCAGAAGGGCGATCCGTCGCCGGATGGCAAGGGCGTGATCGACATCTGCCGTGGCATCGAAGTCGGCCACGTGTTCCAGCTCGGCACGAAGTATTCTGAAGCGATGAACGCCACCTGTCTCGACGAAACCGGCAAGCCGCGTCAGATGGAAATGGGCTGCTACGGCATTGGCGTCACGCGAATTCTGGGCGCGGCGATCGAACAGAATTTCGACGAGAAAGGCATCATCTGGCCGGAATCGATCGCACCGTTCGAAGTCGTGCTGTGCCCGATGGGTTACGACCGCAGCGAAGCCGTGCGCGAGCAGGCTGACAAGCTGTACGCGGAGTTGCTCGAAGCGGGCGTCGACGTGATCCTCGACGATCGCGGCGAACGTCCGGGCGTGATGTTCGCTGACTGGGAGCTGATCGGCGTGCCGCATCGTCTGGTGATCGGCGACCGTGGCCTGAAAGACGGCAAGCTCGAGTATCAGGGCCGTCGCGATGTCGAAGCCACGCTGCTGCCGGTCGATGACGCCGCCCAAACGGTAATCGGCAAGGTTCGCGCCGCCTTGGCGCAATAAGCGGAGCGGACGGTGGAGTACACCTTCGTATCTGCGACCGTCCTGCTGATTCTGATCACCGATCCGCTCGGCAACATTCCGCTCTTTATTAGTTGCCTGCGGGGTGTGTCGCCGAAGCGGCGCACGATCGTCATTCTCCGGGAGGTGGCGATCGCGTTCGCCATCCTGCTGGTCTTCATGGTGGTCGGCGACGGCTTTCTGCGCATGATGAGTCTGACCGACCAGTCGTTGCGCATCGGCGGCGGGATTGTGCTGTTTCTGATCGCGCTCAGAATGGTGTTCCCCCATCCGGACGGTCCGCTCGGCGGCGACACGCGGGGCGGCGAGCCGCTTATCGTGCCGCTCGCCATCCCGGCGCTGGCGGGCCCGTCGGCGCTGGCTACGGTGATGCTGCTGACGTCGCAGGCGCCCGGCAAGATGCTGGAGTGGATCGGTGCGCTGACCGTCACGATGATCGTCTGCGCGATCGTGCTGATGCTGGCGGAGCGCATTCAGGCGTGGCTCGGCGAGCGCGCGATGATGGCCTTCGAACGGCTGATGGGCTTGGTGCTGGTGGCGATCTCAGTCGAAATGATGCTCGGCGGTATTCGTTCGTTTGTGCATCAACTTTGAGTGAGCTTCGGTGCAGGGTTCAACGCGGTAGCGCAGGCGTCCAGCAACCAGCCTGACAAATAAAAAAGCGGCTCGCGAGCCGCTTTTTTTACGCCGGTGCGTGCCATAAACCGCGCCGCTTAAGCACCTTGCTTACGCCCCTTCGGTCAACGCCCGAATGGTCGGCAGATTACGCCAGTAACCCTTGGCGTCCATCCCGCAACCGAACACATAGCGGTCCGGCACCTCGAAACCACAGTAATCCGGATGCAGCGGCTTCGCCTTCGGAATGATCTTCTCGCACAGCACCGCGCTCAGGAAGCGCTTCGCACCCATGGCGAGGATGCGGTCGCGGATCGCGGCCATCGTCTCGCCTTCGTCGAGGATGTCGTCGAGCACCAGCACGACGCGATCCTTCACCGACTCAGCCGGTGCCACGCGCCACTGCATCTCATTGCCACCCTTGGTGGTGTTGCGATAGCGGGTCAGGTGGATGTAGTCGAACTCGAGCGGAAAATCGAGGTGCGGCAGCAGCATGCCGGTGAACACGGCCGCGCCGCCCATTACCGACAGCACGAGCGGAAAGTCCTCGCTCATCTCGTTGCGGATGGCGGCAGCCATGCCGCTGATCGACGCGTTGACGTCGTCGGCCGAAACGATTTCTTCGGAGTGGCTAAAAATGTGGAGAGCTTCTTCGCGGTTCATGACGTCTGACGGGCGGTGACTGTATACATAGTGTGGGTGAGAACGGCGGCGTGCGGTACAGAATAAACCCGCACCAATCCGGAGTCAGCAGCGCATGCCGTTATTCCTGCACTGCACGCAAGCACGCGCGCCGCCGTCTTGCTAAAGCTTAGCGCATGCCGGGCATCATGCCCTTCATGCCGCGCATCATCTTTTGCAGGTTGCCGCCCTTCAGCTTTTTCATCATGGTGCGCATCTGGTCGTATTGATTCAGCATGCGGTTGACTTCCTGCACCTGCACACCCGCGCCCGCGGCGATGCGGCGCTTGCGGGTGGCCTTGATCAGCTCGGGCTTGGCGCGCTCCAGCGGCGTCATGGAGTTGATGATGCCTTCCATGCGGCGCATCTGCGATTCGGCCATGCCCATATTGGCGCCGGCCGCGGCCTGCTGGAACTGCGCGGGCAGCTTGTCCATCAGCGACGACAGGCCGCCCATGCTCTTCATCTGCGTAAGCTGCGCGCGGAAATCGTTGAGGTCGAAGTCACCGCCTTTCTTGACCTTGTCGGCGAGCTTCTGCGCGGCCTGGACGTCTACGCCGCGCTGCGCCTCTTCGACGAGGGCGAGAATGTCGCCCATGCCGAGAATCCGGTTCGCCATGCGATCCGGATAAAAAATTTCGAGGCCGTCGAGCTTTTCGGCGACGCCGACGAACTTGATCGGCTTACCCGTCACGTGACGCACCGAGAGCGCCGCGCCACCGCGCGAGTCGCCGTCGAGCTTGGTGAGGACCACCCCGGTAAGCGGCAAAGCGTCGCTAAAGGCCTTCGCGGTGTTGACCGCGTCCTGACCCAGCATCGCGTCGACGACGAACAGCGTTTCCGCCGGTTTCAGTTCGCTGTGCAACGCGGCGATTTCCTGCATCATCGCTTCGTCGATACCGAGGCGGCCGGCAGTGTCGACCAGCAGCACGTCGTGGTAATGGCGTTTGGCCCAATCCACCGCGGCACGCGCGATATCCACCGGCTTCTGATCCGGTTCCGACGGGAAAAAGTCCGCGCCCACCTGCTCGGTTACCGTCTTCAACTGCGCGATAGCAGCCGGGCGGTAGACGTCGCACGAAACAGTGAGGACCTTCTTCTTGTATTTCTCGCGCAGAAGCTTGGCGAGCTTGCCGACCGTGGTGGTCTTACCGGCGCCTTGCAGACCTGCCATCAGGATGACGGCCGGTGGCGTGACGGCGAGATTCAGTTCGACCGCTTTGCCTTCATAGTCGCCGCCGATGATCGCGGTCAGCTCGCGCTGCACCACGCCGACCAGCGCCTGACCCGGCGAGAGGCTGCTGATGACTTCCTCGCCGAGCGCCTTTTCCTTCACCTTGGCGATGAATTCGCGCACGACGGGCAGCGCCACGTCCGCCTCGAGCAGCGCGAGGCGCACTTCGCGCAGCATTTCCTGGGTGTTCGCCTCGGTGAGCCGGGCTTCGCCGCGCAGCGTCTTGACGACGCGCGCCATCCGTTGAGTCAGATTGTCGAGCATGGGGAGCGATGAACAGTGCGGCCAGAGCGGGGCGCGAAGCGGAAGACGTCGCGGAGCAGGGGCCTAGTGTAAACTTGGAATATGGATATTGTACTGTATGCCCTCACTGCGCTCCTCTACGGCGGTCTCGCCGTGGCCGGCTGGCGCTCGCACCGGCACGCCGCGCTGCGTCCCATGCTCGAAAGCGTGCCGCCGGTACCTGTTGCCGCGGGCGTTTCGGCGTCATCGGCCGCCTCTGGCATGGGCGCGTCGGGCCGCGCGTTGCTGTTTGTCGCGCTGCTCGCGCACGGCGTGCTGCTGCATACCACCATCTTTCCGCAGAACGCGATGGTGTTCGGGTTCGCGTTCGCGTTGTCCGCGATGTTCTGGCTCGGCGCCGGCATCTACTGGATCGAGAGCTTTTTCTTTCCGCTCGACGGCTTGCGCTTGCTGGTGCTGCCGCTCGCCTGCGTCGCTTCGTTATTGCCGCTGGCATTCAATGGCGTGCGCGTGCTGCCGTATTCCGCTGCGCCGATGTTCAAGCTGCACTTCCTGATCGCCAACATCGCATACGGTTTGTTCGCGATCGCGGCGCTGCACGCGATTCTGATGCTGCTGGTCGAGCGGCGTCTGCATGCAATGCGCGGCGGAGTGTCGCAACGCAATGCGGCCGCGGCGGGCAACGGCTGGCTGTCGAGCTGGCTCGATACCTTGCCGCCCCTGCTGACTCTGGAAAAGCTGCTGTTTCGTCTGATCGGCGCGG
Organism: Paraburkholderia fungorum; assembly: GCF_046027605.1. Taxonomy (GTDB): domain Bacteria; phylum Pseudomonadota; class Gammaproteobacteria; order Burkholderiales; family Burkholderiaceae; genus Paraburkholderia; species Paraburkholderia fungorum_F. Next base: position 24,968 of record NZ_JAQQEF010000041.1, read on the forward strand.
GCTTCGTGCTGCTCACGCTGACGCTGCTTTCGGGCATCATCTTTAGCGAGCAACTGGTCGACCGCGCATTGCGGCTCGATCACAAGACTGTCTTTGCGATTCTTTCGTGGGTGATGTTCGGCGCGCTGCTGACCGCGCGCAAGGTTTCCGGCTGGCGCGGCCGTGCGGCATTGCGCTGGGTGCTGGCGTCGTTCGTCGCGCTGCTGCTGGCGTACGTCGGCAGCCGTTTCGTATTCGAGGTGCTGTTGCACCGTGCTGTAGTGTGAGTGCCCTGTCATGCGACAAATTTTTCTGCTGATCCTGCTGTTCATCGTCGGCCAATGGCTGGTCAAGGCGCTGCGTCGTCATGACGCGCAAGCGTCGCAACGCACCGGTGCTGACGCGAATGGTTCCGCCGGTGCCGGTCGTGCGAAAGGCCCGCACGGCGCCGCGCGTGGGCCTCATGCGCCGCAAGCGCAACCGCGGCTCGCCGAGCCGATGATCCGTTGTGCCGAGTGCGGTGTGCACGCACCGAAGAGCGATTCCGTGGTGGTAGCCGGGCAGCCGTTCTGCAGCGCCGCGCACGCGCAGCGTCACGGCGCGCATCCCACGGGCCGCGACGCTCGATGAGTGTCGCGTTCACCGTCGATGCCGACGGTTGGGTCAGCGCCGCACGCAAACTGCCATCGCCGAATTTCGAAGCGCGTCCCGCCGGGGCCGTGCCGACGCTGATCGTCGTGCACAACATCAGCCTGCCGCCCAACGAGTTCGGCGGCACGGCGATTGCCGAACTATTCCAGAACACACTCGACTGCGATGCCCACCCGTACTACGACACGCATCTACGCGGCGTGCGGGTGTCGGCGCATTTCGTGATTCAGCGCGACGGCGCGCTCGAGCAATTCGTCTCCTGCAACGAGCGCGCATGGCACGCCGGGCCGTCGAATTTTTTCGGCCGCGAGCGCTGCAATGATTTCTCGATCGGTATCGAGCTGGAAGGCAGTGACACGACTGCTTTCGAGGCGGCGCAATACCGCACGCTCGGTGCGCTTGTGACGGCGCTCAAGGCCCGCTATCCGGTCGAAGGGCTCGCCGGTCACTCGGACATCGCCCCTGGGCGCAAGACCGATCCAGGGCCCCATTTCGAGTGGCAGCGTCTGCAACGCGACACCGCCTTGGCGGATCAGTACTTCCCCTATCTCAAGTTTTCCCAAACGCCGTAACGAGCCTTCGCGCGAGTTCGCGTGATGCGAGGAGAGCAAGGCGCTGCCTTGTTCTCCGGGGAGTCGGCTTCGCGTCGCGCTATGCAAAAGTCAAGCCTTTGAAAGCAAATAAAACGATTTGACCTGTCTTGAAACTACACTATACTTGGTGCCAGAAATTCAGTTTCGCACTATATCTTGTGTCTGGTGTGTATAACTCTGTGCATAACTGAGTGCATAAGTGTGCGGCGCCCCGCTCCTCGAGCATGGCGCCGCAAGCATTCCAGGCAGCGAAAAAAATTCCTGCGGCGCGGCCGGTAGAGACCTCCGGCGGCATCCAGAAGCATTCAGGAAAAGGGCACAGCAAGTGATCGCGACACACATGATGAAGACCGTTATCAATTCGAATCAGGCTTCGTCGCTGTCGCATCCCGCCACCCGGCTCAGCCGGCCTTTTTCCTGCACCCCATCGCTTGCGCACGCGGCGGCGCAGCGTTCGTTTTAATCCGCGGATCTTCCCGCAACATTTCCAGGACCAGGAGCTTTGCACATGCAAACCACCGACAACGTGACGACCCGGTATGAGGGCTCACCGACTGGCCAGGCCTTCGGCCAGGCACAAGGCGCCCAGGCGCTCGCGCCGCAAGTGACCTACGCCGACTACAAGGTGATCCGTCGTAATGGCAGCGTGGTGTCGTTCGAACCGTCGAAAATCGCCATCGCTGTGACGAAGGCATTTCTGGCCGTCAACGGTGGTCAAGGCGCGGCGTCGGCGCGGGTGCGCGAGCTGGTCGAGCAACTCACGCAGAATGTGGTGCGCGCGCTCGTGCGCAGCCGTCCGAACGGCGGCACGTTCCATATCGAAGACATCCAGGATCAGGTCGAACTCGCGCTGATGCGCGGCGGCGAGCATAACGTCGCGCGTGCTTACGTGCTGTATCGCGAGAAGCGCACCCAGGCGCGCGGTCATGACGACCAGATCGTCGCCAACACGCCGGGTCTGAACGTCACCGACAATGGCGTGACGCGTCCGCTCGACATGGCTGCGCTGCGCGGCATCATCGAACTGGCTTGCTCGAACCTGGGCGACGCCGTGAGCGCCGATCCGATCATCGCGGAAACGGTAAAGAATCTGTACGACGGCGTGCCGATGAGCCAGGTCTATGACTCGGCAATTCTGGCTGCCCGCACGATGATCGAAAAAGACCCGGCGTACAGCCAGGTCACCGCACGCATCCTGCTGCACACGATCCGCCGCGAGATCCTCGAAGAGGAAGTCACGCAAACGGAAATGGGCGAGCGTTACGCCGAATACTTCCCGCAGTTCATCAAGCGCGGCGTGCAAGCCGAGTTGCTCGACGACAAGCTGCTGCAGTTCGACCTGAAGCGCCTCGGCGCCGCACTCGACAACAACCGCGACCTGCAATTCGGCTACCTCGGTCTGCAAACGCTGTACGACCGTTACTTCCTGCATCACGACGGCGTGCGCATCGAAATGCCGCAGGCATTCTTTATGCGTGTGGCAATGGGTCTGTCGCTGAACGAGATCGACCGTGAAGCGCGCGCGATCGAGTTTTACAACGTGCTGTCGAGCTTCGACTTCATGTCGTCAACGCCTACGCTGTTCAATTCGGGCACGCGCCGCTCGCAACTGTCGTCGTGCTATCTGACCACGGTCGACGACGACCTCGACGGCATCTACGAAGCGCTGAAAGAAAACGCGCTGCTGTCGAAGTTCGCCGGCGGTCTGGGCAACGACTGGACGCGCGTGCGTGCTCTGGGTTCGCACATCAAGGGCACCAACGGCAAGTCGCAAGGCGTGGTGCCGTTCCTGAAGGTGGTCAACGACACGGCGGTGGCCGTCAACCAGGGTGGCAAGCGCAAGGGCGCGGTGTGCGCGTACCTGGAAACGTGGCACCTGGACATCGAGGAATTCCTCGAGCTGCGCAAGAACACCGGCGACGACCGTCGTCGTACGCACGACATGAACACGGCGAACTGGATTCCCGACCTGTTCATGAAGCGCGTGCACGAAGGCGGCGACTGGACGCTGTTCTCGCCGTCCACCTGCCCGGACCTGCACGACAAGTTCGGCGCCGAGTTTGAAACGGCTTACACGGCTTACGAAGACAAGGTCGCGCGCGGCGAGATCAAGCTGTTCAAGAAGATTCCGGCGGCGCAACTGTGGCGCAAGATGCTGGGCATGCTGTTCGAAACCGGCCACCCGTGGATCACCTTCAAGGATCCGTGCAATGTGCGCTCGCCGCAACAGCACGTCGGCGTGGTCCACTCGTCGAACCTGTGCACGGAAATCACGCTGAACACCAGCGACGCCGAAATCGCCGTCTGCAACCTGGGTTCGGTGAACCTCGTCGCTCACCTGAAGGAACAGGCCGACGGCACGCTGGCGCTCGACCACGACAAGTTGAAGCGCACCGTCAGCGTGGCAATGCGCATGCTCGACAACGTGATCGACATCAACTACTACGCGGTCGCCAAGGCACGTAACTCGAACCTGAAGCACCGTCCGGTCGGCATGGGCATCATGGGCTTCCAGGACTGCCTGCACCTGCTGCGCACGCCGTACGCGTCGCAAGAGGCGGTCAAGTTCGCCGATACGTCGATGGAAGCGGTTTGCTACTACGCTTACTACGCCTCCACCGAACTGGCTCAAGAGCGAGGCCGTTACTCCAGCTACCGCGGCTCGCTGTGGGATCGCGGCATTCTGCCGCAAGACTCGGTGAAGTTGCTGGCCGAAGCGCGCGGTGGTTACGTTGAAGTCGATTCGAGCGAATCGATGGACTGGACCGAACTGCGTTCGCGGATCGCCACCTACGGCATGCGCAACTCGAACTGCGTCGCGATCGCACCGACGGCGACGATCTCGAACATCATCGGCGTGTCGGCGTGCATCGAACCGACCTTCCAGAACCTGTATGTGAAGTCGAATCTGTCGGGCGAATTCACGGTGGTCAACGACTACCTGGTGCGCGACCTGAAGGAACGCGGTCTGTGGGACGAGGTGATGGTCGCCGACCTGAAGTACTTCGACGGCACGCTCTCGCGCATCGACCGCATCCCGGCCGACCTGCGCGCGATCTACGCGACTGCGTTCGAACTCGATCCGGTGTGGCTGGTCGAGGCGGCTTCGCGTCGTCAGAAGTGGATCGATCAGGCGCAGTCGCTGAACATCTACATGGGCGGCGCGTCGGGTAAGAAGCTCGACGAAATCTACAAGCTTGCATGGGTGCGCGGTCTGAAGACGACCTACTACCTCCGCACGATGGCGGCGACGCACGTCGAGAAGTCGACGGTCGCTCACGGCGCGTTGAACGCGGTGAGCTCGGGTGGCGGCGAAGGTTCGGGCGGTGCAGGTGGTCTCGGCGGTGGCGCGGCTGGCGGCTTCGGCGGTGCGGCTTCGGGTGGCATCCAGGTAGCGGCGGCCGCTCCGGCAGTCGCAGTCGAAGCAGCGCCGGAAGCGGATGGTCCGGTGTGCATGATGCGTCCGGGCGATCCTGGCTTCGACGAGTGCGAGGCTTGCCAGTAAGAGCCTCGGTGCCCTCGCAACAAGCGAGGGGCGAGCACGAAGCAGGCGGCAGGATCGCTACTTGCTGAACGGGTTGTAGGTAAAGACCCGCATGCAGCGATCAGCCAGCCAGACAGAAGTGATGCAGAAGTGAAGGCGATGGGCAGCGCGGCGAAACGAAATCGAATTCGAAATCGAAGTCGCGCCGCTCATCGACCAGCAGCAAAGCATGGCAAGCAACTGAAGTTTTGAAGCGGCAGGCAAGCGGCAGGCAAGCGGTAGGCAAGCGCCAGACACGTGGTAGATGAAGCAGTCGGCAGTCGGCATCACAGACGAAGCGCTCGACATGAAGCGCTCGGCAAACGCCCCGGTCGATGGTCGATCGACATAGCCGGCCAGATGCATCGCTCGACATCGCATTGAACTTCACCTCGCCAGCGCTGACGAACAAGCAGACGCGACACGAATGTGAAGCAGGCGCGAAGCAGCAAGCGCGAGGCAAACACCGCGTCGGCAAGACAGCAGAAAGTTAGCGGGAAGCAAGCAGGAAGCAATCGCAAGACGCCGCAAGCACGCTCCGCAATACAGATAGATAGAGCAGCGAAACGTCGTTCGACACGTTGCTCTTCGAGCTCGCGAAGCACCTCGACGACACACGTTCAACACGCTTCATATGAGGCGACACACACAGTCTGTTGAATAAAGTGTTGTATGAACGTAGCAACGCGAATCGAAAACAGGATTTTTCATCAGCGAAGGCTTTTATCGCTCGTGAAAAGATGGTACAAACCGTTCTAAATTGATGGTGACATTTATGCTCAACTGGGATGACGAGATCACTGCCGTAACTCCCTCGAGCGCTACGCAACAGAATGTGTTGCGCAACGCTGCGGGATCGGCTGTCGGTTCGCAAGTCGGAACGCGTTCCGCTCCTCACGCTCCCTCGGCTCAAGACATCTTCGCGAACGACATCGCTGTCGCTCCCGTCGCTCACGTGACCCACGCTGCTACCGGAACGGCTGCCGCCTCCGAAGCGCGAGTCAATGTCGCCGACAAGCGCATCATCAACGGCCAGACCGACGTCAATCAGTTGGTGCCGTTCAAATACAAGTGGGCCTGGGAAAAGTATCTGGCGGGTTGCGCCAACCACTGGATGCCGCAAGAAGTGAACATGTCGCGCGACATCGCCCTCTGGAAAGACCCGAACGGTCTGACCGAAGACGAGCGCCGCATCGTCAAGCGCAACCTGGGTTTCTTCGTGACGGCTGATTCGCTGGCCGCCAACAACATCGTGCTGGGCACCTACCGCCACATCACGGCGCCCGAATGCCGCCAGTTCCTGCTGCGCCAGGCGTTCGAAGAGGCGATCCACACGCACGCTTACCAGTACATCGTCGAATCGCTGGGCCTCGACGAAGGTGAAATCTTCAACGCGTATCACGAGGTTTCCTCGATCCGCGCGAAAGACGAATTCCTGATTCCGTTCATCCATACGCTGACCGACCCGGCCTTCAAGACCGGCACGCTCGAAGCAGACCAAACCCTGCTGCGCTCGCTGATCGTGTTCGCCTGTGTGATGGAAGGCCTGTTCTTCTACGTCGGCTTTACGCAAATCCTGGCGCTGGGCCGTCAGAACAAGATGACCGGCGCGGCGGAACAGTACCAATACATCCTGCGCGACGAGTCGATGCACTGCAATTTCGGCATCGACCTGATCAACCAGATCAAACTCGAAAACCCGCAGCTCTGGACGGCTGAGTTCCGCGCGGAAATCCGCGAGATCTTCCAGCAAGCGGTCGAACTTGAATATCGTTACGCAGAAGATACGATGCCGCGCGGGGTGCTCGGCCTCAATGCGTCGATGTTCAAGAGCTATCTGCGCTTCATCTGCAACCGCCGTTGCCAGCAGATCGGTCTCGATCCGCTGTACCCGAACGAGGAAAACCCGTTCCCGTGGATGAGCGAGATGATCGACCTGAAGAAGGAACGCAACTTCTTCGAGACGCGAGTGATCGAATATCAGACTGGCGGCGCGCTGACCTGGGAGTGATCCGGGTTCGTGTCGCAGATGCATTCATTTTGGGGATGCTGCGGTTCGGTCCGCGGCAATTTAGTTAGGAGCAGAACCGCCTGATGCAGATTGTGCCCAGTGCGCCGCGTGCCTTCGCGGCCCACAAACATGGCTGGCACTTTGCGAACCCTTCAGTGGGATGGGCAAACTTCCCCCCGGAAAAAGCCGCTGGCGTTAGCGTCGGCGGCCCGATCAAGCAATTGCCGGCGTTGAGATCCAGCGCCGACCAGATCTGGCGCGCGGTGCCCAAGGGCACGGCGCGCCTTACCGCATTCATTAGCGTAAGCGCGCAGCACCTGCGTACGCCGATGAATAGCCCGCTTCGTAGCGCGCGCCCTGAGAAGCGTCCGCGGGAAGCGGGTTTTGACGAAGGGTGGTGTTTGAACTGACTCTCATCTGAAAACCTGAAGGAGAAAATGATGGCAACTGCAAAAAAAGCCGCAGCTAAGAAACCCGCAGCAAAGAAGGCTGCTCCGGCAAAGAAGGCCGCTCCGGCGAAAAAAGTCGCTGCAAAGAAAGTCGCAGTGAAGAAGGTTGCAGCGAAGAAGGCAGCACCGGCTAAGAAGGTTGCAGCGAAGAAAGCTGCTCCGGCCAAGAAGGTTGCAGCCAAGAAAGTCGCGGTGAAGAAGGTTGCAGCAAAGAAGGCAGCGCCGGCCAAGAAGGCTGCAGTGAAGAAGGTTGCGGCCAAGAAGGTTGTAGCGAAGAAGGCAGCACCGGCGAAGAAGGCCGCGGCAAAGAAGGCGCCGGCTAAGAAGGCTGCTGCCAAGAAGGCTGCGCCTGCGAAAAAGGCTGCTGCCAAGAAAGCTGCGCCTGCGAAAAAGGCTGCTGCTAAAAAGGCTGCGCCTGCCAAGAAGGCTGCCGCGAAGAAGGCCGCTGCTCCTGCCAAGAAGGCTGCGCCTGCGAAGAAGGCTGTCGCCAAGAAGGCGGCTCCTGCACCCGCTGCGACTTCTGTCTCGAGCGCACCGGCGGCGACGGTGAAGACCGCGCTGAACCCGGCAGCGGCATGGCCGTTCCCGACGGGCAGCCGTCCGTAACTGGCGGAAGCTGTAGAAGTATTTCGACACGTCGTACCGTGTGTCGATGATCGAGTAGCGCTTAAGCATGACCGAGCGCTACTCGGTCAGGGTCCCGTTGCCGGGTTTTCTGGCGACGGGATTTTTTTTGCGTTTCACCCTCACGCCCGCACTCACGCAAACGCCTGCCTAGCGAACGCCGCCAAAACCCACGGGCGAAAAAAAACGCATGCACAGAGGCATGCGTGTGAGGTCGTCGCGGCGGCGCGTGATGCGCCAACCGCGCGAGAGGGGAAGCTTAGTGCGTGACGCGCGTGACGCCACCGCTGGAGAGCAGACGGACGCGTTCGCCGGCGCGGAAGATTTCGCCGGTGGCGCTTTGCGTGATCGCGCGCATGTCGCCGTTGTCGAGCCGCACGGTGATCTCGAGACCGTCGTGCACTGCCACGCCGTTCTCGACCGCATTGCCTGCCACCGCGCCAGCCAGGCCGCCGATGATGCCGGTCACGATCGAGCCGCGGCCGCCGCCGATCGCACTGCCGGCCACCGCGCCCAACGCGCCGCCACCGATCGCGCCAAGGCCGCTGGGTTGGCCGTTGTTCGAACTGATCTTCACGGCCCGAACGCTGTCGACTGTGCCCATGCGAACCGTCTCTTCGCGCTGCGCTTGCGACGCTGTGTAGACGTCGGCAGAGCTGCTGTTGTACGCGCAGCCCGACATGGCCAGTGAACCGGCGATCAAGGCGGCCACTACCAGGCGACTCGTTGTTCTCATTCCCTAACTCCAATAGCTTGCGGTATTACTACAGGTCGTATCCGAACGCCTGCTTGAACCGTTCGTTGATCTCCGCCCGGCTGGGCGCATAGTTTTGCGGGCCCTGGTGTTCGATCTTGAGCGCGCCCATCAGGCTCGCCAGACGCCCGGTGGTCGCCCAGCCAAGCTTGTTCTCGATGCCGTACAGCAAGCCGCCGCGGAACGCGTCGCCGCAGCCTGTGGGATCGAGCACCTGCTGTGCCTTGACCGCGGGAATCGCTTCGATGCCGCCGGCGTGATGAATCTGCGCACCTTGTTCGCCGAGCGTGATGATCAGCGCGTCGACCTTGCCGGCGATCTCTTCGATCGACCAACCTGTCTTGTTGCTCACAAGTTTGGCTTCGTAATCGTTGACAGCTACGTAAGTAGCAAGTTCAATCATGCGTCGCAGCGAATCACCGTCGAACAGCGGCAAACCCTGGCCCGGATCGAAGATAAACGGTACGCCGGCCGCCGCCAGGTGCTCCGAATGCTGGATCATGCCGTCGTAGCCGTCAGGCCCGACGATGCCGAGCGTGATGCCTTTCGCCTGATCGGCGCGATTCAGATGTGACTGCATCATCGCGCCGGGGTGGAACGCAGTGATCTGATTGTTTTCCAGATCGGTGGTGATCATCGCCTGCGCCGAGTAAGTGCCCGGCACCACCAGCACGTTCTCCGTCGACAGCCCGAGCTGTGCGAACCGTTCCATGTAGCGCTGCGCATCGGTCTCGCCGAGCGTTCCCATGATGCGCGCATCGCCGCCCAGCAGATGCAGCGCGTAAGCGATGTTGCCCGCGCAGCCGCCGAACTCGCGGCGCATCGTCGGCACGAGAAAGCTCACGTTCAGGATGTGGACCTGCTCCGGCAGGATGTGATCCCGAAAGCGGCCTTCGAAGGTCATGATGTTGTCGTAGGCGAGCGAACCGCAAATCAGCGTAGCCAAGGCGAGCCTTCCTGTACAAATAGAGAGAATGGGCGCGACGATGTGACAGCGCCGCGCATGAAGCGCGGCGCCGGGGTTCGTGCGCGAAAGCTTATTTCAATGCGGGTTACTTCAGCGCGGCCAGTGCGGCGTCGTAGTTCGGCTCGTTTTTGATTTCGCCGACCAGTTCAGCGTGCACGACCTTGTCGTTCTCGTCGAGCACGACCACGGCGCGTGCCGTCAGACCCGTCAGCGGGCCGCTCGTCACGTCGACGCCATAGGCTTGAGCGAACTCATGGCCGCGGAACGTGGACGCCGTCACCACGTTCTCGATGCCTTCAGTCGTGCAGAAGCGCGATGCGGCAAACGGCAGGTCGCCCGACACGACGATCACCGCCGTGTTGCTCAGCTTGGCTGCGGCTTCGTTGAACTTGCGGGTCGACGTCGCGCAGGTCGGCGTGTCGAGGCTCGGGACGATGTTCAGCACCTTGCGCTTGCCGGCGAAATCGGCGAGCGACAACGTCTTCAGATCCTTGCCGACCAGCGAAAAGGCGGGCGCGTTCTGACCCACCGACGGGAAGGTGCCGGCTACTTCGATCGGGTTGCCACCCAGCGTGACTTGACTCATGTTGTTGTGCTCCGAAAATTCGTCAGTAATGACGGTGAATACGCCCGGTCAGTGCCGGGCGCGCGAGGATGCGTTACGGATAAAAAATCTGTACGCGGAAATTGGAAGCGACCGCATTGCCCGTGTCGAGGTGGACGATCATGATCTGGGTCGTGTGCGCCGCCAGGCCGGCCGCGATCGGCGTGCCGGGTGGGACGTAGTCTTGCGGCCACAGCACGCGGCGCACGGCGACATTGTTCTGGTCGTCGAGCAGCGTGAGTTCGATGGCCGGGTAGGCCAGAGCCACATTGAAGCGGTTGCGCAGCGGCATCTTCAGTTCGAGCTTGTGCGGGCCGTCGATCTGCCGCAGATCGGACGGTTCGACCTGCAAACCGTCGATGTCGTGCGGCGGCGTGATCTGGCAGCCCAGCTGCGCGCAGACTTTTGCATAGAGCGTCTGCGAACGGGGGAAGTAGACCTGCACGGTTTCGCGTTGCCACCAGGCGAGTTGCGCGAGCAAGGCGATCACCAGCAGCACGGCGATCACCGAGCCGAAGATGATCCAGCCCACGCGGCGCGGTTCGGCGGGGCGCGTTTCACGCACTACCGGGAAGGGATCGACGCCGTCATGCACGGGCTGAACCGCGAAGGGTTCGCCGCTCGATCCCAATCCGGTTGTGGCTGGGCCTGCTGTGCCTGAGCCGCCGCCCAGGCCACCCGCGCCGGCCGCGCCAAAATGCGGTTCATTGTCAGGAATGCCATGCAAAGTCGCCGACTCCTTCAAGACCGGTTCGTCGGCATCCGCAAGATGGTCAGAAGGGCGCTCGGTCTTATGCCAGACCCGCGGCGATTGTTCCGCAGGCGGCTCGGGCTGATAAGCGAAAGGCTCCCTCGGGATGTCTGGCGGCGCATCGGCTTCATAGGCGAAGGGGTCGAGCGGCGCGTCCGCGAGGATGGGCTCGTGGTCGGAAGGAATCGGGGTCGTGACGGCGTTCGCCGGCAGTTCCGGCTCGGTGGCGTGACGCGGCGTGACCGCGACGCCCGCATCGGTGGAAACCGGCGTGAGCGTCAGATTGCCGGCGTTGTGAAGCAGGCGGTTGTCGATCGTGGCGTCGGGCGCGGGGGCCCACGGATCCCATGCTTCGGCGCTGAAATCGGGGCCCTTGGGGCGTACGCCGGACAACGCCTCGATCGCCGCAGCCGCGGCAACCGGCTTGGCGGACGAGAAGTCGCCGTTCTCGTTCAGTTCGAACAGGCTGCTCGATGCGTCGAATACTTCATGGCAATGCCCGCAGCGTACGAGGCCGCGGCGCAGCGCGAGCTGCGCCGGTTGCAGGCGGAAGACGGTATCGCAGAAGGGGCAACGCGTCGCCAGGAGCATATTGAGCCGGTAAGCCGAAAGGCTGTTGGTTGGACAATACGCCTTATTCTAATGGCTTTCGCGGCGCGTTCCCGTTAGACATACCCAACCTTCGTGTTCGCGCCATACGCCGATGTCGATCCACCGTGCGTAGACCTGTGCCACTTCGTCCGCTTGCCGCGCCAGAATGCCGGACAGTGCGATACGGCCGTCCGGCTTGACCTTCGACGACAGCATCGAGGCCATCAGCTTGAGCGGATTGGACAGGATATTGGCGACCACGATATCGAACTCGCCGGTGGGGCATTCGTCGGGCAAGCCGTAGGTGACTTCTGCCCGGTTGCGCTCGCTGTTGTGACGCGCCGATTCGACCGCTTGCGGGTCGATGTCGATGCCGTACACCGGGTTGGCGCCGCACTTCTTCGCGAGGATCGCGAGGATGCCCGAGCCGCAGCCGTAGTCGAGCACGGATTGCTCCGGCTTGACCGATTGCTCCAGCCATTCCATGCACAGACGTGTCGTAGGATGGCTGCCGGTTCCGAATGCGAGGCCAGGATCGAGTTCCAGCACGAGCGCGTCAGGGTCCGGTGCATCGTGCCACGAGGGCACGACCCAGATGCGCTCGCCGATCGGAATCGGATCGAACTGCGATTGCGTGAGACGCACCCAATCCTGTTCTTCGACTTCACGAACAGTAAACGAGGGTGCTGTTTCCAGCCCAATCTCATTGGCCGCGGCCGTGAGCAGCACCGCCGGCTCCTGTTCCGGCGCGAGCAGGGCGATCACCCGTGAACGCTGCCAAGCCGTGCGATCCGGCGTGAGACCGGGCTCGCCGAACAGCGGCTGCTCGTCGGGCGTGTCGGCGTCCGCATCTTCAACCGATACGGACAGCGCACCCAACTCGAGCAACGCGTCGGAGAACTCCTCCGCGTGCTCGCGTGCCAGCTCGGCGATCAGTTCCCGGTAGCTCATGAGTTACGCTTCTTCCGGTGCGGCTTGCTGCTTCGCGGCCAACCGGTTTTCGAGGTAGTGGATGCTGGTGCCGCCTTCGACGAATTTCGCGTCCAGCATCAGCTCGCGGTGCAGCGGGATGTTGGTCTGAATGCCTTCCACCACCATTTCCGACAGCGCGATGCGCATCCGCTTGATCGCCTGCTCGCGCGTCGCGCCGTAAGCGATCAGCTTGCCGATCATCGAATCATAGTTCGGCGGTACGAAATAGCCATTGTAGGCATGCGAATCGACGCGGATGCCGGGGCCGCCCGGCATATGCCACGATGTCAAACGTCCCGGCGACGGAATGAACTTGAACGGATCTTCAGCGTTGATCCGGCATTCGATCGCATGACCCTTGAACACGATGTCGCGCTGACGGAACGCGAGCTTCTCGCCGGCCGCGATACGAATCTGCTCCTGCACGATGTCGACGCCCGTGATCAGCTCGGTCACCGGATGCTCGACCTGCACGCGCGTGTTCATTTCGATGAAGTAGAACTCGCCGTTTTCGTACAGGAACTCGAACGTACCCGCGCCAAGATAGCCCATCTTCTTGCAGGCGTCCGCGCAACGATCGCCGATGCGGTCGATCAACCGGCGCGCGATGCCCGGCGCCGGCGCTTCCTCGATCACTTTCTGGTGACGGCGCTGCATCGAGCAATCGCGTTCGCCCAGCCAGACTGCGTTCTTGAACGAGTCGGCGAGGATCTGGATTTCGATGTGCCGCGGGTTTTCCAGGAATTTCTCCATGTAGACCTGCGGATTGCCGAAGGCACGGCCGGCTTCTTCGCGCGTCATGTTGACCGCGTTGACCAGCGCCGCTTCCGTGTGGACCACGCGCATGCCGCGGCCACCGCCGCCGCCGGCGGCCTTGATGATCACGGGGTAGCCGACCTGGCGGGCAATTTTCACGATCTCTTTCGGATCGTCCGGCAACGCGCCTTCGGACCCCGGCACGCACGGCACGCCGGTCTTGATCATGGTTTGCTTGGCGGTCACCTTGTCGCCCATCATCCGGATGGTTTCCGGGCGCGGGCCGATGAAGGTGAAGCCGGACTGCTCGACGCGCTCGGCGAAGTCGGCGTTTTCCGACAGGAAGCCGTAGCCGGGGTGGATCGCTTCGGCGTCCGTCACTTCTGCCGCGCTGATCAGCGCCGGCATGTTCAGGTAGCTCAGATTCGAAGGTGCCGGGCCGATACAGACCGCCTCGTCGGCGAGCTTCACGTACTTGGCTTCCTTGTCGGCTTCCGAATAGACGACGACGGTCTTGACGCCGAGTTCGCGGCAGGCGCGCTGGATACGAAGCGCGATCTCGCCACGATTGGCAATGAGGATTTTTTCAAACATAGCGGGTTTTCGACTCATCAATAGGCGCCCGGTTGATCACAACTCAGGCTGCCTCAGAGGATCGGTCGCGCGCCTCGGGAGGGCAGGCGCGCGGGCGGCAGGCGCAACGCGTGCCGCGTTAGCCGACCACGAACAACGGTTGGCCGTACTCGACCGCCTGGCCGTTTTCGACGAGGATTTCCTTCACCACGCCAGATTTGTCCGACTCGATTTCGTTGAGCAGCTTCATCGCTTCGATGATGCAGATCGTCTGGCCTTCCTTGACCGTGTCGCCCACCTGGACGAACGGGTCCGCACCTGGCGACGGCGCGCGGTAGAACGTGCCGACCATCGGCGAGGTCACCACATGGCCTTGCGGCGCGGCGGCGGCCGGCGTAGCCGGTGCGGCTGCCGCGGCGGGGGCTTCGCCTGCCAGAGGAGCCGGCTGGGCATATTGCGGCGCATACGAAGCGGACGGCTGCACGTAAACCGGCGGCGCATTCTTGACGATGCGGACCTTGCCTTCGCCTTCGGTCACTTCGAGTTCGGAAATACCGGACTCCGAGACGAGGTCGATCAGAGTTTTCAGTTTACGTAGATCCATCAGGAAGCCCCTTTCAATGCGTAAAGTGCCGGCGCGTGCAATCGCAGTACCCGGCTCAAATTGGACGTGTTTGGAATCAGCCGCGCGACGAACCGGCGGCGAGCCGGTCGAGCGCGAATTCGAGTGCGTACATGTACCCCTTCCAGCCGAGGCCGCAAATCACGCCTTCAGCCTGGTCGGAGAAATATGAGTGATGCCGGAACGGTTCGCGGCGATGTACGTTCGACAGATGAATCTCGACGAACGGGATGCCGACCCCCGCCAGTGCATCCCGAATGGCCACGCTGGTGTGCGTGTACGCGGCGGGATTGATCAGTATGAAATCGGTTTGTTCAGTCCGGGCGGATTGGATGCGATCGACGAGCGCCCCTTCATGATTGCTCTGGAACGACGCGAGTTCGACACCTGCGTCCGCGGCGCGGTCCGCCAGTGCCTGATCGATCTGCGGCAACGTCACCCGACCGTAGACCTCAGGTTCCCGGGTGCCGAGAAGGTTGAGGTTGGGGCCGTGCAGTACCAGCAGTCGCGTCATGGTCGCTTCTTTTTCCGTGGAATTGGGCGCACTTTAGCGCTGATTAGAGAAACTTGTCTAGTTTCCTGCGCGTTCGGAACGGTCTCGGCGGCCTTTTGCCGCTGCTCCCGGCGCCCATCTTCTCTCAAATTTGAGCGATTTGCGCGTAATTTCGCGCGTTTTGCCCCTATCTGATCGTCAAACGAATGTGAAATCTAGAGCGCGTCGAGCGTCTGCTTCAGCGCTTGCGGGTCGATTTGGCCTAATTTTGTCGAGCGGATGTTGCCTTTTGCGTCGATGACAACGGTAAAGGGCAGGCCGCCGGCGTTATTGCCGAACGCGCGCGCCAGGTCGGCGCCGCCGAATCCGGTCACATAGATCGGGTAGGCCACTTTCACTTTTTGCAGGAACGCCTGCACATTTTTATCCGAATCAACGCCAAGTCCTACGAACTGGATGCCTTTTTTCGCATAGTCGCGCTGAAGTTGGGAAAGCGCGGGCATTTCTTCGATGCACGGTCCGCACCAGGACGCCCAGAAGTTGACGACGATTGGATGGCCTTTAAGCAAACTTAGCGTTTGCGGCTTGCCGTCGACGCTGGTGACCGGGGCGGCCCACAACTGTTCAACCGCGCTTTGGGGTGAAGCTCGCTGCGCCGCATGGGCGACTTCGGGGTCGCCGTTCAGCCAGTGATTGGCCAGCACGCCGCCGCCCGCAGCGGCGACCGCCACCAGCGCCCCTGCCAGAATCCGTGTCGTATTCATTCCAGCTCTGTCTAATTAATTAGTTGGAGAGGTGACGTCGCTACTGTCCAGCAGCGCCTGAACGGCTTGCTGATTCGCGCGGGCCGTGCGGCCGCGCGCGTCGGCCCGTACCGCGCCGCGCAAGTCATCCGTTTCGTACAGCGCGACGTGGATGCCGACTGGCTCCGCATCGCGCGCTTCGTCCGTGGGGCGCCAAAGGAAGCTCAGCGTCTCGACGTAGCCGCGACCGGCAAAATGCCGCGTCTCCGACACGTCGTATTGAATGTTGGCGTTCAGAAAGTAGATCGCGACTTCTTTCGGGTTGTCGCAGAACACCTGAAGGTGAATATCCGAGTGTTCGCCGGCCGTACCGCCGAGCACCGCGCCTGTCAGATACGGATTGAACGGCGCGAGCCGTTCCATCCAGTCGATCGCAATGTGGCGGAACCGCCGCAACAGCGCAGGCTGGCTGTCGCCTTGGAAAAGCGACTGATATTCACGAATTTCTTCTTCGATCTGGTCGTTATCCGGCAGCCATTCGCCGGCAACACGACTCTCCCCGACTACCTGCCGTGCCGCTTTACGCTTGGCCGTTGCGTAGTCCAGACCGTCTTCAGCGATCATCCGGGCAGCCGCGATGGCGATTTCCTCGCGCACGCGCTGCGGATCGAAATGTGATTTGCGAACCATCTCTCAATCATACTAGAGATTGATGACAGCCCTTTCTGGGTGGTTCGCAGCGGGTGCCTGGCGTGCTCGGGCCGGGCGGCCACCCCGGTGGCCCGGTTCATAGGGCGATGGAAAGGCGTCGGTTACAATAGCGTCCTTTGCAGACGGTCGTTTCGGCCGCTTCTCTGCACTCCCATCCCTCGCAAAATACGCCCGCGCGGCACGACAGGCTTATGCACATCCACATCCTCGGTATCTGCGGCACGTTCATGGGCGGACTGGCGGTCCTCGCGCGCGGCGCGGGCCACACCGTGACGGGCTGCGACGCCGGCGTCTATCCGCCCATGAGCACGCAGCTCGAGGCGCAAGGCATTCGTCTGATCGAAGGTTATGACGCTGACCAGTTGAACGGCCTCAACGCCGACCTGTTCGTGATCGGCAATGTTGTCTCGCGCGGCAACCCGCTGATGGAAGCGATCCTCGATCGCGGCCTGCCTTACGTTTCTGGTCCGCAATGGCTCGGCGAGCATGTGCTGAACGGCAAGTGGGTGCTGGCGGTGGCCGGCACGCACGGCAAGACCACCACCAGTTCGATGCTGACGTGGCTGCTCGACGACGCGGGTCTCAATCCGGGCTTCCTGATCGGCGGCGTGCCGCTGAATTTCGGCGTGTCGGCGCGGCTCACCGACTCCAGCTTCTTCGTGATCGAAGCCGATGAGTACGACACGGCCTTTTTCGATAAGCGTTCCAAGTTCGTTCACTATCGCCCCAAGACCGCGGTTCTGAACAATCTTGAATTCGATCACGCCGACATCTTCCCGGATCTGGCTGCGATCGAAACGCAATTTCATCATCTGATCCGCACGGTGCCGGGCATCGGCCGGATTGTGACAAATGGTCGCGAAGACGCGCTGGAGCGCGTGCTGACGCGCGGTTGCTGGAGCGAAGTCGAGCGCTTCGGCGTGCAAGGCGGTTGGGAAACCTTGCCTGCGGAAGACGGCGAGACGGTCGACGAGCGTTTCGCCGTGTATCACAACAGCGAACGCGTCGGCGTGGTCGAGTGGCAGGTGCAGGGTGAGCACAACCGCATGAACGCGCTGGCCGCGATCGCCGCCGCGCGGCATGTCGGCGTGCCGCCGGCAGTGGCCGCGAAGTCGCTGGCGAGCTTTCGCAATGTGAAGCGCCGCATGGAAGTGCGCGGCAGCGTCGACGGCGTGACCGTCTACGACGATTTCGCCCATCACCCCACGGCGATCGAAACCACGGTGGCCGGACTGCGCGCGCGCGTCGGCCGCGAGAACACGCGCATCCTGGCCGTGCTGGAGCCGCGCTCGAACACCATGAAGCTCGGCGTGATGAAGGCGCAATTGCCGGCGAGTCTGGCCGACGCCGACCTCGTGTTCGGCTACGGAGCACCGGCCGGTCGCGACGCACTCGGCTGGAATCTCGGCGAAGCGCTCGCGCCGCTCGGCGGCAGGGCGCAGTCTTTCGACAATCTCGACGCGCTGGTCAAAGCAGTCGTCCACGCAGCGCGCCCCGGCGACCAGATTCTGGTGATGAGCAACGGCGGCTTCGGCGGCGTTCATCAGAAGCTGCTTGATGCGTTATCCGCGGCCCTCTCCGCGCGAGGCACTTCGTGATCCTTTATCTGCACGGTTTCCGCTCGTCGCCTAATTCGTTCAAGGCGCGCGTGCTGGCGGCACGCCTCGTCGAACTGGGCCGCAGCGACGAATGGTGCTGTCCGATGCTGCCGGTCTCGCCGTTCGAGACCGTGGCGCTCGCCGAATCGCTGGTGGCGGCAGTTCAACCGGAAAATGTCACCGTGATCGGCAGTTCGCTGGGTGGCTACTTCGCCACACATCTCGCCGAGAAGCACGGCTGGCCGACGGTGTTGCTGAACCCGGCGGTGGTGCCGCAACGCGACCTGAGCGCCTACCTCGGCGAGCAGCCTTTGTGGCACGGCGGCGGCAGCATCACAGTCGAGCCCCATCATCTGGATGAACTGCGCGCGCTGGGCGTCGCGTCGATCACGCGGCCCGAACGCTATTATTTGATAGCCGCCACCGGCGACGAAGTGCTCGATTACCGCGAAATGCTTGCGCACTATCCGGGCGCGCGCACTACGCTGATCGAAGGGAGCGACCACGCGATCAGCGAATTCGCGCAATACGTCGACGCGGTGCTGGCCTTTTGCGACGCCGAAGACATCGAGCCGCCGGCGCCGCGCGAGGCGGCCTGACAATCACGGCCGCGACGTTTGCGCCGCGAGGCCGTTGAGTATCACCAGAATCATGCCGCCGGCGCGCGCGTATCGCGCCGCGGATCCACTACCACGAACATGTTGCCGTGCCGCGCGCAGTGACCGATAGCTGAACCCAGTCGGGCGCGCCGGCGGATGCAAGTCAGAACGAGAGTATTGAGTGAACGTTTTCTTCGAGGAATCGGGCAGTTTCAAGGCGGGCAGCGTGCTGTCGCGCCAGGGCGATGCTTTTCAGGTCGAGTTGCCGGGTGGCCGCCGCGCCAAGGTGCGCGCGAAAGATGTGCTGATCGAATTTGAAAAGCCGAGCGCCGGCGAGTTGATGCAGCAGGCTGACGCCGCGGCGCAGGACATCGATCTGGATTTCCTGTGGGAATGCGCGCCGGAAGATGAATTCCCGTTTGCGACGCTGGGCGCCGAATACTTCGGCGAATCGTTCGGCTCGATCGAACGCGCGGCGCTGGTGCTGCGCATGCACGGCGCGCCGGTCTACTTTCGCCGCAAGGGCCGTGGCATGTACCAGCGCGCGCCGCAGGAACAGCTCAAGCTGGCGCTTGCCGGGCTGGAGCGTAAGCGTCAGCAGGCGCTGGTGCAGGCAGGTTACGAAGACGAACTGAAGGCAGGCCGTCTGCCGGAAGGCTTTAGCGGCAGCAAGGCGCTGGCTTTGCTCACCCGGCCCGACAAGAACACGATCGAATACAAGGCGCTCGAAGGCGCCGCAGCCGCGCGCGGCATCTCGCAGGCGCGCCTGATGCTCGAATGCGGGGGGATTCCGTCGGCTCGCGCGCTGCACGAGGCGAAATTCCTGTCGGAGTTTTTTCCGCACGGCACCGGTTTTCCGCCGGTCACGGTCGGCACGTTGCCGGAAGATCTGCCGGAAGCCAATGTGCAGGCGTTCTCGATCGACGACGTCACCACCACTGAAATCGACGATGCCTTCTCCGTCGAGCATCTGGCCGACGGCCGTGTGCGGATCGGCGTGCACATCGCCGCGCCGGCCCTCGGCATTGTGCGTGGCGACGAGGTCGACGAGATTGCACGCACGCGCTTGTCGACCGTCTATATGCCTGGCGACAAGATCACGATGCTGCCCGATAGCGTCGTCGAAGCATTCACGCTGGCTGAAGGCGGCTTGCGGCCGGCGTTGTCGCTGTATGTGATCATCAATCGCGAGACACAGGAAATCGTCGCAAGCGAAACGCGCGCCGAGCGTGTGTTCGTGAAGAACAATCTGCGCCACAACACGCTGGACGAGCTGGTCACCGAAGAAGCGCTCGCCGCCGGCACCGGCGACTATCCGCACAAGGAAGACATTGCCGTGCTGTGGCCGTTCGCGCAGGCGCTGTTCGAAAAGCGTCAGACCGCGCGTGCCGGTTACGGCCTGCGCCGTGAAGTGCAACGCAACACCGATTTCAACTTCTATGTGGAAGGCGAGCACGTCACGATCACGCCGCGTCGGCGCGGGTCGCCGCTCGACACGATCGTCGCGGAGCTCGCGATTCTCGCCAACTCGTCGTGGGGTGCGTTCCTGCATGACCATGGTGTGCCGGGCATCTATCGTACGCAGCGCGCGTTCGGCGCGCCGACCGGCCCGAAGCGCACCCGCATGCAGACCAACGCCGCGCCGCACGAGGGGCTGGGCGTCACGCAATACGCGTGGAGCACATCGCCGCTGCGCCGCTACGTCGACCTCGTGAACCAGTGGCAATTGCTCGCCTGCGTACAGCATGGCGTGACCGCGAAACTGGCCGCACCCTTCAAGCCAAAGGACGCCGATCTGTTCGCCGTCGTGCAAGGTTTCGACGACACCTACACCGCGTATGCCGATCACCAGCGCCGCATGGAGTACTTCTGGTGCCTGAGGTGGTTGAAGCAGGAGAACCGCAAGCAGGTGGTGGCGTCGGTGGTGAAGGGCGATCTCGTGCGCCTCGAGGAAATTCCGCTACTGCTGCACGTGCCGGGTCTCGGTGTGCACGCGCGTGGCACGCGCTTGCAGATGGAAGTGATGTCGCTCGACGAACTGACCGTCGAAGCTTCCGTGCGCCTGTTGCACGTGCTCGACGCGCCGACCGTGACGAGCGGCAGCGAAGCTGAGGAAGCCGACGAGGGCGAAGAGGAAATCATCGACGTGGCCGATGAAAGCGCCGAAGGCGAAGCCGAGGCGCAAGCCGAAGCGGACCTCGACGGCGGCGCGGCTGAACAGGGCGACGCCGAAAACGGCGCGCCTGCCAGCGACGCACCAGCGGATCAGCAGCACGTGGCGGAGCCAGGAAGATGAGCGTTAGCGAATCACGCGATCGCTACGCGGTCATCGGCAATCCGGTCGGTCATAGCAAGTCGCCGTTCATTCATGGCCGCTTTGCCGCGCAGACCGGCGAGCCGATCGAGTACGGCCATTTGCTTGCGCCGGTCGATGCTTTCGTGCCGCACGTGAGGGCTTTTATTGAAGCGGGCGGATGTGGCTTGAACGTTACGGTGCCGTTCAAGCTCGACGCACACGCGTTCGCTAACAGCTTGTCGCCGCGCGCGGCGGCCGCGGGCGCGGTGAACACGCTGCGCTTCGATGGGAACGGTGTCTACGGCGACAACACGGACGGCTTTGGCCTCGTGCGCGACATCGAGGTGAATCTTGGTGTGCCGTTGAAGGGCGCGCGGATTTTGTTGCTTGGTGCAGGCGGTGCTGCGCGTGGCGTCGTGCTGCCGATGCTGGATCGCGCGCCGCATACGCTGACGATCGTCAACCGCACCGCGGCGAAGGCGGAAGCTCTGGTCGCGCAGTTCGCCGACGCTGCGCGCGACGCCGTTTGCCGTCTGAGCGGCGGCAGTGCGCGAGCGATTGAAGCGGGGACGTACGACGTGATCGTCAACGCGACGGCGGGCAGTCTGGATGCTTCGTTGCCCGAGTGCGACGACCGTGCGTTCGGCAGCGGCACGCTTGCTTATGACATGATGTACGGCGCGCATCCGACGGTGTTCATGGAGCATGCGCGGAAGCTCGGTGCGCGTGGCGCCGATGGTCTCGGCATGCTGGTCGAGCAGGCCGCCGAATCGTTCTACGTGTGGCGTGGCGTGCGGCCGGACGGCGCACCGGTGCTGGCCGAATTGCGCGCGCTGCTGACGGCGCCGTCGCGCGCCTAGATTGCTGCATTACTTTCCGGAATACGTCAATTCACCGACCTGAGGGCTCCAGTCACGATGACAGCAACACGGCGCGGGAGCCGGCCAGGTCCGGTGCGATGGGTGATTTATCTGGGGGCCGTGGTGGCAATTGCGTGGTTCGCTACGCAGGCGTTCTATTTCGCGCAGATCGCGCTGTGGAATTACGTGAATCCCCAGTCGACGGCATTCATGCGATCGGATGCGTGGCGCTTATCGGAGGATCGGCCTGATCTTTCGGTGCAGCATACGTGGGTGCCGTATGAGCAGATTTCGCACAATCTGAAGCGTGCGATTATCGCTTCCGAAGATGCGAATTTCGTGAATAACAACGGCTACGAGACGGACGCCATTTTGCAGGCGTGGGAGCGCAATAAGGCCAAGGGCAAGATTGTGCGGGGCGGCTCGACGATTACCCAGCAGCTGGCGCGGAATCTATTTTTGTCGCGGGAGAAGAGTTATATCCGCAAGGGGCAGGAGCTGATCATTACGTGGATGCTTGAGACCTTGATGGATAAGCAGCGGATCTTCGAGATTTATCTCAACTCCGTGGAGTGGGGGAATGGGGTTTATGGCGCGGAGGCGGCCGCGCATTATTACTACAAGACTTCTGCTGCGAAATTGACTGCTGCGCAGTCGGCAAGGTTGGCGGTGATGCTGCCGCAGCCTAAGTATTTTGATGAGCACAGAGGCTCGGGGTATCTGGCGCAGCGGTCGCGCGTGATCGCGAGGAGGATGGGGGCGGCTGAGTTGCCCGAATAAGATGCCTGCGGCGTTGGGTTTTTCTTGAGCATGGTTTCATGTGGGGGCTTGTTCGTCTGATTGCCTACGGCGTTGGGCTTTCCTTGAAGTGGTTGCCTGCTCGGCGCTTTGTCGGGTTGCCTATGGCGTTGGCCGTTTCTTGAAGTGGTTGCCTGCGCGGCGCTTATTCGTCTGTTCGCCTGCGGCGTTGGCCTTTCCTTGTTTTCTTATTGGTGTATTAGCGTCGCCCCTGTGCGGGGCGGGCACCTACTTCTCTTTGCCGCCGCAAAGAGAAGTAGGCAAGAGAAAGCGGCTCAAATCGCCAATTCTTAAGCGGGTCCCCTGGCTTGGAGGGGGCAGTGGTGCATCTGGAATCTGTGCCCTCGCACATTCGACGTAAGTGACAAGGGCGTCATACTTCCCGCCTCGCACTGCGTGCTCGCCAGAAGGGGCCATCGAGAACACGCGGCTTCGTTCATTCACGCCGGGGCCACGGGCTCCCCTTGAATGATCTCTGCGCTTCCGCGCTCACATTTCATTTCGCGACGTAGCCGCAGCGTGTATCGTCTATTCGCCTTCGCCTTCGCCTTCGCCTTCGCCTTCGCCTTCGCCTTCGCCTTCGCCTTCGC
>NZ_JAQQEF010000042.1:0-46638 GCF_046027605.1 Paraburkholderia fungorum
ATGAGCCGTCATTGGCTCACCTCATCTGTTCGACATCCGGGAGCCGGCTCGACTCCAAAAGCGGTCGCCTGAGGGCGACTCCAGGCAAATGCGTCATTCTCTTATTCGATCCTGGGAAGCCTACTTCGCGTGATGCAACGCATTAGCAACGACGACGAACGCCGGAGTCGGCTGGCGGCGGCTGGGATAGTACAGATGGAAGCCAGAGAACGACGGACGACCCATATCGCTACCTCACCTGGCTCTTCCAGCGCGTCCCACTGGCGAAGACCGTCGACGACTACGACGCGCTGTTGCCGTGGAAGATGCCCGTCGATTTCCGCTGACCCTTCTCCCTACCACACAATTTACGCCTCAGAGTACCTCTGCGTGGCGTCGTTCGTGGACCGCATACGAACAGGTGACTCGTTAAAACGACCCGCCGTTATCCTCGTCGTTCTCAATCTGAGGATCATTGCTGTCGCGGTAAATTGCGAATTGAGGCTCACCTGCCGCGAGCGGCTGACTCCATGCGAGTCAGCCGCAGCGCCCAAGTGCTTACTTACACCCAAGCGACTGGAATGCGGCCGTCGTCGTGTACGAAATGGTGGGTAGATACGGACCTATAACAGTGGCTTCATCTCCCGGGGTTTTGGTGTTCTGGATGGCGTTTGAGAAATCCGCGCTAGCTAGCATGTTGCGCATGATCAAGAAACCGTCGTCTGTATGGCCCATCCCATCGCCGGCGTCCGACCACGCGATGAAACCGCGCCCGCACGCCGCCGTCGCGTTTGACGGCCGGTCGGCAGAGCGGCTCACAACGATCGTGTAGTTTCCGTTTGAGTCGACAGGAATCTGTTCGTCATACAGACAGACAGTTCCCTTCTGGCTGTAGAACTCGTTTGTGCAGATCGACCAGTAACGCACCTGTCCAGTTGTCATGGTGGGGGCGTTATTGAACGTTTTCGGCGCATTGGGCACACGCCCCTGCAGAACAACAACTGCGCCGAAAGCACGATTGAGCAAGGCGGTAACGTACGCATTATCGAGGTTGGCGAAGAAAGAAACCTGGCGAACCGGATTGCCGCCGCATTTGCCTAGAAACATACACTGCAAGCCGTATTGGGTGTTGTACTGAGTCATCCAGACACCGGGATTAAAGGCCGGGAAGCCGGCCGGTTTGCCCGTCTGGTCGCGCAGAGACGTATAGGTTGCGGCTGGTATCAACGGCGAAGCAACCACGGTCTGCGACGGCGAGAGTGCATTGCACGCGTTTGCACCGGTGAGCACCGTGCCGTCCGCCTGCTGTACCTCCAACTCTGGAAGTCCAACGCCGCCCGTGGCATCGGCGCCTTTGTCCGGGACATAGACCCGATACCATACAGTGATTGTCTGGCCATAGTCGCTATCCGCATACAGCGTATTGGGCGCAGGAGTTCCGGCCTCGGACGTCGGTACTACCTCGACCGTAAAGTTGCGATTTGTCGCGTACCGGGCAGCGCCTCCAATGAACGGATTCGTTGAACCAGCATCAGGCGCTATCTGGTAGTCAGTCAACGCGACGGCCGGCGAATTGTCGGTTCGGTAGCTATTAAAGGAAACATACCGCGAATAGGTGAACTGCCCTTTCAGAAACACGCGTGCTCCTGATGGTATCTTGAACTGGGCAGCCCAGTATTGTGCACCGGCATCCGGATAGGCTTCGTTGACGTCCGTCGGCGCGGTGCCAACCGGTCCTTGCCACAAGCAGGTGGACATTGCGTGCGACGCGGAAAAGCTGGCGGGAAGCGGATGTGCGGCATCGACACTATCGCCACCGCAACCTGACAGCAAGACGGTGCTGACCAGTATCGATCCACTAAGTACAACTGATTTTATCAGTGAAGATGCAGATGTTGTTTTTTCCATAGATTCTTGTCTCCCAGTTTGTTGTGCTAACTCCCGCTTTATCCGCGCTTGCTGCTGAAACGGATGCCACCCTCGATATAGTCGAGTAGATACCGGTCAAGCCGGTCGATACTTGTCGTTTCCAATGGCCAATAGGCCTCGAGTCCGACGTCGACGACCACATTCAGCGCGGTATTGAACGCAAACAGCGCTTTGACGCCAGCAGCCTCGCGCCCGTTTTCTGGCACTGCGCGAAACACCAGATCGTTCACGCGTTCCGCCACGCTGCGCCACTCGCGCGCAATTATTTCCTTTCCGCGCGGGCCGGACCCACCGATCATCCGGGCGAGAAACTGCAGACCGGCCATGCCATCGGGCGAGCTCGAGATGTGAACGATTGGACGCACGATTGCTTCCACCACGATCGGCAGCGAAATCGGTTCGCTCTCTTCAGTTCCGGTTCGCGCGGCGTCGAGCAAAGTGCGCACACCGTCAAGGTACCGGTTGAGCGAATGCTGGATGGCGGCATCCACAAGGCCCCACATATCGCCGAAATAGTGATACACGGCGTTCTGGCTGCTTACCCCAGCGGCCTTGTTGAGCGTGCGAATGGACACCCCTTCAATACCGTGGTGCGCAAACAGTGGAATCGCCTCTTGCACCAGGCGGGCTTTCGGGCCGGCTTCCGGGTCAGCGCGCTGAGCGCGTGCGTCTTGTTTCGTCGTCATCCAAGGTCGATAAGGTGCGTGTCAGGGGGCAGTCTGGTACGTTTGTACGGGTACGATCGTACCAACAGCGACTATTCTTGACGCCAGGTACTTTCCCGATGGCGTGTTCGCCACGGATTTTGGGCCGCCGAGCGGCATTATTGAAGCAAAGCGCATTAACCGGGAGTCGAAGTGAGGGAACTGTCGAAAACTGACGCTGGAGATTTCCCGCGAAGTTAAATAACCGGTATCGTCTTAATCGAAAACGGCTTCACGAACTTGTCCGGGCACCCGCGGCACATAAAGCGCAATGTCCACGCCCGTTGCCCGTCGATGATGAAAGGCATGTCCGGCACGCTCATGCGACGCAACAGAACGATGACTACTGTCTGGAGCTTGAATGAATCGCCTTCCGCAAGTCTGGTCCTGTCTCACTATTTCCCTTGCGTTGTCAAGCACGTACGCGCTTGCAGCACCACCGACGTACAAGATGACCACGCCAATCCCGCCGGAAATCACCACACCCGACCGCGTTGAAACGCGGATTGGACAACTCGATTTTATCGACGGTGTGCCCACGCCGGAGACAGCGCAGAAGGTCTATGACAACCTCGACTTCACGCGCGGTGTCGAGGCGTTTCTCAACGGCATCCCCGGGGCGTCTCTCGTCGCGCTTCGAGCTGGCTTGAGGGAAGCCGGCGCAGTAGGCAACACGATCGGGGTGTTCGCGTCCCTGATGGACTCGAAATCGTTGTTTCTGACGGCAAACACCGAGACAGTCTATTTCTGGAACTGGATGGATTTGAAGGACGGTCCAGTTGTGGTCGAAACGCCTCCTAATATTCTGGGCGTCGTCGACGATTTCTGGTTCCGTTATGTCACTGACCTGGGCAATGCGGGGCCAGATAAGGGCAAGGGAGGCAAGTTCCTATTCGTGCCGCCCGGCTACAAAGGCGAATTGCCAAAGAGTGGCTATTACATCATCAAGTCTCCGACCTTCGGCAATCTGCTATTTGGCAGAGCGTTCATGAAGAACGGCGATCCGGGTCCCGGCGTTGCCAGCCTGAAGGCACATCTACGTGTCTACCCGTTATCGCAAGCAAGCGCGCCCATGCCGACCAATTTTGTGAATCTTTCTGGCCGCGTGATGAACACGGTTCACGCCAACAACATCAAGTTCTACGACGAGGTTAACCAGATCATTCAGGAGGAGCCGGCGGGCGCATATGGTCCCGACATGACCGGACTCTTTGCCTCGATCGGAATGGAGAAGGGTAAAGCCTTTGCACCGGACGCGAGAATGACGAAGATTCTCATGGATGCCGTAGCCGTAGGTAACGCAACCGCACGCGCGATCGACTTTTCGAATCGCGACAAAGCGGTGCTGATCTATCCGGATCGCCACTGGAACACACCGTTCGTTGGCGGAAGTTATGAGTGGTTGAACCATGGCGCGCGCAACTTCGATGCGCGGACAATGTTCTTCTATGCAGCAACCGTTGATACCCCCGCAATGGCCGTTGCGATGCCGGGCATCGGCTCGCAATATGCCGCCGCCAATTTTGACGCAGCGGGCAAGCCGTTCGACGGAGGCAGGGACTACACCCTTCGCGTCCCCCCGAACGTGCCGGCGAAGGATTTCTGGTCCGTCGTCCTTTATGACACCCAGACGCGGTCCATGCTGCAAACCGACCAGCAGTTTCCAAGTTTATCCAGTGAAAAAGGACTCCTGAAAAACTCGGACGGTTCAGTGGATTTGTATTTCGGTCCGAAAGCGCCGACCGGCAAAGAGAGCAATTGGGTTCAAACCATTCCAGGAAAAAGCTGGCTAACAATTTTCCGGCTTTATGGTCCGCTCGGTCCGTGGTTTGACAAGAGCTGGAAGCTCAACGACATCACCGAGACTTCGTATTAAGTTGGAAGGGGCGACTTGCTAAAGATTGCGAGTCGCCGCCATCGCTGCATGACGGCTCGATCCCAATAGACAAACAGACTATTCATGAAAAATGCACTGATTACCGCCTGCGTTGCGGGCGTTGTTCTCGCGGCTGTTGGCACTGCTCTGTCACAAACCGTCGCGGCTCAGCCATCAGGCGCGACGGTTCCAGTTACCGTGGACAACTTTGTTCGCGCGGAATCAGACATGTATGTCGTTGCATTGGCAAAACAGGGGGGGCTGGGAAAGCTGCTCCATCGCCGGGAGCCCGCATCGATCGAGCATCAGACTGTCATCAGGCTGAATCGTGACACGCTCTACTCGTCCGGTGTCTTCGACCTCGATGCCGGGCCAGTGACGATCAAGATGCCTGATCCAGGCAAGCGCTTCATGGCGATGCAGATCATCAACGAGGATCACTATGTACCGAACGTATTCTACGGTGGGGGAACGCATACCCTTACCCGAGAGAATGTAGGTACGCGTTACGTCGTCGTCGCAATACGAACGCTTGTCGATCCGAATAGCCCGGACGACGTCAAGCAGGTCCACACCCTTCAGGACGCGATCACGGTCAGCCAGAACGCGCCGGGCAAGCTGGAGATGCCCAACTGGGATGCTGCGAGCCAGAAGAAGGTTCGCGACGCGCTTCTGGTTCTTGCTTCCACGATTCCGGATTTCAAGCGAGCGTTCGGCACCAAGGAGGAGGTCGACCCTGTACGACGCTTGGTCGGCGCTCCGGCAGCATGGGGCGGCAACCCGGACAAGGACGCAACCTACCTCAACTTCACGCCGGCAAAGAACGACGGAAAGACCGTCTATCGGCTCTCGGTCAGGGACGTTCCCGTCGATGCCTTCTGGTCGGTGAGCGTCTACAACGCCAAAGGGTACTTTGAGAAAAACCCGGCAAACGCGTACTCGATCAACAACCTCACCGCGAAGAAAGGTAGCGACGGTTCGATTACGATGCAGTTTGGTGGCTGCGATGGACAGGTGGCCAATTGCCTGCCCGTTGTCGCCGGCTGGAACTACACGGTGCGACTGTACCGCCCACGCGCCGAAATTCTCAGCGGCGCCTGGACTTTTCCAGAGCCTCAGCCGGTCAATTGATCTAGCTAGGTGACCGCGGTGGCGGAGCGCATTCGGTTTAGACGCAAAAAGGCAGCGGCCGTACCCGTGCTCAACTTGCGCCGGCGGGTTCGTCCCGTCCGCAAGCCGTCAAATGAATAGTCTGTCGTTCGGTCGTGAGATTGGTGGCGGTGAGACCTCGCAACCGACGCATTGACTTCTCAGGATCTATCAGCCAGAACGCGGCAACGCTCGCTGCAAGAAGGATGGACCCAAGAATCAGGAAGAGCGTGATCTCGAAGAAGAACTTCAGTCCGGTGATGGCGGCATTCAGCGACACGGGCGAGATGCCGTGGTCGACCAGATGCAGCTTGTAGCGCCGCAGGTCCTCGACGGTGGCGGTGTCGGGCGGGCGCCCGAGGATAGCGGCGAACTGACGGACCACGCGGACATAGCCGGCCTGCGTCTGCGGTGCGAGCTTGCGCATGCGCATGTCGTCGATCATGTGCTGGCGCAGCGGACTGATATCCTGGCTGGTGTGAGTCATGGCTCTGCTCCTGTTGAGGAACGAGGCGGATTGCCTCGTACCCAACATGGAAACAGAGTCGGTTTCCTCTCACCTGCCACCAGAGCTCAACCGGAGCCCCATTACCGCGCGAGCGGTTTCGTCCACCGGACTAAACTTGCCTCCTAACGTCGCGTTCGTGTATCCGGATTGCGCGCATACCATCGTGCCATCGGCCCGCACCTTTTTCGCAACACGAACGCTATCTCACATCAACAAGTTTCGCGGCCAGGCAGCCACGCTGGCCACGATAGCGTTCGGCCACCAACGAGGTTTTCTTCCGGTCGAATCGTCCCTAATTTGCGCGTAACATAGGGACGCTGACCGGACCTCGACACCCGTTTTGGAGACGCCTACATGCGACTTGCTGACTTTATCTCGCGAGACATGGAGCCGATTCTGGCGCAATGGGAGGCGTTCGCCGCCACCCTTCTGCCGGCGGCGGCAAACATGGAATCGTTGGCGCTGCGCGACCACGCGCAGCAGATTCTTCTCGCCGTGGCAAAGGACTTGCAGACTTCGCAAACCAGGGAAGCACAACGCGAAAAATCAATGGGGCGAGGGCCCACTCTGATCGACGCCACCGAAACAGCCGCGCAAGCCCACGCCCTTCTGAGAGCGAGGGCCGGCTTCAACATCAACCAGCTTGCCGCCGAATATCGCGCACTGCGCGCAAGCGTGCTTCGCTTATGGATCGACCATTGCGAGCCGGAAGCGGCTGATCTGGACGACATCATTCGCTTTAACGAAGCAATTGATCAGGTACTTGCCGAATCGGTCACATTTTTCAGTGCACAGATCGACCAGAACCGTAACCTTCTGCTTGGCATGCTGGGGCACGACATGCGCAGCCCTCTGCAGGCGATTCAGGTGACCGCGTCGTGTCTGGCAGCACTGAACGCCGGGGAGCAAATATCGGAAGCCGCCGGCCGCCTGATACGTAGCGGGGCCCGAATGCAGGCGTTGCTTGACGATTTGAGCGATTTCAATCGGACCAGACTGGGCTTGGGCATCAACGTCATACCAACCAGTGTCAATCTCGCGGACGTGCTTGCCGACGAGCTGGACGAGTTGCGCGCGGTTCATCCTGACAGGCAGATTGAGCTGCACGTGAGTGGCAATTCACAGGGGGTCTGGGACGGCCACCGCCTGCAACAATTGATCGGAAATCTTGTACTCAATGCCATTAAGTACGGGGCACAAGACACTCCAGTGCACGTGACAGTGACTGGCGACGTAGCACTTGTTCGTATCGACGTCAGCAACCGCGGACCTGCGATCGATCGCGCCACGCTGGCGCGCATTTTTGATCCCTTGATGCGGGGTCCGGACCATCAGAGCAAAGACGACAGGGCGGATGGCCTCGGACTGGGACTCTATATTGCAAGCGAAATCGCCAAGGCCCACCACGGTGCGATCGAAGCGCGGTCCGGCGAGACAGAGACCTCCTTTTCAGTGTCACTCCCACGTGCGGAGGACGCGGGACGAGGGGCTGGATAATGGACCCGATGAAAAGGCAATATCGACCTGAATCACTTGGCGGAGAGTCTTGAACGCTACCGTACAGACGTTCCCTCTGTGCCGTGAGACGCTGTCGCTTCCTACGTGCATCCGGCAATCGCGAGTCGCCCGAGCGGGTTTGCGGACCCGTTGCAGTTGGCAGAGCCTGCCCGGTCCTTGTTAGGAGCGGGCGCCAAACACCACTGGATTTCTCGGGCTGACCGCGATCCGGAAGTCAAAAGAGGAAGCACCATGTCGGCGCAGAGAATCTCCTACCGGCGGTATCTGGATATTTCCTGTAAGCGTCGCTCAGCCGTGGTCGATCGAGATATGAACCGCCCTCGCCGGCGAGCCGCCATCGCTTTTTCAGACAACGTTCCGCTGACCCACGGCCATTTCGACCTGTCGCAGAGCAGGGTCGAAATTTTGTTGACGATTGCGCACGAGCTGTTCAATCGTTTGACACCACTGCGACTCGCGGTTCAAACCCTCCGCACGGCATCTCCGGATCAGCCAGAGATACTCGGGGCGATTGACACGATTGACCGGGAGATTGGCAGGATCGCGAGCCTTGCAGAGGATTTGATGGGCCACGTCTTTTCAGGCGAAAGGTCTGCCGACGTAAACGCATTACGCCATGGCTGAAAGTCGGGGCAACGCGCAGCGACATTCTTACCGTTTGTTCGACGCGCTCAACACGGCTTCGTTACGTGATCCTGTCAAGACGACGCCTACGCATGCCGTGCGGTGCGGACCAGATGCCTGGGAGCGAGACACATGACGAACGAACATCGTGCCAAAGAGAATCACTTGCTCAGCGTTCTTCCCGACGCAGAATGGGCGCGTCTGGCAGCGCACCTGGTCCCAGTCAATATGCCCCTGGGGCAGGTTGTGTATGAGTCTGACGCAAACGTGGAGAACGTCTATTTTCCGAGGACGGCAGTTGTATCGATGCTGCACCTGATGCATGACGGAACGCCCGCAGAAATTGCGATCGTGGGTAACGAAGGACTCGTTGGGATCGCGCTTTTTATGGGTGGAGAGACGATGCCAAACAGGGCTATCGTGCAAAGCGCCGGGCAGGCATATCGCCTGGATGCCCGAATCCTGAAGGAGGAATTCGACCGAGCTGGCCCGGTGCAGCGGCTATTGCTACGCTATACCCAGGCATTGATCACGCAGATGGCCCAGACGGTCGTTTGCAACCAGCATCACTCGATGGACCAGCAAATGTGCAGATGGCTGCTGCTCAGTGTCGACCGCCTACCGCTGGACGAACAGAAAATGACGGTCGAACTGATTGCGAACATGCTTGGGATCCCAAGGGCCGGCATGACCGAAGTGGCAATGAAGCTGCAGGATGCCGGGTTGGTACGATGCAGCGGTAATCACGTTGAGGTGCTGGATCGGCCGGGACTCGAAAAGCGCGCGTGCGAATGCTATGGCGTGGTGAAACGGGAGTTCGACCGACTGTTGCCCGATATGCAGGCGATATAAAGGTTCTGGCCTGGTTCGCCTGATATTGGCGTTACTCGCTGTGGTCTGTCGCTGGGCGCCGATCGTTCGAGCGAGTATCCAGAGTGGCCGAGCCGCAGAGCGTCGCATTTTGATCTGCGAGCGTCTCATACTAGCGTGAGATCGGACGACCGTGACCGTAGGCTGGCCGGCTGAAGTGGGTCGACTTCTGCCCTATGCGGATCGATCAACCGCGGAGCACTACGCCGGTCCAACGTCAGACCGGGTTCGTTAAGGTTTATTCGACGCCTGCCGACATGCGCGGAGGCAGGCACATCCTTGCGGCCGATGGCAGGCATCGAATAAACCTTAACGCACGGAGACTTTCGTTAGTGGGCGACGGTCCGACCTACTTATGTGCACCGAGGCTCGGCCCGATGTCGTTCACGACTCGCGCTGCTCAGGCCGCCATTCGATGCTCGTAGTAAGGTCTATGACGGTCGTCCAGAATCGCGTACTGTGCCGCGAGATTGTTGGGCTCGGGGCAAAGCCAGGCGTCGATATTCTCCGGCTTGATCGGGATGATGCAGCGGTCATGGCCTGCAGCGGCAATCTCCGGCGGCGGCTCATCGGTGATCGCAGCAAAGGAGAGCAGATCAGGCTCGCCGGGGCTTTGCCAGTGCGACCACAGGCAGGCGACGAGCATGTCCTGAGCGGGCTGCGGCTTGAACTCGAGGACCACGTTTTCCTCCAGTTCGCCTTCAGCGAGCTCGCGCCCTTCCAGGCGATGTCGTTTCACGTTTTCATAGAAGGCATTCGCGACGATAAGACCATGCGAATACCCAAAAACTCCCCTCCAGAAGCCTTCGAGGTTGTCGAGCCTGGCATTGTATAGGCCAGGATACTTCGTGTCGTAGAACGCAGGCTTGCCAGCCGGGCGGCAGCGGTATCGCATCGACTTTATGACACGCTTGCCGTCTTCCATGATCATCATCGGAGCATAGTTGCCGGGGAAAATTCGCGAGTCGCGGTCTTTCAGTTCGGTGCGCCGGAGATCGTCGAGCCCGCGCAGCGTCGACTCGATCTTGCTGGTTGCGATTCGTTTGCTTTCGGTGGCCGCCTTCGTCGTTTTGCGCTGAAGGGTGCGTTCCGCGTCGGCGAGTCGCGCGCGCTGTTTGAACAATTCCTGCGCGAGTCTGGTTGACTGCCCGCCATTGAACCTTTCGATCGCTTCCTTGATCCGCCGTTCCTCGTCGCTCTGGGGGACCGAGAACTCGGCGTCCATCGCTTTCGGAATTTTCACGTTGCTGCCCTCGGCGCGTTCCCAGTACAGCTGCGCGAACTCCCGGATGCTCATGTGCGCGCCAAACATCCTGACGTACTTGCGGTAGTCCGCCTGGATCTGGGCTGAATAGCACATGGTTGCTCTCCCTGAAGAAAGGTGCGCCATTATGGTACGCCGGTTCCTAATGGAAGTTTCGCGTTGACGTGACAAGTGCGCCGAGCAAATGTGACATGTCGACCAGCCGCTGTGCAACCAGGTGTCGTACTTCCCCCTGGCATTGCCACGTACCATAGACGGCGAGAAGTGACGCACCCAGCGCTTCCTGTCGCTGTTTTTCTAGCAGACCCGGCCACACGATCACGTTCACGTTGCCGGTCTCGTCCTCGAGCGTCACAAACATCACACCCTTGGCGGTGCCCGGACGCTGACGTACGGTGACGAGCCCGCAGCCCCGAGCAAGCCGCCCATCGCGATAGGCGCGCAGCGTTGACGCCGGCATCAGCCTGTTGGCGAGTAGTTGCGGCCTGAGCAGCTCAAGTGGGTGCCGGCCAAGCGTCAGGCCCACTGAGCGGTAATCAGCAACGATGTTGTTTGCCTCGGTTGGCGCACCGAGCGCTGGCGTCTCGTCCTGAACGGCTGCTGTCGCGAGCATGTCCTTGTCTGGAACCGCCGCGACGGATTGCCAGAGCGCTTCACGGCGATTACCGGCGAGGGAGGCGAGGGCATTGGCATCGGCCAGCACGTGAAGATCCTTGCGATCCAGTTGCGCGCGGCGGGCCAGGTCGTTGACGCTTTCAAATGGCCGAACCGCGCGCGCGTTCTCGATGCGGTCCGCAGCGCCGTCTTTCATGCCTCGCAGTAGTGACATGCCGAGCCGGACGGCGGGTCTTCCGGCGTCTGGCAGATTCACCAGTGCAGAGTCCCAGCCACTGATTCTCACGTCGACGGGCAGGACTTTGACACCGTGGCGTTGTGCGTCCTGCACGAGCTGCGACGGCGAGTAGAAACCCATCGGCTGTGAATTCAGCATGGCCGCCAGAAACGCTTCCGGCTCGTGGCACTTCAACCAGCTGCTTGCGTACACAAGCAGGGCAAAACTGGCCGCATGACTCTCCGGAAAACCGTATTCACCAAAGCCCTTGATCTGTTCGAAGATGGATTCGGCGAAGGCGAGGGTATAGCCGCGCTCCTGCATGCCATGAACGATTCGATCGTAATATTTTTCCAGTCCGCCTTTACGTTTCCATGCGGCCATCGCGCGGCGCAGCTGGTCGGCTTCGCCAGCGGTAAAGCCGGCTGCCAGAATCGCGACCTGCATGACCTGCTCCTGAAAGATCGGAACGCCAAGGGTTCGTCCCAGTGCGGTTTTCAGCGCGTCGCTCGGGTAGGAGACCGGCTCGAAACCCTGGCGCCGCTGCAGGTAGGGATGCACGGCGCCGCCCTGAATCGGACCTGGGCGGACGATCGCCACCTCAATCACGAGGTCGTAGAACGTCCGGGGCTGCATCCGCGGCAGCATGCTCATCTGGGCACGCGATTCGATCTGGAACACACCGACTGTGTCTGCCGCCGAAATCATCTCGTAGGTCTGCGGGTCCTCCGCAGGGATGTCCTGCATTTCGAAACGCTCGCCGCGCTGCTCCGACACAATATCAAGCGCGCGCCGGATGGCCGAGAGCATGCCGAGTGCAAGGACGTCGATTTTCAGCAGACCGAGCGCTTCGAGGTCGTCCTTGTCCCACTCGATGACAGAGCGGTCCTCCATTGCAGCATTCTCGACAGGCACGAGACGCGTCAGCTTGCCGCGACTGATAACAAAGCCACCCGAGTGCTGGGAGAGGTGCCGCGGGAAGCCAAGCAATTGCGATGCGAGCTTCGCCCACGCCTGAATAAGCGGCTTTTCCGGGTCGAAGCCTGATTCCCTGAATCGCACAAGCAGATCCTGACTCGTATCAAACCAGTGATGTGACTTTGCAACGACGTCAACGATCTGGGGATCAACGCCGAGCGCCTTACCAGTTTCACGCAGCGCACCACGCGGTCGATAGGTTGAGACCGCCGCCGCAATTGCTGCGCGGTCGCGGCCGTACTTTCGATAGATGTACTGGATGACTTCTTCGCGCCGCTGATGCTCAAAGTCGACATCGATGTCCGGCGGCTCGCCACGCTCCTTCGAGATGAAGCGCTCAAAAAGCATGTTGCCGCGAGCCGGGTCCACCTCGGTGACGCCGAGGCAATAGCAGACGGCAGAGTTAGCCGCGGAGCCGCGCCCCTGGCAGAGGATGCTCTGGCTACGTGCAAAGCGCACGATGTCGTACACCGTGAGGAAGTACGGTTCGTATTGCAGGTCCGCTATCAGCTCAAGCTCATGCTCAATCTGTTCCTGCACCTTGTGCGGAATACCCGACGGAAAGCGTCGTTGTGCGCCAATGTACGTTTCCTGCCGCAGATAGGCGGCAGGGGTGAAGCCGGTTGGAACGAGTTCGTCCGGATACTCGTAGCGCAGTTCATCCAGTGAAAAAGTGCAACGGCCTGCAATATCAACCGTTGCGGCAAGTGCGTCGTCGGGGTAAAGGTTAGCGAGCCGCAATCTGGAACGCAGGTGCTGCTCGGCATTCTGTGTCAGGTCATAGCCGCACTCATGCACCGGCCTGCGAACGCGGATCGCGGTCATGGTGTCCTGCAGCGGCTTTCGCGAGCGCACATGCATGACGACGTTGCCGAGCGCGACAACCGGGACGTCCTGATTCCGCGCGACAAATTCAACCGAACCCCGATGGATGTCGTCCATCGCACGCTGGTGCAGCACAAGTCCCACCCAGGCGCGACCCGTGAACGTGTCATCGAGCCATTCAACCTGTGCCGCCAGCACGTCTTCTTTCGCCGGAAAGTCCGGTACGAGAATGGCCAGGCAGTCGGGCAGGCCGCGCAGGTGCCGGTTCTCCCTGTCGGGCCGCGACAGGTCCTGCGGCGTCAGGCGGTACTCACCCTTCGGAGCGCGCGTACGGGCCAGCGTAATCAGTTCGGACAGGTTGCCGTATCCCTCGCGAATTCTGGCAAGGAGAATCAGCCCGAACGCGGGTGATCCGTCAGCGTTCACCAGACGGAAGTAAGACCCAACGATAAACGGCAGCTTTGCGTCCTTTGCTGCAACGTGTGCGCGCACGACGCCTGCCAGCGAGCACTCGTCGGTCACGGCCAGCGCTGAATAGCCCAATTGCTCCGCGCGCTCAGCCAGTTCTTCCGCATGCGAGGCGCCGTGCAGAAAAGTGAAGTTGGAAAAGCAGAACAGCTCGGCATACGCCGGCAGGGTGGAAAACGTGGAGTCCATGCCTTGTCATCCGAACAGGCCATGCAGGAACCACCGCTGGTCTTCTTCCGCGTTCCGACTGCTGACGCGCTCGCGGTATATCCAGAAGCAGCTCTGGTCTTCGCCTTGGGCGACGAAGTAGTCGCGCGTCACCAGTTCGCCATCAAACCACCCGGCCTCGATGCGCTCGCCCGGAGACACCATGCGCAGCGGTGAGCCGTAAAACGGCCGGTGTTTGCGCATGAGCAGACGCACCGGCTTTTCCAGAAGCCATGTGGGTCGCGGAAATCCTTCGGGCAAGACGGTGCTTTTCGACGCACTTGCGACAGGCACCCATCGATTGGCAATTTCAGGTCGGTAATCCGCGGTTGGCGCAGGCCGGAGTACGTTTTCTTCACCGAGTCGTGCAACCAGCAATTCGACAAGACGGGCGTGGTCCTCGACCGAGCCGCCGGGCTCCGGAAAGAGTGTGTCAGATGCAGGCACTGCAGGTTGCACGTTGGACGCATCGAGCCGCAATGCAATGACCGGCGCAGTCAGCTCGATCCGTCCAAGGCGCTCCTTGAGGAGGCGCATCAGGTGGTCCTCACGCCACGTTGGCTCGCCGAGCGCAATCTCGATTGGGGTCGGCTCAATTGCCTGCCTGCCGCGCTCGTGCTCCAGCAGGAGGGTCGCGCCTGTTAGGGCCAGCTGTTTTGCACACAGCCAGCCACATAGCTGGACGACGAGACGATGCGCGCCAAAGAGCGCTGCTTCCGCATGCTCGATGCGGTCGGGCATTTCAATGCGGGCGGAGAACGTCGGGGGCAGTTCCAGCCAGTCAAAGAGTTCGGGTGCCGTGCCGAAGGCCCGGTCCAGCGAATCAAGGAGGTGTTCGCCGCAACGGCGCTGCAGTCCGGCGCGCGGCAACCGTCGTACATCGGCGATCGTTTCGCAGCCCAGTCCCACGAACCAGTCAGCGAACGCTCGAACCTCTGGCACCGACAGCAATGGCAATGCGGATAGTTGCCGCTCGAGTGATTCCATCTTGAGTACGCGCCGGTTCCGGTGTTTCGCGAGCAGCCATGCGCCTTGACCTGTGGGTGCGGCACTTATCCGTGCGGTCAGTCCTATTGCATCGAGTATCGCTTTGGCCTGACGGCACACCGCAAGCAGACCGCCGAACAGACGCAGGCTCGCACCGATGTCGACCACCACGACGGCCTCGTCGAGCAAGGCGACATCTGGCGAGAACATCATGAGTGCGATCGCCACTTCCCGCTGCGCTTCGTATTCACGGCCCGGATCGCGTTCGTACATCTCCACTTCCGGCGCGAGCGTCAGCACACCGCCGCGTTTCATTCCAACCCGCACGCCCGCTGACCTGGCAACCCCGTCTGCGATGAGCACCTTGCCGCTGTCCAGGACCACGCAGCCGTGCGCAGCTTCAGGCAGCCACCGTGGCCGGAAGACCTCGAGCTGCAACCGGGGCAAGTGGACGGCGAGAAATACGCGCATGGTGCGAAAACAGAACAGGGGTTGGTTGAAGTGGGATCGACAGAGGTTCCGCGCGTGCTGGACCTCGTCGCTTCGCAATATCGACGGTCAGACCGTCGCGTTCTGGCCTGAGCGCCAGTCGTAAAACGGCAGGGGACGCATCCTGCGCGGCCGCTAGCGGGCGAACCATGAAAAAAAGCGTCTCCGAAGACTGCGCGGCCAGATGCAGCCGCCGCAGCGAAGACGTCTGGACGTACTGCGTCCAGAACAGGAGCGCACCGCAGCTTCCGGCACGCAGGATCTGCTCGGCT
This sequence comes from Paraburkholderia fungorum, assembly GCF_046027605.1. Classification (GTDB taxonomy): domain Bacteria; phylum Pseudomonadota; class Gammaproteobacteria; order Burkholderiales; family Burkholderiaceae; genus Paraburkholderia; species Paraburkholderia fungorum_F. The sequence goes on from NZ_JAQQEF010000042.1 coordinate 15,480, forward strand.
GACCACAATGCGTCGGCCGTCTTTGCGGCGCGAATCTGCAGCAGCTGTTCCGGGGAAAGACCGATGTACTCCAGACCGAGGCCGTTCGGAACGTGTGGCGGCTGAACCATCGCAACGGGCCGTTTGCCCAGTGCGCTGAGCGCAGGGCGAAGCAACCGCATCTCCCCCACGCCGGCCTGCTGGACCAGCAGGTCGATGAGCACGCCGATCGGCCATCCACCGCCGGGCAGCTCTGCTGAAAGCGCCGCGTAACCGGTATCGACCGTCCTGCCGCGGCCGCGCGCAAGCTGCGACGCCCGCCACAGCGACGGGTGTATTGCTTCCGGGACGGGTGGCGGGACGGTCATTGAATGCGCAAAAACCTGTATGTATGTACAGTATCCTACACGGAAATTCGTAGCGGCGATCAGGTACTTTTTTTGGGAGAGGCCAGATGGATATACGCGTTCGCAAGCCGGTCAGCCATCCGATGCCGGAAATTGAGGCGTTTGTTGCAGACATGAAAGCGGTGTTCGGCGAGCGGGAAATCGATGAAGCCATTCGCCGTAGCAAGGCGGGAGAACCGACGTTTTACGCGTGCGAAAATGGCCGTACTGCTGGCACCCCTACGCCCGCGCAAACCAACGTCTGGCATGTTGACGGGGCGGTGCGCAACCGTCATTACTGTGCTGGCTGCGACGGTTCATGTGTGGGCACCGCGAAATCGTGCCGGGCGTGAACGGCAAGAGAGTGTACGGAGACGATATGTTTCGATTTTTGAGTGTGGGCGCAATGCTGCTTGCCGCTGCTTCGACCGGAGTCGCAGGTGAACACTACGTGGAAATCTGGAACCCGCCTGAAGCACGCATGCAGCCGACGGGGAACGGCAAGCCGAAACCAGGCAAGGTTGCAGCTCTCCCACGTCATATGTCCAACGCTACACCGCGCCGGGTCGCCGATCCGGTAGCGAAGTCCCTGGCAAATAAACGCATTGGGAATGGTCCCAGGAAAGCTGCGGTGCCGAGGGCGACGGACCTTCCCCGAATAATGACACCCGAAGGCAACGTGCTCCGGGTGCGCGATGGAGGAGCGTTGGCCGAGGTAGTTCGATAACGAGAAAAAGTTAGTCGGAGAAGGAACCCATCTCGGAGTCGCCAACCGTCCCTGCGCTCCTGTTCCGCCCAGAACTTCCGTTTCTTTTGACAGATGGGTTACGCCACAAGCGCCCACGCCGAATCGGGATAGTCGTACTTTTCATGCATTCTCCCGGGTTCAAGGGGCGCGGCGATCCCACTCAAAATGCCTCCACATTTTCAACCCGCCGGTTGCAATCGGCCGCTGGTATAGTTTGCGCTCCACGTCCCTCCTTTCCGTTCATGCGCGTCGGTCGACCTGTCAAACCGTTGCCGCAGCCAGTCTGTGACTATTGCGCCGTCAAGGCCGTGCTGGTTCGGGCTGGTGAGGAGGCATATCCGTATCGAGACAATCACGGTCCACTCTGGCTATGTGCGTCGTGCGAGGCGTGGATCGGCGTGTTCTCGCGCAGCAGGCGTAACGTGCCACTCGGACGCCTGGCCAATGCCGAACTGCGGGACTGGAAGGCAAAGCTGCATGACGCGCTTGAGCCGCTCGCGGTCGCGAAGGTGCGCCGCGATGGCTGCAATCTCTTCGAAGCGCGCGCCAGAGGGATGAACTGGCTGGCTGGCGAGATGGCGCTTGAGGGCAAGTACGGCAACATTCACCAACTGGACCTCGATCAGTGCAAAACGGCGATCGGCCTCATCGAACAGTTCAGACGCCTGCGAGCAATGACTGCGTCATCGCGAAGAGATGACATCAACGGTGATCCGGGAGCCCGCGACGACAATTAATGCGTGACATCGAGGAACACTTGGCAGCATCGTTTGACGAAGCGCTAGAGGCGGTTGTTCCTGTCGCAGAGCCAACTCCTTTTGATAGGACGGGGCTCCGATCTCGAGAAGTTGGAACGGGTCGGAGGCAATATCGATACCGTCGATCTCCTGGCATTCAACCAGGGCCCCCCAGAACTCGAGCGGGAGGTCTGCAAGCGCATATCAGAGTTCGAGGCGGCCCAAATCACAGACGGCGATGATGATGCTCACGAGCAACCGTACGGCGATCGTGATCGTCATGGTGCTCGGCCCGAAATTAGTCGACTGCATCGCGGACATCATGTAGCGGCGCGCGAAAAAAATGGCCGGCCAATATCAATATATATCGGGCTATCTCGCGCGTAAGGGGGAAAAGTATGGAGACGACCGATAGCACACGTGACCCCATTTAGCGCTGGCCACCCGCAGGTTAAGCGCCCGCGCTGCGTTCAGAAGCGGTTCATTCCGTAGGAGAGCTTCGGAAAGCATTGAGCGTCCGTTCATCCGGAAATGGAGGCCGCAGTGACGATTAAGCAATGTATCACCTCATGCTCGTATGCGAGTCGCATAAGAATAATTGCCTTGCATGTAACGTTTTGTAAAACCCGTCCCATTCGATCCGTTAGACGATTTAAGGTTTTCGGATGGACATGTACGAACACGACGCGATTGACCTGTTCCGGACAACGTTTGAAACGCTGAGTCCGCGCTGGCAGTTGTCTCACGATAGCAATGCTCTCGAACTGAGCCCGATTACCGGGCCGGTCGCAGCAGTTATTACGCTTTCATCCAAGCAGGCCGCACAGATTCGCGCACTTGACGGGGTCACCTCGACCGTGACTGTCGACGCGCTGCTGTTAGAAAAGAGGTTTCGCTTGCACCTGGTCGGACGGAAAGTCGATCGGACCAGGTGGGCCGGAACGGCCTCTCCGAGCATTAATGCCGAAGCCATTGCGGGGGATCTGGCGCGCGGGCTGTCATTTGCAGAGACAGTCCTGTCGGAAGTCAATTCGCTTGTTGTGATTCTGAATCGCGATGGCACTATTCAACGGTTCAACCGGTTCGCCGAAGAGCTTTCCGGCCTCAAGGAAGCTGACGTAATAGGAAAAAATGCGTGGGACCTGTTCATGTCCGACGAGGATGGAAGTGAGTCCCGTCAGAACATAGAAAGGTTTTTCCAGCGCGGCGAGGCGTATGAGGTTGAACGGACGGTAAAAACGATCCGGGGTCCGCGGCTGTTCCAATTCCGCAACAAGTTTGCCCGAACAAGTGAGCATCCTGATGACACGTTTTTGATTTGTTCAGGCATCGACATCACTGAAGAACGGCGGGCGCGCGATCGCCTGGCGGAGCTGGCTAACACGGATACGCTGACTGGCTTGCGGAACCGGAATTACCTGATGGACCGCCTGAATGCTCTAACGATGACTCAGCAAAGCATTGAACGGCTTGCGCTTCTCTTCATTGACCTTGACAACTTCAAGCGAGTCAACGACTCCCTTGGACATAAGGATGGTGATCAGCTACTCAAACAGGTAGCAAACCGCCTGCAGCGCGTCGCCCATGGTGAGCAGGAGGTGATTCGGGTTAGCGGCGACGAATTCGTGATCGTCGTTAGCGGTGACTTTGCCCGCTTCACTGCGCAGGAACTGGCAAACCGTGTCGTAGAAGACTTCGAGCTCGCTTATGTGCTGCGCGCGAATAGCTATCGGATGCGGGGCAGCATTGGAGTGGTCGAGCACGTGAGGCACGGAGACAGCGCATTCGATCTTCTGACCCGTGCTGACCTCGCGATGTATGCCGCCAAAGCGGTTGGTAAGGGCAAGGATATCAGCGCGTGTCATGTCTATACGCCCGAACTGTCCGAACGCGCTGAGCGCGGACTGGAGTTCTATCAGGCGCTGCAGTACGGGTTTCTCAGGAAGGAATTCGCGCTGGATTATCGAGACTGCTACACCGTCGGCGGAACGGCACGCGGCCTTCTTGCATCGGTGCAGTGGAATCGGGACGGTGCGCCTCCACTGGAAGGGCGCGAGCTTTTCTCAATGGTCGAGTCGTCGGGCTTCGGCGTCCAGCTCGGTGAGTTCCAGCTGACCGAGGCGTGCCGGCAGCTGCGCGAATGGCGTGCCGCAGGACAGGGTGTTCAGCACGTCACCCTGAACGTACCCTACGCGCAGCTCGTTGACGGCGATCTCACTGGCTGTGTATCCGAATGCTTACGTGAGCACGCGGTGGAACCATCGACCTTGCGGCTGATCGTTCAGACCCGTCTGGATCAGGCCGCAGCGCATGTTCTCGACAAGCTGGAGACGATACGCTCTACCGGTGTGCAGATTCTTGCCGCGCTCACGGCCGATTCTGCGTTCCCGAATTTGTCGAAGCTGCCTATCGATGGCCTTTGCATCGACGAAGAGCTTGTGGACCGCGTACCTTCTGAACCGGTTTCCAGGGCGCTCGTTAAAGGCATAGTCGGCGTCTGTACCGAGATGGAGTTGAGCGTCTTGGTTCATGGTGTGGACCGTCAGGAGCAGTTCACGTGGCTCACACAGTTTCCCGGCGCTGAAGTGCAAGGTCGTTTCGTTACCGATGCCTTTTCCGCGACGAGTTCATCGGTGTAGAGGTATGCGGCGATGCAGGAGAAAGTGATCGAGGTGGCTACACCCGCGACACTGCATGAAGATGAACATCACATTTTCAACGAGTGCGTGGAGCTGAGTCTGTCGCAGGACTGCATCCTGACACGAAGGTTGATCCGCAGTGACGGCGCGTCGTTCAGCCAGATTGTCGCGATAGATAGCGTGGACGTTCTGTCGGATTTTGTGACGGCTGATCCATATGAGACCCGCCTGCAGGAGAGTTACGACCGCATCCGGCAGAAGTGCGTCGCAGCGACGGAGGGTGATCGCCCGAGACAGGTCGAAACTGGCGACCCTGTAAGATTAATCGGCGAGCTTTCAATGTGCGCGACGGAAGGTGCGCTGCTGTCCAAGGTGCGGACAATCATTGCTGGTATGGGCGGAATGCAGTTCATTTACCAATGGATCCGTTTTGACGGTGCTACTCCCGCCACGGGCGATCCCGTAGAGACCCGTTACCTCGTTGGTTGCAGGCCTGGCTGGACGCAACAGTACATCGCAAGGCTGTGGTACATGAACGATCCCTGCGTGATGTACGCCAGAACGAATGTTGCACCTGCGCTTATGTCGCACGTGAATGTGCATCGCGTCGATCACTGGCTGGTGACAGAGGCGCGCATGCACGGTTTTGCGAGCGGGATCGTTGTCCCGGCGCACATCCATGGCCATGGTCTGGTCGGGCTGCTGCATGTGAGCAATTCAGTCCGGGCGCCCGCTGGCGAAGGCGTGCTGTGGGACAACCGGGTGCTGTTCCGCGCCATGTCGTCGGAACTCCTGGACTGGCGCGTGTCCCAGGTGCGCCAGAATGCGCTGGCGAAGTACGAGCTCAGCGAACAGGAGACACAGATCCTGCGGATGCTGCGCGATGGCGCAAGCGCATCCCATGTCGCCGATCAATTGGGAATGTCCAAACATACAGTCTATAAAACGATCTACCAGCGGATCACCAGAAAAACGGGCGCAACGAGAATTACAGATGCCGTCGAAAAGGCGGCCGCCCACGGTCTGCTTGACTGAATCTGTTGTCGCGATCCACTGACTCTCGACCGCCACCAATATTCAGGATGACTGAATATATCGCTGTACATACTAATTCGATGGCTTGAATTCGCCATTGCCTCTGCGCCATAGTGTCACTAGCGTTCCAGTGCGATGCGCGAACCACCGCGTAATGAAATAGTCAGGAAAGGAGGTCGATTGCTTTCTGCGCGACGAGCGGATCGACCTGACCCGTTTCGGAGGCGGTTTGATAAACCAGTGCGACAAGCTTCGCTTTTTTTTCAACAGCAACCGAATGATCAACGTTCGAAAGGGCCGTTTCGACAGCGGTGAATACGTTGCGTAGCAGTTCTTCATTGACTGTCCCATATCGGGGGCCTCTTTTGCCCGTAACGATGTAAAGCACATCGAGATTGTTGGTGGCAAGGATAGACAGGTAGCCAGCATCAGGTAGTCGAACGCTTTTCTCGTAAGAAAACTGGGTTTTTCGGCTCACGCCTGTGAGGTCGCAAATTTGGCCTTGCGACAGCCCGAGGCGCTCCCGCTCTTCAAGCAGGCGGGATCCGATTGAATGGGTCATAAATGGGGTTTTAGTTGCAAACGGGTACAAAATGACCCATACTGGGTCATATACGATTAATTCGCTCAGTATACGGGCCGTCGCATGGCACTGAAAACCCTGCAGGATGTCCGGGCAGACTTCGATCGCAACGGGATATCCATTTCGAGCTGGGCCGTCAAACACGGAATCCCCCGCAACATCGTTAACGGCGTGTTGCAGGGAAGGCTAAAGGGCAAGCGCGGTCAAGCGCACAACGCGGCAGTCTTGCTGGGACTGAAAGACGGTGTTGTAAATCGTGAGGAGGCGCGCGAGCCAGATCTTTGCGAGGTACCGCCAGCCAAGGAAGGGTAGGTGAGGGGGTAGGAGCGGTCAGCGTCGATGTTGCGAGCATTGGCGCCGACCTGACCAGTTGTTGGAACCTGAGAGGTCGACAATGGCTCAAGCCATTATATCGTTCGGGCACAGCCGGCGACATAACGTGGGCGAAGGGAGAAGTCATGCTTGATTTCAACTCCCTGGCCCAGCAATGCGCGCCGAACGTCCACCCCACGACGCTTCAGGCGGTCGTGAGGACTGAATCCGGCTTCAACCCGTACGCGATCGGCGTTGTTGGTGGCCACCTTGTTCGGCAGCCGCATGATCGTGCTGAAGCCGTGGCAACGGCAAAGGCGCTCGAAGCGCAAGGCATCAACTTCAGCATGGGTCTTGGACAGGTCAACAAAGCCAATCTCGCCCGCTACGGACTGACCTACGAAACAGCTTTCGATCCGTGCGAAAACCTGCGCGCGGGCAGCGCAATCCTGAATGACTGCTATCAGCGGGCGACCGTAGCAATGGGGCAGGGCACACCCGCATTGCGTGCTGCGATCAGCTGTTACTACAGCGGTAATTTCACGCGCGGCAAGGCAGCCGACGCCGACGGCACCAGTTACGTTCAGCGAGTGGTTGCCAACGCCCAGACGGCGGCAGGTCCAAGCAATGTCGTTCCTGCGATTCCTGTTGTGATGGACAGTCAGTCCGACAGCCCAGCACGCGCAGCAGCGCCTGATGCCAAAGCATCTTCCGCGCACCGTAGCGGCTCCAAACAACGGCTGGACGCCCCGCACCCGTCGTGGGACGCATTCGGCGATTCTGCCTGCGATGACAATTGCAACTGATCTGAGCCGCGACGACGCGGCCTGATCTCAACCACCGGAAAGGAGAAGCCATGCATCGCAATACAAAAGTCAAGATCATGAAATCAGTACAACTGAAAGGTGATGCATATCGCATAACGGCGCAGCGAATCTTGACCCGCGCGCGCCAGACGGTGGCATTGGGCATCGCAATCGGTCCCGAACTCGCATTTGCGGGTGGAGGGCTGGACTCAGCAACGCAGGGCGCGACCACCTTCAAGATCTGGCTCTATTCGTTCCTCGGCGTCGTCGCGGCCTGCGTGCTGATGTGGAAAGGGGCGGAGTGCTGGGCCGATCGCGCGCACTGGAGCGAGTTTGTGACGATGTGCGGCAAGGTGGCGGCGGTGGGCTCGGTGGTCGGCGTGCTCGCACCTTATCTGTGGAACATGTTCAGCTGAGCACGCCATGTCAGACGAAAAAACCCGTTACCCCGGATTCAACGGCCTTGGCCGCACGGCGGCCATCTGGGGCGTCCCCTACATGGCGATGCTGGTTGTCGTCGTCGTGTCGATGTTTATCGGCGTGCTGGTTTCATTCTTCGTCGGGCCCGGCGGTCTGCTGTTCGTTTTTCTTGGCTTTCCGGTGCTGCTGTATTTCAAGAACGTATGCGAAACCGATGACCAGGGCCTTCGGATCATGTGGCTGGAATTCCGTTGCCGCGTCTACTTCTGGCGGCTGCGGGTCCGTGCACGCGTGAACGCAGGACGATCTACGCCGCGCTTCGGCAACACCGCCACGCTCGCGCCGTTGCGGTACGGACGGCAACGTCGCGTCTACCGTGATTTTCTCAAACCGTTGTCCAAGGGTGAGCGCCGGCTGCGCGAGCTCGATACGGAGGCTTGATGCAGAGCAGACCCGCCGTCTCCAGCGAAATCCTCGGCGCGATCGGCGCCGTGGAAGACTGGATTCCGCAGTACAGGCATCCTGTCACGAAACACGTACAGCACCTTGAGGGCAACCGGTTCATGGTGACGCTGGCCATGCGCGGCGTGCCGTTTGAAGTGCACGAGAATGTCGTGATGGAGCGCATGTTCGATCGTGATACAGAAGCGTACAGCAAGCTTGGTCGCGATCTGGGTGGTCGCCTTGGCTATCACGCAACGTTCATACGACAGCGTGTGAGTTTTGACCGCGTGTACCGGTTCAAACAACGCTTCCTGCAGTGGTTCGTACGCGAGTACATCGGACGACGTTTCGGCGACGAAAAGTTCTTCGAGAACCGCTACTACCTGTCGCTGATCCTGAAATACGAGGACTTCGATGACGGGCTGAAGGAAATCGGCTCCCTTGCGAAACAGGCGCTGCTGCAGTTCGGCGAGTATGAAGCCGAGTTGCTTGAAGTGTACGAGCGCAAGCACATGAACGGCACGAAGATGCTGTTCTCGCCTTTGTATGGGCTCGTCAGTTATCTCATCAATGGGAAGACCGGCGATTTGCCGGTCGCAGCGGAACCCGGCACCGATGTCATCCCGTCGAGCCATCTGCATTTTGGTTACAACACGCTTGAGATCGCGGGAAGCGACGTGCCGGCGTACCGACGCGTTGCAACCTGCCTTGACCTTCGCAGTTGCCCGGAGAAGCCGGGCTGGGGCCAACTCGACCCGTTGATCACGTTGAACATGGAATTCACGATTACGCATACGTTCAACTGCATGACGGGCTTCGAGTCAAACCGGACCATCGATTCGGTCATCAACAAGCTGGAGTCGGCCGGTGACAAGGCGAAGCATCAGGTCAAGGAACTACGCGACGCTCAGGGTTACGTGAACACGGGTGAGCTGTCGTTCGGTGAGTATCACGGCGCGGCGGTTATCTACGGCGAAACAGCGAAAGAGGCGCTGGAGAACGCCGACAGGTTTGCGTCCCGCTCACGCAACGAGTGTGGGGTTGAATGGTCGCCGGCGACGGGATCGGCACCGTTCACGTACTTCTCGCAGGTCCCGGGCGCTGCGGGCAAACCTCGTCCGAAAGTACAGTCCTCGCGCAATTTTGCTGCGATGTACACGTGCCACGACTACTCGTCAGGCAAGGCGGAAGGCAACCCGATCGGTGACGGGTCAGCTGTCATCCCGTTTCGCTCGGATTCGGGTGTGTACAACTACAGTTCGCACGCGAGCCGGCTGGGCGATATCAATGTCTCGGAGAAGGTGGCCGGCCATTTTGAAGCGAAAGGCACGACGGGCAGCGGGAAGTCTACGGTCATCGTAGCGGCGACTGGCATGCTGTCCCGCTTCGATCCGATGCTGTACGTGCTGGACAAGGGGCGGGGCTGGGAAGTGTTTATCCGCGCGATGGGTGGCGCCTATGTCTATCTCGAGAAAGGCAAGCCGACCGGATGGGCGCCGTTCGAGCTCGCCGCCACGCCAGACAATCGCGAATTCCTCTACGGGCTTGTCGAACTGTGCGGCCGCAAGAACGGTGTCGACCATCAGGGTAAGCCAATCAAGATCGACCTGACCGCCACGGAAAAGATTCAGTGCCGCAATGCCGCCGATGCGGTAATGGGAGTCGATGACGTGCGGCTGCGCCGCTTCAGCCTGCTACTGGACAGCATTCCGGACGAAGGCGACGACTGCCTGCGTGCGCGGCTGTCGATCTGGTGCAGGTCGGAGAGCGGCCGCTTCGGGTGGGTGTTCGATAACCCGCCCAATCTCTCATTGAACATGAGCGAGCAACGCTGGATCGGGTTCGATGTTGAGGCGTTTCTTGTCGAGAACTATGAGCCGTCGGAGCCCGCATTTGCCTATCTGTTCCATCTCAAAAAACTGATGCGTCGGGAAGGCACCCTGATGCTGACTGTGATCGAAGAGTACTGGCTGCCGCTGCGCTTTCGCACGATCCGCGAGCAGATCGAGGAAACGCTGGCGAGCGGGCGTAAAGAAGGGGAATTCATGGGACTGATCACGCAACAGCCGGAACAGGCACAGCGAGCGGCAGACCTGTTTCCCGCGCTGCGCAGTCTGGTCGCCACGAAGATCTGGCTGGCCGATCCGGCGGCCGAAGAAGAGGCCTATCTGCGCGACGGCATGACCCGCAAGGAGTTCAAGGAATTCAAAAAACTCACGCCACAGGCGCGCCGATTCCTCATCAAGCAGGGCAACCAGTCGGCCTTCGCCAGCTTTGACCTGAGCGGCCTGGACGACGCGATTGCGGTGTTCTCCGGCGATCGCGAGAACGCACTGATCTGCGACGGGGTGCGCGCCGAGTTTGGCGACGATCCGGACGTCTGGCTGCCCGTCCATCTGTACCGCGTGTTTGAACGCAAGCTGCGCACGCGGCTCGCGGCGAAGCACGGCGCCGATGAGCGTTTGTGGTCCGCTGAGCTGCAGCGTGGCCTCGAGCGCAAGCGTGCCGAGCTTGCGCAGATCTATCGACCGGTTAATCAGCCGGTTGACGACGAAGTTTTTGCCTGATGTGCTGCAACTCAAGGAGGAAACGATGAACAGCACCGATGTCTATCCGGCCGTGCGCCGGCAGGTTGACCCAGCGATCCGGAACCTTCGCGAGGCGTTGCGGGCGCGATCAACGCGCGCTGGCATGGACGTCTTTGCCTATCTGCCGGGAATTACGCTTTGGCCGAGCCGCAGTCTGGTCGCGCTGCTGTGCGCCTGTGCGTTTTCGCAGGCCCACGCGCAGGGCGTGCCGACCATCTCACCGGCGGAGCTCGCGCAACAGATGGTGCAGGTCGAGCAGCTGATGCAGCAGGTCCAGAATCAGGATGCCCAGTTTCAGGCGCTGACCGGCAACAGCAGCTTTGGCAACATCCTGAACAATCCGGCGCTGCGCAATTACCTGCCTGAACAATGGCAGGACATCTACAGCCAGGCGAAGAACGGCAGCCTGTCGGGAATCAGCTCAACGATGCGTTCGATCGAGCAGCAGGAAAGCATGACCGGCGCGAGCACGTCCGGACAGCAGCGCTATTACGACACGCTCGCTGCAAACAAGGCGATGAACGAGCAGGCGTATAGCGCGATCATGGCGCGCTTTAACAACATCCAGTCGCTCATGCAGCAGTCGAATCTGACGCAAGATCCGGCACAGAAAGCGGATCTCCAGAACCGCATGGCAGCGGAAGAGGCGATAGTCACGAACGATCAGACGCGCCTGCAGCTCACCGCGCAGTTGCAGAAAACAGAGCTGCAGCTTGCCGAACAGCAGCGCGATCGCGAATTCAAAAACACTTTCCTCGGAGGTTCCAGTGGTGAATAAAGCACTTCTTTCGACCATCATCAGTCTGCTTGTCGCGATTGCAGGCTACCTCGGCTATCTCGCGTGGGACAGGCATCAACACAATTTGCAGGAAGAAGCTGCACACCAGCGCGAACTTGCGTTCAAGGCTCAGTTCCTGGGTACGACTCCAGAAAAGCTTGAACAGGAAGAAACGCCGGAGCGGCGTGCGCAGAGAAAAGCTGACGAGGCAGAGGCTGCGAAAGCCGTCCAGAAGTAGAGCCTGACACAGGGAACTCCAATGTCCTACACACCCATCACCACGACCATCTTTTCGGATATGACAACCGACTTCGACGCGAACGTGGTTTCGACCATCAGTTCGGGTTCGGAGCGCATCATCGGACTGATTTCGCCTCTGATGGCAACGTGTTTCAGCATCTATGTACTGCTGATCCTGTGGTCGTACTGGCAGGGCAGGAACGATGAGCCCATCAACGATTTCCTGATGCGCATGGCAACCTGGGCATTCATCCTGACCTGCGGGATGAATATTCAGTTTTACACCACTTACATCGTACCTGCCTTGAACGGCCTGGGTGAGCAACTGGCCGGTGCGATCACTGGGCAGGCGAATCCGATCTCCGGCCTGGACAATCTGTTGAGTGCATACATCAATGCCTGTGGGCAGATCTACGATAGGGCCGAGGGCTTCCAGATTATTGGCGCTGTGTGGGTGATCACGGTGCTGCTTATCTTCGCGACGCCGTTTATGGGATTGGCCGTTGCATACATCATCCTCGCCAAATTTGCGCTCGGTTTGCTGCTTGCGCTCGGGCCGCTCTTTATCTCAATGGCGCTGTTTCCGCCGGTGCGTCAGTTCTTCTGGAACTGGGCGGGCCAGTGTCTTAACTACGCCTTGCTCGTGGCGCTATTTGCGGGCGCCGGCGCTATCGAGGTGGGTTTTGCGCAGAAGATCGCGCCTTCGGGATCGGCTTTCCCATCGATGAAACAGGTGGTTGAAATCGATGTGATGGGCGTGGTGTTCTTCATTGTCGCGCTCAATCTGCCGGGTCTTGCTTCGGCGTTGGCGAGTGGTGTGGGGATTTCCACGATGACCGGCAAGCTCGGTGCGGCCGGTAAAGCCCTTGCGGCTGCGGCGAAGATGGGCGGCGAGGGGAAGCAAAACACGGGTGGATCCGCGTCGAAAGCGTAAGGAGGGTACATGCCCGATTTTTTTGCGAAACTGATCCGCTGGTGGTTGCTCGCTGTCTGCTGGGTCACGTTTGCCGGTTTTGCGCTGGCATTGCTGAATAGCATCGGTAGATCCATTTACCACCGTCTGCATTAGATGCAGGTAGCAGGAGATCACAATTGAAAGAGCAACTTCGCATTGGAAAGGCGACAACGTTTGTGAAGCGGGTGACAGGTAGGGCATCACGGCTTGCCGGGTGCCTCGCCCTGCTGGTATTCAGCGCGTTTGTCGTCTGGTTCGGAATTAGCTCATTGCAGGTGTACGGAGACCGGCTCGAACATGTCGCTGTCGTGGCCATCCTGCTTGTACAGGGCGTGGAGGTTGCAGTTTATATCGCCCGCTACGGCTGGCTGGCGATGTTCCGCCGGGCGTTCTCGGGTGAGATGACACAAGGGAAGCAATCATGAAAGGCACATTAACGCTCGCGCTGCTTGCTCTCGCGTTGCAGGCCTGCAGCTCGGCGCCAAAGCCACCCGAGCCGACTGGTCAGTGGGTACCCGTCAATCAACCGTTGGCCCAGCAGTCGGCCCCTACGGAACGGAAGTGAGGAACAGGATGGCATCGACTATCAGGCAATGGTTTGCGTCGGGAGCGAACGCGCGCAAACGTAAGGGAAGCCCGGCCGGGTCGACCACGCGCGCAGACGCGCCGGTGAGCGGTGTCGAGTCAGGCGAGCGCGATGCAGTCAGCTGGTACCTGAAACAGGCGGAGGCCTTCGAAAAGTCGAAGGTCGAAGCCGCGGAAGAGAAGGCCCGTATCGCCGACCGGCGTTCGGTGCTCATGGGTGTTGTCGCCCTCGCCGCTGTTTCTGGCATGGGGGCTTTAGGACTCCTAAAGCGACCGAACCCGCCCGCCGTGCTGCGCGTGAACGACACGACAGGGAAGGTGGATGTGTTGCCGACAACAGCGAACGGACACGTCACGTTTTCCCAGAAGACCGATCGCGCGGATCTGCACCGTTACGTCGAACTGCGCGAGAGCTACGACTGGGAGACGATTTCGGACACGCACGCCGCGGTGATGTTCATGAGCGACGACCACGAGAAGGAAGCCTATGACGGGCTGGTGCGCGGCCCGGTGGGCCCGCTCAAGCTTCTGAAGGATCAGGCGCGGGTCATCGCACACGTAGGCTCGATCACGTTCGCGCCCGCCGCACAGGTGTTCTTCTCGCGTCAGCTGGTCCCGCTGAATCCCGCGGCGAAACGGCCGGATCCGACGTACTGGATTGCGACGGTCGCATTCGAGCGTGTGAACGTTCCGGAAAAGCAGGATCAGCAGGATCTCAACGCAGACGGCTTTCGCTGCACGAGCTACGAGGTCACGCGAGACTGGACCCGGGCGCCCGCCGATGCTGCGCCGGCGTCGGGCCCTGCGGCAGCCGGAGGTGGAGCATGAAAGGACGAACGATCCGGATGTCAGCGAGCGCAGCGGCGGTCGCACTGGGCTTCGCGTTGGTGCCGATCCACGCGCGGGCGCTCGAAACGCCGCGCAGCTGCGGTTCAGACCCGCACATCCAGTGTGCGACCTACGATCCGGACCAGGCCTATCGTGTGGCAACCATGCCGGGGCGTGCGGTGATGATCCAGTTCGAGCCAGGTGAACACATCATCAACAGCGGCGAGGGCATCGGAGACGGCAAGGCCTGGCACGTGGCCATCAACGACAGTGGCGCGATGCTCAAACCGGGTGCGACGCAGCCGGAAACCAATCTTCTGCTGGTCACCAACCGGCGCACGTATCCGCTGTCACTTGTCGACGTGTCGGCCGCTCAGCCGGCGACATGGATATTGCGTTTCGACTATCCGGACACGCGTGCTAAAGCGGCAACCGCGCAGCAGCGCCGTCAGGACGCTGTCAACGCAGCGCTGGGCGGTCAGCAGGCTAATGGGCCAGCGATTCCGGCATCGATTGCGAATAACGTGGGTGGTGCGAAAGCCGCTCCTCTCGCATCGATTCCCGCAGCCAATATCCAGTACATGATGCGCGGCGATCGTGCGCTCGCGCCGACCGCCCTGTGGGACGACGGCCATTTCACGTACTTCAAGTACGCAACCGCGCGTGACCTGCCGACGATCTTCACGAAGCTTCCCGACGGTGGCGAGGCGACGGCGAACTTCCATATGGAGGGCGATACGGTCGTCGTGCACGAAGTGGCGAAGTCGTTTGTCATCCGCTACGGCCAGTCGGTGCTGGGTATCCGCAACGACGGCTATTCGCCTGATGGTCATTACAACCGTGCGGGCTCGTCGGTACCGGGCAGCGCGCGCATCGCACGTGACCATACCGATGCATCGACGAACTGATCAGGGAGCGAACACGGTATGACTGAACGAAACGAAATGGAACATGCGGCATCGGCCGACGTCGGCCCGCAGCCTTCGCTCGACCTGCCGGGCCGTCGGAAAACGCGCGTGGGCAAGCTGCGTCTGGTGCTGGTCGCGCTCGCCGTTATTGCGCTGGGTGCGTCGGGCGTGACGATCTATCTGCAACGGCTCTTCCAGCAGCATCAGGATGCGAAGCAGGCGGTACTGAACAAACCGAAGGATAGCGGCGCGAGTGACGCCGGTGCGGATCTGGAGACGCAGAAGGATCGAATAAAGCGTGCGGAAGAAGATCAGGCCCGTGCAGCGTCGGAGGCTGCGGCCGCCGCTGCCGCGAATTCCCACCTCGCGACGCCGGCTGGCGCGGTATCGCAGACGAGCGGACATGCGGTGGCCGTAAGCAACCAGCCGCGGCCGCTCACGCCGGCCGAGCGCCGCCTGCAGGGCAGTGTGCTCGTCGCGAGCGGCAACAACGATTCTGACCAGAGCAACGATGGTCCCGTAGCATCAAATGAAACTGCAGGTGACAGCAGTGGCAACACCGGCGGCGGCAACGCCGGGGCCAGCGGCCATGATGCGTCTGGTCTGGCAGGTCTGGCGAAGTCGATGGGTCTGTCAGCGCTGCGCGGCCGCAATGCAGGCGGCACGTCCAACTCGCCGGGCAAGACGGACACCGGCGACGGCAACGGTTCGTCGATCGACCAGTCCTTGCAGCCGTCAAAGCTGCAGCCGATGCAGGCCTCGTTCCGGCCGAACCGGCATTACCTGCTCAGTCGCAACACGATGATCCGCTGTGGTCAGTCGACGGCGATCCGTACCGACCGGCCCGGCCTGATCGGGTGCCCGATCGCGCAGGACGTATGGTCTGACGATGGCACGACGCTGCTTGTTCGCAAGGGTGCGATGGCGAAGGGCGAACAGCGCGATGCGGTGATCCAGGGGCAGGGCGTGATCGGCGCGATCTGGGACGAGATCGACGACGGCGACGTACACATTCCGCTGAACTCGCCGGCGACCGATCCGCTGGGTGCTGCGGGTATTCCAGCCTATGTCGACGAGCACTTCTGGCTGCGGTTCAAGGGCGCGCTGATGGTCAGCCTGATTGGCGACTTCGGCCAGGCGCTGGCCAACAAGGCGAGCGGCAGTGGCAACCAGATCACATTCTCCAACAGTTCGAACGCCACGCAGGATGTGGCCGCGGAGACGCTGCGTAACACCATCAACATCCCGCCGACGGCTTATTCAAACCAGGGCTCCGTAATCAATATCTTTGTGGCACGCGACATTGACCTGACCGGTGTGTACGAGAACGTTGACGCGCAGGGCAACCCTGTTGGCCCGAACGGGCAGCAATGAGGAACGGACTCATGAACCTGAAGATCACCTATCCGGACGATTTCCCGCTGCATGGTCTCGATCGCGACATGTTCGAGACCAAACTGCGCGACGCACTGCGTTTCTGTTTCTACGGCACGACGGTTCGGCAGCTGGCCGAACGGGTCGATGCACGCCGTGCGCTTGTGGTTCCCGATGTGTTGCCACTGCGTCAGATCGCCGACGAGCACACGTTTGAGGATTGCATGGCGCTCGATGGGTGCCGGATCGACGATATGTCAGCGCCGCTGCGGCGCAACCTGCTGCGTCATATCGGGGCACGTATTGGGCTGACACTCTCGGAATGGGGCGATAGCGCTTTGCCGTTGCTCGATGAGCCGGTCAATCATTCGGCCAGTCTCGCAACGGAAGCGAGCGCAACTAACCGTCAACCGGCCGGGGTTCTGGAAATTCAAAATCGCCAGGCTCCGCGCATATCGCGTGTCCTGCTTGCCACGGGGCTCTGCGCCGCAGTGGCGATCAGCGGTGCGGCCTGGAAATTGACCCGGCCGGCTGCGCCTCTGAGCGCAACCGTGGTTTCCACCTCGCCGGCGCAAACGCTTCGCGAACTTGCCAGCAGCGTGCCGGACGATCGCCGCCCGTATCGCGTGTCGGTGCAGATCGAGCCCCAGGATTCGGGCACCACGCCCCGCTGAACCGGTGCGTCACCTTGACAGATGGATGTGAGCCTGAACCAGAAAGGAATGCAGATGAGCGCAGACATAATCGATGTGATCGAGAAGGGCACGATCGCCCGCAGCTTCCTCAAACAGATGGGCATCTCGAACTTCTTCGACGGGAGCCTCACCGAAGTTGCGATCAACCGTCCCGGTGAAATCTGGACACAGGGCAGTGCCGGATGGCGCCGGCACGATGCACCGGCCTGCTCGCTTGATGCGTGCTTCAAGCTCGCGAATGCCCTGACAGTGATGAAGGGCGGCAAGTTCTCGACAAAGGAGCCGATTCATCCGGTGGTGCTGCCGGAGGGCCAGCGCGGGCACGTTCTGATGCAGCCGGCCTGCGAGCAGGACACCATCTCCATCACGATCCGTATTCCTTCGAACGTGCGCTTTACCGTTGACGAATACGACACCAACGGCTGGTTCGAGGGATACCGCGACGTTTCGCCTCGCCGCGAGATGCCAGCCGCGCTTGATCTGCAGCCGTTCGAGATGGAGATGCTCGAGGCGAAATCGCAGCGCAATGTCACGCGCATGCTGGAGCTTGCCGTCGCCAACCGGTTGAATATTGCGCTCGCCGGCGGCACCGGCTCCGGCAAGACGACGCTGAACAAGGCGCTCTCAGACCTCGTGCCGTCCGATGAACGGATCGGCACGATCGAGGACACGCCGGAACTGTCGCTGCCGAACCATCCGAATCGCGTGCACATGTTCTTCAGCGACACGCTGCCGGCGAAGGAACTGGTGCGTTCCACACTGCGCATGAAGTTCGACCGTGTGTTTCTTGCCGAGTGTCGTGGCGACGAAACGTGGGACTACGTGACTCTGCTCAACACGGGCACGCCAGGCGGCATTACGACGGTGCATTGCAACGACGCGCGTTCAGCTCATTCGCGCATCGCGACGCTGGTCAAGCAGAGCGTCGTTGGCCAGACGCTCGACTGGCAATTCATCATGGACCAGGTGCGCGTAACGGTGGACCTCGTCCTGTTCATGAACCGCGACAAGCGGCTCGCTGAGATCTGGTACGACCCGATCGGCAAGGCGCAGCTGCTGGGTTGTGTCTCATGAGCGCCGATGCCGCGGCGCAGATGATCGAACAGATCGCGATCAGCCTGTGCGGTGCGCTCGCCGTGTTTCTGTCGCAGGACCGGCGTGCGCACTGGCGGCGCTGGGCCTGCATCTTCGGGCTGGCTGCGCAGCCGTTCTGGTTCGACATGGCGTGGCGAGCGCATCAGTACGGCGTGCTCGCGCTGTGCTTTGTTTATGCGGCGTCGTGGGCGCGCGGTTTCACGGCGCACTGGCTCGTTCGCAGGGAGGACCGTGTATGAACTTCGCGATCAGCGATATCGAGGCGGCGATCGAGGGGTGGCGCATGCGTTCGCCGTCGGACGAAGCATTTGCTGCCAGCACAGAGGTCCGCGCGCTGGCGCGGCTCTACGGCGCTGTGATCGTGCGCGGCTGCGAGGGTGTCCCCGACGCTGGGCTGGACGACGCGCAGCGCGACGCCCTGCGGATCCTGTTCGCCGATCCACCCGGAGAGTTCCCGCAATGAAGGCAGATCTTCCGGTTCCCGCGATTGCCGATGCCGCGGACGCGGACGATGACAGCCAGTGCAAATGGCGACCGTCCGGCGACTTTGCGCTGGTCCACCCGTCGGGCTGGACGATCGCGCGGTACTCAGTCTATGACGAGTGGCGCTACCTGCTGTGGGAGCCGATCGATCGCTGTACGGCGGGCAACAGCAACCAGTTCCACGGACCCAACGATCACGTGCGCGACGCGATGCGCCTGCATCGCGACCTGACCGCGCATCGGCAACAACAGGAGATGGCCGCATGACAACGCATCTGAAATTCCAGGCCGCTATCGACGCGGCCGCGCACTGAGGATCGGCCATGCCAAAACCGCTTCGAATTCTGATCCCCGTCGTGGTCCTCCTGCTGATCCTGTGCGGCTTCGCGTTCCTCGGCCAGTTCGCCGGCGGCCAGCTTTTCGCGAAGATGCAGAAGCTGCCGGAGGGCAGCGCGGGCGTGTTCACGCTGTACGACTACTGGCATACCTACGGTGACGTGCCTGCGGTGGTGCGCGCGCTCAAGGTGTGCACGCTGCTGTCGGTGGTCATCACCGGCCTGCCTGTGGTCGTGATCACGATGGCGCTCGTGTCGGGACGCAAGCGCCTCGCCCAGTTTGGCGAGGCCCGGTTCGCAACCCGTAACGACATTGTGAAAGCGGGCCTGCTGGAGAAGAAATAACAATGACGACTTCACAACATCTGTATCCGCCGTTCATTGTCGGCAAGTACAAGGGTGAATACCTGAAGTATTACGGCCAGGATTTCCTGATGACGGCTGCCGGCACCCGCTCCGGCAAGGGCACGTCGCTCGTGATCCCGAATCTTCTCACCTATCCCGATTCCGTCGTGGTCGAGGACATCAAGGAAGAGAACTACCACTACACGTCCGGCTATCGGCGGGCATGCGGTCATGAAACCTATCTGTGGGCGCCGTTCTCGGAAGACGGACGCTCGCATGCGTACAACCCGCTCGAATACATCGCAGGCCGACCCGCATATGCGCGCGTGGGCGACGTGATGACGATCGGCGAACACCTGTATCCGTCCAACGTCGACGCACGTCTGAAGTACTGGAACGACAATGCCCGCAACCTGTTCATCGGGATCGTGCTGTATCTGCTGGAAACGCCCTCGCTGCCGTGCACGTTTGGTGAGGTGCTGCGACAGGCCTCCGGCAAGGGCAGGGCGATCCGTGAACACATCTCGTCGATCGTCAGCACGCGCGCCGATGCAGCTCACGCGACTGACGGGCTGCCGGCGCTCACGTTCGAATGTCTCGACGCGCTGAACCGCTTCCTGTCGCAGTCGAAGGAAGCCTTCGCGAACATCGTATCGACGATGACCGCGCCGCTGAACGTCTTCAGCAATCCGGTTGTCGACGCGGCAACCAGTCGCTCGGACTTCGATCTGGCCGATGTGCGCAAAAAGCGTATGTCGATCTATGTGGGCATCAAGCCGGGCGACCTGAAGGCCGGTGCGCTGCTGGTCAATCTCTTTTTCTCGCAGCTGATCGACCTGAACACGCGCGAGCTGCCTGCCGAGAATCCGGCGCTTAAATACCAGTGCGCGCTCGTGCTGGACGAGTTTGCAGCGCCTGGCAAGATCGACATCATCGATACGGCCAACCCGTTCATTGCTGGCTACAACCTCCGGCTGATGCTGATCTTTCAGGGCATGTCCCAGATCGAGGATCCGAAGCTGTACGGCAAGCACGGCGCCGAAACGCTCGCCATCAACTGCAAGATGCGCAGCCTGTATGCGCCGCGTACGGTCAAGGAATCGGAAGAGTACTCGAAGATGCTGGGGACCTTCACGCTGATGGCGCGCTCGCGTAGCCGCAGTCGCGGCCGCAGTTCGTCGACCAGCACGAACGAGTCGGAGCACGGCAGGGCACTGATGATGCCGCAGGAGCTGCGTGCACTGAAGCACAACAAACAGATCATCACGATCGAAGGGTGCGAGCCGATCCTGTGCGAGAAGGCGTTTTTCTATGAAGACGCCGAGCTCGTCGACCGGCTTGTTCGACAGAGCCCCTACCTGCAGGGAGTGATGGCGAAGCTGGAGAAGACCAACCGCCGTCGCGCCTGGATAGGTTTCGATCCGAAGTTTCCGGACGAAACGCAGATGAAACACGCTGCGTTCGTCGCGCGCGAGCTGTGCGCGCCTGTCCCAAAGATCGACGTCGAGCAGTGGTGGCAGGCACAGAACGCGGCGCGCCGCGCGCAGCAGGCTGCGGCGGCCGCAGACGCAGCCACACAGTCGGCCGGTCTGGCGCGTGACGTCCGGGAGCACGAGATCGGCGTACTCGCGCCTATTCATCTCGCCAACCGTAACAGCATCCGCGCATCGCTGTTCCAGTTGATGCCTTATCTGCGAGAAGTCCTGCCGGACGCGGCCGCCGCCGTGTCGGCGCAAACCGCAGCACCTCAATCACAGCCTGAACCGCAAGGAGTGACCGTATGAACGAGATCGAATTTTCCGCCGACCGGATCGACTACCGCGAACGCGACGCGGCCAATGCCGACGATGCGTCGACCATCCGCGCGCGCGTCACGCCGCCGGCGAACGAGCCTGACGCGGGCGCCGTGCCCGGCAGTCCGGAAACGCCGGTCGATGACGCAACCGAAGAGCGCCTGAAGAAGATCCGCGCGGCCGATCGGGAGAAGGTCGAGAAGCTTCTCAAGCGCGACCCATTGCCCAACGCAGCGACCAGCACAGCCACCGACGAGTCGGTGAAGCCGGCCGCCGGCACCGGCAAGTCACTGGGGAAGAAGGGCGATGGGCCGGAGAACACCATCCGCCCGAAACCGGTTTTCGAGAAGACTGGCTATGACGTGCCGAAGTCGGTCACTAACCAGTATGTCGCGCATGAAGGCAAGTTTCTCGATCGCAAAAGCGAGACGGTGCACTTCGAGGACAAGGGCCGCTCGCTGTCGACGGCCAGCGAGGACCGCGACGTGATCGCACACATGGTCGAAGTCGCGAAGGCGAAGAACTGGGGTGAGCTGCAGCTTAAGGGCAGCGAAGAGTTTCGACGACAGGCGTGGATCGCCGCCGAACTCGTTGGCGTGCCGACGCGTGGCTTCAAGCCTGGTGCGCAGGATCGGTCAGTACTGACTGCTGCGCGCGAGGCGATGCGCATCGGGGCCGGTGACAAATCCAATGATACGGACAAGGCGCGCACGAATGAGATGGAGGCAGCAGACGCAGTGGGGCAAAAACCCGCCGCGCCGGAGTCGGCGAAACCGGTCACTCCGGGACGTGAAAACACCGCGCCCGGAGGCAACCCGACGACCGCCACGCAACCGTCTGCAGCTGCGCCGGCGAGCCCTGTTCAGAGCACGCCAACGCCGGCCGGTGTCACGGCGGGGGTGCTGGTGGCGTACGGTCCCGCCCCGTTCAACCACGACGACAAGCAGAACGACAGCTACTACGCGACCGTGCGGACAGAGGATGGCGAGCGCACCGTCTGGGGACTGGACATCGAGCGCGCGATCGGCGAAAGCGGTGTGCAGCCCGGCCAGCGGATCGAGCTGGAAAAGGGCGGCAGCAAGACGGTAACAGCGCAGCAGCGCCAGTTCGACGAGAAGGGTACCGAACTCGCGCCAAAGTCAGTCGAGAGCCGACGTAACGAATGGCTGGTGTTCTCGCCCGATGTGCCGGGCCTGCCCACGCGCGAGCAGCGCGAAGCGCTGGCCAGCGCGCGCCGCGACGCCGATGAGCGCCGTCAGATCAATGAGGCACGCGAGCGGTTCCTGAGCGGAGACTGGAAATACTCGAAGGAACAGCAGAAGACGCTCGATGAGGCACGCGAGCGCATCAAGGCGCAGGCCGCGCGTGAGGTGCTGCGTGACGAGATCAAGGGTCTGCCGGAGCAGCAGCAGGAGAAGCTGACGGGGGAGTTCGAAAGCGCCGTGGCCGAGGCGCGCGCAACTAACCGGCCACTGGACGTGCCTATGCCTCAGGTAAGCGAAGCAACGATCGAGGCTGTGCACGAGCAGATCGAGCGGGAGCAGCGAGGCCAGGCTCACACAGCACAGCAGGGCACCCAACAGGCGACGCCGGAGCGCGGACAGGACCTGCAGTCGCAGACCGCCGAGCACGACCGTCCGACGCTCGAAATGGAACCATAAGGCGGCGGAGAACAACGGGCGGCCGTGATCACCTCGCGACCGTCATCGTCAAATCGAACATCAGGAGCAAACCATCATGAAGATCGCTGTAATCAACTTCTCAGGCAATGTTGGCAAGAGTACCGTTGCACATCACCTTCTCGCGCCACGGCTGGAAGGTGCCCAGGTGATTCCTGTCGAGTCGATCAACTCAGACGACAGCGAAAAAGGCTCAGCGATGCGCGGAAAAGAGTTTGGAGAACTGCAGGACAAACTCATGACCTTGCGCCATGCCGTAGTCGATATCGGGGCATCGAATGTCGAAGACTTTGTCTCGCTGATGCGTGACTATCACGGTTCTCACGAAGACTTCGATGCTTTCGTGGTCCCGACCGTTCCTGCGCTTAAACAGCAGGTTGACACGATTTCGACGTTGCGCGCACTGACCGGCGAAATCGGTGTGCCGGCAGACCGCATTCGCGTGGTGTTTAACACGATCACCCCTAAAGACGATGTGTCAAAGATTTTCTCGAAAATTTTCGACTACTACGCGGAAAACCGCAATTTCGTCTTGAATCGCGATGCGGTGATGTATGAAAACCCTATCTACGAAAAGATCAAGGCGTTCGATCGCTCCATCATCGATCTTCGCAACGATCCGACCGACTATGTCGCGATGAACGCCGAAGCAATGGAGAACGGGGAGCCCGAGGAACATCTTGCACAGATTCGCCAACTGGTTGCGATCAAACGTCTGGCCACACGGGTAACCACCGAACTGGACGCAGTCTTCAAACTCGTGGTGCATTGATGGGCGCATCGGACGATTCGATTCGCGAGGAACTGATTGGCGCAGTGCTGGGTGAGCTATCGCTCTTGCGCCGTGACGTGAAGGATCTGTCCCAGCGGCTCGAGACCACGGGCAAGCAGTTTAAGGATGATGGCGAACTTACGCTGCTGCGCTTCACCTCCGGCTACGAGCGGTTCCTCGACCAGTTCGCAGCATCGAGCACTGATGTGCTGGCCGAAGCGGGGCGGTTTTCAGAGGCCCGCGATCAACTGCTTGGCGAGATCTCGCTCAGGCAGTACGACGAAGCCAACGGACGAAGCCGCGATCTGCTGCGCGAGGTCTTGCGCGAAGAGCGCGGCCGCGGTCGTGGTATCGGCCGAATCGAACTGGCCGCATGGACCGTATGTGCCACGCTTGGCTCCGCGGCGCTCACAGTCGGAGCCCTTGCGGCACTGCGCCTTCTGACCACCTGACAGGAGATCTCATGAAACGACTGATCGCAATATTAATCTGCGGCGCGGTCGCCACCCAGACGGTGGCGCTGGCCGACGACGACAACCCGTCCGCCTGCGGTGCCGTCTTGTGTCTCGCCGGTCTGATCGCCGGTGGCAGTGCCGGCGGGGACTGCAAAAACTATATGACAGGTTACTTTTCCATCGTGAAATTTCACCACGGTCACTTCGATGAGACAGGCACGTCGAATGCCCGTAGCGATTTCACGAACCAGTGCCAGAGCGTTGGACCGGATACGAAGAAAGGTGTGAACGACCGGTACGGAAACGTTCAATCTGGTCCGTGACGCGTAGCCGCTCTCTTAGGTCCTGACAATGTCTTGCCCTCGGAAGTCAGGACTTTTTACGGTGCGGGCTACGTCCCGCGGTCGACAGCACGCGATAGCAGGCTTCCGGGTTCGGCCATTAAGTGACGTCCGCCATCGCTGCGCCGTTGGCCGCAACCGTATCTAAATCAGACGCCCAGCGGGAACCAGCGTCTCGTCGGTTCCACAGAGCGAGTCCGGCGTTCGCTCTCGTTTGCCGCCCGCTTTTTGACGGGTTGGCAGCAAGGCAAATGGCCACTTGGCATGCATTCCGCTTGTACGCTTGCGTACCGATATTTGCTGGGATCAAGGGGACACTGGTTGCGCGCATGGCAGGTGCCAGCGCGTGTGGTTTCGATAGCTGCCGCAGTCGCGGCGGCTCGTTTTTTTGTGTGCCGAGGTCCGCTACTCGTAATGGCGCATGAAAATGGGCGCGCATCCAGCTACCTGAAGTCCCGCCATGCCCGGTTTGAGTGACCGCGAGCTTAAGGTAGGGCCGTGCCGTAATCGCAGAGCGAGACAATCAAATGGTTCAGCGCAGCCTCCGGTTGATTGAGGACACAAAAAGACGCGGCGACGGCGAAAGCGCTGCGCAACACGTAATCAGCATTGACCAGAGGTCCAACTGTCGAAATGAATTCATCGACTTGAGCACGAAGCAAGGGGCCGCGAACCATCTCAGTTCGATTTTGCAAGGCCTTGACCATTACCGCCAGATCTGCGGAGGTCACCCGGCGCGGGCTTCGTTGCATTTTGGATTTCCTCCTCACAAGCGGATTCGACGGTCAGCCGGCGAGGCCTTAGGCGCGCGATATGCAGCGCATGCCTGTCCACGAGATTGCCGCCATGCGAAGCCTGCCGTTTTCTAACCCTCCTGACCATTTCAATCGGCGACAGATTGCCCTTTTCGGCGCGCCCGCGCGCGTGCTTGTGGTCGATGATAGCCGGCCTAACGCTGAGGCGCTGGTAGCTTCATTGTCGATCGATGGCCTGGAGGCGCGCTTTGCGCTGAGTGGACCTGAGGCACTCCAACAACTCAACTCGTGGCTCCCACACGTGTTCGTCCTCGACATTAACATGCCGATACACAACGGGTTCGCAGTGGCGCGAGTGCTCCGACGTATGCTCACGACCCGCGACACGGGGATAATCGCATTCACGGCACTTGGAAAGGCGGACTTTGCCGCAGCCGGACCAGTTGTCGATTTCGACGCTTACTGCCAGAAGGGCGGGACTCAGGCGCCGCTTCTGAAAATAATTAATGACATGCTGACCTAGCGCTCATGTATTCCATTCAGGGCAGAAAGGTGCGCCAGCAGAGACTGGCCGTTTAAAGAAGGCTACGGCCACGGAAACCGGCCGAAAGACGGAATCGGGTCGGGTCGAGCCGATCACCGCCAGAGGTGCCGTTCGATCACATACGCCAACTGCATCCGGCAGCACGCGGGCCACTTCCGGCCGCTCGCTCACGCGCTGAGGGGGTCACTTGGCCGTCGGGTTTTGCTCATCCAGCGGACATTCGTCTGACAGACAGGTAAGTTCTAACCGGCCAAAGCGGATTACCTTGCATAGGCGCGGAACTTTCGATGGTTGGTGATTGCGGGGGCAATCGAAGACTGCTGTCCTTTCGCGCAGCCTTGCGAGGTATCCGCGAAACAGCATGCGATTGACTACGTGCTGTCCGTGAGTTTGCTCCGACGAGTTTGCATTATCCCTGGAGAATGATCATTCGTCCCTTCCCCGGGCGGTAACCGGCATGCCTGCAACGAATGGCCAGAAGTGTGCGGCACCGCTTGCGCTTCGCCTGCTGCCTTGTTCCGTCCGGGGTCAGCCGCTTAAGGGTTTCATCAGATTAATTGACTACCATTGCACCAAGGCATCGCTGCATGCGTGCCCGGCGGCAGACTACTAAGTGCTGCCTCCGCCGTGCCGTGCGGACTGGACGCCCGCGAGGAGGCGAGGACTCTCCTTTATCGTGCCCCCGTTCGCGACACGGACGGGGGCAGCGGCACTTCATCGCCTTTTGGTAACTTGCGAGTACATCATCGAGTTCACATCGCAGGACGGCAGTGCCCGCCCGCAGTCTGGCGGGAGGCAGCCAAGCTGGGCCGTGATGCCTACGGTTACGTCGATGTGGGAATCAACACGAAAGGGGGGCGAGACGTATGAACACTCCGTCGGCCAGGAGCGTGGGCCAATGCTGCATTAAGGCGGGCGGTTCGGCTGACTGGAAAAGACATGCGTCCTTTTCTGGCCGCAGGTGTATCCGATGAGCGCCGACGGTGTCGTCAAGGCGGCGTTGCTGCTGGTCGCGCTCGGCGAAGAACAAGCGGCCGAGGCCTTCCGTCATCTCAGCCCGCGCGAAGTGCAGAAACTGAGCACCGCAATGGCCGCGTTGAAAAACGTTGAGCGCACCGCCGTCGATGATGCTGTGTGCCGCTTCATCGAGCAGGCGCAAACGCATACGACGCTGTCGCTTGAGGCGGACCAGTACATCCGTTCTGTGCTCAACCGGGCGCTGGGCGAAGACAAGGCAGGCGCCGTTGTTGATCGCATTCTCGTCGGCGGCGATATCAGCGGTATCGAAGGTCTGAAGTGGATGGATGCGCCGGTTGTTGCGGAGCTCATCAAGAACGAACATCCCCAGATCATTGCGACTGTGCTCGTGCATCTCGATCCCCAGCAGGCGTCCGGTGTGCTCGCGTGTTTTACCGAGCGCACGCGCAACGACGTGCTGCTGCGGATCGCGACGCTTGACGGCATTCAGCCGGCTGCGTTGCGTGAACTCGATGACTCATTGACCGAGCTGCTTGCGGGCGGCGCCAACATGAAACGGCGCGCAATGGGGGGACCGCGCGCGGCCGCCGAAATCATCAGCAACCTGTCGGGCCAGCATGAAGAGTCGGTGATTGGCAATGTGCGCGACTATAACGACGACCTGGCGCAAAAGATCGTCGACGAGATGTTCACCTTCGAAAAGCTGGTTGCACTGGATGACCGGTCGATCCGGCTGCTGCTCAGGGAGATTGACTCTCAGACGTTGATCGTTGCGCTGAAGGTGGGACCGCCGGAACTCACCCAGAAATTCGTGGTCAACATGTCGCGGCGTGCGGCGGAACTGTTTGTTGATGACATGGAAGCGCGCGGTCCGGTGCGTCTGTCGGAAGTGGAAATGCAACAGCGCACGATAATGCAGATCGCCCGCCGGCTAGCAGACAGCGGTGAAATCGTGCTGGGCGACAGGCCCGGCGATGCCTATGTCTGACAAGCGTACTGTTGGTCGCCATCCCATGCCCGGAGCCCGCCCGTCATCCAGATGAATTCGCGCTATGTTACGAAAGCCATACAAGAACGCTTCGCCCGCGTCCAGAGCCGATGGCCAAGGAGTCGCTGTCTGCGTCGCCTGATGTGCGATATAGACCGCGTCCGCCAGCATGTCACCACCGATTGACGCCGCACGCAAGGCGAACATTTTTCGCGGGATAGCGCCGCGGTTGTCACTGGCCCTCGTGGTCGTCTCTGGCGTACTGGTCGTGCTGATCGCCATCCTCCTCGGGGAACGGAACGCGGACAACGCCGTGAAGCGTCACGAGCAACTGATCGGCGATGACCTCGTTGCTTCAATCGACCGCATTCTGCACAGCGTCATGTCGCGACGTCGGACCGAGCTGGCTGCGCTTGCCGGCCAGTCCTGTGAGAAAGTTGAGCGGCCGCTGGCCGAGCTGGAAACACAACTCCGCTATGTGCGTGCTGTGGCACTTGTCTCAAACGGGCAGCTGTACTGTTCGTCGGCCCTCGGACCGATCGGCCTCCCGTTGCATGCTTACGTCACCCCATCCACTCATGGTGACAGGACGGGTCTCCTTGCGCAGACCCCGTTCCAGCCCGGGATACCAGTACTCGCCATGTTCAGCCCGACGGGCAACGGTGCTGGCGTGTTGTACCTTGTCGAGGGCGACTATCTTGCCGATGCACTCGCGCACGGCATCAGATTAGGCGCCGAAACGGCAGCGCTATCAATGGCGGGGACTGGTCTTTTGAATGATCAGGGCGGCTTCCTGCCTGCCTCGTCATCTCAGGCGGCTGACGCGACGCGCGTGGCATCGCATGCCTGGCCGTTCGCCGTTCTGGTTTCCTCTTCTAAAGGCTTCGTTTCGGGTATGCGCTGGAAATACGGGCTGGCCTACGGTGCGGTCGGAGTGCTACTTGCCGCATTGATCGCGGTCGGGTACCTGCTAGCGTTCGCACCGCGCCGGCTTCTCCTGAACGCCGTTCATCACGCGCTGCGACGCGGGGAGTTTCACGTCGTCTATCAGCCGATCGTCGCGCTCGCTAGCGGCAGTGTCGTTGGAGTGGAGGCGCTGTTACGATGGGATCACCCGAGATGGGGGCCGGTCAGCCCGGCCGTCTTTATGGCTGAAGTCGAATCCAGTGACATGCTGGCCGAGGTAACAGAGTTTGTGCTGCGTACCTCGGTCGCAGAGATGAGTCTTAGCCCGCCGGCCAATTCGCTGCGTGTTGCTGTGAACGTCGCGGCCATGGACCTTGAACGGAAAGGGTTCGTTGTTGAGGTGGAGGCTTTGAACGAGCAGTTGCCACCGGGTAGCAGCCTTGTTCTCGAATTGACTGAACGCTTTCTGCTGAGCGAAAGCGCACGCACCGCAGCCGTTTTCGAGGCACTCAAGGCAAAGGGTATCAAGTTCGCGATCGACGATTTCGGCACCCAGCACAGTAACCTGGATGTGCTCAGCCGGTTTCAGTTTGACTACGTGAAGATCGACCGGCAGTTCGTGAACCAGATCGCTACGGGCCGAGCCGACCTGATCAACGGTATCGTTTCAGTCGCCAGGCACTTCGGTTTGCAGGTGATTGCTGAAGGCGTCGAGACCGAGGCACAACACCGGGCGTTACTGACGGCTGGCGTGCCATTCGCACAAGGGTACCTATACCAGAGGCCTGTACGGGCTAACGAGCTGGTATCAGCAGCGACCGCGGAAAAACTGTGAACTGCTGCCACGTTCCGCTTGGAACTGGCCAACGGCAGCTTTTGGGCCGGCGTTTGATTACCCGTACGCATGACGAGAGCAAGCCTAAACAGCATCGAACCTCTGCGCGATGCAAATAGACGGCGTAAATGACCGTTGAACGAAAGCGGCCGTTCACCTGATGCGACACTGAGGGACCGGAACGGGTCGCGTGCTGCCGGCCTTACAGCCGTTGCCTCATCCAGCACGCGATGCTCATGCGATCGCGCGTCGCGGGCAGCACCTCGTGTTCAAATTGTGCCGAGAGAAACAACAGCAGCGTTCCGGCGCGGGGAAAGACGTCGTGATATGTCTGATCGGCAAGGTAGAGCCGCAGTGCGCCACCCTCGGCGTCCTGCCACGCTTCGTTGAGGTAGAACACGGCGGAAATCACGCGGCTGTCGTTATTACGCAGGCAGTCGAGGTGGCGTGCGTATCCGGTACCTGGCCGATATACCGCGTAGTGTGATTCGTTATCGACCAGACCTAAAAACAGGTCGCGGTTGAGCGCGTTCTGTAGCGCTTCGATGCGATCGGCGAACGTCTGTTGCCGCGAACTCAGCGCGTCGGGTTGGAACCAGCGCGTACTATCGCCGCGCAAAAGCGTGGCAGCGCGATCGGCCCCTACACGGGCTGGCGTCAACAGCTGCGCGTCGTGCATGTCCATGCATTCGGTCGACAAGGCCTGCGTCTGGGTCTGTGACAAAAAGTTCGGCACGACACACCAGCCATTGCCGGCGAGCGCACTCGTCGCGATGTCGAATTCGCTGGATCGAGAATTCACCGAGACATTCATCGCCTCTTCCGGAACGGCGTCGCGGATCAGGCAATCAACGAGCACTTCGATTTCCGTTTCAGCCAGAGGCCGTTCCAGAAACTCATCCCCTTTCACGTGCTCTCCAGATCGCGCCTCGCTCGGGTCTGCTACAAGCTTGCCAAAACCATCAGGCGTTGGTGGGGGCGCGTTGACCACAGGCATTGACACGCGCCGGCGCCCAGGAGGAAGGGTGGGGCTGAGGTAGTCTATCTGTTGGGACATCGGCGCAGTCTACACGAGCCGGACATACCGACCGCCGATGCTCGAACGAAGGCTTTGGCCGACCCTTGTACACGTGAAAACGGCCATCAGGAAAACGTCGGACCTAACGGCGGAAGCGGGTCGACAGGCGAACCTTGGGGGAGCGGCACAATCGAGCCCCGGCCCATTTCGTACCGCCGAGGTTAGTTGGATTGCGGAGCCACAGACTACTAAGCTCGATGCCACGGAGCAAGCCTGGGCCGGAGCTTTCATAAAAGCCTCACGACTGCGCGCGACGGATCACGCGATCCCGGCGAAGCGTTGCTCCAGATAGGCGATGATGGCGTTGGACTCGTACAACCAGCGCGACTCGCCCTCTTCCTGAATATGCAGGCAAGGCACTTTAATCTTGCCACCGCCGGCCAGCAAACGATCCCGTGCGAGTGGATCACTTTTGGCGTCGTGCAACGCCATTGGCACATTCAGACGATGCAGGGCACGCCGGGTCTTGACGCAGAAGGGGCACGCATGGAACTGATACAACGATAGCCGCGCCGCTTCTTTTTCTACAATCGCCTGACCTTGCGCCGCGCGACGTTGCGGGCGCGGGCGGCTGACAGCGTCGCTGAGTAAAATCAACTGGCCGAGACCGACACGCAGGACTTTCATCAACATAGAGACTACCTTGAACGGCGAATGGGAGCGGGCAAGTCTACTCTTTCCAAGATCCGACTGCTCCCGGCCTAACTACGGCGATCGCGATGCGCCGGGCAGCGAGC
>NZ_JAQQEF010000043.1:0-45486 GCF_046027605.1 Paraburkholderia fungorum
CTACGGAAGTTCGGTCTGAGATTGGGGCTCGCACTTTGCAGTGCTGACCAGGTATTTCCGGGTTCGGCCATATGACATCTTCGTCTTCACCGCCGCGCCGACATTTCGCCGGCCGCCTCGACCGGCAAAACGGCGGGTCGGCCGGAGACGATCGGCGTCCTATCATCGACAATTGCATGAAGCAGTCCACCGATCACCAACCGTGCAGGTCGCACACACGAACCATCCGACGGCACTTACCCGGTGTGCCGCAGTGGATAAAGTGATTGAGGGGCTGGGCTTCTACGATGCGCGGTCTCCACACTCGACACTCAACTACCGCAGCCGCAAGCCAACGAAACCTCACTGAAAGCAGCAGCATTCGATTGCTAATCTGACTCGAGAAAAGTCCCGATAGGATTTTGCACTTTTGCACCTTAGTCTGAACCAGTTAATTACTTTGCATGGGGATACCGAGGTGAAAATAGCGAAGCTTACGAATATTGCGCTACTCTGTGCCGCCATTGCCGCCGGGATCTCCCCAACTGTTTCGGCCCAGCCGCAAGGCGATTACGGACCACCTCTCGAAACCGTCAAGACTTTCGATACATTCAAACTCGTGGGCCTTGGCGTGTCCCACGAAGGCCGCATCTTCGCCAGCGCTCCCGCGGCTCAGTCCGGCGACAGGCTCGTCGAGGTTAATGCCCAAAACGGCGCGGTGACCCCCTATCCCGATCAGGCCTGGAATACCGCCGGCACGGATACGGAGCACGAGTGGGCGGTCCCGCAGGCGATGTGGGTGGACAAGGCCGACCATCTCTGGGTACTCGATTCCGGGCGGGCGGTGCTGGCGGACGCGGGTCCGGGCGCAAAGCCCAAGCTGGTCGAGTTCGATCTCAGCAGCAACAGGATGATCCGCAGCTATGGGTTCGATGGCACCGTGGCCCCTACCGACTCCCTCAACGATGTGCGCATCGACCTCGTCCATGGGTGCGCGTACCTGACCAATGTCGGTAATCGCGGCAGTCTGGTCGTGCTGAACCTCAAAACCGGCAAATCGCGGCAGGTTCTGGTCGGCGACCGCTCAACCTTTGCCGATCCCCAGCAGCATCTGATGATCGGCGATCAACCGGCGCTAACCAACGATGGCAAACAGGTCGCGATCCACGCCGACGGCATCGCGCTTTCCCCGGATGCCAAATGGCTCTACTACCGGCCACTGACCGATCATAACTATTGGCGAGTGCCAACCCGTGCTCTGATCGATGCCGGACTGTCCCCCGCCCAACTGTCGCGCAAGGTGCAATATCTTGGCTCGGCTGAATTGACCGGTGGTTTGATCATGAGCGCGCGCGGGACGCTCTACGGCGGCGATCTCGAACACGGCACCGTCGTTGCGCTCGACATTGATCCTGCTACACACAAGGTAAAATCGCACCTCTTCGTACGCGCTCCCGGCCGGCTCTCCTGGGCGGACGGTTTCGCTATCAGCCAAGGTTATCTCTACATCGCAGACTCCCACCTCTGGGAGGTGACATTCAAGAATCATCTGCCGCGTTCCGGGCCGTTCACTATCTTCAAGGTGAAGCTGCCCGGCTGAGTCCAGCGCCGAAGCTGGCAAGTTCACGATGCTTCCCGCGAAGGTTGAATGACCTTGAGCGATGCAGCACAGGAGGTTGCATGAACCCCGTTTCCGATCTTTCCGTTCTATTGAAAACACTGGAGCCGGTGCTCAATCCAGGCGTGTTTGTGTTTGCTTCAGTCAAGGACGGTCATGCCCTTGACCCGGCCGTGATCGTTGCATCAATTCGAGAGCCCGAGGGCCTATCGGTTATCACGAGTGCGACGGACGCGGCGACCAACGGTTTGAACGCATTGTTCGAATGCGCCTGGATTACGTTGACCGTGAATTCAGCCTTGAATGCGGTGGGGTTGACCGCGGCATTCGCGAGTGCATTGGGCCATTCCGGCGTCAGCTGTAACGTGGTGGCGGGCGCGTACCACGATCATATTTTTGTTCCTCTCGAATCGGCACAGACGGCGATGCAGGTACTTCGTCAGTTACAGACGGATGGGGGCATTGCGTAACAACCCGCCGACCGTGCTTAGCTTCCGGGTTTGAAAATCAGGAGAGTGACTATCAAACGCAGACCGACCAGAATAATTCCCAGGAGAACGCCGGAATCGGCGGCCATGACAGCCAACGTCAAACGAGCGATGGCGATCACTGCCACGCTCAACCGTTTGACATTCAACGATACGGATGAAGTCCGGGCCCTGTTCAGCGATCTCATCGGCAAGAAGGTGGACGACAGCTTTGTATTGATCCCCCGTTCTACACAACCGGTGGAGTCGATATCAGTGTCGGGCGCAATGTCTTCATCAATCAGAATTGCACTTTCTATGACCTTGGCGGACTCGACATTGCCGACGATGTGATGATCGGCCCGAACGTGAGCATCATCACGTCCAGCCGTCCCATTCAACCTTCCGAGCGACGCGACGGTGTAATCGCAAAGCCGATCGTGATTGAGAGAAACGTCTGGATCGCAGCCGGCGCGACCCTTATCGGCGGCGTAACAGTAGGCGAGAACTCGGTTGTCGCGGCGGGATCAGTGGTCACCAGGGACGTTCCCCCGAATACGCTTGCCGGTGGAGCACCCATGTTGCAACAGTGCCGCGATCGCTGTGGCCGTCACTCCATTTCGCTGTCGTCAGTGTCTGCATTGGCGCTCACCGCTTCCTGGTTCATGGCGGTGGCCGCCAGTGTCGTTGCCAGCTCCGGGTGCGCTTCCTTGCGCTCACTGTAGCGATCGGTCAGGTAGTCCGAGCGGTCACGCACCAGCAGGGTGAACTTGTACAGCTCTTCCATCACGTCGACGACGCGATCGTAATAAGCCGAGGGTTTCATCCGCCCGTTTGCGTCGAACTCCTGCCAGGCCTTTGCCACCGAAGACTGATTCGGGATGGTTACCATACGCATCCACCGACCGAGAATGCGCAGCGCGTTCACAGCGTTGAACGATTGCGATCCGCCGCACACCTGCATCACCGCGAGCGTGCGGCCTTGCGTCGGGCGAACGCCGCCGCTTTCAAGCGGTAGCCAGTCGATCTGGTTCTTGAATACTGCCGTCAGGGTTCCGTGACGTTCCGGGCTGCACCATACGTGCCCTTCCGACCACTCCGAAAGTTTGCGCAGTTCCACCACCTTCGGATGATCGGCCGGCACGCTGTCCACAAGCGGCAGCCCGTGTGGATCAAAGACCCGCGTTTGCGCGCCGTAATGGCGCAGAACGCGCTCGGCTTCGAGCGTGAGAAGCCGGCTGTATGACGTGGGGCGCAACGAACCGTAGAGCAACAATATTCGCGGCGCGTGTTGCGAAACCGTGCGCGGTTCGAGATTTTGCAGATCAGGCGTGTCGAGGTGCGGAGCGCTGACGTTGGGCATGTCCTGCGTCATTAGAGAAGCCTCCTTCCTTTGCTATCGACGACGTGTTCACCATCCTCCTTCGTGAATGAGCCCTCCTGCTCAGCGGGCAGGATGTCGAGCACCACCTCGGAGGGCCGACACAGGCGCACGCCGAGCGGTGTAACGACAAACGGACGATTGATGAGGATAGGGTGTTGCATCATCACGTCGAGCAGCCGCTCATCGTTGAAGGACGCATCATCCAGTCCAAGCTCGGCGTAGGGTGTACCCTTTTCGCGCAGCGCGGCCCGTACTGTCAGGCCGGCTCGAGCAATCAGATCCTTTAGTGCTTCGCGGGCCGGTGGGACCTTCAGATACTCGATGATTTCCGGCTCTATTCCTGCATTGTGGATCATTGCCAGCGTGTTGCGCGACGTGCCGCAATCGGGGTTGTGATAAATGGTGACGCTCATAGCGGTAGTCCCTTGATGCCGTGTTTGGCTTCGTACCAGTGCTGTGAGCGGTTGACCACGCCGACGACGAACAGCATTACTGGGACTTCGATCAGCACGCCGACCACCGTCGCCAGCGCTGCCCCGGAATGGAACCCGAACAGACTGATCGCCGTGGCGACTGCCAGCTCAAAGAAATTGCTCGCACCGATCAGACTGGACGGCCCCGCAACGCAGTGCGCGACTCCGAGCCGACGGTTCAAGATGTAGGCGAGGCCTGAATTGAAAAACACCTGTATCAGGATCGGCACCGCAAGCATGGCGATAACGAGCGGCTGCTTGACGATCGCCTGGCCCTGAAAGGCAAACAGCAGTACGAGTGTCGCGAGCAGTGCGCTAATCGAATACGGCCCCAGTCGTGCGACCTTCTGCCGGAAATGCGCGTCGCCCTTGGCCAGCAGATGCCGCCGTAGCAACTGGGCAAGGATGACCGGGATGACGATGTACAGGCCGACCGAAATGATCAGCGTATTCCACGGTACCGTGATGGCCGACAGGCCGAGCAGGAGTGCTACAAGGGGCGCGAAGGCCACGATCATGATTGAGTCGTTCAGCGCCACTTGAGAGAGCGTGAAATACGGATCGCCCTTGCAGAGTTGCGACCACACGAACACCATCGCCGTGCAGGGAGCGGCGGCCAGCAGAATCAGGCCGCCGATATAGCTGTCGAGCTGATCGGGGGGAAGCCAGGGCGCAAACACATGACGGATGAAGATCCAGCCGAGCAGTGCCATCGAGAAAGGTTTGACGAACCAGTTCACGAAAAGGGTTACGCCGATGCCACGCCATTGGCTCTTTACCTCGGTCATCGCGCCGAAATCGATCTTGACTAGCATCGGGATGATCATCACCCAGATCAGCACACCGACTGGGAGATTGACCTGTGCAACTTCGAGGCGGCCGATAGCCTGGAAGAGCAGGGGAAGTACTTGTCCGAGGAAGACACCGCCCACGATGCAGAGCGCAACCCAGACCGTGAGGTAAC
This sequence comes from Paraburkholderia fungorum, assembly GCF_046027605.1. Classification (GTDB taxonomy): domain Bacteria; phylum Pseudomonadota; class Gammaproteobacteria; order Burkholderiales; family Burkholderiaceae; genus Paraburkholderia; species Paraburkholderia fungorum_F. The sequence goes on from NZ_JAQQEF010000043.1 coordinate 4,886, forward strand.
GCTCGAAAAATCCGATCGCCGGCCGTGCGTCGACTGGCGCTGTATCAGCGCTGCTCATTTGATTCCTTTGCAGGCCTCGACCGCGACATGGATGTGCATGCGTTTCATGGTTTGTCTTCGCAGCAATTTGGGAGATCGCTCGCGGCACAGGTCGCGCCCGCGCAGCAGTTCTCCGTCAGGAAGCCGATCAGGCCCGTCATGGCGTCGAAGTTCGCCGTGTAGATGATGAAACGCCCCTCCTGGCGCGGTGTCACCAGGTCTGCATGTGACAGGTCCTTCAGGTGGAACGACAGGCTGGAAGGGGAAAGCCCAAGCTTCTGTGCGACTTCACCAGCAGCCATGCCGTCCGGGCCGGCCACCACCAGCAAGCGGAAGATCGCGAGGCGCGATTCGTGGGCGAGCGCGCTCAGGGCGCGTACAACGAGGTTTGAGTCCATGCCCGCAACAATAGAACATTCATTTCTATATTTCAAGGATTATTGAAATGATGCTCATGTTATGGCAGTGACACTCGATATGCGGACGGACAGTCAGAGGTTCAGCGACTGTAGTCCCGCATAACTGCATCCCCGCTCAGCGAATTGCGATTGAATAGCCCACGGCCCGTTGGGTAACGGATGGCCCCGCGTCGGCGAGTCGGTGCCGACACCTTGCGCGAACGTTCGCGGACAAGTGCTGCTTACCGGGACCAGCGCTGAATCCAGTCAGCCACGACGTCGGCGATTTGAAGGTTATTGCGGTCCTGCATCATCATGTGAGAATTCCCGTGCATCCCTAGCTGCGGCGTCTCCACGACATCAACGTGTCCACCTGCTGCATTGACGGAAGCCGCAAACGCCTTGCAAGCCGCGTAATGAGCGGACCAGCCGGGCGACTCAGCGATGAAGTCACCGTACAGCAGCAAAATTGGAATGCCGACATACGGTTTCGTATCCGCACTGGGCGCCGGGCAAGCGGTCGGTTCGACGGCCACAATACCGGCGACGCCATCAGCCCCGCGAGCGATGGCCTGGAACGGATAGATTCCGGATTGCGAGTGGCTGATGAGCACGGCCTTCTTCAATCTTTTAGCCAGTAAGCCGAGCGCAGGCACCGTCGGGTTTGGCGTCGACATGGAATACGCCCAGTCCGGCACCATCTGTTTCCAGAAATCATCCTGGGCTTCGAGCGGAAACTGAAGTCCCGCATAGGCCTCAGGATAACGGGGGCCAAATCTGAAAAGCGTCCATGCGAATTCGCGGCCGACCGCGAATCCTGCCGGAAGTGCATCGGGCGGAAGTTTGCCGGTTTTGACCGCGCCGATCGACACCACGTTTGCAGCAGAGCGCCCGCGCGCGGCCTGGTCCACCACGTAAGTCGAAAAGCCTCGCCGAACGAAATATTCGGCCCATCCCATACGGCCATCCGGTGTGGTTTCCCACTCTGTTCCGGTCAGACAACAGCCGTGAATGAGAACCAGGGAGGCCGGATTCGGGCGGACCGGCATTTGATACTGAACGTACATCTGCTCAACCGTGACGGTTCCTTTGGGGTCGGCCTGCGGCAGTGTCGACAAGGTATCGGACGTGATATCACGGCCACCCACAAAGAAGCTCCCTTGCTTTGCGATAGTAAGGGGCTTGTCGATTTCAATGCTCTGCGCGAACGCCGGGCACGCAATAGCGCAAAACGCGGCCATCGTCAGCATCTGCTTCCATCTTGTGATCGACCACATACAAGTCTCCTCGAATCTTGTTTTATTTCGTCGCGCTATTACGCATTGCCAGCGCAATGACCGCCGCACCGCATGCAAGAACGAATGCGGCGAGATACGAGCCGGCACTGATCGAGTGTGTGAACGCTGTCAGCGAGCCAATCGCGGTCGGGGCGGTGAGACTGCCGAGTTGGCCAATGCTCGAAATCAAGGCGATCGATCCTGCGGATGCGGTTCCCGACAGGAACGTAGCGGGAATCGTCCAGAAGATTGCGGTACACGTCAGATAGCCGATGGCCACTAACGCAAGGCCGGTAATAGCAGGGCCGAACGTCGAGTGCGCTGCGCCGAGAAGCACTGCGCCTGCGGCCGCTACCAGAGCGCAACTGGCGAAGTGCAAACGTCGCTCATTGCGTGCATCCGAGTGCCGACTCACGACCAGCATCGCAATAGCGCCGATAAAATACGGAACCGCAGACAGCAGGCCGATGTGGAAAGGGTTCGCGACGCCGGCCTGCCGGATCACCGAAGGTGCCCAGAAGTTAAGAACACTTCCTGCCCATGTGATCGTGAAGTATCCGAAGGCACATACATACACGCGCCAGTTCCGAAGCGCGGCGCCAAAATGTGAAATCTGATGGGATTTTGAACTGGGCGCGGCTTCCAGTTCACGGAGTACCACGGCCTTTTCATGTGCCGACAGCCACTTCGCGGTCTGCGGGCTATCAGGCAGATACCACCATGCGCACAGGCCGACCAGGACAGGAGGTATACCTTCCAGAAGAAACAACCACTGCCACGCATGCAGCGTATGCCATCCTTCCGCATTGCTCAGAATCCAGCCTGAAACTGGGCCGCCCGTAATTCCGGCTACCGCGATCCCAAGGACAAAGGCGGAGAGCACGCGCGCACGATGCCGATCCGGAAACCACGTGGTGAGGTAATAGATGATGCCCGGGAAGAAGCCGGCCTCGGCCACACCCAGCGCGATGCGGGCCGCGTAGAACTGCGTGGGATTGCGCACGAACATCATCGAGATCGATATCAGTCCCCATAGCACCATGATGCGGGCAATAGTGCGGCGTGGACCGATGCGGCGCAAAAGCAGATTGCTGGGCACCTCCAGCAGCACATAGCCAATATAGAAGACGCCTACGCCGAAACCGTATGCCGCTTCAGTCAGCCCAATGTCCGTCTTGAACTGGAGGTGAGCGAAACTGATATTGACCCGGTCGATATAGTTGAGGACATAGCAGAGAAAGAGAAAAGGAATGAGTCGTTTCGCTATGCGGACAAAAATGCGTTCGACATCCGCGGGCGCGGAGGGTACGGCGTCAGAGGGTGACTGCATGCCGGCCACTTTTTCCTGCGCAACTAGTCCTTGGGATATTTTCATTGACGGGTCTCCACGTATTAATAATTCTGGTCGCTTTAAAGCAGCGTATTCCAACATGGGCTGAGGAAGAGCACGCTCAATCAGGGCTCTGCTGCGTTTGCTGGCCGGCGTCGGTCCGTTTCCGAAGCTTCTCGCGCAGCGCAGACAGAATCTCCTCGTTGTGCTCGCCAAGCGTCGGAGGGGCGACTACATCTTTGGGTCGCTCATCGTCGAAAGTCACAGGAGAACGCACTGTCCGAAACCGCCCCATTACCGGATGCTCCGTTTCCACCAGCAACTCGAGATGCTTTGCCTGCGGGTCTTCCAGAGCCTCGCTTGCGTCGTACATCGGCGCGTGGGGAACGTCATTCGTTTCAAGTCGCCGACACCATTCTTCACGAGTGCGGGAGATGAAGATCGAGCCGAGCACCTTGATCAGCTCTTCCTGATTTTCAATCCGAACCGCACGGGTCGAAAAGCGCGAATCCTGGAGCAACCCGGGCATTTCTATCGCGTCGGCGAGACCGGCCCAAAACTTTTCGGGCGACGACATGTGGAGCGCCAGCCACTTTCCGTCAGCACACTCCATCACGTACGACTGGGACACGCTCGGCCGACTATACGGACCCATCACTTCACCCGCCGCATAGAAATGCGTAAATGCGTCGAGGTTGAAATGCGACATGGCCTCGAGCATGGAAACTTCGACCTTGCGGCCCACCCCGGTGTGGCTGCGCTCATGAAGCGCACCGAGAATGCCGTACGTGGCATAGAAGCCGGTGAGCGAATCGGCGATGGCGGGGCCGACCACTCGCGGATTTGCCGGATTGATGAGCAAACCGAGGAAGCCGCTGGCAGCCTGAGCGACAGAATCATAGGCGGGGCGACCCGCTGCCGGTCCGGTTTGTCCGAATCCGCTGATAGCACAGTAGATGAGACGGGGATTGATTTCGCGCAGACGTTCGTACCCGGCGTTGAGCCGTTCTGCGGCACCGGGACGGAAGTTCTGGATATAGACATCCGACTCGCGAATCAGCTCGTCGAAAAGCGCGAGATCGCTATCATTCTTGGTATTGAGCGTAATGCTGCGCTTGTTGCGGTTGTAGGTCTGGTAATGCGGGCTGTACAGGCCGCCTTTGAACGCACGAAACGGGTCGCCGTTTTCAGGATGCTCGATCTTGACGACGTCCGCGCCCAGGTCACCCAGCAGCATACCCGCCGCCGGTCCTGTAATGAACGTTCCTTGCTCGAGGACTCGAAGTCCTCCGAGAACCTTTGCCATTTACTGCTCCGAATTTGCCTGACGCATTGCGAATGCGATAACTGCCGTCGACTGTCCTTAGATCCCCGGGACGAAACCGTCCGGCGCGGCGCCGTCGTACACGAGTCCGTTGGTTGCCTGATAAGAGAGCGCAAAGCCTATCGACCTCGATAGCTCCTCGGTGAGATGCCCGATGAGCCCGGCCGTCCTGGCGAGAATGGGCACGCCTTTGAGCGCTTCAAGAGGAAACCCGACGCCGAGGAGAACGGCGGGGATAGCCGCGGATACGTTCAACATGAGCGACTTGCCGACCACCTCGGGAATCACTGCCTCAACCGCCTCCGCGATCCGGACATATTCAAGGTTGGCACCTGCCTCTTCGGCAACCTTGAAGAGCGCCGCGACGCGCGGGTCACGTGCCTTGTGCAGCGGATGTCCATAGCCGGGAATGGCTTGCTTCGCAGCCCGGTACTCGCTCACCACCTCGAACGCCGCGCGCGGAATATCGCTACTCCCGGCGGCGCGCCGGCGTACCTCATCCAGCAGCCGGCCACAGGTCTCCGAGGCACCGAGGATCACAGAACCGCAACCCAGAATGCCCGCGGCGACGGCGCCCTGTAGCGCATCGGGCGCGGCGGCGAGCGTCATGCGGCTAGCCTGGACGCTCGGCACCAGGCCGTGCTCCGCGATGGCCACAAGCGTCGCATTCAGAACGGCGGACGCCGGAGCTGAAGGGACGTGGCCTGTGACGAGCAGGTAGAAATAATCGGTGAACGAGATCTTTCCAATCAGTTCTTCCGAGAGGTCGCGTCCGCGCACGACAATAGTGTGGGAGTTGGACGTTGAAATTGCCGTCCGGGGAATCGTTTCCTTGCCGATTTTCATGGTGATGTCCGTTTGTCCTGGGTCTGCTTGCGACAACGTCTCCCGTCGCCGCTTGACTCACGAGGGAGTCTAAGGCTGCACGATCATCGATAGAAATGGTATTTTTCGTTGGTTTTCAATCGATGCTGTCGATACCTGGCCACCTCGGCGAATCTTTTCTGCCCGGACATATGGAACTCAGACATTTGCGTTACTTCGTCGCTCTCGCCGAACAACTGAACTTCACTGCAGCCGCTGAGAAGGTGCACGTGACCCAGTCGACGCTGTCTCACCAGATACGGCAACTCGAAGAGGAGCTTGGCCGCCCGCTGTTTCAACGTGGCGCAAGGAAAGTCACGATGACGCTAACGGGCGAAGCCTTCCTCGAGCGGGCTCGCAATGCGCTGCGTGAAGTGGACGAAGGGATATGGAGTGTCCGGATGGCAGCCGAAGAAATGAGCGGCGTCGTGCGAATCGGAACGACTCATACATTCAGCATGCGGATTGTCCCGCGCTGTCTATCCATGTTCCTCGAGATTTATCCTTCCGTTCGGGTCGAAGTGCTCGAGATGTCGGGCAATGAGATCGCTGCAGCTCTCGCGAAGGGCGACCTCGACATCGGCGTGACATACAAGCCCCAGAGCACGCCGGGCTTGCACTTCGAGTCGCTCTACACCGAGGAGATGATGCTGGCTGTAGGAGCGAAGCACCCTTTTTCGAAGCGACGGTTCGTGCGTATGTCCGAGCTTCATTTGCAGAAAATCGTCGCGCTTCCGCGCACTTTTTCTACCCGGGCACTTCTCGAAGAATGCTTCCGGATGGCGAACGCGACGCCGGTGGTGGTGGCGGAGATGAACGCAATTGCGCCGATGATCGAACTGGTGAGCTTTACCGATATTGCGGCAATCGTCTCGGAGCATGCAACCGTGCGGCCAGACGTACGCATGATTCCACTCGAAAGTCCGACACCGACCCGCGGGCCGGGCCTGCTGTGGAGAACCAGCGACAGTCGCTCGCATGCAACGCGCGCGCTCGCTGCCATCATTCGTTCGGTCAGCGCTGAGCAGGCGCGTGACAAGCGGCATAAGACACTGCGCGGAAAACGTGTGCCGCGGATTCAGTCACCGTGATCTGCTGGCGCTGAGGAAGCGGGCAGATCAGCGCGGGCCCGACGGTTGTGTGCGGAGAACGGTGATTAACCGAGTCCATACGGTAATGCGGGTTTACCCGCAACAAGCTTGGCTTGTCCTGGCCGAATTCTTTTCTTGTTTGTCTTTCGATCGGGGGACAGCGAAGATCAATCGGACCAGTGACAGGCCGCGCCGCGCTTCCTGTCGCATCACCGCGTATTCACAGCAAGAGAGCCGCGCATGCATAACGGAAACCCTACGATTCGGGCGGGTGTCGACATTGGAGGCACGTTTACGGACGTCGCACTGGAGTACGGCGACCGACTTTACTCGGCCAAGGTTCTGACCGATTACGAAAAGCCTGAACGCGCGATTGTCGAATGCCTGCGGCGTGCGGCGGCTCAAGCGTCGATCGAACCCGCGCAGATCGGAGCGATCGTTCACGGCACCACGCTTGCGACCAATGCCCTGATCGAACGGCGCGGCGCGCGCACCGCCTTCATTACGAGCGAAGGCTTTCGCGACGTCATCGAGATGCGTACCGAAAGCCGCTTTGAGCAATACGACCTCGGCATCGCACTGCCCAAGCCGCTCGTGCCGCGCTGTGACCGCTTCGCCGTGGGCGGCCGCATGGACGCGCAAGGCAACGAACTCGTGCCGCTCGACCTCGATGGCCTCAAGCAGATCATTGCAGTGATTCGCGCCGCTGAATTCCCGAGTGTCGCAGTGGGCCTGTTGCACAGTTATCGCAATCCAACCCACGAACGCGCGGTGCGCGAGTGTCTACGGCAGCACTTGCCTGGCGTCGCCATATCGCTGTCGAGCGAGGTCTCGCCACAAATTCGCGAGTACGAGCGTTTCAACACCGTCTGCGCGAACGCGTATGTCAAGCCGCTGATGTCGTCTTATCTCAACCGGCTGGCCACGGCGCTCGAAAGCGAAGGCATGCGCTGTCCGCTATACATGATTCACTCGGGCGGCGGCCTGATGTCGCTGAAAAGCGCCGCTGAGTTTCCGGTGCGCCTGCTCGAATCCGGCCCCGCCGGTGGTGCGATTTACGCGAGCCACGTTGCGGCCCGCTTCGGCCTCGACAAGGTGCTTTCCTTCGACATGGGCGGCACGACCGCGAAAATCTGTTTGATCGAGGAACAGCATCCGAAGACCGCGCGCACTTTCGAAGTGGCGCGCACCTATCGCTTCAAGAAGGGCAGCGGCATGCCGATCTCGATTCCCGTCATCGAGATGGTCGAGATCGGTGCCGGCGGCGGGTCGATTGCGCATGTCGACGATTTGCGCCAGGTGCGCGTCGGCCCTGAAAGCGCCGGCTCGGAGCCGGGCCCAGCCTGCTACGGCCGCGGTGGCCGGCGGCCGACCGTCACCGATGCCGATCTTCTGCTGGGCAAGCTCGATGCGAACCGCTTTGCAGGCGGCACGATCCAGTTGGACACCGCTGCGGCAAACGGCGCTGTCGAGCGCGATATCGCGCAGCCGCTGCAAGGCGATGCGCTGCAGGGCGCCTTCGCGGTGGCGGAGATGGTCGACGAAAACATGGCCAATGCCGCCCGCGTGCATGCGGTCGAAAACGGCCGCGAGCTGGCCGAATACACGATGATCGCTTATGGCGGCGCGGCGCCTCTGCATGCAGCGCGCCTGTGCGAGAAGCTCGGTATCGCGCAACTGCTGATACCGCCCGGCGCGGGCGTGGGCTCCGCAATTGGTTTTTTGCGCACCCCGTTCGGCTACGAGTCGCTGCGCAGTGCGGTGATGCGCCTGAGCGAATTCGACAGCGGCGTGGTCAACACACTGATAGATGAAATGGACGTCGAAGTTGCCGCGTTTTTGCGAGAGACTGGCCACACAGGCGAACTGCGACGGGAGTTACGCGCCTATATGCGTTACACCGGACAGGGCTGGGAGATTCCCGTAAGCGTTGCGGCTGAGCGTTTCACGGCACTGGACGTAGCCGCCTTGCGCCACAGTTTCATCGAGACCTATACGCAGTTGTTTGGACACGAGGTGGCGGGGCTCGACGTGGAAGTGGTCAGTTGGGCGCTTTCGTTACGCACTGAAGAGGCGCGTCCCAAGCGCATCCAGCCGAGCGCCGGCTCGGCAGCGCCAGACCACGGCGGTATTGCCGCGCTCGAACACCGGCCGGTATTCGATGCGAAGAGCGGCCGCTTTCACGATTGCGCGGTCTATGCGCGCGCAAGCCTGCCGCGCGACATACGCATCGACGGCCCTGCAATCATCGTCGAGGACGAAACGTCGACGCTCGTCACCCCGGGTTTTTGCGTCGTCCTGCAACACGACGATTGCCTGCTCATTCAACGTCGTCGTGAAGGAGATGCATAACATGAACGCCACTAACGCTACTATCCACGTTCGCGAGCAGATCATGTGGAACCGGCTCATTTCGGTGGTCGAAGAGCAGGCCGTTACGCTGATCCGCACGGCGTTCTGCACCAGCGTGCGTGAAGCCGGCGATCTCTCGGCCGGCGTGTTCGACGCGCAGGGGCGCATGATCGCCCAGGCAGTGACCGGCACGCCGGGGCACGTCAATTCGATGGCGGAATCGGTCGGCCATTTCCTTGCGCGTTTCGGCCCGGATCAGCTTGCGCCCGGCGACGTGCTGGTCACCAACGACCCCTGGCTCGGCACCGGCCATCTGCACGACATCACCACGGTGACGCCGGTATTTCGTGGCGAGGGACACCCGATTGGCTTTTTCGCGGCGACTGCGCACGTGGTCGACATCGGCGGCCGCGGCTTTGGGCCGGACGCCGGCGAAGTCTACGAGGAAGGGCTGTGCATTCCGCCGATGAAGCTGTTCCGGCGCGGCGAGCTGAATGCCGATCTCATCGCGATTCTGCAAAGCAACGTGCGCGAGCAGGATCAGGTGATCGGCGACTTCCATTCGCTTGCGGCATGCAATGAAACCGGCCGCAAACGGCTGACAGCGATGATGGACGAGTTCGGTCTCGACGATCTGGCAGAGCTCGCGAATTTCATCTTCGAGCATAGCGAACGCGCGACTCGTGAACGCATTGCGGCGCTGCCACGCGGTCAGCATCGCTATGCGATGACGGTGGACGGTTACGAGCGTCCGGTCGAACTGGCAGTCACGCTCGAAGCACGGGACGACGCGATGCTCGCCGACTTCGCCGGTACGTCGGGACCGAGCGCATACGGCATCAACGTGCCGCTAACCTACACCAAGGCCTATGCGTGCTACGCGCTCAAATGCGCGATTGCGCCGGACATTCCGAATAACTGGGCCTCGCTGCGGCCGTTCGAAATCATTGCGCCACAGGACTGCATTCTCAATGCACCACGGCCGCTGCCGGTTTCCGTGCGGCATGTGATCGGGCATCTGATTCCCGACGTGGTGCTGGGCGCGCTGCAGGATCTGTGTCCCGACATCGTCCCCGCCGAGGGCGCGAGCGCGCTGTGGAACCTGCAGATGAAGTTTCAGGGCGCGCGCGACGATAACCGCGAGACGCGCAGCGAATTGCTCGTCTTTAACAGTGGCGGCACCGGCGCCCGGCCGGCGAGCGACGGCCTTAGCGCGACGGCGTTTCCAAGCGGCGTGCATACGATGTCAGTCGAGGTCACCGAGAGCATTGGCCCTATCGTGATCTGGCGTAAGGAACTGCGGCCGGATTCGGGCGGCGCGGGCCGATGGCGTGGCGGTCTCGGCCAGAACATCGAGATCGGCGCTCGCGAGGGCTTTCAGTTCAGCCTGAATGCGATGTTCGACCGTGTCGCGTTTCCCGCACGCGGCCATCGGGGCGGCAGTAACGGGGCGGCGGGCAAGGTGCAGCTGGATGACGGCACGGCGCTGCGCGCCAAGGGTCGCCAGGCGATTCCCGAAGGCCGCCGGCTGGTGCTCGAGCTGCCGGGCGGCGGCGGCTACGGCCATGCAGAGGAGCGTCCCGCCGAGCAGGTGGAGCGCGACGTCGCATACGGTTATCTGAGCCCGGAGCAGGCCGAACACGATTATCCCGGGGCCTTCGCGCAAAGGCCCCGCACCTGAGCGGGGCGTGGCGGCAACGACCGCACGGGGTGATGACGGGGGTTGTCCGCGGTCGTTGCGCGTCTCCCTTTTAGCCCGGCATGCTGGCCGACCGCATTGGACGAAGGGCCATGATGCTGAGCGGCATGGGATCAGCGGCACCTGGACGGATAGCCGATGATTTCCTCGCGACATACATCTTGCTGCAGCCACTCGGCGAAATTCATCAGGGTGTCGGAGTTCTCGCGGTCGTTTTTGTAGAGCAGGAAAAATTTTGGCGTTTTTTCGAGTGGCAGCTTGCTCAGCAGATCGATGCCGAACGGTGCGATCAGCCGGCCGGCACGGATTTCAGTAAGTGCATCGAGATACGAAATGAAGCCGACGCCGAGACCCGCGAGCGTCGCTTCGAGCATTGCGCTGTGCGTGTGCAGCAGCAATGTCGGTTGAGAATGTCTTTCTTCGATACCGAGCAGCGCGAGCGTGTCGCGCCACAGGCTATTACCGCCAAGCGGTGAGATCAGCGTATGCCTCAGCAGGTCTTCGGGTTTCTCCACTGGATTCTGCTTGAGCAACGCCGGGGCGGCGGCAAGTACCTTCAGGTCCTCGATCAACGGCACTTCCGTGAAATCGCGGTTGCCGCCATAACCCCAGTGAATCGCGGCATCGACGCCGAGATCGTCGAAGTCCACCAGGTCCACGCCGATCGACATTCTGAAATCGAGCTCGGGAAACTGACGAGTGAAATGGCCAAGGTTGCGGATCAGGCAGGCGGTTGCGAAGTACGGGCTGACATGCAGAAACAGCTTGGGTGTGGCGCGTGCCTTCTTGATCATTGTCACGCCTTCCGAGATCTGGTCGAGTCCCCGCCGCACATATTCCACCAGCATCTCAGCGGATTCCGTTGCTGCCACGCTGCGCACGTGACGATCGAATAGCGACCTGCCAAGCGATTCTTCGAGCAGCTTCAACTGGTGACTGACCGCTTGTGGGGTGATGCAGAGTTCGTCGGCAGCCTGTCGTATCGAGCCGCGGCGCATGACCGCTTCAAAGATCCGGAACGTATTCAGTGGCGGAAGCCTATAGCGCATGGGCAGCAGGTTTTCATGTTCAGAGTGAGGGCTGGCGAGCCGGTCGGATTCACGACGCAACAGTCGAAGAAATTGATACCAGCGGGTCCGCTGATACTTGAGTATAGGTGGAACAAAAAAACGGCCGCGGAACCCAGCGATTCATGTGCGGGTATCCGGATTCAGCTCAATTGTCTCGACGGCGTTGTTAGTTTGCGGTGTTCGCGACGTATAAGGGTTTACCCTCAACAAGCCTGGCTTGCCCTAGCTGAATTGTTTTCTTGTTTGTCTTTCGATTTCCGGATCGTGAAGATCAATCGGACCAGCAACAGAGAACGCGCCGCGCTTCCCGTCGCCCATCTTTCGCAGGCCATTTATTCGGCCGGTAGATACCGCAACCACAATATCAAAGTGAAATCCGTTTATCGCGGACACTTAACCTTTAAAAGGATTGCAAAATGGCTAGATTCGAAACGGCTTTGCGAATGATGCTGAAAAGCTTGACGATGCTAAGTCTCGCAGCGATTACACACGCAGCGTTCGCGCAAGAGAGCTCCGTCAAGATCGGCTTCGCGGGTCCTTTAACGGGTCCATCCGCCAGCTATGGCAAGGATCTGGAAATGGGAGCGCGTTTGGCTATCGACGAGGCCAATGCCGCCAACATCATGATCCATGGCAAGCGGTTGCAGCTCACGCTTGATTCCCAGGACGACCAGGCCGATCCCAAGATGGCGGTGCAAGCCGCACAACGGTTGATCGATTCGAACGTCGTCGCGGTTGTCGGGCATTTCAACTCGGGTACTACGCTGGCGGCGTCTTCGGTTTACGATCGAAGCGGGATGGTGCAGATTGTCCCGTCGTCGTCCAACCCCACGATCACCCACCAGGGCTTCAAACTCCTGTTTCGTCCGTACGGCACCGATAACACGGTTGCTGAAGCGGCCGCGAAGCTGTCAGTGCAGACCCTCCACGCCAAGCGGATTGCCATCATCGATGATCGTACCGCCTACGGCGCGGGTTTGGCCGACGAGTTCGATGCAGCAGTGAAAGCCCAGGGGGGGCAGGTCATAGCCCGCGAATTCACCTCAGACCAAGCCACCGACTTTAAGGCGGTCCTGACCCACATCATCGGTCAGCAGGCCGATCTGGTGTTCGTCGCGTGCCTGGGCGCGGAAGGCGCGTTGATCGTCAAGCAAGCTCGTCAATTGGATTACCGCGGGGCGCTCGTGGCTGGGGCGACATACGCCAACAAGAATTTTCTTTCCCGTGCCGGCAACGCCGCCGAAGGAATGTACGCCTTCGAGCAGGGCGCCATCCTGGACCAGCTTCCGCAAGGCAAGGTGTTTCTCGCGAGCTTCCGTGCCAAGTATGGGGCTGACCCGATTGGCTTTGCTCCGTTTGCGTATAACGACATCTGGGTGATCGTGAATGCCATGAAGGCGGCTAATTCGACCGACCCAAAGGCGTTTGCCCCCGCCATATCGACGCTGTCCTTTCAAGGTGTGTTCGGCACGGTGGAGTTTAACCAGTTCGGCGATCTAAAGAATCCAAAGACCACGCTGTTCAAGGTTGAGCAGGGCAGTTGGGCGCCGGTGAAAAGCTGACGCGCCTCAAGCCGGTTGCCACCTCATTGATGCAGGCAAAGGCTATTCACTTTCTCTGGGCCTGCTGCGTCGTCCGTTGCACTTGCTGGCCCTATTAGGGGCCACTCCGTTCATCAAAACAATGACGCTTTTTTCATGGAGAAAAAGCTTGCATTTTTGTTAGAAAAAACTACCTTCAGTAAAACAAAACAATTCTTTGCTCGGCACCGGAGGAGACTCATGCCGGCTACTCGTACGATGATTGCGCGTCGGGCTGGCGTCAGCGTGGCCACGGTCGATCGTGTCCTGCGCGACGATCAGGCTGTGCGTCCGGAAACTGCTGAACGCGTGCATCTTGCACTCGCGAATCTGCGTGATGAGCGGGCGAGCCGCGGCCGGCCGGCAAAGGTCAGCTCATTCCGAGTCGCGTTCGTGCTGCCGCAAGTGAACTCCCGCTTTCTCGATCACGTCGAGCGCGATATCGCGCTGTCGGCCAGCTTCTTTCGCGAGCACCGCATAACCCCTTCGTTTTACCGCTGCGATTTTTCCAGCCAACGCGAGACCGCGGCGTTCGCCGCTGAAGTGATCGACTACGACGCGCTGGTTCTCGCACCTCTCGACTATCCGTGGGTTGAGCGTTTCATCGAAGAGATGAGCGACGCTCACGTGCCAGTCGTGACAGTGTTCTCCGATTTACCCGCGAGCCGGCGCGCCGCCTACGTGGGCGTCGACAACAGGATTGCCGGACGCACGGCAGGACTACTGATGGGGCGCTTCCTTTGCGCGAGACTCGGTACTGTTGCCGTGCTATCGGGATCGTCGCGTCTGCATGATCAGGTGGAACGGCGCACCGGCTTTTCGCAGGTGCTGGAGGAGGACTTCCGCAACCTGCGCTGGATCGCCGAACCGGACTTCACCGAAGACGACGATGGCGCCGGTCTTGCCGTTCAGGGCTTAAGTGCGCGCCATGCGGACCTGGTCGGCGTATATGTGACCGGCGGCGGCATCTCGGGGATTGCAGCGGCACTGCAGGAGTCCGGCGACAAGGTTCACCTCGTCCTGATTGGCCACGAATGCACTGCGGAGACCCGCACCCAACTGTCGGAACGTGCGATCGACGTGATACTCGATCAGGACGTGCGCGGCATTGTTCATTGGGCTGGGCTCGCCGCGATTAATTTTCTTAACGACGTCCGGGGGGCGCTTGCCATCCCCACGCCGGAAACCCGGATTTATCTTCGTGAGAATGCGCATGCCTGACGCTCGCGACACGCGGACCGACTTCTGATCCGCCAGAGCTGAAGCACGGTGCCCGGCGCATGGGCGCTGAATGTCATCAGGTTGGAGACCCAAGAAAGACAAGGAGAAGAGACATGTTACGTCTAACGTCAGCGAGGGTAGTGGCGGCAACCCTCATATCGCTGGGGCTCGGCACTGCAACGGGCGCGCACGCACAGGACAAGCAGTTGACACTCTGCTGGGCGGCATGGGATCCCGCCAATGCACTGGTCGAACTGTCGAAGGATTTCACGGCCAAGACCGGCATCAAGATGAAGTTCGAGTTCGTACCGTGGACCAGTTATGCCGACCGCTTCATCAATGAACTCAATTCGCACGGCAAGCTGTGTGATCTGATCATTGGCGACAGTCAGTGGATCGGCGGCGCGGCGGTCAATGGACATTACGTAAAGCTCAACGACTTCTTCACCAAAAACAAGATCTCTATGGACGACTTCGTGCCGGCAACGGTGGTGGGATATTCGGAGTGGCCAAAGAATACGCCGAACTATTGGGCCTTACCTGCGATGGCTGACGCGGTCGGATGGACCTACCGTAAGGACTGGTTTGCGCGCCCGGAGCTACGCGCAGAATTCAAGCAGAAATACAACCGTGAGCTCGCACCGCCCACTACACTCGATGAACTCAAGCAGACCGCGGAATTCTTCCAGGGTCGAAAGATTGACGGCAAGACGGTCTACGGCGTGTATATCTTCACGGAGCGTGGATCCGAGGGGATCACGATGGGCGTGACAAACGCCCTGTACAACTTCGGCTTTGAGTATCAGGATCCGAAGAAGCCCTATCACCTCGATGGCTTCGTGAACTCGCCAGGCGCGGTGAAGGGGCTCGAATACTACAAGGCACTCTACAAGTGCTGCACGGCGCCGGGCATGACCAATGCCTACATGCAGGAAGGGCTCGACGCGTTCAAGTCGGGTCAGGTGGCGATGCAGATGAATTGGTTTGCGTTCTTTCCAGGGCTTTATAAAGACCCGAATGTCGGTGGCGACAAGATCGGCTTCTTCGTCAATCCGCGTGAGCTGAAGCAATACACGCAGCTGGGCGGGCAGGGCATCTCAGTCGTCTCATACTCGGACCATAAAGAAGACGCGCTCGAATATATCAAGTGGTTTGCACAACCTGACGTGCAGAAGAAATGGTGGCAACTGGGCGGCTATTCGGCGGCCAAATCGGTGGTCGACGCACCGGACTTTCCGAAGAGCGCACCGTTCGCACCCGCGTTCCTGAAGTCGATGGCAATTGTCAAAGACTTCTGGGCAGAGCCCGCTTATGCCGAACTGTTGCTCGACATGCAGAAACGTGTACACGACTACGTCGTGGCCGATAAGGGCACGGCCAAAGATGCGTTGGATCTGCTGGTGAAAGACTGGACCAAGGTCTTTAAGCAGGAAGGGAAGTATTAGCTTGTAGCTGGACTTGACTGGACCGGCGACGGCTGAACGGCCTGTCTCTGGTCCGCTTGAAGGAGCCAGGCATGTTGGCAGATAAGCCTTTTTCTCCCACAAGTCTTGAAGCAGGTGCGTCAACGCGCATCGCGAAGCAGCAAAGCGGACTGTCGGATCGGGCCATCGCGTGGCTGTTCATTCTTCCGACCATTCTGCTGCTGCTCGCGATCAACATCTTCCCGTTGATCTGGGCGCTTCGACTGTCGTTCACCAACTTCAAGTCGAACATGCCGAGCGTGCCGGCGCGTTTTGTCGGAATCGACAATTATGTCGATATCCTGGCCGACGAAGATATCTGGTACGCGATGCAGGTGACCGCGCGTTTCGTGTTCTGGTCGGTCGGGTTGGAGGTGTTGCTGGGTTTCGGTCTTGCATTGCTGATCAACCGGCAGTTCCGCGGCCATAGCTTCTGGACCACACTAATCCTGCTGCCGATGATGCTGTCGCCTGCTGTAGTGGGCAACTTCTGGACGTTCCTGCTGCAACCGCAGACGGGGCTTTTCAACGATATCGTCAGCTTCTTCACCGGCATTGCGCCGGGGTCGTTCCAGATGATCGGCGACGTGGCGCTCGCGCCGTGGACCATTGTGATGGTCGATACGTGGATGTGGACACCGTACGTCATGCTCATCTGCCTGGCGGGCCTGCGTTCAATTCCCGACTATATCTACGAAGCAGCGGAAGTGGACCGCGCGACGCCGTGGCGTCAGTTCTGGTCGATCACGTTGCCCATGACCATGCCGTTCCTGATGCTGGCGGTACTGTTTCGCGGCATCGAAAACTTCAAGATGTTCGATATGGTGAACCTGCTGACATCGGGCGGCCCGGGCTCGGTTACCGAAACGGTATCGATCACGCTCAAGCGTGCCGCGTTCGAAAAGTGGCAGACGGGTTATTCGTCCGCGC
Organism: Paraburkholderia fungorum; assembly: GCF_046027605.1. Taxonomy (GTDB): domain Bacteria; phylum Pseudomonadota; class Gammaproteobacteria; order Burkholderiales; family Burkholderiaceae; genus Paraburkholderia; species Paraburkholderia fungorum_F. The sequence goes on from NZ_JAQQEF010000043.1 coordinate 21,524, forward strand.
TCGCAATCATCCTGTTCGTGACGGTATTCGGTGCGGCGAATATTTACGTTAAGGCACTTAACCGGATCAAACAGCGATGAGACCGACTACGACACAGCATTCCGTGGTGGCGTCATCTCCGCGCGCCAAGCGCTTCGCGGCTGCGATCGTTATCACGTATGCGCTGATCGCTACGTTACCGATGGTCTGGATCTTCCTGACGAGCTTCAAGACGCAGGAAGATGCGATAGCGTATCCGCCCGTCGTGCTGTTTCAGCCTTCCATGGAAGGCTATGTGAACCTGTTCACGATCCGCTCGCGGCAGACACCTGAGTTCATTGCGAGCCTGCCGCCTGCGCGGACCTGGTATGAGCGTGAGGTGCGCAAGCGCAACATGGTGATCGCCGGACCTTCGAAGGTTTTGCCGCGCTTCATGAATTCGCTTGTCATTGGATTCGGTTCGACGTTTCTTGCGGTATTTCTCGGCACGCTGGCGGCATACGCGTTTTCGCGCTTCAAGGTGCCGCTGTCCGACGATCTGCTGTTCTTCATTCTCTCGACACGGATGATGCCGCCCATTGCAGTCGCCATTCCGATCTACCTGATGTATCGCGCGCTGGGCTTGAGCGACAGCTATGTCGGCATGATTGTGCTGTACACGGCGGTGAATGTCTCGCTAGCGGTGTGGCTGCTTAAAGGTTTCATGGATGAGATCCCGCGCGAGTATGAAGAGGCTGCGCTGGTGGACGGCTACACGCGTTTGCAGGCCTTCGTGAAGGTGGTATTGCCGCAAGCGATGACGGGCATTGCCGCTACCGCGATCTTCTGCCTGATCTTTGCATGGAACGAATACGCATTTGCTTCGCTGCTGACAAGCGGCGATGCGCAGACCATGCCGCCATTCATTCCATTCATCATCGGAGAAGGCGGTCAGGATTGGCCGGCCGTTGCAGCTGCAACAACATTATTCGTGCTGCCGATTCTCTTTTTCACGGTTCTGCTGCGCAAGCATCTGTTGCGGGGCATCACCTTCGGAGCCGTGCGCAAATGAAACGCGAAGTCATTCCGTCACACCGCCGGCTGTTACGTCGCAGCTACAGCGAGGGTGCGTCGACGGTACTGATCGGCCTGGGTGTGGCGATGCTGGTGCAGCCGTTTTCGCTGACGCTCTTCACCTGGTCGTTTCCGGTCCTTCTGGTGGGCGCGCTCGCGTTCGTCGTCACCAGTCATTTTCCTGACTGAATCATGTCCACGATCGTTCTCGCTCATCTTCACAAGCGCTTTGACGATTTTGTCGCGGTGCGCGACACCAGCCTGACCATCGGCGCGGGACGCTTCGTCGTGCTGCTCGGACCGTCGGGCTGCGGCAAGACCACAACGCTGCGGATGATTGCCGGGCTGGAGCTGCCGACTTCCGGGCAGATCCTGATTGATGGTGAGGACGTCACTGCGTTGCGCGCGCGGCAACGCGATATTGCCTTCGTGTTCCAGATGTTTGCTCTGTATCCACATATGACGGTGCGCAACAACATCGCGTTTCCGCTGAAGAACGAACACGTGTCGCGCAGCGAGATTGCCGCCCGGGTCAATGCAGCGGCGCATATGCTGCGCATCGAGGACATTCTCGATCGTAAGACTGGTGGCCTGTCCGGTGGCGACCGGCAACGCGTGGCGCTCGGCCGCGCGATCGTGCGGCAACCGAAAGCGTTCCTGATGGACGAACCGCTGGGCACGCTCGATGCGGACTTTCGTGAACTGATGTGCCTGGAATTGCGCAAACTGCACAACGCGCTCGCCGCCACCACGGTGTACGTCACACACGATCAGAGTGAGGCGATGGCCATGGCGGACGATATCGTCGTGATGAATCAGGGTGAAGTATTGCAGGCGGGCTCGCCCCATGAGATTTATCACTTCCCCGCGACAGTGTTCGTCGGCAACTTCATTGGCAGTCCGCCCATGAATTTCTTGCCCGTTGACGAGGCGGTTATGGCGGGGCAGGAGCAGGTGAGTCTGCATGGCGCGGCGGTGTCCGTGCCGCGTTGCGATGCCGCTGCCGCGCACGTGTTGCTGGGAATCAGGCCGGAGCACGTCGTGATCGACGAGCACGGTCCGCTGCGCGGTCAGGTGATCGCCGACGAATACCTCGGCTCGCACCAGGTATTGGCGGTTGAAACGGCACTCGGCGTCGTGCGCGTGCGGGCAAGCAAGGACGATGGTGTTGCCGCGGGCACGATCGTCGGTCTGTCGTTTCGGAAAGAACGCACGCTGCTTTATGATGCCGCTACTGAACGCCTGCTGCCGGGTGCTGTTTCCACGCTTTCTGTCAACGGAGACGGTCATGGCTGAAGTCCAGCTACGCAATGTATCGAAGCACTTCGGCAACATCGTTGCGGTGGACGACCTGTCGATCGACGTGAAAGACGGCGAATTCGTCGTGCTGCTCGGACCGAGCGGTGCGGGCAAAACCACGACGCTGCGCCTGATCGCGGGACTGGAACGTCCCGATGCCGGCGATGTGCTAATCGACGGCGCGCTTGCCACCGGCGTGCATCCTTCCGATCGCGATGTCGCGTTTATCTTTCAGCAATACTCGTTGTATCCGCATCTGACTGTGTTCGGCAATCTTGCGTTTCCGCTGCGTTCGCCACGTCGTCGCAGCAGCGAGGAACAGGTCCGTGCGCGCGTGCATGCGGTCGCGCAGATGCTGCATATGGAAGCTAAGCTCGACAACATGGCAACGCATTTGTCGGGCGGCGAAATGCAGCGCGTCGCGATCGGGCGTGCGCTCGTGCGCGAGCCGAAAGTGTTTCTGATGGACGAACCTCTGTCATCGCTCGATGCAAAACTGCGTGAGGAATTGCGTATCGAGCTGAAGCGGCTGCATCGTACGATTGGCGCGACCATTCTCTATGTCACGCATGATCAGGTGGAAGCCACCACGCTGGCCGACCGCATCGGCATTCTTGAACACGGCCGTCTGGTGCAGCTCGGCACGCCGCGCGAGGTCTACGGTAATCCGGTTTCATTGAGCGCGGCGCAGCGGCTCGGCTCGCCGCCGATCAACCTGCTGCCACCAACGCTGTTCGATTCAGCAGCGGTGCCGACCGGCACGGCGACCGTGGCGATTCGTCCTGAAGACGTGGTGCTGCACGAGGGCGACGCGCGTGATGCACCCGGCACCCATCATGCACGCGACGCACTCGACGTGAAGGTGCTCGAATACTCACCGCTGCGTCATCTGCTGATTCTGGAGCGCGCCGGAACTGCGATTGTGGCGACCACGATGGCCGAGCGCAATTTCAGCCCGGGGCAGTCGGTGGGCGTGTCGCTGCCCACTCGAAGCCTCTTATATTTCCGTGCAGACGGCAGGAGGATCCCAACATGAACGGCAAAACGGTCATGGAGTGTATCGACGCCGCATACGCAGCGCTGAAAGAACACACGGACGAAATCGCCGTACTTGACCAGCAGATCGGCGATGGCGATCACATCTTCAATCTGCTGCGCGGCATGGAGGCCTTGCTTGCAGTGCGTGCGGACATCGAAGCGGAAACCTTAGGGGCCGCTTTGGATCTCGCGGCGAACAAGGTGCTCTCGACGGTCGGCGGATCATCCGGGCCACTGTTCTATTCGTTGCTGAACGGGATGGCGAAAGCATCGGTGAACAATTCAGGGGATGTCGCGGGCACCGCGCTTATGTTCGCGGCGGGCGTCGAAGCGGTCGGACAGCGGGGTAAGACGGGCGTAGGCAGCAAGACGATGATGGACGTGTTGATTCCCGTTGCCGCGCGTTTTAAGGAGCTTGCGACCATCGAATCACCTACGTTGCGAAAAACAGTGCTCGAAGAATTGCCGCGCGTGGCCGAGCAGAACATGCTCGCCACCCGCGATATGCTCGCGACCAAAGGGCGGGCATCGTTTCTGGGCGAACGCTCGCGCGGCCATCTCGACCCTGGTGCGCGTTCCAGTCAGATCATGATCACCGCCGTATGCGCGCATCTGGCGCGCAACCGGGCGTGAAAGGAGGCCAGGCCATGAAAAAATTCATCAACCACGTCGACGATTTCCTCGCCGAAAGTCTGGCGGGATTCGCATCCGCCCATAGCGATCTGGTCGTACTCAACAACGAACCGGTGTATGTGCGTCGCAAGACGCTTAAACCGGGCAAAGTGGCATTGATATCGGGCGGCGGTTCGGGGCATGAGCCGTTGCACTCCGGTTTTGTGGGTTATGGAATGCTCGACGCGGCCTGTCCCGGTCAAGTCTTCACATCACCTACGCCGGATCAGATGATGGCCGCTGCCGACGCTGTCGATACCGGTGCAGGTGTGCTATTCATCGTGAAGAATTATTCGGGTGATCTGATGAACTTCGAGATGGCATCGGAGATGTCCGAGGTCCCAAACGCGATGGTGCTGATCAACGATGACGTGGCGGTGGAAAACTCCAGCTACACGACCGGACGGCGTGGTGTAGCTGGCGCGGTAATCGTTGAGAAGCTGGTCGGCAGCATGGCCGAAAGCGGCGCCGACCTTGAACAGTGCAAGGCGTTCGGTGACCGGATCAACAAGCGCACCGCTTCGATGGGTGTTGCGTTCAGCAGTTGCACCGTGCCGGCCGCGGGAACGCTGACGTTCAAGATTGGCGATGACGAAATCGAAGTGGGCGTGGGCATTCACGGTGAACCGGGCCGGCGCCGCGCAAAGTTTGCAGGCGCCGATGCGATTGCGGGAGAGCTGCTCAAAGCGATCGTCGATGACCTCAAGCCCCAAGCTGGAGCTGAATTGCTGGTGCTCATCAACGGCCTTGGTGGAACACCGCTTGGCGAGCTTTACCTGCTCTTCAACTCGACGCGCGCATGGCTTCAGCAACGCGACCTGAAGGTCGGCCGGGCACAGGTGGGTGCGCTGACGACTTCACTCGAGATGGCGGGCGCGTCGATTACATTATGTGTGCTGGACGACGAAATGGCACGCCACTGGGCCAGCCCGGTCCATACGCCGTCGTTGCGTTGGGGGATGTAGGGCGCGCTGGCCGCGGGTCGATCAGCGACCATCGCGGACGGCCGCACCCTCGCAATGGGTGTCGACCGCCCGGAAATCAACGCTTCCATGCAGCGCTCCACCGTCAGGCGGGATGCGCATCGATGCGGAACCCGCCAACGGCCTCCATGGACTGCCCCCCTGCTCGCAAGGGCAGGAGCGACCTGGAAGGGGTAAAGCGACATCCGAAAACCGAATACCTTTGCGTTTTCACACAGGCTCGCTCAGCGCGCGCGTGCCGTCGACTGTGTCCGGCTTGACCGTGCTCGAGTGTGCGCAGGGGCGGGCCACGCCGACATAGCGATGTCAATCATGCGGTCAAGCGCGTCCGCACTAGCGCCGGCCTGCGGCAAATTCAAAACTGCCTGCATGACCCCGAGATAGTGCCACGCGAGAGCATCCACGTCCGCGCCCTTCGACAATTCGCCATTCGCTATAGCGTCGCGCAAAACATCTACGAGCACTTTGTGCTGAAGACCCGCGCTTGCTCGTGCGGTTGCCTGGCCATCGGCTGTGAGATTCACCATCTCGGCGCAGCTTCGCGATATCAGGCAACCCGCAGGACGCTGCGGGTCAGGGTGCTTGGGCAAGTAGGCACGGAGCATCGCACGGAGACGTCCTCGCGCGGTATCTGCCTCGACCCCGTTCATCCGCTTGAGCACTCGCTCTGTGTACGCTGCAAGAGCCTCCCGAAAGAGTCCGTCCTTGTCACCAAATCGTTGGTATAGGCTTGAGCGGGACAAGCCTGTCGCCTCGGTGAGGTCATTGATTGATGCCGCCGCATAGCCGTGGCGCCAAAAGACCTTCATGGCCGCATCGATTACGGCCGCATTGTCGAACTGCGGCTTTCCGAAGCACTGCTTGCCCGTTGCGATTCGCAACGGGCCCGTGCTCCGCTGCACGAGATGCTCGCAGCGGAGCGTAGATTGAACGCTTTTCTCGCAGGCTGCGCCAGTTCCCCAATTTTCGCGTCGAGGTGGAATTCGTAGCGGATCAGAAAAAATGTCGCATACCAACGCGCAATATGGTCTGATTGCCCGTCGACGACGGCCCTGCGGTATCCAGAATCCATGCGGTCGCCGTATTGCCGTCCCCACTCGCATGCTGATATGCCGCACTGATATAGACGTCCGAGCGTCTCGACAACGCGTAGTCGAGCGTCAGATTCACCTGGTGAGCCTTATTGTTCTCGAGTACATCATTTCCCTTCATATACTCGTAAGCAACGGCAATCGTGGTCGCACGCATCAACGGATAAGTGCTGCCGATTTCAAACGCGTTGATGGTCGCACCGGTAAACGTGTTGCGGGTATTCGTATAAAGCGCATCAGCCCAGCCCTTGAGCACCGCAATGCGACCGCCCAAGCCGAAGTTGCGAATGCCGTCATTGCCGTTGTTGATCTGTGCATACTTGACCATCGTATAAGCGGCATCGATAGAGAAGGTGCTTTGCGAGTAATCGGCCCCGAAGCTGTACGAATTCCCGTTGCTGAAAGCCCCGGCCTGGTTGCTAAAACCGTACATGCCGCCGAACGTAAAGCCGTTGATCACGGGCGCCTGGTAGCGCACTGAATTCGCTACGCGCTGCGCCCCGGCGGTCCTGTCGAAGTCAAAGTCTCCGCTCGGCACGAGCGGCTTGCCGAGCGCATCGAACGGGCCTTGGCGTAAATTGGTCAACGAAACAAAAGGAATCTCCGGTCCGAGCCGCTTTTCCGATAGCGACGTGAACATGTAGTCATACTGGTTGCCGGCGCTCAGCGTGCCCCAACGGTCGCTCTGCAGACCCACCCAGGCCTGCCGTCCGAACAGATTACCGATCTGTGCCCCCGTCGCCATTTCGAATTGACCTTCGAGCTGAAAAATTGCCTTGAGGCCGCCTCCGAGGTCCTCCACCCCATGCAGGCCAAAGAGGTTAGGCACCAGCACTCCTGTATCCATGACGACGTTACGGTGCCCCCCCTGATTCGACAACGCGGTGACACCGACATCGAGCAATCCGTACAACGTGACCGAGCTTTGCGCATGGGCGAGCGGTACATAGCAGGCAGCGCACAACGCGCTCAGAACGAACTTCTTCATTGAACATCTCCAGATTTGTGTGTGAAGGCGCCATTCGCGATGGCGCATTTGTAGTAGCGAGAAGGGATAACCGGTAAGCGACTGATGCGATGTCAGCGTGCAATGACCAGCAGCACGGCAAAGATAAAAACTTCAACGCCGGCGAAGAGACCGAACGCGAGCGTGAACGAATGGGTCGCGCCAATTACCGCGCCCATCAGGGCCGGCGCGATAAAGGTCGATATGATCCCGCCCAGTTCGGCGAAGCCGATCGCAGTCGCCGCGAATGCTTCGCCATATTTCTCGCTGACGAGGCTGAAGATCGCGCCGCCACTCAATACGACGACGCCACTGAAAGCGGATATCGCGAGCATCACGGACCATTGCAGATGCGTGAGCGTCGCGGCCACGAAACTCATCGCCGACAACACGCAAAACGCCGCCCCCACTTTCAGCATCGTGGTGCGTGCAATCCGGTCCGACAGCCAGCCGCCGGCCAGCAGCACGAGTACCTGAGCAATGCCTATCACCGTGCCAATCGTCGCGGCTGACGCAACAGGCATTCCGTGGATTTCGATGAAAGAGGGCACCACCCACGTGGTAACGGCTGAAATCGCGAACATGTCGCCGAAAATGGCAAGGCCGCCCACATAGACCCATCTGGATTTCAATACGGTCCATGTCGACAAAGACGCAGCATGGTCCGCGACAGGCGCGGCATCGTCAGTCCACCTGAACTCCGTGATGCCGAGCTCGCGCGGGCTCCCCTTGATTGTCAGCGCGCCAAACACGCCGACCGCGAACGTCAATGCGCCGAGCCATTCGAAGAACATGCGCCAGCCATAGACGGCCGATACGGGAATCCCAATGGCGAAATCGAGCGTAATGGCAAGACTGAACGCCGCGAGCAACACGCCCATCGTCAGACCATGGCGCTTGACCGGAAACCATCCAACAATCAGCTTCATCGTGCCGACCCACACAGCCGCATCGAAAAAGCCGATGACAAGGCGCAACGCAATCAGCGAGGCATACGATTGCACTTCGGCCTGCAACGCCATTGCAATGCCGGCTCCAGCGAGGCCAATCGCAAACAGCGCCCGCGCGGATATCCGGCGGCCGAGCGGTGACCAGAACACCATGCCAACGGCGTAAGTGATCGCAAAAGCGCCTTGTGCGAAACCGGCTTGCGCGGGCGTGAGCGACAGGGATTTGACGACAAAGGGCATGACGGCCGCGAAACCGTACCAGTCACCGGCGAGAAAGAGTTCGCCGAGCACGCCCAACAACAGCGCGAAAGCCTGCCAGCCGCGCAGCTTTTGATGCGAAAGCAAAGTGGATTGGACAATGTCCATAAGGTGGCTCGCCAAAGAAGCATATTGGGGATGGCCGACATTCGGCCGCTTCGCCCCGCTGTCTGCGGTGGTGCCGGAGTTGCTGCAGGGCAGGCGGATTCTTCGGGTGCCGAAAATACCGATCTATCCACTACGCGCAGGATCGTGCGAAAACCTGTCCACTTCTGGCAAATGTCGGTGGTCGGCGAAATTGCTGACTTTTTGACCAGAATCACAAAGAGGTAAAGTGGTGCCTCACCTCAGGCGGATGCGCGAAGGAGACTGGCCGTTCGCACACGCCCCGGCCCTGCAACAGTCTGACGAGTGCCCATGTGATGCCGCTGTCCCCCTTACAGATCGAGCCGAGCGCCCTTCGTAAGTACCTTTACTTCGAATCGACTGACATCGACGACACACGCCAGCGCATCGCGATGGTGTTGCAGCCGCATCGGCTGACGCCGGGTTCGACGCGGCCGGGACACTCTGCGCACATGAACCACGTACGCCTTGAGAACCTGGCTTTCGGTTCGCTCGGTTATGGCGGCGCGATGGGCGTGGAAGCGGGCGAGATCGAGGACTACTACCTCGTCATCCTGAGTCTGTGCGGCTATGCGGACGTATCGGTCGGCGGTCGGCGAACCATCATTGGCCAGTCGCAAGGCGTCGTGGTAGGGCCGGCCACCAGTTTCGGCGGAACGTTTTCCGGCGACTGCGAGCAATTTTTCGTCCGGGTCGACAAACAGGCGATCCTTAATCACTCCGGTTTCGAGCATCTGCAGATCGAGCCTATCGTCGATCTTTCGCGACCCGAACTGGCGCCATGGCTCGCGCAGTTGCAAATACTGACGTCATCACCCGAGACCATCGCACTGGCACAGCGCGACCGGCGCGTGGCGATCGAGCTCGAGCGGCTGCTGGTCATGCTGTTGCTTGCCGGCCAGCCGCATCACAGTCAGCAACGCACGCCATCCACCCTCCTGCTGCCACGTACGGTGAGGCGCGCCGAGGCGTTCATCGTCGAGCACGCCTGTGAACCGCTCACGCTCTCCGATATCGCGCACGCCGCCGGCGTGCCGGTGCGTACGCTGCTGGACAGTTTCCGGCGCTTCAGGGATATCAGTCCAATGCAACTGGTTCGTGAGGCGCGCATTGACCGCTCCCGCGAAATGTTGCTGCGCGCAAGCGAGAGCGACCGCGTGGTCGATATTGCTTTGCGTTGCGGATTCGTCAATCTCGGGCGATTCGCGAGTGCATATCGTGAAAAATTTGGCGAACCGCCGTCTGACACGCTGCGCGCCGTACGCCACGGTCAACGCGTAGTAAAAATGTAATCGGCGGGTTTTAGTCGCTCATCGTCTAAAAAGTCTTGCCCACGCCCATTCGGGCGGTTCGCCACGCGCTCCACCCGCACAGAAAGCTGCGTATTTCGGATAGCGGCTGCCATCAACGGCTATAGGCCATAAAAGCGTTGTCTTACAGTCGATCGGACTGACCCAAACTCGCAAAGGAGTTTCACGGATGACAACGCTGCGCATGCGCGTCGGGCATATCGACGCCTTGACGCCGACCATACGGCGTTTGCTGCTGGTCGCCGCGGACGGCAAGCCGCTGCCGGCCTTCAGCGCCGGCGCGCATATCGGCCTGCAGGTACCGATCGATGGACGCACCCAGCGGCGCGCCTATTCGCTCGTCAACGCCCCCGATCACACTGGCCACTACGAAATCGCTGTCCAGCTCGAAGCCGCAAGCAGCGGCGGCTCGCACTGGGTGCATCAACTGGAAACCGGCGCCGAAATCGACGTTTCGCCGCCGCGCAACGACTTTCCACTAGACCCGGCCGCGCATAGCGCGCTGCTGATCGCAGGCGGGATCGGTATCACGCCGATCCTTGCGATGGCGCGCGCACTGCAGGTCGCCGGCACAGAATACGAACTGCACTACGCCGCGCGTGAAGCGGCATTCATGGCCTATCGCGACGAAGTCGCCATGCTGCCCGGCGCGACCTGTTGGCTCGACGGCGGCGACCCGCGCCAGGGCATTCGACTTGCCACCACGATCGGCGCACCGCAAGCAGGCCAGCATCTGTATGTGTGCGGACCACGCCCGCTGATCGAAGCAGTGCTGTCGCACGCAAAGGCGCTCGGCTGGCCCGATACGCAGGTGCACAGCGAAATGTTCGCCGCGAACCAGGACAGCGCCTCTGAACACGCCTTTGAAGTGATGCTGAAGGCGAGCGGACTCACGCTGCCTGTGCCGGCCGGCAAAACCATTCTCGACGTGATGATCGACGCCGGACTTGATCCGCTGTTCGACTGCCGTCGCGGCGACTGCGGCGTCTGCACGACGCAGGTGCTCGACGGCACGCCGGATCATCGCGACATCTGCCTTTCGAGCGACGACCGCGCGCGCGGCGATTTCTGCCCGTGTGTATCGCGCGCGGCTTCGCCGCTGCTAGTGCTCGACCTTTAACCTTTTCCTCTTCAAAGAAACCGATGAGCATTTCCAACGAGACCATTGCGAGTATGGTGCGCCCGGACAGTGTGCACAAACGCGTCTACACCGACCCGGAGATTTTCGAGCTCGAGATGAAACGTATTTATGGTCAGGCGTGGATTTACGTCGGCCATGAAAGCCAGGTGAAACATCCCGGCGACTATCACACGACCCGGCTCGGCGATCAGGACGTCGTGATGGTGCGCGCGAGCGACGGCCAGATTCACGTCGTCTACAACCGCTGTCCGCACAAGGGCGCGAAGGTCGTCCCGGACGGCGACGGCAGCACCGGCAAGTTCTTTCGCTGCCCGTATCACGCCTGGACTTTCAAGCTCGACGGAGCGCATCTGTCGGCGCCGCTCAAGAACGGCTTGCAGAATACCTGCTTCGACCCGAAGCATCCGGACTTCTCGATGCGCAAGCTTGCGCGCGTCGGTGTCTATCGAGGCTTCGTATTTGCGAGCCAGTCGGCGCAAGGCCCGGGTCTGGTGGAATTTCTGAACGGCGTTGCGTCGTCGATCGATAACCTGTGCGACCGCTCGCCGGTCGGCGAAGTCGAAGTGACGGGCGGTGTGTTCCGCGTGCTGCAGCGCTCGAACTGGAAGGTGTTCTACGAAAATCTGCACGACACGATGCATGCGCCGGTCACGCATGAGTCGTCGGTCGTGTCGGCGCGCTCACAGGCCGAAGCGTCCGGTTCGTTACCGTTCGAGTTGCTGATCATGGAAGGCAACGGCGAGCCCTACGAGTTCTGGGAAAAGCTCGAATTGCGTGCCTATGAAAACGGTCACGGCTATATGGAAGGCATTTTCGATCCTGCCGCCGCGCAAAGAGATCCGGTATCGAGCGCGCATTTCGACGCGCTCTCGGAGGCACACGGCGAACAGCGGGCCCGCGAAATTCTCGGCATGAACCGGCACAACACGGTCATTTATGGCAGTGGCTCGCCGCATACGGTGTTTCAGCAATTCCGCGTGATCCGTCCTTTGTCGGTCGACCGTACGCTGGTCGAAATCCAGTTGTTCAGACTCAAGGGCGCGCCCGAAGGCGTGTTCGAACGGGCGCTGACCTATGCCAACGTGATCAACTCGCCTTCGTCGAACGTCATGCCGGACGATGTCGAAGTTTATGCGCGTTGCCAGCAAGGCAATCAGACCGACGGAGGCGACTGGATCAGCATGCATCGCTACGCGGGCACCGACCGCGTGGTGGACGACGGCATGGTGTCGATCAACGGCACCAGCGAACTGCCGATGCGCAACCAGTTTGTCGCATGGAAACGCTTCATGCTCAACGAGATCGGCACGGAACAAGGAGCCGCCTGATGCTGTTCAACCCCACATTCGAACTTTCAACCGAAGCCATCAACCCGATCCGCGCGACCGATGCGTTGCGTGTCGAGATCGAACAGTTTCTGTTTCGTGAAGCGCGTCTGCTCGATACGCGGCAGTTCGACGGCTGGCTCGATCTCTGGGTGCCCGACGGCATGTACTGGATGCCGCACGAGCCCGATCAAACCAATCCGCGCGATCACATCTCCCTGTTCTGGGAAGACGCGACACTGCGGGAAGTGCGCGTGCGCCGCATCACGAATCCGCGCAACTGGTCACAGCAACCGGTGACGCGTACTGCGCGCGTGGTCGGTAACGTGATGATCGACGGCACCGATCGCGATGGCCGCCTGATCGTGCATTCGACTTTCACGCTGACCGAATGGCGCAATGGGCAACGTCAGCTTGCCGGACTGATCACCCACAAGCTGGAGAAACAGGAAGGCGACGGCTGGAAGATCTATCTGAAGCGCGTCGATCTCGTCAACGCCGCGGACGTGTTCGCCAACCTCGAGGTGTTCGTCTGATGCCGGATGCTCGCCTCCATTCCACGGCCGTGCTCGCGCTTCACTATCAGAACGACGTGCTGCATCCGGCCGGACGCATTCGTGTCGGCTTGTCCGAAACCGACCCGGCACGCACACGGGTGATCGCGGCGGCCGGCGAGCTGATCGCGGGCGCGCGCCGCGCTGGGCTCCCGCTGATTCACATCCGCATTGCGTTCCGGCCCGACTACGCCGATCTCGTGCAGAACTGTCCGGTCTTCCGCAAAACGGCTGAACTAGGCGCGGTGAAAGAGGGTACGTGGGGCGCGGCGTTCTATGCGGGCCTCGAACCGGACGAAACACGTGAGCATGAATTCGTGATCCATCATCTGCGGACCAGCGGTTTTATCGGCACGCCCCTTGAATTGATTCTTGGAAAGCTTGGCGTGCGGCATTTGATCATGGCCGGCGTCGCAACTCACTCGGTTGTCGAGATGACCGCGCGACATGCCGCGGATCTCGGCTACGAAGTCACGGTAGCGGCCGACGCATGCGCGGCGGCGTCTGCCGCCGTTCACCTTGCATCGCTCGACAGCATGCGTCTGATCGCGGAAATCGGCACGGTGGCAAGCGCGCTGGCCGCGCTGGAGCACACACCATGAACCACCCCGATTTCATTCCGACGCAAAGCCGGCTCGCCGGCAAGGTTGCGATCGTCAGCGGCAGTACGCAAGGCCTTGGCGCGGATATCGCACGGGGCCTCGTGGCGGCGGGTGCGCGCGTGATGACGCTTGGACTCGGCGCACAAGCCGGCGAGTCGATCGCGCGCGAATTGGGCGAGGCGGCCGCCTTCATCGAAACCGATATCACCGACGACACGCAGATCGATCGCGCGATCGCAGTCACGCTGGAGCGTTTCGGGCGACTCGATCTGCTGATCAACAACGCGTGCACTTACGCGGATTCCGGCCTCGCTTCGACACGCGAACAATGGATGCATCTGCTCAACGTCAATCTGATCTCAGCGGCGATTTTCACGCAGAAGGCCGCACCGTTTTTGCCGCGCGGCGGCGTGATCGTCAACCTCGGCAGCACCGGCGGCAAGTTCGGCACGGCAGGGCGCGCGCTGTATCCGGCGTCCAAGGCCGCGCTGCAACAGTTCACTCGCAATCTGGCCGTTACGCTGGCACCCGATGGTATTCGTGCCGTGACGGTATCGCCTGCGTGGACCTGGTCGCCTTCGATGGAGCAGCTTGCCAACGGCTCGATCGAGACTGCCGATCGTGTCGGCGCGGCGGTTCATCCACTCGGACGCGTCGGGCGTGGCCATGAAATCGCGCAAGTGGTCGCGTTCCTGTGCTCAGCCGAAGCGTCCTGGATTACCGGCGTCGATATTCCCGTCGACGGCGGATTTTCAATTCTGGGACCGGACCAGGGCGTGTCTCCCCGCGACTGGTTCAGCCGGCTCGGCTGAACCAGTCGCCGAGCCGATATTTCCGCTCGCATCCAGACCCGACCATACTCACGAAGAGAATTTCATGTCGAAGAAGATCAAAATCACCTCGGACGATAGTCAATTCGATGCATGGCTCGCGTTGCCCGAAAGCGGCAGCGGCCCCGCCATCGTTCTGCTGCAGGAAATCTTTGGCGTGAATGCCGAGATGCGCGAAGTCGCAGCGCTCTATGCGAGCGAAGGTTACGTCGTGCTCGTGCCTGACCTGTTTCATCAGTTCGAGCCGAACATCGAACTCGGCTATAGCGAAGCAGATCACGCCAGAGCCTACGACTATTACCAGCGCTTCGATATCGCGCGGGGTGTAGCCGATATTCGTGCAACCGTCGATTACGCGCGAAGCATGCCGGAGTCGAACGGCAAGGTCGGCGCGCTCGGCTTCTGCCTCGGTGGCAAGCTCGCGTATCTGGCCGCGGCCGAATGCGGCGTCGACTGCGCGGTGGGTTACTACGGCGTCGGCATTCAAGATTCGCTCGACGTGGCGAGCAGGATTGCCTGTCCGCTGGTGCTGCATTTCGGCGAGACCGATGCGCTGAATCCCCCGCAAGCGCTCGACGCAATCAAGGGCGCACTGGGCGACATGCCGAACGTCAAGTTGTATGTCTATCCGGAAGCCGGCCATGCGTTCAACCGCAGCGGCCCGACTTTCGTCAGAACGGCCGCGATGCCCGCGCACACGCGCAGCCTCCAGGTGTTGCGCAAGACACTCGGTCCGGACTACGACCTGAGTGCGCTCGCCGACCATCATTTCTTCCTCGAGTTCGGCGCTCGCGACCCCGAAGCGACGATGCAAACCATGGTGCCGCAACCCTATGTCAATCACGTGCCGACCATGACGGGCGGCACGGGCTACAACGAATTGAAGCGCTTCTACGCAAATCATTTCATTCACAACAATCCCGCCGATATGACGATGGTGCCGATTTCTCGCGTGGTCGGCGTCGATCGGATGGTCGACGAGTTCGTGCTGTGTTTTACGCACGATCGCGAAATCGACTGGTTGCTGCCCGGTGTCGCGCCGACTGGCAAACGCGTCGAGATTCCGATGCTGGTGGTGGTCGCGTTTCGCGGCCCCAAGCTCTACAACGAGCACATTTACTGGGACCAGGCGAGCGTACTCGTGCAGATCGGCTTGCTCGATCCGGCGGGTTTGCCGGTAACCGGCGTCGACGCCACGAAAAAACTGATGGACGAGACATTGCCCTCGAACACATTGATGGCGCGCTGGCATGAAAGCGCGCCGGCAAACTGAATACCCGCACTTCAATCGACTATTTTCTTCAGGAGCCGTATCGCCATGACGACAGAGATCGCCGCCACCCGTGTCGTGCGGGAAGGCAAACTTTTTATCGACGGCCAGTGGGTCGCCGGATCGGAAGGCCAGACCCGGCCCGACTATAACCCCGCCAACGGTGAGCATTTCGCCGACGTGCATCAGGCAACACGCGCCGACGCGTTGCGCGCGGTCGATGCCGCGCATCGCGCGAAAGACATGTGGGCCAACATGCTGGTGTCGCGCCGCGCGGAGATTCTGCTCGCGTGCGCGGATGCGCTGGCGTCGATGGCTGATGACGTGCGCGACGTGCTGATCGAAGAGTCCGGTTCGACCTATCCGAAGGCGATGTTCGAAGTCATGAGCGGCATCGACCTGTTACGCAGCGCGGCAGGCGATGCACGTCACGTGTTCGGCGAAACGCTGCCGCACAGCATGCAAGGCCAGTTCGGCTTCACGGTGCGCCGCCCGCTCGGCGTCATCGCCGGGATTGCGCCGTTCAACGCGCCGTTCTGGCTGGCCATGAAGAAAGTCGTGCTCGCGCTGGCCGCCGGCAATACGTTTGTCTTGAAGCCTTCGGAAGAAACCCCGGTGACGGGCCTGAAAATCGCCGAGCTATTCGAGCGTGGCGGCTTGCCGGCCGGCGTATTGAATGTGGTGCCGGGACCCGCCGACGAGGTAGGCGAGGTGCTGTTGAGCGACCCGCGCGTGCGGATGCTGACGTTTACCGGTTCGACTCGCGTCGGACGTCATCTCGCTGTCGAAGCCGCGAAGCAGATGAAGAAGGTGACGCTTGAACTGGGCGGCAAGAATCCGCTGATCGTGTTGCGTGACGCCGATCTCGATTACGCGGTGCGTGCCGCATGCTTCGGCATTTTCTTTCACCAGGGGCAGGTTTGCATGGCGAACTCACGGATCATCGTCGAGGCGCCCGTGTACGATGCATTCGCCGAAGCCTTTGTCGCACGCGCGAAGACCTATAAGGTCGGCGATCCGCGCGACCCGGCCACCGTGATCGGGCCGCTGATTCGCCGTTCCCAATGCGGCGTGATCGATACGCAAATCGGGGATGCCGTGGCTAAAGGCGCACGCCTGCTGCTGGGCGGCAAGCACCACGACAACTTCTACGAACCCACCGTGCTCGGTGAGGTGACGTCGTCGATGAAGATATACGACGAAGAGAGCTTTGGCCCCGTGACGTCGCTGATTCGCGCGGCAGATTCAGAGGAAGCGCTGCACATTGCTAACGACACGTCATATGGCTTGTCATCCGGCATCATCACGAACGACCTGCAAAAGGCTTTCGATCTCGCGATGCGGATCGAGGCGGGCATGGTTCACATCAACGACACAACTGTTTCCGATGAAGCACATGTGCCGTTCGGCGGTACGAAAATGAGCGGTAGCGGTCGTGAAGGCGGTCGCTATTCGATGGAGGAGATGACCGAACTCAAATGGATCACGGTCCAGATGGGGCAGCGGCAATTCCCGTTCTAGAGGACCCGGGCGGCTTCATTGCCGGGGCCGTCCTTACCGAATCCGGCTGTTGCGTCTCTAATCGGCCAGTACGGGGAATTTCATCTACTTACGATTCGAGACACTGAAACCGAACGCATATAAGAGTGCATAAAACATGAACGCGTCATCCACCGCATCCGACATCCACTACGACGAATATGACGTCGATGGCATACACGTCGAACATTTCACCGCCGCGTAGACGGCGGCGTGTTCCTGCCAGCACCAGGAAGCGTGACAGCCGCCAATCTACACGCGTCCGAACGGCGGTCCCCTCATACAGGCAGCAACCAGCAATCTAGCGGAGTCATCAGCATGGAAATGGCCCAAGCGCCCATCCGCCTCGTGAAGGATAGCGAATCTGATCAAGTCGTGTTTCCGCACGACGACGGTTCGCGCGTACCGTACAAGGTATTCAGCTCGCAAGCGGTGTACGAGCGCGAGCAGCAACGCATCTACCGCGGCCCGACGTGGAATTTCGTCGCGCTGGAGGCGGAGATCCCAAATGTGGGCGACTACAAGAGCACGTTCGTGGGCGACACACCCGTGGTCGTCACGCGTGTGGAAGACGGTTCGCTCGCGGTTTGGGTGAACCGCTGCGCGCACCGAGGCGCTTCGGTGTGCCGCAAGGCACGCGGCAACGCTACCTCGCATACCTGCGTCTATCATCAGTGGAGCTTCGACAATAGCGGCAACCTGCTGGGCGTGCCGTTCCGGCGCGGCCAGAAGGGCATGAGCGGCATGCCGGCCGACTTCGATCCGAAGAATCACAGCCTGCGCAAGCTGCGCGTGGACAGCTATCGCGGCGTCGTATTCGCGTCATTCAGCGATGAAGTCGCGCCGTTGCCCGAGTATCTCGGCGCGGAAATGCGCCCGTGGATCGACCGTATCTTTCACAAGCCGATCGAGTATCTCGGCTGTACGCGTCAGTATTCGAAGTCGAACTGGAAGCTGTACTTCGAAAACGTGAAGGACCCGTATCACGCGAGCATGCTGCATCTGTTTCATACGACCTTCAACATCTTCCGCGTCGGCATGAAGGCCCGTTCGATTCCCGACGCGTCGCACGGTCTGCACAGCATCATTACCGTTACCAAAACGGGCGAGGATACGTCGGCGGCCTACAAACAGCAGAACATCCGTTCGATGGACGAAGGCTTCTCGCTCGAAGACGACTCCGTGCTGGGTCACATCTCCGAATACGAAGAAGACACGACCAACCACATTCAGCCAATTTTCCCGCAACTCGTGATCCAGCAGATCCACAACACGCTGGTCGCACGTCAGTTGCTGCCGAAGGGCCCCCACAATTTCGAACTGATTTTCCACTTCTTCGGCTACACGGACGACACGCCGGAATTGCGAGCGCTGCGCATCAAGCAGGCGAATCTGGTGGGACCGGCCGGTTATATCTCGATGGAAGACACCGAAGCCACTGAACTGGTGCAACGCGGCACGATCCGCGACGGAGATGCGACCTCGGTGATCGAAATGTCGCGCGGCAACCCCGACCAGCAAGACACGGTGATTACCGAAAGCCTGATCCGCCGCTTCTGGGTCGGTTATCAGAAATTAATGGGCTATTGATCAGGGGACGCATATGGAAGCAATGAAGCTGTGGTTCGAATTGCAGATGCTGCAGAGCCAGTACATCAGCAATCTCGACAACGACCGGCTCGAAGCGTGGCCCACGTTGTTCACCGAAGACTGCACGTACGAAATCGTGCCGAAGGAAAACGCCGACATGGGTTTGCCGATCGGCATCATTCACTGCACGAACCAGCACATGCTGCGCGATCGCGTTGTGTCGCTGCGTAACGCCAATATCTTCGAGGAGCACACGTACCGTCACATGACGTCGGGTATGACTGTGACAAGCGAAAAAGACGGCGTGATCGAAACGGAAAGCAGCTACGTGGTCGTACAAACGCGTGCCAACGGCGAGTCCGACGTGTACCAGGCGGGCAAGTACTACGACCGTGTCGTGCGCACGCCGGAAGGCCTGCGTTATCAGAGCAAGCGAGTGGTGTACGACACGTCGCGCGTGCAGACACTGCTTGCCACGCCTATCTGAAGGAGAGCTCATGGAACAGACTCTCGAAAACTGGCAAACCATCGGCACGCTCGACGATTTCACCGAAGGCGAGCCGGCGGCGCTCGTAGCCGGCGACCGGCGGATCGCGGTGTTCCGTCTCGGCGATGAAGTATTCGCGCTGAACGATCTGTGTTCGCATGGCCATGCGCGACTGTCGGAAGGCTTTGTTGAAGACGGTTGCGTGGAATGTCCGCTGCATCAGGGGCTGATCGACATCCGCTCGGGCGCGCCGCGTTGCGCGCCCATTACCGAGCCGGTCCGTGTATTCCCGATCCGCATCGTCGACTCGCGGGTGGAAGTTCATGTCGACTGACCGGCATGTGATCGTCGGTGCGGGGCATGCCGCGCGCCGCGCCGCGCAAACGTTACGTGAGCGCGATCCGGCGGCGAGCATCGTGATGATCGGAGCGGAGCCGCATGCGCCGTATGATCGGCCGGTACTGTCGAAAGACGCACTGCTGACGGACGGCGGTGAACAGAAGGCGTTCGTTCTTGCACCGGACTGGTACGCCGCGAACGGTATCGACCTGCGGCTCGCGACGACCGTCGAGTCGATCGACCGGGCCGGCCAGGAAGCGTGTTTGCACGACGGCAGTGTGCTCGCCTACGACAGGCTGCTGCTCGCAACCGGGTCGCGCGTGCGCGGATTTCCGGGTCCGGTGGACGAGCGTGTTCCGCTTTACTACGTGCGTACATTGGCCGATTCGCTGGCGCTGCGCGCGGCGCTCGCGCCCGGCAAACAGGTCGCGATCCTCGGCGGCGGGTTCATCGGTCTGGAAGTCGCCGCGGCAGTCACGCAGGCGGGCTGCGAGGCAACGGTGATCGAGCCGGCCGCCGAGTTGTTGCAACGTGCGCTGCCTCGTGCGGCGTCCCGCTTCGTCGCGTCGCTGCACGCACGGCGTGGCGTGACGCTCAGGCTCGGCGAAACGCCGCTGCGTATTGGCTACGAGAATGGCCGCGCGCGCATCGAAACGGATAGCGGAACGCTCGCGGCAGATCTCGTGGTGGTGGGGATCGGCGTGTTGCCGAACGTGGAGCTTGCTCGAGAGGCGGGGCTGGACGTGAATAACGGCATTGTCGTGGACGCGCAGTGCCGCACGTCCGACCCACACATTTTTTCGGCCGGCGAAGTGACCATGCATTTCAATCCGCTGCTGGAGCGTCAGGTTCGCATCGAATCGTGGCAGGTCGCTGAAAATCAACCAGTGATCGCGGCCTCCAACATGCTCGGCGACACGCTGGAGTATGCGGAGTGGCCGTGGCTCTGGTCTGATCAGTTCGATTGCAATATCCAGACGCTCGGCACGATCGAAGCGTCGCACACGCTGATCGGACGCGGCGATGCGCAGCAAGGTCCATTTTGCATGCTCGCACTCGACGAAGCTGCACGCTTGCGCGCGGTCGTCGCGATCAACGCAGGTCGCGAGATGGGCGCTGCGAAACGGCTCATTGCGTCCGGCAAACCGCTCGATCCGATTCTGCTTGCTGACGCGGCGGTTAGCCTGCGCTCGCTGTTATAACCGGGTTCGAAAAGGCCGCCGACAGAGCCGCCGATGCGACGGCCTGTCGATCGCCTAAAAGTGCCTTGGCCGCATTCCGGCCTGAGACCATTCGACCATCGTCACGATATCGAGCATCGGAAAGCCGAACGTTTGCTGATCGACGCTCACGCGGCGCGTCGTACCCAGGACACGCGAAATATCGGCGTTGACGAGCGGATGCTGGACGACCGCCTCGATGATCTTCACGCGCTCGAGTTCGTGCATGCTGATCGTGATGAATCCACGTCCGCTCATGGTCTGGCTCCGGCGGAGCCTTACGTGCTCGGCGACGCGGGGCTTTCGCTGCCCGAGGATCAAACCGTGTGTCCGCTGCACCTGCTGACGAACGTGCCGCTGGTGGCGCCGAGTACCAGCAATGGGCTGCGGCTCATTATCGAGCGCACCTTTCAGCGCGAAGACGTCGAGTTGAATCTGGTTGCGGACATCGATTCACTGCCTACGCTCTTCGCGCCAAGGCGGTCGGCCAGCGCACCGCCGGGAATCTGCGCCACCGCATAGCCCAGGCTGAACGCGGCCAGCACGACGCCGAAGAGCGCCGCCCGTATCGATAGCTCTTTCCTCATCGTCGGCGCGGCGATCGAGAGATTGATGCGGTCCAGATAGTTGACGAACTGGAGCATCCAGATCATCAGCAGAACCTTGTACTTGTCGCTGGAGTTCATACCGATTCACTCCCGGGTGAGGGTTGTAGACTAACGACGTTTTTTTAGCACTTCTGGATTCACAACATGCGTTGGCTGGCCATTTGCAAAGGCAACAATCTGATCAAAAATATCGGTAAACTGGATTTCAAATTCATCACGCGATACATAGCCGAGATGCGGCGTACAAACAACATTATCCATGTTGAGTAAAGGATGTTTGATGTCCAGCACCGGCTCATCTTCGAACACATCCACAGCAGCCATTCCTGGGCGCCCTGCTTGCAGAGCCTGTACCAATGCGCCTGGTGCTATAAGTGCTGCCCGGCTGGTGTTGACGATCAGTGCGGTCGTCTTCATGTGGGCGAGATCCTCAGCGGTGACGATGCCGCGCGTTGCATCGTACAATCGCATATGCAGAGAAATGACATCAGATGTTTCAAAAAAAGCCTGCTTATTTTCAGCAATTTCGTAGCCATCCTCTATTGCTTTCTTGAGCGACTCTGCGCGCGCCCATATCAACACTTTCATACCAAAGGCTTTGCCATATCCAGCAACCACGCGCCCAATCCGGCCATAACCGTAAATACCTAAGGTCTTCTCACGCAAAGTACTACCAGCGCCGATTTGCCACTTTCCTGCCTTGAGAGCCGACATTTGCTGCGGGATCTGGCGTACACCAGCAAGCACCAGGCCCCACGTCATTTCTGCCGCAGCATAGTTGGGGGTATCAGCGTGCTGACTAGATGAGACGATCACGCCGAGTCGTGTGCAGGCAACAATGTCGATGTGTGGATAAACGCTACGTTGGCTGATCAGTTTGAGATTAGGGAGGCGCTCTAATAACGCAGCCTGAATTTTGGTGCGCTCGCGATTCAATACTAGTACTTCGATCTCTTGTAATCGTTCAGCTAGCACATCAACATTTTGTACATGATCGTTCCAGATCGTGACGTCGTGGCCTATCAATTTGTCGAAACAAGGTAGCGTGCGTATGGTGTCGTGATAGTCATCAAGTATTGCAATTTTCATTTGTCTTCTCTTTCCAAGGAAAATGGACCCAGTAGTAAAAATAGTTTTTAACTGAGTTTAAACTGCGTCCATTTTTATCAGGCTACCTTACGCGTTTCAATTGCTGCGATTTTTCGACAATGGGTTTCTGGCATCCGTATATAGACGAGAAGCGACACCGCCGCCCACGCGGTAACGTACCAATAAAAGTACTGTTCGTGACCGCTCGCCTTGAAGCGCAACGCGACGAACTCCGTCGTGCCACCGAGAATCGCCGTCGTCAGCGCGTAAGGCAAGCCGACTGCGAGTGCACGGATTCGCGCCGGAAACAGCTCGGTCTTCGCGAGCATGTGGACCGACGTGAAGCCGCTCAGCATCACGAGTCCGGCGAACGACAGCAGGAACGCAACGAGCGGATCTTTCGTGTGACTGAGCGCCGTAAACAACGGCACTGAGAAGAACGTGCAGCACACGCCGAAACAGATCAGCACCGGACGCCGGCCAAACACGTCCGACGCGAGGCCGAACAGCGGCTGCAGCGGCATATACAGCAGCAGCGCGCCAGCGGAGATAAGCGTTGATGTTTCCTTGCTGAGCCCGACCGAATTGACCAGATACTTCTGCATGTACACCGTGTAGGTATAGAAGCCGACAGTGCCGCCAACCGTGATGCCGATGGCAAGCGCGAGCTGCCGCCAGTGCTGCAGCATCTGCCGGCCGACCGATGGCCCCGTTTGCCGCGCACTCTGTTTGAACGCTTCGGTTTCAGTGACGTTACGGCGCATGTACAGCGCAAATAGCGCGAGCGCGCCGCCGATCACGAATGGAATGCGCCAGCCCCAACGCTCGATCTGCTGCGACGTGAACAGCACGTTCTGCATCACCAGCATCAACGCGAGCGCGACCAGTTGCCCGGCCACCACGCTGACCTGCAGAAAGCCAAGATAGAAGCCGCGGCGGTTTGGCGGAGCAATTTCGCTCAAATAGGTCGCACTGGTGCCGTATTCGCCCCCCATGCTCAAGCCTTGTAACAACCGCGCGAGAATCAGCGCAATCGGCGCGAACACGCCGATCGTCGCGTACCCCGGCGTGACGGCGATCATCAGAGAGCCGACGCACATTGCCGTGACGGACCAGGTCAACGCCGATTTACGGCCGCGCCGATCCGCATACAGCCCGATCAGCCAACTGCCGAGCGGCCGCGCCACATAACCGACCGCCGCAATCGCGGCGGTATTCATCAACTGCACGGTCGGCTTGTCGCTCGGGAAGAACGATTTCGCGAAATAGATCGAGAAGATGCTGTATGCGAGAAAGTCGTACCACTCGATCAGATTGCCGGCCAAGCCCCCGACAATCGAGCGGATGCGCACCGGCGCCGCGGCGCTCTCTGTGCTCCCAGCATTTCGCGCGCTCGCGACGGCGGCTGCATTGATGTCACGCGCGTCGCCTGGGTTAGGGGGCATTTCCATGAAGTCTCCGTGATTTTATTGATGTGATCGAATGGTGTTGCTGCTCACTTGTCTTTTGCTGCGTAATCGCGATCGAGCTGGTCGTACAGCGGCTTGTTAACGAGCCGTTGCCGCTCGCTGAACGGTGCGACCAGCGACGCATCCTCGTCGAGA
>NZ_JAQQEF010000044.1:0-36499 GCF_046027605.1 Paraburkholderia fungorum
CCGCGCGCGCATCACCACAGCCCGCGTGCGGCGCTACTCGGTTCGAAATGCGTCCGCCATCGAACGGGTGGCGCCCTGCAGCGGACAGGGCTGCGGGTACTGGCTGTCCGGCACATCCATGCACCCTGCCGCACGCGCGGCAGCGAGTTCACGCTTCACCTCGTCGCGGGTTTTTCCTTGCGGCGCCTGCAGCGCCTGCGCACCTTGCGCGACCCGTTGAACCGCCGGCACCGCTGGGTCGCGCGGACCCTGTACCCGTGGCTTCTGCAACACCTGTTCGTGCAATTTATAAAACTCATGAGGCCCCGGCGTGGGTTCGCGCAACGGGATGGTGTCGACGGCAACCGCCGCACTCACACAGGTGCAACTCAGTACGAATCCTGCCAACCACATCGCATTTCGCATCATCGTTTCTCCGTTTGATTGAGTTCCGATGCTAAGCGTGACCTGCTGCACCAACGTGAGCGCCGCATGACAAGTCGGTCATCCGCGGTGGCCATCCGTGCGATGCGCCTGAGGACTGCATGACGGAAATGTCATGTTGTTCTCATCTTGATGTCGGCGCGTATTTATACGATAGACCCTCTCGACCTCGAACCGGGAATCGCATGCGACGAATTCAACCAATGCGATGCGTGGCAAGATGGGCATCGACCGTAAGAGCATTCATATCGGAACTCAAAAGACGGCTCGCCAGATGCAAATGCGAGACCCTCTCCCTGGCTGCGAGCCTGGTCGCTATCGCAATCGGCTCCATCGCGTTCTGGCTCAATCAGCCCGCTTACCTGTTCAACGGCGGCGCGTCATCTTCCGCATCCGCAACCGAAGCGCCGGTGAATCATAAAAATCCATCACTCATGCACGGCTTGTTGTCGCTTGAACTGCTGTCCGCCATGCAGCGCGACTCGCGAAAACGGATGTCCCATCACGGCACGAGCGCCCACGCGCGGTGCGAACGGAAGGCGTCTAACACGGCTTCGGCTGCTTCCCGCCGAGTTCGCGCAGATAGCGCGTGCGTCGGCCGGACTTCAGTGCGCTGACGGTTGGGCGCGCTGCCCACGGGGCCAGCACGGTCGACCCGATGAGCAGCCGCCGTCTTTCAACTCACGCCAGACATGCAACGATGCAAGCGTCTTTAAATCACACCATGGTATAAGTACTGCATACATTCAGGAGGCCATGACAAATGCGCCTACCCGATTTCGGCGGCCACGCGTCTCAAAATAGCCGCCGCTTCGGTATGGTCTGATGCATGCCTGACGATATGAAACAGAACATCCAAGCGATCCGTCTTTCGTCGATCGCGCTGCCCGTAGTTCATGGCGCGCTCGTCCGCGTCCGCGCAACCGCATCGGCGGATCCAGTCCCGATAGTCGGACCCACGCGCCTCAACCTGAACCGAATCGCGCATCCATGCTGCCTCTTTCGCGGCAGGCAGGACATGCGACTCATTGGCACCGGCGCTTATGCACTTGCCGCACATGCCGCACGTGTGCCAACGCAAAAACTCTGCCTACCCGCTCACGCCTGGCGGCGCTCACCACGCAACAGCGGCTCTACTCGCCCTCCGCTTGCCGCGCCGCTCACGCGATACGGCGCAGAGGGCGTCACCAGGAGAAAGACCATGCGAATTCTGATCGTCGAAGACGAAGCGAAAACCGGCACCTACCTGCGAAAGGGCCTGACCGAAGCGGGGTTTGTCGCCGACTGGGTGCAAGACGGCGTGACCGGTCAGCATCTGGCGCTGACCGAGGACTACGACCTGATCATTCTCGACGTGATGCTGCCGGGTCTGGACGGCTGGGCCGTGCTGAAAAACCTGCGCCACATACGTTCCACGCCAGTGTTGCTGCTCACCGCACGCGACGATCTGGACGACAAGGTGCGCGGCCTTGAAATGGGCGGCGACGACTATCTGATCAAGCCCTTCGACTTTGCCGAACTGCTGGCGCGCGTGCGCTCGATCTTGCGACGTGGCCATGCACGCGACACGGCGTCGCTGCATGTCGCCGACCTGGCGCTCGACCTGACGCGCCGCAAGGCCACGCGTCAAGGCGACACGATCCTGTTGACCGCCAAGGAATTTGCGCTGCTGTGGTTGCTGATGCGCCGTCAGGGCGAAATCCTGCCGCGCTCGACGATTGCCTCACAGGTGTGGGACATGAATTTCGATAGCGACACCAACGTGGTCGATGCCGCGATCCGGCGCGTTCGCGCGAAAGTCGACGACAACTACGAACCGAAGCTGATCCACACGGTGCGCGGCATGGGGTATGTACTCGAAGAACGCGACAGCGCGCCGCGATGAACTGGCGCCTGCCCTTCTCCGTGCTCGCGCCGGCAGCCGTGTGGCTCGTGAGGCCGCTCGCGCCCCTCATGCCTCGCACCTTGAGGGTACGGCTCTCGATCCTGTTCGCGGTATCGACCTCTCTATTGCTCGTATTCAACGGCGTACTGCTGTACCACGGTTTAAAGACGCGTCTCGACTCGACCTCGGCGCGCGAGATGACAGCGACCCTCTCCGCCCTGCAACTGAGCCTGCGCACCATGCCCGGGCTGGACGCGGTCCGCGCCGATCGTGAAATCTGGTACGACCATCTACACGGCCATCAGAATCTCGACATCGCCCTGTTCGACGAGGGTGGCGCGCCGCTCAACCGCACCAGCGGTTACTGGCCGAATGCTGAATCGCTCGCGGTACGGGCCGGACTCGCGCCCGTCCAGGTGAAGGTGGAGGGCATGCCGATGCGTTTTCTAGTGGCAATGGCACCGCTCGGCGGCCAATCCGGCGCGAGCGTGCGCGTGGTCGTGCAATACGATGCCAGCGCCGAGGGGGTCTTGCTCAGCGCCTACGCACTCAACGTGTCGTTCGTGAGTGTGTTCGGCACGCTGGTGAACGCACTGCTCGCCTGGTGGATTGCGCGTTTCGGACTGCGGCCGCTGGCCCGGCTGACCGCACGCGCCGAGCAGATCTCCAGCAGCCGCCTCGCCCGGCCGTTGCCCGAGCGCGACATGCCAGGCGAACTCAAGGAATTGAGCCACGCGTTTAACCGGATGCTGGCGCGCTTGCACGAATCTTTCACACGTCTCACGCAGTTCTCATCCGATCTCGCGCATGACATGCGCACACCGCTCACCAACTTGCTGGCCGAAGCCCAGGTCGCGCTCTCGCAACCCCGTTCCGCCGACGATTACCGCGCGGTGATCGAGTCGAGCGTGGACGAATTCCAGCGCCTCTCGCGCCTGATCGATAGCATGCTGTTCCTCGCTCGCGCCGATAGCGCGCAAAGCTGCCTGGCGCTGCAACGGCTGGACGCGCGCAGCGAGGCGTTGCGCGTCGCGGGCTATTACGAAAGCATGGCTGCGGATGCCGGCGTGGAGATCGTCGTGAAGGGCAATGCGAGTTTCGAAGGCGATGTGCTGCTCGTGCAGCGTGCGCTGAGCAATCTGGTTTCGAACGCATTGGCGCATGCGCCGCGCGGCAGCACGGTCGAGCTGCATTGCGTCGAGCGGCTTCGCGATGTCCAGCTATCCGTATCCGACAGCGGCGCCGGTATCGCCGGGTTGCATCTGGAAAGGATCTTCGACCGTTTCTATCGCGTCGACCCGGCGCGCCACAATTCGGCGCATGGCACGGGCCTGGGTCTTGCCATCGTCAAGTCGATCATGACTGAGCACCACGGCGAATGCTGTGTCGAAAGCATTCCGCATGTGCACACCACATTCAGCTTGCGCTTTCCGAAGCAGCCCGCGGCGCTGCCGACGCCACCCGTCCAGCGCGGGAGATTCCGCAGACAGCGGGGCAAATAACGGAGCATGACGTAATTATCATCTAGCGATCACCACTGCTTCATGCCTCCCCGTGCAGAATGCGTCATACCGGATACAACTTCGGCATGCCAAACATTCAGGGAGAGATAGATGAAATCGAAGCGAATCGCTTTAGCCGCCATTCTCATGAGCGCGCTGTCCACATCCGCTCTGGCGAGCCACGACGACAGCGTCCGGGCACCGGCCGACCCGAACCGGGTCGCGCCGCCTTCGTCGACGAGCGTGCCTGACGCACAGCCGCATCAGCTCGGAAAAACACGGGCGCAAGTCCGCCAGGAACTGATCGATGCGCGCCGCGACGGGGCCATTCCGACCACCGAGGCCGACTACCCGCCAAGCCAGCGAACCATCGACGCGAATCGTGCCCGAAACCGGATTTTTGAGCGCTACTGGTCGAGCAACAACTGAAACGGCACGCCAACCCAAGGAGTACCAATGACCTACCCCCAACGCATGCTGGTCGAAAACCTCGCGTGGTCCGACGAGATCAGCACGCGCGATCCCGCCTATTTCCAGCGCCTCGCCAGCGATCAGCGGCCCAACGTGTTGTGGCTCGGCTGCTCCGACAGCCGCGTGCCCGAAGCCATCACGCGAGCCATGCCCGGCGAGATCTTCGTTCACCGCAATATCGCGAACCTGGTGAGCGAACACGACGACAGTCTCATCAGCGTGCTCGAATATGCGATCGTCGTGTTGCGCGTGCAGCACATCATCGTCTGCGGCCATCATTGCTGCGGCGGTGTGCAAGCGGCCTTGCGGCCGCCGGCCGGCGCGTTGCCGAACGTCAATCGCCGCATCGCCCCGATCCGCCGGCTGGCCGCGCTGCATGCGGCGGAACTCCGTCTGCTGGATGCGTTCGACGAACGCGCCGATCGGCTCGCCGAGCTCAACGTGCTGGCCCAGGTCCAGGCGCTGCACGCGATGCCGCTGATTCAGAACGCGCAACGGCCCGTGCAGATTCACGGCTGGATCTTTTCGATGCACGACGGCCGCCTGAAGGCGTTGGCCGAGCCGCAGTGGGCGCTCAGCAACGCCGACGACGTCCACGAGGCGACCGGCTGATCACAGCAGCCGCATGCGCCGTGCGATCGGCGCATGCGAACCAGCAGCAACAGCAGCAACAGCAACGCGCAACCCACGCTTCCGATGCAGCGCTCCGCCTTTGCCGCGAGCGCCGCGCCTCCCATGCAATTCCCCCCCAGCTTCGAGGTAAGCCTCCCGATGACGCAAGCTCACGCCACCCCGCCTCATGACCATTCACCTCGCGCCTGCCCGCCCTCGGCCTGGCGCACCGATCTGTTGGCTGGCATCAGCGTATTCCTGATCGCGCTGCCGCTGTGTCTGGGCATTGCGACCGCCTCCGGCGTGGCGCCGTTTGCCGGCATTCTCGCCGGCGTGATCGGCGGCCTCGTGGTGGCGCTGCTGAGCGGTTCGCGGCTTAGCGTAAGCGGCCCGGCAGCCGGTCTGGTGGTGATCGTCGTGCAGGCGCTTGCCACGCTGGGCAGTTTCTCCGCGTTTCTGACCGCGCTGGTGCTCGCGGGCGCATTGCAATTGATGTTCGGTTTCCTGCGCGCCGGCAAATTGGCCAGTTACGTGCCGCCGCCGGTGATCAACGGCATGCTAGCCGCGATCGGTATCCTGCTGATCGTGAATCAGCTGCCGCTGGCGGCAGGCTTCGCCAATGGCAGCGTTTCGGCCGCGATGCCGTTGCTCGCGCTCGCGTCGCTGGCCATTCTCCTCGCGTGGGAAACGCCACGCTTACGGGCCTTCGCCCTTGTCCGCGCGATTCCCGCGCCGCTCGCCGTGGTGTCCTTCGGCATTGCCGCGACCGCGCTCGTCGACAGTTTCGCGCCGGACGTGGTGCTCGCGTCCTCACAACTCGTCGCGATGCCGTCACTCGGCTCGTGGGAAGCGCTACGTCAGGCATTGACGTTCCCGGACTTCGCGCAATGGCTCAATCCCGAGGTATGGCGCGTAGCGGTGGTGATCGCGATCGTCGCGAGTCTGGAGACCTTGCTGAGTCTCGAGGCACTCGAACAGATCGACCCGGACCATCGAAAAGCGGCGCCTGATCGAGAACTGAAGGCCCAAGGCGTCGGCAATCTGCTCGCCGGCCTGCTCGGTGCGTTGCCGCTCACCGCCGTGGTGGTGCGCAGCGCCGCCAACGTGCATGCGGGCGCTCGCGGCCGGCTGTCGTGCGTGACGCATGGCGTCGTGTTACTGATCGCCTGTCTCGCGTTGACCAGCGTGATCAATATGATTCCGCTCGCCAGCCTCGCGGCGATCCTGATTCATACCGGTTACAAACTCGCCAGGCCGCAATTGTTCGTGTCGATGAGTCAGGCGGGGTTCGCGCAGTTCGTGCCGTTCATCGGCACGATCGTCGGCGTGCTGGTGACCGATCTGCTGATCGGCATCACGATCGGTTTCGTCCTGAGCGTCATGCTGGTGGTCGAACGCAATATCCGCCGCGTGCTGAGTTTCACGCGCGACGGCGACCACTATCTGCTGACCGTGCGCAAGAGCGCGACCTTCTTCTGCACGCCGCAACTCAAGCACTATCTTGGGCAGATCCCGTCCGGCGCGACCTTGATTCTCGATGCAACCCACGCCGACCATATCGACCATGACGTGCGCCAGGTGGTCGACCGTTACGCGGCGCGAGCGGGGGCACGCGGCGTGCGGGTCGAGTACAAGGAGTGGCCGCCCGCACACCGCTAACGTGAGCCGCAAGCGGGGGAGCCGCGAAGGCGGCGCTCAATCGAGAAACTCCGCCGCCCGCTTGCGCAGCATCGCGCCGAAATCGTCGAGCCAGCCAATCGACAAGCGCCAGCTCTGCCAGTACAGATCGACATCGAGATGCTTGCCGGGCGCCATGTCCACCAATTCGCCGCTCGCCAGATGTGGCGCGATCATCCGTTCCGGGCACATGCCCCAGCCCAGTCCCGTCACGCAAGCGCGCAAGAACCCCGCGACGTGCGGAATCCAGTGCAGTGGCGGATCGAGGTCCGCCCGCGTGATGCGCCGCATGAAGCGCTTCTGCAACTGATCCTTCGGATTGAAATCGACGCACGGCGCGCGCCGCAACGTGTCGCGCGTGACACCGTCGGCGAAATGGCGCTCGCGAAATTCCGGCGTGCAGACTGCCAGATAGCGCATCCGTCCAAGCCTGGTCGAGCGGCAGCCCTGCACCGGCTCCGCTTGCGTGGTGACCGCGCCTTGCACGCTGCCGTCGCGAATCCGCTGCGCAGTGTGGTCCTGATCGTCGACCACCAGATCGAGCAGCATCTCCCGTTCGACGCAGAACTGCGCCACCGCGTCGATGAACCAGGTGCCCACGCTATCGTCGTTGACGGCCACGCGCAGCGCCGGCCACGGTTCCACCAGGGTGCCGGGCAGTGCCGGGAGCCGGCCGCTGAGTTCCGCTTCCAGCAGCTGCACGCGTTCGGTGTGGCGGCACAGCAGGGCGCCCGAGGTGGTCGCGACACACGGCTGGCCGCGCTTCACGAGCACACTGCCCACCCGCTCCTCCAGCAGCTTGACCCGCTGGGAGACGGCCGAGGGCGTCACGTTCAGTTCGCTGGCCGCGCGGTCGAACGAGCCGTGCCGCACCACGGCGGCCAACGCATCGAGCAACGCATAGTCGAGCATTAGCGTTCCTTAATCCGGGTTAGGTAAATTAGCTTCTCTTATGAGACGCAAAACCGCAGACTAGCCTCGTTCGCTTTTCACGTCTACTGGATCGATTATGAACTGGCTGTCTTTTTCCCATGGTGCCGCCTTGTGCGCGTCGTTGATCGTGACGATCGGCGCGCAGAACGCCTTCGTGCTCCGTCAGGGCATCATGCGCTCGCACGTCGGCAAGATCGTCGCGCTGTGCGCGCTGTCGGACTTCATCCTGATCGGCGCGGGCGTGGGTGGCGCGTCCGTGCTAGTGGAACGCTATCCGGTGTTCGTCCACGCCATGCTGTATGTCGGGCTCGCGTATCTGGCGTGGTTCGGCATCAACGCGCTGCGCCGTGCGGTGCGTCCGGGCCATGCGGTGCTCAACACCGATGCAGGTGGCGCGGCGTCCGGCACGAGCGCGGCACCCGTGCAACGTGCGATGCCGATCATCCTGATGACCCTGGCCTTCACGTGGCTCAACCCGCACGTGTATCTCGACACGTTTCTGCTGATCGGCACGGCCGGCGCGCGCGAACCGGACGGCGCACGGGTGGCGTTCGCGCTGGGCGCGATGGCGGTGAGCGGGGTCTGGTTTATCGGCCTGGGTTACGGCGCCCGTGCCTTGGCGCCACTGTTTCGCCGGGCTACCGCCTGGCGCGTGCTGGATGGCGCGATCGGCAGCATGGTGTTGCTGCTGGCGGTGACGCAGTTGCGGTGAACATGGCGCACGCCGCCTGGGCATCCGCTGCGTGAGAACGCGAGTTGCGTGAAAAAACACGCTGCCTGAGAACGCGCCAACCGGCGCGTTCTCAGGCAAACGCCTAGTCGAAGTCGACCGCTGCCGCTTGCACGGTTTCGTGCATAGCGGATGCAGTGGACGCAGCAGACTCCGCGGCCTCATCGAGCGGCACGAGCTTCATCAGCCGGGCGAGCACCGGCCACTTCACGAGCGACAGCTGATACGACTCCCGCGCCTGTTCGTCGAGGTACCTGGCCGGATCGACTTCAGGCAGGCGGCGCCCAAGGCCGGTGATATCGTCAACCGGCCAGCCGCTCGCCTGCACCTTCGCTTCAAGACCGGTTGCTGTCATTTGCCGTCCACCCATACGCCGTCAGGCGTCTTGACCACATAGCCGGACGCCGTCTTCATCGTCACCGTCCCTTCGTTCTCGCCGACCATCTGCGTTTGCGGCAAATTGGCCGCGTATTGCGACAAGGTCACACCCGGTTTGAACGGACTGTTCGAAACCAGATTCGACAACAACTGCGCAATCGCGAGAAAACTCGTCGGATTGTCGATCACCGTGGTTGGCCCGTGATTGCCCTGGAAGCCCACGAGCCGCACACCGGCGGGACCATGAACCACCCGCGGCGTCGGAATCTCCCGCAGCCCGGCCACCTGGTTCGCATCTCCGCGCAGCGCCGCGCCATGCTCCGGCACGAACACGATCACCGCGCGGCGCCCCGAGGCCGCGATCAGATCCGCAAAGCGGTCGAAGTCGCTCATCAGCTTGTTCACGCGTTGCGGGTACGAGTCGATACTCGACAGATTGCTGTTCGGCAGACGGTTGCCGTCGTGCAGGCTGATCGTGTTGTAGTACAGCGCAACCGGACCGGGCGTGCTGGCGCGCTGCGCATACCAGTTGGCGAGCGTCGCGTAATCGTCGCGAATCGCCGAACCGTCGAAAGCATGCATCGCGACCGGCACGCTCGTGTTCGAGATCATCGGCACGTTCGGCACGCCGGTGTTGTCGTGCACCAGTTGCAGGAAGTTGTCGAAGTGGCCGTCGTGATTCAGCATCGTCTGTGGCGTGTAACCCGCCTGCGCCAGGTCGGCAAGCAGGTGACATTGCTGCGGCGAGTCCTTGTAGAGGTCCGCGTGCGCTTCCTGGCCGCAGCTCGCGCGCAGCACGCGAATCGCGGCCGGCCCGCTATAGCTCGCGGCGGTGCTGAAGTTGGTGAACAGATAGTCGAAGTGACTCAGCATCGGATGATTGCGTGCCTTCACCGCGTCGAGGTCGTCCCACGACAACGAACAGATATGCAGCACGATCACGTCGAATTGCGTGTTCGGATCGGCGCCGAGATGACCGAAGGTGACCTGCCGTTGCGATTCCTGCGTGCGAAAAGCTGACAGCGCCGCGTTATGGTCGAGTGGCTGCGCAGCAAGCGTATTCGGCGATGCGGCCGTGGCCGGTCCGCTCTGCAGCCGCGCGTACACCGCGCTGCCCTGTTGCCACAGCGGGATCGCGACCAGCGCGATCAGCACGAACGTCGCGACCCGCAGCCAGCGGTTGACGATCAGATAGCCGACCAGCGCGCCGAACGCGGTGAGCAGCAGCATCGGCGGCAAGAAACGCTGCGCGAGTTCGAGCCAGTAGCCGAAACTGAAGGTGGTGAGGTTGCCGAATTCTTCGGTCAGGCGCGAGAACGGCGGCACGTTCGCTTCGTGGTACATCAGCGGAATGCCGATCGCGAGACCCACCACGTTGCGCAGCACGCGCCAGCCGCGATGACGCAGCGTGGCGCTCGCCGCCAGCGCCAGAGCGAAGCCGATATTGGCGATCCACACCGGCTGCAGATGCCCGCCCGTGAACAGATACAGCTTGATGATGAAATACAGATTCCACAGCGTCATTGACGGAACTCTCTCATTGGCCGAGCGCATGCGCCGGCGGCATTAATAGCGTGTACGGTCCAGCGCGAGCAGCGACTGGACGGCGCGCGCCGCGCCGTCCAGCAACCGCGAATAACCTTCAATGCCCATCGTCAGCACGTCCTTCAGGCCGCGCAGCGGCGCGTCCTCGATCGTCTCTTCGTCCCAGTTGAGCCAGGCGTCGGCGCGGCCGAACGTGCATTGCACCATCTGCCGCTCCTGGTCGAGCGTCAGATCGTCGAAACGCACGCCGAGGTGCGGGCCCACAAAACGGCTCACGTGCACCGGAAAATGAAACTGCCGGTCGCCCCGGCTCAGGCACACGCCGAGGCTGTCCCCGAGTGCGAGCTTCAACGCCGGATCGACTTCGAGGCCGAGACCGCCGGTCGAATAGTCGCTGGTGGTGCACGCCACCGTCGTGCCGTCCACGAGCAGCAGCGTCGCCGCGGCACGCATCGCGATACGGTGAGTGACGCGCACCTGCTTCGCCTCGCGCGCCACGCTCGCGGCCGCACCGAGCATCACAAGGTTGTAGAGAGTCCAGAACACGTTCATCAGGATCGTCGCGGTTTCGCCGCCCGGGCCCAGCGTCAGCCGGTACACGCCCGCCATCAGCGCGCTGGCGTTCAGTGCGAGTAGCACCAGATACGGTTTCGACACCGCCCAGTCGAAGTAGCCTTCGTCGATGCGGCCGCCCTTGTCGGTCACATTGAACTTGCCGTGCTTCGGGCTGAAGAACGCGATCGTGGTCGGCAGCGCGATGTACCACGCGAGCACCGATTCGTAGACTTCGGCCCAGAACGAATGGCGGAATTTGCCCTGCATCCGCGAGTTCGCGATGTTGGCGAGCACGATGTAAGGCAGCACGAAGCCCGCGATGGTGGTCGCGGACGCGTTGATGAAATACATCTGGAAGAACAGGTACGCCATCGGCATGGTCAGGAACACGAGCCGTGGGATGCCGTAGAAGAAATGCAGCATCGCGTTGCCGTAGCACAGGCGCTGGCACAGACCGAGTCCGCGGCCGAGAAACGGATTGTCGATGCGGAAAATCTGCGCCATGCCGCGCGCCCAACGGGTGCGTTGCTTGATGTGGCCGGCGAGACTTTCGGTGGCGAGGCCAGCTGCCTGCACGGTCGGCAGATATGCGGTGGTATAGCCGCGCCGGTGCAGTTTGAGCGCGGTGTGCGCGTCTTCCGTGACCGTTTCGACCGCGATGCCGCCGACTTCGACAAGCGCCGCGCGTTTGATGATCGCGCACGAGCCACAGAAGAACGATGCGTTCCACAGATCGTTACCGGACTGCACGAGCCCGTAGAACAGATTGCCTTCATTGGGCACACGGCGGAAGGTGCCGAGATTGCGCTCGAACGGATCGGGCGAGAAGAAATGATGCGGCGTCTGCACCATCGCGCAACGGGCGTCGCGCAGGAATGTGCCCATCGTGGTTTGCAAAAACGAGCGGGTCGGCACGTGGTCGCAATCGAAGATCGCAATGTAATCGCCGTGCGTTTTGTCGAGCGCGCGATTGATGTTCCCCGCTTTCGCATGCTGGTTGTCGTTGCGCGTGAGGTAGCCGATGCCGGCATCGCGGGCGAAATTCCTGAATTCTTCGCGATCGCCGTCGTCGAGCAGATAGACCCGCAGCTTGTCCGCGGGCCAGTCGATGCCCTGGGCGGCGAACACGGTCGGCCGTACCACCGTCAACGGTTCGTTATAGGTCGGAATATAGATATCGACGGTGGGCCAGCTCGAGGTGTCGGCGGGCAGTTCGGCAACCGTGCGGGTGAGCGGCCATGCGGTCTGCACGAAGCCAAGCAGCAGAATGATCCAGGTGTACGCTTCGGCGCTGAACAGCAGGTAGCCGAGAATCGCCTCGCCCGGGGTCTGAAACGACAGGGTCTGCGTGACGCGCCACCACACGTAGCGCACCATCGCGAGCAAGGCCAGGGTCGTCAGGATGAGCACGGGCATGCGGCCAGGGAAGCGGCGCACCACCAGCGCCACGACCGCCAGCACCGCGAAGAATTCGAACTGGCCTTCCTCCTGCAACGGCGAGGTGCCGATCATCGACCAGACCACGGCGCCCGCCACGACGAGGAACGGCAGCAGCCAGCGAATGTGGCCGATGCGCTGCGTGCCGGCTTCGAGCTGCCCGCCCCAGCGTTCCCACGGCAGTCTCGGCAGCAGCGCTTCGAGGCGCCGCTGCGCGCGCCGCCAGCGCAGCAGCAGCGGCACCAGCCAGTGGTCGATCCATGCGAGCACGGCGCGCACTTTGGCCGCGCCCGTCTGTGCATGCGGTTTCGGCGCGCGGATGAACGCGCGCCACAACCACGCCCGCAGCCGATGCGGTTCCAGCACGCCCCAGTGCGCGGCCAGATGCAGCACGGCGCCACGAATCCACAGGCGCGCGAGATCCGCCTTGCCGGCAGCGGGCGGATGGAAGAACACCCGCACGAACCAGTCGAGCGCCGTGCGCTCGGCGGGCAGGCCGAGGCCGCGCGCGAGCCAGTCGAACGCGCGTTGGCGGCGCGTGCGCTCGCTGCGGCTGGCGGATGCGGGGCTGTTCATGGCCGCCCCTCTGCACGGCGCGCGTTTGCCGTCGACGCATCAGCATCAGACGGCGCCGCGGCAAGCCACGCATGCAGCCAATTGGCGAGGCCTTGCAGATCGTGCGAAGCCTGCGAATGCGGTGCGTCGTCGAATAGCCATGTACCGCGTGCGAACGATTCGGGCAGTGCCGCGTCCAGATGCACGCGCTGCGCGAGCGGCAGGCCGTCGCCGAGCGCGGCGCCCAGCATCGCCAGCGCGTCGCGTTGCATGTCGCGCGCCGGATTCAGCCGGTTGACGATGATCCGCAGCGGCGCGCCGCCGCGCCGCAACGCATCGAGCCGCGCGACCAGCGTCGCGCAGGCGGCCGGTTCAGGCGGCGTCACGCACAGCACGAGATCGGCGCTCTGCACAGCCTGCTCGCCTTGCTGCGACGGATAACGGGCCGTATCGATGAGCACGACGCCCTCGCGCGGCAAATCGAGTTGCGCGAGCGCGTTCGCGAGCCACCGCGGTTCGGCGGCGAGGCGCGCATCGCAGCGCGCGCTTTGTTCGAGCGACACCGCGCCGTACGGCACGAACAGCACGCCCTCGCTGTTGCGCCACGTGTGCGCATGCCACGCTGCGTTCTCGTCGAGCATGGCTTGCGCGAGGCCGGCCGGGGCGAGGCAATCGAGACCGAGGTGCGCGCCGAGCAGATTCTGCGGATCGAAATCGAGCGCCACCACGGGACGGCCGCGCCGTGCGAGTAGCACGGCGAGCGCGGCGCTCAGCGTCGTGCGACCGGTGCCGCCGGCGGTGGAGACGATAGCAATCGTCTTCATGACGCGCCTCCAGAGGCACGGTCGGCGTCA
Organism: Paraburkholderia fungorum; assembly: GCF_046027605.1. Taxonomy (GTDB): domain Bacteria; phylum Pseudomonadota; class Gammaproteobacteria; order Burkholderiales; family Burkholderiaceae; genus Paraburkholderia; species Paraburkholderia fungorum_F. The sequence goes on from NZ_JAQQEF010000044.1 coordinate 13,558, forward strand.
GGCAACAGGCGCGCGCGCAATGCGACCGGCTCGATGTCGCAGGGCACCGCATCGCGCGGATCGAAGTGGCGGATCGCCGCGAGACCGCGACGCGAGCCGGCGCGCTGCCACACGATCCACACGGGAATCGCGAGAATCAGACCCGCGGCAAAACAGATCAACAGGAATTCCATTACTCGCTCCCCTTCTTGCGCAGCGGCATCGCGTAAGGTTCGGCGCGGCGTGGCGGCGCGGCAAGCTCCTGCGTCGCTTCCGCGCGCGCGGCTGCGAGCGCTTGCTCCACCGCGGCGAGCTGCTCGACCGTCGTCGTCCCCTCTTCAACCGGCAAGACCCTACCGGTGTGCGCGGCTGCGAGCGGCACAGCAGTTCGACTACGCGACGGCGTAGCGAACAGATCGCTGTAATCGGCGACGGGCGTGCGCCGGCTCGCGGCGCCAAGCGCCTTCAATTCATCGCCGATGCTTTGCTCCGCGAGATGGACGATGTCGTCCGCAATCCGTTCGACCGGCACATCGAAGATGCGGGCCAGCGCGGCGTCCGCATCGGCCCGCCGGCACGCGAACAGGAACACGTACAGGTGCGAGGCATCGGCCGTGAAGATGTCCCCCGCGCGGCGCGGCACACAGCTTTTCAGGGCTTCGACGTGCGCGCATTGCGGCAGCAGCGTCAGCTTGACGAGCACGTGCGGCAGGTGTAACACGGCACTGCGTTCGAGCACCGAGCGCACCCGCTCGCAGAACGTGCCGGCCGGCAGATAACCGAGCACGTCTTCGCTCAGCGCGGCGCTGAGCGCGCTGCGATAGTCAGCGGCGACCGGCCGCGTGTGCAGTTGTCCCTGCAACGATTGCAGCAGCGACTGCATCCGCGAGAAGGGCAGATCGCGACCCAGCACCAGGTTGGCGCCGAGCGTCAGCACCAGCAGTTCGTATTGATGACGCAGCACTTCGCCCCGTTCGGCGACGACGATCTTCAACGCCCGCCCGGCCTGGCGGCGCAGCGCATGGATCGCCGCGCACAGCGCTTCGAGTTGCGCACCGCCGGTGTAATCGAGCACGACGGTCGCCGCCTGCGCGTCGACGCAGGCCGCGAGCACGGCCTGCTGATCGGCCAGCACTTCCCAGTTCGGCGGCACCCACGCCTCGTGTCCGCGCACCACCGCGCGGCTGACTATCACCCGCTGCTCGTCGCGCGCCAGCAGCCCATCGGCGCGCGCGGCGGCGTCGCTGTGTGGATCGGGCGCGACGCTCAGCCGGCCGTTATCGGTAAAGCGTAACGAGCGCACTTCGCCGGTGACGAGCGTGCGGTCCGAGCGCCAGAAATCCACCTGCCATAGCAACTCGCCGTGGGTGCGCTCCATCCGCGCGACACCCGCGCAGGCCGCATGAAATTCGTTGCGGCCAAGCTGCGCCGCCGCGCTGTCGAGGGTCGACTCGATGAACAGTGAACCGGCAGCGGCGTCCAGAGCGGCATCCGCGTCTGCGTCTACGTTGGCGTCCGCGTTGGCTTCCGATTGCGAACCCAGCAGCAACACCAGCGTGATGTCGCGCACCGCGCACCAGTTCGCGAGCATCCGGCCTTCACGCGCGAGTGCCGCTGGATCGTCCCAGTTGAACCAGCGTTCGGCGCCTTCGACGAAATACAGCGAGCGCGAACGGAAGCCGAAGCGCTTGAGCGCGCGCAAACCACCAAACACCCTGGCAAGCGGGACCGGCGGCATACCGTGGGGGCCTGCGCCGCCGGGACCAGCCGGCGGCATCGCGAGGACGCTCAGGTTACGCGGCCAGCCGGAGGCCGGCGCGTGGGCGCTGAAACCGAGTTCGCGCAGACGTTGGGCGACCTGCGCGCGAGTGCGCGCCAACACCACGGTGACGTCGCGCGCCTGCGCCTCGCGCGCGCTTTCCCACAGCAGCGCGTCGGCGCCTGGCGTGCGCGCGGCGGCATAGATCGCGTAGAGCTTGCCGGTTTCGAGCGCGGCCCATTCGGCGGGAAGCGCATCGATCGCCAGTTGGCCGACCAGCCGCGCATCGCCAGCCGATGCCGCCCGGCGGACAGCCTGCAGCAGGCGTCGCACGAACGCGCCAGCCGGCGTCGGCTTGAGTGATTTCGAAACGGTGCTCACGCGTGGCTTCCCTGATCTCGTTGCATCGCCGCTCAAAAGCTGGAGTAAAGGCCCACGGGCCTCGGCGACAGACTGTTGTCCTGCTTGCGTCCGTCGAAGGTGTAGCGCATGTACAGCAGCGCGGAACTCGGTGCGTAGTCATGCGAACGGTCGATGCTCAGTTGCGCGCCCACCACCAGATAACGGTTGAAGCGGTACTGCACGATGCCGCTCAAGCCATACGAAAACGCGACGCCATGCGTCGAGCTGGCCGTATTGACGAGGTTGCTGAAGCCCGGCGCCGAGCCGGCCGTCTTCCACAGATCGTTGAGCGCCGCCGACGCGCTGTTCAGCGCGGGCAAACCGTTCGGGTAATACGGCGAGTCCTTCTCATACGAATTCGACACGCCGACGGTGGCCGTCAGATCCCAGTTCAGCGCATCGCGCCGGCCCGCCCATTCGATCGGCACGCCGAGCGACAGATAGCGCTGCGGGCTGTAATAGCCGCCCTGCCCGAACGAATAGAAGCGCTGATTATTGGTGTAGTGCCAGACGTTGCCGACCAGCCCCGTGCTCACCAGCGTGTTGACGCGTTGGTAGACCGGCACCGTGAAGCCGGTGCGCAGGGTGATTTCCTGGTTGCTCGCCACATTGCGGCCGGTCAGCATGCCCGCGCCGACATCGGCGAACACGCTGGTCGTGCCGATATCGACCGCCGAGTGGAAGTCGATGCCGTCGCGGCGCACCCCGCCCCACACGGTGCCGGTCAGCGGATCGTGCATGCCCGCGTACGACAGTAGACTGCTCGTCTCCGGACGACGCGAGCCGCTGATCGAAAAGCTCGCCGGTCCCGCGTCGAATTGATAGCGCACGCCGCCCACCAGGTAATGCACCGGAAAACCGAGCGGCGTGGTACCGAGATCGAAGCGCCACGCATCCGACGTATAACCGGCGCCGAGCGCGACGCCGGTGGCCGACTGATGCAGGTATGGCAGCGTCGCGGCATAGTCGGCCACGGTCTGCGCGTCGACGTTGTGCGCCTGCGCGAGTTTGTCGGCGGCGCCCAGCGTGCCGAACGTGTCGCGCGTAAACGAATTCGCGTCGCTGACGTCGAGCGTGCCGGCATCGATATGCACCGTATCGGCATGGAGGAAAAAGTGGCCGTCGTAGCGATACGGAATCTGCACGTACACGGGCGCTTGCCACGCGCGAAACTGCGAAATGCCGGCGTCGCCCGATTTATACGCCGGGATCCATGCGGTTTCGATCTCCGGATCGCGGCGTTGCTGCAGATCGGCCAGCGCGGCCTGCGCGGGCGTGCCGTCGGGGCCGGCCGTTTCACCCGCCGCGCGTTCCTGGCTAAGCGACAGACGGTACAGCGATTCGGCGTCCTCGTACTGGCCGAGGTCCTGAGCGATCCGTCCGCTTTGCGCCGTCACGTCCGGCCGCGCGGGATACGCGATCCGCAACGCCGAGGTGATCCGCTGCGCTTCCTGCGGGTGACGCAAGGCCGCCAGACGGCGAGCCGCGGACAGCCGCGTGTCGACGTCGTCGGGCGCCGCGCCGTCGACCACCGTGCGCACGAGATCGAGCGCCGGGCGGCGTTCGCCGCTTTGCTCCAGCACCCGGGCGAGCGCCAATTGCGCGTCCGGATCGTTCGGCGTCGCGGCCAGCACCGGCGCCAGCGCGGCGCGCGCGGCCGCATAGCGCCCCTGAAGACGTTCGAGGTCGGCGACTTCGAACGCATACCGTTTGTCGCGCCGGCCAGCCGGACTGACTCGCGAGAGCAACTGCCGCGCGGCATCGTAGTCCTCGCGATCGAGTGCTTCGTCGGTCTGGCGCAGAATCGAGCGCAACGCCTGATCTTCGAGACGCGCGCTTTGTGCGGGGCTCAGGTGTGCATCGCTACGCAGCGAGGTCAGCCACGCGTCCAGTGCGTCATTGCGTTTCGCGCTGCCGAGCAGATCGCCGTAGCGCAGACGCACATCGGCGTCGGTCTGCTGCGGATGCGTGTCGATCCAGTTCTGCAGCAACGCGAGGCCGCGCTCGGGTTGGCCCTGATCGATCCACATCGCGCCGACCGCGGCCAGCAGGTTCGGATCGTCGGCGGCCAGCGAGCGTGCCTCGTCGAGCGCATGGGTCGCGCCTGCACGGTCGTCCTGCGCGAATGCGGCGCGGGCCTGGGCGAGCCACTGCTGCGCTTGCAGCTTGCGCTCGAATGCGCGCATGCCGTCCGTGCGGTCCTGGTCGGCGATCGGTGCGAGCACGGCTTGCGCACCGTCGATGTCGTCGAGCGAGTTGCGATAGATCGCGCTCGCATAACGCATTTCGGGCGATGCCGACACGGCGAGGCCGTCGTCCATCACGACCCGCCCAAGTTGCGGCAGCGCCAGATCGCGATAGAGACGCGCGAGCGCAAAGCGCGTCCACGGCGCATCGGGCGCGAGCCGCAACGCCGCTTCGTAGCGCTGCGCGGCCGGGCCGCGCAGGCCCGCCGCGAGCAACTTTTCCGCTTCTCCGCTCAGGATGTCGGCGCGCAGTTGCGCGAGGCTCTGGCGGTCGTCGGCGGCCGTGAAGCGGCTTTGCAATGCTTCGAGGAGCGGCGCGACCTGGGCCGCGCGACCCGTGTTCTCGAACAGCGTCTGGGTACTGCGCAGCGCCGCCAGGTTCGGTTCGCGCGCCGCCAGCAGCTCGCGCAGCAGCGGTTCCGCAGCGCTCCAGTTGTGCTGGGCGAGCAGCGCGTCGGCGAGCATCAGTTTGGCGTCGGCGTTGGCCGGCTCCATTGCGAGCGCGGCGCGCGCGGCCCGCTCGGCATCCTGCGGCCGTCCTGCTGCGGCGGCCTCGCGGCCCTGGGCCAAGGTGCCCCAGAACTGCGCGGCACGCGCGAGGCTGTCCCATTTGCCGCGATTGTCCGGCGCGAGCTCGGCCGCGCGCAGAAACAGCGTGCGGGCTTCGTCACGCCGCCCTTCGCGCATGCGCACCAGACCGAGGCCGCCGACCGCCTCGGGGTCGTTCGCCCGAGCTTGCGCGGCTCGCGTGAGCAGCGGTTCGGCCATTGCCAGATCGTTGCGCGCGAGAGCCTGCAGGCCGCGTTGCTGCGCGATGTAGTCGGGATTGTTTTCGAGTTGGCGTTGCGCCTCGAGCTGCGCTTCGATCACGGCCGCCCGGTCCTTGAATTCGGTGTCGTCCGGTACGAGTTGCAGATAGGCGCGCAGCGCGGCGAGATAAGCCGGGTCCGCGCCGGCGGATTGCAGCACGTGACGCCACGCGTCGAGCGACGCCGAACGATCCGAATCCGGCCGCGTGGCGAGATTCCACGCGATGCGGTTGGCCTCGGCGCGCGTCTCGCCGCGTGCGTTCAGCAGATTGGCGAGCACCAGCGCCGAATCGACATCCGACGGATCGGCTGCCGTCCGCTGACGCAAGGCGTCGATCGCCTGCCCGCGGCCCTCGGGCGTGCCGGCGATGATCTGGTAGTACTCGGCGCCGAGCGACCCCGACGGTGCGCCGTGAGGAAACAGCGCGACCAGCCGCCGCGTCGCTTCGACGGACTGGCCGCTGCGCGCCATCAGGCGGATGGTTGCCAGTTCCTCGCGGCCGTTGGTAGCGACGCGGAACTCGTCTTCGATTTGCTGCGTGGCCGGCGTACCAGGGGCCTTGGCGCGCAGCCGCGCCAGCGTCGTCTGCGCGGCCTGGGCCTGGCCGAGATGCAACTGGATGCGCACCTGCTGGGCCAGCAGCGAAGGATCGTCAGGCGCGATCAGCAAGGCCTTCTGGATCGACTGCAACGCGAGATCGTCGCGATGCTTGGTCGACCACATGCGGGCGGTCGCGAACAGGCGCTGCGCGGCGGTGTTTTGTGATGGCGCGGGGGGGATTGGTTGCCTGGCTGGTCGCGCGCTTGCCTGTGCGCTTGCCTGTGCGCTTGCCTGGGTGCTTGCCTGCTTACTTATTTGCGTGGACGCCTGCGTGCTTATTTGCGTGCTTATTTGCGCGTTTGGCTGCGCGGCAGCCTGCGCGCTTGCCCATGCGACAACCGGCGCCATCTGCGCCGCGAGGCAGAGCAGCAGCGCTGTGCACGTTATCGGGAAGCGACGCCGCACGGCGAACTCCAGCGCAGGTTGAGGGTGCCGTCGGCGGCAAAGCGATAGCGGCCATCGCGCCAGCCGAGCCCGAACAGACTCAGCACGCTGGTGTAGTAACCGGCCGGCGACTCGCGATCGAGTTGTTCCATGCGCGCGATCTGCGCGTCGCCGAGCGCGCGCTCGCCGCGCGCGTCGAGAAACGGCACGGCCGCCGCCGAGAAACCGGCGTTACCCCTATTCGCACCGACATTGCCGTTCGTCGTATCGACCTTTTCCGGCGGCGCACCGTGTGCGGCGATAAAGTCGGCGAACGGTGCAAGGCGCGTGAGTAGCGGTTGCGCGAGCGGATCGCGTGGACTGAGCATGCCGGCCCACAGATAGACGCGAATCGCGTTGTAGGCGCTCTCGGCCTGGGTTTGGACGTCCGGCGCGAAACCCTGTTTGGCGCGGTACAGCACCCAATCCGGTGAAAAGCCGTGCGGCGCAGTGTCGAGCAGGACCCGGCCCGTGCTGGCGAGAAGACGCGTCCAGCGGGCGTCGTCCGGCAGCCGCGTGGCGATGCCGCGGAGCACCTGCGGCGGCGAATAACTCGGATTGACGCGCCACACGTCCGGCGCCGGATGAAAGCCCAGCGGCCCCGGCAACAGCGTCAAGCCGAGACCGGGAATGCTCGCGGTCTCCTCGTCGAGGACGCGCTTCGCGAGCACCGCGCCACGCGCCGTGTAGCTGCGCTCCTGCCAGACACGGCCGGCTTCGAGCAGTGCATAGGCGATCCACAGATCGGCATCGGACGAAGCATTCGCATCCAGCACGCCCCATTGCCCGCTGTCCGAGCGGCCCCACAACCAGGCCGGCAGATGCGCGGTCAGATCGCCTTGCGCGAGGTGCGCCTCGGTCCAGTTGAGGATCGAATCGAAGGCCGCGCGGTCGTCGGCGACAAGCGCGAAGAATAGTGCGTACGACTGACCTTCGGATACCGTGCGCGAATCGGCCGAGCCAACGTCGATCACGCGCCCTTCGGGTGAGACGAAATCGCGCTTGAACTGCTGCCAGCGCGGCCATGGGGATGCAGTGCAGTAGGCTGGGGTGGGGCTGGTGAGGCTGGGTGCGGGTGCTGTTGTGCTTGCGGGTGCTGTTGTGCTTGCGGGTGCTGTTGTGCTTGCGGGTGCTGTTCCGGTTGCGTTAGCGCTGGCGTTGCCGCCGTTGGTGGCGCTGGCCGCATTAGCGGGCAGCGCCAAGCTCGCGGCGAACGCGCTGCTCGCGAGCATAGCGGCCATGCCGATGACCACGCTGGTCGACACACAAATCACCCCGCGGGCAGACAGGCGGCTCGACACGCGGGTGGCAACCGTTGTGTCCACCACCAACGCCAGGCGCGTGCACGTACACGCCGTCAGCGCCCCGCCCGGCGCCTGCCGCAGCGACGCTTTCCACTTCACCGGCAGCATCGGTCAGACTCCCCGGCGGCGCGCGGCCAGTTCCTGCAACGCGGTGAACGCGCCGACCGCCAGCAGCAGCCCGGCGATTGCGCCGAGCACGCCCAGCAGGATCGGATGCTGAATCGCCTTGCTCCAGAGCCACGCATACCACGGCACATAGCCGACCAGATACGGTTCGCCGACGCGCATGCTGTCGACTTCGCCGCCGCGCACCAGGGCGACGTCGCCTTGCAGTTGCGCAACCCGGTCCGGCTTTTCCAGCACGTCGAGCAACTGGAGCAACTGACGCTGATCGGTGGCCGTCAGCGCGATGACGCTGCGTCCCTTGCTGCCGGGCAATTCGAAGCCCATCAGCGCGGCCAGCGAGCCGTCGCGTTCGAGACGCGCGCTGCCGTCTGGCAGGTGCGCGCCGTTGTGCCACTGCTCCTTCACCGAAAACGTAGCGCGCGTGACCTTGCCGCCTTCGACACCGTCGTCGGCGGCGTTCGCGTTCGCGCCGATGGTCAGCGGCAGCGCCTGATGCCAACGATCGAGCCACGGCGCCGAACCACTGCCGCCGATCACCAGCAGATCCTTGCCCGCCAGTTGGGTTATCTCAGCCGGCCGCGCGATCTGCACGCGCAACACCGGATAGCCGGTCCATTGCCCCATGTGGCCGAGCGTCGTCAGCAATGCCTCGAGTTCTTCGGGTGCGGGATGCGCGGGAATCACCACGGCCGTCTGCGACAGATCGGCATACCGCGTGAATGGAAAGCCGCTATTCGAGAAGTACGCGAGATTCGGCATCTGCGCGTAGTGAACGAAGTTCGAGAAGTCGATCGTCGAGTCCGGGTCGACCGCCGCCTGCACGGGATTCGACGCGACGCTCTGACACAGCCCGGTCTTTTGCGAATCGAGATTGAAGCGCAACTGCAACTGGTTCGAGCTGCCCACACGGAACGCCGGAATATCGAGCGAGTTCGTCGAACGGCTGCCGCCGGTCGACAGCACCGGCAGTTGCAGGCGGCCCTGTGCATCGTCGGCGCTGGCCGGCGCGAGCCGGTACGACTTGACCAGTTGATCGTTGATCTGCACGGCGAGGATCGAGTTGTTCTGCACCGTCGGCGCCGTATAACGGTACTTCAGATTCAGCGGCACGCCCGCCCCGTTCCATGAAAACAGATCGGCGGGCACGCGCAGATTCAGACGGATCGGGTCCGACGCACCGCCGCGCACCTGCAACTGGCCCGGGTCATCGATCAACTCCTTGAACGCGACCGGACGGTCGACCGGCAACCAGCGCGGCGCGTCATAGGGCTTGCGCGGCGCGCCGATGTCGATCTGTGCGACCTGCACTGCGGGACCTGCCATCGCCGTCCTGCCGAGCACGAGCGCGGCGGCCGCCTGATCGACTTCCGCGGCGGTGCGGCCCGTCACGATCAGCAGCTTCCTGTCGACGGATGCCGGATTGTCGGTGACGATCAGCATCGGCCCATTGACCGGCGGCAGCTTCAACGCCTCCGGCAACTGTGCGCTGCGCGCTACCACTACGGCCTGATCGTCGGACGGCAAGGTGGACGAGACCGGAAAACGCGCCTGCCGATAATCGGCGAGCGCGCCGAACCACGAGGCCAGCACGCCGGCGCTGCGCAGCGTCGCGTTGTCGGCGGCTGCCGGCAGCACGAAGGGCAGACGCAGGCGGCTCACATCGCGCCGGTCGAAAAACGGCGCGGGCAGCAACGCGAGATCGTTAGGCAAGCGAATCGGTGACGTGTCGAGAATGATTTCGCTCGTCGGACTCACGTCGGCCCATAACGACGAGTTGTCCGGGTCTTCGCAATGGTCCAGCGTGTAATGCGCGATGAGCCTCAGTCCAAGCTGGTTGTAATCGGTCAGGAAACGCGGATCGAGCGGGATGTCCTGCGTGACGACCTGCCCTGCATGCTCGCGATCGAACGGCACGGTCGCCACCACTTCGTCGTTGATCGACACCTTGAAGTGCGAGATCGGGAACACCAGCGCCGGCGAATACGTGTAGCGCAACCGCAGCCGCGCCGCGGTCACCACACGATCGAGCCGCACGCCGACATTGACGACGCTCACGTCCTCGAGACCGCGCAGATTCAGCGGCCGATATGCGCCCAACGCCGAGAACGGTATGTGTACCGTGGTCGAGCTGGCGGCGTGGGGCGCGGTGTTGGCGGTGTTGGCGACGGTGTTGGCTGTGTTGGCGATGTTGGCGGTGTTCGTCGCGATCGGTGCGTTGGCAGTGGCGGTTGCGTTGGTTGCGTTGGTTGCGTTGGTTGCTTTGGTTGAGCGCGCGCCGTTGGCAGTGGTGCCCGGCGTAGCGGGCGACGGCAGCACAGCGACGGTGGCGGACGACGGAACGCGCGCGGAAGACGAAGGAAGTGCGGAAGGCGCGGCGGCTAGCGTAGCGGCATATAAGGCGCCGACGAGCGCCGTCAGCGACAGACAAAACGAAACGACAGGTTTCATGGACAGATCAGCTTGTTGAACATCGGCCATCCGCCCCATGATTGCGTGGACATCGTTGCGAATTCGGCCTGCCGCGGAAGTTTGCGGAAAACATGAAAAACGGAAATGCGACACGACCGCGATGCGGTCCCCTACGCTTGTATACGGACGATCCGGCGAAACCTTGAATGACGCGCGACACGGCACACGTGGCCAACCCGTGAAGTGTGTCCGGCATAGTGTGCCGGATGCCAACTTCGCGTCTTTTCCGGGGACCGTAGCGCAGGAGTACCGGCCCCTTGGGGCGGGCGAGAAGATATCACAAGTCCGCGACAATTTGTAACATTTGAGGCATGCTGCGGCCACCTTGACTCGAAGCACATCATGAGCAATCCGATTAAGTCTTCTGCGGCTCCTTCTGCCGCTCCTTCGGCGGCTTCTTCCACGCCGTTGCCCGCTAAACGGAGCGGGCCTTTGCGTGCGCTGTATGCGCTGCGGCACTCCTGCGACGGCATTATTGCGGCATTGCGCGAGGAAAGCGCCTTTCGTCAGGAGATTGCCCTCGCGGCGGTTTTACTGCCTTGCGCTGTGCTGATGCCGGTGGGCGCGATCGAGCGGGTATTGCTGATCGTTTCCGTGCTGCTGGTGCTGTTGGTGGAATTGTTGAATTCGAGCATCGAGGCTGCGATCGATCGCATTTCACTCGAACGGCACGCCTTGTCCAAGCGTGCCAAGGACTGCGGCAGCGCCGCGGTCACGATGGCGCTTCTGATCTGTGCGGTGACGTGGGGCGTATTGTGCGGGCCGCTCGTTTATCACTGGCTTCGCGCGCAGTTGTGAGGCGCGGCGTGGGCGGCCGGTCTAGCGCATGCCTTGCGGCTGGTTTCTTCTGCAATGCGTATTGATCGTTTGCGTGCGAGTGATTTGCACTGCGCAAACGTTAGCGCAGGATGAAAGTTCGGAATTTTGATTTTTCTTCGATGATGTTATGGCGAAGTTCTACGCGTCCCGCTCACCTGATTTGAATGCGATAGCCGCCGCCGATTTGGCGATTTGCGAGTCTGGATGATGCGGATGGTGTGCTGTTGCAGCAATGCGACAGTTGTTTGCCTGCGGCGTTGGGCTTTTTCTGTTTTGTTTGCCTGCGCGGCGCTTCTTGTCTGTTCGCCTGCGGCGTTGGCCTTTCCTTGTTTTCTTATTGGTCTATTAGCGTCGCCCCTGTGCGGGGCGGGCACCTACTTTTCTTTGCCTGCCGCAAAGAAAAGTAGGCAAAAGAAAGCGGCTCACACCGCTAGTTCTTAAGCGGGTCCCCCGCACAGTCTCGGTAGTGGTGCATCTGGAATCGGTGTCTCCGCACATTCGACGCCAGTGACCAGGCAGTCATACTTCCCGCCTCGCACTACGTGCTCGCCGGAAGGGCTCATCATGCAAACCAGTGGCTTCGTTGGGGAGCGGTTGGGAACCATCGGCTTCGCCTCGGCGAATTGCCGAATGAACCGACTAAGCTGATGAGCGCGAACGGAACGCGAACGCGAAATGCAGCAATCGGTTCTGAGAATGCGCATCGGCGCGCGCTGCGCCGACCGAAATATGACGGCTGTGCTGGAGGGCACTTCTTCAAACGGTCCGCTGCGTTTTCGCGCTCACGCTTCATCTGGCGCGGTGGCGCGGCGAATATCGGGTATATCGCATCGTTACCTGTGTCCCGCCATGTCGCGGAGTACATCGCCGAGGCGAAGCCGATGGTTCCCACCGCGCGCAAGCGAAGCCGATAGCTCCCACCACGCGCAAACGAAGCCGCTGGTTTCCCATGCAGGCCGATCCGCGACGCACGCAGTGCGGAGTGGGCGCTGATGAGCGCTTTGTCACTCACGTTGAATGTGCGAGGGCACGGATTCCAGATGCACCACTACCTCCTCCAAGCCAGGGGACCCGCTTAGAAGTTAGCGGTTTGAGCCGCTTTCTCTTGCCTACTTCTCTTTGCGGCGGCAAAGAGAAGTAGGTGCCTGCCCCGCACAGGGGCGACGCTAATACACCAATAACACAGCAAGGAAAGGCCAACGCCGTAGGCAAACAGACAAGCAAGCGCCGCGCGGCAACCAGATCAAGCAAACTTCAACGCCGCAAGCAAACAGCCAATAAGCGCCCCGCAGGCAACCCCCACGCCGCAGGCATCCCCACAAACCAGCCCCCCGGGCACACCCATTGCTTCATATCGCTCGCCGGCACAAATCCGTCAAAGCACGCTGTGCCCACAACGAGCCGCCGCTTTTTATTTCACTCCAGCAATCCATCGGTGGGAGGCCCCATGCTTCGATACGCTGTAATCTTTTTCATCATCGCGATCATCGCCGCGGTATTCGGCTTCGGCGGCATTGCCGCGGGCGCAACCGAAATCGCCAAGGTCCTGTTCTTCATCTTCGTGGTGATCTTCCTCGTCACCTTGCTGATGGGCGTAATGCGACGCTAACCACCGCATCGACCAAGGTAAGAAGAAACATCCAACCCGGCACGAGGACCGACAACTCGTTGCAATACTTGCCACACGGTATTGCAATAGTTGCTGCCCACGCCGGGTTTTTACTGCACAAGCCCGTCCGTCGCCCGTATGCGCATCAGGAGCGCATCGCAACGCAACACTAACGTCCCGATTACCTCAAGCACCCAAACAACAATCACAAACCCAGAACCCGGAACCTCAGCAGCTCCAGCACGCGAGTGCACAACCACGACTCGTCATGCGGCGCGCGCAATCCTCGCCGGCACCGTCAATCTATGCGACCAGTTAGCGAGCGTACGCGTCACCACCGGCGGCTTGCTCAGGATCGCGCTGTCGTATCGCTTGCCATCGAAGCGTGTGAAATCGACGATGCGAAACCCCTGCCCTCTGTAAAACGAAATCAGGTGCGCGGCCGGTTGCGGCGTATCGAGCGCGAGCTCCGCATAACCGCGCGTCGCGGCCCAATGATCGGCGAAAGCGATCAACAAGGTACCAATGCCCCGTGCCTGCCACACGGGCTCCACGCCGAACTGACGCAAGCTGGCGATATCGTCGCGACGATACAACTCGCACGGCGAATCACGATCCGGCGCATACAGCGTCATCGTGCCGACAATGCGCCCCCCGCACACCGCAACGTAGCAATCGCCCCGCGTCGCGCGTGAACGTGTCGTCTCCACCGTTTGATCCACACAGGTGCAATTCAACCCCATCGCGCCGAGCCGTGTGAAAGCCCGATGCAACAGCGCAGTCAACGCAACATACGAATCGCGCGACGGATCGAACCGGCGCAGTTCGACACGGCCGATGCCGTGACACACGTAGTCGATACGGACAGATTGCTGCGTCGTTGCAGGTCGCTTCACGTTGAGCACCTCGCGCTATCAAGATGCACGAAGTGTAGGTTTCACGCGTAAGCGTCTCAAGAAAAAATGTCGTAAAAACTCACATGGGACGTGCTGCCAATTACCCCGCGCACAACACAACCGGCTCATTCTCCCGTAACCCGAGATGCAATTCCTCGCAAAGAAACGTCTGCAATGTCTGCACGGCCGCCGCCTGGGCGCCGGAAACCGGACGCATGAAAAGCCCGAATCCGGCGGTGGGCGCAGCAGGTAATCCATCGGTCTGACCGAGCACGCGCATCGCTTCCGGACGGATGTTGCCGTCGAGCAGCACCGACACACCAAGCCCTGCTTCCACAGCCGACTGCACCGCCGGCAAACTCGTGCTGGTGCATACGATGCGCCACGCAATCCCCGCGCGCCGCAGCGCCGTCAACACTTGCTGCTGCCACAAACATGCGCCACCGAACGCAACCACCGGCAATGCCATGTCACCGTCGCGGCTAAACCCGCGCGCGCCGACCCAGAAAAGCGGCTGCGTCCAGGTCAGCAACGGCACCGAGTCGACCAGTGCGGGGTCCCCCACCACCACGTCGAGGCTCCCATCCGCAAGCCGGTTCGACAATGCCGGACTGGTGTCGACGACGATCTCCAGCGCCACCTGCGGATAAGCGATCGAAAAACGCCGCAGCGCGCGCGGCAACCGGCCGACTGCGATGTCTTCCAGCATGCCGAGCCGCACCGTGCCGGACACCTGCCCCGCGCTCAACGCGCGCCGCGCATCGGCACCCGCGCCGAGGATCATATGCGCGAACGGCAGCAGCAGATGCCCCGCTTCGGTGAGTTGCACGCCGCGCGGCGAGCGGTCGAGCAAACGGCGCCCCAGTTCTTCCTCGAGCCGCCGCAACTGCATGCTCACCGCCGCCTGGGTCCGCGCGAGCCGCACGGCCGCCACACCTATGGCGCCGGTCTCCGCCACAGTAACGAACGCACGCAGGAGATTGCTGTCGAGATCTCGGGTCATCACGTTCCCTGAAGTGGCCATAAGAAATATCAACTAATCTTAATACCGCCCAGACCGATAAGATAGCGACCAGGAAGCCAAAAGGCGGGACCGAGACCACGATGCAGGACACCACCATCAAACCGGCGCTGGACTCCGCGCCAACACCAGCGAAGCCCGCCAGCGCGGCAGCGGGCGCAGCGCTCCTATGCGTGCTGTCGATGTCGAGCGTGCAGTTCGGCGCAGCGCTCTCCGCGCCGACGATGGCGGCATATGGCTCGCTCAGCACCACCTGGTTGCGTCTTTGCTGGGCAGCCGTGGTGCTTGCATTGCTGGTGCGCCCGCGTTTGTTCACCTACTCGCGCTCGCACTGGATTGCGGCCGGTGCATTGGGCACGGCAATGGCCGGCATGACGCTGTGCTTTTTCGCAGCGCTTCAGCGGATTCCATTGGGGCTTGCCGTCGCGATCGATTTTCTGGGCCCGCTTTCCGTAGCGACTTTCGCGGTGCGGCGCGTGCGAGCGCTACTGTGGCCGGCATTGGCGATCGCCGGCGTGCTGTTGCTCTCGCGTGATCGCGCGGGCTGGATCGGCGAACCGCTTGGCGTACTGCTCGCGTTCGGGGCCGCGCTCGGCTGGGGCAGCTATATCGTCTTGATGAAAAAGGCCGGCACCGTATTCGCCGGACTCGAAGGATTGTCGGTGTCGTTGATCGCCGCGGCGTTGGTTGCCACGCCATTCGGCCTCGCGCAAAGCGGCAGCCACATCGCGGCAGGCCAGCTCGCCGCCACCGCGGGCCTCGCGGTGCTGGTGCCGTTGTTACCCTACGCGCTGGAAATGGTGGCGTTGCGGCACATGCCGGCCGCATCGTTCGGGATACTGATGAGTGTCGAACCCGCGATCGGCGCGTTGGCCGGCTTCGTGGTGCTGCATCAACCCATGGGTGTCCTGCAGATCGCAGGCACGCTGCTGGTGGTCGCCGCGAGTGTGGGCGCCGTGGTGGCAACGCGCTGAACCGCGCTCGATCGCCGCGGGTGCGCCGGACGATCTGAAAGCGGCGCCGAACGGAGCGATGCAGGTGCGGCGCTCAGGCGATATTCTCCGCTTCGTAGAGACGGCGGCCCGCTGCGTCCTTCGCGCCGAGAATCGGCTCGACCTCGATGGGCCACTCGATGCCGATATCAGGGTCGCGCCACAAGATGCAGCGCTCGAGTTCCGGGAACCAGTATTCGGTGGTCTTCCAGAGGCACTCCGCGACCTCGGACAGCACGACGAAACCGTGCGCAAAGCCCGGCGGTACCCATACCTGTCGATGATTGGCCGCGCTCAGATAGGCACTGCTCCACTTGCCGAAGGTCGGCGAATTGAGCCGCACGTCCACGGCGACGTCGAACACTTCGCCCACTACCACGCGCACGAGCCGCCCTTGTGGGCGCTGCACCTGATAGTGCAGTCCGCGCAACACCCCACGCACTGCCCGCAAATGACGGTCTTGCACGAAATTGAAGCCATGCGAAACGTCGTCGGTAAACTCATCCGCGCTGAAACTCTCGAAGCAGAAGCCGAATTCGTCGCAAAACACCTCGGGCTCGATGAGTTTCACCTCTGGCAATGCGGTCGCCATTACCTTGTTGCCCATGGCCACTGTGCTCGTAAGAAGCCTGCCCGGAGAAATCACAGCCGGTGATGAACGTGCCGTTGCACGCGCTATTGCACACGCCGCTACGCACGTCGCTGCGCACGTCGCTACGCACATACCCATCCACGCAGAGATGTGCCGTTTGCACGGCGCGGCCCTTGCTTACGCTTCGGTCGCAACCCGGCTGCGCGCGCGATATTCGGTGGGCGACAACGCCATGCGCTTGCGGAATATCTTCGCGAGTCGATCGCCGTTGCCGGTGCCGCTGCGGCGCGCGATCTTGTCGACCGGTAGTTCGGTTTCCGTCAGGAAATTGCAGGCGATCCGCAACCGCACCTGCAACAGATAGTCAGACGGCGTGACCTGCATTTCATGCTTGAAGCGCCGCAGGAAATTCCGCTCGCTCATGGCCGCGACCTGGGCGGCGTCGGCAACCGACACCGGACGATCGCAATTCGCCTCCATCCAGCGCGCGGCGGCACGGATTTTCTCGGCGACGCTGAGCGTGCCACCTTCAGCCGGCAGCGGTACCCACGTGGCGGCCATGCCGGGCATCACCCGATCGGCGACGCTGCGCGCGAGCTCCGCGCCGAGGTCGCGCTTGATGAACATCAACGCACTGCGCGCACAGTCGTTACGATCATTGGCCGCGCTGCGCGTGGGATCGATCGCGGCGCTGCCCAGATAGCGGTTCACCTGCAGGCCGTCATGCTCCGCGGGCCCCGCCGCCTCCAGCACGAGACGGCCTTCACCGATCGTCTCGATCGCGCGGGTACGCGTTTGCACCGATCGCAGCCAGCCGAGCAGCCGCTCGTCGAGCGCGGCCTCATGTGCGCCGTATCCGCCTGCGATGAACAGCACGTCAAAACCGCTGCCGTAACGCGGGTCGATACGGTCCGTCCAGATTCGCGCCAATGACGAGCTCGCGACGCTGCCGCCGTCCATCGACAGAAACTGCACTTCATAAGGTGGTTCTTCGCCGGCCCGTGAACCCGAGAGTTCGTTGGCGGTCTGGAACATCTCGACCACCGTGCCAGGCCCGAGCAGCCAGAAGCCGTCGAACAGCAACACGCCGATTCGCCGCGCTGCAGTACGCACGTTGAGTGTCGGCGTATGTAACCAGGTAATCCTCGCAGTATCCAGGTGCATGTGCGGCATGATGTTTCCCCAAACTGTCGTACGTTGTGGACCCCGCTGCCCCGTCGGCTGGCCGATATGGTCGAATTTAATCAGGCGGGTGAAAACCGCTGGCAACGCCGCTTAACGGATTATGCGTGATGTTAGCTGAATGCTTCGCTATAGTAAATTTGAAAAACAAATCCACATCGGGAAATGGAATGTATGAAGAAAACCATTATTATGTGTTTCATATGACTGCCGGTATATGCGCGGACAGTACCATCGATCATACCGGAAAGGTGGCGGCCCCGATGCCCGAAAACCTTACACGGACTAGCTTTCAAGGCCACGGCACCGGTGCATCAAGTCATCACGGATCACCCGGATCTGGCGTCTCGATTAGCCGCGGCGGCATCAGAAAGTGTTTCAAACATGAACTCTGAAGCTCGCAAATAATGAACGTTCAATCCGGCTTTTATTCGCAAATCGGGAATTTAACGACAGTGTCGATGTGGTGCGCCGCACACTTATCGAAATACTTCCGAATAAGTATTGCGCCACGAAATACTTATTCGACTAAAAACGTTTCTTATTTGAAACATCAGGCTTCTTTTACATATGACTTAATGCCCCGCCCGCTTGCTGCGGACCAGCAAACATCAGACGATTTTGCGCTGCACCATAAATCGTGCCAAGCGGCCTTCTTAAACTAAGTTTCATCCTTGGATCGTGCTCTTTAAGACTTGGTTAAGAGAGGCGGCGCCATAATTTGTGCACCGTGAGAGCTGGAAGGAGCAGAGAAATGTCGCGCCCCATGAGCATCGAGAAAGTCAACGAGTATGGACAGAACGCGGTTCGCATCGCCATCGAGGACAGTGTGGTACTGCTCGAAGTAGCCGACCTGGACGCCGTGATCGAACACCTCAGTGTGCTGCGCGCCACGATGCGCCCGGAAGTGCCCAAGGAGCCGCTGCGCACGCATCAGTATGTGATTGAAATCGATCCGTGCTGGCACACCGAAAAGCATCCGCTGCATGATGGCGCCATGCTGTTTCTGAGGCATTCCGGTCTGGGCTGGGCGGGCTTCGCACTCCCCACCCAGAGTCTCGCCAGGCTGCATCATGCGTTGACTCAGCAACTGGAAGCATCGCTCGAAGTACACGGCATGCTCAACTGATCAGCCGGATCAGTGGAATTGGAAACGCAGCACGCGCCTGTTGCGTTTCGTGCATGACTGCGTTTCAGATTGCACGCGCACTTCGCGGCGCCCCACACCTATACTTCGTTCGCCGCGTCATAGCGGTTACTTTCATTCAGGTCATTTTCCGAAAGCGCGGCTCTGTCCGCGCTCTTTTTTTGGACCTCCCTCAGGTCCGCTGATGGTTCGCGATCGTAGTCGGATGGCAGGCTCGCGCCTCACAGATCGTGAACATGGCACAAAACTAAAAAAGTCTTAATCCGCGTGGCAGTGCGGTTTTATCCGCGATCGCCGATGATGCACCCATCGTCCTTCTCTACTGCTCCAACATGAACCAGCTACAAGCGATGCGTGTCTTCACACGAGTGGTCGATCTCGCCAGCTTCAATCTTGCGGCGAGACAGTTAGGTATGTCGGCCGCGGCGGTCACGCGCAGCGTCGGCACACTGGAAGCGCATCTGAATATGCGCTTGCTGAACCGCACCACGCGCAGTCTTTCGCTCACCGATGTGGGCCGCGAGTATCTCGACGGTTGCCGCACGATCATCGAGAAGCTCGATGAAATGGAATCGAATCTGCTCGAGACGACGCGCGATCCCCAAGGCACGCTGCGGATCGCCACGCCCATGACGTTCGCGGCCGCCGGCCTGGGCGCATTGCTGGCGGCCTATCGCACGCTGCATCCCCGTGTGGACTTCGACGTGACAACGTTCGATACGCCTATCGATCTGGTGGAAGGCGGCTTCGACGTATGTTTCTCCGACGACCGGCGCGTTGCCAACACCTCGCTGGTCAGCCGCACGCTGACCAGTATCGATGAAATCACGGTCGCTTCGCCCGCCTATCTGGCGCGTCACGGCACTCCTCGCGATCCGGGGGCGTTGAACCGTCATGGCCTGCTGAGCGTCTCCGACGGTGCGTCGCGCATCTGGGAGTTCGCGGACGCCGACGGTGTCTACCGTGTCAACACCGGTAGCGCGCTGAACGCAACGAGCAGCGCAATGGTACGCGTGGCCGCGCTCAACCACATGGGTATCGCCCTGCTGCCGCTGCCGATCATTGCTGACGACCTCGCGCAAGGCGTGCTCGTACCGGTGCTGGAACAGTTCAAAATCAACGGCGGCCCGCGCCAGACGTCGATTCTTTACTCCGGACGCAATTACCTGTCGATGCGCGTGCGCAGTTTCATCGACTTCGCGGTCAGCCAATATCGCACACCGGATCGCACGGTTGCACTGCGGGCGGTGGCCTGAACGGGCTCGTGCATCATGCCCAGAATATTGACGATCGAAGATGACGAGTTGATCGCACACGACATCGTGCGCACGCTCAGCGCGAGCGGTTTCTCCGTCGATGTGGCGCGCACCGGCCGCGAAGGCATGGCGAAAGTAATGGCAGGCGACTACGACGTCGTCACACTCGATCGCATGCTGCCCGATCTCGACGGCCTGACTATCGTGGCGACCATGCGAGGGGTCGGCATGGAAACGCCGGTGCTGGTGATGAGCGCGCTGTCCGATGTCGATCAGCGCATTCAAGGCCTGCGCGCCGGCGGCGACGACTATCTGACCAAGCCATTCTCGGCCGAGGAAATGTTTGCGCGCGTCGAGGTGCTGTTGCGCCGCCGGCCACGTCATGCCAAAGCTGAAACGCTGCTGCGCGCCGGCGCGCTGGAACTTGATCTGGTGCGCCGCAAAGTCACCCACGGGCAGCGCGAACTCGATCTGCAGCCCACCGAATTCCGCGTGCTCGAATTCATGATGCGCCACAGCGGCCAGGTGCTCACGCGCACGATGATTTTCGAAGCCGTGTGGGGCTGCCGCTTCGATCCCGGCACCAACCTGATCGATGTGCACATAGGCCGCTTGCGCAAGAAAGTCGAGACGCCCGGCGAACCTTCACTGATTCGCACGATTCGCGGCTCAGGCTATCTGCTCGGCTGACGCAGCCAATGCGGTAAAAAAACGTCGCCGATTCAGCACCGGCGACGTTTGCGTTTCAGGCAGGTCTGCAGCGCATTGCAGTAGGTTTGCGGCGCTCAGAACCGATGCCGCACTCCCATTGCGACAACCGCCTGCCGATCGCTCGACGAAGCCGCCAGCGAATAGATCGACGCGTTGCCGAGAACCGCGATGCCGTCCGCACCCGACACATGTTGATATACGCCTTCCAGATACAGATCCGTGCGGCGTGACAACGCGTAGTCCGCCTGCAGCATGAACTGATTCCACTTCGGCGCGACGCTCTTGCCGTCGTCACTGAAATGTCCGTCGGTGAACGTGTACGAACCGCCCAGCGAGAACGCCGGCGTAATCGCGTAGCGCGCGTTCAGTTCGTAGTTGTTGAAGGTCAGCATATCGCCGTTGAGCGTGGAATACGCACCGCCCTGGGTGATCTGATGCGGATCGTCGAGCATCGTCCGTGTGAAGACGAGACCGACGGTCGCCGCGCCGAACGAGTAACGGCCCGCTGCGCCGAGGACACGCTGGCGTGCGCCGGTGAAGGTCGCATCGTCGTCGCTGCTGCTCACCGCGCCGCTGGTATTGTTGGGTTGATTGACGCCGCCCGGCTGGTTGATCTGCAGATACGCAACCGCCAGATTGAACGGACCGCCCGCCCATTGCGCGCCGAGGCTATACGCGTTGTTGTTGCTGAAGCCGCCCGCCGCATTGCTGAACGCATAGGCGCCGCCAACCGTGAGGCCGTCATAGGTTGCGCTGCGGAATTTCAGCGCGTTGTTCATACGCAGATCGTTGTTGAGGTTATCGTTATCGAACGGATGTTCGGCGATATTGCCGCCGAAGCCTGAACCTGTCACCGAAAGCGGGGCGACGAAATCGACGAGGAAGTCGTATTGCCGGCCCATAGTCAGCGTGCCCCACTGTTTGCTCGCGATACCGACCCATGCCTGCCGGCCGAACTCGTCGCCATCGTTGGAGAACTTGCCGCTGTCGATATTAAAGCCGTTCTCCAGATCGAAGACCGCACTTAGCCCGCCGCCCAGGTCTTCGTTACCGCGCAGGCCCCAGCGGTCGGTACTGAGATTGCCGCTCTCCATCATCACGTTGCTTTTTCCGCCTGAGGCCGCTTTCTGATTGCTGACGTAGTCGATGCCGGTATCGAGGACGCCGTACAGCGTGACGCTGCTTTGTGCGTGCGCCGCCGCGCCAAACGTGCCGGCGAGCACGACGAGTGTGGTTGCCAATGCTTTGTTCATGTTTGATTCCGGATAAGAAAAGGCGCCGGCTCACGCATGCGCGAACCGAGCCCGCACACTGTGCGGGTAACCGCAATGTAGATTTGCACGGTGACATACCCGTGATCGAAACCGGCCGATTCATGAAACGGTTTTCATGTTCATGAGACGTGCCCGACGGCCCCTTGAATCAACGGGTTGCCGACGCTCCGACGGATAAATATCTTTTCATGCGTAGATCACTGATCCGCTAAAGCCAGGTGACTATCCTCTTATCAACCGATCCACGAATGCATTGCGGTTCGCGCATCGGTTCCATCCAATCTGATTTGTGAGGATTACGAACATGAAATCTCTGACACTCGTCATCGCTTTCATCGGCGCGACCGCAACGGCTTCCGCTTTCGCTCAATCGGCCACGGCGCCGGCGCAACAGATTGCGACGACGATGCAAGTGGCGCAGAACAACATCGCTGCGGTCAGTACTGCAGGATCGTGGGTGCCGCCTTACGGTCAGGTGACCGGCGAGAAGACGCGCGCGCAGGTCTATCAGGAACTGGTGCATGCGGAGAAGGACGGCCAGCTCGCCTATCTGGAATCGACCCTTTACACACACTGAACCGGTCGAGCGGACTGGCATCCGCTCGCGGACGGCCATCGCCTAACGCAACGAATGGCCGAGGCAAAACACCACCCCAGGTTTACCGGCAACTGATCAAATCCGGGAACGATGAGCAGATGAACTATCTCCACCGTCGTTAAACGTAACATCCAACATTTCTCGTTCTGACCTCAATGACTTTTCGTACCACAATCAAGCGCATGGCCTCGTTGGCCGCTGCTGCTGTCGTAACCGGACTGCTGCTATCCGGCTGCGCAACGACGACATCCGCCGCCAGCGCCAGCGCCGACAACTGTGTTGGCCCAGTGAGTTTCTGCAATATCTATTTTGGTTCGTAAGCAAAAAAGAGCGGGCTACCCTTTCGGGCAGCCCGCTCTTTTACTTGTTGTTATTGCTTTAGAAAGAGTGTCGAATACCCACCCGGCCGGCCACCTCTATGTAATGAATATATCGAGGCCAGAAAGGACTGCGTCTGCAATTCAGACTTTCAGTTTTTTTTGTTGGGTTTTCATGAATCCGGCGTTTCGGTGCTTGGAATTTTTTATTTTTTTGTCTGCGCGGCGATTGTTGGCTGGTCGTCTGCGGCGTTGGCCTTTCCTTGATCTGGATTTTTTGGCCTTTCCTTGATCTGGATTTTTTGGCCTTTCCTTGATCTGGATTTTTTGGCCTTTCCTTGATCTGGCTTTTTGGCCTTTCCTTGAATTGATATTGGTCTATCAGCGTTGCCCCTGTGCGGGGCGGCACC
>NZ_JAQQEF010000045.1:0-34677 GCF_046027605.1 Paraburkholderia fungorum
ATCAGACGCATCAGGCAGTATGACGCCCCTCACAACCCGCCTACCATGCACTGTTCAGACCCGGACCAGGGGCCAAGCTTTGGTCGCTAGTAGACGATGAACTTCTGGGCTATCGCTGATTCCGATTCGCTAGCCCCGACATCTACCCGCGGTGTCGCTTCGATTGATGCATACATTTCGAATACGTTCAGTGCTAACACGCTCGCATACAAAGGTGCATTCCGTTGGGGCACGGTTGGCGCGACCTATTCGTTTGACCGCGATTCGGGCGGCGCCAGCAGCTCGACCGGTCAGGGTACGTGTGCAGGCTCGGTTCCCGAAAACTCACAGGCTTGTCGACAATGCTCAGCACTGCTTCACTATGACGCTAGTTTTTTCGGTGCCGCGGCATCGTATGATGAACAGCGGGTGGTCTAGGCGCTCCTGCAAACTCCTTCAACGACATCGCTCCGATTACGCTAACAAATGGCGGCGATAAAGATGTACGCGCGCAATGGAATCAGTCGGGCTTGAACTTGTCCTCGCTCCGGAAAGGCTGCTACCAAGTCGGGAACGACGAAATGAACTGACACTGTCTGTCCAGTCAAGTGCTGCTGTCTACACATGACGTCGTGGGAGGGATCTGACACGCGTTCTAAAGAGCCATCAGCAGACGCTCATGATCCGCCAACCCAACGACGCCAACCCAACGACGCCAACCCAACGACGCCAACCCAACGACGCCAACCCAACGACGCCAACCCAACGACGCCAACACTCAAATGCCTCCCACAACAATAACGCATACCGGATGGGTACCGACGAGCTGAATCAAGTTGAACGACAAACCACGCATCCAACAATGGAAAACACGCTCATGAACGTACTTGTCGTGTGGGACTTGTGCGGCGCGCTCGGAGTCTCTATAATTCGCGCCTCTAAAGGCTCGTAGCTCAGTTGGTTAGAGCACCACCTTGACATGGTGGGGGTCGTTGGTTCGAATCCAATCGAGCCTACCAACGCATAAGTGACGTGGACGAAAGCGGCTCCGCTTTCGTCCACTGTCATGTTCTTGCATCACATCCGCGCACATCATCATCGTGCGACTATCCTGTCCGTCACTCCATCCGTATTGTCTGCATTTCTCCGTGGTCCGACTCGCTCACTGATGCCACGGCGCGTTCACGGTCGCCGCGTCTCGATGCCTTTCACTAGCGCACAGTCGTCAGCATGCAGAGACATCCGCATGAGTACCATTGCCACCTCACGCCGCATTCTCCCGATGCGCGGTACAGTTGAGCCTCAAGGTCTCGCAACTGCATAAACTGCCGTGAGCTCGCGACACAGGGCCGGCGGCTTAAAAGGACGCTGACGCAATGAAGAAGCTCATCAACGATGTCTCCGCGGTCGTCCCGGACATGCTCGAAGGGCTCGCGGCGCTCAATCCCAATCTCTCGTTGTTGCAAGGCAGCACCATCGTCGTGCGCGCCGATGCGCAGGCCGTTGCCGCGCGGGGAGACGTCGCGCTGATCTCGGGTGGCGGCTCGGGCCACGAACCGGCGCATGGCGGCTATGTAGGTCATGGCATGCTGAGTGCAGCGGTAGCGGGCGAAGTATTCACGTCCCCATCGACGGACGCCGTGCTCGACGCGATCCGCGCGGTAGCCGGAACCGCGGGAGCCCTGCTGATCGTGAAGAACTACACGGGCGACCGCTTCAACTTTGACCTTGCCGCCGAGATCGCGCGTGCCGAGGGTATCCCCACGGAAATGGTGACCGTTGCCGACGACGTCGCGCTCGCGGCAAGCGGTGACCATGCGGGCCGTCGCGGGCTTGCGGGGACCGTGCTGGTTCACAAGATTGCCGGCGCAGCCGCCGCAGCAGGCCGCCCATTGGCCGAGGTTGCGCAGATTGCGCGCGACGTAGCCGCGTCGCTCGGCACAATGGGCGTCGCGCTCACGCCGTGCACGGTACCGGCCGCGGGCAAGCCGGGCTTCGAGCTCGGCGACGGCGAAATCGAATGGGGCCTCGGTATTCATGGCGAAGCTGGCGTAGAGCGCGGCGTCATGGAGCCGGCCGACGCAATCGTCGAAAGGCTGCTCGCAAAGATCATCGACGACTTGTCATTGCAGACGGGGGCGCGAGCGGCTTTGCTGGTGAACAATCTTGGCGGCACGCCATCGAGCGAATTGAGCATTGTGGCCGGATCCGCGCTTCGTTATCTTGCGGCACGTGACATCCGCGTGGAGCGTGCATGGGCCGGCACATTCCTGAGCGCGCTCGAGATGTCGGGCGTTTCGTTGACACTGCTGCGCGTGGACGATGAGCGCATCGGCTGGCTCGACGCCGCCGCGCACACCTCCGCATGGCCAGCGTTGAGCGGCCGCGTTGCGCAGGTTTCGGTGCGGCCCTCACCTGCCACGCCGGACCGTACAAGTGGCGCGACGCTCGCACCAGAAGCGACGTTGCGCCACGCAATCGAAGCCGTTTGCGCGTGCCTGCTCGAGGCCGAGCCGACCCTGACCGACATGGATCAACGCGTCGGTGACGGCGACCTCGGTATCAGCCTGTCTCGCGGGGCGCGAGGCATTCTCCAGGAACTCGATACCTATCCTACGGAAACAATGCCGGGCGCGGTGTTGCGCAGCATGTCCGCCACGGTTCGGCGCGTGGTGGGTGGTACCTCGGGACCGCTTTACGCGGTGATGTTGCTGCGTGCCACGGTCGCGCTCGAACGAGAAGATGGCGCATCGGCGAGGGCGTGGTCGGCGGCGTTTAGCGAGGGCGTCGCTGGACTGATGGAGTTAGGCGGTGCGCATCCGGGCGATCGCACGATGGTCGACGCGCTGAAACCTGCTGCCGATGCCTTGCAAGCCGTGCTCGTAAACTCGGAAGACGCGCTCGACGCAGCATTGAAAGCTGCCGTCGATGCCGCAACCGAAGGTGCCGCGCAAACCGCGTCGATGCATCCTCGGCGTGGACGGGCGAGTTACGTCGGCGATCGCGCGCTCGGTCACGTGGACCCCGGCGCCCATGCCGTGGCGTTGTGGCTCGCGGCGATTCGCGCCGCGCTGGCGCAGAGCTAACCGCAAGAGCTAACCGCAAGCGCTAACCGCAAGCGCTAACCGCAAGAGCTACCGGCAACCTCAATCGCCAGGTGTTCCAAAAGAGTCCGCCGCCGCCCGCAAAGCGCGGCGGACATGTCACGGACGAAGCAGATCGAAGCCCGCCAGCGCGACAACCCCACTCACCACGATCAGCGCTACCGAATGCTGTCCGAAGTAAAGAAGGGCAGCGGCCGACCAGGTCGTCGCCGTGAATGCGGCAATGCGTTTCATGCTTTAAAACCCCAATGCTATCGCCAGCAACCCGCTGACCACACCGCAAACCACCACCGCCAAGGCCACCATCGTCAGCACGCGCTTCGGAAACGAACGTCCGAGCATCGCCATCGACGGCACGCTGATCAGCGGCAGCGTCATCAGCAAAGCGCCGGCCGGGCCGACGGCCATGCCGAAAGAAAGCATGGCTTGAATGATCGGCACTTCGCCCGCGGTCGGAATCACGAACAGTGTTCCGGCGATCGCCAAAGCGGCGATCCACAGCAGGCTGTTATCGATGTTGGGTCCGATATGCGGAAAGAGCCACGTACGCGCCGCGCCAAGAATCAGCACCAGCACGATGTATTCAGGAATCAGACGCAGCGTCATGGTGCCGAGGATTTTCACCCAGCGCGTGAACGCGGTGCCTGGGTCGTCAGTGGTGACGAGCTGCGCCATGGCTTCGCGCGATGCTTCGGCTTCCTTCGGCGTGACCATCCGGTTCACCAGATAGCCGAGGCCGAACACCATCACGAGGCCCAGGGCGAGCCGCAAGCCCATCCATTGCCAGCCGAGCACGAAGCCCATGAAGATCAGCGTGGCCGGATTGAGGGCAGTGTTACCCAGCCAGAACGCGATCGCCGCGCCGGGCGCCGCTTGACGGGCGCGCAAGCCGGCCACGACCGGCGCAGCGCAGCACGTGCACATCATGCCCGGCAACGACATCAAGCCGCCCTTTACCACGCTGCTGAAATCGCTCCGGCCGAGTGCGCGTGCGACCCACTGCGGCGGAATCAGCGCCTGCACCGCCGAACCCAGCAGAAGGCCCAGCACCATGGCTTGCCAGATTGCCTTGCCGTAGGCCAGCGCGTAGTCGATGGCCGCCTGCCACGACGCCGCCGGCGCGCTCGCCGACGTGCCCATCAGGATCGATTTGCCGATGGAGTGCTGGCTCGCGGCGACGAAGGCGCGGTTGTAGTACGGGAACCACTTCACATAAAAGAGGCCGACGACGGCGATCAGCAGAAACACGATCCAGCCAAGGGCGACACGGGGCTGCCGGAGGGTTGATTGCATGATGGATAGTCTTGAACTTTGGTTTTGAATCAGGTGAGGGCAAGCGCGCTGCTATCGAGTTGAGCAAGCAGTGCTTTTGCCTGCTCGACGGCGTCGGCGTCGTTGGGCCGGAATTTCATTGGCAAGGCACGCGGCAGCTGGACGAAATGCTGATGGCTGCTGCGCGCATACGCGGGATCATAGTGCCGTTCGATCAGCTCGTGAGCGAGTTCGGCCCGGCTATTTTCATCGACGAGGTGTTGCCAGCCCGTGACACGTTCGCGGCTATGCAAACCGATCATCTTCTGCAGTTGCGCTTTCAACGATTCGGGGTCGTCGAACAGATGCGCATAGTCGTGCAGCAGGAACGCCGCGCGGTCTTCGTGGCTCGACAATACTTCGACGCAGGCGCCCTGATGGAACGTGTCGACGAGCGCGGGCGGCAGCGCGATCGAACCGATCCTCCGGCTCTCCGCTTCGACGAACACGGGCCGCAGCGGATCGAACGTGCGCAAGGCGCTGACCAGCAGTGTGTCGAAGCGCTTTTGCGACGGCTGCGCGATGCCCGCCCACGCGCCGAGCAGCGAACCGCGATGGGCCGCCAGTGCTTCGAGATCCAGCGTTTGCGCGCCCGCCCGATTCAGCGCGTCGAGCAGGCGCGTCTTGCCGCTGCCTGTCGGGCCCACTAGCGCGATGTAGTTGAACGTCTTCGGCAACGCGTCGAGGGTGTCAAGCGTTGCCCGCCGATAGCTCTTATAGCCACCGTTCAACTGGCGCGCGGGCCAGCCGATCATATTGAAGAGCGTCGTGACCGAACCTGAGCGTTTCCCGCCGCGCCAGCAGTAGATCAGCGGCCGCCAGTTGCGCGGCCGGTCCGCGAAAGTCGTTTCCAGATGATGCGCGATGTTGCGCGCCACCAGCGCCGCGCCGATCCGCGTGCCTTCGAACGGCGAGACCTGCTTGTACGTCGTACCGACCAGAACACGCTCTTCGTTGCTCAGCACCGGCGCGTTGAGTGCGCCGGGGATATGGTCTTCGGCGAATTCGAGAGGCGTGCGCACATCGATGATTTCATCGAAATCACCGGCTTGGTCGAGGCTGACGAGGAGGTTTTTCAAAGGGCAATGGATGAAACGACCGGCGGGAGAAGCGAAATTATCGCATGGGCCGCCAATGCCGGCTGGCGGCCCGCTCTCCGGATCACTTCGACTCAAAACCCGCCTGCTCCTCAGATCACCTCGACTTGCCGTTCTCCGCTGACCATTTCGCCGATCACACACGCGTCGTTGAAACCGTCGGCACGGAACAGGGCGAGCACCTCGTCGACTACCTCCGGTGCGCAAGAAACCAGCAGACCGCCCGAGGTTTGCGGATCGGTGAGGAGTGTACGGGCCGTCGACTGTAATGAGGTCGGCAACACGATGTCTTTGCCGTATGCGTCCCAGTTACGCCCCGACGCGCCGGTAAAAATGCCGGCCTCCGCGAAGCTAATCACGTCCGGCAACCAAGGCAAATCGGCATAGCGCACGCGAGCGGTCAGATTCGATCCGCGCGCCAATTCCAGCGTATGACCCAGCAGACCAAAACCGGTGATGTCCGTGAGGGCATGCACGCCGTCGAGCAGGGATAGCGCCGCGCCCGGCCGGTTGAGCTTGGTGGTGGCCGCGATCATCGCGGCGTAGCCGTTTGCATCCAGCCGGTCTTTTTTTAACGCCGCCGACAGCACGCCCACGCCGAGCGGCTTGCCGAGGATCAGCACGTCGCCCGCCCGGGCACCCGCATTGCGTTTGACGCGCCGCGGATCGACCACGCCGATCGCAACAAGGCCGTAAATGGGTTCCACCGAATCGATCGAATGGCCGCCGGCAAGGGGAATGCCGGCTTCGGCACAGACGGACTCGCCGCCTTTCAGCACGGCCGCGATCACGTCGTGCGGTAGCACATTGATCGGCATGCCGACGATCGCCAGCGCCATGAGGGGTTTGCCGCCCATGGCGTAGACGTCCGACAGCGCATTGGTTGCGGCGATGCGGCCGAAGTCGAACGGGTCGTCGACGATCGGCATGAAGAAGTCGGTGGTGGCGACGATCGCCTGCTCGTCGTTGAGCCGGTAGACGGCGGCGTCGTCGGCGGTATCGTTGCCGACCAGCAGGTCGGGAAAGAACGGCAGCGGGGCGCTGCGCTTGAGCAGATCGGCGAGCAGGCCGGGCGCGATCTTGCAGCCGCAGCCTCCGCCGTGTGACAGGCTGGTCAGGCGGGGCGAAGGGTTTGCGGCGAGGCGGGTATCGGTCATTGTGGCGCGAACGTCGGGTTTCGAATGACCGCATTATGGCGGTTGTTCGCGCGCCGCGCAGGGGAGTAGCTGCCAGGCGTTACCTGTTGCAGAGGCCACTCAACGGCAAGAAAGATTCAGCCGCACCGGAACACCCTCGCGCGGCGCGGCCAGCCAAGCCGCGGCAAATGCCCGGTTATTTGTTGCTGCCCGCCCCGGTGCCGTATAGCCCGTTATCGAAGCCGCCGGCACCTTGGGTCTTGTGCCCCTGGCCGGCCGTCTTGCCGCGCGCGTTGCCCGAGGCACCGTCTTTGGTTTGCGGCTTCTGCGATTCATGGACCGCCGTGGCGGACGCCTCGGGCGCGGCTCCCATGGAGGAGGTGCGGTTTTCCTGCTGCGAGGAGCCATTGCCTTGCGTGATCTGAGCAAAGCTGCACGGGCTGATCGCCAACAGCGCGCTACCGAGCGCGAGCGAAACGATGCCCACAGAAGCACCCCATTTCGGAGCGCTAAAAAAACCGCCTGACAGAGAATAAGCGAGGTTTTGATGAGTCATAGGAGCGAACGATCCAGGGTAAGGGTTGATCCTTCGCTAAACCATGCAGCATGAATAGTGCCCGGCTCCGTTGAAACCGGCTGTGGTACTTCATATTTAATGACGTTTTGAAGGCATGCAGTCTCGCTGCAAGACTTCATATCGGCCTCTATAATCATTACTAGTATCCTGAAAAAGAGCCGAGGCCATTACATGACCCACATGTCCCGGCGACAGTTTCTAAAGGTCTCCGCCACCACGCTCGCCGGATCAAGTTTGGCCCTCATGGGCTTTTCTCCGGCACCCGCGCTAGCTGAGGTCCGTCAGTACAAACTGTCGCGCACAACCGAAACCCGCAATACCTGCCCGTACTGTTCGGTGGGCTGCGGGATCCTGATGTATGGACTTGGCGACAACGCCAAGAACGCAAAGTCCAGCATCATCCACATTGAAGGCGATCCCGATCACCCGGTGAATCGCGGCACGTTGTGCCCGAAGGGCGCGAGCCTGATCGACTTCATTCACAGTGAGAGCCGGCTGAAATATCCGGAGTACCGAGCGGCGGGATCGAATGAATGGCAGCGGATTTCCTGGGAAGACGCGCTCGACCGCATCGCCAGACTGATGAAGGAAGACCGCGATGCCAACTTCGTCGAGACCACGGAAGACGGCAAGAAGGTCAACCGCTGGCTGACCACCGGCGTGCTCGCAGCATCGGCCGGTAGCAATGAAGTAGGGTATTTGACGCACAAGACGGTCCGCAGTCTTGGCATGCTCGCATTCGATAATCAGGCACGTGTCTGACATGGCCCGACGGTGGCAGGTCTTGCCCCGACGTTTGGCCGTGGAGCGATGACGAACCATTGGGTCGACATCAAGAACGCGGACGTGATTCTGGTAATGGGCGGCAATGCGGCCGAGGCGCACCCGTGCGGCTTCAAGTGGGTCACGGAAGCGAAGGCGCATCGCAAGGCACGCCTGATCGTGGTCGATCCGCGCTTTACGCGTACGGCATCGGTCGCGGACTATTACGCGCAGATTCGAACCGGCTCGGACATTGTGTTCCTGGGCGGGGTGATCAACTATTTGCTCACCAACGACAAGATTCAGCACGAGTATGTAAAGAACTACACGGACATGCCGTTCATCGTTCGTGAGGACTTCTCGTTTACAGACGGTCTGTATTCCGGCTACGACGCCGACAAGCGCAAGTACGACCAGAGCTCGTGGGACTACGAACGCGGTGATGACGGTTTCGCGAAAGTCGATCCGACGCTGCAGCACCCGCGCTGCGTCTATCAACTGATGAAACAGCACTACTCGCGCTATACGCCCGAGCAGGTCGAGAAAGCCTGTGGCACGCCGAAGGACAAATTCCTGAAGGTGTGCGAGATGCTGGCATCGACGGCCGTCCCTGGGCGCGCCGGCACGATCCTGTATGCGCTCGGCTGGACGCATCACTCGATCGGCGCGCAGATCATCCGCACCGGCGCCATGGTGCAATTGCTGCTGGGCAACATCGGCATCGTGGGCGGCGGCATGAATGCGCTGCGCGGCCACTCGAACATTCAGGGCTTGACTGACCTGGGGCTGATGTCGAATCTGCTGCCGGGTTACATGACCTTGCCGATGGAAGCCGAGCAGGATTACGACGGCTTCATCACGAAGCGCGCCACCCAGCCGCTGCGGCCGAACCAGCTCAGCTACTGGCGCAACTATCGCGCGTTCCACGTCAGCTTCATGAAGTCGTGGTGGGGCGATAACGCGACCGCCGAGAACAACTTCGGCTACGACTATCTGCCGAAGCTCGATAAGTCGTACGACATGCTGCAAGTCTTCGAGCTGATGAATCAAGGCAAGATGAACGGCTACATCGCGCAAGGCTTCAACCCGCTCGCCGCGGCGCCGAACAAGGCGAAGATCGGCGCGGGTCTGGCCAAGCTGAAGTGGCTTGTCGTCATGGATCCGCTCGCCACTGAAACCTCCGAGTTCTGGAAGAACTTCGGCGAGTTCAACGACGTCGATCCGTCGAAGATTCAAACGGAAGTCTTTCGTCTGCCCACTACCTGTTTCGCGGAAGAACGCGGTTCACTGGTTAGCTCCAGCCGCGTGTTGCAGTGGCACTGGCAGGGCGCGGCCGGCCCGGGCGAAGCGAAGAGCGATCTGGAGATCATGTCGGGACTGTGGCTGCGCATCCGCAAGGCTTACCAGGAACACGGCGGCAAGTATCCCGATCCGATTCTCAAGATGAGCTGGCCGTATTCGGATCCGGAAAGCCCAACGCCTGAGGAAATCGCCATGGAGTTCAATGGCAAGGCGCTCGCCGACGTGACCGATCCCACCGACAAAACCAAGGTGCTCGCCAAAAAGGGCGAGCAGTTGGCGAGTTTCGCGCAGCTTCGGGACGACGGCAGCACGGCAAGCGGCTGCTGGATTTTCTGCGGGGCATGGACTCAGGCGGGCAACCAGATGGGCCGGCGCGACAACTCCGATCCGACCGGCATCGGCAACACGCTGAACTGGGCGTGGGCATGGCCGGCGAACCGGCGCATTCTGTACAACCGTGCTTCGTGCGATGTGAGCGGCAAGCCGTTCGACCCCACGCGCAAGCTGATCGCGTGGAACGGCAAGGCGTGGACGGGAGCTGACATTCCCGACTTCAAGGTGGATGAGCCGCCTGAAAACGGCATGAATCCGTTCATCATGAATCCGGAAGGCGTGGCGCGTTTCTTCTCGCGCGACGGTCTGGTGGAAGGGCCGTTCCCCGAGCACTATGAACCGTTCGAAACGCCGCTCGGTTATAACCCGCTACATCCGAACAACAAGGCGGTCGTCAGCAGTCCGGCGGCGCGCGTGTTCCCGGACGATCGGGCTGCATTCGGCACGCACGAGAACTTCCCGCATACGGCGACCACGTATCGTCTGACCGAGCATTTCCACTACTGGACCAAGCACGCGCGTTTGAATGCGATCGTGCAGCCGCAACAGTTCGTGGAAATCGGCGAGGACCTGGCAAAGGAAGTGGGCGTGGTCGCGGGCGATCGCGTGAAGGTGTCGTCCAATCGCGGGCACATCATCGCCGTGGCGCTCGTCACCAAGCGGATCAAACCGCTGATGATCGAAGGGAAAAAGGTCCAGACAGTCGGATTGCCGTTGCATTGGGGCTTCAAGGGACTCACGAAGCCGGGCTATCTCGTCAATACGCTAACGCCTTCCGTGGGCGATGGGAATTCGCAGACACCGGAATTCAAGTCGTTCCTCGTCAAGGTCGAAAAGGCATAAGGAAAAGAGATGGCACTGCAATCACTGGATATCAAACGTCTCTCGGCCACGACCTTGCCCGAGCCGCAAATCCGTGTGCCGGTCACGGGCACGGTTGCCAAGCTCATCGATGTGTCGAAGTGCATCGGCTGCAAGGCGTGTCAGACGGCGTGTATGGAATGGAACGATCTGCGCGACGAGATCGGTACGACGACCGGCACCTATGACAACCCGCGCGACCTTTCGGAGCATTCGTGGACCGTCATGCGTTTCTCGGAGTACGAGAATACCGAAGGCGATCTCGAATGGCTGATCCGCAAGGACGGCTGCATGCACTGCGAGGATCCGGGCTGTCTGAAGGCCTGTCCTTCTCCGGGCGCGATCGTGCAGTACACGAACGGCATCGTGGATTTTCACGAGGAAAACTGCATTGGCTGCGGCTATTGCATCACCGGTTGCCCGTTCAACGTGCCGCGTATTTCGAAGCAGGACAACCGTGCGTACAAATGCACGCTGTGTTCGGACCGCGTGGCTGTCGGTCAGGAACCGGCCTGCGTGAAGACCTGCCCGACCGGCGCGATCATGTTCGGCACCAAGGAGGACATGAAGCAGCAGGCGGCGGATCGGATCGTCGATCTGAAGGATCGTGGCTTCCAGAACGCCGGTTTGTACGATCCGGCCGGGGTGGGCGGCACGCACGTGATGTACGTGCTGCATCACGCCGACAAGCCCACCCTGTACCACGGCTTGCCGCAGAATCCGAAGATCAGCGTGATGGTTTCCATCTGGAAAGGTCTGGCCAAACCGCTGGCGCTGGCCGGCATTGCGTTCGCGGCCGTGGCAGGGTTCTTCCACTACACGCGCGTGGGTCCGAACGAGGTGACGGAGGCGGAAGAAGCCGAGGCACAGCACGAGGTCGATGAGGCACGTCGTTCCCGGGAGGCATCTGATGAAGCACGCTGAGCATGATGAGCACGGTGTGCTCAAAGATGTGAAGGGCAACGGTCTGATTCAGCGCTACACGCCGAATGAACGGACGAATCACTGGATCACGGCGATCACGTTCGTTTTGCTGGCGTTATCAGGCCTCGCCATGTTTCATCCGGCGATGTCGTGGCTCTACGCGATCTTCGGCGGCGGGCAATGGACGCGGATTCTGCATCCCTTCGTGGGTTGCGTGATGTTCGTGTCGTTCCTGATTCTTGCGTTGCGCTTCTGGCATCACAACTATCTGGACCGCGCCGACATCCAATGGATGAAGCAGATCGACGACGTGCTCAACAATCGTGAGGACAAGCTCCCCGCGATCGGCAAGTACAACGCCGGCCAAAAGCTGCTATTTTTCACGATGGTGATCTGTTTGCTGCTGTTACTGGCGAGCGGCATCGTGATCTGGCGGCGCTATTTCTCGTTCTATTTCCCGATCGAGGTCATCCGTCTTGC
Source organism: Paraburkholderia fungorum (assembly GCF_046027605.1). GTDB lineage: Bacteria > Pseudomonadota > Gammaproteobacteria > Burkholderiales > Burkholderiaceae > Paraburkholderia > Paraburkholderia fungorum_F. Next base: position 11,867 of record NZ_JAQQEF010000045.1, read on the forward strand.
GGCGCTGGTTCATGCCGCTGCGGCGTTTGTGCTGATTGTCGGCATCGTCGTGCATATTTATGCGGCGTTGTGGATCAAGGGCTCGATTGGCGCGATGACGCGCGGGACCGTGACCTACGGCTGGGCGAGAAAGCATCATCCGAACTGGTTCAAGGAAATCATCGGCAAGTAGGATCGGTAAAGCACAGGTAAAAGCGCGGCGCGACTTGCCGCGCACCGCACTCCGAGCCGCCGCCCGGGTTCGACGAACCGCGGCGGCTCTTCAGTTTTCAGCGCAGTTTTCTGTGCAGTTTTCAGAGGTCGATACTGTGGTTCAACGCATTCTTGAAGCCGGCGATATCGAGTCGCTCGATCACTCGGCGATTCCCCGCATCCGTACGCCGGAACGGCTGGCGGTCTTTTCGGCACGTGCGGCGCGACTGCGTCAACTGGCGGCGCTCAGCAATCCGATTGCCGGCTATTTGCGCCTGATGGCTGTGCTCGCCGACGCGCAGCAAGCGGTGATCGTGAGTTTCAAGGCGAAGCCGCCTGGCGCCGAGTCGATCGCGAGCGCGCAACAGCACTCCATGCCGTTGATTCCGGCGCTCTCCGGCGTACGCGATCCGGCGTGGCACGACGTCCTGCTTCAGTTGCTCGACAAGGTGCAAGCCGCCGGCCCGTTGTTGCCGCCGCTCGAAGCGCTGATTGCCAGGCTGAGAACCCTCGATCAAGCCGCGCTCGAATCCCAGGCCGATGCGATCTTCGCGCAGCGTTTCGAGGAAGTCGATCCGGCGAGCGCGCCGTTCATCGTGGCCGCGCTGCAAGTGGTGTGGACCGACCTCGCTGCCGATATCGACAAGCGCGAAGTGCCGTACCTCGAGACGCTCGGCCTGTGTCCCGTATGCGGATCGCATCCGGTGGCGAGCATGGTGCGGGTAGGCGGCGCGTATGACAATTACCGCTACCTGCAATGCGGCCTGTGTGCGACCGAATGGCACATGGTCCGCTCGAAATGTTCGAACTGCGACTCGACCAAAGGCATCGCCTATCACGCGGTCGGCGCACAGGACGCCGACGAGGTCACCCGGGAAGCCGATTCGAAGAATGCATTCCTGAAGGCGGAGTCGTGCGACGAATGCCATACTTACCGCAAGATCGGCATTCAGTCGAAGGATTACGATTTCGAACCGTTCGCGGACGATCTCGCCAGTCTCACGCTGGATCTGCTGATGGGGGCGGAAGGTTACCGGCGCGCGTCGCCGCATCCGTGGCTGTGGCCGGAGCAGGGCGACAGCGCAGAGGAGTCTTCCGGCGAGTCCGACTGAAGAAAGAGGATTGCCTCGTGAGCGATGTAACCGGCTCTGAATTGCGCGCGCTGATGGCGCGTGTGCCGTCGGTGGAAAAGGTGCTGGCGTCGGCCGAATTTGCGGCCCTGCTGAGCGAGTTCGGCCGCACGCAGGTTTTGGGCGCGTTGCGTCAGGCGCTCGATAGCTGGCGTGCCAGCGCGCAGTCCGGCGTTGCGCCGGTTAGCGCGCTCGATGTCGCGCAACTGCAGGTATCGGTCGAAGCAGCACTGCGCCGGCGCAACGAGGCGCGCTTGCGGAGCGTCTTCAATCTGACCGGCACCGTGCTGCATACCAACCTCGGCCGCGCGCTGCTGCCGGATGAAGCGGTGCAAGCCGTGATGAAAGCGCTCAAGCAACCGGCCAATCTCGAGTTCGATCTCGACACTGGCAAGCGCGGAGACCGCGACGATCTGATCGACGAACTCATTTGCGAATTAACGGGCGCTGAAGCGGCGACCGTGGTCAACAACAACGCGGCGGCGGTGTTGCTCACGTTGTCCGCGTTGGCCTCGAGGAAAGAAGTGATCGTGTCGCGTGGCGAGCTGGTTGAAATCGGTGGCGCGTTTCGCATTCCCGACATCATGAGCCGTGCGGGCGCCAGGCTGCGCGAAGTCGGCACCACCAATCGCACGCATCTGAAGGATTACGACGAAGCCATTGGCCCGCAAACCGCGTTGCTGATGAAAGTCCATGCAAGTAACTACGCCATCAATGGCTTCACGAAAGAAGTCGGTATCGAGGCAATCGCACCGCTTGCGCATTCGCGTGGCCTTGCCGTCGCCGTGGATCTGGGCAGCGGCACGCTGGTCGATCTGACGCAATGGGGGTTGCCGCGCGAGACGACGGTGCGCGAAACCATCGAAGCCGGCGCCGACCTTGTCACATTTAGCGGCGACAAGCTGCTTGGTGGGCCGCAGGCTGGTTTGATTGTCGGCCGCCGTGATCTGATCGCGAAGATCAAGAAGCATCCGCTCAAACGCGCGTTACGCGTCGGCAAACTGACGTTGGCGGCGTTGGAACCTGTGCTGCAGATGTATCGCGCGCCGGAAAAGCTGGCGGAGCGACTGACCACGCTGCGTTTGCTCACCCGTTCGAGCGACGATATCCGGCTTACCGCGGAACGGGTACAACCCGCGTTGCAGCGCATGCTTGGCGAACGTTATGTTGTCGCGGCGGAGTCCATGTTCAGCCAGATCGGCAGCGGTGCGTTGCCCGTCGATGTATTGCCGAGCCATGGCCTCGTCGTCAGGACGGCGGATGGCAAACGCGGCGGCCGGCAATTGCTCGCGCTCGAAAAACGGCTGCGCGAGATGGCGCGGCCGGTCATCGGCCGTATCGCGGACGATGCGTTGCGCCTCGATCTGCGCTGTCTCGAAGCCGCGGACGAAGCGCAATTGATCGAGCAACTGAAGGGCGCCCACGCATGATCGTCGGTACGGCGGGGCATATCGACCACGGCAAGACGAGTCTGGTGAGAGCGCTGTCCGGCGTCGATACGGATCGTCTCAAGGAAGAAAAGGCGCGCGGCATTTCGATCGAACTGGGCTATGCGTACGTGCCGCTTGAAAACGGCGACGTGCTCGGCCTGATCGACGTGCCTGGCCACGAGAAGCTCGTCCATACGATGACCGCGGGCGCCAGCGGGATCGATTTCGCGCTGCTCGTGATCGCCGCCGATGATGGCGTGATGCCGCAAACGCGCGAGCATCTCGCGATTGTGGAACTCCTCGGCATCAAAGGCGGCGCCATCGCGCTGACCAAGATCGACCGCGTTGATGCTGAGCGGCTGCAGCAAGTACACGAAGAGATTGCAGCGTTTCTGAGCGGCACCGTGCTGCGGAACGCACCCGTATTCGACACCTGCGCGACGCGTGACGACGATCCTGGCGTGGCCGCGTTAAAGGCGCATTTGCACGTGGCGGCAGCCGAGTGGCGCATGAAGCGCGACGACGGCCTGTTCCGTCTCGCCGTCGATCGGGTTTTCACGCTCTCGGGCCAAGGCACGATCGTGACGGGGACCGTGGTGTCGGGACGCGTTAGTGTGGGCGATACCATGCTGCTCGCGCCGAAGAATCAACCGGTGCGCGTGCGCAGCATTCATGCGCAGAATCGTCCGGCTGAGACCGGACGCGCAGGTGAGCGTTGCGCGTTGAACCTGGCAGGCATCGAGAAGAGCGCGATCGATCGTGGCGACTGGATCGTCGATCCGCGTTTGTCGCAAGCTTCGGAACGTATCGACGTCATGCTGACGCTGCTTGCCGATGCACCGTTGACGCTCGAGCATTGGGCGCCGCTGCACGTGCATCTGGGCACGCAGCATCAGGTCGCGCATGTTGCGTTGCTCGATGGCGAGACACTCGGCGCAGGTCAACGGGCGCGCGTGCAGTTCGTGTTTGAACGGCCGGTGTGTGCGCTTCCTGGCGACCGCTTTGTCGTGCGCAACGCGCAGGCTAGTCGCACGATTGGCGGCGGTCATGTGCTGGATCCGTTTGCGCCTTCGCGCAAGCGTCGCTCGGCCGAGCGGCCTGCGTGGCTCGATGCGATTCAGCGCATGCTCGACACCGGCGAGCTGGATTCGCTGCTGGCCAGAGCGCCGCATGGATTGTCCCGCTCGTTGCTGGAACGACTGACGGGCATGCAGGCAGCCATGCTCGAATTGCCTTCCGACACGCGCGTCGTCGAGCTTCCCGGTAACGATGCATTGCTGGTCGCAGACGCGTCGTGGCGGGCCCTGGCTGCGCGGCTGACTACGACACTCAGGCAGTATCACGAGCGCTCGCCGGACGAACTGGGCCCGGATATATCGCGCTTGCGCCGGATCGCAGCGCCTCTTGCCGACGACGCGTTGTGGCGCGCGCTAGTCGACGATGCGGCGGCGCGAGGCGAGATCGTCAGACGCGGGCCATGGTTGCATCTGCCTGACCACGCGGTGACGCTCGACGACGCCGATCGTGCGCTCGCGGCAGCGCTGCTCCCCACACTGAAAGCGGGACGTTTCGATCCGCCCTGGGTGCGCGATCTGGCCAACGCGCATGGCGTCTCCGAGGATCGCGTGCGGCAATTGCTGCGCAAGCTCGCGCGGCAAGGCGAGCTTTTCCAGGTCGTGCGTGACCTCTTTTATCATCATGAGGTGATTCGCGAACTGGCATCGATCGCGGCCTCGGAAGCACAAAAGAATGCGGGTACGGTAGCGGCTGCCCCGTTTCGCGATGTCACCGGTCTTGGCCGAAAACGCGCGATTCAGCTTTTGGAGTTCTTCGACAGGGTTGGTTATACTCGCTTCCACCGTGACCTGCATTTGATGCGCACGGATAGTCGTTGGCTCGACGCGCTTTGATTGTCGGCACTTGAGTTGCGGCGCGTAGTTCACGTAGTTCCAATCACCGTAGGAAGGCATTCGTATCCGGTGGTGCGGCTGGGCTTCAAACCCAGTTGAGGGCGTCAGACGCTCTCAGGTCGGTTCGACTCCGGCTGCCTTCCGCCAGACATGGCTTCCCGGGCATTCCGATATCTTGTGGAGATACCGAGAAATATTCCGTTTGGAAGGCAACTGGATAACGATAACTCGGGAATCGTTGCATAGAGTTACAAAATTGCGGTTCGCGATGAAAGGTGCTTGGCACCTCGAAGATTCAAACAGTGCTGTTGTCTGATAGCGAGCTAGAAATCTAAGCGAGGTTTTCGCCGCTTGCTATCTTCGAAACCGCCGCTTTGATCGTACGTCGGTAGAAGCCACTATCGCTTGCCAGCTTGCGCTCGATCATCAAGTGGAGAACATGGCCCGCAGTTGGCTGAATGCCTGCTCGCATTTGCTTGTGCATCTCGCGCTCTACCGCCGCGACTAAACGTCCGCGCCGCGTTTTTCTTTGATTTTCAAGGTTGAATTTGCGATTTTTCTTGGTTAGCGCGACGATGCGACGGGAATGCTCCCGGAACTTATTCCAAAGTTGCGACGGGTCGATTTTTAACTTTCGAGCGGCGGACGCCAGGCTTTCAACGCTCACCGTACCGTCCAGAATCTTGCACAGATAATTCTCGATTATTATCCAGTCTTCCTTTGTTCTCTTCGATTGGTGTTGCCTCTTGGAAGATTTCTGTGCTTTAACAGAGTTCGACGCGGCTGGGAGACGGTGTTTCGGTCGCGTGATCGATATCGCGCGTAAGTCTCCTGTTACTAGGGCGACTAAAGGCAATCCTGTAACGGAACAGATTTTGATTAGATTCTGCAGACTTGGTGTCGAGTTGCCGTCTAACCAACCATGCACAGTTGACGAGCTAACCCCTAGACATAGCGCGAACTCTGTCTGATTGTGGCCTGTTGCAACAAGGATATCGTGGATAATTTTGGGATACAGCCCGCAGCGCACGTGCTCGTGAGTGCACCCGCCGCTATCCAATAAATCAATGAAGAGCTTTGCGACGACGACTGAGCCGATCTGACCAGAGGACGACCAGAGTATCTTGGTCGAATGCTTAGCTGTACCCAGCCAACCAAAGCAGTAAGAGCACAATCCTGGCACTTGATGGACACTAAGCTCCGACGTATGTGCTCTATAACAGTGAGGACAAGCATTTTGAAGTTCACAGTCGTGTTGAGGGCAGACCTTAATGCACGCAATCGACCACAACAATCTTTCGTATACCGCTGAGCCACTGACGAGGTCTTCCTCAAGACAATACGGACACCAGCGGCGTGCTTTCAAGGTAAGCGAGACGTTGCGATTAAATGCTTCCACCCAGAGAAGCAAGGTGAGCCGTTCGAGTTCGGGACTGCCTGTCAGGTCGGCGAAAGCGCTTATCCATATCCGGGCGCATGTACCGCAGGAGTTGATCAGGTTTCTTCGTTGAGCCTGGCCGAATGGATCGAAATAATGAGCGGGTCTGCCTGACTGGAACGCGTCAGACGGAACAATTAAGCTGTTAACGACGACGCCTACTGAGAGGCGCGCGCATGTGGCCGTTCTAGATATGAAGCTTGTCAGCTTCTCGACCTGAGACGTACCGATAGCAATAGGCTCCAGGAGAGGAAGGGTGCGTCTTGGCGGCAGCAGCCTGACCACGTGTTCCTTGATGAAGCAACGAGTGCGCTTGACACTGAAAACGAAGCACATCTATACCGCCGCCTTACCGAACGACTACCGCATGGCGCGATTGTTAGCGTCGCGCGAGCAATTTCACCAGGAGACGCTGGATATCAGACGTCCGTGCAAAAGGCGTAGCCAAGATAAATCCGCCACTACTGGGTACCACGTGAGCCGGACGCCGATACCGTCCAAGGCGTAGTAGGACAAGTGGGACCAAGGTCCAATATCGCACTGAGCGTATCGTGAATATTGTTGCTGAGAACGTGCGTTTGAATCTTTCCCAGTTCGCGCGGATTGAAATGTTCACGTCCTACGTGCAAGCGTTGCTTCTACCTGATCCCGAGGCGACAGTGGCACGGCTTTCCATCGGGGTTTTCTCGCGCTGACCTTGAACTAACGGAGCATCCGAATGCGTCTCCTATCCAGCCGCCTTTCGTCGGCAAGTGTTTTCTTCCTGGCCGTTCTGGCCACGACATCCCTCCCGCGTCCCGTATTCGCCCAGAGCGCGACGGAGATAGCTGCCGCTGGGCCGCACACGGCAGGCGCAGCTGCCGAGATCCAGACCAGCGCGACGGTTATCGGCATTGACGTGACATCGCGCACTGCGACGCTGCGGGGAGTCGGCGGACGAACCTTCGACGTGACGGTAGGCCCGGAAGTGGGTGACATAAGCAAATTGAAGATCGGCGACGCTGTCCAGATTGCTTATCAGGAGTCTCTGCTGATTCACGCAAATAGAGTGAAATCGAACGGTATCCGCGAGCGGATTGACTCCACCGAAGTCCTTCCCGCCTCCGACGGATTTGCCGCATCGGCGCATAGAGTACAGGTACTGGGAACCATCCAGAAAGTGAACGCAAAGACGCGCATGGTCACGCTTCGAGGACCGCTCAGAACCGTTACGGTCAAGGCGGGTCCTGACATATCGATAGCGGATCTGAAGGTAGGCGACAGTATCAGCGCTGAATTCGTCACAGCAACCGCCGTGAAAGTCACTCGCGGAAAAGAGCCTTTGAACTAGCGTGAAAGCGATGTGCGCGAGCGCGTCGCGGAGTGAGTGAAGAAGGAAGGGCGATCAGATCCAGTCTCGAGCTATCGCATTCACCCGGACCCCGGCATATGAAAACCCTATTCCTGATCCTCGTGTGCTCAACGCTGATCACATGGGGCGCCGTGGCGGACGCGCAGGTTAACCAGTCGAATCCGCAGGTGTTGATCGAGACAGCAACGCAGCAGGTGCTTGATGAGGTGCGCGTTCGGGCGATCGAGCCTGGCGATATCGCTCGCATCAGGGACATCGTGAATAGATACATCCTGCCATACGCCGATCTGCATCGCACGACACAACTCGCGATGGGCCGACATTGGAAGACGGCGACCCCTGAGCAGCAGGAACAGGTGGCCGAGCAGTTCAAGATGCTACTGATTCACACGTATTCAGGTGCGATCGCGCTACTGCGCCCGGATCAGCGGATTGAGTACCCTCCGTCGCGTATTTTGCCGACCGACACGGATGCCGTGGTGCGCACAATTGCGATGAGCAACGGCCAGCCCCTGGAGATTGACTACCGGCTTTACAGAGCGCCAGACGGTTGGCGCCTGTATGACCTGAACGTGCTCGGTGCCTGGCTGATCCAGACATACCGGCAACAGTTCAATGAAAAGATCCAGCAGGTCGGCGTGGAAGGACTGATCCAGTTCCTCAGTGCGCACAACCAGCAGCTTACGTCAGCGGAGCAGTAGCGGGTGCCCCCATGAGAGACGGAGGTCGGCATATGTGGCAACCCGCTGGGAGCGCTGTGGGTAACTCCCGGATAGGGTTTGGAAGGACCTGATTGGAGGCGAGAACAGAGGAAGCGTGGGGAAATCCTCCGTCCCTGAGAGGCGTCTGGAGGCGGCCCAGTCTGAGACACTGGCAGGAAAGTTCCATCCGTTGGCTTTGGACCTGGAAACGGCCGTTCAACATCGCGCTGCCGCTTCGCGTTCACCCTACGTATTCAATGATCTGGATGTGCGTTTCCGGCCCTCACATTGGACCAAGGTCCACTGGCGGCCTTTACACCAGACTCATAGGCTATTGGTTGGGGCGTGCAGATCCATGTGAATCCCCATGGCCAGTCGCTGCGCGAGCGCTGTGGAAAAGGGCGAGCTGCGCGAGGCAAACGCGGCGGTGAAGCGGAAGAAAATTTAAGCAATCCGGGGCGCGGATACAGCTATCTACTCAGACTCACGTGAGCTCACAAGGATGCCATTGCTCGTCGTATACCACGGCCGGCGTGCCGAGCTACGGGCAAAAAGCATCCAGCAGAACCGTCTCGCCTGGAACAAGGCAGCTCGCCGGCGCTGGCTGAGACCTTCAGGAGTCAATGCGTGAATAACGGACGGGCACTGTGACCGGCAACGCAATTCGCAAGGCGACTGATGGCATCGCCGACTTCCTTAGACTGGAATCGGCGGGCGGCTTACTGCTCGTGGCCGCAGCAGCACTCGCGCTGATCTGCAGCAACTCGCCGCTGCGACACGCGTATGACGATCTGCTGAAGATCCCTGTGGAAGTGCGCTTTGGATCGTTTGCCGTCGCGAAGCCGCTCCTGCTGTGGGTCAACGATGGGTTGATGGCGATCTTCTTCCTCCTGGTCGGACTTGAGTCAAGCGCGAAGTAATTGAAGGGGAATTGTCCACCCCCGCACAGGTCGTTCTACCTGTCGTTGCCGGATTGGGCGGAATGGTAGTGCCCGCACTCATCTATCTTCTGTTTAACCACGGACATAGCGCGACCTTGAATGGCTGGGCGATTCCCACGGCCACTGACATTGCATTTGCGCTGGGCATTCTTTCCCTGCTTGGCGACCGGGTGCCGACGTCGCTGAAAATATTCCTCACGGCAGTGGCCATTGCCGACGATCTCGGCGCAATCGTGATCATTGCGCTGTTTTACACCGCGGATGTTTCTGTCTCCATGCTGCTTTTGGCAGCCGTCGCAATTGCGCTGCTGATCGGTTTGAACCTGATGAAAATCACGCGAATCGCGCCTTACGTTGTTGTCGGCGTGATCTTATGGGTGTTCGTCCTGAAATCCGGCGTTCACGCTACGCTTGCAGGAGTTGCAGTCGCTTTCGCCGTGCCGTTAAAGACAGCGGACCCACAAGGCCACGCCCCCCTGCACCAGCTTGAACACAGCCTTCACCCCTGGGTAGCCTTCGCTATTTTGCCGATATTCGCTTTCGCAAACGCCGGCGTCTCGTTCGCTGGTGTCACGGTGACGGCGCTGGCTGAGCCACTGCCGCTCGGCATCGCCTTTGGTCTTTTCGTCGGGAAGCTCGTCGGTGTCTGTGGCGCAAGTGCCGCGCTGGTTCGGCTCGGTCTGGCCAGGCTTCCTGAAGGGACCACCTGGCGCCAACTGGTAGGCGTCGCCGCACTGTGTGGCGTCGGCTTCACCATGAGTCTGTTCATCGGTTCTCTTGCTTTCGAAGGCCCCGAATATTTCACGCCCCTGCGGTTGGGCGTGATCGTGGGTTCAACTCTATCGGGCATTACGGGCTATCTGGTGCTCAGGTTCGCGTCGGGTTATTCCAGAAGAAGCCTGTCGCACGGTGCTAACTAATCTATCTCTCATCCGGAGAAGAGCCTCGACACCCTGGAAACGCTGATGGCCGCTTCACTCGTGCTTCTGCTCGGGCGGTGGATCCTTTCCCGGACACCCATATTGCGAACTTACAGTATCCCCGAACCGGTTGTCGGCGGACTACTTGTAGCGCTGCTGGTGTTTGCACTGCGCAGCGCCTTGAAGATCGACGTGCGATTCGATACGGCGCTTCAAGTGCCGCTGATGCTCACTTTCTTCGCCACCATCGGTCTCAATGCAGATCTTGCCGGGCTAAAAGCCGGTGGGCGTTCGCTGATTGTCTTTCTCGGTGCAGTGATCGGCCTGCTCGTGATGCAGAACGTGCTGGGGCATCGGCCTCGCCTGGGCGCTGGGGCAAGAGCGCATTCTCGGCCTGCTGGGAGCGTCGGGCACCCTGTCAGGCGGCCATCGCACCGGTGCCGCGTGGGCCAAGGTATTCGCAGAGCGTCATGGGCTCCAGGCGGCGACGGAGATCGCGATTGCATGTGCCACGTTTGGCTTGATACTCGGGGGATTGATCGGTGGCCCGATCGCGCGTTTCCTCATCACGCACCATGGCCTTGTCCCCAACCCTGAAGCAGATTCTGCGGGCACGACCGGCTTCGAGCAGCCCGAAGTGTTCGCCCGATCACCGCGGACGCAGTCATCGAGACAGTGGCGCTAATTGCCGTTTGCCTCGCTGCCGGTTCGGCGCTCGCGTCCTGGTTGAAGGGCACGGCGTTCGAACTGCCCGCCTTCGTGTGTGTATTGTTCGTTGGCGTCGTTCTACGCAACGGGCTCGCGGTGCGCGGTTTGTATCAGGTCTTCGAGAACGCAGCGGCGCTGCTCGGTAATGTGAGCCTCGGGCTCTTTCTGGCGATCGCGCTGATGAGCTTGCGCCTGGGGGACCTGGCCTCGCTTGCTCTGCCGCTTCTCGCAATCCTCGTAGTGCAGGCAGTGGCGATGGCCGGCTATGCCATTTTCGTGACCTTTCGGGTCATGGGCCAAAACTATGATGCCGCAGTGCTGGCAGCGGGGCACTGTGGCTTTGGCCTCGGGGCCACGCCTACTGCGATTGCCAACATGCAAGCCATCACGGGGCGGTTCGGCCCGTCCCATCTCGCTTTTCTGATCGTACCGATGGTGGGAGCCTTCTTTATCGACATCGCGAATGCGATCGTGATCAAATTATTCCTGCTGCTGCCGATTTACGGATAGGCGTGGCCCGGTTGGCGGCCCGCGAATCAGCCAGATGCGCCGTTCAACGCACACATGACACGTAGCCGACACGCGAATCGTGGTAAATGCTCACCCGGCCATCGCTCAAGTTGACGACCTTGTGGAAGCCTTTGCCGGCGAAGGTATGTGACCAGTACGCGCTTGCGCCTCCCCAGCCATAAAGGCCACCTGGATAATGTGAATCGTCCTTTGGTGCGACGATCGCGTATCTGCTGCCCGTCACAGCAGCGTTAGCAGTATTCGCGTACGCGAACAGCGCTTTCAGTTCATCCACTGTCGGTAGCCGCACTCCGCGTTTCGAGCACTGGTACAACGCATCGTGATAGTCGTACCGCGCTACCCGCGCCCCACTGAAAGTGTCTGGAGCGCTCCTCTTCGCGTGCGGAATTTTCTTTTCTGACGAATAGCGGTTAGTTACCGGGCGGCTAAAGCAGGCAGGACATGACCGCCTGGCCGGATTTCCCCCAGCTCGGCTTAGGGTTTTCCGCTTCGCATGCCTTGACCATGTGCGCCCCGCAGTCATACAACGATTGAGCCGGCAACAGCATTTGAACGTCCAGCATCGGGCTTTCCGAAGCGGTTGTCTGCGTCTGAAGTCAGGTTCCCTGAAACGCCAACTATCAGGTTATCCAAATTATCGGCAACGCAGCAGGTCAGCAATAGGACTTTGGTCTCATTCAACAAATGGCAAGCAATATCTGGCCCAACAAATTCCTCGGTTCCCGTTTGCATGCCCACCGGTGCATACTAGATTCCTTGACTGAATTGATTTCGTAGCAATTGAGTCAGGTTTCTCTATGCAGCGATTTTCGCTTCGTCGCACCATGTGTTGACGGCCTGTTCGGCGGAGCGGAAGCTGCGCTGCAATGATGCTGGTGAGCCGTAGGTGCCTAAGGGCTGACCAATGCGAGGCCGGGCCGCAGGATGCGCGAGTACACGCGTGTGTAGAACAGGGCCGTCTGCAACCCTAGGCGGGTGAGGTGAAGCGGTGGGTGTTAGGGACTCGCTCGATTAGGCCATGCAGGCGCAGGCGTCGCAATTCGCAGCTCATGGGTCCCGGCGTGACGTCGCCGGCATGCAGCCCCAGCAGCACGGCATAGCCCTGGCGCAGGTCCTAATTGGTAAAGCCGCGTGCGACGAAGACGAACATCACCAGTGCATGCAGCCGGGCCTGGACCTTCGGGTCGGCAAAGCGCAGTGCCGCAGCACGCTGGCCGTCAACCTGGCGCGGACGCTGCAGGTCTTGAAACGCGTCTTCGCCCAGTGCGCAGTCGTGGCTGATCTGCTCGATCTCGAGCACGCGCCGGTTGGCGGCAAAGCCGATGCGTCGCAACCCGGGCAAGTTGCGCAGCAGTCGTCCCACGCCAAAGTCGCGGGTGTCGTTGATGGTGGTCTCGGTACGCAGCGCCTGGCCCTCCTTGTGGTACTGCTTGATGCGTGAACGTTTCTAGTCCACATGCAGCGAAGGGGTGACCCCCTTCGGTAATCACCCGGGTGCGAAAGCGCCCCGGGGTGCGCTGGCTGATGCGGCGATCAAAGATCAGCTGCACCTGGCCGGGCGTCCGATGTCCAGGTTCTCGCGGATGACCTGCTCGAAGAAGATGCGGCCCGTGACGGGCCGATCGAGGACCTGGGTCAGCGCGAACTCGGCCTGCAGGATCGACAGCGCGTAGCGATAACCAGCGGCCCGATCGCGCCGGTCGAACGGATGAGGCAAGCACGCCAGCCATTTGCGCAGCAGCCGGTCGATCTTCCTGTCGTCCAGCCCGTCGCAGATGCGCTGCAGGGCCTTGGGGTCTTCGCAGGAAAGAACGCCGTTGTCCAGCGCGTCGAAGGCAATGCCGCGCTTGCGCAACTGGCACTTGGCGTACTCGTTGCCGTTGATGCACAGCTTGGCGTTGTACGGAAAGTAGGAACAGAACTTCACGAAGAACGGGCCGAAGTCGTCGTCGACGCAGTAGAAGGAGTAGTGGTTCACCATCGCGCGGCCCTCGACCACCCACGGAGAGCTCATGCCGGTGCGTGCACAACAGCGCCGCTCGGTACGCACCACGCGCGCCTTCCCCTGGGCGCGGCTGACGTACAGAATCCCTTCGTCGGCGTCGAACCGCTGCAGATACTGCTGGGTGATGTCGTCCTTGCGCTGGTGCTTGCCAAAGCTCACCGGATCCACACCTTGCTCGGCGACAAACTTCTCGATGCTTGCCATGAAGGCGACGGTCCGGGGCGCCACCGTGTCGGCGAGGCAAAACGCTGACCGAGATGGCCGCGCAGGTACCACACCACGCCGCCCACGCGCTGCAACTGTGGCACGTAAACGTTCAGCTACATCCGGTCAATACACTCGCTCTCTAGCACGATGTGATTGCGCAGAACTTCGCTCACACTCTGTGCTAATGTCATAGCTGGCTCCGGTCGTCCACGGGGTCTTCGGACCCCATTGAGCTTCGAACTCGTACATCTCTGGGTTTGTCCCAGCCGGCTCGACCGGAGCCACCTTACCCCCTCAGCGTCACGCAGTCACCCATCACTCGACGGTCTGAGGCGGAGCCTCGCTAGGCTATCAGGTTCGACGAACAAAGTCCTTGAAAGGGCTGGGACTGGAACCCTTGTTACGGGCGGTAGTGCAAGCCAGGTCGAATTCGACGGCTCTGCCACCTAGTATGTAGCTACTACAGGGTGCGGCCAGCCGTGCTGCGGCGCAAAGAAGAAGCGAGGAGGCCCTATGATCCGTGCGCAATTCATGACGTCGACGAGCAGCGTTGCGGCCGTCCTTGTGCTGTCCGCCTGCGTCTATGCCGGTCCCTACACATACTATCCGGGGGTGGGCGGCTATTACGCCTGCACGAACGGTACGCCGCCTGCGGCCACAAGGGCCGCGAGCGATGCGACCGGCGCGCCGGGTGTGCCGACTTCGCCACCCGCTCCACCCGGCTGCGCGTTTGTCGCGGTGCCGCTGCCTGCGTACTATCCCGCGCCCGTGTATTACGGCTACCCGGCCTACTACGGATGGTGGGGCCGCGGTTACTAGCGGGGCGGATATTACTCGAGAGGTGGTTACTGGCACGGCGGCGGCCGTTGGCACCGACGCATGGCGCTGGGTGTCGCAGACTGCGCTGCAAGGGAAACTTGTGAACCTCCTTCACTTACCGAAATATCGGACCGCGAAGGAATGGGCACCGTGCTACCCGCCGATCTGCCAGTGGACCGGGTGATCGCCGGCGGCGCGTACTACAGCATCGAGCCGAGCACATCGGCCAGCGCGGCATCGTTCATGTCCGCCAGCGCGTCATCGAGACCGCTCGGTCCCAGCAACCGGTCCGCATGCTGCTACAGATATTCAATGTACCGAAGCTTGCCCGCCTGGGTCGATGCGGCCAGAGGACCCATCGAAACAATCGACCAGATGTTCGCCCAGTATCGCGGAACGGCCGTTTCGCTCACGAGTGTGGGACGGTTGTGTCGTGATAAGAAGGGCACGTCGAGCCAGTTCGGATATGAAAAGGACTGCTTACATCACAATAGAATAGAATTGCTCAGCAGGATTTCGGGCTATGCCATCGTCTTGCATTTGGCCTTTCCGGATCATATGCATGACTTCTGTGCCTGCCAGGATAATACGGGCGCAGCGAAAATCCTTGAAGCCCATCATCGGCTTCACAATGCATTTGATGGCACGATGATCCTGCTCGACGACATTGTTCAGATACTTGACCTGTCGGACCCTGATGGGCGTTTCCCGTTCAGCGTTGATGGCCTGCAAGGCCGCCAGATTGGCCCCGCTTTTATCCATGGTCACGGTCTCAGGAGCGCCGTTCCGACGGATGGCCTTCTCGAAGTAGCGGCGCGCGGCAGCCTTGTCGCGATGCGCCCGCAACAGGAAATCGACCGTATTGCCGGCCTTGTCCACTGCGCGATACAGGTACTTCCACTGGCCACGCACCTTGACGTAGGTTTCATCCATCCCCCAGCTCTTACCGACCGGACGTTTGTGCTTGCGAAAGGCCTTCTCGAACAACGGTACGAGCTTGATGACCCAGCGATGCACGCTCGAATGATCAACCTCAAAGCCGCGTTCAGCCATCATCTCTTCGAGATTGCGAAGGCTTAGCGAGTAGGCCACGCACCAGCGCACACACAACAGGATCACATCCAACGGATAGTGCAGTCGCTTCAGCACTTTCGCGATCCCTGGGGTAATGTTTTGCGCGGCGTCTTGCCCATCATGGCCATCGTAGTCGTCTCAATTTCGGGTGCCGAATTTACATGATCGCCTTAGCGCGACAGAGCCTCGTGAAACACCTATCAAGATCCGTCAGTCCAAATATCTCAACAACCTCGTCGAGCAGGACCATCGGGCGATCAAGCGGCGCACCCGGCCCATGCTGGGCTTCAAGAATTTTCGCTGTGCCCGGATCCTTCTGACCGGCATTGAGCTTATGCACATGATCGCGAAGGGACAGATGAAGTGCGCTCGCGGAACCCGTCCGTCCGCCGCTGATCAATTTTACGATCTCGCAATATAAGCAGTACTTCGCATATCGATCTCGTTCGTCCCTCGATCCTTACCGCGACAAAACCACAGTTTCCGTGGATTCGACAGCGACGTGTTACGTAGCCTTGGCAACGAACGTCCCAGTCTTTTTAACGGCTTCCTTCAGCACTAGTCGACACACGCGCCGTCACCATGTCTCGGGGTAAGTCCGTATGGGCGACGGTTTGCAAGTCGCGTAATTTCTGGTCTTACCACGGTTTGACCGCATCCATCATGCAAATAATTCGGCAGGAAGAAGACAGTAAGGGCTTTGAAAAAGTCTTCTCTTTCCTTCGCGACCTTCTTCTGGACGGTGCGATCCAGCCCGGCGACAAGCTCATTCCGGAGCGCGATCTCGCGCTGAAGCTGGGCGTCAGTCGGCCCGTCGTGCGTGAAGCATTGAGGGCTCTCGCGATGATTGGCGCCGTCGAAATCCGTGAGCGTGTCGGCACTATCGTGCGGCGCCCGGACATTTCGACTCTCGGAGAGTTTTTTGCGTTTGCGCTCGCTCAGGAAAAGGACGTGGTCGAGGATGTCATGGAGGCGCGTATTGCCATCGAGTGCCAGTCCATCCGACTCGCATGTCGACGCGCGACGCTCGCAGATCTTGAGCGGCTGCGTGCCGCGCTCGATCGGATCGAGGCAACGGTCGACCAGCTCGAATCAGGTAGCCAGGCGGATTTCGAGTTCCACGCTGCTCTGGTTCAGGCGGGTGGCTCGAAAACGTTGATGAACTTGCACGGCACGGTCGCCGCGTTACTGATGCATTCGCATCGGAATCGCCGGGCGACCGTTCAACTCCATCCGGATATCAAGGCGCGTGTCATCGCCGATCATCGGCGGATTTTTCAGGCATTGGTCGAACGCGACGAACAGGCGGCCGATCAGATTTTGCGCGAGCATTTCAGCATCGGCGACGAGTACCGGCATAAAGCCGCGACCGAATGGCAGTCTTCCTAAACGACGGGCGCGTCCGCGTTTTCACCATTCTAAAAAAGAGCTTAAAAGAGGATTCAATGTCACAAAGCACAGCGTTGAGCACGGTGGGTTTTATTGGCTTGGGTACGATGGGGCGCGAAATGGCCCTGAATCTCATGAAGGCTGGCATGGCGGTACGCGTGTTCGATGTCCGCCGTGAAGTAGTCGAAGAGCTGGGGGGGCTGGGCGCATACGCGGCCAACAGTGCGGCTGATGCTGCGCAGGGCGCGGACGCGGCAATCACCATGCTGCCCAATACGCCCGACGTGGAAGCGGTGGTGCTCGGTGAGCAAGGACTCCTTGCCAACCCGCCGAGGGGTTGTCTACTGATCGATATGAGCACCATCGCGCCGGTCGCCGCGCGCCGGATGCACGCGCAATGCGCTGCGCAAGGAATCGAGTATGTCGACGCTCCAGTGTCGGGTGGCCCCATCGGCGCGAAAAACGCCACGCTGACGATCATGGCCGGCGGCACTGCCCGGGCGTTCGAGATGGCATTGCCTTTCTTCAAGGCAATGGGCACCACTGTCACTCATGTCGGCGCGAGCGGCGCGGGACAGACAGTCAAGCTGTGCAATCAACTGATCTGCGGCATCAATATCCAGGCGATCTGCGAAGCGCTCGCGCTTGGCCGCGCCTCTGGCGTGGATCTCAAGCAATTGCGCGAGGTGTTGATGGGCGGCTCGGCTGCGTCGTGGATGATGGACAAGCTCGCCCCCGCCATGATTGATGGCGATGACTCGGCGGGCTTTCGAATCGATCTGATGCTCAAGGACTTGCGTCTGGTCCAGGAGCAGTCGCATGCGCTCAACGTGCCGCTCCCGGCGTCCTCGCTGGTGACGAATCAGTATCTCGATGCAGTCGCACACGGCGAAGGACGCAATGGCAATCAGGCTCTGTTTCGCGTCTATGACCGGATGACCGATCAAACATCCTGCTAGTCCGCCGCTTCGCACATCGCTCTCACCTGCAATGACGAACCTTGATTTTTCCACCGTACTGACGCACTGGCCAGAACTGACCAACGGAGCGCTCCTGTCGCTGGTCCTCGCGGTCGCGGCGACGATGTTGGGCTTTCTCATCGGTACGTTGTGTGCCATTGGCCGCCGTAGCACGCACAGTGCGATTTCTACCGCTTGCGGTGCCTATGTCGAAGCAATACGCAACACGCCTTTGCTCGTTCAGATCTTTCTCGTGTATTTCGGTCTGTCGAGCATGGGCTTGCGGCTGTCCGCGATCACCGTGGCAATCCTTGCACTGGTCATCAACGTAGGCGCATACGCGGCCGAGATCATGCGCGCGGGCTTTGACTCGATACAGCGTGGCCAGATCGAGGCGGCCGAATGCCTCGGCTTGTCGCGCTTTCAGGTCTACAGCCATGTCATTCTGCTTCCAGGTCTGGAGCGTGTTTATCCGGCGCTGACGAGTCAGTTCGTGCTGATGATGCTCGCTTCGTCGGTGTGCTCGCAGATCTCGGCGGAAGAGTTGACCGCGGTCGCCAACTACGTGCAGTCCGAAACCTATCGGCCACTGGAGACCTATCTCGTCGTCGCGGTGGCTTATGTGCTGCTGTCGCTGCTAATGAGAATAGCCTTCTGGGCGCTGGGAACATGGTTGTTTCCGCGTCGTCGAAAGCTCGGTACCCCGCTCTAAGCGCATTCCATACAGGGATAGAAAATGCCTGGACACTTGAACGTCAATCATCTGGAATTTCTGATCGACGGCGCGCTTTGGACGGTTGTGCTTTCGCTCGTGGCGTTGATTGGTGGAGGACTGCTCGGCTTCGTCGTAGCGCTCGCGCGCATATCGCCTCGTGAGACTGTGCGGATTCTGGCCACCGGCTACGTGCACCTGATACAGGGCACGCCGTTGCTGGTCATCATGTTCGTTGCATATTTTGGTCTGCCAACCATTGGAGTGACCGTTTCTCCGCTCGTCGCGGCGGGCGCGTCTCTCACACTCAATGTCAGTGCGTATCTTGGCGAGATCTGGCGCGGCGCGATCGAATCCGTACCGAGGCCGCAGTGGGAAGCCGCAGAATGTCTCGCACTGAGCCGCACACAACGCATGTTCAGAGTGATTCTTCCCCAGGCGATCAAGATCGCCACGCCGCCTACAGTCGGCTTCACGGTTCAGATCATCAAAAATACTTCGCTGGCGTCAGTGGTGGGTTTCGTCGAACTGGCGCGTTCGGGGCAAATCATCAATAACTCGCTATTCCAGCCGTTTATCGTCTATCTGATCGTCGCCGCTGTCTATTTCTCTTTGTGTTACCCGATCTCGCGTCTTAGCCGCTCGCTCGAACGTCGCACCGGATTTGCGCGGGCTTTGAAATTGGAGGCAATCGCGCATGACTGAATTTCCTCAGCCGGTCGAAGGACAACAGCGTCCAGTTATCGGTTCTTCTGCAGTTGTGTCTCATGCAGCACATCCGGTTGTCGTAGTCAAGAACGTGCATAAGAGCTTCGGGCCGACCACGGTTTTAAACGGCGTCAACTTCGAAGTAGGCCGCGGCACGGTGACTGTCATCATCGGTCGCAGCGGGTCAGGAAAGAGCACGGCCTTGCGATGCATCAACGGTCTCGAAGCAATCGATCGCGGTGAGATCACGGTGTGCGGCCATCGCGTTGACGATCCCGGCGTGTCGCTCAAGGCGCTACGGTTGGATGTCGGAATCGTATTTCAGCAATACAACCTGTTTCCGCATCTAACGGTCGAGGAGAACATCATGCTCGCGCCGCGCCTCGCCAAGTCGGTGCCGAAGGCGCAGGCCCGCGAACTGGCGCGGGAAGCCGTCAAACGCGTGGGACTCGCGGACAAGGCCAATCACTATCCGGAGCAATTGTCGGGTGGTCAGCAGCAGCGCGCTGCGATCGCTCGATCGTTGGCCATGGAACCGAAGGTGATGTTGTTCGACGAGGTCACCTCGGCACTCGATCCGCAATTGACAGGCGAAGTCTTGCGGGTTATCGAAGACCTCGCGGCCGGCGGTATGACCATGATCATGGTGACGCACGAAATGGGCTTCGCGCGCAGCGTGGCCGATCAAATCCTGTTTATGCATCAGGGACGTGTCTGGGAGCGCGGCGGCCCAGAAATCATGCGGACGCCGGGGTCGGCGGAACTCCAGCAATTCCTCGGCAGCGACTTATAGTCCATCGGCGCGAGGTCCGTTTCTGCGCGGATCCGCTTCGGAAGGGCAGAGCGAAATTTTTATTCAATATTATTAAGGAGACCGCAGTACCATGAGAAAAGAAAGTTTGATTGCCGTTGCCGCGGCGGCGGTTTGCCTTTTCGGAACGGGCGTGAGCGCCGCGCGCGCAGATGTGCTCAATGATATCTCGAAGGCAAAGACAATCCGCGTCGCAACCGATCTCGCCATTCCACCGTCGGGCATGATGGATGCAAGCATGAAGCCGATTGGCTCAGACGTCGAAACCGCGCAATTGCTCGCGAACGACTGGGGATTGAGGCTCGATTTCGTGCAGACGACCGGCGCGACTCGCATCCCGAACCTGCAGACCGGCAAGGCGGACATCGCCATCTCGACCCTGTCGGTGACGCCTGAACGGGCCAAGGTCATCGACTTTTCCAGACCGTATGCCGTGCTGGAGTCCGTTATCGGTGGGCGCACAGACGTGCCCGTTCATAGCATCGACGATCTGAAGGGAAGAACCGTGTGTGTCACGCGGGGTACGACCCAGGACGTCGAACTGACGCAGCTCTCAAGAGACAAGGGCTTCCAGGTGGCCCGGTACGACGACGATGCGACGGACGTGACCGCGGCGGTGAGCGGTCAGTGCGATCTCGTTGCCACGTCGCTGACCATCGTCAACCAGATTACGAAGAAGACCCCCGAGCGGCCATTCGAGAAAAAAGTCGTGCTGCACGTGTTCGATCTCGCGATAGGCGTGAAGAAAGGGGAGCCGCAGTTGCTTGCAAAGCTCAACGAGTGGATTGCCGTCAATTTGAAGAACGGCAAGCTCAATTCAATTTACAAGAAGTATCACGGTAACGATCTTCCTCCTCAAATGCGTTGAGCAGGCGCGGACAGCGACGGCGCGCGCGTAGCACGCCCTGAGGGTCAATATCACAACAAGGAGAATGGGATGCGCATCGTAATCGGTTCGGATCACGCGGGATGGCCGTTGAAATCCGCGGTGATTGGGCATATCAAATCGCTTGGGCATGAAGTGAGCGATGTCGGAGGATTTAGCGACACACCGGTCGATTTTCCGGATATCGCACAGCTATTGACCAGTGAAATTCTGGCGGGGCGCGCTGATCGTGGAATCATGGTCTGTGGCACCGGTGTCGGCGCATCGATTGCCGCGAACAAGATCCGGGGCATTCGTGCGGCCGTTTGCCATGACGTGCACTCCGCACATCAATCGGTCGAGCATGATGACGTCAATGTCATGTGTCTCGGTGCGCAGATCGTCGGCGCCTGGCTCGCAACCGACCTGATCGATGCGTTTCTCGCCGCTGAATTTTCGACGGACGAAGATTTTCGCCGACGCGTGGACAAGCTCAATGCTCTCGAAAAAAGTCTGCATGGTTGAACCGGAGAGAAAGCATGAAGCAAGGTCACGTCCTCGTGCTCGGTAGCGTCAATACCGATCTCGTCCTGCGCTGTGCCACGTTGCCCGTTGGCGGACAGACCGTGCAGGGGTCTGATTTTCGTCGCTTACCAGGAGGAAAGGGCGCCAATCAGGCTGTGGCTGCCGCGCGTATGGGCGCGGCCGTGCGCTTCATTGGCGCGGTGGGTTCGGACGAGGCTGGCCGCGATGCGCGCGCCAACCTCAGCGCCGAAGGAATCGACGTCCGGCATTTGAAGGCGGTCACCGACGTAGCGACGGGGACAGCCATGATTCTCGTCGACGAATCAAGCGGGCAGAATTGCATTGCGCTGTATGAAGGCGCCAATGCGCATGTCGATATCGAACTCGTTGACTCCGCCGCTGCTGACATCGCGTCGGCAGCGCTGCTCGTATGTCAGCTGGAGACGCCTCAGGCGGCGACGCTTCACGCTGCACGAATCGCGCGCGACGCAGGCGTGACGGTTCTGCTGAATCCCGCGCCTGCCGTGCCGCTCGATGCGGAGTTGCTCGAACTCGTCGACATTCTGGTTCCAAACGAAAGTGAGGCAATGGTGCTGGCAGGGCAGGCGGCGTCCGATCGTTTCGATCACGATCGGGTGCTCGATGCGCTGCATATGACAGGCGTGCGCGCCGTGCTGGTTACGCTGGGCGCACAGGGCGTGATGTACAGCGATGGCGCGACACAGCGTCGATATCAGGCCTATGCGGCACACGCGGTCGACACTTCGGGGGCGGGCGACGCGTTCATAGGGGCATTTGTGGCGGCGCTTGTTTCAGGCAGCCCGGTCGAGCGTGCGATTGATTTTGCGCAGCGCGCGGCCTCGATCAGTGTGACGCGACACGGCGCGATGGCGTCGCTCCCCTTTAAGCATGAACTCGACTAAAGAATGCTTCAACGGCAGTGATGTGATGGACGGCTCCCGCCCTTCGGGTTTCGACGTATGCCAAGTGGGGGTAGTCGTCCTTTCCGTGTCAAATCTGGCGCCTTGATCGTAAAAGCTGTTCATGGTCAACGATTTGGCTCCGGTGCAAATCGGAGGAGCGGATAAGTTAAGCTGGGGATTTGACGAGCGCGAGCAGGCTATGAGTAAGCTGACAGACATCGACAGGCTGTTCAACGGCCGTCACTTTGACCGTGAAGTCATCGTCCTGTGTGTGCGTTGGTACCTGCGTTACAAGCTCAGCTTTCGAGACCTCGTGGAAATAATGGCCGAGCGCGGGCTGTCGCTCGCGCACACTACGATCATGCGCTGGGTCAAACGCTTCACGCCGGAGTTCCTCAAGCGCTGGGACCGGTGTGCAAAATCCGCTGGTCGTTCATGGAGAGTCGATGAGACGGATGTGAAAGTCCGTGGCAAATGGGTCTATCCTTACCGTGCAGTTGACCGCGCGGGAAAGACGGTCGACTTCCGGCTCACCGCCAGGCGCGATGTCGCTGCGGCCAAG
>NZ_JAQQEF010000046.1:0-33854 GCF_046027605.1 Paraburkholderia fungorum
ACGCCGAACGCCGAACGCCGAACGCCGAACGCCGAACGCCGAACGCCGAACCTACACGTGCGCATTGCGAGATGCGAGATGCGAGATGCGAGATGCGAGATGCGAGATGCGAGATGCGAGATGCGAGATGCGAGATGCGCTGAAGTTTGTCGTGTCTTTGCTCGCGACATGGCGAGGGGTAGAGAGTGTGCGCGGCGGGCCAAATGTAAAGATTAGTTATAATTCGCGCGTTTAGCCTGATTGGTTGATCGTCCCAAAAAATAGGTGGTTTAAATTGTTCCTGCCGTTAGACAAAACGGCGCGGGTTTTGCAGCCCGTTGAGTTAAACCGCACTGCCCGCGAAAGTGGGTGGTGCTCATCTATGCACGCCTCTTCTATGGGCGGGCCGTGGTGAGGGAGCCGCAAGGCTCGCCGGTATTGGTTTAGCTCCCGGTCTGCAAACCTCACTACGCGCCCGCTCACCCCACTTAGCGAGTGTCGGGCGATTCAGGAACGAACCGGAAATCGCACCATGAGCCAATCCACCAAAAAACCTCAGGTATCCTCACGCACACCCGTCGATGCACTGCAGTACGAGAAACTCGCGCTTTCAGCTTTCGGTTTATGCAACCGGCAGTTGGATCAACTCAAAAGACTAGTGACGCTCGCGACGTCAATACGCCGGATGCCTTCCATGACAAGGGACGAACGGCAAAGCCAACAGGCGCTGCTGGAACTGCTTGTCGAAACCGGCGAGGCGTACGAGCGCGAAATTGAATGCGACCGCGAGCTGTATCGAGTCATCGCGCTCGATGCGAAGGACGTGCCTCATAGCCGCATCACCGCAAAGCGTGCCGCGAGTCTTTTATCGGAGGCGGTGCGGGCGGAGCCAAGCGAGGAGGCCAACGGGGAACCAGCGGATAACACGCGGCGGAAGTTGGTAAGCACAAACGTTGTGTCGCGAAAAAAAGCGGGCGCGTGGACTGGCACCGTTGCACACTAAGGGGCACTAGCGGTCACCACATCACAGGGAAGATAAAAAAGGCGCGAGCAATTCGCGCCTTTCCTGTTCTCAAAGTTCTGCCGTCGCCCCGCAGTGCTCGCGCTCATCTATTCTTCGTCGTGTCGCGTCCAACAGCGCGAGAACCCGATGATGCTCTTGCGCCCGTGATCTTGCTTTCCCGATCGTTACCCGTAACGTCACTCGGCGCCAGCAGGCACGCGAACGGATGCAACTTGAGCCACTTTGCTAATTCATTAGGACGCAATGCGGTTATCTTCCCACCGATCAGAATTCGATCTGACCGATGATAAGACTTCATCGCGATACGCTCTTTTGGTCCGACCTTAGCCGGTAGTCATTGCCATACGACGGCATAAAAGACCACGTAAAACATGGCAGTCCCTGAAAGTAATATCGACGTGGTAATGGCAATGCGAGACAAACTGAGTTTTTTTGCTTGCGCAAATCCCACGATACCCCAGGCGGCAACCGGTCCTAAAAAAAGAGGAAAGCCGCTGCATAGCCGAGCCATGAAACGCTGCACTGTTCAAAGTCCCAACACCCATGCCAGCGACTATGGATTAACGGCCACGAGTACCGGCCCGCCAATCGACTAGCCAACAGAGCTGATTGCCAGGATATTAAGAGGCCAACAGCCAGATAGGCCACAGACCACGCTGCTTGCTTCACTTGATTTGCCAGAGGAGAGCCTGTTTTGATTTGGTGAGTTCGGAATACCATGCTCGCAACACACCGACGCGGAACCGAAAAAAGAGGTTGCTCTTCCTCCGAGACCTGATGAGGTGAGCATGTCTTTGTTCCACAAGTGGATAGAACCAGCGGTCGAATTTTGGTAGCCTAATTTCCTCAAAGCGGGCTTCACACAAAGTAATCCACTGCGTATAGCGCGAGAACCAATACCGTTGCACTGAAGCAACCGCAAGCCCATTTCCGCACAGACCATCTGCGCCATGCGACGGTGTTGATCATCGCTAGAATGATTGCGGGGCCAAACAAGTACGAAATCAGAAACAACCAACCCCACCACGGGAACGGACATTTTCCAATTTCATGGCATCCGGTTGCTATCCGATCGTGGTGGCGCGTCCAGTGAAAATGACTTAGCGCGGATAGGCAGACCCATGTAAGGCCGAGGCCGTAGGCAAAGCCGCCTAAGCTCACTGCGCATCGTTTCACTTGATCTCCCAAAACAAAATCGACTTCGACTTGCCAAGGTCTGACCAACTAATGTCTGGCAACATCGTCGCACCTTGTCGGAACGATGAATAGCCAAGGTGTCGGCCAATCGTTGCAAGGGCGTCCGGCGCGCTGCTAATCGTCAACCGCGAGCGGTTCCATAAGTCAATATGTCCGCCGCTTGCGTTTGCGGTGCCTTCCCCGTCCCGCGCCCAGTAACGCGAAAACTGAATGATCCCCGTTCGGACCTTAACCTTGGATTCCCAGTCTGCGCCAGTAATATCCTCCGCCTTCGGCAGTCCGGCGAATGGTCGCAGTCTCAACCATTCGCCCAGTTCGTCCGCTCGCGTCGCGGTGGCTTTCCCATCGAGGATAATTCGCCCAATGCTCTTTTGGCCCGAGAGGGGTTTGATCAGCTTTTCAGAGAACGACTTCATTTCGATTCCCACGCGGTGAAACGTGACGCTCATGCGAATCGCGCGCTGATCCTTCCATGAATCAGTCTCCTACAGAGTTGAAAAACTTATCTGTAGAGCCTGGTTTTTTTTTGCTGGGCAGCGGTATTGGACGCCGCTGAGAATGCGTCAGGGATATCTGAATGTGCGTAGGACCATCGGCAAGAAAATGGCCCGCTGAGTGCGGGCCATGTAATACGTCATGCGCGGTTCGGCGCCACGAAGGCGAAACCGACCTCAAACCTCACTGCATAGCCGCATAATACTTAGCCACACTATCAATCTCCGCTGGAGTCATCTGCCTCGCCACATTCCGCATCTGCTCATTGATATCGTTATGCCGGGCACCGGAAGCAAACGCCCGCATCTGCGCAGCGAGATAAATAGAAGACTGTCCACCAAGCCAAGGCGCGGCGCCCTTGCGATCCAACTGTCCATGACAAGCAGCACAAGGCGCAATATTTCGCTGCGGATCGCCCTGCATCGCCAGCTTCACCGCGTTCGCATCCGGACCCACGCGGGTGGGCAAAACCTCAGCCGCCGGCGCCCTCGGCAGCGAAGCATAATAAGCCGCCAGATCATGCAAATCCTGATCGGTGCGAGCCGCAATGATCGGCTGCATGATCGCGTTCTGCCGCACGCCGTTCTGATAATCGCGCAATTCCTTATAGACCACGTCGGCATATTGCCCGGCCAACGCAGGCGCTGTCACCTGTACCGTGCCCAGCACCCCATGACACATCGAACAATTCTGCGTCGCGATCGTCGCGCCGCGGCCGATCGAATTCGCGTCGGCTCGTGCTCGCCGCAAAGGCGGTAACACCACAACCTCGCTCGGTGCCGGGCCAGCGATATTGGAACCGCCTCCATACCAACTCGACGGCACGCCCGCAGCGCTGCAAATCGTCGCCCATAAACCACGCTCGCTGAATCCACTATTCGCCGATGGCAACCAGATGAACCCAATCAATATCCCCACGACGGCAATCGCAATCGTGCCGCCGATGCTCACCGTAAACCACGGGTTGCGCAAGCTGAAGACGCGTTCCTGATTCATCGCTGCGCTCCGACGACAACTGCCGGCACCGACGTCTGCGGCAATCTGAGCAGCTGAACGATCGGCACACTGTAGTTGACGACCGTCAGCCCGATCATCAACGCCACCCACAAGCCGAAACTATTGAGCGCGGCAGGCACGTGCTCCACCGGCTGCACCGCGCTCGCAAAGCGGAAAGTCTGCTGCTGGACCTCAGGCCCAAATTGCGACTTCGCGAGGATGTAAATGAACAGCACGCCCGACACCACCAGAATCAGTCCGCCCACCGCCGACATCCCCACCCAGAACGCCTGCGCTTCCATCCCCGGCGTGTTGTAGTCGTAGTACGCCATACGGCGCGGCGCACCGAGCAAGCCGACGTAGTGCCACGGCAGCGTCACCACCATCATGCCGATGAACCACAGCCACAGTTGCGTGCGCACCAGCTTCACCGACACAATCGCGCGGCCGGTCAGTTGCGGCCACAGTTCATACGCGATCGCGAAGTACATGATGACGATCGCCCCGCCGAAAATCAGATGGAAGTGCCCCGTCACCCACTGCGTATTGTGAATCGTCGAGTTCAACTGGTAGCTCATGTTGATCAGCCCGCCCGCACCGCCAAGACCGAGCATCACGAACGAAAACGCGATCACCAGCATCATCGGGTTTTGCCACGGCAATGCGGTCAACCAGCCGAACGCGCCTTTGCCGCCGCGTAGCCTGCCGGCGATTTCCACCGACGCGCAGATCGTGAACACCGTCAGCAGCGTCGGTACCGACACCATGCCGGTAAACACCGCATGCAGGAACTTGAAGCCCGAGCCGACCTGCGGATCCGCGAACAGATGGTGAATGCCGATCGGCATCGCGAACACGAGGAACAGAATGAACGACACGCGCGCCATCGAATCGCTGTAGAGCCGTCCGCCGATCGCACGCGGCACCAACGTGTAGTACGCGATATAAGCCGGAATCAGCCAGAAATAGACGATCGCATGCAGCGTCCACGAGAACAGAATGCGCGAGAGACCTGCATCGATCGTATTGGTCAGGCCGAAGGCGACCGGCAAGATCTGGAACAGGATTTCGAGCGCCGCGCCGACCGCGGTCCAGGCCCACAGATAGGCGCCCGCCACGTTGGCGAACATCGCGAGCGGGACGGGCTTGCCGGGATTGGCGCGTTTCCACACACGCAGATTCACATGCATCAGCGCGACCCAGATCCACGAGCCAACCACCACCAGCACCACACCGAGGTAATAGAACGGGCTGCCGATCATCGGTGGATAGAACGTGTAGAGCACCGAGGCCCGGCCGAGCGCAACCGGGATCATCGCCATCACCGCGCCCACCGCCAGCATGATGAACGCCGCCCACGCCCATTTCAGACCGACAAGCCGCTGCGCGAGCGCAAGTTCGACGATCGCGTAGCCGAAGCCCATCGAAACCAGCGTGGGCATCACATAAGCCATCACCGAGCCATGCGCGGTCACGGACCGATAGTAGAGCTCGGGGTCGCCGACCCACGGCACCAATGGGCTACGTACCAACATCTGCCAGGCGCCGAGCAGCAGTGCGATCAGAAACGCGATGAAGGCGAGCCAGAAATGCGCAAGAACGAGTCGCTTAGCGTGCAACACAGCTGAGTCTCCGTGATTGTCGGGCTTGCTCGAAGAACGTGGCTTTGTCGATGACCTTGACGTGGGCCCACATGGTCTGGTGACCGAAGCCGCAGAACTCGTGACACGGCATCGTGTGATCGGCGGGTTTGTCGAAGCGCGTGTTCAACGTCGCGACGTAGCCGGGTACGACCATCGTGTTGATGTTGGTGTCGGTCACGAGCAGGCCGTGTACGACATCGGCGCTGGTGGTGCGAATCGTGATCGGCGTGTCGGCCGGCACCAGCAGACACTGCGGCGTGAACGAATACTGCTGCGCAATGAAGCGCACGACCACCGAGCCATCCGGCTCGACGGCGCTGCCGAGATTGTCTTCGACGAATTCACCGGACAGTTGCAGGCGAGAAGGATCGATCGTCTCGACCCGCGACGGCGGCATCATCGCCCAATGCAGTCCCGAGAACACGATGACGGCGAGCATCAGCACGATCAGCGCCACAGCGAAAATCGCCCAGCGGCGCTCGGCGCGTAACGCGACTTCGTGACCGCTGCCCGGTTGGTGATTGGAATCAGTCGACATAGTCAGTGGATGACGCCGCGCGGCAGGAAGAAAAGAAAGTAAAAGCCGAACCAGATCGCCATGACGATCAGCGTGGCGATGCCGGCCACGGCGATCGCGCCATGCGGGCCGGCCGCGACGACGCGTTCCACTTCTTCATCCGTGGGTGGGGCCGCGCTGCGGGTATCGTTCGCTTCCATCTAGAGATTCTCCAGTGCAGCGTTTCAGGTTCAATGCAGCGGTGCCTTGCGCAACTCGTTGACCTCACGGGACGTCACCGGTTTGCCGTGGTTGCCCCACGCCGTGCGGATATACGTGACGACTGCGGCGGCATCGGTATCGTTCAGTTCCTGACCGAAGGGCGGCATGCCATACGGCTCGGGATTGCGCATGGTGCCGGGCGGGAAGCCGCCATTGAGCACGATACGAATCGGGTTCACCGCGGAATCCATTTCGATCGACTGATTGCCGGCGAGTGGAGGGTAGTGCTGCAACTGGCCTTCGCCCTTGGCGCCGTGACACAGCGCGCACTTGTCGGCGTAGATCTTCTCGCCGAGCGCGAACACGGTGGTGTTGGTCGGCGCGGATGGGCCCGACTTGCGGCCGCGATTGTCCGGCAGTGTCTTCAGATAGACGGCCATCGCCTTGACGTCGGCTTCCGTCATGTATTGAAGGCTGTGATAGGTGACTTCGGCCATGGGCCCGTACACGGCGCCGCGATCGGAAATGCCCGCCTGCAACAGGTCGACGATGTCCTTGATGCTCCAGTCGCCGAGACCGCCGTCCTTGTCGGACGTCAGCGACGGCGCGTACCAGTTTTGCACCGGAATCAGACCGCCGGCGAACTGCTCGCTTTGCGACGAGCCGCCGAGCATGTTGATCTTGGTGTGGCACATCGTGCAGTGCCCGAGTCCATCGACGAGATACGCACCGCGATTCCATTCGACGGATTTGGTCGGATCGGGCTGGAACTCGCCTTCGCGGAAATACAGGGTGCGCCAACCGTACAGCAGCTTGCGCTGGTTGAACGGGAAGCGCAGCGTGTGTTTGTGGTTCGGCTCGCGTACCGGTGTCACCGACTTCAGATACGCGAAGATCGCGTCCGAGTCTTCGCGCGTGACCTTGGTGTACTGGGCGATCGGCATGGCCGGATAGATCAGCGTGCCGTCCGGCGTGCGGCCGGTGCGCATCATCTTGAAGAATGCGTCCTGACTCCAGGTGCCGATGCCGTATTGCGCATCCGGCGTGATGTTCGGCGAATACAGCGTGCCGAACGGCGTATCCATCGCGAGCCCGCCGGCGAACAGCTTGCCGCGCGGCGCGGTATGGCAGGCGACGCAGTCGCCGGCGCGCGCCAGATACTCGCCGCGCTTGACGATGTCGGGGCGGGTGTCGGCTTTGTCGCCCGTAGCGGCCGCGGTCGTTGTTGGCGCCATTGTCGTGGCGGCAGGCACGGCTTCAGCGGCGCGTGCCTCCGTGATCAGCAACGCGCTCGAGAACGCGCGCGGTGCGCCACCAGGCGTGGCGCTGCCGGCGACGATCAAGCCGGCAACCAGCAAGCCGCATACGAGAGAGGTAGCGGTGCGATGGCGCTTTGTCATCGCAGAAGAAACTGAACGGATCGAGCGAAGGGTCGGCTTCATTGCGGTTGGCTCCCGCATGCGAGAGGCAGCCGTTCAGCGGATGCCGGCGCGGGCCGCGGATCGGCAGGGCGCGGCTGACGCGCGAGCCAGCTCGATACCGCAGTGATGTCCTTATCGGTCAGCTTGACGGCGATCGAATGCATGCAGTCCGGCGCAAGCGCGTGACGTGTGCCCGAGCGCCAT
Organism: Paraburkholderia fungorum; assembly: GCF_046027605.1. GTDB lineage: Bacteria > Pseudomonadota > Gammaproteobacteria > Burkholderiales > Burkholderiaceae > Paraburkholderia > Paraburkholderia fungorum_F. The sequence continues at coordinate 7,678 of NZ_JAQQEF010000046.1, forward strand.
GTGCCCATCTGCCCGGCGATGTAGCTCGCATGCAGACCGAGCAGGCCGGGAATGCCAGGTTGCGTACCCGTCATGCGCGCTCCGTGACAGGCGATACACGCGGGAATCTTGCGTGCCGGGTCGCCTTGGGTGACGAGCCGTTGTCCGGCTGCAAGCACCGCCGGCGCGACGTCGCTGTGATCGGCATTGGGGTAGGGCGGCTGCAGGTCGGCGAAATACTGGCTGATCTTGCGCAGATAATCGTCGGGCAAAAACGCGAGCAGATAACCCATTGGCGGATAGGTGCGGCCGCCGTCACGGAACGCGGTCAACTGATTGAACAGATAGTCGGCGGGTTTGCCGGCGATACGAGGAAAGTAATCGTTATTCAGACCCTGGCCTTGCACGCCATGACACGAGGTGCAAGCGCGCACGCGTTCGTCCATGGCCGAGGGCATCGCGCCTGAGGCGTCAGTGGCGGCGAACGCCGCGCCACGCCATGCGACGTAAAACACCAGCAGGATCGAAAATCCGATAGTTCTACGATGCACGCCAAGCCTCGTCGGGGGAACGGTTATTTTCGCTATTTATTTATCACGCATGCGCGCATGAATTCGCTTATGAATTCGATGAGCGAGGCACGACACGCCGGTTACTTTTTCTCTTATAACGACTGCATGAACAGCAAATCGAAACGGACTTATTAAGGAGGCGCAGTGTTGAATCGATACGGCGACGCGATTGCTATATAAAACAATGACCTGCCTGAATGCGCCGTGGGCGGCGCGTTTCGGGCTGCATTTAATGCTCGTTGATACGTCTGCCTAATGAGTATCAGGTTGCAGGAATTTATCCCATGCGTCAATCAAATTTGGTAGCCACGCGGCGCCTTACTCGATCAGCATAGGCGTCGATTAGAGCGCTTTCAATATTTATTCTGAAGGTGGTTTAAGTGCGCTGAGCAACGTCGAATGCGATCGACGCGCCGCTCTCCGTTTCTCTCGCGATTCGCGGCTCGCTGTGTGTACAGCGCCGCGCCGCACGCTAACTGAAAAGACGCATCAATGCGGTGCGTGCGTTACTGACGCGTTCGCTTTCGCCGACGCGTCCCGGCAATAAATGAAACTCGACGGCAGGCAGGGCGGGCAGGCCGACGCTCGGCCCACAGGCCACCACGCCCCCGCCGAGCGACGATTCGTTCAGACAGGAAATCCCCAGCCCGGCCTTCAATGCGAGTTGCAGCCCGGCTACCCCGGAGGCCGAATGCGACACTAGATACGGCACCTTGTGCTCGTCGAGAAGCTTCACGACGAAGCGCTGCAACTGGCAACTCGAAGGCAGCAAAACCAGCGAATAGGGCGTGGCCGGCCGCGGACTGGCATCGGCTGCGCAGACCCACAGCAGTCTCTCGCTCCGCACCACCGTGCTCTGTGCAACGGCGCGGCGGCCCGAGGCGCGCGCGTTCCCGGTAACGAGCCGCAACGAGAGGCCGATGTCGTACGACGCATCGTCGCCGGCGCTGCTGTCGATCACGGCGCTTGGCAGCACGGTGACGTGCAGCTTCAGGCGCGGGTGCTGTTCCGCAAACGTCTTAAGAATGCGCGCGATGTCGTGCGGCCGATAGTAATCCGTGATGGCGATGCGGAGTTCGCCGTCGAGTGAACGGCCTTGCAGGTCTTCGAATGCCGCTTCGCTCATGGCGATGATGCGCCGCGCGTGATCGAGCAGGCGGCTGCCGGCCGGCGTGGCCGACACGCCTTGCTTGCTGCGGACGAAGAGCGGCTGGCCGGCGCGTTCCTCGAGTTTCTTCAATTGCTCGCTCACCGACGACTGCGATAGGAACACCCGCTCCGCGCCCGCCGAGACGCTGCCCGACTCGGCGACGGCGACGAAGGTGCGCAATTGCGTCAGGTCAAATCCACGTTGACTCATGATTCGGCATATCCGATGGAAGTCATCTGAATTTCCGGCTTTTCCGATGGTTGGTCCAGCCGTAGGATACCGCCAATTCATTCATTGCGGGGACTGCCATGGAAAGCGAATCGATTGCCGCCGGACGGGTGCCGGGCGGGCGCGCGGCCAATCATCGGTGGAAGGTGCTGGGCGTCGGCTTCGCGGCGAACGCGAGCTTTTCGGCTGCTTTCTCGGGGATTCCGACGACGGCCGTATTTTTGCGTTCGGGCTATCACCTTGGCAACGATGGACTGGGGTTGGTGCTCGGCATGCTCGGTTTGGGCATTGCGGTCAGCGAGTTGCCATGGGGACTCCTGACCGACCGGTGGGGCGACCGCCGCGTGCTCCTGCTCGGACTTCTTTCGACTGCCGCCGCGCTAGCCGGGCTGGCATTGTTCGTGGTGCCGTCCGGCGCGCATGTGCCGCACGTGGCCACGCTCGCGCTCGGCCTGTTGCTGGTTGGTCTGCTCGGCGGCAGCGTCAATGGTTCGAGTGGCCGCGCGGTGATGGCCTGGTTTCGCGAAGGTGAGCGCGGCCTCGCGATGAGTATCCGGCAGACCGCGGTGCCGGCCGGCGGGGGGGTGGGGGCGCTGATCTTGCCGATGCTCGCCTCGAGGTTCGGGTTTGCCAGTGCGTACACCGTGCTGGCCGTTGCGTGCGCGATTACCGCGGGGTTCGCCTGGTGCTGGCTGCACGAACCTTCGCATGCCGAAGGGAGTGGCGCGGGTACGGCTCGCCACGCGGCGGCTGCGGCTGCCGTGTCGGCGAGGGTTTCGCCGTTACGCGATATTGGCATCTGGCGAGTGGCGCTCGGCGCCGGCGCATTGTGCGTGCCGCAGATTGCGGTCGTGACGTTCGGAACGGTTTTTCTTCACGACTTCGGCGCTGCCGGCGTGCTCGCGATCAGTGTGACGATGGCGGCAGTGCAAACGGGTGCTGCGATTGCGCGGGTCTGGAGCGGGGCGTGGACCGACCGGCGCGGCAATCGACGTGCGTACATGCGTGCCTGCAGCGTGCTGACGGCGGTGCTGTTCGCATTACTCGCCGTGGTGACGGGTCTCGCCGGGATGCACCACGCGGCGCTGACGGCGGTGTTCGCGCTGATGATCGTGCTCGGCGGTATCAGCGGGTCCGCGTGGCACGGCGTCGCTTTCACGGAACTCGCGACGCTTGCAGGAACGAGTCGCGCGGGCACCGCACTCGCAATGGGCAACACCTGCGTCTTTCTCACGCTGTTCCTGACGCCGCTCGCGATTCCGGCGTTGTTGTCGGTAGGTTCGTGGCCGATGGTGTGGGCGGTAGCCAGTGTGTGCGCATTGATCGCACTACCGGTATTGCCGCGTGCAGCTCGCGCTGGAAAGCTGACAGCGGCACGCGCGTACGATGCCACATGACGAGCAACCGTAACCGGTGGTCTGACGCAACCGGTCTGATTCGTTGTTTTCCATGCGACAGGAGCGGCGGTACGCGCTCCCGTCGCGGCCTTGCATTCAGGCGGGAATTAACCGCGAAATAAATACCCTTGCGCATTCGATTCGCATAATTATGCATTCCCATTTTGATAGTCCCGCAGTGGCCTATCAAATTCTCTGCCGGTTTAGGAACCCTCCGATTTCCCCATGGTTGTAGCAGTGGTTTTATGGCCGCCCCTGGCACGTCATTCCTGGCTAGGGAGGCCGTCAAAAGCAGGCGTCGTGCAAGTGGCATTCCTCCTGCACGTTCGCCGAAAACACCTACAACCACCGAGAGAAATCATCGTGAACCTTCGAGTCATTCTGGCGGACGATCATCCCTTCGTTCTGCTTGGCGTTCGCGCCGCACTGGAAATGCATGCCGGTGTCACCATTGTCGGCGAAGCGGCGACGCCTACTTCATTGATCCAATTGTTGCAGGACACGCCATGCGACGTGCTCGTCACCGACCTGACGATGCCGGAGGCATCGGGTGCGGTTGAAGATGGCCTGGACCTTGTCAGACGGATCCGGTGTGCCTGGCCATTGTTGCGCATCGTCGTGATGACAGCTGTGACGAACACGGCGATTCTCCGCGCCATCGTGTCGGATGGTGCGGTCAGTACGCTCAGCAAAATGGAAACCATGGAAGAGTTGTGGAAAGCGATCGAGGCGAGTCGAACGGGCGACGTATACGTTGGCCGTTCCATCATCGGAGCGCTCGCCCAGCCTCAGGACGAGGCGTGCGGCTCGCCGCTGGTTTCATGTTTGTCCCGCAGGCAGGTGGAAGTCGTCCGAATGTCCGTAGGTGGTCAATCGATCTCGGAGATTGCGGTGGCGCTCGGATGTCATCGCCGAACCGTCAGCCGCCAAAAGCGCGAAGCCATGGCGAAACTCGGCGTGACCAACGATCCCGGTCTCTTTGCTTATGTCCGTGCATATGGAGTTTGTGAAGGATAAATCGCATAGCTAATCAATATTTTCTTGAGATCATTGAGGTATTTCAGAGCGATCTTATGTCTATTTTCCGAAATATGTTTAATGATCGCGACAGGGCCAGTTGCTCCGGAGAGAGCGACGGGTAATTCAGGGACGGGGGAGAAAAAACGATGAACGACAACGCCGACTTAAGCACGCCAGTTCGAACCATTATTGCGGACGATCATCCATTGGTTCTGTTGGCGATCGAGAATCTGATGGCCGGCTATCCGAATATAGAAATCGTCGGTCGTGCTGCGGACGCCACCGAGCTTTTCAAGGAAATCGATCGTATTCCATGCGACCTCGTTCTCATGGACCTGTACATGCCGGGAGGCTTCTACGGCGACGGACTGGAAGCCATCAGGCGATTCAAGGCACGCTATCCCAACATCGCACTTGTCGTGCTCACCATGGAAACCGAAGCTGCCGCGCTGAAAAAGGTCATCGCGCTCGGTGTCGATGGACTGATCAGCAAGCGCGACCGGATCGATCTGATTCACGTGGCGGTCGTCACGGCGCTCGCACGCGAGTGCTATCTCGGGCCGGCGGTGCGATCGCTGATTACCGAAGCAACGGTCGCACAGCGCCTCGACTTTGTCCGGAACATGTTGTCACGCCGCGAATTGGAAGTGTTCACGCAATACGCTTCCGGACTGGGCGTAACTGAAATCGCCGCGCGCCTTGGGCGCAGTGTCAAGACAATCAGTGCGCAGAAATGTACCGCGATGCGCAAGCTCGCTTTGCACAGCGACGCGGAACTGTTCCGCTTCGCCGTCGAGCATGGCGTGATCTCCGAAGATTGCGTGCAAAACCGGCGCTGAGCCGACAAGGCGTCCCGCCGGTCCGGTGGCGTGGCGAATAGAAGATGCACTTGGCACCCCTGGGGATGCACGTCGCGTGCGGGGAGTGCCAGTCGATAAGACAACAAAAAAATGACACAAAAGATCCGCGTCATCGTGGCCGACGATCACGACTGCGTCCGTGTTGGCGTGATGCGCCTGCTGCAAGCGGCACCCCACATCGAGATAGTCGGTGAGGCGCCCGATACCCGAACGCTTGCCGATTTGCTCGACACGTATGCGTGCGACGTCGTCGTATCGGATATCGGCATGCCGGGCATTGACGGGGCCAGCAATGTCGTGTCTTTCCTGCGCCGCCTGTTCCGGGCTCGGCCGCATCCCTGTGTCGTCGTCCTGACGATGATCTGTCATGCGCACATGCTTTCTGGATTGTTGCACCTCGGTGTGGCTGCAATCGTCGACAAACGCGATACCGCCACGGCGCTGATCGAAGCGATCGAGGCCGCGGTTGCCGGCGGTGTTTATCTATCGGATCAGGCACGTGTGGCGATAGACACCTCCGACGCGCCGCCGCAGCCGCGCGCGGGCGTGCTGAGCGCGCGCGAATGGGAAGTCTTCCAGCTTTATGTGCAAGGTCTGGCTGTCCACGAAATCGCAACACGTCTGCAACGAAGCGGCAAGACCATCAGCACCCAGAAGCGTAGCGCGATGCGCAAACTCGGTCTCGAGACAGAAAACGACCTCATCGACTATGCGAGACAGATCGGATTGGCCTGACCGTCGTGTGAGAGAAGCCAGTCTCGACAACCGACGGTTCCTAAGACTTTAGGAGTCTTCTGATTGGTGGGGGGACATTGCCGCTTCATAGTTCTGAATTAGCTGAGGCTCGACTTCCAACACCCGCATGAAGAAAGCAGTCATTTCGCCATGCTGTGCACTGCCGAGCCTGGAAAATTCAGGCAGATGTCTCGCGGCTGGAGCGCGGCGCCGTCTGCCATTCGCACAAGTACTCGGAGGCGGGATGGTAGTGCTAGGTAAGCGGTTATTGGTCGAGGGAGTCGGGACGGCGTGGGTGGTGTTCATCGGCTGCGGCAGCATTGTATTGAACACCGGCGCGGTGCAGCAGGGCTACGGCGTGCTCGAGGTATCACTCGCATTCGGTCTCGCGCTCGTCACGGCGAGCTACGCATTCGGCGCCGTCTCTGGCGCGCACTTCAATCCGGCTGTCACGATCGGCTTCACGGTCGCGCAACGTTTCCCGGTTCGTGATTTGCTGCCCTACATTGCCGCGCAGATCCTTGGGGCCATCGCCGCCGCGGCGCTGCTCGCTTACGTGGCGAGCGGGCGCCCGAGCTTTGAACTGGGCGCGAGCGAATTCGCGGCGAACGGTTTTGGCGACCATTCTCCGGCCGACTATCAACTTCATTCCGCGCTGGTCGTCGAACTTGCGCTGTCGTTCGCTTTCGTCATGGCGAGTCTCATGATGACCCGCCGGCGGAGGTTGCGGCCAATCGCGCCGGTGGTCGCGGGCGCGTGTCTGACGATCGCGTACATGGTGTCGATTCCGGTGACCAACGGCTCAATCAATCCCGCTCGTTCCACCGGTCAGGCATTGTTCGTCGGCGACTGGGCGCTCGACCAGCTCTGGTTGTTCTGGGCCGCGCCGTTGCTGGGCGGCGTGGTCGCCGGTGCGCTGTTTTCATTTCTGTGCGGCAAGTCCGCTCCGCAGGCCGCGTCGCTCGCTCACGGGCAGGGCGACGTCGCGTGAGCGCCGCCCGGTGTCATATCATGGTGCTCTCTAGCAAATTTCCACGCGGTGGCGTGCTTAACGGCGTGCGCAGTGTCGTGCTCAGTGTCGTGCTGAAACAGGTGCCGCGACGCGTTTTGCGGTGCCTGCTTGCCGTGTTCGTGTTTGTCCTCACGCAGATGCAACCGGCAGTCGCCCAGCCATTCACGGGTCAATCGCATCCGTCGGTCGGCGGCGCCTTTCCTGCCACGTTGACCGTTGGCGTTCTGGCTAACGGCTGGATGCCTTTCGACGGGCTTCAGGACGGTCGGCTAACCGGCTTGAGCGGCGACTATCTGCGTGCACTGGTTGGGCCGAATGTCGTGATCGAGTCGAAGGCGTATCCCGACATGCCGCAACTGCTGGCCGCGGCGTGCGCAGGAAACGTCGACCTGGTCATGAGCCTCGCGCGTACGACAGATCGGGAACGCTGCTTGAGCTTCACCTCGCCGTATTTGCGGGCGTCGGCGTCGGTGGCGGTCCGCCGCGACGGCGATGTCTACGCCAGCGCCGCTCAGCTCGTCGGCGCGCGCCTCGCGGTGGAGAAAGGGTTTGCGCTGGAGCGCTCGTTGCGCGAGCGCTTTCCGCGCACTCAGATCGAAACCTTCGCAAGTACGCATGCGGCGCTCGATGCGGTTGCGCGAGGCGATGCCGACGCCTATCTCGGTTTTACTCCTGCCGTTCAATACGCGCTGGCCACCGAGGAATTCCGCGGACTGAAAGTCGCTTTCGAGGAAAGCGGCAGGATCGCTGACTTGCGTTTTGCTGTACCGCGCAACAGGGCGGCGTTGCGCAACCAGCTCGATCGCGCGCTCGCCTCGATGAATCCGGCCGACGACACGGCGATCCGCGTGCGCTGGCTATCCGGCAGCTTCGACGCACAAGCTGCGCCCGCTGCGCGACGCCTCGTGCTGACGCCGGAAGAACAGGCCTGGCTTCGTTCGCTGCCACCGTTGCAGGTGGGTTTCGATACCGGCTGGCGGCCTTTCAGTTATGTCGACGATTCCGGCCACCCCGCGGGCATTGCCGCCGAATATCTGGACTATTTGAGTCGTGCGCTAGGTGTCACATTCAACCGGGCGCGGACCGCCGACTGGCCCGCGACCCTTGAAGCTTTCCAGCACGGCGATCTGGCGATTCTGGCCACCTCGTCCAGTAACGACCCACGTCTGAAAAACGCGCGGCACACCCGTGCATACGAAAGCTATCCGCTGGTGATCGTCGGACGCGAAAACGAACCTGCCGCGCGCGCGCTCAACGATTTCGCCTCGCGCCGCATTGTGGTCTCGTCGCATACTGCCGGCTCGATTCCGCTTGCGATCGACAGGATTCCGGCTGCCAACATCGCTGTCGCGCCCAGTCTGAACGACGCGCTCAAGATGGTCGAGGACGGCCAGGCAGACGTACTGGTTGGCAACGTGGCCGCCGTCGATATCCTGCTGAAGCAACGTTACGCCGGTGTACTCAAGATTCTCGGTACGGTCGGCGAATCCGACTCGCTCAGCTTCGCGGTGCGCCCTGATCTGGGGCCGCTCGCCGGTTTGATCGACCGTGCGTTGCTGGCTATGCCGGCCGCCGAGAAGCAGCGCATCCGGCAAAAATGGGTGACCGGCAGTGCTGGAGATTTGGGCACATGGAGCGTGACCGCAGTGCGCCTTCTGCCGTTGCTGATTGGCATCGGTCTGGTATTGCTGGTTACGCTGCGCGCCTATGTGCTGTTGCAGCGCGAGGTCAGACTGCGCAAACAGACCGAACGCGAGCTGGCGTTACAGTTGAATTTCCAGGAAACCATGATGGAGATGGTCCCCTATCCACTCGTCGCCAAGGATCTGGATGGACGCTATATCGCGATCAACCGGGCGTATGAAGAAGCGTGCGGGTTGCGCCGCGAATCGGTGATCGGACGCACGGCCATGGACGTTCAGACATGGGGCGAAACCAACAGCCGCGTTCTGGACGAACTCACACGCAAGATGCTGACAGACGGCGAACCCGCGCAGGCGGAGCTCCAGTTTGAACGTGACACGGGCGACCTGCGGCACGGCTTGTTCTGGACACGGATCTGTCACGGCAGTGACGGCAAGCCGAGCTGTGTGTTGGGAACGATGGTCGACATTACCAACATCCGGCGTGCTGAAATGCTCGCGCGCGAAACCGAGCGGCGCCTTTTCGACGTGACGCGCTCCCTGCCGGCCGTCGTATTTCAATTGCGCCGCACCGCGGACGGTGCGTATTCATTTCCGTATATCGGCGGCGACACACGACATCTGCTGGGTGGCGACGGCGCTTCGTCGATGACTCGCGAGGAGATCGATTTCAGGCGCGTGTGTGAAGCAGACCGGCCTTTCGTGCTGGCCGAACTGGAGCAATCTGCGCGTTGCGAAACACCGGTGAATATGGAGTTTCGCTTCGACGTCGAGCGTCACCTGAAGTGGGCGCGCGCGGAGTTGGTACCGCGCCGCGAGGAGGATGGCAGCGTCGTGTGGAGCGGCTATTGGGTGGACGCGAGTGTAGAGCACGCGCGGTCCGAAGAACTCGCGCGAGCGCGCGACGTAGCCGAAGCCGCCTCGCGTGCAAAAGATGATTTTGTCGCGATGATGAGCCACGAAATCCGTACGCCGATGAACGGCGTGCTTGGCCTCGTCGAAGTGCTGGAACGCACGCCGCTTAACGCAGATCAAGGGGAAATGCTGAGCATGATCCACGAATCGGCGGGTGCATTGCTGCAGATTCTGGACGACCTCCTCGATTACTCGAAGATCGAAGCGGGACGGCTGACGATCGAAGCCGAGCCTATCGACATACGCGAACTGGTCGACAACGCGGTCGGTTTGCTCGCGGGCCGTGCGCACGAAAAAGGGCTGAAGGTACGCGTGGATATCGCACCGGATGTTGCAGCTACGCTGCGTGGTGACAGCGTGCGATTGCGGCAGATTCTGTTCAATCTTCTCGGTAACGCCATCAAATTCACGCCGGAGGGCGAGGTCGACGTGGAGGTTGCAGTCGTCGATCAGACCGGTAACGTTCAGACTCTCGAGATGACCGTCAAGGACACCGGCATCGGCATTGCGCCGGAAGCGCAGGCGCGGCTGTTCGAGCCGTTCGTGCAGGCGGAGTCGTCTACCACCCGCCGCTTCGGCGGTACCGGTCTGGGCCTGACGATCTGCCGCAAGTTGATCGACCTGATGAACGGCTCCCTCGAATTGCATAGCGAACCTGGCGTCGGTACGCGCATGACGGTATGTCTCACCTTGCCTGTGGAATCCCAGCGGTATTCGATGAGCGGCTTGCGCGGCAAGCGCGGCGTCGTGGCGACGGGTGACGCACGGGTCGCGCAGGCGCTGATGCATTTCGGTCAGGCCCTCGGGCTCGAGTTGCGCCGTGTTTCGCCAGACGCAACTGAACTCGGCGATCCCGCTGCCATGGCAGGCGTGGATATGATTTTCGTAAGCGAGGACGTGGTGCTGCCCGCTGGCGTCGGGTCCGGTTCGCGAATCCTCTGCCTGACGGAAAAACCGAAGCCGACCGGCTATCGCATCCTCGACAACACCGTGCGCGTCAGTATCAATCCGATCTCCTGGCGCGGTCTCGGCGCCGCGTGCGCCGCGGCGATGACGGGGCTGCCTTCGGTGGCGCCGCGTTCCGCCGGCATGCCGCGCATGACGGAAGGCGCCAACCTGCCGCCGGACCGCGAGCGAGCCATTGCCAGCGGACGGCTGATCCTGGTTGCGGAAGACCATCCGGTGAATCAGGAGTTGATCCGTCATCAACTGGCCTTGCTCGGTTTTGCCTGTGACGTGACGAACGACGGCGTCGAGGCACTGGCCGCCCTCGAACAAACCACCTACGGGTGTCTGATCACAGACTGCCACATGCCCAACCTCTCAGGCTACGAACTGGCGCGGCGCACCCGCGAGCGGGAGCAGGGTGGCACGCATCATCTGCCGATCCTCGCGATTACCGCGAACACCGCGCCGGAGGACCTGAAGCTATGTCGTGACGCAGGGATGGATGACTGCCTCGTCAAGCCGACTCGGCTTGCTACGTTGCGCGAGTACCTGAGCCGCTGGTTCGGCACTGACAGTGCATGGCAAGCCGCTCCGGCAGAAACGGTAAACGCGCCGCTGGTTTCCGGGCCAGATGCGCGCGGCGTTCCCGAGCCATTCGTTCCGGTCGACTTAAGTCAGATGACGCAGTTATGGGGGAGCGAATCGACAGTTAAGGCATTGCTCGATTCGTTCGTCTCGTCGGTGCGCGAAGATGTGCAGGCATTGTCGCCGCTACTCGAGCGTGTCGAAGTCGAGCGTTTGCGCGAGTGGCATCATCGTGTGGCAGGGGCGGCGAGCGTGTTGCAGTACCCGCCACTGCTCAACGCGTTGGAAGACTATCGCCGGGACATCACTCTCAAGACGCCGGAGCGGTTGCGCAGTGACGGATTGTCGCTGGCGCGCAAGTGCAATGCGATGCTGGATGGAATCGAGGAGCAGGCCGCATTGCTCGCGTGACGCCGCTTTGCACGGTAGCGGGGCGCGACCGCAGCGCCTCTCCAGGCCGATTACAAAGGCGCGCGCTCGATAAGTATCCAGACGGCGTCTATGCGGAAAATCCGCAGCACGAAAAAAAACGCGGCCGAAGCCGCGTTAAAGATTTGGAGACATCCTTCGATGAAGGAGTCGCTTCTCGCAACCGGAAGCATAACCGGGTGTGCGCAAAAGATTTATCGCGAAATGCGCAATTAACTGTTTGGAAATATCGATGAAAGCGTCGATCCGGTGTTATTTCGGAAGTAGTCGACGGTGAATTCGACAAACGATCGTGTCCTGGCGGACACGTGCCGCCGCCCGGGGTACACCAGCGAGACTTCCTTGTCCGCGCCTTTGATCCGGTAGCCCGGCAGCACCTGCACGAGCGCACCGCTCAGCAGGTCCGCTGAAACGTGATTCTCCGGCAGGATGGTAATGCCCATGTCGGCGAGCGCCGCCTGGCGCAACATTACGGCGTTGTTGACCGCATAGGCGGCCTCCATATTGACGGTGACTTCTGTTTCGCTGGCGTCGACGAAACACCACTCTGCGCTGTGAACATTGGCTGACGGTGCCAGAAATGGGTGCGCAGCAAGCTGCACGGGGGCGGACGGCGTACCCCGAACAGCGAGGTAGGCGGGAGAGGCAACCGCCACCGAGCGGACCCTGAATAGGGCTCGCTTGATCAACGTGCCGCCGCTCACCTGTCCAGGCACCACGATGCCCACGTCAAACCCCTCTTCAATCAGATCCACCGGCCGATGCAGCAGGGTGACCGAGAGTTTGACTCGCGGGCACTGTAAACGATATCGCTGCAGCAGCGGCGTGAGCCCAAATAATGAGAATGACGCGACGGCCACGAGTTTCAGCGTGCCGGACGGATCGTTCGCACTTTGAGCGACGCTGGACTCCATCGCTTCCAGTTGATCGAGCAGTTGCCGGCAGCCCTCGGCATAGGCGAGTCCGGCTTCGGTCAGCGACAGGCTGCGAGTGGTGCGGTTGACGAGCCGCGTATCGAGGTGCGTTTCGAGTAGGGCGACGTAGCGTGTCACCACCGCATTGGAGAGATCAAGACTCGCCGCTGCCCGCCCGAAAGAGCCGTTATCGGCGACTTTCAGAAAGACGCGCATGGCCTGTAACTGATTCATTTTGATGATGGGCCTGAGCGGGAAGTGCCTGAGTGGGCGGCGTTGCCGGGTTCGGTTGAACGTCGGGTGGTCGCGCGGAGATTGTGAAAAGAGGCTCGCGACGCGAAGCGCTTGCGCGCCGCACGCAAGAAACGAGCGATGGTATTCGCCGCAAACGCTAACCGCTACAAGAACCGGCCGAAAAGGCACCGAGAGGCTTCCTAATGCGTGATGTGGTTAGGTTGCAACGCTTTTATTAGATAAGTATCGCTAAATATAAAAAGAGATAAATAGACGGCCTTGCGGCTCAAGGCTTGCCGATCCTGTCGTGGCGATTTTTCGAATAATTCAAAAAATATTTTGTGCGATTGCGCGTGGTGCCCCCAAAAGTTCGACACCTAAACTCCGGCCTGCATATCGAGCCGGTGTGCCGAACGCTTTGGATGCAGTCCGTCCCCAGCCTGCCATCGCGCTGTGCAAATAAATCGAGTCGAAGACTCAGTCACCACACGTTATTTGGAACAACATGAAAAAGATTCTGATTCTCGCGGCGATCTCCGCGACGTTCGCTAGCGCCGCCAATGCGCAAAGCAGCGTGACACTTTATGGCGTCGTCGATGCCGGTTTCACCTACGTGAACAATGAAGTATCGGCTAGCGATGCGTCGAAACACGGCGCTTCGTATGGCCTGACGAGCGGCAATCTGTCTGGCAGCCGTTGGGGCATGCGTGGTCGCGAAGATCTCGGCGGCGGTTACGCGGCAATCTTCACGCTGGAAAACGGCTTCAGCCTGGCCAACGGCACGAGCTCACAAGGTGGCCGCAGCTTCGGCCGTCAGGCGTTCGCGGGTGTCTCGAGCGACTACGGCACAGTGACGCTGGGTCGTCAGTATGACGCGGTGGTTGACTATATCGGCCCGCTGACCGCGACCGGTACGTGGGGTGGCACGTACTTCGCCCATCGCGGCGATAACGACAATGCCAACGCGTCGATGCGCATCAACAACTCGGTGAAGTTCCAGAGCGCGAATTACGACGGCTTCTCGTTCAGCGGCCTGTACGGCTTCTCGAACCAGGCAGGCGCATTCGCAAACGATCGCGCTTATAGCGCGGGCATGGGCTATTCGAACGGTGGCCTGAAACTGGCGGCCGGTTACCTCCAGGCGCAGGGTCTCGGCGGCAACGCGAATGGCGCGATCCAGGACGGCGCACCGAACCTCGGTGTGGCGGGTGAACGTCAGCGGCAGCGTACGTGGGGCGCGGGTGGCAGCTACGCGTTCGGTCCGGCAACGGTCGGTCTGGTGTACACGCAAAGCCGCTTTAACTTTGCAACCAACGACGCCTCCGTGCGTTATAGCAACTACGAAGTCAACGCGCATTACAACCTGACGCCGGCGCTCTCGCTCGGCGCGGCGTACACCTACACGCAGGCATTGCAGAACACGCCGGGCGTGCAGAACGGTTCGAGCCACTGGAACCAGTTCGGTCTGCAGGCCGACTACGCGCTGTCGCACCGCACCGATCTGTATGCCGAGGGCGTGGCGCATCTCGGCGCGAACGGCAACACGGTTGGCGCGCAGGTGTACGGCACCGACGCACCGTCGTCGAACAGGAACCAGGTGGTCGTGACAACGGGTATCCGTCACCGCTTCTAAGGCTGCTTCTGAAGCATCGATGGTGGAAGGAAAAGCACCGCTCGCGGTGCTTTTTCCGTTGGCGCACAGGCGGCCTTGTCGCATCGTCGCCGGCGAAAACGGGCTCGACGGATTTGCACTAGTATGTGGTTGCTTCGTGCGTGTCCGAAATGTCGGAGCGGCGATGCATCAAAGTCCGGAGAAGACCATGATTGCGCTTCGAAAACTGAATTTTGCGGTGGTGGTGTGGGCGTTGGCGTCGGGCGTCGCCTTCGCGGACACGGTGGCGTTGAAGGCCGATCTCGAGCCGTCGAGCGAAGTGCCGCCGCGCGTGAGTCACGGGCACGGCATGTTGAACGCCACGTTCGATACGTCGACCAAGTCCTTGCAATGGACCATCACCTATGAAGGGCTGACCGGTCCGGCAAGCGCCGCGCACTTCCACGGTCCCGCGCCGGTCGGGCAGAACGCCAAGGTCCAGGTGCCGATCGGGAAGGACGCGCTCGCGAGTCCAATCAAAGGATCGGCTGCGCTCACCGACCAGCAGGTGACGGATCTGATGGCGGGGCAGTGGTACTTCAACGTGCACACCGCGCAGAATCCGATGGGCGAGATTCGCGGGCAGGTCTTGCCCGCTAACTAGACGCGAAGTAAGCCTTACCCGGTGGCGCGCGCTTTTTCAGGATTAGAAGCCGTCGTCGACCGGCGCAGCGGCGAACGCACGTACCATGACGGGACACTATCGAAGGAGCGCGTCCCGATGAGCTGGCAAAGTGCACTCGCATGCTGGTATCTGCGCAGGCAGTTTCGACCGGAAACCCTGAAGCCGGGCGTCAACGTGGAGAAAGCACGTGCGCTGACGGCCAAACGTGCCTGGTCGCCGCGCGTGCCGGCCGGTTGGCGCCTGCGCGAAGCGTACGGGTCACACGATTGGCCGCTGCACGGTGAGTGGATCGAGCGGGTTGACGGCGTATCGGTTGCCGGGAACGGGCCGACCGTGCTGTATTGCCACGGCGGCGGCTACTACTTCTGTTCGCCGCGTACACATCGCTCGCTCGTATACGGTTTGGCCACGCGCGCCAACACGCCGATTTTTTCGCTCGACTACCGTCTCGCCCCCGAGCATCGCTTTCCGGCGGCGCTCGACGATGCGACCGCCGCCTACCGGCGCCTGGTCGCAGACGGTACGCCGCCCGAGTCGATTGTCATGTCGGGGGATTCGGCGGGCGGCGGCCTTGCGCTCGCCACACTGGTCGCGCTGCGCGACGCCGGTGATCCTTTGCCGGCAGGCTGTCTGCTGTTCTCGCCGTGGACCGACCTGGCCGCAGCCGGTGCCACCATCCGCACCAACGACGGTTTCGATCCCATGTTCAGCGGCCCCGCCATCGCGCGCGCGGCAAAGGTTTATCTCGGCGACACGTCCGCCACGCATCCGTACGCTTCGCCGGTCTATGCGGACCTGCGCGGCTTGCCGCCGCTTTTCATCATGGCGGGCAGCACCGAGGTCTTGCTCGATGACTCGCAACGTGTCGCCGACAAGGCGCGCGCGGCCGGCGTCGACTGCGAACTCGAGGTGTGGAAGAAGATGCCGCACGTCTGGCCGTTGTTCTCCCCGTTCATTCCCGAGGCGAACCGCGCGCTCGACCGCGCCGCAGCTTTCGTGCGGCGTGTAACGAGTGGCACGACGAGGGCCAATCAGCCGTCCAGCGTCACATCAATTGCCTGATAGGCGGCTTCGACCGTTTCCTGGCCGTATTGCCGTTCCAGCCGACGCACGGTGAAGTGGCCGTGCGCAACCTGCTGGAAGTGATCGATGAACACCGTATTGACCATCGCGCCGAGCACTGCACCGATCGCCGGAATCGACTTGGCGGCGATCTGCTCGCTCACCTGCACTGAAAAGCGCGCGGCAATTGTGTTGAGCAGGCGCAGCAATGCTGCCGAGCCATGCGCGGTAAAGCCTTTCGTCGCGATTTCGGATGACGCCTTCGAGACCGCCTGCGCCAGTGCGCCGCGCATGATGAAGTAGCCGAAGTCGGCGTCGTCGTCGGCTTTCGAGGTGCCGCCCATGCCGAGCACCGTCAGGCACTGCAGCTGCGTGTCGATCGACGTCAGATCCTCGCCCTCGCTGCGCGCCACGTCGCAGATCGAGCGGAACATCAGCGTGGTCGTGACCGGTAACTCGACGGGCAGCGCGAACAGGCCGAATGCGCCGCCGGCCGCCCCGGTGGTGGCCACGGCGAACTTGTGCAACAGGTTGCTCGGCTTGTCGGGCACGATCAGCGGCGACGCACCGGCCTGCCGCCCCAGTGTGCGCAACGCGATCGAGAGACACTTGCGCAACGCCAGCTCCGTTGCATCCGTGACCTTTTCGTTAGCAAACGCGGGCATGCGCGAAAGCAGCTTCTCGAGCGGCGAACCGACAATGCCGGCCAGTTTCATCGCCAGCGCGGGGCTCTCCAGTTCGTGTTTCGCGCGCCGCAGCGCGCGCAGGTCTTCATCCGATAACGATCGTGTTGCGAGCGAACTGGGCTCCATATGCCTCCCTGGCGTCATGTGTTGTGTTGATTCTTCAGTCGATTACCGACGCGATGAACCCGCGTTGGCGGGCTCCAGCTTAGAGCCTCGTCTCGTGGTATGATTCCCAATCGTTTGACGAGTCAACTGTTGCCCTATCAAAAATGGCTGTCCATACCGCGGCCCACCATTCGAGTGGGCAAGTTTTACCTTTCCGTGAATCGCTGCTGGCAATGCTCGGCATTTCCTTCGTCACGATGCTGGTCGCCCTCGACCAGACCGTGGTCGGCACCGCATTGCCCACGATCGTTTCGGAACTGAAGGGTTTCGAGCTTTACGCGTGGGTCGCCACGTCGTATCTGCTGACCTCGGTGATTACCGTGCCGATCTTCGGCCGGCTCGGCGATTACTACGGGCGCAAGCCGTTCGTGATCGCCTCGATCGTCGTGTTCACGGGGGCTTCGGTGCTGTGCGGCGCCGCCAACAACATGCTGTTCCTCGTGCTCGCGCGCGGCTTGCAGGGCATAGGCGGCGGCATGCTGGTCGGTACCGCCTTCGCGTGCATTCCCGATCTCTTCCCCGACTCCGTCGTACGGTTGCGCTGGCAGGTGCTGATGAGTTCGGCGTTCGGTATTGCGAATGCGGTGGGACCGTCGCTCGGCGGTTTTCTCACGCAGTACTACGGCTGGCGCTCGGTGTTCTATGTGAATCTGCCGGTCGGCTTGCTGTCGCTGTTTTTCGTCTGGCGCTTTCTGCCGCATTTGCGGCATGTGGAGCACGAAGGCAAGATGCGGCTCGATTGGCCCGGTGCGGTGCTGATCGCGGTAGCGCTCGGCTCGCTGCAACTGTTCGTCGAGATGTTGCCGAAACACGGCGTTACGTTGAGCGCCTTTGCGCTGCTGGCACTGAGCGTCGCCTCGGCATACGGGTTGTGGCAGTGGGAAAAGCGTTGCCCGACGGCGATCTTGCCGGTCGACATGTTCCGCAACCGCAGTCTGGCGGCGCTCTTCACGCTCGCCGTGCTGGGCGGCTTCTCGATGTTCTCGTTGCTGTTCTACGCACCGTTGCTGTTCCAGGGCGGCTTCGGGTTGTCGCCGAAAGAAGCGGGGCTCGTCATTACCCCGCTCGTCGTGTTCATCACGATCGGCAGTATCGCCAACGGCCGCATCGTCTCGCGTGTGCGTAACCCCAATCTGATGCTGTACATCGGGTTCGCGCTGCTCGCGCTGGCGTGCCTCGGTGTGGTCGTCGCGACGCGCTCCATGCCGCAATGGCTGTTGATGTCGTTCATGGTGCTCGGCGGTCTCGGTCTCGGCTTCGTGATGCCGAATCTGACGATCTTCGCCCAGCAGACAGCCGGCCGCGAACATCTTGGTATCGCCACCGCGCTGCTGCAGTCGCTGCGGATGATCGGCGGGATGATCGGCACGGCGTTGACCGGCACGCTGGTCAGCCATATGTACGCGAGCGGCGTGCGCAGCATGCTGGAAAACGACCATGCGTCACAGTGGTTCCCCGATCTCGGCGACCCGCAAATCCTGATCAATCGCGACGCGCAAGACACCTTGCTCGGCCAGCTGACGCATGCGGGCCACAACGGCGCGATGCTGCTCGAGGGCGCGCGCGAGACACTCGTCTCGGCGATTCATCTGGGTCTCGCGCTCGCGGCGATCATCGCCGTGGTGTCCGTGTGGCAAAGCCGCCGTGTGCCGCCGATCAAGCTTCAACGCAAGCTCGAGCCGGTGATTCACGCGGATTGATTTTTTAGCCTTACCGTTTCACAGATAGATCATGGAAGAACAGGACCGCGTCGCCGTCATGCAACAATTCGGCCGCACTTATCGGGCGTTCATGTCGGCGTTCGAGGCCCACGTTGGCCAGCCGTTGCCGCGCTGGCGCATTCTGCTCGCGCTGCACAACCAGGCCGGCGAGTCGTCGCAGAAGCGATTGGTCGAACGCCTGCGCGTCGACCCGGGCGCGCTTACGCGGCAATTGAAAACGCTGGAAGGTTTAGGCTGGATTGCGCGCAGCATGGATACGCGCGATAACCGCGTGACCAATGTGCGTTTGACCGAAGCGGGGAGGTCGGTGACCGAAGCCAGCCTGCCGCGCCGCAACGCATTTCTGCACGACACGATGGCCGCGCTGCCGGACGATGCGCTGAGCGCGCTGTCGGGCGCGCTGAAGATCCTCGAGGTGCGAATCGGTGAAGTGGCGGCCATGGCTAACGCTTCACCTGTGGACGCTGCCGCAGCCGCTGCTGCGCAAGCGCTTGACGCGGGCGGCGCTGACCCGGTGCCTTAGCAACCCCCGATTCGGCTGCCGATGATTCATCGCTCTAGCGCGTGACAGTCGAAGGCGCCGCCGATCAAACACCGCGGCCGCCGCAAACCGCACGCCCCGGCGCCACGACTCGACGCTAATGTCATAGAGATCGTGAAAGGCGCGCCACCTTGCAATGAAGCGCGCGGGGGTGCATCAAGTTCAGAAGAACGTTTCGATCACTTCCGTCACGCGATACGACGGATCAACCACCAGCACCTGACGCCACTTGTCGAATGTCAGGCATGGGTGCGAGATGTCGAACGCGATCATGTCGCCCACCTTCAGATCGGCGCCGGCGGGAATCCGCAGATACGCGTGCTGGTCCATCAAACCGAAAATCTCCCAGCCTTCGCTCGCCGCGATATCACGCGGCGCTTCGGTGCCCGGACGATAATGGCGCGACGGTTCGGGCATGCCCGCGTCGAAAGCGGAATCACGTTTGCCGAGGCCGATGATCGCGCGATCCGGTTCCGGGATCGACTGCACATACGCCCACAGTTGCAGCGCCGGCAACAGGCCTTCGCCCATTTTCTTCGCGACGGGATTGCGCGCGAAGATGTCCGTCTGTGCCTTGCGGTAGACGCCGACGTCATGCGTCAGATAGCAGCCGGGCCGTAGCACCACTTCCACCTTGCCGGTCTCCGAGGCCTTCACGAATTCTTCCGCGACCACGTCGTACCAGGCCGAGCCCGCGCCTGACAGGACGGCCGGCGTGCGGGCGAAACGTCCTTCCTCGACAAGCGCGCGCGTCACCGCGACGGCGCTCTGCAAGAACTCGCGCACCTCGTGCTCTTCTTTGAGCACGCCCTCATACAACTCGATACCCGCCAGCTTCAACACATTCGGGTAGCGCGCGATTGCCTCGAGCACCGCGTTGCGCTGCGCTTCGTCACGGACACCCGTGCGGCCGCCCGGCACGCCGAGCTCGAGCAGCACTTGCAGCTGCTTGTTCACCGACTTGAAAAACTCGCCCAACTGCTCGACGCCCTCGACCGAATCGACGAGGCAGAAGAACTCGAAATCGGGGTCGCTCAGCAACTCGGCGACCATCATCATGTTGCGGCGGCCAATCAGCTGATTGGCCATCAGGATTCGCGATACGCCGCCGTGATACGCCGCGCGCACCTGATGCGCGGTGGCGAGCGTGATGCCCCACGCGCCGGTTTCCAGCTGGCGGCGGAACAGCTGCGGCGCCATGGTGGTTTTGCCGTGCGGCGCGAGCTTGACACCGTATTCCGCGACGAATGCCTGCATCCATTTCAGGTTGTGTTCCACACGATCCGCGTACAGCACGGCGGCGGGCAGGCTCACGTCTTCGTTCAGCAGATTCCACTCGAGACGCGGGGCATCCGTGAGCTGGATACTGGCGCCCGGAACCATGCCCAAGCCCTTGCTATAAGGATCAATCGTTGCGCCCTGATAGTTTGTAACTTTCATGTCTCCCAGCTCCATCGTCCAGTTAAATTGAATCAAAGTTGACTTTACTATGTTACCGAAAGTACGATGGTTGAAGAAATGTTATTTAGTACCACGGTTTGCCGGAGGCTGTTTGTAAGTCTTCCCGCGGCCTCTCACAGTCTGCGATGAACTCAACCGCCGAACCGCTGACCTTCGACATCGTCGCGCGCATCGCCGAGTGCGCGCCGGAGCTGCGTTCGGCCGAACGCAAGGTCGCGGCGTTGATTCTCGACGATCTGACTGGCGCGTCGCGCGCCAGCATCGGCGCGCTTGCGCAGCAGGCGGAGGTGAGTGTGGCGACCGTCACTCGCTTTGCCAAAGCGGTGGGTTGCCGTGACGTGCGGGAATTGAAGTTGCGGCTCGCGCAGGCGGCCGCCGTCGGCCAGCGCTTCCTGCAAGCCGGCGCAGCCAGCGACGCACCCGAGCCCATTGCGACTCGCGTGTTCGACGAAGTGCAGACCGCGCTTGCCCATAACCACAGGTTGCTACGCCAGGCGCCTTTCGATGAAGCGGCGGCCGCATTGCGTGCCGCGCGGATGATCTATGTATTCGGTATGGGCGGCGGTTCGACCGCATTGGCCGACGAGATGCGCTTCAGGCTCGTGCGTCTCGGCCGGCCCGTTGCGACCTATCAGGACGGCTTGCTGCAGCGGATGGTGGCGAGCACTGTGTCGCGCGAGTGCGTGGTGCTTGCGTTGTCCACTACCGGGCGGGTGCCCGAGATGGTCGAGAACTGCAAGATCGCGCGCAGCTACGGCGCGACCGTGATCGCGCTGACCGCACCGGCGTCGCCGCTTGCCAAACTGGCTGATTGGGTGATCCCGATCGTCGCCTTTGAAACCGATTTCATCTACAAGCCGTCGTCGTCGCGCTACGCGATGATGATGGCGCTCGATGTGCTCGTCACCGAACTCGCCGTCAGCCAGGGTGACGAGAGCCGCGAATTGCTGCGCCGCATGAAGCACGCGCTCGACGCGCACCGTGGCGGCGGCGATCGACAACCGTTAGGAGACTGATTCATGCATTCGCATCCCGAAGCCGCCGACACGCTGATCGTCGGAGCGCAACTGTACGACGGCACCGGCGCGCCGCCGGTCGAACGCGACGTTGCGATCCGCGAGGGCCGCATTGCCGCGATCGGCAATCTGTCGAACTGGCTCGCCGAAGAGGTGATCGAGGCCAATGGCCGCGCGCTGGCGCCGGGCTTCATCGACGTTCATACGCATGACGACACGCACGTGATCCGTTCGCCGCAAATGCTGCCGAAGATCACTCAAGGCGTGACGACGGTGATTGTCGGCAATTGCGGGATCAGCGCGTCGCCGGTTTCGTTGAAGGGCGATCCGCCTGATCCGATGAATCTGCTGGGCGAACGTGACGCGTTTCAGTACCCGACTTTCGCTGCGTACGTTGAAGCGGTGAACGCCGCGCGCCCAGCGGTGAACGTGGGCGCGCTGATTGGGCACACGGCTTTGCGCAGCAATCAGATGGATCGGCTCGATCGCGCGGCGAGCGCGGCAGAAATCGACGGGATGCGCGCGCAACTCGAAGAGGCGTTGTCGAACGGTGCGTTGGGACTGAGTTCCGGACTCGCGTATGGCTCCGCTTTCGCGGCGCCGACCGAGGAAGTGATGGCGCTGGCTGAACCGCTTGCCGCTGCCGGCGCGTTGTACACCACGCACATGCGCACCGAATTCGACGCGATTCTCGACGCAATGGACGAGGCTTACCGGGTGGGCCGTCACGCGCATGTGCCGGTGGTGATTTCGCATTTGAAGTGTGCAGGGCCGTCGAACTGGGGGCGCAGTGAAGAGGTGTTGAAGTCGCTGGAAGGCGCGCGTCGTCTGCAGCCGATCGGTTGCGACTGCTATCCGTACAACCGCAGTTCGTCGACGCTCGACGTGAAGCAGGTGAGCGGCGACATCGACATTACGATCACGTGGTCGGAGCCGCATCCCGAGATGGCGGGCAAGCTGATCAAGGACATTGCCACTGAGTGGGGCGTCACGCAGCAGGAGGCGGGCAAGCGCTTGCAGCCGGCTGGCGCGGTGTATCACAACATGTCCGAGGACGACGTGCGCCGCATTCTTTCGCATCCCGCGACGATGGTCGGCTCAGATGGTTTGCCGAACGATCCCTTGCCGCATCCGCGCTTGTGGGGCGCGTTTCCGCGCGTGCTTGGGCATTACGCGCGCGATGCGAAGTTGCTGCCGCTCGAAGAGGCGGTGCGCAAGATGACCAGCTTGTCGGCGCGCCGCTTTGGTCTGGCGCAGCGGGGCGAGGTGCACATTGGTTATCACGCGGACCTGGTGTTGTTCGATCCAGCCAGGGTGCGCGATGCGGCGACGTTTGAAAAGCCGCAGCAGGCGGCGGACGGGATTGACGCGGTGTGGGTGAATGGCGTGCTGTCCTACCGCGATGGGGCAGTGACCGGCGAGCGGGCAGGGCATTTTGTGGCGCGCGGCGCGGCGTCGAAGGGTGATGCGCACGGCGCGTTTTGATGGCTTGTTTTCTGATTGATGTGGCAAGCGGTAGTGGCGTTGCTTGCGCCGCCTGCTGGACTTTTTAAGGAGCTGGATGATGAAGCGATATGGCGTTGAAGGTGGCAAGGGTACGGGTGGGCAGCATATGCCCTTTGCTCGGGCGGTCGAGGCGGATGGCTGGCTGTTCGTATCCGGGCAGACGCCGATGGAAAACGGTGAGGTGATCAACGGCGGCATTGTTGAGCAATCGCACAAGGCGATTCAGAACGTGTTCGCTATTTTGAAGGAAGCCGGGTATGGGGCGGAGCATGTTGTCCGCTGTGGCGTGTGGCTGGATGATCCGCGGGATTTTGCTTCTTTCAATAAGGTGTTTCGGGAGTACTTTGGGGAGAATCCGCCTGCGCGGGCTTGTGTGGTTTCTTCGATGGTGATTGATTGTCGTGTGGAAGTTGATTGTGTTGCCTATAAAAAGCCTTCGGCTTAGGGGGCTTTTGCCTTAGGCGGTCGGGAGGGGTGTTGTCTGTTTGCCTACGGGGTTGGCCTTTCCTTGATTTGTTTGCCTGTGCGGCGCTTGTTGGGCTGTGCTTCTATGGCGTTGGCCTTTCCTTGCTTTGTTATTGGTCTATTAGCGTCGCCCCTGTGCGGGGCGGGCACTTACTTCTCTTTGCCGCCGCAAAGAGAAGTAAGCAAGAGAAAGCGGCTCAAACCGCTAGCTCATAAGCGGGTCCCTCGCGCAGTCGCGGTAGTGGTGCATCTGGAATCTGCGTTCTCGCACATTTGGCGTCAGTGACACAGCAGTCGTACTTCCCGCCTCGCACTGCGTGCTCGCCGGAAGAGTTCATCAAAAATCCTCGGCTTCGTTTGCGCACAGTTGGGGGCCGTCGGCTTCGCCTTGGCGATGCACACAAGCGACTGCGCCGAAGAAGCGAATGAGCGAGCAAGCGCAGAGATGCAAAAATGGATACACGTCGCTTTACTGCGCCGAGTGAAGTGTGAGTGCGAAAACGTAGGGGGCGGTTTTAAGAAATGCGCTACGGCGCGCGCAGCGCCGCCGGAAGTATGACGCCTTTGTCCCTGACGCCAAATGTGCGAGAACACAGATTCCAGATGCACCACTGCCCCCTCCAAGCCAGGGGACCCGCTTAAGAGTTAGCGGTTTGAGCCGCTTTCTTTTGCCTACTTTTCTTTGCGGCAGGCAAAGAAAAGTAGGTGCCCGCCCCGCACAGGGGCGACGCTAATAGACCAATAAGAAATCAAGGAAAGGCCAAAATCCCAGAACAACAAGAAAAGCCCATCGCCGCAGGCAAAAAACCCTAATTTTTATTGTCTCGCCAACCTCATATTATCCGGCATCGGCGAATTATAGTTCGTCCGGAACGGATTAATATCAAGCCCTCCGCGCCGCGTATAGCGCGCATAAACCGCAAGCTTAACCGGCCGGCAGGCCCCAAGCACATCAAGAAAAATCTTCTCAACACACTGCTCATGAAACCCAGTGTGATTCCGATAGGAAATGATATACCTCAACAAACCCGCATGATCGATCTGCGGCCCAACGTAATGAATCTGCACACTGCCCCAGTCAGGCTGCCCAGTCACCGGACAATTCGACTTCAACAAATTAGAAACCAAAGTCTCCTCAACCGGCGCTTCATCGAGCGCGGCCTTCAGCAATGAAGCGTCAGGCAGATAAACATCCGTATCCAGATCGAGCCGGTCCAGCGACAAGCCTTCAAATTCTTCCATCTGCAACTTGCCGAACTCATACGGCGCAGTCAGATGGACAGAAACAGTCGCGCCGCAAGAAGCGGAAACATCCCGCTTGATCGTATCTCGCACAATTTCCATCGACTCAAAAGCCGTCTGCGCAAATGATCCCAGATAGAGCTTGAACGACTTCGACTCGACAATATTCGGCGAATCAGCCGGCACAAAAAAAGTCGCCACTGCAATCTGCGGTTTGCCGCGTGCATTCAGCCAGGAAAGCTCGTAAGCATTCCAGATGTCCGTGCCGAAGAACGGCAACTGTGCGCCAATTCCAATCGCCTCGCGTGCATTCTTCCGGGCAATCGGAAAGAGCAGCGAAGCGTCGTATTGTTCGGTGTAAGTGGAAGCCTTACCCAGCGGTGATTGTTCGGGTGTCATGATGCGTTCACGATGCCACTCAGCACGTGCCCCGTCGCCGTCACGACGCGGGCCGATTCGCAATGGCCAATTTGGTCGTCGAAGAAAAAGTCCGGCTCGAACTCGCGCAAAAATGCGCTCTTGTCGAGGCCGCCGAGGAACATCGCTTCGTCGATTTCAATGTTCCACGCCATCAATGTGCGGATCGCACGCTCATGCGCCGGAGCCGAGCGCGCCGTCACCAATGCCGTACGAATATGCATCGGTGCGGCTTCGTCCGCAAGTTTCTGCAGCCGGTGCAGCGCTTCGAGCAGCGGCTTCAAAGGACCATCCGCGAGCGGTAAATCCTTGTTGTGAATCTCATGGCCGACAAACGCCCGCAGGCCATCCTTCTGAAATACGCGCTCGGCTTCGTCGGAAAACAGCACGGCGTCGCCGTCGAAAGCAATTCGGATCTCGTCCGGATACTTGCTCGCCATTTTTGCCGATTCGGGCAAGACGCGCGCGGCGGGAAATCCGGCAGCCAGAGCGTCGCGCACATCGTCCTGATTCGCGGACAAAAACAGCGACGCGTTCAAGGGCTTCAGATAGCCGAACGGCGCGCGTCCACGGGTGAACACGCCGCGCTCGATCGCCAGTCCGTATTCCCTGCACGAATGAAATGCGCGTAATCCGCTGATCGGATCGCTGCGCGACAGAATCACCACTTCGACACGATGACCGCCGGCATTCAATGCCAGTAGTTTGCGGATCAGCGGAAACGCCACGCCCGGTTTGGCGGGCACGGCCAGCCGCTCGCGCTGCAACGCTTCATACGCCCGCAGGTTGCCTGCCTCGTACACGCAGTTCTCTTCCTCGAAGTCGAACAGCGCGCGCGACGAGATTGCCACCACCAGTTTGTCGACGAGCGAAAGAGCCATCTGCGCGTTTCAGTCCAAAAAGATCAAGCGAGGAACAAGCGGTACACCGGGTTTTTCGTCTCTTCCCAGTACGGATAACCCAGCGTCGTCAGAAAACGTTCGAACTCGCTGTTCTCC
>NZ_JAQQEF010000047.1:0-32968 GCF_046027605.1 Paraburkholderia fungorum
CAATATAAGCAGTACTTCGCATATCGATCTCACTCGCCCCTCGATCCTTACCGCGACAAAGCCCTGCCCAAATGCCTGCGAATGCCATCAACGGACGCCATGGTTTATGTATGCGGGCCTAATGGGCAGATGGAACGTGTGAGCACGGAGGCGTTCATGCACGGCTGGCGCCCAGAGCAGATTAAAAGCGAGGCGTTCATCGGGGAGGACGTCGGCCTGCAAAGCTTCACGATGAGAATATATATCGCGGCATTAGCTGTTATTCCCGCGGTAATTGCATCATTCAACCGGTCGGTCGCGACGCGCCTCCAGGCCGTCGCGACCGGCCTACCCACTCACTACTGATTACTGCCCCGGCAATCCCGTGACGTTACTGGTTGTCGTAGACGACAACGTCGGAACGATGTTCGCACCCGCGGCATTCTTGATGGTGCTGTTAGTGAACACCCAGTTCCCGGCATTAGCGATCGACCCGGGACCCACTGAGTTGCCCGCCGAATTGACGGCTGTGATATTCACGTTATTGAACGTGAAGTTCGTAAACCGGCCCTTCTCCGCTTCACCCGCAAGCGTATAGCCCGCCACACCGAAGACAGCAGACTCGACACGCTTCATCGTGATGTTCTCGAATTTGAAGTTCCGGAAGATCGGATATCCGGCGTCGGCTGTAGCCGGCATCACGAGAATTGGCGGCCAGTACGAAGGCTCCTGGCATGTCGTCCCAAACGTGGCCGGAACCGTACCGCCCGCCGGCCAGGCTTCGTTTCCTTGCATGAAGTAGTACGCATCGTCGACGGTAATGTCGTGGATGTAGACATTTTCCATCGTGCCGCCGCGCGTCGGTGCCGATTTGAATACGAATACGCTATAGACGGCCGGCCCCCCCGCCTTGTATCCGACGTTGCTGTTGATCTGCCCGGTGAGCGGCGTGACCTGGATGTTGGACACTTCGATATTGTTCGCGCCGCCGGACGTTTCGCTGCCAATGGTAAATGCCGTCGCGCCGGCCCGCACCACGGAATTGCGGATCACGACGTTCGCCGTTGGCTTGTTGACGCGAAGCCCGTCTCCATCACGTCCGGATTTGATGACGAAGCCATCATCGTTCGCGACGATATCCGCGTTTTCTACGAGAACATTCGTCGACGAGTCCAGATCGATGCCGTCGGTACTCGGCATGATCCCGGTCGCTGCGCTCGGGAAGTTGTAGACCTTGACGCCGTCCAGATGCACCTGATCCGAATAGCAGATATGAACAGTCCAGAACGGCGAATTCTGAACAGTCACGTCCTTGATGGTGACATTCGTCGAATTGAACGTTTCGATACCGCGTGGCCGCTGCTCGTCCCAGTTGAGCGCCCATGTCACGCCGAGCGTCTTATGAAACGACGTGCCATCGGCGTAGTAATGCGACCACCACGATTGCCCGTTGCCGTCGATTACGCCTTTGCCGGAGATGACCACGTTGTCGGCATTGCGAACATTGATGATCGCCGACGCCCAGTTCATCTCGATACCTTGCACGCGGGTCGGCACCTGCGGGTAGAGAGAAAGACCATCCGGAGAAAAGCCATTCGTTGCGCCGGACGCGATGGTCGTTTCGATGTTCCACCATGTCTGAGCCTGGATGGCCTTCAGCGTCACGCCTTCATCGACTTGCAAGGTCGTATTCGAGCCGACGAACAATGCGCCGGTCATGAACGTGCCCTGCGGAAGCACGACCGTCCCCTTCGCGGCACTCGCAGCATTGAGTGCTTTCTGAATAGCTGCCGTGTCGTCGGTTGTGCCGTCACCCTTGGCGCCGAAGTCTTTGACGTTGAATGACTGGCTGACGCCCGGATCGGAGGGCGCGACCGGCGGCGTAGCCGGTGTCCCTGGATCACTGCTCGACAATCCATCCCCACCGCACCCCGCCAGAACCGTGCATGCAAGCGCGATCGCCAACAATCTTGTCTTCATGTCCCCTCCTATGTTTCTAAGTAAAAACTCGAAATATTGTTGGGGACATTCTCTGTATTCATGCGATGTCAGACAATAGAGTTTACCCTTTGCTAACGGCTTATTACGTTGTAAGTTCGAGAGGAAGATGGAAATTTCGTTGGATTCGCAGGTTAAAACCCATATTATGGGCGAATGTACAACCGAACTTCAATGTTTATTGACTGAAGGAATGGGCTGAAATAACCAAGATTGTCGATCTGGTAATCTGATAAGTTGTACGACATCGCATAATATAAAGCGAACGGCACCAGCGTCGTTACCCGCTAAATCAGCATGAACTGGCGTCGCTCGGCAGTTGGCACGGGCGCACATCGCCGTTTGCCGAATTCTTCGTGATGGCGAGCACTGCGCAATCCAGCAACCCAATCCTCAACATTTATTCAGCGGCCCCGGCAACGCTTTACTGTTGCGTTTCGTCCTGACTCGATCGACGCTCTGGCGTAATACCGCGCGAATCTCTTTCCATAGCTCACGCAGGACGATCGTTTCCTTGCGACGCTTCGTCGTGTTCAAGGGCAAGTTCATTGGACAGAAGCCGCCATTGAAACTGAAGGAGATCTGGGCCATCCGGATTCGCCTGCAACTTTCGGCGCGGACCTATGATCTCGCGATTTTCAACCTGGCGATCGACAGCAAGTCGAGAGCATGCGATCTGACCAAGCTACGAGTGCGTGATATTTGCCACGGCCAACACGTTATGTCCCGGGCAACCGTCATGCACGGAACCCATACCATGCGTCGGACAAAGGCATTGCTCATCTACCGGCGCACAAAGAATCTGAGGGCGGTCCAGCTGTTACTTGGCCATTCCAAACTTGACTATCTCCCGCGCGGAACTATGTCCGGTGTTCACGGAGAACCCCCGTCCGGCGTGGACTTTCCGCATGGGCGCTAGACATTGGCATTCTCCCTTGCAGGCACTTTCGCCTGACAGGAGAAGACCATGGAAGATTCTTATGAGAGCGCTGCCGCGCTGGTCTGCACCATCAGAGGCGCAACTGCGGAGCACCTTGTTGCGTTCGTCGGTTCGCTGATCGGGCAGCAATACTCGGTCAGTTATGTATGCCAGTTGGCACAACACGCGCTTGCGTTTGGGCACTGGTGCGAGGATAGCCGCATTTCCTTCCATGCCTTGAAGGACGACGACATCGTGCGGTATCAGCGCCTTCGTTCGCGACGTCGATCGCGATGCTTCGAGACGCGACGCCGGGAACTGCACGCGTTGGAACTGTTGATGCGCTTCTTGCGTGATCGCGGTGTGTGTCATGTCGCTCAAACGCACGCTGTTGCCGCTGATGAGGTTGTCGAGGGATTTGCGCAATCCTTAAAGCGCGATCGGGGGTTGGCCGTTGTGACCGTCGAGTCCTATGCAAGGTTGACACACAAATTTCTGGTGTGGCGGTTCGGCCAAGGAGAAGTCTGCTTGCGTGACGTTCGCGTGACCGACGCCAGTGCTTTCGTTAAGAGCGAGGCAAAGCGCATGGCGCCGGCCGCCCTGAAGAACGTTTTTACGGCATTGAGGTCCTTCCTTCGTTACGCCCAGTTTCGCGGCGAGGTCACCGCGGGACTTGCTGCAAGCGTGCCAGCGGTAGCCAGTTGGGCAAGCACACCCCCCATCCCCAGAGCCATCTCGGCCGAGCACGCACAGCGCGCAATCGACAGTTGCGACCGCCGGAGCGCGGTGGGCCGACGCGATCGAGCCGTGCTGCTGCTTCTGGCAAGACTGGGACTTCGAGCCTGCGAGATCATCAGGCTGACGCTGGACGACGTCGACTGGGACCGCGCTCAATTGCGTGTGCGTGGCAAGGGTGGCCGGGAGAGTCTCCTGCCATTGACCGCCGACGTGGGTGAGGCGATTGCCGCCTATCTCGAGCGCGGGCGTCCCGCCAGTCCAGATCGGCACCTCTTCCTTCGATCCCTGGCACCGATACGCGGACTGATGGAAGGGTCGGACGGTATCGGCACGATCGTGCGCCACGCGCTCAATCGCGCCAAAGTCGACGCGCCGCACCGCGGCTCACACCAGTTCCGGCACGCCCTGGCTGTTCGCATGTTGCAGCTCGGTGCCTCGCTGCCCGAGATCGGACAGGTGCTTCGCCATCGTAGCCCGCAGTCCACGAGCCTTTATGCGAAGGTGGATGTCAGCGCCCTCCGGAAATTAGCCATGGCCTGGCCAGGAGGTGCACGATGAATACGCTTCGAGAGGCGCTCCAGGAGTACCTTGACCTGCGCCGCAGCCTGGGCTTCAAGATGCACGATGCCGGCTTGCTGTTGCCCCGGTTCGTCAGTTTCATGGAGACGCGGCATGCTGAGCATATCAGCACCGGCCTCGCTCTAGAGTGGGCGCAAAATCCGTCGGTTCAACCCGCAGAATGGGCCAGGCGCCTTTGCTTCGTGCGCGGCTTTGCCCGCCACCGCAGTGCCACCGACACCCGCACGGAAATTCCACCGGTCGGCATGCTGCCCCATCGGTCTACGCGAGCCAGGCCTCATTTATACACGGAGGCGGAAGTACGGCGCTTGCTGGATGCGGCATTGGAACTGCCGGTGGCCTGGCCGTCGACGCCGCTGCGGCCCTGGGTGTTTCATTGCCTCATTGGCTTGCTCAGCGTTACCGGCCTGCGTATCAGTGAAGCACTGAACCTCGAGCTTGGTGACGTGGACCTCGAAGACGCCGTCCTGACGATTCGCGGTGCCAAGCTCGGCCGATCGCGCCTAGTCCCAATTCATCCGACCACCTGTACCGTCCTGACTGACTATCTCAGGCGCCGCGAACAGTTCCTCGGTCGCCAGGTCTCGTCCTATGTGTTCGTCACGAGTCGCGGCACCCGGCTCGACATAGGTCGCGTTCATCGGACGTTCTACGCGCTGTCATGGCAAACGGGACTGCGTGCCGAAGGCGCAAGCAAGGGGCCACGGTTGCATGACTTCCGGCATCGCTTCGCCGTTGAAGTGCTGACACGTTGGTACCAGTCTGGAGAGGACGCCTGGCGCTTGTTGCCGGTGCTGTCGACCTACCTTGGGCACATCTATGTGGCGGGCACATACTGGTACCTGAGCGGGTCGCCCGAGTTGATGGCACAAGCGATGGATCGCCTGGAACGCCGTTGGGGAGAGTCATCATGACTAGGGAACCCAGCTTCGCCGCCTTGCTGGAGAGGTTCTTCATCCAGCGCCTGATGCACCAGCGCCAGGCCAGTGTGCACACGATCGCATCGTACCGCGACACATTCCGGTTACTGTTGGAATTTATACAGCGACGCCTGCATAAAGCGCCATCCACTCTGGCCCTGGAAGACATCGATGCGCCCCTGGTTACGGACTTCCTCAATGAACAGGAGCAGGTTCGTGGCGTCACGGCTCGAACGCGTAACCTGCGCTTGACGGCAGTGCACTCGTTCTTCCGCTATGCGGCCTTCGAGATGCCGTCACACTCGGCGCACATCCAGCGCGTGCTGGCCATCCCGGCCAAGCGGTTTAGCCACGCATTGGTCCCATTCCTGAGCCGACAGGAGGTCGATGCATTGCTGGCCGCGCCGGACCAGCACACTTGGTCAGGTCGCCGCGATCACGCTCTGTTGTTGCTGGCGGTGCAGACGGGACTACGCCTGTCTGAGCTGACCGGCCTTCGGCGCGAGGACCTGCACATTGGCGCTGGCGCGCATGTACGCGTGTTTGGCAAGGGGCGAAAGGAGCGTTGCACGCCGTTGAGCAAGAGCACCCGCGCCGTATTGGCCGCGTGGGTTCGGGAGCCTCCGCGGGCGGTAAATCAGCCACTGTTCCCAAATGCGCGCGGCGGCCGGCTGAGCGCACACGGCGTCCATTACCTGCTTCACAAGTATGTCTTGGCGGCCGCGAACAAATGCTCTTCGCTGAAGAACAAGCGCGTGAGCCCGCATGTGTTGCGACACACGACAGCGATGGATCTGCTGCAAGAAGGCGTAGAACCCTCAGTAATCGCACTCTGGCTCGGTCACGAATCGGTTGAAACCACACAGGTCTACCTGGACGCCAACCTTACGTTGAAGCAGGCGGTTCTGGACAGGACCACACCCCCTAAAGGCACGCCGGGACGATATCGACCAGATGACCGATTGCTGGCATTCTTGAAGGGCCTGTAGGCCACGCCTATGTCCCGCGCTGCGCACGACCGGCTGATGTCGTCCCGTTAGTCTCGTGCGCCACGGGACATAGTTCCGCGCGGGAGATAGTCCAGCCTATTGACTGCAGTCAATAGACTTGAAAGCACAGTGCGATATCTCGGCATTGAGGTCGGCGACGCGCTTGCGATGGCCGAACAGACTGAGGTCTGAACTGCAGACATGCCGGACGGCGGCCGGTCGCTGTCCGGTCACAAAGCGACACTCGCTGGCAACGAGGTTCGGGCATTCAGGCGTCGGTCGCGCCCAAAAAGCGGCCATTCAATTCGCGAGGGTGATTGCTTCTTCAGCTTTGCCGACTTGCAGGCATTCGCGTTTCTGACACAGCTACAGGGTGCTATCCGGCCACTTCACCTATCAATAGTCCGACTCTCAGTTTCCACGTGTCCGGATGCGTGCCTTCGATCCAACTCTCCCGCAGCCCGCCTGTCAACAATATTTCGGGCAGACCGCTGCGACCTATCGCGCATGGCACACGACGGGGGAGGCTCATTGTTAGCCGCATTTTCTTAACTGGAAGTTAAAGTTGCATTTACTTCCATGTTCGTTGTGCGTAAATGAATCGTGCAAACATACGAGCGCCTTTTCAAAGACGATCACATCATCGAATGGAGACAACAATGGCAAACGTGCGTCCTCAGGTGAAGTATTACTCCAGAAAAGCCCGCCCCCTTATCACCATGGCAGTGTTGCTTGTCGGCTCTCATGCAATGGCCGCTGGACCAGTTACTCCCTATACCGTCCTTTTCATGGGAAGCAGCGTTACATGGGGCTACACCGAAGTAGAAAGCTTTGGGGTCGGGACAGTGACTGATTTGAACGGCTGCACGCAGACCGAAGGTGGATGCAAAGCCATCGGTGGTGTGCCCGCAATGTTCAAAGCTTTGGCGAAAGAAGCAGGCCTGAACTACGACGTCTCAATGGAGATGATTCCTGGGTCATCCCTGACTCAACACTACGAAACAAAGCGAGACGTGATTGACCGACCGTGGGACAAGGTTGTCATGAACGGACAGACTACGCTCGACTTCGATGCACCAGGAAATCCGATGCGTATCACTAGCGACCTCGGGCTGCTCGGTGCAATGTGGCAGGCTAAAAACCCCGGCGTAAAGATTGCGTTTCTCTCTACATGGTCCCGGGCAGACCTTGTGTATAACACGCCTTCGAGTCTCTGGTACGGAACACCTATAGGGCAGATGGCTAAGCACGTCCAGGCGGGATACCAATTCGCCGTAGCTGCCAATCCGAAGGTGGATGCCGAAATCGTACCTGTCGGTCTAGCATGGAACCGAGCGATCCAGTACAGAATCGCGGACCCAAATCCGTATGACGGGATCACGCCGGGTCAGGTCGATCTCTGGCGCTCCGGGTTGCCACCAGAATCCAGCAACAACTATCATGCAAGCCGTTTCGGAAGTTACCTGGAGGCACTCATGATTTTCGGTAGCATTACGGGCCTTGATCCGAGACAGCTTGGACCGGACGAACAGGTCGCGCAAGCGCTCAATATTTCTCCACGGGAAGCAGGCGGTCTACAGGCTGTCGCGTCGGATCAATTAAGGGCCTCCCGAAAAGCCGACCAGTCGATGGATGAAGCTGGGGAAGCGAGCGGTGGATTGGACTTGAAGAGCGATCGCCATACCGCTTTCGCGCACTGAGTTCGGGCAGATAAACCCATATGTATCCAACTAGCTTCGGCCTTCAACGAAGCGCGCCCGGATATTTAATGATGGGCGGCCTATGTCCGCCCCTTTAATATCTGGTGTCCTGAGTTAAAAATTCATTGAATGATGCCAATCACGTACTAAAGTGTTCTGTGTAGCACTTGATACGCGGAGGCAACGATGAGTGGACGGCCCAAAGGGGAGCTCGTGCTAAGCGATCGGAACGCGAGCAACTGAAGGCGCTGACGATGAGGCGCAAGATAGCGCAGGCGTTGGCGTCGCGAGCGCGCATCGTGCTGGCCTGTGCCCAAGGGATGGACAACAAGACGGTTGCGGCGAAACTGCAGGTTACGCAGCAAACCGTTTCGAAATGGCGCGCGCGATTTGTCGCAGACCGTCTGGACGGACTGCTTGACGCGCCACGCCCCGGGGCACCCAGGACGATCGATGATGTGCGTGTCGACGCGGTTATCGCGAAGACACTCGAGTCCGTGCCGACGGGGGCAACCCACTGGAGCACACGCACGATGGCTCGGGAAATGAATCTGTCGCAGACGGCGGTCACGCGGATCTGGCGCGCCTTCGGACTGCAACCGCATCGACAGGAAACATTCAAGCTCTCCAGCTATCCGCTGTTCGTCGACAAGGTGCGTGATATCGTCGGACTGTACCTGGACCCTCCGCTCAAGGCGATGGTGTTGTGCGTGGACGAGAAGAGCCAGATCCAGGCACTGGACCGCACGCAACCGATGTTGCCGCTGGCACCCGGTATCCCCGAGCGACGTACCCACGACTACATGCGCCATGGCACGACTACGCTCTTTGCAGCACTGGACATCGCCACTGGCGAAGTGATCGGCGAGGTGCATCGGCGCCATCGCAGCAGCGAATTCCTGCGCTTCCTGCGCACCATCGAAGCGAGTGTGCCGCCCCACCTGGATGTGCATCTGGTGATGGATAACTACGGCACGCACAAGACACCCTCGATCAAGGCGTGGTTCGCTCGCCATCCCCGCTTCCAGGTTCACTTCACGCCCACCTCGGCGTCATGGCTCAATCAGGTCGAACGCTGGTTCGCCGCGCTCACTGAAAAGTACCTCCGACGCGGCACGCATCGTTCAACACGCCAGCTCGAAGATGCAATCCGGCATTATCTGGACGTCTATAACGCCAATCCCCGGCCGCTCATCTGGAGCAAGTCGGCCGATGAGATCCTGGCCAGCCTCGAGCGGTTTTGTATGCGCGTTCAGAAGGTCGCGGGATGAGTGCCATGAACATCAATACCGACGCAATCGACGAAGTCGCCCTGGCGCTTCTCCACCTGACCCTGCACGATCATTGCCGCGCGTGGAAAGGCTTCGACTGGGATGTGCTGAATCGCCTCTACGAAAAGGGCTTTATCTGCGACCCGGTCAACAAGACGAAGTCGGTGGTCTTTACCGAGGAAGGGTTACGTGAATCGGAGAGGCTTTTCAAACAGCATTTCGTCCTCCCGGAACGGGGGCGGATAATAATGCAACGAATTTATAACTCACGACACTAGTTCCCTTTTGTATAAACCGTATAAAGGAGTGGAGGCCTGGCAGGCTGCTGAGGCCTGCTGAAGTATATGGTCGAGAACGCGATCAAACTGTCGCCCACGGAGGGGCACGCGTCGTTGACGATCGACCGCGAATCGATCCAAGAGGACGAAGCGACGTCCCGCGATATCGACTCGCTCAACGATGAAATGAATGTCCGTTGGAACTTGGAAGCGGCCGTTGCGAAAGCCCAACCTGAACGGCAGTAGCGGGTCGAAAGTACGTATTCGCGGGAATTGGCGGCGGACGTTCCCGGCGGTCGGTCGAGATTACTGACGCAAAACTATCTGCGTCGAATTCCGTTACGAGGGATTTCACGCACCCGGCTGCGAGTAAGACTTCGATGTGCCCTCGATGCAATGGCTGGCCTACGCGTCTCACTGCGTTGTGTGCCGGGTCACCACATTCAAAGCCATGCGTGCGGCCGAGGTACGGGTTTCCACACCCAGTTTTTCGAAGACGTGTTCCAGATGCTTGTTGGCGGTGCGCGGGCTCATGCCGAGGATATCGGCGATATCGCGATTGGTCTTGCCCAGCGCGACCCAATACAGCACATCGGCTTCGCGAGGGGTTAGCCGGAACGCCTGCATCAACGCGGCGGGTCCAGGCGAACCGGCCTTGCACTGGATCAGCAGCAGTTCCTCGCCCTGCGCGCCGCGACGCAGCCGGCTGACGATCAGTTGTTCGCTCGCGGCCAGCAACTCGAACGGCTTGATCTCGGGAGCCTCGAGCGCGTCATGGAGCCAACTGCACAACGCGGCCGGCAGGCGCCCGTGGGCATCGAGCGAGCTGCGCAGCCACGACAGGGCAAGCGGTGTCATCCACAGTACTTCGCCGCCAGGGTCCACGGCGACCACAGCCTGACCGGCAGCATCCATCGCCGCGCGGGTCTGCACGACCAGGCGCGAATTGCGCAGGTGCGAAGCGATGCGCACCACTACTTCGGCCGGACGAATCGGCTTGGTGATGTAATCGACCCCGCCAGCCTGGAAACCTTGCAGAATATGCTCGGTCTCCGTCAGACCAGTCATGAACACTACCGGAATCGTACGGGTCTGGAGGTCTTCCTT
Source organism: Paraburkholderia fungorum (assembly GCF_046027605.1). GTDB lineage: Bacteria > Pseudomonadota > Gammaproteobacteria > Burkholderiales > Burkholderiaceae > Paraburkholderia > Paraburkholderia fungorum_F. The sequence goes on from NZ_JAQQEF010000047.1 coordinate 10,479, forward strand.
GAGCTGTCGGCAGGTCTCAAAACCATCCAGGCCCGGCATCACCGCATCGAGCAGGATCAGATCCGGCGGTAAGCGGCGGGCGCTGTCCAATGCCCCTGCGCCGTCGGTTGCGACCAGCACCGTGTAGCCCGATTTGTCTAGCAGGCTATGCAGGATTGAGAGGTTTTCGGGGGCGTCGTCAACAATCAGGACAACATCGCGAAGCGGATCAGGACGTAGCATCGGGGTTCGCCTGCATGGTTCGGTCAAGGTATCGCAAATATTCAGGAAGGTCGAAGCGCTCGACGTGCGCGCGCAAGATCCCCGTGAAAACTCCATAGGACGGGTCCAACTGCTCGATCTCGCTGAGCTTGTCGAGGATGCCGCGCACGTACCCGAGGCTGCCAACCTCGTGCAGGCTGCGCAACAGTTCCGGGTCGGGTAATGCGACTTCGGTTGGCGCAATCGTGCTTGCCGCGTGGGGCAGCGGGTCCGCTCGCGCTATCTGCGCCGCAATAGCTGGCGTTGCCGGAACCCACTGCAGATTTAGACGCTCGCGGATCAATTCCAGCAATTCGACAACATTGACAGGCTTGACGAGGAAATCCTCGTTGCGAATGTCCGCTGCATTTTTCCGGCCCTTGTCGAATGCATTGGCCGAGACCACGATAATCGGCGCATTGCTCAACAGATTCGCGCGAAGCAAGCGCGCGGTTTCCCAGCCGTCCAGGTGCGGCATGCCGATATCGAGCAGGATCAAGTCGGGTGCGAACGAAGAGACGGCGCGCAGCGCCTCGATTCCGGAAGCGACTTCCTGAACCTCGAAGCCCAGCGGCTCAAGCAGCTTGACGTGCAACTCCCGGTCAACCCGCTCGTTATCGACCACCAGCACACGGCGTGTCGGACCGGCATAGCCGCCGATCGGCAGTTTGGGAACAGCTTGAACCGGCTTCGGGTCGCGCACTTCCGGCAAGAACAGCTGAACGCGAAATGTGCTACCGCGGCCGGCCTCGCTCGTTACCGTCAGGGTGCCTCCCATCACGTCCGTGAGCATCTTGGCGATGGTCAGGCCTAGCCCCGTACCGCTTTCCGAGCCACCGGGGACATTGGCGCCTCGCTCGAACGGCAGGAAGATGCGAGTCAGGTCATCCGCATCAATGCCCACGCCGGAATCGATGATTTCGAAGACGGCCATCTCCCGGCGGTATTGCAAGCGCAGCGTGACATCGCCGCGATCGGTGAACTTCACCGCGTTGCCCAGGATATTGATGAGGACCTGGCCCACGCACTTTTTATCGGCACGCACGGCGCAGGGCAAATTGGACGGCGCCTCGTAATGGAAGGTGATGCCCTTGGCACGCGCCTGCAAGCTCACCATATCTGTTAATTGCGCGACGAATTCTGGAAAGCGCACTTCCTCGAATTCGAGCGTCATCTTGCCGGTTTCGATTTTGGCGATATCGAGCAGACCGTCGATCAAAGAAACGAGATGCTCTCCGCTGCGGCGAATCACCGCCAGTGCGAGATGGCGATGCGGAGGAATGGACGTATCCTGTTCGAGCATCTGCGCATAGCCGAGAATGCTGTTGAGCGGCGTACGCAATTCGTGGCTGATGCCGGTGACATAGCGGCTCTTCGCTAAATTGGCTTTTTCGGCTGCCTGCTTTGCACGTTGCAACTGCTCATCGGTGCGCCGGTGGGCGTCGATTTCCTCGAGCAGCAAATGAGTCTGCCGATTCGATTCCTCTTGTGCAACGCGCCGGCTTTCGGCCGTCAGCACACTCCACCAGCAACCAATCCCGCCCGCGAGCGCCAGCACCGCAAACAGTTTCAGGAATGCCGCGCGCAGCAGCACGTCGACGGCCGGCGAGAGTTCGTTGACGAGGACCGACTCCTGCGTATAGATCAAGCTGAGAATGGCGGCCAGAATCATGGTCACCAGCACGAACAGCAGCAGGTACTGGCCAATGCGCGTATTGAAACGGGTTGACAGCGCCTTGGGCAAAAGCCAGCGTATCACCGCATTGGTTTGCTCGGATAGGCGTGCGCCCGGTTTGCACATGTCATGACAGCGCGCATCCAGCGTGCAGCAAAGAGAGCAGATCGGTCCTTCATAAGCCGGGCAGTGCGCCATGTCCTCGGTTTCATACTCCTTGTCGCAAATGCAGCAATGAATCGACTGATAGCCCTTGCCCAGCGGAACCCCGGCCAACACGGCCGGCTGACGCGCGATGTAGTATTTGCCGCCGGTCGCCCAAGCGATCACCGGCGCAGCAATCAGAGCGGTTGCAAGGGCAATGAGCGCCGAGAACGCATGGGCAGTCTCGCCCAGCACATGAGTAAACGCCAGCACCGATACCAACGAAGCGATCAGCGTCGCACCGACCCCTACCGGATTGATTGCGTACAAATGAGCGCGCCTGAATTCGATGCCCTCGGGGCTCAGGCCAAGCGGCTTGTTAATCACCAGATCCGCTACCACCGCGCCGACCCAACTGATCGCGATATTCGAATAAAGCCCGAGGACCTGTTCCAGTGCGCGAAAAACCCCAAGCTCCATCAGCATGAACGCGATCAGCACATTGAACACAAGCCACACCACGCGGCCCGGATGACTATGTGTCAGCCGCGCGAAGAAGTTGGACCACGCGAGAGATCCCGCATAGGCGTTGGTCACATTGATCTTGAGTTGCGACAGGATAATGAAGAAGGTAGTGACCAGTAGCGCAGTTTCAGGAGAACCGAACACATATTTGTACGCAACGAGGTACATTTGGGTCGGTTCGATTGCGCGGTCGGGCAGCACCTCATGCTGTATTGCGAGGAAGGCGAGGAAAGAGCCGCCTAGCAGCTTGGCCACACCAAGAATGATCCAGCCCGGGCCGGCACTCAGCATGCACAGCGTCCAGCGGCGCTTGTTGAGCGCGGTCCGCTCGGGCAGAAAGCGAAGGAAGTCAACCTGTTCTCCGACCTGCGCAATCATGGAAATGAGCACGGTGGTGGCGGCACCGAACATCAGCAGGTTGAAGTGGCCGTCGCTGCCGGCGTTGCCGAGAAAGCTCGGCAGTTCACGCAGCAGGCCCGGGTCTTTCCAGATCACTGTCGCATAGGGCAGCAGCAGCAACACGACCCAGAGCGGCTGGGTGAATGCCTGTAAGCGACTGATCAATGTAATGCCGTGCGTGACGAGCGGGATGACGATCACCGCGCAGATCAAATAGCTTAGCGAGACGGGGATCTTGAAGTACAACTGCAGCGCGAGCGCCATGATGGCGGCTTCCAGCGCGAAGAAAATGAAAGTAAAGGACGCATAAATCAGTGATGTGATTGTGGAGCCGATATAACCGAACCCGGCGCCCCGCGTCAGCAAATCCATATCGACGCCAAATTTTGCGGCGTAGTAGCTGATCGGAAAGCTTGCCAGAAAGATGATCACGCCGACAAACAGGATCGCCCAGAGCGCATTGGTGAAGCCGTAACTGACGGTAATCGATCCGCCGATTGCTTCCAGGGCGAGGAATGAAATCGCGCCGAACGCAGTATTGGCCACCCGGAACTCGGACCATTTGCGAAATGTGCGTGGTGTGAAACGCAGCGCATAGTCTTCGATGGTTTCGTCGGCAACCCAGGTGTTGTAGTCGCGCCGTACCTTGATGATGCGCTGGACGGGTATCGCGCGTGGCAGCGCTGATTCGGGGGAGTGGTCTACCAAGATTATTCGCGATCGGGCTGTGGACGGAACGAAGCGCCCAACAGATGCAAGCGGCATGCCACGTGCCCACGGTCCTTATGAGGCCAGCACGAGCGTGCAGAAGCCCGCGGCGCCAGATATGCGCTACGCAGGTGCGGGGCTGCGCACGGCGCGCCCCTAATGGGACATTGCCGCACCGGGACAGTGCGGTGGCGTTTTCTCACCGATAGGCCATCACCGCTGCTCATAGCTAACGGCGGCTTCTTCACGTGCCAACTTCCCCCTATGCGCGTCGAGCATAGCGCCGTCCCGCGAGCCGGCCGATACGTCATTTGACGTAGGACCGCGCAATCTCCACGCAGCGACGCGATTGCAGGTGCTGCAAACCCGTTCGTGCCAACGCATTGCGGCACTCGTGCGTGGGCGCCGCGCGTTGGTAAGTCAAATGACGTATATCGATGCGGAATTCGGATACCTATCCTGCACCCGCCGTTCAACGACAAACAAGCCAACGTGTCGGCGCCATGCAGGCTGGCGCGTGCACTTCGCGTCACGTCCAAATCGTCGGCCAGACCTGAAAACTACGCAGAAAGGGACTTTGAACATGACACAACGCTTCGACGACAACTGCGGCGACCACGCTGACGAGTCATCCGCCCACGCTGCCGAACCTGCCTCTCCGGCTCGCCGCAAAATTGCACTTGGCCTGGCTTCGCTGCCGTTTGCGATGATGGCCAGGCCGTCATTCGCCGCCGCTCCGCCGACTTCGCAAGTCAACACGACGGGCAGGGCGGTCACGGATACCACGGTGACGGTTGGTCAGTTGCACTCATCAACCGGCACGATGGCGATCAGCGAGACCGGGTCGATCCGTGCCGAACGCCTCGCGATCGATCAGATCAACGCGATGGGCGGGATCCTCGGGCGCCAGATCAAGGTGATCCAGGAAGACGGCGCCAGCGACTGGCCGACCTTTGCGGAAAAGGCGACCAAGCTGCTCGAAAGCGACAAGGTCGCCACGGTGTTCGGCTGCTGGACATCCGCATCGCGCAAAGCCGTGTTGCCGGTGTTCGAAAGAGACAATGGCCTGCTCTACTACCCGACCTTCTATGAAGGCCTGGAACAGTCGAAGAACGTCTTCTATACCGGCCAGGAAGCAACCCAGCAGGTACTGGCCAGCCTGAGCTGGTTCGCCAAGGAGAAGAAGGCGAAGACCTTCTATCTGGTCGGCTCCGACTACATCTGGCCGCGCACCTCCAACAAGATCGCCCGCAAGCACATAGAAAACGTGCTCCACGGCGAGGTGGTCGGCGAAGACTACTACCCGCTTGGCAACACCGAGTTCGGTTCACTCATCAACAAGATGAAGTTCAAGAAGCCGGATGTGATTTTCGCGGACGTGGTGGGCGGCAGCAACGTTGCGTTCTACAAACAACTGAAGGCCGCCGGCGTGACAGGCGACAAGCAGCTGTTGCTGACGATCTCGGTAACCGAGGATGAGTTGTTGGGGATTGGCGGCGAAAATTTCCAGGGCTTCTACTCGTGCATGAAGTATTTCCAAAGCCTGGACAACCCCGCCAACAAGAAATTCGTTGCGGCATTCAAGGCCAAATATGGCAATGGCGCTGTGATCGGCGACGTGACCCAAGCCGCCTATCTCGGCCCGTGGTTGTGGAAGATGGCCTGCGAGAAAGCCGGCAGCTTTGACGTCGATAAGGTGGTGGCGGCTTCGCCGGGCCTGGAATTCAAGGACGCACCGGAAGGCTACGTCAAGGTTCACCAGAATCACCACCTCTGGAGCAACACGTTGATCGGTCAGGGTCAGCGCGATGGTCAATTCAAGGTTGTCTACAAATCGGACCTGATTGAGCCGAATCCGTTTCCGAAGGGCTATCAGTAAAAACCGTGAGTGTCGCACGGGCGGCCGCTATCGCGGCCGCCTGTGGGAAATCGCAAGTAGCTACCGCATTTTTCGATGTTCAAAGCAGCCTGCTCGAATGCAGGCCGCGCAGGGGATTAACCATGGCTTGGTTCTCGCAGTTCGGCGCGATCGTCGCTATGCAGGGCTTCAACGGCCTCTCGGTATTCAGCGTCTTGCTGCTGATGGCGCTGGGTCTGGCCATCATTTTTGGCCAGATGGGCGTGATCAATATGGCGCACGGCGAGTTTCTGACGATCGGCGCCTACACCACTTACGTGTTGTCGGTGTTGACCCACAAATATGCACCGGCGCTGCAACCTGTCTATTTCTTTGTAGCTATTTTCGTGGCGTTTGCGGTTGCTTTTGCATTCGGCTACCTGGTGGAATGGCTGCTGATTCGCCATCTCTATCGGCGTCCGCTTGATACGCTGCTGGCAACGTGGGGCCTTTCGCTTGCGATGCAGCAAACCTTCCGCTCCGTGTTCGGCTCCGAAGAAGTCAGTCCGGATCTTCCGCAGTGGCTGATGGGTTCGCTTTCGCCCTATCAGGGCCTCGATATTCCGATCAACGGTCTGATGGTGATGGTCGTCACTGTTGTGCTCACGGCGGTCCTGCTGCTGTTTTTGTACAAATCGCAGTGGGGCGTGAAAGTGCGGGCCACGACCCAGAATCGGGTCATGGCGGGCGCGGTCGGGATCAACACCGGCAAAGTCGACCGTCTGACCTTTGCGCTTGGATGCGGGATTGCCGGCATAGCGGGCGCCGCGTTTACGACCATCGGCTCGACCGGCCCGACCAGCGGCTCGCTGTATATCGTCGACACCTTCCTGACCGTGGTATTTGGCGGCGCGCAAAGCCTGTTCGGCACGATTGCATCCGCGTTCTCGATCGCTCAGACCCAGTCGACAACGGAGTTCTTTCTGTCCGGCTCGATGGCGAAAGTGCTGACCCTGTCAGCTGTGATCGTCATTCTGATGCTACGTCCGCAAGGCCTTTTCGCAACCAAAGTGCGGCGCTAAATGTTTGACCGCAGGAGAACGCAATGAATTCGGGATCTCTAAAGTGGCTGGGCGGACGCTCCGGTGTGATGGGGTTCATCTGGTTGGGCCTTCTGATACTGGTGCTGTTGCCGCTGACGCTGGACATCTTCCGGCTGAACCTGGTGGGCAAATACCTGACCTACGGGTTCGTGGCGATCGGACTCACGCTGTGCTGGGGCTACGGCGGCATCCTTAGCTTGGGGCAGGGCGTGTTTTTCGGTCTCGGCGGCTATTGCATGGCGATGTTTCTCAAGCTGGAAGCCTCGGACCCGATCAGTACGAAGATCCAGTCGACACCGGGTATTCCAGACTTCATGGACTGGAACCAGATCACTCATCTGCCGCTGATGTGGGAGCCCTTCAGGCACATGTGGTTCGCAGTGGCAGCGGTGCTCGTGGTGCCGGCCCTGCTCGCCTTCGTCATCGGCGTTGCGATGTTCAAGCGACGGGTCGGCGACGTGTATTTCGCCATTGTGACCCAGGCGATTGCCGCCATTCTGTCGATCCTGATCATCGGGCAGCAGGGCCTGACCGGCGGCGTAAATGGCATTACCGATTTACGCACGCTGCTCGGCTGGGATATCCGGACCACTCAGGCGCACTACATCCTTTACTTCGTCAATGCTGGCCTGCTGTTCCTGTGTATCGCGTTTGGCAAGTTCCTGCTTTCGAGCAAACTCGGCAAGCTGCTTGTGGCGATGCGCGACAAGGAGGAACGCGTACGGTTCTCTGGCTATGACGTGGCCGCCCTGAAGATATTTGTCTTCTGTGTCGCGGCCGTGTTCTCGGCCATTGGCGGCGCGATGTTCACGTTGCAGGTGGGCTTCATGTCGCCATCCTTCGTGGGCATTGTGCCGTCGATCGAAATGGTGATCTTCTGTGCAGTGGGCGGACGTACATCCCTGTTCGGGGCCGTTTACGGCGCCTTGCTGGTGAACTTCGGTGAGTCGTATTTTTCGGAATCGTTCCCGCAGCTCTGGCTGTTCCTGATGGGCGCGCTCTTCATCGGCGTGGTGATGTTCTTCCCCAATGGACTGGCGGGTCTTTATGAAAGTCACGGCAAGAAGCTGCTGGCGCGCTTACCCGTTGCCGGCTATCGGCGACGTCGCGGGCTGGTCGCGACCTCGGCTTCCGAACCTAAGGCCTGACGCCCATTTACCGCAAATACAGGGAACATCATGGCTCAAGAAGATTTTGTTTTATCGGTCGAAGACCTGACGGTTTCATTCGATGGCTTCAAGGCTGTGGACGGCCTGAACCTCTATGTGGACCGCAATGAAGTGCGTGTCGTGATCGGTCCGAACGGCGCGGGCAAGACCACCGTGCTCGACCTGATCAGCGGCAAGACGCGCGCCACCGGCGGCAGCATCAAATTCAAAGGTCTGGAGTTGACGAAAATGAGCGAGCACATGATCGTGCGCGCCGGGATAGGCCGCAAGTTCCAGACTCCTTCGATCTACGAAAATCTCACCACCTACGAAAACCTCGAAGTGTCCTTTCCTCGAGGACGCAGCGTGTTCGGTGCCATCGCTTTCCGGCGTACGGCCGACGTCGACGAACGCGTGCGCCAGATTGCGGAGGAGGTATTCCTCACCGAGATGCTGGATCACCCCGCCGAGTTGCTTAGCCACGGCCAGAAGCAGTGGCTCGAAATTGGCATGTTGCTTATGCAGGATCCCGAACTGATGCTGCTCGATGAACCAGTCGCAGGCATGAGCGTGTCCGAACGTGAGAAGACCGCCGAACTGCTGGCGCGAGTGGCAAAAAATCGTTCGGTGGTGGTGATCGAGCACGACATGGAGTTCGTCAGGAACATCGCGCACCGTGTCACTGTGCTGCATCAGGGAAAGGTGCTGGCCGAAGGCAGCATGGAAGCGGTGCAGTCCAACCCGAAAGTCATCGAAGTGTATCTCGGGCATTGAAGCTCGATCCTGTCGCGCCAGAACGGCAACTTGCATATCAAAAGGAACAGCTTATGTTCAACGTTAGCGGACTGGTCTCGGGCTACGGTCAGAGCGAAGTGATCCATCAGCTCGACTTGAGCGCCGCCACTGGCGAAATCGTCGCGGTGATGGGGCGCAACGGCATGGGTAAGACCACCTTTTTCAAATCGTTGATGGGCATCCTGCCGTGCCGTGCGGGCAAGGTGGAAATAGCCGGCGTGGACGTCGCAAAGCTGCAGCCATTCGAGCGAGTCGCCCATGGGATCGCCTATGTGCCGCAAGGCAGAATGATTTTTTCGACCCTCACCGTGCTTGAAAACATCAAGGCGGGTCTGCCGAACTCGGCGCGCGGCAAGGTGCCAGCGGAGGTATTCGATCTGTTTCCGGTTCTCTACGACATGCGCGATCGCCGCGGCGGCAATTTGTCGGGCGGGCAGCAGCAACAACTCGCCATTGCGCGCGCGCTTGTTACCAATCCGAAAGTCCTGTTGCTCGATGAGCCTACTGAAGGAATCCAGCCTTCCATCATCAAGGATATTGCACGCTCTCTCAAGGAGATCCGCACTCTCAAGCAACTCACCATCGTCGTTTCCGAGCAGGTACTCAGTTTCACGATGGACATTGCGGACCGTTTGCTGGTGATCGAGAAGGGTCGCTTCGTCCATGAGAACCGGCGCGATGAAGTCGATATCGCGAAGATCAGCAGTTACCTGTCAGTTTGATATTCGAAATCGTGCGCTGTCGGGACTGCAAGCCGCAGTGCAATTGCAATGTGATACCACGGAGATAATAGATGCAACATTTCACCATCAAACCAGGCGTACCGCTTGCCGAGCAAGCCGAACTCGGCCATAACCGCTGGCATCCGGATATTCCGTTTTTGTCGACGGTTAAGCCCGGTGAAGAAATTATCATCGAGTCGCTCGATTTTCTCGATGCGCAAATCAAAGACGATGACGGCACCGACGACGTCCGCGACATCGACCTGACCCGTGCGCACCCGCTGACCGGTCCATTCCATATCGAAGGGGCGGAGCCTGGCGACTTGCTGGTCGTCGATCTGCTCGATATCAAACCGATCACGCCAGTAGGGTTCTCCGGCGTATTCGCAAAGAGCAACGGCGGCGGTTTTCTTGGCGACTATTTCCCGGATCCGGCCAAGGCGATCTGGGACCTCAAGGGTTTGTACGCGACCTCGCGGCATATTCCGGGCGTACGCATCGCCGGCTTGACGCACCCTGGCCTGATGGGTTGTCTGCCGTCAGCGGAATTGCTGGCCGAATGGAATCGCCGCGAGGCGCCGCTGGCGGCGCAAGGTCTTGCCAAACCGCCCGAACCGTCTACCGCCGTGCTGCGCGGCGTAAGCGGAGCCGCGTTCGACCGGATGGCGAAAGAGGCAGCGCGCACGGTCCCGCCGCGTGAGCATGGCGGTAACACCGACATCAAGGACCTTTCCAGCGGGTCCAGGATCTTCTTCCCGGTGTACGTCAAAGGCGCGGGATTCTCGATGGGCGATCTGCATTTTTCCCAGGGCGACGGCGAGATCAGCTTTTGCGGCGCGATTGAAATGGACGGCGCGACCCGCGTCGGCTTCGACCTGATCAAAGGCGGCATGGCCAAGTACAACCTGAGCGCGCCGGTCTTCATGCCAAGTCCGGTCAGGCCGCATTACGACCAATGGCTGACATTTGAAGGCATCAGCGTCGAGAACGGCAAGAACTACTACATGGATGCGACGGTTGCTTACCGTCAGGCCTGCCTGAAGGCAATCGACTATCTGACGCATCACGGATTTACCGGACCGCAGGCCTACATGCTGCTCACCGCAGCGCCGATCGAAGGGCGCATCGGCGGCATTGTCGATATTCCGAATTGTTCGGCCACCGTGTCGTTGCCGCTCGCCATCTTCGAGAAGGACATCACCCCGACCGGGATGCTCAACGATCGCGCCTTCTGGGGCCACAGGAACTGACGAGGAGATCGACAGACCGGCGGCGGAGATAGTTATTCCGCCGAGAGAGCCGGCGCGTTGCGCGCCGGCCTGTTTGACGATCGAATCAGGATACATGCCATGCCTCTTTACGATATGCGTTGTCCCTCATGTGAGGGCATCTTCGAAAAACTGCTCGCCATATCCAGGCGCGATGACCCCGTCGAGTGTCCCTATTGCGAGCAAAGCGTCGAGCCGGAAACGATGATTACCTCACGCAACGTGCAGGTCAGCGTCACCGAACAGTGGAGGCCGCGCAGCCAGGCCGAACAGTTGACCGGAGCGGGGGTGACAGGGCCCGGGACGCGCGCCAGCGCGGGACGCTCGAGCGTCCTGCATGTCTGCAAAGGCGGCAATTGCAGCCTTTGCGGCTAACGACGTAACGGCACGTTCAGTGCGAGGGCCGCCCGCAGTTCATCCGCCGTGGCCCTTGTGTTTCCAGGGTGCCGGCCATGGCCGGCACGTGATCGATTGGTCCATGAACAGAAGTGATGGGCGGACTCGCCCGGGAGATGAGGTATGCGACACGGCGATATATCGAGCAGCAACGATTGTTTGGGCGTAGCAGTGGTCAACTACAAGATGCCCAGCCTGCACACGAAGGCAGAGGTTCTTGCCAATGCGCGCAAGATCGGCGAGATGCTAGTCGGCATGAAGCGCGGTCTGCCAGGCATGGATCTCGTGGTATTTCCTGAATATTCGACTCACGGCATCATGTACGACGCCAAGGAAATGTACGAAACGGCGTCGACCATTCCCGGCGAAGAAACCGAGATCTTCGCCGCTGCCTGTCGCAAAGCCAACGTATGGGGCATTTTTTCGCTTACCGGCGAGCGTCACGAAGAACACCCGAACAAGGCACCCTACAACACGCTGATCCTGATGAACAACCACGGCGAGATCGTGCAGAAATATCGCAAGATCATGCCGTGGGTGCCCATCGAAGGCTGGTATCCGGGCGATTGCACGTATGTTTCGGATGGTCCCAAGGGCATGAAGATCAGCTTGATCATCTGCGACGACGGCAATTTCCCGGAGATCTGGCGTGACTGCGCGATGCAGGGCGCGGAACTGATTGTGCGCTGTCAGGGCTATATGTACCCAGCCAAAGAGCAGCAGGTGATGGTGGCCAAGACCATGGCGTGGATGAACAACGTGTATGTGGCGGTGGCCAACGCTACCGGCTTCGATGGTGTCTATTCCTATTTCGGTCATTCGGCAATTGTCGGCTTCGACGGCCGAACGCTTGGCGAGTGCGGCGAGGAGGAGATGGGCATTCAATACGCGGAACTGTCGGTCAGTCTGATTCGCGATGCGCGCAAGAACATGCAGTCGCAAAACCACTTGTTCAAGCTGCTGCACCGCGGCTATACGGGAACCATCAATTCTGGCGACGACGTCAAAGGCGTCGCAGCCTGCCCGTATAACTTCTATTCCCGATGGATCAACGATCCGGAAGGAACCCGCAAAACGGTCGAATCGTTTACGCGCAGCACGGTGGGCACACCGGAGTGTCCGATCGAGGGCATTCCCAATCAGGAACCCAGCGACCGCTGAAGGCCGGGCACATGGCGTCGTCGTATGCCATGTGTCTGCAAGATTGTCCGCTGGGGCGGGTTTCCCGACGCAACACGACTGAACATGTCCATAACGCCTTATCTACTGACTGAAGAGCCGTACTATCAACCGGTCGACGGCGAAATCGCCGTATACGAATCGGCCTATCGCCTGCGCTTGCCTCTGATGCTCAAAGGCCCGACCGGCTGCGGCAAGACACGTTTCGTCGAGCACATGGCATGGCGCCTGAGGCGCCCTTTGATCACGCTCGCGTGTAACGAGGACATGACCGCGGCCGACCTCGTCGGCCGCTACCTGCTCGGCCCCGAGGGCACCTTCTGGCAAGACGGTCCGCTAACACTGGCCGTGCGCCATGGCGCGATTTGCTACCTCGACGAAGTTGTGGAGATGCGTCAGGATTCGATGGTCGTGATTCATCCTCTGACCGACACGCGGCGCCTGCTGCCGCTGGACAAGAAGGGCGAAGCCGTCCACGCGCATCCGGATTTCCAGTTGGTGGTCTCATACAATCCCGACTATCAAAGCATTTCAAAGGACCTCAAGCAATCGACGAGGCAACGGTTCTGTTCGCTCGAGTTCGATTATCCCCAATCCCAGCACGAAGCGACGATCGTGGCCCATGAAAGCGGCGCACCGCTCGCTTTATGCGAGCAGCTGGTCGGCATCGCAGCCCGCTCGCGGACCTTGCGGGGCAGAGGGCTGGACGAAGGCATTTCGACCCGCATGTTGATCCATGCCGCGCGTCTGATCGGTGACGGCCAGCCGGTGCGGCTGGCCTGCCGGGTGGCGCTCAGCCTTCCGCTAACGGACGACCCCGATATGCTCGAAGCGCTCGACGGATTTGTCGAGGCACACTTCGGCTAGACGATGCCGCCAACCCTCGCCACTCAAGCCGCCGGCGCGTCTGCGCGTGAGGACGGCGCAAGCTCCGCTCCCGCTGTTCCGGCTCAGCCTGCCGCATTCGATGCGGCGCGTCTTGCACCTTATCGGCAGGCGCTTGGCCGCATGCTGGACGAGGCTGCGCAGGTAGCGCTGCGTGAAGTGCTCGGCGAACTCGAACTGGCCGCGCCTGATTGCGTGCCGCCCGTGCTAGGCCGGATCGAATTCCTGCTGGCAAGGGCCGGGGTTCCTGGCCTCTATGGATGGGCGCTTGCCGGTCTGCGCGCCTATGCCGGCGAGCGTGCCGCGCGCCTGCGTTATTTCACATGCAGCGACGCACTGTCGGTGCAGATTCTGAACTGGGAAGCTGCAGGGCGTCCGAAACAACCCACGCCCGCGGCATTGGAAGCTTACCTGTTCGGCCTAAGCGGTCTCGCAGTCGCTATCGGTACCCGTCGGCAAGGGTTGCTGAACGGGCCGCCGGCGCGTCCGGTGCTCACACGCATGATGCTGGCGTTGCCAGATTCGTACACCTTCCTCGACTGCCCGGATCGAAACAGACTGATGCGAGCGGCGAGTGCCCATGCGGCTGCCCATCTGTTGTTCTCGCCCGCGGCTCAAGCCGCTGCGGCCCGTAAGCCGCTCGCCCTGACGGTGATCTCCTTGCTCGAGGATGCACGGGCCGAAGCGCTGCTGGCGCGCCGCTATCCGGGTGTGGAAATGCTTTGGCGCAGCTTGCATAGCGCGTCTCCGGCCGACGGACTCGGCTGCTTCGCATTGCTTGCGCGGCTGAGTCGCGCGCTGATCGATCCGCACTATCGGGACGACAACTTCTGGGTGAATAAAGGCCGGCGTCTGTTCGACGCGCAGCGTGTGTACCTGGAAGATGTCGCTGCGTTCCACAGCATTGCCGCCGTGCTCGCTAACGACCTGGGGCAGATGCGCGTGCAGTTCGACTTGCCTGGCTACGCCGCCGCTCCGGCGTACCGCGATGACCATAGCTATTTGTGGGACTATGGTGAGCAGGCGGCATCCGATCATGCCGCGCTGGAGCAACCCGTCACGTTGCAATTGTTGCCTGGCGGCTTATCGGCCGATGCGGCCAGCGGGAGTAGTGCGATGAGCCCGCAGGAAGCGTCGCCCATCGAAGCATTGACCTGGGGGGCGACGCGCAGCGTGAACTATCCGGAATGGGACGAGCGAATCGAAACGTTGCGAGACAACTGGTGCACGCTGTACGAAAAATCCGAGCCGCAGTTGGGAGCAACGATGACGCAAATGCGCAGGGCGCGCTTGCGCGGCCTCGCGGGCGGCGGCGAACTTGACCGCTCGGTGCGGCTAAAGCGCCAGCCACAGGGGGAACGCTTCGATTTGGATGCATTGGTCGATGCGATTGCAAGCCGGCGACAAGGCGGCAATATCGATGAGCGTGTGTTTGAGAATCCCGGAAGGCGCGTGCGTGAAGCGTCGGTATTGTTACTGCTGGACGTGTCCGCATCGAGTGCGAGCCAGTTGGCCTCACATTCGATCAGCGTGCTGGAAACCGAGAAAGCCCTTGCTCTGCACGCCGTCGCGTTGGCCCGGCAAGGCGGCCACCGGGCTGCCGTTCACGGCTTTGCCTCCAACACACGCAAACACGTGCACTATGAACGCTATCTGGATTTCGACGTGCCGTTTTGCGAGGCTCCGCGCCAGCGCCTCGCCAGTGCAACGGCCGCCTGGTCAACCCGCTTCGGCGCGGCATTGCGCCATGCGACCGCGCTGATCGAAGAGCAGACGGAGGACATCCGCGCCATTCTGATGGTGACGGACGGCGCACCTGCGGACATCGACGTGACACGCGACACCTATCTGGTTGAAGACGCCCGGGTCGCGGTCCAGCATGCGAGGCGCGCTGGAATTCGCTGCTTCTGCATGGCTTTGGACACGCAGGCCGACTCGTATGTGCGTCGAATTTTCGGAGCGGGAAATTATCTTATCGCGGTGGATCCGGATTTTTTGCAGCAGCGCTTGAAGTCTGTGTTGGCGAAACTGGTGCGGCCCTAAGCGGTAGGTTGACAGCAATCGCCAATATGACTCGAGAAAAGTCCCGATAGGATTTTGCGCTTTTGCACCTTAGTCTGAACTAGTCAATTACTTTGCATAGGGATACCGAGGTGAAAATAGCGAAGCTTACGAATATTGCGCTACTCTGTGCCGCCATTGCCGCCGGTATCTCCCCCACTGTATCGGCCCAGCCGCAAGGCGATTACGGACCACCTCTCGAAACCGTCAAGACTTCGATACATTCAAACTCGTTGGCCTTGGCGTGTCCCACGAAGGCCGCATCTTCGCCAGCGCTCCCGCGGCTCAGTCCGGCGACAGGCTCGTCGAGGTTAACGCCCAAAACGGCGCGGTGACCCCCTATCCCGACCAGGCCTGGAATACCGCGGGCACGGATACGGAGCACGAGTGGGCGGTCCCGCAGGCGATGTGGGTGGACAAGGCGGACCATCTCTGGGTACTCGATTCCGGGCGGGCGGTGCTGGCGGACGCGGGTCCGGGCGCAAAGCCCAAGCTGGTCGAGTTCGATCTCAGCAGCAATACGATGATCCGCAGCTATGGGTTCGATGGCACCGCGGCCCCTACCGACTCCCTCAACGATGTGCGCATCGACCTCGTCCATGGATACGCGTACCTGACCAATGTCGGTAATCGCGGCAGCCTGGTCGTGCTGAACCTCAAAACCGGCAAATCGCGGCAGGTCCTGGTCGGCGACCGCTCGACCTTTGCCGATCCCCGGCAGCATCTGATGATCGGCGATCAACCGGCGCTAACCAACGATGGCAAACAGGTCGCGATCCACGCCGACGGCATCGCGCGCTCCCCGGATGCCAAATGGCTCTACTACCGGCCGCTGACCGATCATAACTATTGGCGAGTGCCAACCCGTGCTCTGATCGACGCCGGACTGGCCCCCACCCAACTGTCGCGCAAGGTGCAATATCTCGGCTCGGCTGAATTGACCGGCGGTTTGATCATGAGCCCACGCGGGACGCTCTACGGCGGCGATCTCGAACACAGCACCGTCGTTCCGCTCGACATTGATCCTGCTACACACAAGGTAAAATCGCACCTCTTCGTACGCGCTCCCGGCCGACTCTCCTGGGCGGACGGTTTCGCTATCAGTCAAGGTTATCTCTACATCGCAGACTCCCGCCTTTGGGAGGTGACATTCAAGAATCATCTGCCGCGTTCCGGTCCGTTCACTATCTTCAAGGTGAAGCTGCCCAGCTGAGTCCGGAGCCGAAGCTGGCAAGTTCACGATGCTTCCCGCGAAGGTTGAATGACCTCGAGCGATGCAGCACAGGGGGTTGCATGAACCCCGTTTCCGATCTTTCCGTTCTATTGAAAACACTGGAGCCGGTGCTCAATCCGGGCGTGTTCGTGTTTGCATCAGTCAAGGACGGTCATGCACTTGACCCGGCGGTGGTCGTTGCATCAATTCGAGAGCCCGAGGGTCTGTCGGTTATCACGAGTGCGATGGACGCGGCGACCAACGGTTTGAACGCGTTGTTCGAATGCGCCTGGATTACGTTGACCGTGAATTCAGCCTTGAATGCGGTGGGATTGACCGCGGCATTCGCGAATGCATTGGGCCATTCCGGCGTCAGCTGTAACGTGGTGGCGGGCGCGTACCACGATCATATTTTTGTTCCTCTCGAATCGGCACAAACGGCGATGCAGGTACTTCGCCAGTTACAGACGGATGGAGGCATCGCGTAACAACCCGCCGATCGTGCTTGAGAGAAACGTCTGGATCGCAGCCGGCGCGACCATTATCGGCGGCGTATCAGTAGGCGAGAACTCGGTTGTCGCGGCGGGATCAGTGGTCACCAGGGGCGTTCCCCAGAATACGCTTGCCGGTGGGAGCAGCCATGTTGCGACAGTGCCGCGACCGCTGTGGCCGTTACTCCGTTTCGCTGTCGTCAGTGTCTGCATTGACGCTCACCACTTCCTGGTTCATGGCGGCGGCCGCCAGTGTCGTTGCAAGCGCCGGGTACGCTTCCTTGCGCTCACTGTAGCGATCGGTCAGGTAGTCCGAGCGGTCACGCACCAGCAGGGTGAACTTGTACAGTTCTTCCATCACGTCGACGACGCGATCGTAGTAAGCCGAGGGTTTCATCCGCCCGCTTGCGTCGAACTCCTGCCAGGCCTTTGCCACCGAAGACTGATTCGGGATGGTCACCATACGCATCCACCGACCGAGAATGCGCAGCGCGTTCACAGCGTTGAACGATTGCGATCCGCCGCACACCTGCATCACCGCGAGCGTGCGGCCTTGCGTCGGGCGAACGCCGCCGCTTTCAAGCGGTAGCCAGTCGATCTGGTTCTTGAATACTGCCGTCAGGGTTCCGTGACGTTCCGGGCTGCACCATACGTGCCCTTCCGACCACTCCGAAAGTTTGCGCAGTTCGACCACCTTCGGATGATCGGCCGGCACGCTGTCCACCAGCGGCAGCCCGTGTGGGTCAAAGACCCGCGTTTGCGCGCCGTAATGGCGCAGAATGCGCTCGGCTTCGAGCGTGAGAAGCCGGCTGTACGATGATCAGCGCCACTGCATCCTTCTTATGCGTCGAGTAGGCGGACACGGCCCATTGCTAGCCGCCGGCGCACGTATCGGTGCTATCACCCGCCATCGCGGGGATCGGCATGATGCCGACCTTGTCCTTCACCGCGGAATTGGGTTCCTGGAAGTGGCTCCGCACCATGCCCCAGATGACGGCGAATAACGCCTTTCCACTTCTGAAATCTGTCGTGGTGTCCTGGGTCTTCACCTCCGCGACGTTCTTTTTGATGACACCCTGGTCAACAAGATTCAGCCACATGTTCATGCCTTTCCCGGAAAATATTGACGCCCCAACCGGGTTGTTCCGCCGGTCGCCGTCAGGCAGAGACGACCACAAAGGGCACTCCCGAAGTCGCCGGTGAAGGGCCGTGTGATGTTTGCAGATGGCCCGAGCGACTCTAGGTGCCGTCGTGAACCGAACGGGCTTTTCCGATCGCAGCAAGTAACGCAGCCAGCGATACCGGTTTGCCGACATGCGCGTCGAAGCCGGCCTGCAGCGCTTCCGCCACGTCTTTTTCGCGTCCAAATCCGGTTAAAGCGATGGCTGGTGTGGTTGCCGTCCCAGACAGCTTCCGGAGTTCTGCGATGAGTTCATAGCCGCTCATTCCCGGCATGCCGATATCCGACAGGATCAGATCAAATCTGGCTTCGGCTGCTGCGGCGAGCGCCGCTTTCCCGCTGAGTTCTGCACGGACTTTCGCGCCTTCCATTTCCAGCAGCGTGCGGAACGCGTCCAAGGCATCGGCAAAGTCATCAACCAGTAACACACGCAAACCCTTCATGACGCTCGCATCAACCTCGAGGCCGGCATGTTCCGCAGGCAACAAAGTTGCGATTATGGGCAGCCTCACTGAGAACGTCGCACCGCGCCCGACGCCGTCGGATTCCGCGTGGATCCGCCCGCCATGCATTTCCACCAGTTGCTTGACCAGCGAGAGCCCGATGCCGAGACCTCCGTGCTCCCGGGCGGCCCCGGTTTGGCCCTGGCTGAACATGTCGAAGACGCGAGGCAGAAAATCAGGTGCGATTCCTTCTCCTGTATCTTTAACCTGCACACACACGAACCCATCTGAAGGGAACATGGTCACGTCCACCCGGCCGCCCGACGGGGTGAACTTCAGCGCGTTGCGGATGATGTTCCAGAATATCTGTTCCAGACGGACCGGGTCGGCCTGTATCTGGGCCGGGGTATCTACTTCTGAAACGGATAGGGCAATGCCGCTCGCGGCTGCGTCAGATGCGCTCGCGTCGATCACCGTGCGCACGATTGCCGAAACGTCGACGGATACCAGATGCAGCGCGAGTTTGCCGGTTCGCGCCCGGGACAGGTCAAGCAGGTCGTCGATGATTTTTGCCTGGCCGACCACCGCCCGGAGGATTACGCCTGTCGCATTCCGAACCAGCGGGATGTCCCGCAGTTCTGGCGCCCGCGTCAGCATTTCCGCCTTGACGTGTATCAGGTTAAGCGGGTTCTTCAGTTCATGCGACAGGACCGCAAAGAATTCGTCCTTCTGCCGGTTCGCCGACACGGCGCGTGCTCGCACCCGTCGCTCTAGTTCGAGCCGGTCGGCCTGGCGACTTTCGGCGCTTTTCCGGTCCGTGAGATCCCGTGCGATTTTTGCGTAGCCTCTGAAGCCTTCCGTGTCGATCGCGGTCACCACGCCGCTACAGTAGATTCGGCGGCCGTCCTTGCGCACATGCCACCGTTCATCCTCCGCGCGACCTTCACTCCTGGCCTTTTGTCCTTCATCCAGCGGCACTCCGTGTTCCCGGTCCTCCGCTGAAAAGATCAGATCGATCGGCTGTCCGATTGCTTCTGCTTCCTCGTAGCCGAACACCTTCTGCGCACCCCTGTTCCAGCTCACTATCACGCCGTCAAGATTCTGCACGATGATCGCGTAATCGTTTGTTGTGAGTGCGGCAAACTTCAAGCGCTCTTCACCTGCTCGCGCCACATCCTCTGCGCGCCGTCGGGCGGTCATATCGATCAGGGTCAGCACCGCGCCCTCGATGCGATCGTCGAGTGTCCGGTACGGCAGCAGTCGTACGATGAACCACTCACCGTCCGTCGTGCTGACTTCCCGTTCGGTCAGCCTGAGAGCGTCGAACGCGGCGGCCGCGTCCTGCGCCAGTTCCGGATAGTTCAGGCGATGCCGTAGGTCCAGTAAGGGCCGGCCAACGTCGGACTCGATCAGGTTGAAGATATTCACTGCAGGCGCGGTAAAGCGCTTGATCCGCATTGCGCGATCCACGAAGATCGTCGCGATGCCGCTCGAAACAATGAGATTCTGAAGATCGTCGTTTGCCCTCGCTTCGTCTTCGACCTTCGTCTGTAGCTCGGCATTCACGGTAACCAGTTCCTCGTTGACCGACTGAAGCTCTTCCTTGCTGGTTTCGAGTTCCTCAGTCGCCGAGCGCATTTCCTCGTTGATTGCCTGTAATTCCTCGTTCGATGCTTTCAGTTCCTGGGTCGACAGATTGGATTGTTCGACGTTGGACTGTAGAAGTTCTTTCGTTCGGATCAGCTCGGTTTCGAGATGGGAGACGAGCCGGTCCGTACCAGGAACGAGATTCACATCAGACGAACTCTCTGTGTCCGCTTCGTCGGATTCGTTGAAGAACACGGCGACGACGTCGCCGCCGGCTGCCTCGTCGAGGAACGGATGAACAGAGAGACTGACATAGGAGAGAGCGTCGCCCCGCAAGAATCGAACCCTCTTGACCTCGACGCTTTTGCCGTGCTGTAGCGCCTGATAGAGCGCCGTTCTCAGTTCGAGGCGCAGATCGGGATTCACGACAGTGAGCAGATTGTGCGACGGCTCGCCGCCGACATAACGCAAGAAGCGCCCGACGTGTTCCGACATGTGCAGGATCTCAGCGTCCCGGTCGACGAGGATGCTCGGTGGCGAGAAGTGTTCGATCACGCGCTGATGCAACGGCGCAAAAGAAAAACTTGCGGGCCGCGGCAAAGGCCGCGCGATGTCCACATGGGCGACGTGCGACGTTTTGCCGGCTGGCGCTAGCTGTGGTGTCACTCGTGTCCGACGCGTGGCAGCTTTCGCGCGGTAGATGCGGTTTTTCTTGTCGATGGGAGCGAACAGGTCGCCGGCTATCTCGGCCGATTCTGAACTCCCAAGGAAAAGGTATCCACCAGGACGCAAGGCGAAATGGAACGTCTCCAGAACCTGCCGCTGAACATCTCGATCAAGATAGATAAGCAGGTTGCGGCAAGTCACCAGGTCCAGTTGCGAAAACGGCGGATCGCGCAGGATGTTGTGCGCGGCAAAGAGGACCTTTTCCCTTAGCGCCTTGCTGACAACATAAAACCCCCGCGTGTGCGTGAAAAACTGCCGCAGCCGCGATGGCGGCACATCGGTCAGGATGGACTCGAGATAGCGGCCGGTTCGCGCCGACTCGATGGCGCGTTCATCAATGTCGGTGGCGAATACCTGAATGCCCGGCTGGTGATTCTCTTCGGCCAGCCTTTCGCACAGCAGCATGGCGAGCGAGTAGGCTTCTTCGCCCGTCGAGCAGCCAGCAACCCAGGCGCGAACCTGTTCGTCTTCATTCGTACCTTCAAAGATCCTGGGGACGACCTCTCGCTCCAGCGCTTCGAATGCTTCGCGATCGCGGAAGAAATTCGTCACGCCAATTAGCATGTCTCGTAGCAACGCCTTGTTTTCGTCAGGATTTCGTTCCAGAAATAGGAGGTACGAAGGCAGATCTGGCAGTGCATTGACCTGCAGGCGTCGTTCGATGCGCCGCAACACCGTTGCGCGCTTGTAGTGACGGAAGTCATGCCCGGTACGAACCCGCAGCGTTTTGAGGATTTCCTGCAACGCGCTTTCTGCCGTTGCTACAGCGTTTTCACTCGGCGGGGCCGCAGCGATCGGGGGCTCACCTTCAACCACGGGTAGCTGGATCACCCGTGCATTGCTCCACAGTTCGATCAGTTTCTGCGGAAGATCGACAACCGGCAATGACATGTCTATCAGCCCGGTCGCGATGGCGTTTTGCGGCATCTCGCCATACTCGGCGTCGTCCGGGCTCTGGGCGAGCGCGATGCCACCGCATTCCTTGATGCGGCCAATTCCCGCAGTACCGTCACTGCCTGTGCCCGAGAGAATTACGCTGATGGCGCGCACGCCGTGCGCATTCGCAAGGCTTCGGAAGAACCTGTCGATCGCCACCGGCCTGCCCGATGCACGCTCGGCCGGCGTCACGCGAAGATAACCATCGAACATGGATAAGTCGTTGGAGGGCGAGATCAGATAGACGCTGTTCTTCTCGATGTGTGTAGGCTCGCGAACCTGCATGACGGGCATTGAGGTTACGCGCTGCAACACCTCGTCGGCACGACTCTCGTACTTCGGGGAAAGGTGCAAAACGATGACGAACGCCATTCCGCTGTCTGCGGGCATCTGTTCGAACAGACGAAGAAGCGCCTGGATGCCGCCTGCGGAAGCGCCGATGCCTACCACGGGAAACGCGGGTGAAGCGGAGGGCGTAGCCGTAACGCCGGATTGTCCGGGGCTCGGGTCTGAGGATGTAGTAGTGGTCATGAGCAGCGATCAAGGGTCCGGGGATAGCGGGCCCGGTTTGCCGTGAGACGACGGCAGGGATAGTTCAGCCTACACCGGCCTGCATGGACAGGGAAGCAGAAGCCGCGCCCGGACTCAGCGGGAAGGTGGAAGTACGCAAGTGTTGCCGGACTTCTTGCCGCGCCAGAAGCAATCGGTAATAAATGGGATTGTATGCGGATGCAGAAATGCAACTCGAGAAGGGTAAAGCGACACCCGAAAACCGAGTACTTTGCGTTTTCACACAGCCTTATATGGATGCCGCCCGGTTTGCCAGGTT
>NZ_JAQQEF010000048.1:0-31493 GCF_046027605.1 Paraburkholderia fungorum
AATAGGGGGCTTTGCTCCGTTTTTACATCATCTCTCCTTTTTTCATTGCCCCTCAAAATCGACGGGCATGCTTGACCCTGCTTAAAATTAGCATCTTTTTTCAATGAAGACGTTATTTTATTGATTACCGGCGCACGGACAATAACTATTGGAGTATTTTTTCATCACAAATCGACCGGCGCCAATTGAATCTCTAACCGCTTGAAATGATGGGAAAATTGACTCTTCGGGGCGCAATTCGTTTTCACTAGTGCAATGTGCAATATTTATTGCATTTAATGTTTCCTGTTATTTAGTCGCGTGGATTTCGGTGTCGAAAAATAAAATAGCCCGGCTGACGCAGGACGTCGACCGGGCTATAACACTGACCTAAATTTTCATAAACACTGAGAAATAATTTTCATCTCAGTGAGAATGTTTTCACGAACTCTGACAACCTACAGCCTCAAACGTCAATATTCCCCGCCCTCAACGCATTCGACTCAATAAACGCCCGACGCGGCTCCACATCATCCCCCATGAGCGTCGTAAAGATGCCATCAGCCGCAATAGCATCCTCAATCTGCACACGAAGCAAGCGACGCACGGTCGGATCCATCGTCGTCTCCCAAAGCTGCCCAGGATTCATCTCACCGAGACCCTTATAGCGCTGCTTCGAGATATTGCGTTCAGCATCAGCCAGCAACCACTTCATAGCGCTCTTGAAGTCGGTAACGGCCATACTCCGCTCACCACGCTTGATCACCGCCCCAGTCCCAATCAACCCCTTAAACGTATTAGCGGTATTGATCAGCTGTTGGTAATCAGCGGTGAGCTGAAAATCCTGATCCAGCACAGAAATCTTCTGATTGCCGTGATGAGTCCGCGCGACGCGCAGCGAGCGCAGTTCCCTCACCGGGTCATACATCGTGGTGACCTTAACCTCAGGCTTCAGCGGATCATCCCGCAACTTAGCCTCAAGCGCCTTAGCCGAACCCTCAGCCGCTTCCTCGCTAGACAGGTCAATCACAACCCCATCCATCACAGCCTCAAGCGCCCCAGCGTCATACAACCGGCTCAGACGGTTAACCACAGCTTGAGCCAACAAATAAGCCCGAGCCAACTCCCCAAGCGCATCACCAGTGATAGGCGTAGCCCCTTCCGAAGCCAACAACTCCGACCCCTGCAAAGCCAGCTTCAGAATGTGAGCATTAACCTCAGCCTCATCCTTCAGATACCGCTCATCCTTACCCGCCTTGATCTTGAACAGCGGCGGCTGCGCGATATAGATATACCCACGCTCGATCATGTCCGGCATCTGACGATAGAAGAACGTCAGCAGCAGCGTGCGGATGTGCGCGCCGTCCACGTCAGCATCGGTCATGATGATGATTCGGTGATAACGCAGCTTGTCGAGGTTGTAGTCTTCCTTGCCGATCCCGCAACCCAGCGCAGTAATCAGCGTCACAATCTGCTCCGAAGAAAGCAGCTTGTCATACCTTGCCTTCTCCACGTTGAGCACCTTGCCGCGCAGCGGCAAAATCGCCTGAAACTTCCGATCCCGCCCCTGCTTCGCCGAGCCGCCTGCCGAGTCACCCTCGACGATATAAATCTCAGACTTCGCCGGGTCCTTCTCCTGGCAATCCGCCAGCTTGCCCGGCAAACCCACGCCATCCAGCACACCCTTCCGCCGCGTCATCTCACGCGCCTTCCGAGCCGCATCCCGCGCCCGCGCCGCATCAACAATCTTGCCGCAAATAATCTTCGCGTCATTCGGCGTCTCAAGCAGAAACTCTTCGAGCGCCTTCGCGACCACATCCTCCACCGGCGCGCGCACTTCCGACGACACCAGCTTGTCCTTGGTCTGCGCGCTGAACTTCGGCTCTGGCACCTTCACCGACAGCACGCACGACAACCCTTCACGCATGTCGTCACCAGCCGTCTCAACCTTCGCTTTCTTCGCGACATCGTGATCGGTGATGTACTTGTTCAACACGCGCGTCATCGCCGCACGCAAACCGGTCAAGTGCGAGCCGCCGTCGCGCTGCGGAATGTTGTTCGTGAAGCACAGCACGTTTTCGTTGTAGCTGTCGTTCCACTGCATCGCAACTTCGACGGCAATGCCGTCCTTCTCGCCGGCGACGTGGAAAATGTTCGGGTGCAGGACGGCCTTGTTCTTGTTGATGTACTCAACAAAACCCTTCACACCGCCCACAAACGCGAAATCTTCTTCCTTGCCGCTGCGCAAGTCGTGCAGGCGAATCCGCACGCCGTTATTCAGGAACGACAGTTCGCGAATCCGCTTGGCCAGAATGTCGTAGTGATATTCGACATTGCCGAAGATCGTCTCGTCGGCCATGAAGTGCACTTCGGTGCCGCGGTTTTCGGTGTCGCCAACCACCGGCATCGGCGACACAGCCACGCCGTCGATCTCTTCGATCACGCGGTTCTGCGGCACGCCACGGTGGAATTCCATGAAGTGCTTCTTGCCGTCACGGCGCACCACTAGGCGCAGCCACGACGACAGCGCGTTCACGCACGACACACCCACGCCGTGCAGGCCGCCGGACACCTTGTAGCTGTTCTGGTCGAACTTGCCGCCGGCGTGCAGCTCGGTCATCACGATTTCAGCGGCACTGCGCTTCGGATCGTGCTTGTCGTCCATCTTGAGACCGGTCGGCACACCGCGGCCGTTGTCGGTGATCGAAATCGAGTTGTCCGCGTGGATGGTGACCTGGATGTCGTTACACCACCCGGCCAACGCTTCGTCGATCGAGTTGTCGAGCACTTCGAACACGAGGTGATGCAGGCCGGTGCCGTCCGATGTATCGCCGATATACATCCCGGGACGCTTGCGCACAGCCTCCAGACCTTCAAGGATCTGAATGGACGAGGCGCCATAGCCGCTATTGTCGGGTTGCGAATTGTTCGTTTCAGTCATGGATTTTTTCCGGTTCTGCGTTGCTGCTGGGTTGCTGCTCGGGACTTTTCAAAACACCATAAAAACGCCAAAGGGGCAATGCGCCCCTTGGTGTGTTCTTGGTTTTTGGACGCGTTAGATGCGCATCGGCATCACGACGTATTTGAATTCGTCGTTCTCGGGAATCGTGATCAACGCGCTGGAGCTGGCGTCGCCAAGGCTCACTTGCAACATGTCGACCTTCAGGTTCGCGAGCACGTCGAGCAGATACGTGACGTTGAACCCGATATCGACGCTATCGCCGTCGTACGCGATTTCCAGTTCTTCTTGCGCCTCTTCCTGATCGGCGTTGGTCGACATGATCTTCAACTGGCCCGGCTCGACGATGCAGCGCACGCCCTTGAATTTGTCCGACGTCAGAATCGCGGCGCGTTGCAGCGAGCGCTGCAGTTCTTCACGGCCGATCAAGAACTGATTCTTGTGCGACTTCGGAATCACGCGCTGGAAGTCGGGGAATTTGCCTTCCACCAGCTTCGACACCAGTTCGACCTGGCCGAACGTGAACTTCACCTGCGTGGGTGCGATGTCGATCTTTAGCGTGTCGTCGATGTCTTCCAGCAGCCGCTGCAATTCCAGAATCGTCTTGCGCGGAATGATCACTTCCTGACGCGCGAACGAGCCTTCGATCTTCATCGACGAGAACGCGAGGCGGTGGCCGTCTGTTGCGACTGCCATCAGCTGGTCGCCGTCTACCACCAGCAGCATGCCGTTCAGGTAGTAGCGGATGTCCTGCTGGGCCATCGAGAAATGGACCATGCCGAGCAACTGGCGGAACGTTTTCTGGGGAACCACCAGGTTCGCGCCGTAGTCTTTAGCTTGAGCGACGGTCGGGAACTCGTCTGCCGCCAAGGTTTGCAGCGCAAAGCGGCTCTTGCCGGATTGCACGGTCAAACGCTTGTCGTTCAAGGTCAGCGTAACTTGACCGTCGGGCATGGCGCGCAGAATGTCGAGGAGCTTTCTTGCTGCCACCGTGGTCGCGACCGAATCGCCGCCCACGCCAAAATCGGCACGCGTGGTGATCTGCAACTCGAGGTCGGTCGACAGGAACGACACTTCAGGGCCGTTCTTGGTAATCAGCAAATTGGCGAGGATCGGCAACGTATGGCGGCGTTCGACGATGCCGCTCACGGTTTGCAGCGGCCTGAGGAGGTTATCGCGTTCGGTCTTGACCAGTTGCATAGAGTTCCTTCGTTGATATGACGGCCTGCGCGCCTGACTTGCCAGCCTTACAGCGCGCACCCGCGGCTCCCCGCCGGCGCCACGCAGCGCCTGTCACGGCGTGAATTCCGCCCGCGGCCGCCGGGCGGTTAAACCTGTATTGTGCCTGAAAACAGAACCGCTCCACTAAAATGGGGGCGAGTTCCGAAATAAACAGGTCGAAATTTCCTTCCAGGCTGCTTAACCTTTCAGCGTTTGCTCCAGCACGTGCAGTTCGTGGTTCAACTGCGCGTCCGTGGTGCGCTCGCCGGCAATCTTGCGCACCGCGTGCAGCACGGTGGTGTGATCGCGCCCCCCGAACAACTCGCCGATTTCCGGCAAACTTTTCTGCGTCAGCTCCTTCGCCAGATACATCGCGATCTGCCGCGGCCGCGCGATGTTCGCCGGACGCTTCTTCGAATACATGTCCGCGACCTTGATGCTGTAGAAGTCAGCCGTGGTCTTCTGGATGTTTTCTACCGAAATCTGCCGGTTCTGTACCGTCAGCAGGTCTTTCAGCGCTTCTTTGGTCACTTCGATCGTGATTTCGCGGCCGTGGAACTTCGAATACGCGAGGATCTTGCGCAGCGCGCCTTCCAGTTCACGGACGTTCGAGCGCAGATGCTTGGCGACGAAGAACGCGACGTCTTCATTCAGGCTCACGAACTCCGATTGCGCCTTGCGCATCAGAATCGCGACGCGCATTTCCAGCTCGGGCGGCTCGATCGCCACCGTCAGGCCGGAATCGAAGCGCGAGATCAGACGATCGTCGATGCCGGAGATTTCCTTCGGATACGTGTCGCTGGTGATGATCACCTGCGCCTTGTTCGCAACCAGCGCCTCGAACGCGTAGAAGAATTCCTCTTGTGTGCGCGACTTGCCTGAGAAAAATTGAATATCGTCGATCAGCAGCAGGTCGAGCGAGTGGTAGTAGCGCTTGAAGTCGTCGAACGCCTTGCGCTGGTAGGCCTTCACCACGTCGGACACGTACTGTTCCGCGTGGATGTAGCGAATCCGCGCGCCGGCTTTGTCCATTAGAAGCTGGTTGCCGATCGCGTGGATCAAGTGGGTCTTGCCCAAGCCCACGCCGCCGTACAGAAACAGCGGGTTGTACGAGATGCCGGGGTTGTCCGCGACCTGAATCGCCGCGGCGCGCGCCAACTGGTTGGCCTTACCGGTCACGAAGTTGTCGAAGGTCAGCACGGGGTTGAGCTTCGAACGCTCGTACATCGAGTCGTTCTCGCCATTGCCGTTCGAGCTCGCGCTTTGGCCCGGACGCCACGTGCGGCGGGCGGCCGCGGCTTCGTTCGCGTCAAGGCTAGGGAGATCGAGGTCGGCGGCATCTTCAGCGGCCGCGCGTGCGTTGGCGTTGTGTTCGGCTGCTGCGCGTGCATTCGCGTTGAGATTCGCCATCGCGCTGTTCGCGCCATTGGTGCGCGCGGCTTGGGCCGATTGCACGGCACCGACGGCCGCGTCCACTGCGGCACCGCCATTCGAACCAGCCGAATGGCCACCGCTCATCGATCCAGACGCGGAAGACGGACGCGCCGGCGCCGGCGACGAACTAGCAGCCGGCGCACGCATGCCGGCTTTGGGGTCCAACACAAATTGCACATCGACCGGGGCGTGCCAGAAATCGCGGGCCATATCCGCGATGCGGCCGGAGAACTGGCTCTTGACCCAGTCGAGCTTGAAACGGTTCGGCGCAGCGATGCTAAGCGTGTTCGCAGCGGCGTCGAAGGCGACCGGGGCCAACGGTTTGATCCACGTCACGTACTGCTGGGGCGTCAGCTCGCGCTCCAGCAATGCGGAACAGTGTTGCCAGAAATCGTTCATCGAGTTGCTGTCGTTATGGTGTGCACGGCGGTTCGCCGCTGCCCCTGTCGCGCTTACGCAACAAGGCCCTGAGCAGCCAGGCCGAACCAGGCGCAATGGCTCCAGGCGCTTGTGCCACAAGGGTTTGCGGGGCAAGCGAGCCGGAGCGGCGTGCAGGATTTTTGGGAAGTAAGGCAGGATTCTAACGCCAAATCGTCGGCGAAAGGGAGTTATCCACAGGGACCGATCATCCGGCGAACTCCCCGTGGGGCCAGGCTGAACCTGGCTAAACTATTGACGGTCAACGAAAAACCGGTTTAAATAGCGGGTTCCGCGAAAACCAATTCAGTAAACCTCCGGCCATTGCCGCTTCAGCGATGATCGTGCGGTTATTTTTCGATCAGTCGATCAAGTGAGAGCAACATGAAACGTACTTACCAACCTTCCGTTACCCGTCGCAAGCGCACCCACGGCTTCCGCGTTCGCATGAAGACTGCAGGTGGCCGCAAGGTCATCAACGCACGTCGCGCGAAGGGCCGCAAGCGCCTCGCCATCTAAGGTTAGCGGATTGCGCGCTCCGTCTGTGCCGGGAAGCGAACCCTGCGGTAGTGATGCGGGAACGGCTGGGGCGCCGCAACTGGGCTCGGTTCCGTTGCGAGCGCAAGCCGCCTTCCCCAAAGCCGCAAGGCTACTAAAAACGGATGAATTTTCATCCGTTTTTCGTTTGCGCCCGTGGCGCCGCACCCCGCACTTCGTGGTGTACGGTCGGCCCACCGGCAATGACGCTC
This sequence comes from Paraburkholderia fungorum, assembly GCF_046027605.1. Taxonomy (GTDB): domain Bacteria; phylum Pseudomonadota; class Gammaproteobacteria; order Burkholderiales; family Burkholderiaceae; genus Paraburkholderia; species Paraburkholderia fungorum_F. The sequence continues at coordinate 6,760 of NZ_JAQQEF010000048.1, forward strand.
GCTTGGGCCTCGTGATCGGCAAGAAGTATGCGCCGCGCGCGGCCACGCGTAATCTGGTACGTCGACTCGCGCGTGAAGCCTTCCGGCTGCGTCGCGCGGAATTCGGCGGTTGGGATGTGCTGCTGCGTTTGCACACGCGCTTCGACAAGAAGGCTTTGCCGAGCGCCTCGTCGCCGCCGTTGAGGGCGCTGTGCCGCAGCGAGATAGAGGCGCTGCTCGACAAGGCAGCGCGCGAAATTGCCCGTCGTGAGGCGCCGCCCGCGGAAGCGCCCAAGACGGAATGACGCTCAAGTGACCGCCCGATTGGTCGTACGGGCAGCGCGGTTCGCCGAAATTGCTTCGGCAGCCCTGCTGCGCGGGCCTCACCCGGTCCTCCACGTTGCGCGGCGCCGTCCGGCCGCACCAGCCATGCAAACGGTACTCTTCGCTTTACTGCGTTTCTACAAGGTTGCTGTGAGCCCCATGCTCGGCAACCGGTGCCGTTTTTACCCTTCCTGCTCTGATTACGCGCGCGAAGCAATCCAGTATCATGGCGCCGCGCGCGGAACTTATCTCGCCGCCAGGCGTATTTGCCGCTGCCACCCGTTTTCCGCGGGCGGCATCGATCTCGTCCCGCCTCCCACTTCTGAAAAGCGCTGACGCGCCGTTCCATCGACACTGAGACAACGCATGGATATCAAACGCACCGTCCTATGGGTCATCTTTTTCATGTCAGCTGTCATGCTGTTCGACAACTGGCAACGCGACCACGGACGCCCGTCGATGTTCTTCCCGAGCGCCACGCCGACCAAGACCGTCGGTAGCGCCGCACCGGGAACCACAACGCCGGGAACCCAGCCCGCCGATTTGCCGGCCACCAACGCAGCAGCGCCGGGCAATGCGCCGGCCGCCGCCCAGGGCCAGCTGATCAAGTTCAGCACCGACGTCTATAACGGCGAGATCGACACCCGCGGCGGCACGCTGTCGAAGCTGTCGCTCGTCAAGCAAGGCGACGGCAAGCAGCCGGATCTGGTCATCACGCTGTTCGACCGCACCGCGAACCACACGTACGTGGCGCGCACGGGTCTGCTCGGCGGCGATTTCCCGAACCACAACGACATCTACACGCTGCTTCCGAACCAGCCGACCGACCTGACGGGCGACGAGAAATCGTTCAAGCTCAGCTTCGAATCGCCGGTGAAAGGTGGTGTGAAGGTCATCAAGACCTATACGTTCACGCGCGGCAGCTATGTGATCGGCGTCGACACGAAGATCGAGAACGTCGGGACCGCGCCGGTTACGCCGTCGGTCTATATGGAACTGGTGCGCGACGACCAGCCGGTGGAAACGCCGCGCTTCTCGCACACGTTCATCGGGCCGGCTGTCTACACCGACCAGCACCACTTCCAGAAGATGACGTTCGGCGACATCGACAAGAACAAGGAAGACTTCGTCAATTCGGCCGACAACGGCTGGATCGCGATGGTGCAGCATTACTTCGCGTCGGCCTGGATTCCGCAGCAAGGTGCGAAGCGCGACATCTACGTCGAGAAGATCGATCCGACGCTGTATCGCGTCGGCGTGAAGCAGCCGGTGGCGACCCTGGCCCCGGGCCAATCGGTTGACGTGTCCGCCCGTCTGTTCGCCGGTCCGGAAGAAGAGCGCATGCTCGAAGGCATCGCGCCGGGTCTGGAACTGGTGAAGGACTATGGCTGGGTCACGATCATCGCCAAGCCGCTGTTCTGGCTGCTCGAGAAGATCCACAGCTATGTCGGCAACTGGGGCTGGTCGATCGTGCTGCTCACGCTGCTGATCAAGGCCGTGTTCTTCCCGCTGTCGGCCGCGAGCTACAAGTCGATGGCGCGCATGAAGGCGATCACGCCGCGTATGCAAGCGCTGCGCGAACGCTTCAAGGGCGATCCGCAGAAGATGAATTCGGCGCTGATGGAGCTCTACAAGACCGAGAAGGTCAATCCGTTCGGCGGCTGTCTGCCGGTTGTGATTCAGATTCCGGTGTTCATCTCGCTGTACTGGGTGCTGCTCTCGTCGGTTGAAATGCGCGGTGCGCCGTGGATTCTCTGGATTCACGATCTGTCGCAACAGGATCCGTTCTTCATCCTGCCGGTGCTGATGGCCGTCTCGATGTTCCTGCAGACCAAGCTGAACCCGACGCCGCCGGACCCGGTTCAAGCCAAGATGATGATGTTCATGCCGATCGCATTCTCGGTCATGTTCTTCTTCTTCCCGGCCGGTCTGGTGCTGTACTACGTGGTGAACAACGTGCTGTCGATCGCCCAGCAGTACTACATCACGCGGATGATGGGTCAGGCGAAGACGAAAGCCGCCTGATTTGATCTCTTGCCTTGCTTGCGGCGGGCGGCGGTAACGCCCGCTGGTTGAGAAGTAGAGGCAGAAGCAGAAGCTAGCTGTAGAAAGCCGCCCGGTTTGCACCGGGCGGCTTTTTTTTATGACTCGGCCAACCGGCCCTTATCTTTAGGTGTCGATGCGTCTTCAGGTGCGGCGTCGGTTTCCTGTTGTGTGCCGCCATCAAATTCCGTGATCAGTTCTTCCACCAGATTGCGCTGACGCGGCGACAAACCCGCGAACCGGTTCGCCATCTGCGTCACCATCTCGACCGTTTCCGGCGTGAGTGGATACTTTTCGCCACGGGCAAGCGGTTTTGCCTTGCCGGATGGCGCTGGTCCGTAATGCAGCCAGTGAACATCTTTCTGCAACCAGGCGGCTAAAACCTGCAACTTGTCGCGCTTTGGTATCGTCGTACCCGCGAGCCACTTGTGCGCGGTTTGTGGTGAGACGGCCGGGCCACTGCTATAAAGCAGATTGAATTCCCTGGCTAAATCGGTCCCACCCTTGATGTCTTTGGGGAGTGAGTCTTTCAACCGTTTGGCGAAAGCTGCTTTTTCTTTGGAGGTCGGCATGGGCCCGATTGTGCAATTCGACGCATAATCAGTGGACAACCATATAAGCAATTTTATTGCGCAAATAAGCTATTTTTAGCCTGAAATAGCCACCGAATAACGTGTTTCACGATTTTCTGAAATCCTGTCTTTTCCTTGTGTGATGTGCGTTTTAGCGATTCTGGCGCGTCGATTAGTCGCAAATGAATCTTAGGCTATCTTAGCTTGTGCGAGATAAATCCCAATTTGTCTTATGAAGCCCAAGCCGCGTTAGGAATGGCTTGGGTCCAGAGCCAAAGGGTGCCCGCGTTACAATGCCTCGCGCCCGCCCCCAGCGCATTCAATCCCTTCTGATAGTTTCATTCCCATGCTCGCCACCGATTCCGATCCGATCGTCGCCATTGCCACTGCACCCGGCCGAGGCGGAATCGGGGTCGTGCGAATTTCGTTCGGCCGCGCCGGGGAAACCGCCGCGTTGCCGTTGATGCAAGCGCTCACCGGCCAGGCACTGGCGCCGCGTCACGCGAGTTATGTCCCGTTCCTTGATGACGCCGGCAGCGCACTCGACCGCGGCATCGCCCTGTACTTTCCCGCGCCGCACTCCTACACCGGTGAACACGTGCTCGAGTTGCAAGGCCACGGCGGTCCGGTCGTGCTGCAACTGGTATTGCAGCGTTGCATCGACGCCGGCCGCCCGTTTGGTTTGCGTCTGGCCGAGCCGGGCGAATTCACGCGGCGCGCGTTTCTCAACGACAAGCTGGATCTGGCGCAAGCGGAAGCCGTCGCCGATCTGATCGAGGCCAGCACCGAGGCTGCGGCACGCTCGGCGGGCCGCTCGCTCGACGGCGCGTTTTCGCGCGACATCCATGCGTTGGTCGAAGAGGTCATCACGCTGCGGATGCTGGTCGAAGCGACGCTCGATTTCCCGGAAGAAGAGATCGACTTTCTCGAAGCCGCCGACGCCCGTGGCAAGCTCACGCGAATCCGCGAGCGGCTCGCGCACGTGCTGAGCGAAGCGCGTCAGGGCGCGTTGCTGCGCGAGGGTTTGTCGGTGGTGTTGGCGGGACAGCCGAACGTCGGCAAGTCGTCGTTGCTGAATGCGCTGGCCGGCGCGGAGTTGGCCATCGTCACACCGATCGCCGGCACGACGCGCGACAAGGTCGCGCAGACCATCCAGATCGAAGGCATTCCGCTGCATGTGATCGACACAGCCGGCCTGCGCGATACCGAGGACGAGGTGGAGAAGATCGGCATTGCGCGCACGTGGAGCGAGATCGAGCGCGCGGACGTCGTGCTGCATCTGCTCGATGCACGAACTGGCATGAACGTCGAAGACGAAACGATCGCGGCGCGTTTCCCGAGCGGCGTGCCGGTGGTGCGCGTGCTGAACAAGACGGACTTGACCGAGCTCGCGCCGACTGTGACCCCGCTGGACGCCGATCTCGATCTCAGCGAAGTGCGGCTGTCGGCGAAACAAGGCGATGGCGTGGCGTTGCTGCGCGAGGAATTGCTGCGCATTGCCGGCTGGCAGGCCGGCGCGGAAAGCGTTTATCTCGCGCGCGAACGACATCTGATTGCGCTGCGCGCGGCTCAGGAGCATCTTGCGACGGCTGCCGCGCATGCCGATCAGAACGCTCAAGCATTGGATCTTTTCGCTGAGGAACTGCGCCTCGCGCAGGATCAACTGAACTCGATCACGGGGGAATTCAGTTCGGATGATCTGCTCGGGGTAATTTTCAGCCGGTTTTGTATCGGGAAGTGAGCGCCGCTAGGCGACTCCCTGTTTTCGCCGTCCGATTGCCCGTAGTTGTCGCCCGCCCAGAAGCCGAAGAGTGCCCGCAAAGGTCCAGCCACATTGCCCAAGACCATTTCGTTAAGGGCACCATAATGGCACCTTGCTGACCCGCAGCGACGCACGAGGATTTCCGACTATTCTGGCAGCATGACGCGCACTGGGCACATTTTGTTGACCCAAACTACGCCGTTCTTTTGGTACACAGACGTTGTCCGGTTTAGAATCACCGCTGTCCGTGTATCAAACAGTCCGCCATGCCAAAACTAGCCGCCCCGCTTACCGAAACGCAGATCCGTGCGCTTGAACCCCGCGCCACCCGATATTGCGTCGCGGACGGCAACGGCCTCGTCATCGAAATCATGACAACCGGCACCAAAGTCTGGCGCTTCCGCTACTCACTGAACGGCAAGCGCCAACCGCTCGTCACGATCGGCGACTACCGGATGATTTCGCTGCGGGTCGCGCGCGCCAAAGCGCAGAAATACACAGAGATGGTCGCGAGCGGCGTCTCGCCGGCGGCCACGGCGCGCCGCGACCGCGGAGCGGAGAGCAAGGCCGAGGTACTGCGCGAAGCAGCCGAGCTCTATCTCGCGACGGAGATGGCCGGCAAATCGGCGGAGTATCAGCGCACCACGCGGCGCGCGCTCGAAAAGGACGTTCTCCCGGCCATCGGCGCCAAGCCGATCAAAGCCGTGACGGCCGACGACATCCGCGCGATCTGCGACCAGATCAAAAACCGTGGCTCGCCCAAAATGGCGCTGCACACGCGCAACGCCGTCAAGCGGCTCTACGAGTACCTGATTGCCCGACAACTGGCCACGGACAATCCGGCAGCGCTCATCCCGGCCCGCTTCATCGCGACGCCGGATAGTCGCACCCGCGTGCTCGCTCCAGACGAAATGGGCACCATGCTCCACGCGATCTACGCATCGAACATTCGCCGTCCGTTGAAATTGGCTTTACATCTGCTCGTGCTGACGATGGTACGGAAATCGGACATCGTCGAGGCAGCGTGGTCGGAATTCAAGCTCGCCGCAGCACGATGGACGATCCCCGCCGCGCGGATGAACAAGGATCGCGAGCATGTGGTGTATCTCCCGCATCAGGCGGTCGCTCTGCTTCGCGAGCTGCAGGACGCGAAGGCCAGCCGGAATTTCGTATTCCCGAGCGTCAGGGGCGACGATCGGCCGATCGCTAAAAGCACGCTCAACCAGGCCGTCAAATCGCTCGGACTCGACGTGGAGCATTTCGTCTTACATGACTTCCGACGCACCGCCGCGACCCACTTGCGCGAGATGGGGCAGCCTTCAGACGCGATTGAAAATGCGCTGGCACATGCCGTCAAGGAGGCCTCGGCCGGGGACGACCACGCTGGGCATGCCGCAGAGCAGCGTCGGACCTTGCAACTGTGGGCGGATTTTGTCGACGCGCAGATCGAACGCGCGGCGCGCAAGCCGGCGATCGGGTTCTGACGGTTCGCGAGGCTCGCCACCGGATTCGAGCAGATAAACCAGCACGCGTTGGCCGACAAGCGTAATCGGCTATGCGCGGCAGGTCCGGCAGGTCCCATGCGCGCGTTGCCGCAGCCCATTTCACCAGAGGCCGACAGCATGCCAGATGGTACACAGACAAACGGACATAACCTGAAAGCACCAATTCTTAAAAGAAAGACATCTTCTTCACTAGGTTCTCTAAAATCTCACTTCGCCCCCGCCAGCCCAATCCCGTCACTCCCCTCGTCGCCAACCGACCCCATCACACCGTCCTTCTTTCCCGCCGTTCATCGCCTAAACTAAAGCGTGGATGAAAGCCGAGACGGAGGCTCCATGTCTGAATCTTTGTTGGCCTATTTGCTGGGACCTGTGGTGATGCTGCTGGTCGGCGTGGTGATGTGGGCCGCGTCCCACTACAGCCAGAAAACGAAGCCGGAGCGCGTCGAGCGCTGGCTCGACACGCACTATGCGGAGTGGCTGCATCACAGGCACTGAGCGCGGACGCTCAACAAGAAAGGCCGTCGCACCATGCGACGGCCTTTTTCTCGGGTGCGCGCAAGTCTCGCGAAGAAACGACGCGCGCTAACGCATGGCATTACCAGCCAGGTTGCGGTTGCGGCTGCTGCGGATATCCGTACTGTCCGGGCGGCGGCGCCCCGCACGCGACGTACGCACGCTGGTACTGGTCATAGCAGTATCCCGGCGGCGGCCCGGCGTACACCGGCGCCGGCTGATAAACCGGCTGCGCGTAGACGGGCTGCTGATAAGCCACTACTGGCGCCGGATTCAATGCGGACGTCACCACCGCGCCCAGCACGGCACCGCCGATCAGCGCACCGACCACATCGCCGCCATTACCATGAGCCGATGCTTGCCCCGCCACGCTCAGGCTCCCCACCATCAACAACGCCACCGCAATCTTTTTCATGTTTCGCTCCCGCCGTTCAGGCATGGAACAGATTGTGTGGGGTGCGTACAGAAATAGATGCTGCAGTTGGTAACTGGCCATTACCGATGTAACGTCGCACAGGCATTGCTCCTCGTCGTTTGCCGCGACCACAAAACGGCGAGCCTCCGACCAGCGCCGGCCGATCACTCAAAATGTCCTCTCCCTTCCCCCCAGCGCCATCCATTCCCACGATCAATGTAAAATCCGCCGCATGACCCGTCGGACAAATCCGACGATCCGCAAAGCTGTCCGATCCTTCGACCCCGAGACCGCCAGTCGACATCGGGCGTCGAGCCCAAGCCAAAAAAGTTAAGGGGCGCGCGCGTGAAACAATGGACCATCCGCCAACGGATTCTCTGCAGCTTCGGGATCGTGCTGATCGTGATGCTGGCAATGGCAATCGTCACTTTTGAACAACTCGGCGGCATCGACCGCGACGCGAAGAGCCAGCAGGAAGATTCGATGCCCGGCCTCTACTACGCGACCGCTATGCGTGCAGCATGGTTCGAGAACTACACCGTCACGCAGCGTCTCATTTATGTCGACACGGACCCCGACGCCGTCAAGCGCGACACCGCACGTTTGCAGGAGACCGAGCAGACGCTTCAGAAGCTCCTCGGCGACTACGGCGCGACCATCTTTAGCAACAACGATCGTGACTTCTTCAATGATTTCCGTCAGCAACACACGCAGTACCTGCCGATTCAGGCCTCCCTGTTGAACGTCTTGCCGAGTTCGAAAGAGAACGCCGCGCACATCTTCAACTCGCAACTCACCTCGATCTGGGAAACGGGCCGTCTTTCGATACGCAAACTGGTCGACAACAACAAGGCCGACGCCGACAAGGCCGCCGAAAACATCCGCAGCTCGGTCGAGACGACCCGTGTCGTCCTGCTCGTGATGCTGCTGATCGCCGCCATCGTCGCCGCGCTGGCCGGTTACTGGCTGTTGCGCGCGGTCACCACGCCGATGGCCAAGGTGCTGAAAGTCGTCGACGTCATGCGTACGGGCGACCTCACGCAACGTCTGCAACTGAACCGCGCGGACGAAATCGGCGCGCTCGAAGCGGGCTTCAACCGCATGACCGACGAGCTCACCGCACTGGTCGGCCAGGCGCAGAAGTCGGCCGTCCAGGTCACGACCTCGGTGACGGAAATCGCCGCGACCTCGCGTGAACAGCAAGCCACCGCGAACGAAACCGCGGCGACCACGACCGAGATCGGCGCCACGTCGCGTGAAATCTTCGCGACCTCGCGCGATCTGCTGCGCACCATGAACGAGGTTTCCGAAGTGGCCGGCCAGTCGGCGGCACTCGCGGGCACGGGGCACGCGGGTCTCGCGCGCATGGAAGACACCATGCGCCTCGTGATGGAAGCGGCCGGCTCGGTCAACGCGAAGCTCGCAATCCTCAACGAGAAGGCCAGCAACATCAACCAGGTCGTCGCCACCATCACCAAGGTCGCGGATCAGACCAATCTGCTCTCGCTGAACGCGGCGATCGAAGCAGAAAAGGCCGGCGAATACGGCCGCGGCTTCGCGGTCGTGGCAACCGAGATTCGCCGCCTCGCGGATCAAACCGCCGTCGCCACCTACGACATCGAACAGATGGTCAAGGAGATCCAGTCGGCGGTTGCCGCGGGCGTAATGGGCATGGACAAGTTCTCCGAGGAAGTGCGGCGCGGCATGCTCGACGTGCAGAACGTGGGCGGCCATCTCACGCAGATCATCCAGCAGGTGCAGGCGCTCGCGCCGCGCTTCTCGATGGTCAACGAGGGCATGCAGACACAAGCCACCGGCGCCGAGCAGATTACCCAGGCGCTGACGCAGCTCTCGGAGGCCGCGCAGCAGACGGCTGAATCGCTGCGCCAGTCGACCCAGGCTATCGACGATCTGACGCACGTCGCCAATAGCTTGCGCACCGGCGTATCGCGCTTCAAGGTGGTGGCCTGACGCGTCGCGGCGGGCTCATTGAAGCACGCTTACGCCGACCCCACTCATATACCTTCCCACAGCCCACGCCGATGCTCTTCATCCTCTTCACGCTCGATAGCGAACGCTACGTGATCGACGCGACGCAGGTGGAGCGTGTGATGCCGCTCACGCCGCAGTCGCCGCCGAAAACGATCCCGGGCGCGCCGTCGTGGGTCGCGGGCGTGCTCGAGCACGAAGGCGCGCCGTTGCCGGTGATCGATCTGCCGGCGCTCGCGCTCGGCCGTCCGGCGGCACAGCTGATGTCGACGCGTGTCGTGCTGGTGCGCTATCCGCACGCGGGTACGGTGCGCTTGCTCGCGCTCCTGCTTGAGGGCGCCACGCGCACCCTCCGCCTCGCCGTCGACGCATTTCATGATGCCGGCATCGACACGCCGCACGCGCGCTATCTGGGCCCGGTCGCGAGCGAGGCAGGCGGTCTGGTGCAGTGGATTCGCGTCGAGCATCTGCTGCCCGACGACGTTAAAGCCCTGCTGTTTCCCGAGGCGCACGCATGAACGCGCATCACGACAACACGCCGCTGTATCGACGCTTCGCCGATCTTCTGCATCGAACCATCGGGCTCGACGCAGCATCGCTCGGTCATAGCGCGATCGAACGTGCGGTCGATCAGCGCGCCGCCGCCTGGTGCGCGGACGGTCACGCCGGCGCCACGCTCGCCGACTACTGGGAAGCGGCGCACGCGTCGCCCGCCATGGTGCAGGCGCTGGTGGAAACGGTGGTGGTGCCGGAGACCTGGTTCTATCGCGACGCCGACGCGTTCAAAGCGCTTGCACGTCTTGCGCATGAACGTCTTGGCGAGCGCGGCACCGCCTTGCCGCTGCGGATTCTGAGCCTGCCCTGCTCGACCGGCGAAGAACCGTACACGATCGCGATGACGCTGCTCGACGCCGGCATCGACGCCGCGCACATGCGCATCGACGCGATGGATATCAGCGCGCGTTCGCTGGCCGTCGCGCAACGCGCCGTGTACGGCCGCAACTCGTTTCGCGGCAATGCGTTTCCATTCCGTGACGCGCACTTCGCACGCATCGAAGACGGCTGGCGTCTCGCGCCGCGCATCGTCGATGCGGTCCGGTTCTCGCGCGCCAATCTGATGCAACTCGACGCCACGACGCTCGGCGTCTACGACTTCGTGTTCTGTCGCAACGTGCTGATTTACTTCGACCGCGCGGCACAGGAGACGGCCCTGCATGCGCTCAACAGCGTGCTGGCCGAAAAAGGCACGCTGTTCGTCGGCCCGGCGGAAACCGGGCTGTTGATGCGTCATGGCATGCAGTCGGCGAAGATTCCCTTGGCGTTCGCGTTCCGCCGCGCCGCGGCCGATGACGCGCAAGCCAATGGCTGGCACACCGCGCCGCTCGCCACCGCCGCCGCGCTCGCGATGACCCATTCGCCGGTGCCCGCGCTCGCGCCGCTGCAAGTGTTCTCGGCGGAGCCTTTCGCGTGGCCTCCGCAAACGTCATTGAACGGCATTTCGCAACGCACGCCGACGCCATTCAAAGCCGCATCACCGTCGCGCGAGTTCACGTCACCCGACATCACCTCGCCGGCCAACGCCGCACGCGACACGCTGCAAGCCGCGCATGCATTGGCCGACGCGGGCCGTCTGACGGAAGCCGCGACCGCAATCAACGTTTATCTGGAACAGCACGCGCCGCACGCCGACGCCTTCTACCTGCTCGGCGTGCTGGCGGACGCCAGCGGCGATACGAACCTCGCACGCGGCCACTATCGCAAGGCGCTCTATCTCGACCCACAGCACACCGAAGCGCTCGCGCATCTGGCGACGCTGCTCGAACTCGAAGGCGATCGCAACGGCGCGCGTCTGTTGATGGAACGCGCGTCGCGCGCACAGGGAGCGCAACGTGGTTGAGGACCGCACGGTGACCTTCGACGATTGCTGGAACCGCATCGGCGTGCGCGGCGATTCGTCGTGCGAGCGGCTGGTCGAATACGTGCGCTGTCTGAATTGCCCGGTGTTCGAAGCGGCCGCGGCCGAATTGCTGGAGCGTCCGATTCCGCTCGTGGATCTCTCGCAGCTTGACGCCCGCATGCCGGCGCAACAGCAACGACACGACGCACAAGGTGCGAGCGAATCGTTCCTCATCTTCCGTATCGGCGGCGAATGGCTCGCGCTGCCTACACCGGTCTTCAAGCGCATCGTGCAGACACGGACGATTCATACGTTGCCGCACCGGCAGCATCGCGCGGTGCTGGGCGTGGTGAATGTGCAGGGCGACTTGCTGGTGTGTCTGTCGCTCGCGCATCTGCTGGGTTTCGAGACCGACGCTGCCGGGAGCGACGACAAAGCGCGTCACGATCTGCCACGTTTGCTGGTGGTCTCGCGCGCCGAAGAGCACGCGGTGTTTCCGGTCGATCAGGTCGACGGCGTGCATCGGATCGCGGTCTCCAGCTTTTGCCCGCCGCCCGCGACGCTCTCGCACGCGGCCGCCGCGCACACGCGCGCCGTTGCCCCGTGGCGCGGCGTGACGGTCGGCCTGCTCGACGCCGATGCCTTGTTCGATACCTTGAACCGGAGTCTCGGATGACGGACGACCCGCGCCGCCCGTCGTTGATCGATCTGTTCCGCGAGGAAGCGCGGACCCAGGCGCGTGTGCTCAACGACGGCCTGCTCGCGCTCGATCGCTCGCCACGCGATGCCGCCGCGCTCGAGGCCTGCATGCGCGCGGCGCATTCGCTGAAGGGCGCGGCGCGTATTGTCGGTGTGCAGGTTGGCGTCGAACTCGCGCATGCGATGGAAGATTGTTTTGTCGCGGCGCAGGAAGGGCGCGCGATGCTCGATGCTGCGTGGATCGATGAATTGCTGCGCGGTGTCGATATCGTTGCGCGCATCGGCAATGACGAGGACGAGTCGGCGCGTGATGCCGTCGGCGCGTGCGTGGCGTTGTTGCAAGCGCGGATGGCGGGCGTGGTGCCGCATGGCGCGGCAATGCGGCGGGATGCTGTGCAGCCGGCTGCTGATATTCCTGTCATGGATCCTGCCCCGGCTCGTGCTCGCGTCGCCGGCGGTGCACCCGCATCTGCACCCGACGTAGCCACCGGATCGCAAATCGCATCGGCCGGCGCGGGACACGACGCCGACGCCGCATTCAATCTGCTCGCCAACGCGCTGCGCGCAGAAGCGTCCCCCGCCTCGGCGGCGCCGGCAAGTCGGGCTGCAAGTGCGTCCGAGGCCGCCTCGGCGTCCACCGCCGCAACCGGTCCCGCAAGTGCCTCCGCATCCACCCCGAACGAAGCCAGCCCCACAGCAACCGACCCCGGCCGCATGCTGCGCGTACGCGCCGACAACCTCGACCGGCTGCTGTCCCTATCCGGCGAATCGCTGGTCGAGTCGCGCTGGCTCAAACCCTTCGCGCAATCCATGCTGCGCGTCAAACGCGTCCAACGTGACGGCTCGCGCGCGCTGGATCAGTTGCACGAAACGCTCGCCGACCTGAAGCTCGACCCGCGCGCACACGCCGCGCTCGAAGAATTGCGGCGCCTCACCGCGGAATCGCAACATCTGCTGGCCGAGCGTCTCGCCGATCTGGAGAGCTTCGACCGCCGCTCCACGCATCTTTCGCAGCAGCTCTACGACGCCGCACTGCAATGCCGGATGCGCCCCTTCGGCGACGGCACCAGCGGTCTCGCGCGCATGGTGCGCGACGTCGCGCGTTCGCTCGGCAAGAAGGTGCGCTGGCAACTGGTCGGCGAATCGACTCAGGTCGACCGCGACATCCTCGATCTGCTCGACGCGCCGCTCGGCCACCTGCTGCGCAACGCGATCGACCACGGCATCGAAGCCCCAGTCGACCGTCTCGCGCACGGCAAGCCCGAAGAGGCCACGCTCACGCTCGACGCGCGCCACACCGCCGGCGCGCTGGTCATCACCGTCACCGACGACGGCGCGGGTATCGACCTCGACGCATTGCGCACGTCGATTGTCCGCAAAAAGCTGGCGAGCGCTGAAACGGCCGCGCGCCTGTCCGAGGCTGAACTGCTCGAATTCCTGTTCCTGCCCGGCTTCTCCTTGCGCGATCAGGTCACCGAGGTCTCAGGCCGTGGTGTCGGACTCGACGCGGTCCACGACGTCGTCAAGCGCGTCCGCGGCACGGTGCGCATCACGCACGAACCCGGCATCGGCACGCGCGTGCAGTTGCAACTGCCGCTCACGCTCTCGGTGATCCGCAGCCTGCTCGTCGAAGTCGCGGGCGAGCCGTATGCAATGCCGCTCGCGCATGTGAACCGCACGCTGCACGTGCGCCGCGCGGAGATCGAATTGCTCGAAGGCCATCAGCACATTGCCTTCGACGGCCGCCGCATCGGCGTCGTCACCGCACATCAGATTCTCGACACCCCGCCGCCCGCCAACGAAGCCGATACCGTCAGCCTGATCGTGATCGGCGACGGTGCGCAAACCTTCGGCGTGGTGGTCGATCGCTTTCTCGGCGAACAGATGCTGGTGGTGCACCCGCTCGACCCGCGCCTTGGCAAGATCAGGAACATCACAGCCGGCGCGTTGATGGAAAACGGCGACCCGGTGCTGATCGCGGACATCGACGATTGGTTGCGCTCAGTCGAGAAGCTCGTCGCGGGCGGCGATCTACAGCACACGCAGCTCGGCGCCGCGCTCACGGCACAGCGCGCGATACGGCGCGTGCTGGTGGTCGACGATTCGCTCACCGTGCGTGAACTCGAACGCAAGCTGCTGGCGACGCGCGGCTACGACGTGACGATCGCCGTCGACGGCATGGACGGCTGGAACGCGGTGCGCGGCGAGCGCTTCGACCTCGTGATCACCGACATCGACATGCCGCGCATGGACGGCATCGAACTCGTCACGCTCATCAAGCGCGATCCGCAGTTGCAGTCGCTGCCGGTGATGATCGTCTCGTACAAGGATCGTGAAGAAGACCGCCGCGCCGGCTTGAACGCGGGCGCGGATTATTATCTGGCGAAAGGCAGTTTCCACGACGAAGCATTGCTTGATGCAGTGCGTGATCTGATCGGCGAAGCTTACGGTTAAACCTACGGGTAGAACGGATGAAAATCGGAATCGTCAATGACCTGCCGCTCGCCGTCGAGGCGCTGCGCCGCGCGCTGGCCGCGCGCCAGGACTACGAGGTGCTGTGGGTCGCACAGGACGGCCAGCAGGCGGTCGATTTCTGCGCCGCGCAGCGGCCCGATATCGTGCTGATGGATCTCGTGATGCCGAACGTCGACGGGATCGAGGCCACGCGCCGCATCATGGCCAAGGCGCCGTGCGCGATCCTGATCGTGACCGTCGACGTGGGCGCGAACGCGTGGCGCGTCTACGAAGCGATGGGCGCGGGCGCGCTCGATGCGGTGGATACGCCGTCGCTGAGCGGGCCGGATGCGCACAGGAGCATTGCCACCCTGATCGCGAAGATCGACCACGTCGCCGCGCTGGTCAAGGAGCGTAATGTGTCAGGCTCCGTGGCGCCGGCAGGACCGGTCAGCGTGACGAGTCGCGACACGCCGCTGGTTGCGATCGGCGCTTCGGCGGGCGGCCCGGCGGCACTCGCCACGCTGCTCGCCGGCTTGCCGAAGGATTTTCCGGCAGCCATCGTGATCGTCCAGCACGTCGACGCGGCATTCGCCGCCGGCATGGCCGACTGGCTAAACCAGCAGTCGGCGCTGCCGGTGCGGATCGCCATCGAAGGCGACCGGCCTCAGGCGGGCGTCGCGCTGCTCGCCGCCACCGACGATCATCTGCACCTGAAGCTGCCCAATGTGCTCGGCTACACGAGCGTGCCGGCCGAGACGCCGTACCGGCCTTCCGTCGACGTGTTTTTTCAGAGTGTCGTGGCACGCTGGCCGGCACGGGCGATCGGCGTGCTGCTGACCGGTATGGGCCGCGACGGCGCGATCGGCCTCAAGGCGATGCGCACCAAGGGCTATCACACGATCGCTCAGGACCAGGCGACCAGCGCCGTGTACGGCATGCCGAAGGCGGCCGCGGCGCTCGATGCCGCCGCCGCGATCCTGCCGCTGCCCCGGATTGCCGCCGCGCTGGCCAGCGCCGTGGATTCACGTTAGCGCCCGACAGGCGCACACTAACCGCAGGTCGATCGAACCTTAGCTCGCTACGACTTACTGACATTTATTCTGGCTGACCAACATGGACACTTCCAAACCGCAACAGAACGCCACCGCGCCGGACCTCGCGACACGCGACGCGAACGCGCAGGCGTACGCGGAGGACGCGCCAAATAGCGCCATCGATGACGCGTTGGCGCGCATCCTCGGCAATCCGCCCGCGGCCGAGTGCCCGATCATGGTGCTGCTGGTCGACGATCAGGCGATCATCGCCGAAGCGATCCGTCAGGCGCTCGCCGATGAAGAGAGCGTCGATTTCCACTACTGCGCGTCGCCCGAAGAGGCCGTGCAGTGCGCCGCGGAAACCCGTGCCACGGTGATCCTGCAAGACCTCGTGATGCCCGGCACCGACGGCCTCACGCTCGTGCGGCAATACCGGCAGAATCCGGCCACGCGCGATATTCCGATCATCGTGCTGTCGACCAAAGAAGAGCCACTGGTGAAAAGCGCGGCCTTCGCTGCGGGCGCGAACGACTATCTGGTAAAGCTGCCGGATCGCATCGAGTTGATCGCGCGGATCCGCTATCACTCGCGCTCGTATCTGAATCTGCTGCAGCGTGACGAGGCTTATCGGGCGCTGCGCCAATCGCAACAGCAGTTGCTCGCAACCAATCTGGAACTGCAGCGGCTCACGCATTCGGACGGCTTGACGGGCTTGTCGAACCGCCGCTATCTCGATCAGTACCTTGCCGCTGAATGGCGTCGCGGCACGCGCGACAAGTCCGGCCTCGGCTTCCTGATGATCGACGTGGATAACTTCAAGGCCTACAACGACACCTATGGGCACGTCGCCGGCGACGAAGTGCTGAAACAGGTCGCGCACACCGTCGAGTCGTGCCTCGGACGTTCGTCCGATCTTGCGGCGCGGTTTGGCGGTGAAGAGTTCGCTGTGGTGTTGCCGGGGGCGTCGTCGGGCGGCTTGCGGCTGCTCGCTGAAAAAATCCGCATTGCTATCGAGGCGCTCGGCATTCCGCATGCAGGCTCGGCGAGCGGTGTCGTGACGATCAGCATCGGTGCGGCGATGATCGTGCCGTCCGCCACGGAGCCGGTGACGACACTGATCGAAGCCGCCGACGTCGGACTGTATCGGGCCAAGCGGGATGGCAAGAATCAGGTGGCGGTGAGCGGCTGAACTTTTTTTGCGCCGTGGTTAAAGCGCAGCTGAATGAAAACGCGCCCGGGCAAGCTGCCGGGCGCGTTTTTATTTGAAGCGGCGCTGGTTCATGAGCGCTGCGTACTTCACTAGCATTGCCACGAAGCAGCGCCTACGGGCACATCACCGCGATACTTGCTGCGCGCTTCGGTGAGCACGCTTGTATCAATAGCGCCCTCGTCCACTAGCGCCTTCAACGCCGCGATCGCGATTGCCTTGCGGTCCACTTCGAAGAACTCGCGCAACGCCTGACGCGTGTCGCTGCGTCCGAATCCGTCGGTGCCGAGCGTTACATAGCGGCGCGGCACGTAGGCACGGATCAGTTCCGGCACTGCGCGGACGTAGTCGGTCGCGGCGATGATCGGGCCTTCCGATACCTCAAGCGCTTTCGTCACGTATGGCGCTTCTGTCGCCTCGCCAAGACGCGCGCTTCTCTCCGACGTCATCCCATCACGCTGCAATTCGGTGAAGCTCGTCACGCTCCATACGGCGGCGTCGATCTGCCAATCATCCTTGAGCAGTTGCTGCGCGGCGATGACTTCACCGAGGATCGCGCCCGCGCCGAGCAACTGCACTTGCGCAGTGTTCCGCGTCTCTGTGGTGAGCGGATAAATGCCCTTAAGAATGCCCTCACGCAGCGTCTTCAATTCGCCGCCCGGCACCGACGGCTGCGCATAGTTCTCGTTCATCACCGTCACGTAATAGAACACGTCGCGTTGCGCTTCGACCATCTCGCGCATGCCCTCGTCGACGATCGCGGCAAGCTCATAAGCGAACGCCGGATCGTAGGCGCGGCAATTCGGAATCGTCGATGCCGCCAGATGGCTCGTGCCGTCCTGATGCTGCAAGCCTTCGCCGCCAAGCGTCGTCTTGCCCGACGTCGCGCCGATCAGAAAACCTCTCGCGCGTTGATCCGCTGCCGCCCAGATCAGATCGCCGATGCGCTGAAAGCCGAACATCGAGTAGTAGATATAGAACGGCAGCATCGGCAGGTCATGCACGCTGTACGAAGTCGCCGCCGCGATCCACGACGACACCGCGCCCGCCTCCGAAATGCCTTCTTCGAGAATCTGCCCCTTGGTGTCCTCGCGGTAGTACAGCATCGAGCCCAGGTCTTCCGGCTCATACAGCTGCCCAAGCGGCGAATAGATGCCGACCTGGCGGAACATGTTGGCCATGCCGAAGGTGCGTGCTTCATCGGCGACGATCGGCACCACGCGCGGGCCGACTTCGCGGTCCTTGAGCAGCGCGGTCAGCATGCGGACCAACGCCATCGTCGTGGACATCTCGCGGCCATTCGAATCCAGCGCGAATTGCCCCCAGGAGGACATCGGCGGGACGATCAGCCCCGTCGATGCAACTCTCCGCCTTCTGGGCAGATAGCCTCCCAACGCAGCCCGGCGCGCATGCAGGTATTGCATCTCCGGGCTGTCATCCGCAGGTTTGTAAAACTTCACCTGTTCGACGTCGTCATCCGTCAGCGGCAAACGGAAGCGGTCGCGAAACGCCTTCAGGTCTTCGAAGCCGAGTTTCTTCTGCTGATGGGTAGTCATGCGGCCCTGGCCTGTCGTGCCCATGCCGAAGCCCTTCATCGTCTTCGCGAGAATCACCGTTGGCTGGCCGCGATGCGCGAGCGCTTTCGCATACGCCGCGTGCAGCTTGCGCACGTCGTGGCCGCCGCGACGCAGGCGGTCGATGTCGTCGTCGCTCAACTGCGCCGCGAGTGCCGCCAACTCCGGGGTCTGGCCGAAGAAGCGCTCGCGGTTGTAGGCGCCGTCGTTGGCCGAGAAAGTCTGGAACTGGCCGTCGACGGTGTGCGCGAACGCGCGCAGCAACGCCCCGCTGCGGTCGCGCGAAAACAGCGCGTCCCAGTCCGAGCCCCACACCACCTTGATCACGTTCCAGCCGGCGCCGATGAAATGCGCCTCGAGTTCGTCGATGATGCGGCCGTTGCTGCGCACCGGGCCGTCCAGGCGCTGCAGATTGCAGTTGATCACGAACACGAGGTTATCGAGCCCTTCGCGCGCCGCGAGCGACAGCGCGCCGGTCGATTCCGGCTCGTCCATTTCACCGTCGCCGAAAAAGCCCCACACCTTGCGGCCATCGGTCTGCGCGAGGCCGCGGTTGGCGAGGTAGCGCATGAAGCGCGCCTGGTAAATCGCGTTGATCGGGCCGATGCCCATCGAGCCGGTTGGAAACTGCCAGAAGTCCGGCATCAGCCACGGATGCGGATACGAGCACAACCCCGGTCCGCCGATTTCGCGACGGTAATGCTGCAGGTGCTGCTCGGTCAAAAAGCCTTCGAGGTAAGCCCGCGCGTACACGCCGGGCGACGAATGCGGCTGGAAGTACACGAGATCGCCCGTGCCCTCCTCGCCACTGGGCGCCGCAGCGCGGAAGAAATGATTGAAGCCGACCTCGAACAGATCCGCCGCCGACGCGTAACTTGCAATGTGGCCGCCGAGTTCGCCATAAGCCTGGTTTGCACGCACCACCATCGCGAGTGCATTCCAGCGCAGCGCGCCGGCAAGACGCTCTTCGAGTTCGAGATTGCCCGGATAACGCGGCTGCTGCTCGAACGGGATCGTGTTCTGGTACGGCGTGACATTGGTCCGTGCCGATTCGACACCCAGCGACAGCGCATGCCCCGCGAGCTTGTCGAACAGGAACTGCGCGCGATCACGGCCGACATGCGCGACGACTGCATCGAGCGCGTCCAGCCACTCGGCGGTTTCCTGCGGGTCGGTATCTTCGCGCTCAGCACGTTCAGCGCGCGGAAGATCCAAAGACCGCAACTGCTCGCTACCACTGGACAAATCCGTCATGGCACCACTCCGTATCGACGCATTCGGTTCAAGATTGAATGAGTCAATGGTACCCATGTGGTCACAAAATGAGCCTCTCATTTGCTTGTCATCGCGCGCTGCGATAGGCTATTTATTCCGGATTTCGCGCCTGCCACGGAATATTTCATCTATGACTACGCCTCCCAGACGACTCGACCGTATCGACATCGGTATCCTGAGCCAGTTGCAGCAGAACGCGCGCATCACCAATGCGGATCTCGCCCGCTCGGTGAATCTGTCGCCCACCCCTTGTTTCAATCGCGTGCGTGCTTTAGAAAAGCTGGGTCTGTTCAAGCAGCAGGTCACGTTGCTGAACCCGGAACCGCTCGGGCTGCGCATCAACGTGTTCATTCAGGTGAGTCTGGAGAAACAGGTGGAAGACGCGCTGCTGCGTTTCGAGCAGGCGATTTCGGAGCGCCCCGAGGTGATGGAGTGCTATCTCATGACGGGCGACGCCGACTATCTGCTGCGCGTGGTGATGCCGGATATGCAGACGCTGGAGCGCTTCATCGTCGATCATCTGACGAAAATTCCGGGCATTTCCAATATTCGTTCGAGCTTTGCGCTCAAGCAGGTGCGCTACAAGACGGCGTTGCCGCTGCCGTCGTCGGGACTGACGCTGGTCGATCCCGACGACGTGGCGACGGATTGGCGGTAAGCAGTCGTTAGGCTGCACCAGGCGGTGCGCCGACCGCCCGTCAAGCTTCTGCTTACGCTGCCGTATAACGCGCAGCCGGCAGCTTGTGCGACAGGTTCGGCCCCAGGTGCTGGCGAGCGGTGTTGAAGCGCTCCCAATCGGCGGCCTCCGGCAAGGACGGAATCGTCACCAGTTCGCCTTGATCCAGGCCGACGAGCGCGGCGTCCACCATGTCTTCGGCGGTCATCACGATCTGCGTGGGCAGATGCTCGACCGCCAGACCCGCGCGGTCCCAGAACGCGGTGCTCGTGGCGCCCGGCAGGACAGCCTGAAGCTGCACGCCCTTCCCGCCCACTTCATGATGCAGCGACTGCGTCAGGTTCAACACATAAGCCTTGGTGCCGCTATAGGTGCCGTTCAGCAACTCCGGCGACAGCGCGACGATCGACGAGATATTGATCAGGACCCCGTTGCCCCGCTCCACGAAAGCCGGCACGACCGCCGCCGTCAGGCGCGTCAGCGCCGTCACGTTCAGGTCGATCATGAGTTCGAGCTGATCCACGTCCGAGTCGATCAGCGGAGCCGTCGCGCCGACGCCCGCGTTGTTGACCAGCATCGTGATGTTGCGGTCGCTCCGCAGACGCTCTTCGATCCGGCGCGTGTCGGCTTTGTCGGTGAGATCGGCGGCCACGATATCGATGTGCCGGCCGGTTTCGCTGGCGAGGCGCTCGGCCACGCCGGTGAGGCGCTTGACGTCGCGTGCCACCAGAATCAGGTCGTAACCGCGCCGCGCCAGACGGTCCGCATACACCGCGCCGATGCCCGACGATGCGCCCGTGATCAATGCCGTACCCTTGTTTGCTTGCGTTGCCATGTGAAGCTCTCCTTGCGGGCTTTGCGCGTCACGCCTGAGCCCTGATCGATGAAAGGGGAAAAACCTGGTGCCACCGCCGCCCTACCGTCTGGTGGGCGACGCGGTGTTGACGAGTGAAGTCTAGGCGCGTAGCCTGCTGTCTCAAATGTCGTATTTACCTCGTTTTGGGACATTGTGATGAAACGCATTGGCGTGGTGGTTTTCCCCGGCTTCCAGATCCTCGATATGGTGGCGATTTCCGTGTTCGAGCTGGCGAACCTCGAGGCCGGACAGCCGGAGTACGCAGTGGAAGTCATCTCCGAACAGGGCGGGATGGTGCGCAGTTCGTCGGGCGTCGAGATCGCAACGCAGCCGTTCGGCGATCCGGCGTATGACACGGTGGTGGTAACGGGCTCGATGCAGATCGAGCCGTCGTCGCCGGCGTTGCTGACGTTTTTGAACGACGCGCTCCCCGCCTCGCGCCGCACCACCAGTATCTGCACCGGCGCCTTCGTGCTGGCCGAAGCCGGCATTCTCGACGGCCGGCACGCCACGACCCACTGGTACCACGCCCGCGACTTGCAGCAGCGCTTTCCCGATACCCGTATCGACGACGATCGGATTTTCATCGTCGACGGCTCGGTGTGGACCTCCGCCGGCATGACGGCATGCATCGATATGTGTCTGGCGCTGGTCGAAAGCGATCTCGGCGTCGAGGTCTCGCGCGCCATCGCCAAGAAGCTCGTGGTCTATCACCGGCGCACCGGCGGCCAGTCGCAGTTCTCGGCCATGCTCGATCTGGAGCCGAAATCCGATCGCATTCAGGACGTGTTGTCGTACGCCAAAAACCATCTGCGCGAGCCGTTGACGGTCGAACAGCTTGCCGACATCGCGCATCTGAGCCCGCGCCAGTTCAGCCGCGCGTTTCGCGACGAAACGCGCCAATCGCCGGCCAGGGCCATCGAGGCGCTGCGCGTGGAAGCCGCCCGCACCATGCTCGAAGCGGGCCGTCACTCGATGGAAGCGGTCGCCGCCGAAACCGGCTTCCTCGATACTGAACGGATGCGGCGCGCCTTTCTGCGTGCGTTCGGCCAGCCGCCGCAGGCAATCAAACGCGCAGCACGCGCTTTGTAATAGATGTGGTGGAGAATATCGCCGACAGCAGCTCCATCTTGATACCCACGGCAATGACGAGGACGCGTGATGACCTACGACGACAGCAATCCCTTCGCGAAAATTCTGCGCGGCGAACTACCCTGCATCAAAGTGGCGGAAAGCGATGCAGCGCTGGCCTTCATGGACCTGATGCCGCAAGCCGACGGGCACGTGCTGGTCGTGCCGAAGGAAGCGGCGGTTGAAATTTTCGACTTGTCGGATGCATCGACTGTGGCCTGCATGCGCATGGCGCAGAAGCTCGCCATCGCCATTCGCGCGGCACTGCGCCCGGACGGCGTGTTCATCGGACAATTCAACGGCGCCGCGGCGGGACAAACGGTGCCGCACGTGCATTTTCACGTGATCCCGCGTTGGGAAGGACAACCACTACATATGCATGCACGCGAGGTCGCCGACGCAGCCACGCTCGAAGCGCTGGCCAAGCGCATTCGCGATCATTGGCGCGCTCACTGATACGGAAGGAACCGTTGAAGACCGCAGGTCACGCCCCGTAATATGTGTAAAAGCCGGTGAAACCAGCGCTATGGGCCGTACGGCTAGACTGGTGGCTGCCTTGTACCACAAGGCATTGAGTGTGGATCTCTTTTCAGCCTGCCCGAAAACGGCAGGCTTTTTTTATTGCCGCGCCCATCCGCAAAGCGCCCTCGCCTCGCAACGACGCTCGCAGCGCGATGAGCCACGCAACCCACTGAAAAGCTTCAAAGCCGATGATGCCGCGTGCGCCGCAGCGGATGCCGCCAGTCACGGCGCGGTTTCACAGGCTCGAGATGCATGTCGTGTAGATGCCGATGTTCCTGCCACAATTCGTCGGAGAAAAGAAACGCGACGATAAGCAGCGGGATGACCAGAAAGGCGCCTAATATCAAGTGCTCGATCACGGTAGCCTCCATCGCAAGAGCATGATTTCATTGTAGAGCACCGTATGGACCCGCATGGTGCCAAGCCCCTCACATAGTCGCGATAACCGGCCTGCGACAACGCGACGCCCCGCCGTCGCCGAACCCGCGCGGCGCCTCGCGCTTTGCAAGAACGACCCGCGCAGAGCCGAGGCGTTGCAAGAACTCCCCACGCCGGGCCCTGACTAACAGGAAACGCAACCTGAGCGCTGACGCGAACTTGCGCACTCAAACCAATAATTCTCAAGGGGAATCCAATGATTATTGAACGCAGCAGCGAACTGACGCTCCGCCCGCTCGAACGCACTGATCTGCGTTTCGTTCACGAAGTGAACAACAACGCAAAAATCATGCGTTACTGGTTCGAAGAGCCCTATGAAACGTTCTCCGAACTGACCCAACTGTACGACCAGCACGTGCACGATCTGCGCGAGCGCCGCTTCGTGGCGATCGACAATGAAGGCCAAACCGTCGGCGTCGTTGAATTGATCGAGCTGGACTACATTCACCGGCGCGGTGAGTTCCAGATCATCATCGCGCCGCACGCGCAGGGCCGCGGCTACGCCACGGTCGCCACCCAGCTTGCAATCGACTACGCGTTTTCGGTGCTGAATCTGCGCAAGGTCTATCTGATCGTCGACAAGTCGAATACCGCAGCCATCCACGTCTATGAGAAGTGCGGTTTCCGGCATGAGGCCGAGTTGATCGAGGAGTTTTTTGGCAATGGCAGTTATCACAATGCGTTACGCATGTGCATGTTCCAGTCCGAGTTCTTCAAGATCAATCAGCACCTCGGGTGACCTCGACCTGCATCGTCGAGGCACGCCATGCGGCGGCGCCTCGCGTACCTGGCACCTTTTATCTTCTGCACGTACACCGTTATTTCGCGATTTTTGATTAGTCGGGTGAATGACTTTGTGTGCGACGCACCAAGTGCATTCGATAATTGTATTAATTCACTTAATTAGAGCCCCGCGTTTACGTGAATACGTTCCGCAAAGCTTTACTGGTTAAAGCGGCGCGTCTCATCCGTCCTTTAGTTATCCGTTGCAATCCCCTCTGTTTAAGCAGCCGTTCAAGGTTCAAGCAGGTGCGACCGGGGGTGCGACAATTCGTCACTGTTGCGACCGCACACAAGATGTGCTTGTCGTTCTTGCGCGTTCTCCTAAAGTGCAAGATGCGGGTTCGACGTTAAAGTTAAATACATAGCTAACCTGAGTATTCAACCCGCACCGGAGGAAAATATGAAAATGCGAATCGCCCTTGTTTTCGCCATTGCGGGTTTGGCTGCCGCTTCTGTGCAAGCGCAAGACATGATGGTCAAGCCACAGCAAACCATCCAGTTCAAAGCCAACGCGTATGGCTGCCTGTCGAAGGATAAGCTCGACGCCGCCGATCAACATGCGCAAGCTGGTGAACAGCAAAAGATGCAGGAATTCTTCTCCGGGTATCAGTGCGTTTCCACCCCGGAAAATTCGAGTTTCCGCGTAGTGCGCGTGGTCGGCCACGACGTGGAGTTTGTGAATTCCGCCAATAGTGATACGCAAGGCCTATGGGCAAACGATCGATTCATCAAACAATAAGCTAAACACCGACGCTCCGGCGGAATGCCGGGGTTTGATTTTGTGCCAACAATCTCCGGCTTAAAAACCTGAGATTGTGAACCTGTGAGTTAAAAATCGGCTGGGCATTGAAATGTCCGGCCGATTTTATTTCCGCTCGCATTTCTGTGATGTGATGCGCGTTAAAAAAGCCGATGCGGCGTTTCGACCCGCATCGGCAGTACGCCTTCTCGCAAAGCGCAGGAACAACCCTTAACCATTCAAACGGCGATCAATGCGAATCGCGCGGCACCGGCGCGCCGCTCGATCCCACCAGAAAGTCCAGATCCGCGCCCTGGTCGGCTTGCAGCACGTGTTCGACGTAA
>NZ_JAQQEF010000049.1:0-24766 GCF_046027605.1 Paraburkholderia fungorum
CCCCCCCCCCCCCCCACCCCCCCCAAAACACCCCCCCCCCCCCCCCCCCCCCCCCCCCCCCACGATCGTAAAAGAAAGAAGGCTCGTCACGACACGCCGTAACGGTGAGCCGTTGCTGCAAGCCTTTTACCTAATCAGCAGTCAGGAGACCATCATGAGCCGCAGCACCGCTGTGAACGTTCAAACGTTTATCAACGACCATCCCTTCTCGCCGTTCCAGTGGCTCATCTTTTTCATGTGTTTCGTCATCGTCCTGCTGGACGGTTTCGACACCGCAGCAATCGGCTTCATCGCACCTTCGCTGATTGCCGAATGGGGCATCGCGAGGCCGGCACTCGCGCCCGTGCTGAGCGCGGCGCTGTTCGGCCTCGCGTGCGGCGCGCTCGTCTCAGGGCCGCTCTCCGACAAGCTCGGGCGGCGTTCCATGCTGCTCGGCTCGGTGCTGCTGTTCGGCGTGGCCTGCCTCGCCTCGGCGTTCTCGAACAGCATCGAACAGCTGACGATCCTGCGCTTCATCACCGGCGTCGGCCTCGGCGCGGCCATGCCAAACGCCGTGACGATGATGGGCGAGTACTGCCCGGATCGTCGCCGCGCGACCGTGATCAATCTGATGTTCTGCGGCTTTCCGCTGGGCGCGGCCTTCGGCGGCTTTCTCGCCGCGTGGATGATTCCGCACTTCGGCTGGCGCAGCGTGCTGCTGCTCGGCGGCATCACGCCGCTGTTGCTGCTGGTCCTGCTGGCGGTGAAGATGCCGGAATCGGTCCGCTACATGGTGGCTACTAGCAAGCCGGTCGAACGGATTCGTGCCGCGCTGGCGCGCATTTCGAGCGAAGCGGCGCAGGCCGATAGCTTCGTCATGACCGAAACCGCGCCGCAAACCGGCGGCAAGGGCCTGGGCGTGGTGCTGTCACGTTCGTACATCATCGGCTCGGTGATGTTGTGGATCGCCTACTTCATGGGCCTCGTGATCTTCTACGCGTCAATCAACTGGATGCCAATTCTGCTGAAGGATGCCGGCCTCACGCCGCAACGCGCCACGCTGATTTCCGCGCTGTTCCCGCTCGGCGGCGTCGGCGCGGTGCTGTGCGGCGTGCTGATGGACCGCTTCAACGCGAACCGCATCATCGCGGCGTGCTATGCGCTGACCGCCGTGAGCGTGTATTTCATCGGTCAGGCAGTGGGCAATGTGGGCGCGCTGGTGTTCATCGTCTTCGTTGCAGGCGTGCTGATGAACACCGCGCAATCGTCGTTGCCGGCGCTTGCCGCCGCGTTTTATCCGACCCAGGGTCGCGGCACGGGCGTCGCATGGATGCTGGGGATCGGCCGCTTTGGTGGAATCGCGGGCTCGTTCCTCGTCGCCGAACTGACGCGGCGCCACTTCACGTTTGGAGGGATCTTCGCGACCGTCGCGGTGGCGGGACTGATTTCCTGCGTGGCGTTGCTGATCAAACAGGCGGCACGGCCGCATGTGGCGAACCCGGTCGACACGAAAGCGGAGTCGTTTGGACATTGAGTGGGTCTTGATGCCGTCTGCCCGCGTGGCAGACGGATAAACAGGATCGTCGGCATAATGGCGCTCTCGCAAGCCAACCAGGGCAGCCGAAAATGACCGAGCTTTCAATGATGAAAGGCCGTCGCAGCGCGTTCCGGAGGTTGGCAACCTTACTGGTATCGGGTGCTATCTTGACTCTCTCTGCTTCTACGCCAGGGTTCGCGCAAAACGGCGGCGACAACGCTTCGATGGCGAAGGTATTCGCGCCGGGCGGCACATTGCGCGCATCGATCAATCTCGGCAATCCGGTACTCGCCAATCTCGATCCGGCGACGGGCCAACCCGTCGGTGTGTCCGTCGATCTCGCCACCGAATTCGCCAAACGGCTTGGCGTGCCGCTGCAACTGGTCGCGGTCAAGTCGGCGGGCGACTCGGTTGAAAACGTCAACCAGGACAAGGCGGACATCGGCTTCTTCGCCGTTGATCCGAAGCGCGGAGAAGAGATCGCTTTCACCCGGCCGTATGTGCTCATTGAAGGCTTTTATCTCGTGCGCAATGGCTCGCCGATCGCCACCAACGAGGCCGTCGATCA
The DNA here is from genome assembly GCF_046027605.1 of Paraburkholderia fungorum. Lineage (GTDB taxonomy): Bacteria > Pseudomonadota > Gammaproteobacteria > Burkholderiales > Burkholderiaceae > Paraburkholderia > Paraburkholderia fungorum_F. The sequence goes on from NZ_JAQQEF010000049.1 coordinate 2,085, forward strand.
ACCCGGCGTGACGGTCGCGGTCGGCAAGGGCAGCGCCTACGATCTGTTTCTGACGCGTGAGCTGCATCGCGCAACCCTCGTGCGGATTCCGACTTCGCCGGCAGTGGTGCAAGGCTTTCTGGACCAACATCTCGACGTGGCCGCAGGCGTCAAGCAACAACTCGAAAAAGACGCCGCCAAGGCAGGTGGATTACGGCTACTGGATCAGCGTTTCATGGTGATCCGTCAGGCGATGGGCGTGCCCAAAGCTAAAGGCGATGGCGCGGCCGCTTATCTGTCGAGCTTTGTCGAAGACATGAAGGCGTCCGGCTTCGTCGCGGCGTCGCTGGCGCGGCATCACATTGCAGGCGCGGAAGTCGCGAACGCCAACGATTAGCGCTGCGCCCATGTGCCCATGACCAACGCAGGCTGACGCAAGTATCAAGCAGCGCGAATGCGAAATGCCGTGACGCGCTGCCACAGCAGTATTGCAATTAAAGACCAGAAATCATGACCAACAGAAACATCAACTCAACCGGCACGGAGAACGGTGCGCGCCGCGGAAACCTCGTGACGGGTCTCGTCTACGTGTTCGAGCAGGTCATGCCGGACCCGTTCGTTCTTGCCATTGGCTTGACTCTGGTGGTGGCCTTGCTGGCGGTGGCGTTCGCGCCGCATGCTTCACTGCCGGTCATCCTCGCTTCGTGGTACGGCGGCACGTTCAACATTCTCGGCTTCGCGCTGCAGATGATTCTGATTCTCGCGACAGGCTACGCGATCGCCGACGCGCCGCTCGTCCAGCGCGGCTTGCGGGCGATCGCCGCCGGCGTGCACACGCCGACCCGCGCCGCGCTGCTGGTATTTCCGATCGTCGCGGTGGCCGCATGGCTCAATTGGGGACTTGGTCTCGTGGTCGGCGCCCTTCTGTCGCGCGAAATCGCCAAACGTGTGAAGGTGGATTTCGCATGGCTCGTGGCCGGCAGTTACTCGGCGTGGTCGGTGTGCAATAGCGGATTGTCGAGTTCGATCGCGTTGTCGCAGGCCTCGCATGGCAACGCGTTAAACCTCGTTGAGAAGGCCACCGGCCAGGTGATTCCGCTGAGTCAGACCGTGTTCGCCCCGTTCGTTTTCATCCCGACCGTACTGGTCGTGGTCGTCATGACGGCGATCTTCATCTGGATGCATCCCAAGCAGGAAGATGTGGTCGCTTTCAATGAAACGCAGCCCGAATTGGCCGCAGCGGCCGAGGCCGATCCGCATGCGCGGGACGCGAAAGCTTCGTCGTTCGCTGCCCGCGCGGAACGGTCGATGCTCGGCACCCTGCTCGTGCTCGCACTGGGTGTCGGCTATCTCGCGATGACGTGGTACACCAAGGGCTTCGAACTGGACATCAACACCACGATCCTGATTTTTCTGCTGGTCGGGATGGCGCTGCAGCGCACACCGATCGCCTATGCCGACGCGATTCGTCGCGCCGCGCGGCAGACCGGCTCGATGCTGCTTCAATATCCGATGTACGGCGGCATCATGGGCATCATGACCGGGACCGGGTTGGCGTCGACGATCGCCAAGACGTTCGTGGCTATTGCAACGCCGGTGACACTGCCGGTTTTGAGTTACTTCAGTTCGCTTATCATCACGCTGCTCATTCCCAGCGCAGGCGGACACTGGGCCGTTCAAGGGCCGTTCGTTCTGCCCGCCGCGCTCAGTCTGCATGCTTCGGTTCCGCGTACCGCCATGGGTGTCGCCATGGCCGAGAACGTCTCGAACATGCTGCAACCTTTCTGGGCGGTGCCCGTGGTTGCGATCGCGGGCATTCGTATTCAGCGTGTCATGGGCTACACGGCGATTACGTTTGCGGTATCGCTGGTGATCTACGCAGCGGCGCTTTGGCTGATTCCGTGATCCGGATGGAGAGCCGGTGGTAAGCGAATCAGGTGCGCGCCGGTGACGGTGCGCATATCGACAGGATTGGATAATGAAACGTGTAGTCGTATCAGCAGTACTCGCGGTGTGCCTCGCGCAGCCGGCCGTTCAAGCCGTGGCACAAACCGTCAACGATCAATGTTTTGCGATCGGCGATATTGCCGGCCAGGTCGCCTCCTGGCGCGCGCACAAGAAGACCAAAGCGCAGGCTCTGGCTCAAGCGGCCAAGTACTACAAAGATGAAGCCGACCGGCAAGCGGTCGGCGCCGTCATCGAGAAGATCTACAGTCCGAATGCACCGCACATGACGCCCGATCAGGCCAGCATGGCGTTCACATCGGACTGTGCGAATCAGCGGAAAAAGCAGGCACCTGCGCAGTAGCGAGAACCTATGCGCTCTTCCACGCGCAAACATCGCCAGTCTTCAACTGTGAGCCTCCCAGCACAAAAGTCGCATTAACCGGTGCGGGCGCCTGCACCTGTTCCGGGCCGAAGTTGAACGCGAAGGTCAGATCGCCGCGTCGGCGAATGCGCAAGCCGACGGCTAATCGTTGCGTTTCGATGCCGGCGTCCTTCGCTGCCTGCTGCAAAACCGCTCGATGCAACTCGTGCGATAACCAGCCCGCCACGTAGCGAACCCTTCCGTGCGCGAGGAGCGCCGGCCACGTGTCGTCGAATTGCGCATCCACGGTCGTTTCGCCGTTAGCGCGAACGTGCTCGCGCCAATGCAGCGCGACGCCTTGCGTATCGGCGATCGAAAGCGCGGGTGTCAGCGTCGGGCGCAGCGTTTCGACTTCAAGCACCTGCATCGGCAAAACGCGTTGCAACGCGCCCGGCGGCAAGTTTGAGGGAATGGCAAACGTCGTGGCCTTCGAACCGCTTCTCGGACCAAAGACCCATTGCGCCGAGCTCTTCTGGATTTGATCGACCAATGCGTCATCGATCACCGCGATGCTCGGCACCACCACGAGCCGGTACGCCGACAAATCCGCGTTGCGCGACACGATATCGACGTCGAGGCCCAGTTCACGTAGCGCCTCGTAATAGTCGAACACCAGCGTCTGATAATCGAAGGTTTTGCCATGACGCTGAATCTCGAACATCCATTGCGTCTCATAGTCGAACACCACCGCGACGGCTGCCTGCTCAGGCGCTTTGAGGCCGGACAACGCCGCGGACGCGGCAATTTCACGCGCCGCCTGCTGCACTTCGAGCCCACCCGGCGATAGTTCGTTGTTCGGCAGATTCAAGCCGGAGTGCATCTGTTCCTGTGCATACGGACACTGGCGCCAGCGGAAGTACGACACCAATTCCGCGCCATGCGCGAACGCTTCGTAAGCCCACAGCCTGACCATGCCCGTCGCCGGCACCGGATTCCACGGCGCCCAGTTCACCGGGCCCGCCTGCTGCTCCATCACCCAGAAACGGCCGCCGCCGATCGCGCGATAGCGGTCGTGATCGAATGCGGAGACGTCGGGGTGCGCGGTGCGTGCGTAACGCGCCTTCTGCGCTTCAGGCAGCGCGATCGACTCGGTACGCGCGATCGGATAACTGTCCCATGCCGCCACGTCGAGCGCGTTGTCTTCGGCGAAGCGGTAGTGATCGAAGGTCGTGAAGAAACCCATAAAGTTGTGCAGCAGGTCCGCTCCGGGCGCATGCTCACGCAACACGTCGATCTGCTCGCGATGGAAGCTCGCCACCTCGTCCGACATAAAGCGGCGGAACTCGAGCAGATGGATCGGATTGGCGTCGGTGGGCGTGAGGTTAGGCAGCCCGATCGCCTCGAACGACGGATACTCCATGCTCCAGAACACGTTGCCCCATGCATCGTTCAATGCGTCGATGCTTTCATGGCGATGCCGTAGCCATGTCTGAAAGCGCGTGAGCGCCGCGCTCGAATAGCTCGGCACGGTCTCGTGGCAGCCGAGTTCGTTATCGGTCTGCCATGCGACGATGGACGGATGCCGTCCGTAGCGCGCCGCCATCGCGGTGACAATGCGTACGCACTCGTGCCGATAACTCTCACTGGAAATATCGTAGTGACGCCGTGAGCCGAAATTCCAGCGCACGCCATCCGCGCGCACCGGCAACACCTCCGGGTGCGCGTCGATCAGCCACTTCGGCGGCGACGCGGTCGGTGTGCCCAGCACGAGTTTCAGTCCCGCGGCCGCCAGCGTCTCGACGGCTTCGTCGAGCCACGCCCAGTCGAATTCGCCGGCACGCGGCTCTATCCGGCTCCACGCGAATTCCGCGATCCGCACATGCGTGATGCCGAGTTCGACCATACGTTTTGCGTCGTCGGCCCACATCGAACGCGGCCATTGTTCCGGGTAGTAGCAAACACCAAGTTGCATGAGAATGTCTCTTTGTTAGATGAGCGCAAACCGGCGATCAACCCTTGCTTGCACCAAAAGTCAGGCCGGCGACGAAATGCTTCTGCATCAAAAAGAACATCAGCACGGAGGGCAACGCGGCGAGTACCGAGCCGGCGGCGACGAGATTCCATGCCGTCGTCCATTGGCCTTTGAGCGCGGCGACACCCACCGTGATCGGTGCGGCCTCATCGCCCTGCGTGAGACACAGCGCCCAGAAGTAGTCGTTCCAGACAAACGTGAAGACGAGGATGCCGAGTGCGGCGAGTGCGGGGCGGATCAGCGGCAGCACGATGTGCAAGTAGATCGTCCATTCGCTTGCCCCTTCCACGCGCGCTGCCTCGATCATCTCGAACGGCAGCTGCTTGATGAAATTACGCAGAAACAGCGTGCAAAACCCGGTCTGAAACGACACATGAAAAATCACCAGCGCCCACACGCTATTGAAGAGTCCCACTTTCAGCGCCATGTCGCGTACCGGAATCATCAGAATCTGGATCGGGACGAAGTTGCCGGCCACGAAGGCGAACAGCACGGCGGTATTGCCCGGGAACCGATAGGTCGCCAAAGCAAAACCCGCCATCGACGCCAACACGATCGCGCCGATCACCGACGGCACCGTAATCAGCACGCTATTGGCGAAGTAATGGAGCATCGGCGTTTGCGTGAGCGCCGCGCCGTAGTTTTCGATCAACGCGAAATGCCTGGGCCAGCCCCAGTAGTCGCCTTGCGACAACTCGTCCGAAGAGCGGATCGACGTGACGAGCACGGCCAGCATCGGCAGCAGCCATATCAGCAGCGCGAGCGGCAAAGACGCTTTATATAGCGCGCGATTGAGCGGTTTCCAGCGTTCGACGGGAAGTGGATACATGACACATGACTCCTGGAAATCAGCGTTCTTCGCGCAGCATGCGGCGCAGATGAAACACGATATAGACGAGCATGATGGCGAACAGCACGACGGCAATCGCCGCGGAATAACCTTCGCGGTAGTACTTGATGGCCTGGTCGTACATGAAATAGGCCAGCACGGTGGAGCTATCGAAAGGACCGCCGCCGCTCATCACCGCGATCAGATCGAAGCTGCGCAGCGCGCCAATCACCGTCAGCACCACGGCCATGAACGTCGCCGGCCGCAGTTGCGGAAGAATCACGTGCCATAGCAGGCGCACACCCTTCGCGCCCTCCATGCGCGCCGCCTCGACCACTTCCGGATTGATGCCGGTCAAGCCGGTGAGATACAGCACCATGCAGAACGGTGTCTGCGGCCACAGCGCGGCGAAGATGATGCCGAAGGTGACGGTATGCGGATCGCCGAGCACAGGAATGCCGTGACCGACAATCAAGCGCAACAAGCCGAAGCCCGGATCGTAAAACCAGCTGAACACGAGGCCGACCACCACGCCCGACAGCACGAACGGCGCGAAAAACAGCGACTTCACCACGCGCATGCCACGGATATGCTGGTTCAGATACAACGCAAACAGAAGACCAAGTGGCGGCGCCAGCAGAAACAGCGCAAGCCAGACCAGGTTGTTCTTGAGCGCTGTATAGAAAGTGTCCGCGTGGAACAGTTCGATGTAGTTGTCGAAACCCGCAAACGTCTTCGGCGTCATGCCGTCCCAGTTGTAAAAGCTGAGCGAAATGCTGCTGATGATCGGATAGACCACGCACAGGCAAAACAATGCAAAACCCGGCAACAGGAAGAAAAGCGCCGCGCGGTGCTGATGACGGCGCGTCGTGGAGACGTGCCGGCGCCGCGCCGTGGGTAGGCGGCGCGCTGCGGTATGAGACATGATCGGGCCTCGTCGGAGATCGAAGGCGAGCGGCAGCGGTTGTTACGCCGCTGCCGCGGCGGGACTTACTTCTTATAGATGCGCTTGCGGGTCGCTTCGAGGCGTACGAGCACGGCGTCGAGTTGCGACGGATCGCTGTAGAACTGCTGCATCGCCTTCATGCCTTCGTCGGCCATTTCCTTCTGCATGTCGCGATCGTAGAACTGCGCGATGCCGCCCTTCGTATTCGCCAGCGTCTGGAAACCGACCTTGGAGATTTCGTCTTCCGGTTCAGCCGATTGGCTGTTCGACGGCAGTTGACCCCAGCCTTTCGCGAGCTCGGCGTTGATCTGCGGCTGCTCCATGAAGGCCAGCAGTTTGCGGGCGTCGGCCTTGTTCTTCGCCTTCGCCGGAATCAGCAGCACATTGACCGGGCCATCTTCGGCCATCGGTACATTCGCGTCGATCACCGGGAAGCGGAAGAAACCGGTTTGCGGTTTGAGCGACGCCGGAATGCTCGCCGAGAAGAACGTGCCCATCAGCATCATCGAGGCCTTGCCGTTCACGAGGAACGGCGCGATCGAATCCAGATCGTAGGAGAGCGCGTTGTCGATGAAATAGTGATCGTCGATCAGCGTCTTCCACGCGGCGTAAACCTTCTTGACGCGCGGATCGGTGTATGGGATTTCGCCGGCCATCAACTGCTGGTGAAACGCGTTGCCGTTGATGCGCAGGTCGAGATAGTCGAACCACGCGGCAAGCGTCCAGCTATCGCGTGCCGCGACAGCGATCGGGGCGACGCCGCTTGCTTTCAGCTTCTTGCAGGCGTCGAGAAATTCATCCCACGTTTTCGGCTCGCCCTTGATGCCGGCCTTCTCGAACAGATCCTTGCGATAGAAGAAGCCATAGGCGTCGTAACCGAGCGGCGCGGCGTACTGCTTGCCTTTATAGGTCGAGGCTTCTTTCACCGACGCATATTGCTGCGACCAGCCGTTCTTGCTCCAGTCCGACGACAGGTCTTCCAGCAGGCCGCGTTGCGCGTAATACGCCATCCGCTCGCCGTCGTGCCACGACACGACATCCGGCGGATCGGTGGCGAGCCAACCGCCCATCTGCACCTTGTACGCTTCCTCGGTGATGTAGGTCACCTTGAGGTCGACGTCGGGATTGGCTTTCTTGAACTTGTCGAAGGCGTCCTGCCAGGTCGAGCGCTGATTGCCGCGCGCCGATACGTTGACGCTCAGCGTGGCGGCGTCGGCCGCGGCGCTACAGAGTGCGCCCGCAACCACCGCGGCCGCAATCGACGCATGGGCCAGACGGCGAAGGCGAAGAGAAATCATCTTATGTCTCCTTGACTACCTTGTTGGCTGACAGCGAGTTGCCGCCAGACGATGTGCCCGCTCTGTGGCGGAATTGGGTTTCATGAATCCAGTGGTGCGGTAAGTACGATTGCGGCCTTATGTGCCTTATGTGCCTTATGTGCCTTAGAAGCCTTTGGCGCCCAGGCGCCTCAAGCGGCAACCCGCTCAGACTCGAACGCGCTGCGCGGCAGTGCGACACCCTCCGCATCGAACAGATGACACGCCGCAGGCGGAACATGAATACAGATACGCTCGCCCGAACCGATCCGCGTATCGCCCGCGGCCTTGGCAATGAGCGTGCCGGTCTCGTGATCCGCGTGAATATAGCTATGCTCGCCAAGCCGTTCCGACAGCACCGTGACGCACTGAATGAACTGCTCGTCACCGTCGAGGCGCAGGTGTTCCGGGCGCACCCCGAGCGTGACGGACTGCCCCCGCTGAAGCCGCTGCCCTTCGACATTCGCAACCAGCCGTTCGCCGCTTTTCGTCAGCGTGACGGCCACCTTGCCCGCCTCGATCGAATCGACCACCGCGTCGATGAAATTCATCCGCGGCGAGCCGATGAAGCCGGCCACAAAGCGCGACTTCGGATGGTGATACAACTCGAGCGGCGCGCCGCTCTGCGCGATACTGCCGAAACGCTCCGCGTCCGCACCTGCGTGCAGCAGCACGATTCTGTCGGCGAGCGTCATCGCCTCGACCTGATCATGGGTCACATAGACCACGCTCGCGTTCGCAAAGCGCTGGTGCAGGCGGGCGATTTCGACGCGCGTCTGGCCGCGCAACGCGGCATCGAGATTCGACAGCGGTTCGTCGAACAGAAACACACCCGGTTCGCGCACGATCGCCCGGCCGATCGCAACACGCTGCCGCTGCCCGCCGGAGAGCGCTTTCGGATAACGATCGAGCAACGCATCCAGTTGCAGAATGCGCGCCGCTTCGCGCACCTTCCGGTCGATGACGTCCTTGGGATGCTTCGCGAGTTTCAGGCCGAACGCCATGTTGTCGAACACGGTCATGTGCGGAAACAGCGCGTAGCTTTGGAACACCATCGCCACGCCGCGCGCCGCAGCGGGCACATCGTTCACGAGACGGCCGCCGATATGCAACTCGCCTTCGCTCAGGTCTTCGAGACCGGCGATCATTCTCAGCAGGGTCGACTTGCCACAACCCGAAGGCCCAAGAAACACACAGAACTCATGCTGCGCGATCTCGAGATTCACGCGCTGGATCACCGGCGAATGGTCACCGTAGGACTTGTGCACGTTCGTAAGACGAATCGTAGCCATGCTGCTGCCTCCCGGATTTAACCGCTTAAATTTCTGTGAAAAATAAACGGCCAGCTCTTGTGCAGCAGGCATTTAATCGCTTAAATTCGAGGTTGGAGGAAAAACTCATGAGGGTGTCTCCGCTGGGTATTTTCCAGCAAGTTATCAACCTCATCAGCCGCTTGCAACATTTGAATCGTATTCCCTGAATATGGGATAAACAGAAAATGGTCACCCTGTCCGAAGTCGCCAAGCGTGCCCACGTTACCGCGGCAACCGTCTCCAATGTCCTGCGCAACCGCGAGAAGGTCCGCCCGGAAACCGCCGAACGCGTGCTGAAGGCAATCGCCGATCTCGGCTACCGGCCCAACCTGAATGCGCGCGCGCTGGCCGAGGGGCGCTCGTCGACCTTGGCCTTGATGCTGTCGAATATTTCGAATCCGTTTTATCCCGAGTTCGTCTCGGCCGCCGAACGGGCGGCACGCAAAGCAGGATACTTCCTGATGGTTTGCAATACTGACGACGACGCGGAGATCGGCCGGGCGTATCTGAACCAGATCGCGGGCACGCTCGCGGACGGTGTTCTCGTGATGAACACGGACATCGCGATCAACGACTTGTGCGCATCGGCCACGCACAGCGCGCCGATTTTGCTGGCAATGTGGGAACACCCTGAGACGCCGCCCGCACTACCCTGCATCGCCGTGGATTTCGCGCATGCGGGCGCACTCGCCGCGCGGCATCTACTGGAACTCGGCCACCGCGAGATTGGCCTCCTGATCGGCGACGGTTGCGGCGGCTTGCAGGATGCACGCTCCAACGGATTTCGCGCGGTGATGCGCGAGGCCGGGATCGAAACAGATGCCGCGGCCGTGCTGCAGATCCGCGACTCGATCGACGCCGGCTACGCCGCCTGCATGCAGTTAATGGCAAGCCGGTCTCACCTCACCGCGATCTTCGCGACCAACGACCTGCTGGCGATCGGCGCGGCGCAGGCGTTGATCACGTTGGGCCGCGCGGTGCCGAACGACGTCTCGGTTATCGGCATCACGGACATTCAACTGGCGCACCAGGTACACCCGGCGTTGACCACGGTTGCGATCCAGACGGCGGCTGTCGCGGAGTTATCGATCGAGAGTTTGATCCGCTTGATCCAGGCGCCTGAACAGCAACCATCGATGCTGCTCGCGCCGCCGCCGCAACTCGTCGTACGGGCTTCTACGGGGCCGCGGCGCATACGCTGATGCGGCGCATGGCTCGCGCCCGGGATATCGCCGCATTTCGATTCGGTGCGTTACATGCGCGCCAAAAACTTCGCGCAGTTCAAGAATGCGCTATCGACGTGGTTCCCCACCCGTAGACAACAGCCCCCTCTCCACACGGTCCTCTCCCTCGTCATGCACCCCATTCATGACGCTCATTTTTGTCCCTAATTTGACCGGGGTTTCTCGCGGCTCTATGGTTCGGCCATGCCTGCCGGACTCGTATCGCCGCTTCCGCCGATCAGCATGACTGGGACGCGGAACCCTCAACATCGTGACCTTTCACATGCCATGAACTCTGACGCGACCGCCGCTCTCACTCCCCTGCCCGCTGTTCGGCCAACCAGCAAAGTCCGTCGCGCAGTGACGACCGCGGTGCTCGGCCAGATTCTCGAATGGTATGACTTCTTTCTCTATGGCACCGCCGCCGCGCTGGTGTTCGGCAAGCTGTTCTTTCCCGTCGGCAGCGATCCGCTGACGGGCACGATCGCGGCATTCGGCGGCTTCACCGTGGGCTTCATCGCGCGGCCCATCGGCGGCGTTCTGTGCGGCCATATCGGCGACCGCTACGGCCGCAAGACCGTGATGATGCTGACGCTGCTGGTCATGGGCACCGCGACGGTCTGCATGGGTCTTCTGCCGACCTACCAGCAGATCGGCATCGCGGCGCCCGTCCTGCTGGTGCTGCTGCGCATCCTCCAAGGCCTCGCGGCAGGCGGAGAATGGAGCGGCAGCATCCTGCTGATTCACGAGAACGCGCCCGCCTCGAAGCGCGGTGGACTGGCGGCGTGGAGTCCGTGCGGCGCGGCGTTCGGCTTCGTGCTGTCGACCGCGGCATTCCTGCTCGTGCAGACGCTCTCGCCTTCCGACTTCCACAGCTGGGGCTGGCGTGTGCCGTTCCTCTGCAGCGCCGTGCTGGTCGCGCTCGGCCTGTGGATGCGCCGCTCCGTCGACGAAAGCGCGGAGTTCACCGAAGTGAAGGCCACGCGCCGCGACAGCCGCATGCCGGTGGTCGAGGTGCTGCGTCAATGTCCGCGTGAAGTGCTGACGGTGTTCGGGCTGCGCTTCGGCGAAGGCGCCGCGTCATACATCTTCTTCGCGTTCTCGATCGCCTATAGCCAGTTCATCGGGATCAAATCAAGCTGGGTGTTGGGCGGTCTGACCTTGTCGATGCTGCTGATGATCCCCGTTTCGCTGTTGATGGGCCGCCTCACCGACAAAATCGGCCGCAAACCGGTCTATCTCGCCGGCGCGATCGCGATGGTGCTGGTCGCGTATCCGTACTTCACGTTGCTCGGTTCCGGCGTGCTGTGGAAAGTCATCGTGGCGCTCGTGCTCGCCAACAGCATCACGCTCGGCATTCTCGAAGGCGCACAACCCGCTTTCATCAGCGAATTGCTGCCCGTCCACCTGCGCTTCTCGGGCCTGGGCATTGGCCGCGAGATTTCGTCGGTACTGGGCGGCGGCCTCTCGCCGATGGTGGCGACCGCGTTGCTCGCCCATTACCGCAGCGCCGCCCCGGTCGCCATTTATCTCGTGGTGCTTGGCCTGATCACCGTGCTCGCGACGTGTCTCGCGCCCGAGACCTTCCCCAAAGCGCTGCGACTGCAGGCGCAACGCAAAGAGCAGGACAACGGCTGACATCCCGCCGACGTCGCCTCATCAACCCCTTTTTCATTTCCCTACGTTGTCATCATGCAAAGCCTTCAAAGCAGCAGTCTTTCGACGTACGCCTACGAACCTCGCGCGAGCAATCGCGCGGATTCCTACCCTGAGTACGCAGGTCCGATTACGCTCGACGCGCTGATCGGCGAGATCGAGCGTCGCCGGGACGAATTCGATCAGCTGTCGCATGTGCCGCGCGACATGGTCGCGAAGATGAAACGCGCGGGGATTTTCCGCGCGAGTACGCCGCAGCGTTTCGGCGGCGACGCGCTGCCGCCGCCGCAATTCCTGCGCATCCTCGAGCGGATTGCGATCGCCGACGGCTCGGCCGCCTGGGTCGCCGCGTTCGGCTCGGCGAACACGTATCTCGCCGCGCTGCCGATCGAAACGCAGCAGCACATTTATGCCACCGGCCCGGACCAGGTCTTCTCCGGTGGGCTCTATCCGTTGCAACCGGCCACGCGGGTAGCCGGCGGTTTCACGGTCAGCGGCCAATGGCGCTTTGCGAGCGGCTGCAAGGGCGCGGACTGGATCGGCGTCGGGATCGGCGGCACGCCGGCCAATTCGGGCGATGCAGGCGCCGGCAAGCCGTTCACCGCGGTGTTTCCCGCGCATGAGGTCGAGATTGTCGAGAACTGGAATGTCGTCGGTATGCAGGGCACCGGCAGCCACGACTTGCGCTTGCACGACAAATTCGTCGATGCGCAATGGACGTTCGTACGCGGCGGTCAGCCCTTGATCGATGAACCGCTCTACCGCTATCCCGCCGTCGCCTATCAGGCGCAAGTGCACGCCGCCGTCAATATCGGCCTCGCGCGCGCGGCGCTCGATCTGCTGACGGGCATGTCCGGCTCGACCAAAACCACGACCGGCGCGCCGCGTCTCGCGGATCGCGGTTATTACCGCTCGGGCCTTGCGAAAGCCGAGGCCAACTGGCGGAGTGCCCGCGCGTTCTTCTACGAGTCCGCCGAGGCAGCATGGCAGACCCTGGTGACCGGCGATCCCGTCACCCAGGAACAGGCCAATTTGCTGCGCCTGAGTGCGACGCATGCCGCGCAGCTCGGCGCCGAGGTCGTCATGCAGGCTTACCAGATGGCAGGCGTGGCAGCGATCTATCGCGAGAACCGGTTGCAGCGTCTGGTGCGGGATTCGATCGTCGTGACCCAGCACGCGTTTCTGGGCGAAGGGACTTACGACGCATCCGGCGCGCTGTTCGCGGGCGTGCCGCCCGTCACGCCTTATCCCTGACGCCCTGATGACCCTGACGCCCCTGACCCAACTCGCACTCCACCACCACGAGGCAGACAACGTGACGATCGACGACACCAGAAAGCGTTTCCGCGATGCCATGGCGTGCCTGCCCGCCGCCGTCAACGTCATCACCACGGACGGCCCTGGCGGGCGCTGCGGCATCACCGCGAGCGCCGTGTGCTCGGTGACGGACGCGCCGCCGACCATGCTCGTCTGTATCAATCAGGCCAGCTACGTCCACGACGTACTGCATCGCAACCGCAATGTGTGCATCAATGTGCTCGCCGCCGGGTATCAGGACCTCGCGCGTGATTTTGCCGGCATGACGGCGTGTTCAATGGACGAGCGCTTCGGACGACATGCATGGGCCAGCGGACAGGCTTCGGTGCCCGTTCTTTCGGATGCGATTGCCAGCCTGGAAGGCGAAATTGTCGACATCAAGACAGTCGGCTCGCACTCCGTCATGTTCGTGCAGATCCAGCACATCGCACTGCGATCCGAGGGTGACGGGCTCATCTATTTCGGGCGGCAGTTCCATCGTCTGGCGCGGCCGGCGGCGGCAACGCCGTCCGTTAGCGCGCATGGCGCGAGGTAAACGTGGAGGTCTGCTTTTTTCTTCTCGCCCATTGCGACGACACGCGCTCTCCCGTCAACCCGTCATTTCTCGAAACGGCAGCGCGTGAAATACAAGGGCCGACACCAGGGCTGACGCGTTTCGTGACCCATCTCCCCGCAGCGTTGCCCGATAGCGATCCTCTGTCGAAGACCCATGCTTCGAGCCCCTGCTGCGTATTGCAATGGTATTTCGACGATCTCGGTTTGCTCGAAACAGCGCTGCAAGCTGACGGCGCGATGCACAGGATCGTCGATCGCATCACGAACGGCGCCGAAGTCAATTTCACGCTCGCACAGCAAGCCATGGCGGTCAGGCCATTCGCGACACCGAATCCACGCGACGCGGACCCTCGCGCTGAACGATGCACCTACCTCGTCAGCTACGAAGGCGAAGCGCAAGATTTCAACGCATGGCTCTCGCACTACATCACCCATCATCCGCCGCTGATGGCGCAACTGCCCGGTATCCGCGAACTGGAGATCTACACGCGGCTCGATTTCGGCTCCGGCCTGACAATTCCGCGCGCCACCGCCATGCAGCGTAACAAGGTCGTCTTCGACACGCCCGCGGCACTTGCCGCGGCGCTGGCGTCGCCGATCCGCGCGCACATGAAACAGGATTTCAACGCGTTTCCGCCGTACAGCGGACCCACCCCGCATTTCCCTATGCGCAGCATTTACGGTAATCTCGATCCGACATAAACGTCTCTTATTGCCGCGATCCGAACGTCATGACAAAGTCGCACCCCGGCATTACGGATTTGAATCTGCTGCGCGTGTTTCTGGCCATCTCCGATCTGCGCAGTCTGACCGCCGCGGGTGAGCGCCTCGGACTCACACAACCGGCGGTCAGCCACGCCCTTCGCCGGCTGCGTGCCTTATTCGACGACCCGCTCTTCGTTCGAACCCCCACCGGCATGCTCCCCACTGACGCCGCCTTGCGCTTGCACGCGCCCCTCACGCAGGCGTTCGGGATCATCAACATGGCGGTCCAGCAACTCGCGAAATTCGACCCCGCCACCGCGCAACGCGTGTTTCGCGTTTCCATGTCGGACATGTCGGAGTTCTATTTTCTGCCGCCCCTACTCGCCATGCTCGACCAGAGTGCACGTGGCATTCACATCGAGATCGCGAACTTCCCGGTCGACTCGGTTAGCACCGCCATGCGCAGCGGCAAGATCGACCTGGCACTCGGCTACGTGCCGGGCCTCGATCCGGGTTGCGTGAGCAAGACCCTCTTTGTCGACGAACATGTCTGCGTGGTGCGGGCAGGCCACCCGCTGCGCAAACAGAAGCCGACCAAGGAAGACCTTGCGGGCTTGCGCTACGTCTACGCCAGCACGAATGCAACCGGCCACAGGATGGTCGAGCAATGGCTGGAAGAATTGAATCTGAGCCGGGATATCGTCTTGCGTCTGCCCCATTTCGTGGTGGCGCCCGAGATCGTTCAACATACCGATCTCGCCGTTATCTTCCCCAGAAGCATCGCGCAGCGCTTTAACCGCAACAAGGCCTTTCGCATCCTGCCGTTACCGTTCTCCCTGCCGCCCATCGAAATTCAGGTCCATTCGCACTCGCAATTCTCGGCGGACCCGGGCATTGCGTGGCTCCTCGATGCGATTTACACCATGTTCCATCAGCCGGCGGCCGGCACAGAGACGAGACGTATATGAACCTCAGGGCGTTACAGTGCTTCGTGATTCTTGCGGAGGAGCTCAATTTCAGCCGCGCCGCCGAGCGCCTGCATATCGCGCAGCCCGCACTCAGCCAGCAGATCCGCTCGCTCGAAGAGCGGCTCGGCACGCAACTGGTCGATCGGACCCGGCGCCCGTTGAGTCTGACCGAAGCCGGCCACTATCTTTGCACCGAGGCGCGTCAGATCCTGGGTTCGTTGGAACAGGCGACCCTCGCTGCGCAGGAAATCGGTGTCGGCCGGCGTGGCTGGCTCAGCATCGGCTTCACACGCTCGGCGATGTATAGCGTCCTGCCGCCCGCGCTGAAGGCGTTTCACAACGCGTTCCCGCAGGTCGAACTCAAACTCTTCGAGATGCTCACCGACGAACAAACCGATGGCTTGCGCGACATGCGCATTCACATCGGCATCGGGCGGCAGCCGGTGGCGATCGATGGGTGCACGTCCTATCCGCTCCTGCGCGAACGCGTGATGGTCGCGCTTGAACCGGACCATCCGCTCGCAGCGCGCAAGACCGTGCGCATTGCCGAGCTCGCCGATACCCCGTTGATTCTCTATCCGAAGCACCAGAACGCCCAGTTCAAGCGCTCGGTGCAAACGCTCTATCGCGATGCGGGCGTGACACCGGTCGTCGCTCACCAGGCCTATGAAATTCAGACCGCGATCGCGCTGGTGGCAGCGGGTCTCGGCGTCACGTTCGTCGGCGAATCGGTGGCTCGGCACGGGCGCACCGACGTCGTGTTCCGCCATCTCGCCGGTCCCGGCTCGTCGTATCGATCGACGCTCGCAGCCACCTTTCGCACCGACGACGCTTCCCCGCATCTGCGCGCTTTCCTCGCCTGCCTCCCGCCCCCGCTTGCTGACGCCGCACTATAAGCAAAAACCTATACAAGCATAAGCAAGCGGTCTTGGACTCTGCGTCCGAGCGTTCTTATCATGGGTTCCATGCTTCAGCCTCGCGCTCTGTTTCATGCCCATGAGCACATGAGCACGTGAGCGCATCGGCGCACGCCTGTACCCGCGCTGACATCTGAAGTCCGGCCGCCCGACGCGGCCAATGGGACACTGCCGGCGTTCGATCCGGCAGGCCGATCATAAGCACGCCGCCACGGCTCCGGCCGTCGCAGCAAGGTAGGAGACAGCATGACCTCATTCGACGAAGCCGCCACCATGCGCAAAGTGTACGGGCGATTAATGCCCCTGCTCTTCGCGATGATGTTCTTCAACTATCTGGACCGGATCAATATCGGTTTCGCCGCGCTGGACATGAACAAGCAGCTGGGTTTCAGCCCAGCCGTGTTCGGCTTCGCGGGCAGTATCTTCTTTTTCGGGTACATGTTGCTGGAAGTGCCGAGCAACCTGTTGCTGCATCGGGTCGGCGCACGCCGCTGGATCGCACGCATTCTGCTCACGTGGGGTGCGGTCGCGGCGGCCACCGCTTTTGTCTTCAACGATTCGAGCTTCTACGTTTTGCGCTTTCTGCTGGGCGTGATGGAAGCGGGCTTTTTGCCGGGCGTGGCGGTCTATCTGACCAAATGGTTTCCGGTGCGTTACCGGGCTCGCGCGGTGGGCGGCTACATCATCGCGGGTTCGTTCTCGGCGGTGCTAGGCGGTCCGATCTCGACGACCTTGATGACCTATGCGAACGGCGTGCTCGGTTTGCAGGGATGGCAATGGATGTTCATTCTCGAAGGCATCCCGGCGATGGCGCTCGGTCTGCTGACGCTGCGCATCATGACCGAACGTCCCGCCGACGCCAATTGGCTTTCCGACGACGAAAAGCGCTGGCTCGAATCGACGCTCGCCGCCGAACGCGAGGCCGTCGGCGGGAGCACCCATTTCCCGTTGCTGCGCGTGGCGAGCGACATCCGCGTATGGAGCCTCGCGTGTCTGTTCGGCTGTGCGCTGGTGGGCATTTATGGCCTCTTCCTGTGGCTGCCGCAAATCGTCAAGAGTTTCGGCCATCTCAGCAATATCGAGGTCGGCTTCCTGTCCGCCGCGCCGCCGTTGCTGGGCGTGTTGGGCACCTTCCTGATCAGCCGCAGTTCCGACCGCACCGGCGACCGCAAGAAGCACCTCGCCTTCGTGTACGGCATGAGCGCGCTGGCGATTGCCGGCAGCGCGTACGCGCCGAACCCCGTGATTGCTTACGCATTGCTGTGTCTGACAGGCTTGTTCATCTATGCAGGCAATCCGCTGTTCTGGAGCCTCGCGTCGTCGTTCAGAACCGGCGCCGCGGGCGCCGCGACCATTGCGCTGATCAACACCATCGCGCAGTTCGGCGGTCTGGTCGGCCCCTGGAGCATCGGCCTCGTGCGCAATGCGACCGGCAGTTTCAAGCTGGCCTTGCTGACGATCGCGGCGTTCCTGGTGGTCGCGACGATCATCGCACTCGTGATGCGCGTCACACCGGCCGAGGACGAAGCCGCCTCGCTCGCAACCGGCGATGCCGCTCCGCGTGCCTGAGCACTCTGACCGACGGATAGCGAATGTACCGCGCATGCCATGTCACTGCGCAAGCACGTAAAGCACATAAAGCACGTAAAGCACGTAAAGCACGTCAACGTAAAACACGTAACGCACAGGTAAGCACCCACAAGGACACCCAACGGGTTTTCACACCATGATCATCGATTGCCACGGTCACTACACCACTTCGCCACCGCAGCACGAGGCCTGGCGCGCGCAGCAGATCGCCGCGCTGAAAGACGGCGGCTCCGCGCCGCCGCGCCCCGTCATTACCGACGAGCAGATTCGCGAGAGCATCGAAACCGGCCAGATTCGCATCCAGCGCGACCGCGGTACCGACCTCACGATCTTCTCGCCGCGCGCCGCCGGCATGGGACATCACCTCGCCACCGCCGAAGCCAATGCGGTCTGGTCGAGCGAATCCAACGACCTGATCCACCGCGTGGTTTCGCTGTTTCCGCGCAATTTCGTTGGTGTATGCCAGTTGCCGCAGGCGCCCGGCGCGGCGCCGGCCAACTGCGTCGCCGAATTGCGGCGATGCGTGGAAGAGCTGGGCTTCATCGGCTGCAATCTGAATCCGGATCCGTCCGGTGGTCACTGGTCGGGCTTGCCGCTCACGGACCGCTCCTGGTACCCGCTCTATGAAGCGATGGTGGAACTCGACGTGCCGGCGATGATTCACGTGTCGTCGTCGTGCAATCCGAATTTCCATGCGACGGGCGCGCACTACATCAACGGCGACACCTCCGCGTTCATGCAATTGCTGGAGGGCGATCTGTTCGCCGACTTCCCGTCCCTGCGCTTCATCATCCCGCACGGCGGCGGCGCCGTGCCCTATCACTGGGGACGCTACCGCGGACTCGCGCAGGACATGAAGAAGCCGCTTCTCAGCGAGTACCTGCTGAAGAACGTGTTCTTCGATACCTGCGTCTATCACCAGCCCGGCGCCGAACTGCTCGCCAAGGTCATTCCGGTCGAGAACATTCTGTTCGCGTCGGAAACCATCGGCGCGGTTCAGGGTATCGATCCGGAAACCGGCCACTACTACGACGATACGCGGCGCTATATCGATGCGATCGAATGGCTCAGTGCCGCCGACCGTCAGCGCATTTACGAAGACAACGCCCGCGCCGTGTACCCGCGGCTGACCTATCAACTCGAACAGCAATTCGCCACCCAGGGGGCAACGCTATGAATTCCGCTTTTAATTCTGCTGCTAATCCCGCTTCAAATCCGATCGGCTGGCGCGAACACCCATCCGCGCCTCAGGCAAACCCGGCAACGCTCGGCATCTTGCGTGAACTGGCGGTTTCGCTGCTCAGCGACAACATGGCGCGAGCGAGCGGCATGGTAGGCTTGCGCCCGTACCATCAGCCCAAGCCGATGGCCGGCACCGCGGTCACGGTGCATACCCGCCCCGGCGACAATCTCGCGATTCACCGCGCGTTCGACTTTTGCCGCCCGGGCGATGTGCTCGTGATCGACGGCGCCGGCGACCTGACGCAAGCGCTGATGGGCGACATCATGGCCAGCTATGCGGAGAGCCTCGGCGTGCACGGCCTCGTCATCGACGGCGCGATCCGCGACGTCGGCGCGCTGCGTCAGCGCGATTTTCCGGTGTATGCGCGTGGCGTGACGCACCGTGGGCCTTATAAAAACGGACCGGGCGAGATCAACGTGCCGGTCACGGTCGGCGGGATGGTGGTCCATCCCGGGGATATCATCGTCGGCGATGAAGACGGTTTGCTCGCGATCTCGCCCGCCGACGTGGCAGCCGTGATCGAAGGCGCGCGGCGGCAGCATGCGAAAGAAACGGCGGCGCTGAAGTCGATTGCCGATGGATGTTTCGACCGTGCGTGGGTCGTGCCCCAGCGCGACCGGATGATGAACAACTGACTTCACGCGCAGCGCCGGAGCGTGCATGATGCGATGGGTTCGTCGCGTACCATGAGTCGCGGCGGACCCATCGGCTTAACCCTGCAGGAATCGTGTGCCTCATGGCCGAATATCTGAACGCAGCAACCCTCCTTGAACTCGCGCAGCGTGCGGAGCAACGCGCCGCTGCGCCGTGCATGTGCACAAAAACACCACTGGACGGCTGGCAATCGCAGCCGCTTTCTCTCGACGAAACGCAGCTCGAAGAAGTCGGCACGCTGCTAGCGGATGACGATCCGGAACCCACGTTCAGCGAATATCTGCCGGGAAAAACGGGCTATTGGTCTGCCGACGCGCCCATCGCGCCGCGCTACTTCCCGTACAACCGCTGCACCGTCTGGCGGTGCGGGTTGTGCAACCGGCTGTATCTACGCTACACGGAAGGGGGCGGCTACTTCGTCGATCGCAGGATTCGCGCGGTGCAGTCGGCGCTGATCGAGGACGTGCCGCTTTCCGTGTAATGCCCGCTAACGGGCTCTCTGATGGTCCGGCTTCGGCGCCGCATACGTCTGCGGCGTCATCCCCTGGATCGGCATGCAAGCCGATTGCTTCACGGGACACCGTGAAGTCCAAAATCCATCGCCTACGACGATTAGAGCGTGTTAGGCACTTCCGATCAGACCTGCCTAGGGCTATACGGGCGATACCGCGGCGCGCTCTATAAAAAATGCAATGTTCTCGGCATTCGCCAGTGCGCGGTTGTCAATGCCGACGCGACGCTATTTCCCTGCGGCCGGACTGTGTTCGCCCATGTACTTCCACCTGAAGCTGAAAGGGTCTACACCCCTATCGCCTGGCAGATTTGGTAGCGAATCACCTTCCTTCACGAACACTTCGTGATACCCGCCCAGGCGCTCGATGCTTTCGCCTGTCGCCGACCAGTAGCCGGACGCGGGCGCGTAGTCGCCGGGCCGCGCGTAAGGCATCGCAGGAAGAAGCTGGGTGCGGGCGTCTACCTCTCCCAGGAATTCCATGTGGCGCCCGTTTCTGGCTTCTTCTTCGGTCGGCATATAGACCTTGAAATAAAGACGGTTCGACGGTGCGTTGTCGGTGATCGGATACATCATCCGGCCTTTGCTCTGTGTATCGGTACCCTCGAGAACTTTCCGGACATCGATCCAGTCCAGTTGCGTATGCCAGTACACGATCTCGTAGATGTGCGTGCCGGGAAGGAACTGGCTGTTCATGATTACGAACTCAGCCAGACCATCGGTCGCCCACTTGTCCATTGCTTTTACTACGCTTGCATTCGCCTTAATCTCCTCGTCCCGAGGCGCGGCCTTGTACGGTTCAATATCGGATTTTTCGGGGGGCGCCGGTTGAATCTCCTTGCCCTCAGAATACACACGCATCTCAGGCCCATCTGGAGTCGGCATAGCCGTCCATTTAACATCTTTGCTGCTTGGATTTAGGTAAGCCAGGTAATACCTGATCTCCAGATAGTCGGGGTCAATGTTCACTTTCGCCCACCTGATCTGTGTAATCAGCGGATTCTTAACCCAGCTAACCCGTTCATCAGGCACGACACCCGTCTGGTTGGCACTTTGACCTGAAGTCTGATTGGCTGTCATGGAACTATCCGTAGTTTGGGTTGGAGACGCGGGTGAGGCGAAGCAGGCCAACGCCGCCACGAGCCCCGCGATAAGGGCGGCGGACCGGATACCGTTCATCACCCAATGGTCAGGTTTCATCCTTCGCGCTCTCTATAAAAAATGGAAATGTTCTCGGCATTCGCCAATGCGCCGCTGTCAATGCCGACGCGACGCTATTTCCCTACGGCCTGACTGTGTTCGCCCATGTACTTCCACCTGAAACTGAAAGGATCTACACCCCTGTCGCCTGGCAGATTTGGTAGCGAATCACCGTCCTTCACGAACACTTCGTGATACCCGCCCAAACGCTCGATGCTTTCGCCTGTCGCCGACCAGTAGCCGGTCGCGGGCGCGTAGTCGCCGGGTCGCGCGTAAGGCATCGCAGGAAGAAGCTGGGTGCGGGCGTCTACTTCTCCCAGGAATTCCATGTGGCGCCCGTTTCGGGCCTCTTCGTCGGTCGGCACATAGACCTTGAAATACAGTCGGTTCGACGGTGCGTTGTCGGTGATCGGATACATCATCCGGCCTTTTCCCTGCGCGTCAGTGCCTGCGAGAACTTTCCGGACATCGATCCAGTCCAGTTGCGTATGCCAGTACACGATCTCGTAGATGTGTGTGCCGGGAAGGAACTGGCTGTTCACGATTACGAACTCGCCTGGTCCATCGGATGTCCAGCGCCCTTTTGCCTTCACCTTGTTGACATAGAGCTTGATTTCCTCATCCCGAGGGGCGGCCTTGTACGGTTCAATATCGGATTTTTCGGGGGGCGCTGGTTGAATCTCCTTGCCTTCAGAATACATACGCGTGGCAGGTCCGTTCGGAGTCGGCATACCTGTCCATTTAACATCTTTGCTGCTTGGATTTATGTACGTCAGGTAAAACCTGATCTCTAGGCTGTTAGTCCGTGGGATCGCGTCGTGAAACGTGATCTGTGCAATAAGCGGATTCTTGACCCAACTGACCCGTTCATCGGGCACGACACCCGTCTGGTCGGCACTCTGACCTGAAGTCTGTTTGCTTGTCATGGAGCTCTCCGTAGTCTGGGTCGTAGATGCGGGTGAGGCGAAGCAGGCCAGCGCCGCTCCGAGCCCCGCGATAAGGGCAGCGGACCGGATACCGTTCATCACCCAATGTTCAGGCTTCATACTTTGCGCTCTCTATAAAAAATGCAATGTTCTCGGCATTCGCTAATGCGCGGTCAGGGGTGAATTCAGCCAGCACCCGTGCCGCCCCCCACCCATAAGCAACCTGGCCATTGAACTGCTGGGGGTCTACGACTGTAGCCGCCAGACGGACTTTTTGATCCTGTGCGTAAGCGGTATTCTTAAGGTGCGCCACTTCGTGCAACTGAACTTCCATGCGGTTCTGGTCGACAGGATCGCCCTGATTGAATGGGCGGAAGAACGGCCCGTACTGGCATCCTATGTTGATGTATTCCATCCGGAAACCTCCTCTCGCAGGCACAAGTGGCTCAACAGGCATTTGCCCGGAATACACAAAGGCTCCTGCCTCGAAACCG
>NZ_JAQQEF010000005.1:0-379305 GCF_046027605.1 Paraburkholderia fungorum
CTGGAATTTATTTCAAGGCGCCTTTTCTATGCGCCCTGACTCCTCGGCAGCCGGCACTTTCAAGTCAGCCGTCAGAGCATGCGCTGCCGGAGCACCGATCGTCCAATCGTGCAGCACGGTATAAGCAACTGCCAGCAAAGTTGGGCCGATGAAAACGCCAAGGAAGCCAAAAGCAAACGCGCCACCCAGGATGCCCAGCATCACCAGTATTAGCGGCATGTCACTACTCTTACCAATCAGTATCGGCTTGATGACATTGTCGGACATGCCGACGACCAACACGCCCCACACGACCAGAAAAATTGCCCAACCCGTTGCGCCGCCGTGATACAGCCAGATCGCCGCGGGCAACCAGACGACAACCGGACCGCCCGGTATCACGGACAGGAAGAACGTCGCCAGACCAAGCAGTGCTGGCGCCGGGACGCCCGCAATCCAGCAACCGAAGCCGGCAAGAATGCCTTGCACAAGCGCCGTGCCGAGAATTCCGTAGACCACGCCCTTCACCGTGCTGCCCGCCAACGCCAGCAAGTAATCGGCGCGTTCGCCGGCGATGCGCCGCATGCCCGCCCTCAGCCAGGCCGCAGCGCCCTCCCCTCCGGTATAAAAGAAGAATGCAAGCACGATACTCAGCGCCAACAAACCCAGACCATGCGTAACGGCAATCGCAGCCGCCAGGATCCACTTGCCAGCCGGCGCCGCAAGCGCATGCATTTGCGCGATCAGTTCGGAGTTGCTGCTCGTTACATTTGCCCAGAACGTCTCGATGTTCGAGCCGATCAGCGGGATTCGCCCCACCCACGGCGGCAAATCCGGCAAGCCAGCCTCGAAGAGCCTTTGCACCAACGCGACGATGTCGTGAACGTGCGCACCGAAAGCAAAGCCCGCATACACGAACGGGCCAAGCACCACAACCAGAATGATGAGTACGATCAACGTAGCGGCCAGCTTCCGCCGGCCGCCGACGGCCGCAGTCAGGCGCCGGTACAAGCCCCATGAGCTATAACTAAGAATCGCGCCCCACAGCAACGCGGTCGTAAAAGGCGCCAGCACCAGCAGGGACCCGCCCACCAATATGATCAACGCGAACACCGCCGCGAGACGTTCAATCAGTTGGTCGGATTTCACTATGAATCTCCTGTTGTGCCAGACCACAGCGAAGAATAGACACGCTTGTCAGGCGCCCACTGAACGCAGTCAGTATAGAAGCGAGTCGCGCCCCTGGGCACGACTTATATCATTCGGCCAAGGCGCCATGCAACGCATCCGGAGGCACCCGCAAGAGGCTTATTTTCAGCGCGGAAACGTCCCAATCCATTCGGCATATTCAGCCAAATAATATGTCGGCATAGAAAAGACTAGAATATAAGGTTCTGTGCACCCAACTTCCGGATTTATGCGCTCGCGAATCGCCAAACGTCTCCCCCCCGATGCCGACAAGCTTGTCGGTCTCTCGCTCGCGCTTTTCGCGTCGGGCAGCCGCACCGAAGATCGCTTCTGGGAAGCGAAGCTCGATGTGCTGCTGGCCAAGATCGTCCGCAACGCCAACCAGACTACGCTGGACGCCGCGCTCGATCATCTGCAGCAAAATCATCCCGATGCTTACGGCGCACTCGCCGACATGGCAGAGACGCACAGCGAGTCGTTCATCGTCGAACATGAAGGCGCTCCTTACGAGGCGCTGCTGATTGCCGCGCCCGTGCTGGCCTGGACTCGCTACATGATTCCTTCGGGCCCGCTCAAGGCGGACGCAGCCGACGCGCTGCGCGCGCACCTGCAGGCGCACGTGCTCGCAGCCAATACGCGTGTCGCCATGGTGCCGTTCCTGTACAGCATCGATCAGCTACCGCGTCACCACGTCGAAACCTGGCGCATCGCCCAGCAACTCGCTCAAGCAGCGATGGCCGGCGGCAACGTCAAACTCAATTTTGGCGAACTGCCGGAAACTTCACCGATCCTTGCCGACCCGCGCTTTCTGCTGGCTGTGGTCGCGGCGCCGGTAGGCGAGCCGGCGTTTCGCTGGCAGGAGGAAGAAAACGGCAGCCGGATCGAGCGTGGCCAATGCCTTGAACAATGGGCAACGCAAGGCGGCGCGAATCTTTCGCTGGTACTGCCCGGATGTGAATTCGAGTGCCTGCTGCCAGACGCCTATTATTCAGCTTGCCGCGACGCCGACGAACGCGTGCGCCCTCATACGGTGCGTACAGCAGTGCGCTACCTGTTCGACACAATCGGCGCGGCGCCGCAGGAGTTGCGCGCGGTTGTCGCGGGCTTCGGCGAGCGCCGTATCGACGAATACCGCGTTGGCTTCACGCGCCGCGGCAGCAACGACGTGATCTACGGCGTCGTATGGCCACTTTATGGCCGCGAGAACGGCGAACCCGGTATCGATGAAGAACCGCAAGAGACCGCTGCGTCAGATGACCCGATCGAAGAAATCGTCGCGTTGCTCAAGGAAACCGGTGTGACTGACGTGCGCCGCCACTCGGGCCGCTTCGAGCCGGAATATTGTGATGACTGCGGTGTCCCGCTCTACGCGGACCCGCTTGGCGAAATCGTCCACGCCGAAATGCCGGAGGACGCGGAGCCCGCGCAACCGCATTTCCACTGAGCCACCGGCGCGATTGAGCCGCGCCGTCGACACCAGGAAGCCCCGCCGCGCGCGGGGCTTTTTTGTGTCATTCCTCCTATGCCTTTTGGACAGGCCGTCAAAACGAAGGGAATTTGCCATCATAGTGTCGGTGGCGCATCGTAGTGCGCTCGGCACCCCCGCCGGACCGCACACATCGCGCCACCTCGCCCGATTCATCTGGAGACATGGCATGCGATTCTCAATACTCAACTCAGACGCGGAACGCCGCGATGGACTCAAAGCGCTGCTGCGGCAAATCGACCGGCTAGCACGCTTCAACGAAGCACAGGATTGGCGTCAGGTTGAGCGTACGCTCAAGCGCCTGCGCCCCGACCTGCTCGTGATCGATTGGCAGGACTGGATGTCGGTTGACGATGCCCGTCATCTGCTTAGCCACTACCCGGACCTGCGCATTGCCGTGCTGACCGACGAGGTCTCGCCAGCCGTCGTGAGGGACCTGATGGACGAAGGTGTGCTCGGCGTGGTTCCGCGCGAAACCGACCCCTGCCTGATCGTGCGCGCTTTCGAGATGGTTCTGCTAGGCGGTCACTACGTGCCGCCCGGCGCGTTGGCGCTCAAGCCGCTGCTACCGCCGGACGCGGTCATCCGGCCGTTCGACGAAAAGACTCCGCCACCGCGCAGGACCAAACTTTCCAGCGGCCTGTCGCCTCGCCAGGAGCAGATCATGCGCTGCGTCCACATGGGCAGCACCAACAAGATGATTGCGCGCACGCTCGGCATCAGTGAAGGCACCGTCAAGATCCATCTGACCAGCATATTTCAGCAACTCGGCGCGCCCAATCGCGCTGCGGCGGTCGCGCTCTACAACGGCTGGCTGTCAGCTCATTTGCAAGTACTGCGCAACGGAGACGCAGGTCCGCTCCGTCCGGTAATGGGGCAAGCCGGCGTGGTGCCATTGCGGCGCCGCACGCCGCAGCGCTTTCAGTATCCGTTGCCCGCGAACGACACGGCCGACACGCTGCCAATGGCAGCCGAACCGAGCACGCCTTACGGCGATATGCCCGCCGGGCCGGCGGCGGAGCAGGTCATGCAAGGTCCCGCATAACCTCAGCCGGCGCACACGCCAGAATCGGAAGGTGCACTTTCTGGCAGCGTTTGCGCCGGCTGGCATGGAATCCGCTCACACCTTTTCTCGTCCAACGAGTAATATGAGATACATGGGTTTCCTCTACACACCGCTTCCGTTCTGGGTCGCTGTCGGTGGCTGGATCGCCACTGCGATAGTGGTCGCGCTCGCGCTGTGGAAAAATCCTTTCAAACGACTTCAAGACGGCACGCTCCAGCATGTCTGGCTCGCGATCATCGTCGCGGTGTCGGTGCTGTGGGCGAGCAACGCGTGGCTCGACGACGGCACGGTCATGCATCTGCTCGGCGCCACGCTGGTCGTCACATTATTCGATTGGGCGCTGGCGCTAATCGCCATGGCGATCGTCACTGGTCTCGCCGCTGTCATCTTCGACGCCCCGTGGCAAGGCATTGCGCTGACTTTCCTCGTGTTCGGTGCGTTGCCTGTCGGCATCTCGACCTTGATCCAGCGCGCCAGCATCGCCTGGCTGCCGCGTAATCTCTTCATGTTCATCCTGGGCCAGGGTTTTGTCTCACCCGCCATTGCCGTGTCGCTCACGGCGGCCGCGGCGCTTGGCGTTCACATCGCACTGGCCGACGGTTCGATGACCGTGGTGCCGGCCGGCTACGCGTTCAGCGTGCTTCTGCTAGCCACCGGCGAGGCCTGGTTCACAGGCATGTCGACGGCATTGATCGCGGTCTATCGTCCGGCGTGGGTCACCACTTATGATGTGCGCCGTTATCGATTGGGCGGCCCACGCACCTGACAGAGACGCGGCATCGAGTATCTATCTGCGGCAATCAGTCATCTCGACACGTAAGCGCTTGAGTCCATGCACCACGACAGGACAAAATATTTGTGTCAGGATTGAACTCATCCCTCTCGCCGTGCATCTTACGTGCCTCACGTCTCTTAGCGTCTAACGAACTAGATGGATCGCCCCAACGTACCGCGCCGATTACTGCGGCTGGTCGGCCGGTTAGCAACATTTGCAGCGAGTCTCTCGCTCATCTGCACTGCTCCCGCATACGCCGATCAACTCGAACAGCACAACGATCTCGTCAACAAATTTGTCAATGACATGCATGCAGACCCGTTAGTCGCAGACTGCGCTGCGCATGGCGATTTTGTTGCAAGCACATCGACCGTCTTCGACCATGTCGAATTTCCACCCAACTCCTTCGACAACGCGCATGCGTCCGTCACGCCCTGGAACGATTCGTTCGACGAGGGCAAGCAGCGTGTCAAGGTGGACAACATCGTGACAGTCGAAGGTCTCGGTATCCGTCAGAGCGGCGACGGCGATCCAGCCGATCTCAAGTTCCGCTGCGGCTATGTAGGCGCCCAGATGCTCGCGTTCAGCTGGAACGATCCAGTGCCCCCGGCGCGCGCGCAGAGTTCAGGATCGGCAGGATCGCGTGCGTCGTCGGGCAAGCATAAGAGCGTGAAGGGCAAACACTCCGCCGGCGGCAAAACAACGACGAAGAAAGCGGCTGGCAAGTCCTCGAAGGCAAGCTCGGGAAAATCTTCGCGAGCAACTTCCAGCAAGTCTTCGAGCAAATCGGCCGCGAAGAAGTCCACGGCGAAAAAGAGTCAATAACGGGCAAAGACCTCGCAGTCATTTCGACTGACCCGCGCTTCGGGGTCATTCCGGCGCCAAGTAAAAAGCGGGCACACACCTATACAGTGTGTGCCCGCTTTTTTTGAAACGGCAGGTCAGGCAAACGTCTCCACGTGCCGCAAAATTGCCTGCAGCATGGCGGCGCCCAGCGAAGCGCTACGTTCGCCGTTCCAACCCACCCGCTCGTCCGGCAGGTTGGCGTTGTCCTTGAACGGCATCTCCAGCGTCAACGACAGACAGCCGAATTCATTGCCGATGTACTTTGAAGCCAGCTTGAGCGCATCCTCGCGATACTTGCTCGCGGCGTAGCCGTACTTGTCCTGGAAGTCGGGACTCGCATGCTTGAACGCCTCAATGAACGCTTTCTGCTCCTCCCCCTGCCGCTCGGTGAAACCCGGCAGCATTTCGGAGCCGGCCACGAAGACGTAGGGCAGCGCTTCGTCGCCGTGGATATCGAAAAAGAGATCGCAACCGGTCGCGTGAATTGCGTCACGCACCACCAGCACCTCGGGACTGCGCGCGGCGTCTGGTTCCATCCATTCGCGGTTCAGGTTCGCACCCGTCGCGTTGGTGCGCAGATTGCCGTGCACGCTGCCGTCCGGATTCATGTTCGGCACGATGTAGAACACCGCGTGATCGTAGAGCTTGCGCGCCACCGGGTCGCCCACCCAATCGCCCCAGCCCACGAGACGCTTGACGAGACCTTCGATAAACCATTCGGCCATCGTTTCGCCCGGATGCTGGCGCGCGATCAGCCAGATCTTCTTTTTCGGCGTCTCGCCGGTTTGCGGCGTGCCGAGCGTCAGCAGCGACATCGGCCGGCCTTCGACAGTCTTGCCCAATTCCGTGAGCGTGGCCTGTGGCAATTGCTGGACCGCGCCGAGAAACTCCGAGTGGCGTTCCTCGCCATACGGCTCGAAATACGCGTAGTAGATGCGGTCGAAATCAGGCGTGTGGTCGATCGTCAGCACACGCCCGTCGTAGGAAGTCGGCACGCGGAACCAGTTCACCCTGTCGTAGCTTGCCACCGCCTGATAGTCGCGCCAGCCTTCGGCGAAAGCGCACGCCGCGGCATTTTCGAAGATCATCACGCAGCGCTCACCGGACGCGCCGGACAAACGGAAATAGAACCACTGCGCGAACTCGGCGTGACTGTCGGGCCGCACGCGCAGACGGATGTTGCCAGCGTCTTCGCAAGCCAGCACTTCGATTGCGCCCGCGTCGAAGTTGCTCGTAATCGATAACGTCATGATGTGCTTCCCTGCTTAAGTGCTTGTATGCGCGGCAATCGCCTGGTCGGCGATGCGACGGCGGAATACGTAAGTGGAATCGTTCGAGGCTTCGGCGTCGAATGCATAGCCTTCGGAGTCGAAGTCCTTCAACTGCTCGGGCTTGTCGAGGCGGTTCTCGACCGCGTAGCGCGCCATCAGACCGCGCGCGCGCTTGGCGTGGAAGCTGATGATCTTGTAGCGGCCGCCCTTCCAGTCTTCAAACACGGGCGTGACGATCGGCGCGTCGAGAAGCCTGGGCTTGACCGACTTGAAGTACTCGCCCGACGCGCAGTTGACCAGCACGCGCGACGCGACCGTGTTCTTCTTCAGTTGCGCGTTCAAAGCCTGCGTGATCCGCTCGCCCCAGAACGCGTAAAGATCCTTGCCGCGCGCGTTGGCAAAGCGCGTACCCATTTCGAGCCGATACGGCTGTAGCAGGTCGAGTGGGCGCAGCAATCCGTAGAGGCCGGACAGCACGCGGACGTGGCTTTGCGCGTAATCCAGATCGGCCGACGACAACGTCTTCGCGTTGAAGCCTTCGTATACGTCGCCATTGAACGCGAGTACCGCCTGCTTGGCGTTGTGCGTGCCAAAACTCGGCGACCACTCCGCGTAACGCTGGAAATTGAGGTGCGCAAGCTGATCGGAAATGCTCATCAGCGAGCCGATCTGCTGCGGCGACAAACGACGCAAGCCGCCGATCAATTCGGCCGCGTCGTCGACGAAATCGGGGATCGTGTGTTTTTTGACGTGCGGAGGGGTTTCGTAGTCGAGCGATTTCGCCGGCGACAGAACGATTATCATAGAGGCTTGCAGGCACGCCGTGCCTGGCGGTCAAAGACGAAAGCCAGATTGTAACGAATGCCCGGTTCCCATGCCTCACACGGCGCTTTGCGCGTCGTCCTCGATTCCAATGTGTGGATCGATATTCTCGTGTTCGACGATCCGCACACGCGGCCGATCCGCGCCGCGCTCGAAAGCGGCGCGCTGGCCGCGCTGATCGACGCGCGCTGCCTCGCCGAACTCGCCCACGTGCTCGACTATCCGCAATTCGTGCATCGCAATGTCGACAAGGCGGCGGCGCTTGCCGTCGTCGCACGGCTCGCGCAGCTGGTCGAGCCCACGGCACCCGCGGAAGATGCCAGCCCGCTGCCCAAATGCAAAGACCGCGACGACCAGAAATTCCTCGAACTCGCCCACGCCGCGCAGGCCCACTGGCTGGTATCGAAAGACCGCGCGGTCTTGAAACTTGCCAAACGGATTGCGCGCGACTTCGGTTTTCAGATTGCACAGCCGGCGCCGTTCGTCAGCGCCTGTATGAGCGCGGCAGACGAACCCGCGCCCGTGCAGTAACCCGTGTAACCCTATGACCCTTGGCCGGATGGCCAACGTTGGGCCGAAGGTGCGCACGCAGCGCCGCGTTTTCCCTACAATCAGGCTTCGTCCTTTTCAAACGACGCCTTTCGCCAATTCACTCGACCCCGCTCCGGACAGCGCCATGAATGCACCGCACGACACGCCCATGAGTCCCTCGTTTCCGTCTCGCCTGCCGGACGTCGGCACGACGATCTTCACCGTGATGAGCGCGCTCGCCGCCGAAAAAGGCGCGGTGAACCTCGGCCAGGGCTTCCCCGACTTCGGCTGCGATCCCCGCATTGTCGACGCCGTCGCGAACGCCATGCGCGACGGCCACAATCAATACCCGCCAATGGCGGGCGCCGTGCCGCTGCGTCAGGCGATTTCGGACAAGATCGCCAATCTGTACGGCCGCCGCTACGACGCCACCAGCGAGATCACCGTGACCGCGGGCGCCACGCAGGCGCTGCTGACCGCGATTCTCTGCACCGTGCATCCGGGCGACGAAGTGATCGTGGTCGAGCCGACCTACGACAGCTACCTGCCGTCGATCGAGCTGGCTGGCGGCAAACCGGTATTCGTCACGCTCGAAGCGCCCGACTACACGATCCCGTTCGACAAGCTTGCCGCCGCGATCACCCCGAAAACGCGGCTCCTGCTGATCAATACGCCGCACAATCCGACCGGGACAGTCTGGCGCAGCGAAGACATGCGCAAGCTCGAGGAAATCGTACGCGGCACGAACGTACTGATTCTGTCGGACGAAGTGTATGAACACATGGTGTACGACGGCGCGCCGCACGAAAGCGTGGCGCGTTATCCGGAACTGGCGCAGCGCAGCTTCGTGGTGTCGAGCTTCGGCAAGACCTACCACGTCACTGGCTGGAAAGTCGGCTACGTCGCCGCGCCCGCCGCGCTCACTGCGGAATTCCGCAAAGTGCACCAGTTCAACGTGTTCACGGTCAACACGCCGATGCAGGTCGGTCTTGCCGGCTACATGAAGGATCCGGCACCGTATCTGGATCTGCCCGCGTTTTATCAGAAGAAACGCGACTTCTTCCGCGCCGGCCTCGCGGATTCCCGCTTCAAGCTACTGCCTTGCACGGGCACGTACTTTCAATGCGTCGACTATTCGGCGATCAGCGATTTGCCCGAAGCCGATTTCGCGCAATGGCTGACCGGCGAAGTTGGTGTCGCGGCGATCCCAGTCTCGGCGTTCTATCACGAAGCCCATGAATCGGGCGTGGTGCGTTTCTGTTTTGCCAAGCAGGAAGCCACTCTCGCCACCGCGCTCGAGCGGCTGGCGCGGCTCTAGGAGGTCCCGCGCGATGCTGCGAACGAACCCACGTTCCTCGCCATCGCGCGCAGCGGCCCGCACGTGCGTTGCACGCCCGGATTCATTTCGGCCTCAATGCCGCCACACCTCACGCCGGACGCGAGGCCGCGATATACGCCTTACGATCTTCGGTCACGCGTTGCGCGGCCGGCCGGGCGTTGATCGCCTTCACATAGCTTTTCCAGTCCACACCGGCGTCGAGCAGGAAGTCGCGACCGTAGACAGTCTGCGTCGCCATGCCGACCAGCGGCAGGCTCACATAACCCGCCGCGTCAGCGACACTGAAACGCTCGCCGCCCAGATACGGTCCGAATTTCGCAATCCGCTTGAAGCCGGCAATGTGATGTGCGAGCAACTTCTCAACACGCCCCTTGGTTGCGTCAGTCACGGTACCGCCGAAGAACGCCTGCTTGTAGAGATTGCGTGCGGTCAGTTCGAGATGCACGTCCACGAACATGATCAACTCGCGTTCCTTGGCCGCCTCCCATGGGTCAGCAGAGAAAATCGCCTTGTCGGGAAAACGCGCGGCCAGGTACTCGACGATGCTTTGCGATTCGCACAGATCGCCGTGCTCGGTCTGGATATAGGGCACCTTGCCGAGCGGAGAATGCTCGAGCATCGTCTCTTCCTGGCTCGGCAGCACGAACACTTCCTCGAACGGAATGCCGTGTTCGAGAAGCACGAACTTCACCTTGTTGTAATAGTTCGAGAGCGCGAAACCGCACAGCTTGATCATCGGGTGTCTCCTTCCTTCGAGTTGTTTGAGACCGCGCGTCGACATCAAATGCGGCGGCCTTCGATCAATCATCCAGTAAATTGCACGATCGTGCTATTCTAAAATAACCATGGAGTCGAGCATCACAATGACCTCTCGCAATTTCAGCATCGAGACTATCGGCATCGTTGGAACCGGTGCAATGGGTCGTGGCATCGCCCAGATTGCCGCACTGGCGGGCCTTACCGTACGTCTGTACGACACGAATCCCGCCGCGATCGGCGCCGCGCGCGACTACCTTGCCGAGACTTTCGCCAAATTGACCGCCAAAGGCAAGCTCGATCAGGCCCGCTCGCTCGCCGCGCTGGCGAACGTGAGCGGCGCGCAGGTCATCGGCGATCTGGCCGATTGCGATCTGGTCGTCGAGGCGATCGTCGAAAAGCTCGAGGTGAAGCAAGCCCTCTTTCGCGAACTCGAAGCAGTGGTAAGCGGGCGCTGCGTGCTGGCATCGAATACGTCGTCGTTGTCGATTACCGCGATTGCGGCGGGCTGCACGAATCCGTCGCGCGTAGCCGGTTACCATTTCTTCAATCCGGTTCCGTTGATGAAGGTCGTCGAAGTGATCGACGGGCTGCGCAGCGATCCCGCCGCCGGCGACGCGCTGATGGATCTCGCGCGCCGCATGGGCCACACGCCGGTGCGCGCGAAAGACATGCCCGGCTTCATCGTCAATCATGCCGGCCGCGGCATGAATACCGAAGGCCTGCGCGTGGCGGGCGAAGGCGTGGCGAGCTTCGCAGACATCGACCGTATCATGCGCGAGCAGGCGGGGTTTCGTCTCGGGCCGTTCGAACTGCTCGATCTGACCGCGCTCGACGTATCGCATCCCGTGATGGAATCGATCTATCACCAGTTCTACGAAGAGCCGCGCTTTACGCCCTCGCCGATCACGGGCACGCGGCTCGCGGGCGGATTGATCGGCCGCAAGACGGGCGAAGGCTTCTACCGCTATGAAGACGGCAAACAGCAAGTGCCCGCCGAGGCGCCCGCGCCGACCGAACTGCCGCAAAGCGTGTGGGTCAGCAAGCGCTATCCGCAAGCGCATGAAGCCGTTGCGCAACTCGTCACCAAGGCCGGCGTCAAGCTCGACGAAGGCGCCACGCCCGCAGCGGACTCGCTGATCGTCGTGACACCATTCGGTCATGACGCGACCACCGCTGCCGTCGACGAAGCACTCGATGCCACCCGCGTTGTCGCTATCGACGCGCTATTCCCGCTGCTCGCGGCGCAACGCCGCACGCTGATGACGACACCCGCCACCAGCCGCGCCGCACGTGAGACCGCGCACGCGCTGTTTGCCGCTGACGGCATTCCCGTCACCGTCATCCGCGACTCGACAGGCTTCGTCGCGCAACGCGTGGTGGCGACCATCGTCAATATCGGCTGCGACATCGCACAGAAACAGATCGCCACGCCGGACGATATCGACCTCGCCGTGATGCTCGGCCTCGGCTACCCGCGTGGGCCGCTCGCACTCGGCGATGCACTTGGCGCGGCAACAATTCTCACCATCTTGCGCAATATCTATAGCGTACTCGGCGATCCACGCTACCGTCCGTCGCCGTGGCTGGCACGGCGTGCGCAACTTGGCCTGTCGCTCACTCAACGCGACGCCGCCGACACTCAAACGGAGACCCAACAATGAGCGCCGAACTGCTGACCTCGCGCCCGACCGAAAGCGAATCGACGCTAGTCCTCACGCTGTCGAACCCCGGCGCACGCAATGCGCTGCATCCGGACATGTATGCCGCGGGCATCGAGGCGCTCGATTCAGTCGAGCGCGATCCGTCGATCCGCGCGGTCGTGATTACCGGCGCGGACAACTTCTTTTGTGCCGGCGGCAATCTGAACCGTCTACTGGAAAACCGTGCGAAAGATCCATCGGTACAGGCCGAGAGCATCGATCTGCTGGGCGAATGGATTTCGGCGCTGCGTCTGTCGTCGAAGCCGGTGATCGCTGCTGTCGATGGCGCCGCGGCCGGCGCGGGATTTTCGCTGGCGCTCGCATGTGATCTGATCGTCGCCGCGGAGGACGCCAGGTTCGTGATGTCGTATGCGCGCGTCGGTCTCACGCCCGACGGCGGCGGCTCATGGTTTCTCGCGCAGGCGTTGCCGCGCCAGCTGGCAACCGAGGTGCTGATCGAAGGCAAACCGATCGGCGCCACGCGTCTGCACGAACTCGGCGTCGTCAACAAACTGGCGAGGGCCGGCACAGTGCGCGACACGGCTGTCGCCTGGGCTGACGAGCTGGGCAAGATTTCGCCGAATTCGGTCGCGCGCATCAAGGGGCTCATTAGCGCGGCCGGCACCCAGCCGCTCGCCGAACATCTGGTTGCCGAGCGCGACAGCTTCGTCGCATCCCTGCACCATCGCGAAGGGCTCGAAGGAATTTCCGCATTCCTCGAAAAACGCGCGCCGGTC
This sequence comes from Paraburkholderia fungorum, assembly GCF_046027605.1. Taxonomy (GTDB): domain Bacteria; phylum Pseudomonadota; class Gammaproteobacteria; order Burkholderiales; family Burkholderiaceae; genus Paraburkholderia; species Paraburkholderia fungorum_F. The sequence continues at coordinate 12,500 of NZ_JAQQEF010000005.1, forward strand.
TACAAGTGAACCTCAGTGAACGAAGGGACAATGCCTGACTATCAACTCCCGAAGCGCCGCCGGGTCTTCCTGATGCGTCACGGCGACGTGACCTACTTCGACGACAGCGGCCGCGCGATCGATCCTGAAACCGTACCGTTAAATGCGAACGGCCGCGAGCAGGCAAGCGCGGCAGGCCGCGTGTTCGCCGGGCAGCAAGTCCGGTTCGACCGGGTGATCGTGAGCGGTTTGCCGCGCACGGTCGAAACCGCGCAGCGCGTATTGGCCGAGACCGGTCAGCGGATCGAGATCGAGATCGAGCCTGCATGGCAGGAAATTCGCGGCGGTAAGCTTGGCAATATTCCACTCCAGGACATGGAAGCGGCATTTCTCGGTGTGTTCGACGGCATCGTGCCGGAAAGCACACGCTTTCTCGACGGCGAAACCATCGGCGCGTTGTTCGACCGCGTGTTGCCCGCGGTGGCGGCATTGCGCGAGGACACGTCGTGGGACACCGTGCTGCTGGTGCTGCACGGTGGAGTGAATCGCGCGATTCTGTCGCACGCGCTCACCGCCGGAGGGCGCACTTTCTTCGGCCATCTGGCGCAGGCCACCGGTTGCATCAACGCGCTCGACGTCGGCGCCGCGCCGCGCGACTGGGTGCTGCGCACGATCAACTATTCCCCGCCGTCGCCGCTCCATCGCGACGTTCGCAACACCACGATGGAAATGCTCTACGCACAATTCATTCAATACAAGCGTAGCTGAACCGAACTGGAGGAGACATATGGTGCAAGCCACACAGACCGGCGAACCAGAACACAAACCGGATTACTCAGACTTCGAGGGCACGCGTCCGGTCAACGAGCGGCAACGCTTCGACAGTGACGCGCTCGCCGCGTGGCTAAGCCAGCATCTCGACGGATTCGCCGGACCGCTCACGCTGGAACAATTCGCGGGCGGCCAGTCCAATCCCACCTTCAAGCTCGTCACGCCATCGCGTGCGTATGTGATGCGCGCCAAGCCCGGGCCAGCCGCGAAGTTACTGCCCTCGGCGCACGCCGTCGAACGCGAATACCGGGTGATGCATGCGCTTGCCGACACCGACGTGCCTGTCGCGAACATGCTCGCGTTGTGCGAGGACGAGAGCGTGATTGGCCGGGCGTTCTACGTGATGGAGTTCGTCGAGGGCCGCGTGCTGTGGGACCAGTCCTTGCCCGGCATGACGCCTGCGGAGCGCACGGCAATTTACGATGAAATGAATCGCGTGATTGCCGCGTTGCATAGCGTCGATGTCACGGCAATCGGCCTTGCGAACTACGGCAAACCGGGCAACTACTTCGCGCGCCAGATCGGCCGCTGGAGCAAACAGTACATCGCATCCGAAACGGAACCGATCGACGCGATGCAACGCCTGATCGAATGGCTTCCGCAACATATGCCGGCCGAAACGAGCGAGCGTGCCTCGGTCGTGCATGGCGACTACCGGCTCGACAATCTGATCTTCCATCCCAATGAGCCACGGGTACTCGCCGTGCTCGACTGGGAACTGTCGACGCTCGGCGATCCGCTCGCCGACTTCGCCTACCACTGCATGGCATGGCACGTCGACCCGACGCAATTCCGCGGCATCGCGGGTCTCGATTGGGCAGCCCTTGGGATTCCCGACGAAACCCAATACGTCGAGCGCTATTGCAAGCGCACCGGCTTCGAGATCCACGGCGACTGGAATTTCTATCTGGCGTACAACATGTTCCGCATCGCCGCGATCCTGCAAGGGATCATGAAACGTGTGGTTGACGGCACGGCGGCCAGCGCTCAGGCGCTCGATGCCGGCCGTCGTGCCAAGCCGATGGCCGAACTCGCCTGGCGCTACGCGCAGAAGGTGCGCTAACCGAATCGAATCGGCGCACCGAACTGCGCTCCCGAACAAACGTCATTCGTCATCCGCGAGGTCATATATGAATTTCGATTACACCCCGAAGGTTCAGGCGCTGCGCGAGAAACTGCTCGCCTTCTTTGACGAACACATCTATCCGAACGAGCAGGCGTTCTACGCCGAGATCGCGCGCAATCGCCAGAACGGCAACGCCTGGCTGCCGACTGAACTGATCGAGCAACTGAAACAGAAGGCGCGCGACGCCGGCTTGTGGAATCTGTTCCTGCCTGAATCGATCCGCGGCGCCGGTCTGACGAATCTTGAATACGCGCCGCTGTGCGAAATCATGGGCCGTGTACCCTGGGCGCCGGAAGTGTTCAACTGCAACGCGCCCGACACCGGCAACATGGAAACGATCGAGCGTTACGGCAGCGACGACAACAAGCGCGAATGGCTCGAACCGCTGCTGCAAGGCCACATCCGTTCGGCGTTTCTGATGACCGAGCCGGACGTGGCGTCGTCGGACGCGACCAATATTCAGACCAGCATCGTGCGCGATGGCGATTACTACGTGATCAACGGCCACAAGTGGTGGTCGTCCGGTGCGGGGGATCCGCGCTGCAAGGTCTACATCGTGATGGGCAAGACCGATCCTGAGGCGCCGCGCCATGCACAACAGTCGATGATTCTGGTCCCCGCCGACGCTACCGGCATCACCGTGCACCGCCCTCTCACCGTGTTCGGTTACGACGACGCGCCGCACGGCCACATGGAAATCACGCTCGAAAACGTGCGCGTGCCAGCCACCAACATGCTGCTCGGCGAAGGACGTGGTTTCGAAATCGCCCAAGGCCGCCTCGGACCGGGACGCATCCACCATTGCATGCGGTTGATCGGCCTCGCCGAGCGCGCGATTGAGTTGATGGCGAAGCGCTCGCTACAACGCGTGGCGTTCGGCAAGCCGGTCGCAGCGCAAGGCGTCACGCAGGAGCGTCTCGCCGAAGCACGCTGCATGATCGAGCAAGCGCGTCTGTTGACGTTGAAGACCGCATACATGATGGACACTGTCGGCAACAAGGGCGCGCGCGGCGAGATTGCGATGATCAAGGTGGTCGCGCCGAATATGGCGTGTCAGGTGATCGACTGGGCGATCCAGGCGCACGGCGGCGGCGGCGTCAGCGACGATTTTCCGCTGGCGTATGCGTATGCATCCGCACGGACCTTACGCTTCGCCGATGGCCCAGACGAAGTGCATCGCAACGCGATCGCAAAGCTCGAATTGGCGCGCTATATGGATGCGGAGGCCGCGGCTCGCGTGGAGACGCCGATTACGCGGGTTTGAGGTCGGGGACGAGGCGATCGCGCGAGTTCACGGCCAGCAGCATCGTCCGATCTGTGCTCTAATTTTCGTCGACTGCGGCGCCCTTGGTGGCGCCGCTTCCACGAAACGAAGGAGCCAGGATGATCGACGTCTATAGCTGGGCCACCCCGAACGGCCACAAGGTTCACATCATGCTCGAGGAGACCGGCCTCGCATACACCGCACATGCCGTGGATATCGGCGCGGGCGACCAGTTCAAACCCGAGTTCCTCGCTATTAGCCCGAACAACAAGATTCCGGCGATCGTCGATTCCGAGGGTCCCAAGGGTGCCGACGGCAAACCGTTCGCGCTATTCGAATCGGGCGCGATTCTGCTTTATCTCGCCGAAAAAACCGGCAAGTTCCTGCCGACCGATCCGGCCGCACGCTATGCAACACTTCAATGGCTGATGTTCCAGATGGGCGGATTAGGCCCCATGCTCGGGCAAACGCATCACTTCCGCATCTACGCGCCGGAGCCGATTGAATACGCGATCAATCGCTACACGAACGAAACGCGACGCCTCTATAGCGTAATGGATACACAACTCGGCAAGACGCAGTATCTGGCCGGCAACGATTACACGATCGCGGATATCGCCGCGTTTCCGTGGACCCGTTCGTGGCAAAACCAGGGGGTCGAACTCGATGCGCTTCCGAATGTGAAGCGCTGGCATGAAGAAATCGCCGCACGTCCGGCGGTCGTGCGCGGTGTCGAGGTGCTGGCGTCGGCCCGCAAGCCGCTTATGGACGATAAGGCCAAGGAAATGCTATTCGGTGCGACGCAGTACGCGAAGCGGTAATTTGCGGCCGTCCCGTGGCGTGGGTGTTCTTTCGCGTTGCAATGTGACCGCAGCGTCACTGTCAGCCGTACGTACGTCGATATGAAAAAGCGCGAGATGGCGTTACTGCCACTCGCGCTTTTTTGCCAACCGGGAGTTAGTCATCAGCGTTAGAAATAGTGCCGCGTGATAAATGCCGCAACACATACGGGCCGCTCACTACCCTGCCGCTCCAGCGTCACGTTCCACTCGACCTGCACACCCGCATTGTCGACGTCAGTGACGGATTCAACCGCGAACTGTGCCCGCAGTTGCGAACCGACCAGCACCGGCGACGTGAACCGCACGCGATTCAAGCCGTAATTGACGCCCATACGCTGCTCGAGCGCCACCGTCTGGTCGAGTAGCGCGGGAATCAGCGACAGCGTCATGAATCCATGCGCGACCGGACCGCCGAACGGCGACTCACGCCGCGCCCGCTCGGGGTCGACGTGAATCCATTGACGATCGCCGGTGGCCTCGGCGAAACGATCGACGCTCGCCTGATCGACCGTCAGCCAGTCGCTCACGAGCGGTTCAGCGCCAATCAGCGCGCGCAACGCCGCCGCATCGCCCAACGTAGCGGCAGGCAACGCGCTGCCCGTCACGACGCGGCCCCCGGATTGCGCAGTCCGAACAAAGCCTTGGAGCGTACCGTAATCACCATTTCGCCGTGCTGGTTGAAGCCTTCCCACTGCGTTGAAACGATGCCGCGATCCGGCTTGCTCTCCGACACGCGCTTGTCGAGTATGGCGTTCATCATCGTGATCGTGTCGCCGACGCGCACCGGCTTTAACCAGCGAATTTCGTCGATGCCGGGCGAGCCCATCGACGTGGAACCCGCGATCGCGTTGCGCACCAGCATGCCCATCATGACCGAACAGGTGTGCCAGCCGCTTGCGACCAGTCCGCGAAACGGGGACGCTGCGGCTGCAGCCTCGTCCAGATGAAACGGCTGCGGATCGAACTTCTCCGCGAACTCGACAATCTCTTCGCGCGTGAAAGTATGCTTGCCGATTTCGGTAGTCGTGCCGACTACCATGTCTTCATAACTCAGACCCATCGTCACACCTCTTTCTTCCGATTCGCCCGGCTGATCAAGCTTCGGCGATGACAAAGCCGGGCAGCGCGGCGAACCGCGCGAGATGGTGATCGACATCGCCCAACGTGGTTTCGATGATAGCAAGACGTTTGAACAGATGCGCCGCCGCGACTTCGTTCGTGACGCCCATGCCGCCGTGCAACTGGACCGCCTGCTGACCAACAAAGCGTGCGGCCTGACCCACTCGCGCTTTCGCGGCGGAGACCGCGCGACGACGTACGTCGGCATCTGCGCTCGTGTAACGCATGGCCGCGAGATAAGTGACCGACCGCGCCTGCTCGGCGTGAATCAGCATCTCGACCATGCGGTGCTGCAACGCCTGAAACCGTGCGATCGGCTGGCCGAACTGCTGGCGCGTTTTGGTGTATTCGACCGTTGCATGGTTCAACGCGTCGAGCGCGCCAACGGCTTCCGCACACAGCAATACCGTGCCGTAGTCCGCGATGTGTTCCAGGGCTGCGGCACCGGCGTGTTTGCCGGTGAGTTGGCGAGCCGGCGTACCGTTGAACTTGAGTGTCGCGGCGCGCTGGCCGTCGATTGTGCGGTAGTCGGTCACTGCAACGCTAGCCGCATCGTGAGCGACGACAAAGAGCGCGATCTCGCCATCGAGCCTCGCCGGCACGATCCAGTAATCCGCTTGCGCGCCGTGCAACACAACCGATTTCGTGCCAGTCAACGTCTGCTGATCGCGCTGCCCGTTCGCAACAGTTTCGACCTCGAACAGGTCGTAGCGCGCGTGCGGCTCGTGAAATGCCACTGCCAGCTTGATCTCGCCCTGAGCCGCACGTTCGAGCAGAGATGCGTCTTCGCCCTGCTGCGTGCCCGCCAGCCGCAGTGCCTCGATGCCCACTGCGGTCGCCCAATACGGCTCGATGACCAAAGCACGCCCGAGCTCCTGCATGACGACCAGCATATCGATCGGGCTGCCCTTGAAGCCACCGTGAGCTTCCGGCACCGGCAAAGCGGTCAGGCCGAGTTCGGCAAAGGCGGCCCAGTGCAGATCCGACACGCCGGCTTCCGATTGCACGATCGCCTGGCGCGCCTCGAACCCGTAACTCTTGTCCAGATAGCGGCGCAGCGCGTCAGCAAATTGCTGTTGTTCGTCGTTGAAAGTGAAGTCCATGCGCCGCTCCTCAAAGTCCCAGAATCATCTGCGCGATGATGTTCTTTTGAATTTCGTTCGAGCCGCCGTAAATCGACGTCTTGCGGAAGTTGAAGTAGTACGCGGCCAACGGCGCGGCGTCATCGTCACCGGCGAGGCTATGTTCGCGTTCGCCTTCGAGGAATGGCACGTCGAACGGTGCGGCGAGCGGCCCGATTGCTTCGACCATCAGTTCAGTCAGTGCTTGCTGCACTTCCGTGCCCTTGATCTTGAGCATGGACGCCTCGGGTCCCGGCCCACGTCCGCCGGTTTCATTGGCCACCACGCGTTGCACGGTGACTTCGAGCGCCATCAGTTCGATCTCGAGACTTGCGACTTTGGCGGCAAACACAGGATCCTGCAGCAACGGTTTGCCGTTCTTCTTCTGATCCAGCGCGAGGCGCTTCAGAAATACGAGTTCGCGCTTCGATTGACCGACACGAGCGATACCCGTGCGCTCGTGCCCAAGCAGGTACTTCGCGTAAGTCCAGCCACGGTTCTCTTCGCCGACCAGATTCTCGAAGGGCACCTTCACGTCCTCGAAGAAGACTTCGTTGACTTCGTGGTCTTCGTCGAGCGTGATGATTGGGCGCACGGTGATACCGGGCGTTTTCATGTCGATCAGCAGGAAGGAGATGCCCTCCTGCTTTTTCGCACCGCTGTCGGTGCGCACGAGGCAGAACATCATGTCGGCGTACTGGCCCAGCGTGGTCCAGGTTTTCTGGCCGTTGACCACATAGTGATCGCCGACGCGCTCGGCACGCGTGCGCAGTGAGGCCAGGTCGGAGCCGGAGCCAGGCTCGGAATAGCCCTGACACCACCAGTCTGTACCGTCGAGGATGCGCGGCAGATAGTGGCGCTTCTGCGCCTCATTGCCGTACTTCATCAGCACGGGCGCCACCATCGAGACGCCGAACGGCAGCACCGATGGCGCGCCGATACGCGCGCACTCTTCGTCCCATATATGCCGTTGGGTCGCGTCCCAGCCTGGGCCACCGTATTCCTTCGGCCACGCGATGACCGACCAGCCGCGCGTGCCGAGCAGCTTGTGCCAGCCAGCGAAGTCTTCACGGTTCAGACGTTTGTGGTTGAGTACCTTGTCGCTCAGCTCGCGAGGCAAATTCGCTTCGAGCCAGGCGCGGATGTCGGCGCGGAATGCGTCGTCAGCGGGGGAATAGTCCAGATTCATGCGTAGTGTCTCCTGGCCGCGACCGCCCGCCGCCAGTGAGCCACTGCGCTATTGCAGCGGTTCCTTCAAGGCAGCCGGGACCGGCAGCGGCATCACTTCGATGCCTTCTTCGACTAAGGCTTTCGCATCTTCCGGTGTCGTGACACCGCGAATATTGCGTGCCGGCGCTTCGTTGTAATGAATGCGCCGTGCTTCCTCAGCGAAGCGGTCGCCCACGTTCTCAGTCTTTTCCAGTACCTCACGCAAAGCACGCATCACACGCGCCTGCATATCCGCCGAGCCCGCAGGGACTTTCGTATCAGTCGCCCCCGACAGATTCAGTCGGGGCGCCGACGGCAAACGGCTCACTTCGTTCGCGCCGCAGATCGGACATTCGATGAGCTTGCGGGACTGCTGCGACTCGAAATCATCCGCCGAAGCGAACCAGCCTTCGAACCGATGGCCATGCGGACACTGTAAATCGAGGACCTTCATGTGGAATCAGGGCTTGCGTGCCAGTTTAGCGCAAAATGGAAATTTGTGAACGGTCGTTCGTAAATTTTTACGGACGGCGCATTGACGCCAGGCGTCGCCGACAAATCGAACGCGGTGCGCGATTTTAACGCTTTGCGCAACGGGCTGCCGAAGGTGGCTCAATCTGCGAACGGCACATCGAAAACCCGTAGATGAAAGAGCGCGCTGAACGTATGGCCCCCATGGTTTCGCGCTTGCCGCCGCGCACCTTTTAAGCCACAAGGGATTCGAGTCGGCGGTTAAGCCGTGGTTCGAGTTCGAGCGCCTCTTTGGCGAGGTTGATCTGCTTGGTCGATTTCGCGACATCGAACACGTCCGCCTTGATGTCATACCCGCCACGCGCGGTCAGCCAATCCAGGATGTCCGACAGATGCCATACCGACGCACTGCCCTCGTGAACCGGCGGTGGAAAATCAATGGCATGGCCCAGCATCAGCTTACGCATGTTTTGCCGTGACACGCCCGCCACCTCAGCGACATCCGTAAGGCCGACGAAATCCGGCCCCGCTTCGACAAGGCGTGCGGACGGCACGACCTGTTTGATATCTTTGAGTGCGCTGACAAGCGCTTCGAACGCTGACGCGCCCTCGCGTGCAAAGACCAGCGCGATGCGTCCTGGCTGCCCTACGCCGATCGTAGCGTCATCACATCCCGCTTCGCCCAGCCGCTCGACGATCTCGTCAAGATCGCAATCTTCAGCGGCAAGCCGGTACTTCAAGGTGAACACATATTCCATAAGCTACTCCTGCCTTCATTCAGCTTCGGGCTTTTTGCCCTTCGAACACGTTTACTGCCGACGCGCCGTGCAGTTGTCGACGATGCGCCTCAGGTGCCTTGCGTGATTGCCGGGATTCTTGGGAGTACTCCACACACTCGAAATGCAAAACTCACCGCAGCGACACCCCGCCTCGTTGTAAGGGCAGTACATCTTTCCCCACGCGTGACCTTTTCCGCCTCCCTGCACACACCAGCCGATTCTTTCCGCGTAAGCCAACGCGGCCTCGACTTCTTTCTTGGAATGGATTTCACGAACCATCTATACCCTCCAATTTAAGGTGTACGCGTCTGGTTGTCAAGTGACAACCAAAAAATACACGATCGCACTCGAAGCCATCTCATATCATTCGTTATCCAAAGTAAATGCGATAACAAACTCCGTTACCAGACATCGATACTAGAGCGGCAACGGACGGGGGGCGAGACTGTCAGATGGCATAGGACGAGAACCCATTTTTCAGACACGGGCTAACGCATTGAGTCGATATTCTGCCCGCAATGGCAAAGCCCCTGGCGGTCATGGACCAACAGGGGCTTTTTGCGGATTTTCCAGCCGGCGCGACTCGCGCCCGGTCTGCGTTCTAAACAGTGCGCTATTGCGGCTCGGCCATTGGCCAGGTACCCGACAACACCTTCTCCAGCCAGAACGTGCCAATGACGGTTTTCACATCGGTGATCTTGCCGGTGCGCACCCACTCGGACACATCGGCCACAGTCGCTGTGAACAGTTCGAGAAATTCGCCGTCGTCGAGTTTGCGCTCGCCGGCAGTCAACCCGCGCGCCAGGTAAATATCGATGAATTCCGTCGAATAGGAAATGATGGGATGAATGCGCGTCAGATAAACATACTCGCGCGCGGTATAGCCGGTCTCTTCCCGCAGCTCACGTTTCGCACAAGCCAGTGCGCCTTCGTTCGGATCGAGCTTGCCCGCCGGATATTCGACCATCACCTTGCCCATCGGATAACGGTACTGGCTTTCCAGCAACACACGGCCGTCGTCGAATAGCGGGATCACCATCACGGCGCCCGGATGCTGAACGTACTCGCGAGTAGCTTGCTTACCGTCCGGCAAGCGGACCGTATCGCATTTGAGCGTGAGGAACGGCCCTTGATGGATCGTTTCGCTCTCGATACAGGTCTCGGTGAGCGCGGCGTCGTGATCGGGAAGTTCAGCCATATGCGACCTCAGAACAGCTTGGTGCGCGACGGCGAGAGGCCGTCAGCGGCGTTTGACGAGATACTGGAAGGTAAAGCCGGGGAATGCGAACACGACGAACAACGCAAACGTGATCGCGTAGAACTGCCACCCCTGTTCGAACCGGTTACCCGCGCGTGCTTCCAGAAGAAACCCGAGCGCGCCGACCGCAAAGTACAGCACGATCAATTCGGCAATCCGGATCCAGCCGCTCTTCTTCGCCGCCTGCAACGGCACGGCGGCGAAGAGCCGTTGATTCAGGAACGGTAGGTTGGCGCCGACCAGCGCCAACAACACGATAAACCATCCCGCAGCCGACATCAGAGCAGCAGCGTGTGCTGGATAGCCTGCAGGCAGGCCTTCAACAGCGGATCCGGCACGATACCGAGCACCAGCACGGCAACACCATTGAGTGCCAGCAATGCACGCGTGCTCGTGTCGGCGAGGATCGGCGACTTGTCTTGCGGTTCGTCGAAGTACATCAGCTTGACGATACGCAGGTAGTAGAACGCGCCGAACAGCGACGTGATGACGGCCAACACGGTCAACCACGTCAACCCGGCATTCATGGTTGCCTGCAACACCGCGAGCTTGGCGTAGAAACCGACCGCAGGCGGAATGCCGGCGAGCGAGAACATCATCACCATCATGACGAAAGCGAACACCGGGCTACGTTGATTCAGGCCCTTGAAGTCTTCGAGCGTGTCCGCTTCGAAATCGCGGCGTGCCAGCAGCATGATGATGCCGAAGGTGCCCATCGTCGTAATCAGGTAGACGATGCTGTAGTACATCGCCGAGCCGTACGCGTTGGCGGCACCCGTGGTCTTGTGATCCACGACGCCAGCCAGCAGGCCCAGCAACACGAAGCCCATGTTCGAAATTGCCGAATACGCGAGCATCCGCTTGACGTTACGTTGCACGATACCGGTGATGTTGCCGACGATCAGCGACAGCGCAGCGAGGATGACAAGCATTTCCTGCCATTCAACCGCCAGCGGCAGCAGACCCATCACGAGGAAGCGCAGGCCCCACGCGAACGCCGCCACTTTCGGACCACCGCCGACCATCAGCGTCATTGCCGTGGGCGCGCCCTGATACACGTCGGGCACCCACATGTGGAACGGCACCGCACCCATCTTGAATGCCACGCCCGCCACGATGAAGATCACGCCGAACAGCAGCACGCTCGGATCGTAGTGGCTTGTGCCGATCGCCTTGAACACTTCGTTCAGATCGAGCGAACCGGTCGCACCGTAGAGCATCGAAATGCCGTACAGCAGGAAGCCGGAAGCCAGCGCGCCGAGCACGTAGTACTTCATCGCCGCTTCGTTCGAAGGCGCCGCATCGCGACGCAGTGCGATCGCACCGTACAGCGACAACGACATCAGTTCCAGACCAAGATACAGCGTCAGGAAGTTGTTGCCGGAGATCATCACCAGTTGGCCGAGCAAGGAGAACATGCCCAACAGGAAGAATTCGCCGCGGAACAAGCCGCGATCTTCGAGGTACCGGCGCGAATAAACGATCGACACCGCATAGCCGAGCGTCACCACCGCCTTCATCACACTGGCGAACGAATCCACCACATACATGTGACCGAAGAAGTAATGCACCTGCGGGTCGAACGCGTTCACCGCGAACCAGATGCCGGCAATCAGCGTCGAGAAGAACGCGATGAAATACGTGGTACGGCGACCGGCCTGGCCGACGAACGTGTCGTTGAGCCACGCGACGACAACGGCGAGCATCACCAGTGCGTCGGGCAACAGAGCAGTCATAGGGGCGTTTTGCATGATCTTTAAATTCCTCCGCTCTGCATTACTGTGGCAACGGCAGTTTGGACTGCGCGACGTGGGAGAGGAGGTTTTCCACGGATACGTGCATCACATCGGTAAAGGGCTTCGGATACAGGCCCATGAACAGCGTCAGTGCGGCGAGCACTGCCAGCATGAAAAATTCGCGGCGATTGATGTCGATGAGGCTCTTCACGTGATCGTTGGCAATCGCGCCGAAGTACACGCGCTTGTACATCCACAACGTGTAGGCCGCACCGAGAATCAGCGTGACAGCCGCACCGCCCGCGATCCAGAAGTTGTACTGGACAGCAGCCAGAATCACCATGAACTCGCCGACGAAACCGGAAGTACCCGGCAAGCCGCAATTGGCCATCGAGAACAGCATCACAAACGCCGCGAACTTCGGCATGACGTTCACGACGCCGCCGTAATCGGCGATCTGACGCGAGTGCATCCGGTCGTACAGCACACCGATGCTCAGGAACATCGCGCCCGACACGAACCCGTGCGAGATCATCTGCACGATCGCGCCTTCCATGCCGAGCTGATTGAAGATGAAGAAGCCGAGCGTCACGAAACCCATGTGCGCGATCGACGAATACGCAACCAGCTTCTTCATGTCGGCCTGCACCATCGCGACCAGACCGATGTAGATCACCGCGATGAGCGACAGCGTGATCACGACCGGTGCGAGGAAGTGGCTTGCGTCCGGTGCGATCGGCAGCGAGAAGCGCACGAAACCGTACGCGCCCAGCTTCAGCATGATCGCGGCCAGCACGACGGAGCCGCCGGTTGGCGCTTCCACGTGGGCATCAGGCAACCACGTGTGAACCGGCCACATCGGCACCTTCACGGCGAAGGCCATGAAGAACGCTATAAAGATCAATATCTGCGGCGTCATGCCGATCTGCGCGTTCTGCCATGTAGCCAGATCGAACGTGCCGGTTTCGATGTACAGGTACAGCAACGCGACCAGCATCAGCAGCGAACCCATCAGCGTGTACAGGAAGAACTTGAACGCCGCATACACGCGGTTCGCCCCACCCCACACGCCGATGATGATGTACATCGGAATCAGCGTTGCTTCGAAGAACACGTAGAACAGCATGCCGTCCGCTGCGCTGAACACGCCGACCATGATGCCGGACAGGATCAGGAACGAAGCGAGGTACTGTGCCACGTTCTTCGTGATGACTTCCCACGCGGCGATCACGACGATCACCGTAATCAATGCGGTCAACACGACGAACCACATCGAGATGCCGTCGACGCCCAGGTGGTACGTGATGTTAAAGCGCTCGATCCAGTTCGCCTTTTCGACGAACTGCAGATCGGCGGTGCTCGAATCAAAACCGGTAATCAGCGGGATCGTCACGATGAAGCTGACGACCGAGCCGATCAGCGCGATCCAGCGCGCCGGAGCCGGGTTCCGGTCAGAACCAATGGCGAGTACCAGCAGACCTACGAGGATCGGTAACCAGATCGCAATACTGAGAATCGGATAAGCGTGCATTAGTGTCCCTCGCCTTATTTGCCGCCGAGCGTTACAAACAGGGTCAGGAGCCCCAACATGCCGATAATCATGGCAAACGCGTAGTGGTAGATATAGCCGGATTGGAGGAAGCGGATCACGCCGGCAAACCAGCCAATAAAGCGTGCGCTACCGTTGACGATACCGTCGATAACCACGACGTCGCCTTCCTTCCAGAGACCACGGCCAATCGCCACAGCGCCCCGCGCAAACACGACGTCATTGATCTTGTCCATGTAGTACTTGTTGTCGAGCAGCGTGTAGATCGGACCCGCCGCGCGCTTGATGACAGCCGGCAGATCGGGACGAACCAGGTACAGGAACCACGCCACCACCACACCTGCGAGTGCCAGCCAAACCGGCAGACCCGAGACCGAGTGCAGACCCATCGACGCCCAGCCCTGGAATTCTTCAGCCATCTCATGCAGCGCCGGATGGTTTTCGCCGATGAAAATCACCTTGTCGAACGCCACGCCGTGCTGGAAGAAGTCGCCGAACAACATCGGACCGATACCGATCGCACCGATCACCACCGACGGAATCGCCAGCAGCACCAGCGGCAGCCACACCACCCACGGCGTTTCATGCGGCTCGTGTGCGTGGTCGTCGTGACCATGGCCGTGTGCGTCATGGCCGTGACCGTCATGCGCATGCGCGGCCGCTTCGATGCCCATCGGCGAATCCGGATGCTTCGGATCGCGGAAGCGCTCCTTGCCGTGGAACACCATGAAGTACATACGGAACGAATACAGCGCCGTAACGAACACGCTCGCCACCACAGCGAAGTACGCGAAACCCGAACCCGGCAGATGCGACAGTTTGACTGCGTCGATGATCGAATCTTTCGAGTAGAAGCCCGAGAAGAACGGCGTACCGATCAATGCCAGCGAACCGATCAGCGACGTGATCCACGTGATCGGCATGTATTTACGCAGGCCGCCCATGTTGCGCATGTCCTGGTCGTGGTGCATGCCGATGATCACGGAACCCGCGCCGAGGAACAGCAGTGCCTTGAAGAACGCGTGCGTCGTGAGGTGGAACACGGCGACCGGGTAGGCCGACACGCCAAGCGCGACCGTCATGTAACCGAGCTGCGACAGCGTGGAGTAAGCCACCACGCGCTTGATGTCGTTCTGGACAATCCCGAGGAAGCCCATGAACAACGCTGTAATCGCACCGATGATCGTGATGAACGACAGCGCCGTATCCGACAGTTCGAACAGCGGCGACATGCGCGTAACCATGAAGATACCGGCCGTCACCATGGTTGCCGCGTGAATCAGTGCGGAAATCGGCGTCGGGCCTTCCATCGAATCCGGCAGCCAGACGTGCAGCGGGAACTGCGCCGACTTACCCATCGCGCCGATGAAGAGGCAAATGCAGGCGACCGTCAGCAGACCCCAGTCCGTACCCGGGAAGGTCAATGCCGCGAGTTCGGTGCGCTTCGCGAACACATCACCGTAGTTCATCGAACCAGCGAACGCGAACAGCAGACCGATACCGAGCAGGAACCCGAAGTCGCCGATACGGTTCACGATGAACGCTTTCATGTTCGCGTAGATCGCCGTCGGACGCGTGAAGTAGAAGCCGATCAGCAGGTACGACACCAGACCCACCGCTTCCCAACCGAAGAACAGTTGCAGGAAGTTGTTGCTCATCACGAGCATCAGCATCGAGAACGTGAACAGCGAGATGTACGAGAAGAAGCGCTGGTAGCCGTCGTCGTCGGCCATGTAGCCGATCGTGTAGATGTGCACCATCAGCGACACGAAGGTCACCACGCACATCATCATCGCCGTCAGCGAGTCGACCAGGAAACCGATCTCGAACTTCGTCTTGCCGATCGTCATCCATTCATAAACGGTCGCGTTGAAGCTCGCGCCGTTCAGCACGTCGAAAAACACGATGGCCGAAAGGATGAAGGAGATCGCGACGCCGAGGATCGTGACCGAATGCGCACCGGCTCGCCCTACCGCCTTCCCGAACAGCCCCGCAATCAGGCAGCCGGCCAGCGGTGCCAGCGGGATCGCCAGCAGCAGGTTTTCATTGAGTATCGTTGACATAGCCGCTTTACCTGAAATTAACCTTTGAGCTGATCGAGATCCTCGACATTGATCGTGTCGAGACTACGGAACAGGGTCACCAGAATTGCGAGGCCGATCGCCGCTTCCGCCGCTGCAACCGTCAGCACGAAGAAGACGAAGATCTGGCCATGCACGTCGCCGAGATAATGCGAGAACGCGACAAAATTGGTGTTCACCGCCAGCAGCATCAGTTCGATCGCCATCAGGATGATGATGACGTTGCGACGGTTCAGGAAAATGCCGACGATGCTGATCGCAAACAGGATCGCGCCGAGGACAAGGTAATGAGCAAGGGTCAACATGATTTCTATCTCCTGTCCGCTCAGCTGTTCTTAGCGGGTGCCGAGTCGGCCGCTGCTGCCGCTGCGGCGGCTTCTTCCGCCGCGACGGTCGCCGCGGTCTTTTCTGATGCCATCTTCACGATGCGCACGCGGTCTTGAGCACGTACCTTGACCTGCTCGCTGACGTTCTGGCGCTTGCTATCTTTCTTGTGGCTCGTGGTCAGCGCAATCGCCGCGATGATCGCCACCAGCAGCACGAGGCCCGCGACTTCGAAGGCGAAGATGTAGTCGGTGTAGATGATCTTGCCGATCAGGCGGGTGTTCGACCAGTCGGCCATACCGTTCGCGGCAGCCGTGGTGTCACGCAGTGCCGTGGCGGTCGCGCCGTAGCCGTGCCACAGGATCAGTGCGGTTTCGATCACGATGATCGCACCCACCACCGTGGCCATTGGCACAAAGCGTTTGAAGTCTTTGCGCAGCACGTCGATGTTGATGTCCAGCATCATCACGACGAACAGGAACAGCACCATCACCGCGCCGACATACACCAGCACCAGCAGGATCGCGAGGAACTCGGCCTGTAGCAGCATCCAGATCGCGGCTGCGTTGAAGAACGCCAGCACTAGAAACAGTGCGGACGAAACCGGGTTACGCGAGGTGATCACCTTCAGCCCTGAAACCACCAGGAGCAGCGCGAAGATGTAGAACAGTACGGTCGTGAATTCCATGATTACCGGTTCATCGTTAGGCCATCGTCAGGCATTGTTCTTTGGCACGTGGCGGGCAAAAGCGGCCGAAACCGCCAGAACAACCGCACAGGTGCGCCGTGCCGCGGCGCTCAGGCCGCGGCGCTCGGCCCGACAACAGGCCGTGTTACTGCTGCATTTACTGCCGCATTTACCGCTTTAACAGAAGCGCTTCAACGATACGGTGCGTCGGCTGCCTTGTTCGCGGCGATCTCCGCTTCGTAGCGATCGCCCACGGCCAGCAGCATGTCTTTCGTGAAATACAGGTCGCCGCGCTTTTCGCCGTGATATTCGAGAATGTGCGTCTCGACAATCGAATCGACCGGACAGCTTTCTTCGCAGAAACCGCAGAAGATGCACTTGGTCAGGTCGATGTCGTAGCGCGTCGTGCGGCGCGTATTGTCCGCACGGGTTTCCGATTCGATCGTGATGGCGAGCGCCGGGCACACCGCTTCGCACAGCTTGCAGGCGATGCAGCGTTCTTCGCCGTTTTCATAGCGGCGCAGCGCATGCAGCCCGCGGAAACGTGGCGAAATCGGAGTCTTCTCTTCAGGGAACTGCACCGTCACCTTGCGCTGGAACGTGTAACGTCCGGTCAGCGCGAGGCCTTTGAGCAATTCCGTCAGGAAGAAGGTCTTGAAAAAGTTTTGGATTGCGGTCATGGGTTCATCCGCCCTTTATTTCCAGATATTCAACGGCGACATGATCCAGAAGCCGACCACCACCAGCCACACCACGCAGACCGGAATGAAAATCTTCCAGCCCAGACGCATGATCTGGTCATAGCGATAGCGCGGGAATGTGGCACGCGCCCAGATGAACACCGACAACAGGAAGAAAACCTTCAGCACCAGCCAGAAGACGCCGGGGATAAACGACAGGAAGCCGAATGGTGCGCTCCAGCCGCCGAGGAACAGCGTTGCAGCCAATGCCGAGATCACGATCATGTTGATGTACTCGGCGAGGAAGAACAGCGCGAACGCCATCCCCGAGTAATCGATCATGTGGCCCGCGACGATTTCCGACTCCCCTTCCACCACGTCGAACGGGTGACGGTTCGTTTCGGCGATGCCCGAGATAAAGTACACGACGAACATCGGCAACAGCGGCAGCCAGTTCCACGACAGGAAGGTCAAGCCGTAGCCCGCGAAAATGCCGCGCTCCTGCGAAGTCACGATGTCCGACAAATTCAGGCTGCCCGCGGTCATCAGCACGACGACGAGCGCGAAGCCCATTGAAATTTCGTACGAGACCATCTGCGCCGCGGCGCGCATGGCGCCGAGGAATGCGTACTTCGAATTCGACGCCCAGCCGGCCAGGATCACGCCGTACACGCCAACCGACGAAATCGCGATCGCATACAACAGACCCGCGTTGATGTCGCCGAGCACCGCACCCGCCTGGAACGGAATCACCGCCCAGACCGCGAAGGCCGGCACCACCACCATGATCGGCGCAATCATGTAGATCCAGCGGCTAGCCTGGGCCGGTTGAATCACTTCTTTCAGCAACAACTTCAGCACGTCGGCGATCGGCTGCAGCAAACCTGCGGGGCCGACGCGGTTCGGACCCAGACGCACGTGCATCCAGCCGATCAGCTTACGCTCCCACAGAATCAGGTAAGCCACGCACAGCAGGATCACGACGGCCACCACCAGGATGCGTACCAGTGCCCACACCGTGGGCCATGCCACACCGAGAAGCTGGGTGCCGCCCGAGTTGATCGTATCGAACAAGCTCATTTACGCCTTCTCCACCAGCAGTTCACCGAACAGGCTGCCCAGCGCTGCACCGGCAGGCGTAGCCGCCGATACGCGGACGACTGTCTCCGCAAGATTCGCGTCGCGCACGGCCGGCAACTGCACCGATTGCTCGCCCTGGCGCACGCGCACTGCGTCGCCTTCCTTCAAACCCAGTTTGTCGAACAGCCCAGCCGGCAGGCCGGCCGAATTCGCTGCGCGTGCCGCCGCCGTCAGATGCAGCGACTCAGCGCGACGCACCAGCGAGTCGGCGTGGTAGATCGGCACGTCGGCGATACGCTCGAACTTGCCTTCCGCCGCCTTCGCTGCCTTGCCGCGTGCAACCGCGACGCCCGTCCTGTTCGACAGACGCGACGTCAACTCGCCATCGCCGAGGGCTGCCGTGCGCACTTCTTCCGACGTGTCGAATTCGAAGCCCGGCGCGCCGAGCAGGCTGCCCAGCACGCGCAACACCTTCCATGCCGGACGCGTGTCGCCGAGCGGACGCACGACGCCGTTGAACGTCTGCACCGTCCCTTCGGCGTTGACGAACGTGCCGGCCGTTTCCGTGAACGGTGCGATCGGCAGCAGCACGTCTGCGTAATCAGCGCCCGTCTGGAACGGCGACATCACGACAACCATTTCAGCCTGGTTTAGCGCGGCCAAAGCCTGCGCCGGATTGGCCGTGTCGAACTCGGGTTCGACGTTCAGCAGCACATAACCCTTGCGCGGTTGTTCGAACACTTCGCGAGCATTCAGGCCACCCTCGCCCGGCAATGCGTTCACGAGATGCGCGCCGACCGTGTTGGCGCCTTCCGTGAGGAAACCCAGCGTTGCACCGGTCGCCTCTGCGATCCATTGCGCCGCTGCGTGAATCAGGGTGAAATCCGGATGACGGACCGCGCCGTTGCCGAGCAACACCACGCGGTGTTCGCCGGTGGCGAGCGACTTCGCAACCTGTTTGTTAGCGTCTGTCGGTTGCGTGCCGGCAAAGGCTTCCGGCAGTGCTACACCGTTCGCTTCCGAGACCGCGCCAGCGATGCCTGCCAACGCGTCGAGCCATGCCGACGGTGCGGCAACCACGCGTTGCGCCTGCGGAATCATCGCGTCGTCGTTCGTGGCTTGCACGAGCGTGAGCTTCGTGCCGCTCTTGGCGGCTTGACGCAGACGCGCGGCGAACAGCGGATGATCGCGGCGCAAATCCGAACCAATTACCAATGCGGCGTCGACATTCGACAGATCGGCGATCGTCGTGCCGAGCCACGGCGCACCGTTGAGCGGAGCGGAGAAGTCCGACTGACGCAGACGGAAGTCGACGTTCGGCGTGCCGACCGCGCTCGCCAGTTGCTTCAACAGGAACAGTTCTTCGACGGTGCTGTGGACGCTGCCGAGAGCGGC
Organism: Paraburkholderia fungorum; assembly: GCF_046027605.1. Classification (GTDB taxonomy): domain Bacteria; phylum Pseudomonadota; class Gammaproteobacteria; order Burkholderiales; family Burkholderiaceae; genus Paraburkholderia; species Paraburkholderia fungorum_F. Next base: position 32,032 of record NZ_JAQQEF010000005.1, read on the forward strand.
CAGCGCGTTCGCGCCATGGTCGCCCTTGATACCCTTCAGTCCCTTGACCACGTATTCAAGTGCGCTTTGCCAGTCGGTCTCGACCCACTTGCCGCCTTGCTTGAGCATCGGCTGCGTGAGACGTTCCGGGCTGTTCAGGCTTTCGTACGAGAAGCGGTCCTTGTCCGAAATCCAGCATTCGTTGATGGATTCGTTTTCGAACGGCAGAACACGCATCACGCGGTTGTTCTTGACTTGCACCACGAGGTTCGCGCCGACGGAATCGTGCGGGCTCACCGACTTGCGGCGCGACAGCTCCCACGTGCGGGCGCTGTAACGGAATGGCTTGCTGGTCAGCGCGCCGACCGGGCACAGATCGATCATGTTGCCCGACAGTTCCGAATCCACCGTCTTGCCGACGAACGACGTGATTTCCGAATGCTCGCCGCGGCCCAGCATGCCGAGCTCCATCACGCCGGCGACTTCCTGGCCGAAGCGGACACAACGCGTGCAGTGGATGCAACGCGACATTTCTTCCATCGAGATCAGCGGGCCGACGTTCTTGTGGAACACCACGCGCTTTTCTTCGCTATAGCGCGACGCCGACTTGCCGTAGCCCACGGCCAGATCCTGCAACTGACACTCGCCGCCCTGATCGCAGATCGGGCAATCCAGCGGGTGGTTGATCAGCAGAAATTCCATCACGGCTTGCTGACCCTTCACTGCCTTATCGGACTTGGTGCGCACGATCATGCCCGCCGACACCGGCGTGGCGCATGCAGGCACGGCCTTCGGCATCTTTTCGACATCGACCAGACACATCCGGCAGTTGGCCGCAATCGACAGCTTCTTGTGATAGCAGAAGTGAGGAATATACGTGTCGACCTTATGCGCAGCCTGGATCACCATGCTGCCTTCAGGCACCTCTACTTTCTTGCCGTCTATTTCAAGTTCAACCATGATGGTCAATCTTCCTTAACCTGTTACCGCTCAATCGTTCGCCCTGTTCATCGCCCATTTCAGGCGGTGAATCCCGCGGATGATGTGTTCTGGTGCGCTATTTAGCGTACTTATCTGGGCACTCAAGCAGCCACTGTTTCCGACGCCGCAGCCGCACCGGCGTGACCGCCGACGAGGCAATGCTTGTGAGCGACGTGGTATTCGAATTCGTCCCAGTAGTGCTTGAGCATGCCGCGAACCGGCATGGCCGCCGCATCGCCGAGCGCGCAAATCGTGCGGCCCATGATGTTCTCGGCAACCGAGTTCAGCAGATCCAGATCTTCCGGACGGCCGAGGCCGTGTTCAATACGATGCACGACGCGATACAGCCAGCCGGTGCCTTCGCGGCATGGCGTGCACTGACCGCACGACTCTTCGTAATAGAAATACGACAGACGCAGCAGCGAACGCACCATGCAACGGGTTTCGTCCATCACGATGACCGCGCCCGAACCGAGCATCGAGCCAGCCTTGGCGATCGAGTCGTAGTCCATGTCGGTATGCATCATCATTTCGCCCGGGATCACCGGTGCCGACGAGCCGCCAGGAATCACAGCCTTGATCTTCTTGCCGCCGCGCATGCCGCCGGCCAGTTCCATCAGCGTCGCGAACGGGGTGCCGAGCGGAATTTCATAGTTGCCCGGACGCTCGACGTCGCCTGCGACCGAGAATATCTTCGTGCCGCCGTTGTTCGGCTTGCCGATTTCGAGGTAATTCTGCGGACCGATCGCGAGCAGGAACGGCACCGCGGCGAACGTCTCGGTGTTGTTGATCGTGGTCGGCTTGCCATAGACGCCGAAGCTCGCCGGGAACGGCGGCTTGAAGCGCGGCTGGCCTTTCTTGCCTTCGAGCGACTCGAGCAGCGCGGTTTCTTCGCCGCAAATGTAGGCGCCGTAGCCATGATGCGCATGCAGTTCGAACGAGAAGCCCGAACCCATGATGTTGTCGCCGAGGAATCCGGCGCGGCGGGCTTCGTCTAACGCTTGTTCAAAGCGCTTGTAGACTTCCCAGATTTCGCCGTGGATATAGTTGTAGCCGACCGTGATGCCCATCGCGTACGCGCCAATGGCCATGCCTTCAATCAGCGAATGCGGATTGAAGCGCAGGATGTCGCGATCCTTGAACGTGCCCGGTTCTCCTTCGTCCGAATTGCAAACGAGGTACTTCTGCCCCGGGAACTGACGCGGCATGAAGCTCCACTTCAGGCCAGTCGGGAAACCCGCACCGCCACGGCCGCGCAGACCCGACGCCTTGACGTCGGCGATCACCTGTTCGGGCGGAATCTTTTCTTCCAGAATGCGGCGCAGCTGGGCGTAACCGCCGCGCGCCACATAGTCTTCGAGATGCCAGTTGTCGCCGTTCAGGCCAGCGAGAATCAGCGGTTTGATGTGACGATCGTGTAAAGACGTCATTTCGAAAGTTCCTCGAGCAGCTGGTCGATCTTCGCGCGGCTCATGAAGCTGCACATGCGATGGTTGTTCACCAGCATCACCGGCGCATCGCCGCACGAGCCCATGCACTCACCTTCTTTCAAGGTGAACTTGCCGTCAGCCGTGGTTTCGCCGAAGTCGATGCCGAGCTTCTGCTTCAGATATTCAGCGGCGCTGTCGGAGCCGCCGTCCGGGCCGAGTTGGCACGGCAGGTTCGTGCAGAGCGTGATCTTGTACTTGCCGACCGGCGAGGTCTCGTACATCGTGTAGAAGGTAGCCACCTCCTGCACGGCGACTGCCGGCATGCCGAGATAGTCCGCGACGAACTGCATGAGTTCGGGCGACAGCCAGCCATGCTCTTCCTGAGCAGTAGCCAGCGCCGACATCACGGCGGACTGTTTCTGATCGGCGGGATACTTCGCGATCGCACGATCGATTTCTTTCAGGCCTTCAGCTGAGATCATTTTCAGACACGACTCTTTCAATTCCTACCGAACGAAAACCCGTCGCGCGCTGCATGTTGCGACAGACCCGGCGTTCCTTTGCTTGACGCGCGCTTCGGTGCAATCTGAAGACACGCGGCGATGAATACGTCCTAGCGATCCACTTCGCCGAACACGATGTCCTGCGTACCGATGATCGTCACAGCGTCGGCGATCATGTGACCGCGCGCCATTTCGTCAAGCGTGGACAGGTGCGCGTAGCCCGGTGCGCGAATCTTCAGGCGATACGGCTTGTTCGCGCCGTCGGAGATCAGGTAGATACCGAACTCGCCCTTCGGATGCTCGACGGCCGCGTACGCTTCGCCTTCCGGTACGTGGAAGCCTTCGGTGAAGAGCTTGAAGTGGTGAATCAACTCTTCCATGTTCGACTTCATGCCAACGCGTGACGGCGGCGCAACCTTGTGATTGTCGACCATCACTGGACCAGGATTCTTACGCAACCACTCAATGCACTGTTTCACAATCCGCGTGGACTGGCGCATTTCTTCGACGCGAACTAGATACCGGTCATAACAATCGCCATTAACGCCGACCGGAATGTCGAAATCCATCTTGTCGTAGACTTCGTACGGCTGCTTCTTGCGCAGATCCCACTCGATACCCGAGCCGCGCAACATCGCGCCGGTCATACCGAGGTTCAGCGCCCGTTCGGGGCTGACCACGCCGATACCGACCAGACGTTGCTTCCAGATCCGGTTGTCGGTGAGCAGCGTTTCGTATTCGTCGACGCACTTGGGGAAACGCGTAAAGAAATCGTCGATGAAGTCGAGCAGCGAACCCTGACGGTTCTCGTTCATCCTCGACAACGCCTTCGCATTGCGAATCTTGGATGCCTTGTATTGCGGCATTGCGTCAGGCAGATCGCGGTACACGCCGCCCGGACGATAGTAAGCCGCGTGCATCCGTGCGCCGGACACCGCTTCGTACACGTCCATCAGGTCTTCGCGCTCGCGGAACGCATACAGAAACACCGCCATCGCGCCGACGTCGAGCGCATGTGCACCGATCCACATCAGGTGGTTCAGCACCCGCGTGACTTCGTCGAACATCACGCGGATGTACTGCGCGCGAATCGGCACTTCGATGCCGAGCAGCTTTTCAATCGCCATCACGTAGCCGTGCTCGTTGACCATCATCGACACGTAGTCGAGGCGGTCCATGTACGGCACGGACTGGATAAACGTTTTGGTTTCCGCGAGTTTTTCAGTCGCGCGATGCAGCAGACCGATGTGCGGATCGGCGCGCTGAATAACTTCGCCGTCGAGTTCGAGCACGAGGCGCAGCACACCGTGCGCTGCCGGATGCTGAGGGCCGAAGTTGAGCGTGTAGTTCTTGATCTCTGCCATGGCGTTCTCTTAGTGTTTCAGACCGCCATAGCGATCCTCGCGGATCACGCGCGGCGTGATTTCCCGCGGCTCGATCGTCACAGGCTGATAGACGACGCGCTTCTCTTCCGGGTCGTAACGCATTTCGACATAACCGGAGACAGGGAAATCTTTACGGAACGGGTGACCAATGAAACCGTAATCGGTCAGGATGCGGCGCAAGTCCGGGTGGCCTTCGAAGACGATGCCGTACAGGTCGAATGCTTCGCGCTCGTACCAGTTGGCCGAACTCCAGATATCGACGACCGAGGCTACGATCGGCACTTCGTCGTCCGGCGCGAACACCCGCAGACGCAGGCGCCAGTTGTTCTGCACCGACAACAAATGCAGGACGGCCGCGAAACGTGGGCCGTCGTATGCGCCATCGGCGTAGGTCTGATAGTCAACACCGCACAGATCGACCAGCTGCTCGAAGCCGAGCGAGCGGTCGTCGCGCAGACGCGTTGCCACATTGATGTAGTCGCTCGCCTTCACGACGATCGTCAGCTCACCGATTGCCTCGGTGGTGCTCAGCAGGAGGCCGCCAAAGGCCGCCTCGAGGTTCGCTTTCAGGGTCTCGAGTTTGCTTGCCATATTGTGGGAGAGGCGTTGGCCTTATTGACGGGCGATTGTATTGGTGCGGCGAATCTTGGCCTGCAACTGGATCACGCCGTACACCAGCGCTTCCGCGGTGGGCGGGCAACCCGGCACATAGACGTCGACCGGCACGATCCGATCGCAGCCGCGCACTACCGAATAGGAATAGTGGTAGTAGCCGCCGCCGTTCGCGCACGAGCCCATCGAAATCACCCAGCGCGGCTCGGCCATCTGGTCGTAGACCTTGCGCAGAGCCGGCGCCATCTTGTTGCACAGCGTGCCGGCGACGATCATCACGTCCGACTGACGCGGACTCGGACGAAACACCACGCCGAAGCGGTCAAGGTCATAACGGGCAGCGCCCGCATGCATCATCTCGACCGCGCAACACGCGAGCCCGAACGTCATCGGCCACAACGACCCGGTGCGCGTCCAGTTGATCAGTTTGTCTGCCGTCGTGGTGACAAACCCTTCTTTCAAGACCCCTTCGATACTCATTTGCTTTCCACTCCAGACGGGGCGGCAAGCCTTGGCCACCCACGCAAACCGGCGATTAATCCATCATTCCCAGTCGAGGCCGCCCTTCTTCCAGATATAGGCGAAGCCCAACAGGAACTCGAGCAGGAAAATCATCATCGCCATGAAGCCAGGCCAGCCGATGTCGCGCAGGGCCACACCCCACGGAAACAGGAACGCGGTTTCAAGGTCGAAAATGATGAAGAGAATGGCGACGAGGTAGTAGCGCACATCGAACTTCATGCGCGCATCTTCGAATGCTTCGAAGCCGCACTCGTATGGTGCGTTTTTCTCGGTATCGGGCTTGTTGGGACCGAGGATCTTGCCGATGCTGACCAGTGCTACGCCTAAACCGGTGCCCACAATGAGGAACAACAAGACGGGGAAATAGGCTGCGAGGTTCAAGACTATCCTCTTTCGGTTGGTTCTGAATGCCGCCAAGAGCATAGCACTCCTGACGCGAAATCACTTCGGCAACGCACATGCCGCAAGCCCAACGCAAGCCGCGCGTCAGAAGTGAAAATGCCAGCCGAAGCGAAGCAAGCGGCTGGCATTTAGATAACATTTGGTGCCGACGGCGAGACTCGAACTCGCACAGCTTTCGCCACTACCCCCTCAAGATAGCGTGTCTACCAATTTCACCACGTCGGCACTAACTGCAATCCGGGAAAACAACTTATAAAACCCGCGAATCGCTTCAAGACTTAGATTGTAACTTGTCTAAACAGTTTGTTCAACGCACAAAAGCACTTTGAACGAAAATTTATTTCGGCACGTCTGTAGCGGGGACGGATGCGGCCGATGCCGGCAATACTGCCGAGCCACCGGCAGGCGCGGACGCAGCAGAAGCCGCGACAGGCGCAGTCACAGCCGCACCCAGCAAGCCTGCGGACGGTTTCGCACGATACGCACCGAGGTACGTGAGCGTCAACGTAGTGACGAAAAACACGGCTGCGAGGACGGCTGTGGTACGCGACAAAAAGTTTGCCGAACCGGTCGCGCCAAACAGGCTACCCGACGCGCCGCTACCGAAAGCAGCGCCCATATCGGCGCCTTTGCCGTGTTGCAACAAAACGAGGCCGATCACCCCGAGTGCCGACAACAGCTGAACGACGATAATCAATGTTTTCAAATACAGCATCACACTCACCTGAGTCTTTATTTAACCGCGCCACACAAAGTGTGCCGCGCGGGATTGGGTCATCCTCGCCGAGGCGCCCTGCTTAACTGGCGACGCCGGTCGCGCCGGCCGCCTTGCAGATCGCCAGGAAATCCTGGTCTTTCAACGACGCGCCGCCGATCAGGCCGCCGTCGATATCCGGCTCGCGGAACAATTCTTCCGCGTTCTCCGGCTTTACACTGCCGCCGTACAACAACGGCACATCCGCCACCGCCGCGCCCTTTGCCGCCAGACGCGAGCGCAGGAACGCATGCACGGCTTGCGCCTGATCCGACGTGGCGCTCTTGCCGGTACCGATCGCCCAGACCGGCTCGTATGCAACAACGATGCGTGCCGCTTCTTCCACCGACAGCTTCGCCAGCACCTCATCCAGTTGCATGCCGACCACCTGCTCCGTCGAGCCGGCCTCGCGCTCCTCGAGCGTTTCGCCGACACACACAATCGGGGTCAAGCCCGCTTCCAGCGCGCGCTGCGTCTTCACCGCCACCAACTCCGCGCTTTCACGATGGTAGGCACGACGTTCCGAGTGCCCAACGATCGCAAGCGTGGCGCCGAAATCGACCACCATCTGCGCTGCCACTTCGCCGGTATAGGCTCCCTGCGTAAACGCCGAGACGTCCTGCACACCCCACACGACCCGGCTGCCTGCCAGCAACGATTGAGTCTGCGCGAGATAAGGGCACGGCACACAGACACCCACGCGCACATCAGCCGGCAATTCACTCGCGCCTTGCGCCACCGCCTGCAGCAACGCTGCGTTTTCGGCGAGGCGCCCGTGCATCTTCCAGTTACCGACTACCAGCTTGGCTCGTTGTTTCGACATCGTCTCGTCGTCTCGTCTTCTTGAATTGGCGGCGGACTTGGTTTGCGCTTACAGCCCGCCTTTCGGATTCATGCGGCGTGCGCAAAACGCGCAATTTTACTGCGTGGGGTGGATCGGGTCAAACTGCCCATGTCAACCCGACCCTCTCAAACCGTCCGTGTCAAGCATCCTGACCCCAAGTCAGCACGATCTTGCCGACGTGCGTGCTGCTTTCCATCAACGCATGCGCTTCGGCTGCTTGCGCGGCCGGAAACACACGATGCACCACCGGCTTGATGCGGCCGCCTTCTAGATGCGGCCACACGCGCTCTTTCAATTGCGCGGCGATCTTCGCCTTGAACTCGATCGGCCGGGGACGCAACGTGGAACCCGTTACCGTCAAGCGGCGGCGCAGCACTTCGTTCAGATTCAGCTCTGCCTTCGCGCCGCCCAGCAACGCGATCAGCACGATGCGGCCGCCGTCGGCCAGCGCGGTCAACTCACGCGGCACATAGCTACCAGCCACCATGTCGAGGATGACGTCGACGCCACGGTCGTTCGTCAGCGACTTGATGACTTCGACGAAATCCTCAGTCTTGTAGTTGACCGCACGTTCGGCGCCGAGCGCTTCACACGCGCGGCACTTTTCGTCCGATCCAGCCGTGGCAAACACACGAAAGCCCAGTGCATGCGCGATCTGGATCGCCGTCACGCCGATACCGCTCGAGCCACCCTGCACCAGCAGCGTCTCGTTCGGTGCGCCTTCGCCCTTGCCGAGTTGCGCACGGTCGAACACATTGCTCCATACCGTGAAGAATGTTTCCGGCAGCGAAGCCGCCTCGACATCCGACAAGCCGGCGGGCACCGGCAGGCACTGCAACAGCGGCGCGGTCGCGTATTCCGCGTAACCACCGCCCGCAAGCAACGCACACACGCGGTCACCCACCTTCAAACCGAACGGATTGTTCTTCGCGTCGATGCTGCCGCCGACAATCTCCCCGGCCACTTCCAGCCCCGGCAGATCCGAGGCGCCCGGCGGCGGCGCATAGCCGCCTTTGCGCTGAAACACGTCCGGCCGGTTGATGCCCGAAGCCGCCACCTTGATCAGCACCTCACCCGCTTTCGGCTGCGGCGTGGGCCGCTCCGCCAGCTTCAGGACTTCCGGTGCTCCGAATTCGGTGATTTCGATCGCTTTCATCTGCGTCAACTCCAAGATTGGATTGCGTTGCATACCGGCGCCCCGAAGGAAGTCCCTCAAGGGATTGGCGGACACGAATCGCCCCGCTCCAACGAAACGCTCCATGCAAACAGAGTACCCGCTTATGTCCGTTTGCAGCGACCTGCAACGCAATCCACCCTGCACGCTTCATGAAAAACGGCCGGAGCGCATTCACGCTGCCGGCCGTCGTCCCGCTACCGCATTACTGCGGCGTCGGCTCGCCTTGCGGCGCGCCGCTTGCGCCATTCGCGCCTTCGTTCAGCAACGCCTTGGCCGACAAACGCACGCGGCCCTTTTCGTCCGTCTGGATGACCTTGACCTTAACTTGCTGGCCGTCCTTCAGGTAGTCGTTGATGTCCTTGATACGCTCGTTGGCGATTTCGGAGATGTGCAGCAGACCATCTTTACCCGGCAGAATGTTCACGATCGCGCCGAAATCGAGCAGCTTGAGCACGGTACCTTCGTACACCTGGCCCACTTCGACTTCCAGCGTGATGTTCTCGATACGCTTCTTCGCTTCGGCCATCCCTTCGCTGCTGGTGCTGGCGATGGTGACGACGCCGTCGTCCGAAATATCGATCGTCGTGCCGGTTTCTTCGGTCAATGCGCGGATCACCGAACCACCCTTGCCGATCACGTCGCGGATCTTTTCCGGATTGATCTTGATGGTGATCATGCGCGGTGCGTAGTCCGACAGCACCGTGTTCGCGCCCGACACCGCCGAGGTCATCTTGCCGAGGATGTGCATACGGCCTTCCTTCGCTTGCGCGAGGGCGACCTGCATGATTTCCTTGGTAATGCCCTGGATTTTGATGTCCATCTGCAGCGCGGTCACGCCTTGCTCCGTACCCGCCACCTTGAAGTCCATGTCGCCGAGGTGATCTTCGTCGCCGAGGATGTCGGTCAGCACGGCAAACTTGTTGTCTTCCAGAATCAGGCCCATCGCGATGCCGGCGACGTGCGCCTTCATCGGCACGCCAGCGTCCATCAGTGCGAGGCAGCCGCCGCACACCGAAGCCATCGACGAGGAACCGTTCGATTCGGTGATTTCCGACACGACGCGAATCGAATAGCCGAATTCGTCGGCGCTCGGCAGGCACGCAGCCAGCGCGCGCTTGGCCAGACGGCCGTGACCGATTTCACGGCGCTTCGGCGAACCGACGCGGCCCGTTTCGCCGGTCGCGAACGGAGGCATGTTGTAGTGGAGCATGAAGCGTTCGCGGTACTCGCCTTCGAGCGCGTCGATGTTCTGCTCGTCGCCCTTCGTACCGAGCGTTGCGACAACCAGCGCCTGCGTTTCGCCACGCGTGAACAGGGCCGAACCGTGCGTACGCGGCAGCACGCCGGTACGGATTTCGATCGGGCGCACCGTGCGCGTGTCGCGGCCGTCGATACGCGGCTCGCCGTTCAGGATCTGCGTACGGACGATCTTCGCTTCGATGTCGAACAGCACGTTGCCGACGGTTGCCTTATCTGCTGCGACCGTGCCGGCCGCCGCCGCATCTTCTTCCAGTTTCTTCGACGTGGCTGCGTAGATTTCCTTCAGCTTGGCCGAACGGGCTTGCTTGTCGCGGATCTGATAAGCGGCGAGCAGCTCGGCTTGCGCCAGTTCCGCCACGCGCGCGATCAGCGGCTCGTTCTTCGCTGCCGGCTGCCAATCCCATTCCGGCTTGCCGCCTTCGCTGACCAGATCGTGAATCGCGTTGATGGCGATCTGCATTTGTTCGTGGCCGAACACGACAGCGCCGAGCATCACTTCTTCGGTCAGCTGTTGCGCTTCCGACTCCACCATCAGCACCGCGCGTTCCGTACCGGCGACGATCAGGTCGAGCGCCGATTCCTTCATTTGCGGGCGCGTCGGGTTCAACACGTATTCGTTGTTGATGTAAGCCACGCGTGCTGCGCCGACCGGGCCGTTGAACGGCAGACCGGACACGGCCAGCGCCGCCGACGCGCCGATCAGCGCGGGGATGTCAGCGGGGATTTCCGGGTTCAGCGACAGGACGTGGATCACGACCTGGACTTCGTTATAGAAGCCTTCCGGGAACAGCGGGCGCAGCGGACGGTCGATCAGGCGCGAGATCAGCGTTTCGCCTTCCGACGGACGGCCTTCACGGCGGAAGAAGCCACCCGGGATCTTGCCGGCGGCGTAGGTCTTTTCGAGGTAATCGACGGTCAGCGGGAAGAAGTCCTGGCCCGGCTTGGCGGTCTTTGCGCCGACCACGGTAGCCAGCACAACGGTGTCTTCGACGTCGACGATCACCGCACCGCTTGCCTGACGAGCGACTTCGCCCGTTTCGAGGCGGACCTTATGCTGTCCCCACTGAAATTCTTTGACGATCTTATTGAACATAGTCATTGCTTTTCCTCTTCGTAATGCCGCGCGGACCAGAAGCGGCGCGGCAACGCCAGGACCGGCGCCGCATGGGGAGAGTAGTGTTATGCCATTCCAGAGAACCACGCCCTACGTCGAGTACGCGCGCGAACCGCTGGAATGACACAAAGCTCTGCCCTGAAGCCCGGCCGTATTTCTGTTTTTTACTGCTTTTTTTACTGCTGTTTTCCTGCTAGCCGCCGCATGAACCGTCACGCTACCGCGGCCTTCAGGCAGTGCGCGTCACATGAAGCGCACCGTGCAAAAACAAAATGCCTGTATCAGTGGAACTGACACAGGCATCTTGCTGAACGACTGGCCGATTACTTACGCAGACCCAGCTTCTCGATCAGTGCGCGGTAACGATCCGCGTCCTTACCCTTCAGGTAGTCGAGCAGCTTACGACGGCGGCTCACCATGCGCAGCAGACCGCGGCGGCTGTGATGGTCCTTCGTGTGGGCCTTGAAGTGAACGGTCAGTTCGTTGATGCGGGTCGTGAGCAGCGCGACCTGAACTTCGGGGGAGCCGGTGTCGTTAGCTGCGCGTGCGAATTGCGCAACGACTTCGGACTTCTTGCTTGTTTCAACTGCGGACATGTCGATTTCCTTAAGAACTAGACAGGCGGTCACGGAAGAAAGGCCGTGCCGTGGGTTACCCGTGTATGCATAGTTTTAGCCATGCCTCACAACGGGACGCGTATTGTAGCACAGCCCAATCCGGCCGCGAACCCTGCTGCGCCGGGCGACTCGCGTGTGCCCAAGGGTCCGCTTTCGGGCCGTTTCATTCAAGGCCGTTTCATCCTGCACACGGTCGAGGGCACAGTCCGCTCGGGCGGCAACGCCAGCACCGTGCGGAAACCATAGCCTGAACCTTCGTTGTCGAACTTGACGCCCGGCGTGCCGGCCTTGTCCATCTCCATCACGTAAAGGGGCTGGATCAGTTGATGGTCATCGGCCCGCATCCACGACGCGTGAAAGCCGTTGTCGAACTTGATGCCCTCCAAGGCCCGGGCGACGGCTATCGGGTCGGCGCTCCCGACGCGATTCATCGCCGCGGCCAGGGTTTCGATCATCAACGGCATGCGCAGGACCGGATAATCGTCCTGGGCGGCCGGGAAACGGGCGCGAAACGCGGCGTACCACGCGTCGGAGGCTGCCCCGCCGGCGTTCGGGTGCCAGTCGGCTACCGCGATCACGTGTTTGACACCGGCGTCACCCAGCGCCGCAGGCGCGCCAAGACTGTTGCCATAGAAAGTGTAAAACCGGGTATCGAGGCCCTGTTCACGCGCCGCCTTGACCAGAAGCGTCAAATCGTTGCCCCAGTTGCCGGTGATGACCGCGTCCGCGCCGCTCGCGCGGATCTTGGCGATGTACGGCGCAAAGTCCTTCACGCGGCCAATCGGATGAAATTCGTCGCCGACAACCGCAATATCCGGACGCTTGGTCGCCAACGTCGAACGCGCGAGACTGCTGACATCATGGCCGAAGCTGTAGTCCTGGTTCAGCAGGTAAACCTTCTTGACCGCTTTGTCGCGCTGGATCACATCGACCAGCGCATCCATGCGCATGCCGGCGTGCGCGTCGAAGCGAAAGTGCCAGAAACTGCAATTGGCATTGGTGAGGGCGGGATCGTCGGCGGAATAATTGAGGAACAGTTCGCGGTTGCCCGGCTCGCGGCTGTTCTGCTTGTCGATTGCGCCGATCAGCGCGGCCGCCACTGCCGAGCTGTTACCTTGCATGACGTAGCCGATATGGCGGTCGGCGGCGGCGCGCAGTTGCACCAGCGCCTCTTCGGTACTGCCCTTGCTGTCGAGCACGACCAGTTCGAGCGGATGCGCGCCGTCGGCGAGCTTCACGCCACCTTGCGCATTCACCTGTTCGACGCCGAAGCGCAGATTGCGCTCCACTGCCGCACCCGCGTTCGCGAAGGGACCGGACATGCCTTCGATCAGCGCCAGCTGGATCGGCGTACCTGTGGGCTTGCTTACTGGCTTGCTGATCGAGCTTGCCGAACCCGACGCCGCCTCGCCTGCCGCATGAGCCACCGCGGCCATCGAAATCGCTGCCAGCGCCATGAATGCCGCCGCTGCCGCCCGTTGCCACTTCGCCATTGTCATTGCCCCGCTGGATTCGTCGAAGCGCGGATCATAGGGCGTTCCGGACGGAATAAGCAAGCCGGCGAATCCGTTACCGTTCTTTCATCAAGGGCTTATACGAAGCGCAAATCTTTTGCTGCCGCCCGTGTCAAAATAATGCGTCTCGATGATAAAAACCGCTACTCAAATGCCATCGGAGGAAGTTATGTCCAACCGCCAACCATCCACGGCGGCCTCGATCGAAGCGCCGCCCGCGGCACGCCTGCGCCGCGCCGCGCTCGTCTGCGTGAGCGCGCTCGCGCTCACGCTTACGCTCGCCGGCTGCGTGCAGCCCTGGCAGCAATACAGCCAGGGCGCGGACGAATCGACCATCGTCGCCCGTCTCGGCGCGCCGCGTGAAAGCTACGATTTGCCCAACGGCGGCAAACGGCTGATGTGGCCGACCCAGCCGATGGGCGAAACCACCACCGCCGCCGACATCGACGCATCCGGCAAGATTGTCACCGTGCGCCAGGTGCTTCAACCCAACGAGTTCTACCGTGCCGAAATCGGCAAATGGACGAAGAGCGACGTGCTGGTGAACTTCGGCCGCCCGGTCGAAACGTCGTACTTCCCGCTGATGAAGCGCGAGGTCTGGACCTATCGCTATCTCGAAGACAACGTCTGGTACATGATGTACAGCTTCTATTTCGACGACCAGGGCATTGTGCGGCTCACGCAGAAAACGCCTGATCCGCTGCACGATCCGGATCGGCGCAGCCTGTTCTGAGCACCTGATCGAGCCCATTGCGCATGGGTAGACAAAGCCGCCGCTTCAGGCGGCTTTTTTTTATTTATTGCGCATGCGGACGAATTTTATTTCGTGCACGGTGGATTTATTTTTTGATAGAAAGGTATTCGTAAGAATTGATTCGGCGTCTCCCATGCTCACCGCGCCGTCCGCGCACAGCCGGGATTCAGCTACGGATCTATGCACTCACTCACGGAGCCGCTATCGATGAACCGTCCGAAACGCTTGCTGGTCGCCAACGTCGCATGGGCGCACGAAACCGCCGCGCGCAATCCCGAATTTTTTCGTGATCTGGTGCGAGGCCAGAACCCACATGTGCTGTGGATCGGCTGCTCGGACAGCCGCGTGCCCGCGGAAACTATCACCCATTGCGAGCCTGGCGATCTATTCGTTCATCGCAACATCGCCAACCTCTTTCATGCCGACGACGACAACTCCGCGAGCGTCCTCGAATACGCGGTGCGGGTGCTGAAGGTAGGCCACGTCATCGTCTGCGGTCACTACGGGTGCGGCGGCGTGCGCGCTGCGCTGCTGCCACCGGAACCGACGCTACCTCATGTGAATCGCCGGATCGCGCCTCTATGCGCATTGGCAAAAGCGCATGGCAATGAGCTCGAGAGCTGCGCGAGCGAACGTGAACGTATCGACCGTCTCGCTGAATTGAACGTGCTCGAACAGGTGCGCCAGCTACGAGCGAGTCTGATCGTGCGGAATGCCGATCCGGCGCCGCTGATTCACGGCTGGATCTTCGCGCTCGAGGATGGGCGCATCAAGGTACTCACGTCCGGCTACGGAGCCGACGATGCGATGACCTGCACGACGGCTGCCCACAGCGCCGCCTAGCGCGCGGCTTGTACCAGAAAGCGGCCTCGGCGTGACCCCCACCGCCAACGCCAACGCCAAGGCCAACGCCAATCCAAAACTCCCGCACCGATTCCATGAACCTTCGAGCCTTTTTCTCCACGTTTCAACGCGATCTGCTTGCAGGCACGGTCGTTTTTCTGGTGGCGCTGCCGTTGTGCCTGGGCATCGCCAACGCTTCGGGCGTCGAGCCGTTTGCCGGGCTCGTGTCGGGCATCGTCGGCGGCCTCGTGGTGGCCGTGCTGAGCGGTTCGCGATTGAGTGTCAGCGGACCAGCGGCAGGCCTCGTTGTGATTGTCGTCGACGGCATCGCGCAACTCGGCGGCTTCTCCGCGTTCCTGCTGGCCGTGTTGCTGTGCGGTGCGATCCAGTTCGGCTTCGGCATGCTAAAGGCCGGCAGATTTGCCGCCTATGTGCCGTCGCCGGTGATCAAAGGCATGCTGGCAGCGATCGGCGTGCTGTTGATCGTCAAGCAATTTCCGCTTGCGCTCGGACTATCCGGGCCGAATGCGGTGACCGGGTCGCAAGCTGCGTCCCAGGTGGCCGGGAGCGTAACCACGCCGTTCGGCTCGATATCGCTCGCGGCCTGCGTGATCACCTTGCTCTCGCTAGCGATTCTGGTGGGCTGGGAAACACGCGCGCTGCGTCGCTTTGTGCTGGTGCGCCTCGTTCCCGCACCACTCGCCGTGGTTCTCCTTGGGATTGGTGCGACACTGCTGCTGAGCCTGCTCGCTCCGTCGTTCGCGCCGCCTGCCGAGCATCGCGTCGCGCTGCCGTCGCTCGAATCGTTCGCCTCGTTGCAAGTCGCCCTCGAATGGGCCGAATTCGGGCCGCACTTCGCGCAGCTGGTCAATCCCGATGTCTGGCGCGTGGCGATCACGCTGGCGATCGTCGCGAGTCTTGAAACGCTGTTGAGTCTCGAAGCGGTCGAGCAGATCGATCCCGCGCGACGCACCGCACCGCCGGATCGCGAATTGAAGGCACAGGGCGTGGGCAATCTGATTGCCGGCGCGATCGGCGGCCTGCCGATCACCTCGGTGATTGTGCGCAGTTCCGCCAATGTCCACGCGGGCGCGCAGAGCAGACTGTCGGCGATCATTCATGGCGTGTTGTTGCTAGTGAGCGTGTTCGCGCTCACCAGTGTCATCAACCTGATCCCGCTTGCCTGCCTCGCGGCGATTCTTATCTTCACCGGCGTGAAGCTCGCCAAGCCGTCGTTATTCGTCGCTGTCGCGAGGCAAGGCTTCGCACCGTTGGCGCCGTTTATCGTCACGCTGGTCGGCGTGCTCGCCACCGATCTGCTGATCGGCATCGTGCTCGGCATTCTGTGCAGCGTGCTGCTCGCGCTGTATGCGAACCTGCGCAGCCCGATCGTGCTCGCGCAACATGGCGATCACTATCTGCTGTCGTTTCGCAAGGACGTGTCGTTTCTCGGCAAAGTGCCGCTCAAGCACTATCTGCAGCAGATTCCCGACGGCGCGACCCTGATCGTCGACGCCACACGCGCCGATTTCGTCGATCATGATGTGCGCGAACTGCTGGAGACGTTTGTCGCCGATGCGCCGCGCCGCGAGATCGCAGTCGAAGTCAGGCATCAGGTGCAAGCGCAGGCGCGCGCGGCGCGCGGGTGGTCGATGCGGCGCACGGCGACGGAGTAACTGCATCACATCAGAAAGGCCAGGCCCGTGCGCTTCAAGACACGAAGCACGCGAAAAGAAGGCGCCTGAAACCAAAAAAGCCCCGCGCTCTTCAGCACGGGGCTTCCTATCGAGCCGGTTCAGCAGGCACGCAGCCAGCGCACCCGCCCTCCCATTACTCCGAGCGTTGCGGATTCAACTTATCGACGTTCGAATACAGCTTGTTGAGCGCCGAGATATACGCCTTCGCGGAAGCCGCGACGATGTCCGGGTCGGTGCCCACGCCGTTGACGATACGGCCGCTCTTCGAGAGGCGCACGGTCACTTCGCCCTGCGCCTGCGTGCCGGTGGTAATGGCGTTCACCGAATACAGCAGCAGTTCCGAGCCGCTACCCACTTCCGTTTCGATCGCATTGAGCGTGGCATCTACCGGGCCGTTGCCGCGAGCTTCTCCGGTCACTTCCTTGCCTTCAACCGAGAACACGATTTTCGCGTGCGGCTGCTCACCGGTTTCCGAATGCTGCGACAGCGACAGGAATTTGTAGTGCTCCTTTTCCTGCGCTGCAGCCGACTCTTCCGTGACGATCGCGATGATGTCCTCGTCGAAGATTTCCGACTTGCGGTCGGCCAGTTCCTTGAAGCGCGCGAACGCGGTATTCAGTTCGCCTTCGCTGTCGAGCGCGATACCCAATTCCTGCAGACGCTGCTTGAATGCATTGCGGCCCGACAACTTGCCGAGCACGATCTTGTTCGCGCTCCAGCCCACATCTTCGGCGCGCATGATTTCATACGTGTCGCGCGCTTTCAACACGCCGTCCTGGTGAATGCCGGATGCGTGCGCAAACGCGTTCGCGCCGACCACCGCCTTGTTCGGCTGCACGACGAAACCGGTGATCTGCGACACCAGTTTCGACGCCGGCACGATCTGCGTGGTATCGAGACCGACATCGAGGCCGAAGTAATCCTTGCGGGTCTTCACCGCCATCACGATTTCTTCAAGCGACGTATTACCCGCGCGCTCGCCGAGACCGTTGATTGTGCACTCGACCTGACGCGCGCCACCGATCTGCACACCGGCCAGCGAGTTCGCCACCGCCATGCCAAGGTCGTTATGGCAGTGCACCGAGAACACGGCCTTGTGCGAGTTCGGAATACGCTCGCGCAGCGTCTTCACGAGCTGGCCGTACAGTTCCGGCACGCCATAACCGACCGTATCCGCGATATTGATGGTGGTTGCGCCCTCGGCGATGACCGCTTCCAGCACGCGGCACAGGAAATCCATGTCCGAACGGCTGCCGTCTTCCGGCGAGAACTCGACGTCGTCCGTAAACTTGCGGGCGAAACGCACTGCCAGCTTTGCCTGCTCGAACACCTGATCCGGCGTCATGCGCAGCTTCTTTTCCATATGCAGCGGCGACGTTGCAATGAACGTGTGGATGCGGAAATGATCGGCCGGCTTGAGCGCGTCAGCCGCGCGTTGAATGTCTTTGTCGTTGGCACGGGCCAGCGAGCAGACCGTGCTGTCCTTGATCAGGCCCGCGATCGTCTGGATCGAATCGAAGTCCCCGTTCGAGCTAGCCGCGAAGCCTGCTTCGATCACGTCCACCTTCATTCGCTCGAGTTGCTTCGCGATGCGGATTTTTTCTTCCTTCGTCATCGACGCGCCGGGCGATTGCTCGCCGTCACGCAACGTGGTGTCGAATATGATCAGTTTGTCGGCCATGTCGGGTCTCCCAAGGAGGCGTTCAATTGTGGGGATTGGATAGTGGAATTTGAGCGTTCGCGCCACCGCTGGCGACGCTCTAAATCACAGACGAGGCAGACGGAGGGCGGAAACAGTCGGCGATCGGCGCGGTGGTGCATCAGCACGAGCGCGCCTGGCGACGCACCGGCTTGTCAAAGTTCGTGCCGTCGTTCTCGTGCCGCAGTTCAAATGAGAACGTGAACGCATTCATCGAACGACTATAGCGGCATTCCCGCCGTCGTGCAATTGGCGTCAGACCTGTCTGGCACGCCCCGCCACAGGGCTTCGGCAAACGAAAACGGCAGCCCGAAGGCTGCCGTTTTCTCGTGTCACTTTCATGCAAAAGCGATGCGCGGTTACCTATCCCGTGCCACCGAGCGAGCCGGATTCGCCCTGCCCCGCAGCGCCTGGTAGCCCCAGAACACGTAGCCCGACAGACCGTACAGCACGAACAGGCCGAACAGCATCAGCGGCGGGTCGGACGACACCAGCACGAACGCCACCACCACCAGCAGGATCACTCCGAACGGCACGCGATGCCGCACGTCGAGCGCCTTGCCGCTATAGAACGGTGCGTTCGACACCATCGTCACGCCGGCGTAGATGGTCAGCACGAAGGCGACCCACGGCAGCCACACGAGCTTGAGCGGCACGCGGTTGTCGGTGGCGAGCCACACGAAGCCGGCGATCAACGCCGCGGCAGCGGGGCTCGGCATGCCCTGGAAGAAACGCTTGTCGACCACGCCGATGTTCGTGTTGAAACGCGCGAGCCGCAACGCCGCCCCCGAACAGTAGACAAACGCCGCGAGCCAGCCCCAGCGGCCGAGGTCCTTCAGGATCCACTCGTACATGACGAGCGCCGGCGCCACGCCGAACGACACCATGTCCGAAAGGCTGTCGAACTGTTCGCCGAAGGCGCTCTGCGTGTGCGTCATACGCGCCACGCGGCCGTCCATGCCGTCGAGCACCATCGCCACGAAGATCGCGATCGCGGCGATTTCGAAGCGCACGTTCATGGCCTGCACGACGGCAAAGAAGCCGCAGAACAGCGCGGCGGTGGTGAATGCGTTTGGCAGCAGGTAAATGCCGCGCTTCCTCAGGAACTGCTGACGCTGTGCGCGTCGGCTTTCGACTGCTCCCGTCTCCGCCACGATCGGCTTGTTACGGCGGAACGGGCGTGGCAGCTGTCCGCTGTTGCGGGGTCGACGCGGTTTGAATGCGGCCATTCGGAAAACCTCCTTGGTGCCGCTTTATAGTTCAGCGAGGATCGTGGACGACGCGGAAACCTTCTCGCCGATCGACACACGCGGACGGCTGCCAACCGGCAGATACACGTCGACACGCGAGCCAAAACGGATAAATCCATAACGCTGGCCACGCGTGAGCGGCTCGCCTGAGCGTACGTAGCAAAGAATGCGCCGCGCGATCAATCCGGCGATCTGCACCGACGTCACCGTCTGGCCGCCGGCCATTTCGATCACCACCGCATTGCGCTCATTTTCGGTCGAAGCCTTATCCACGGCGGCATTCAGATACGCACCCGGGAAATATTCGACCTTGGAGATCGCGCCATCCACCGGCGAGCGTTGCGAGTGGACATTGAAAACGTTCATGAACACGCTGATCTTCAGCGCTTCACGGTTGGCATAAGGATCGTGCGCGGTTTCGACCGCGACAATACGGCCGTCGGCCGGGCACAGCACGGCGTTCGCCTGAGTGGGAATCGGGCGTGCCGGATCGCGGAAGAACTGCACGACGAAGATCAGCAGCAGCCAGAACAGCCATGAAATGCCGAATCCCGCGAAGAAGTGAATCAGTAAAGCAACGACGGCCGCGATGGCGATGAACGGCCAGCCTTCTCGCGCGATGATCGGATGAGGGTAATTCATGGATGGCTTCTGTATTTTTGTAAAACCGTAGGATAGCAAAAGCCGCCCAGGGTTCAGCACCCTTGGACGGCTTTTTGATAAGTCCGGCTAATACGACACGGCGGCGACACCGCGCCGCACCGGACAAATGTAACGACTCGCTTAGTTCTTCGACTGATCGACCAGCTTGTTCGCGGCGATCCACGGCATCATCGAACGCAGCTTCGCACCCACGGTTTCGATCTGGTGCTCAGCCGTCAGACGGCGGCGCGATTGCAGCGTCGGTGCGCCAGCCTTGTTTTCGATGATGAAGCTCTTCGCGTACTCGCCGGTCTGAATGTCCGTGAGAACCTGCTTCATCGCCTTCTTCGTTTCAGCCGTCACGATACGCGGACCCGTCACGTACTCGCCGTATTCGGCGTTGTTCGAGATCGAGTAGTTCATGTTCGCGATGCCGCCTTCGTAGATCAGGTCGACGATCAGCTTCAATTCGTGCAGGCACTCGAAGTACGCCATTTCCGGCGCATAGCCCGCTTCCACCAGCGTTTCGAAGCCGGCCTTGATCAGGTCGACTGTACCGCCGCACAGCACGGCTTGTTCGCCGAACAGGTCGGTTTCCGTTTCTTCGCGGAAGTTCGTTTCGATGATGCCGGCACGGCCGCCGCCGTTCGCTGCCGCGTACGACAAAGCGATGTCACGGGCCGAGCCCGACTTGTCTTGCGCAACGGCGATCAGGTGGGGCACGCCGCCACCTTGCGAGTACGTACCGCGCACCGTGTGGCCCGGCGCCTTCGGCGCGATCATGATCACGTCGAGGTCGGCGCGCGGGATCACTTGACCGTAATGCACGTTGAAGCCGTGCGCGAAGGCCAGCGCCGCGCCTTGCTTGGCGTTGCCATGCACTTCCTTGGCATAGACTTCGGCGATCTGCTCGTCCGGCAGCAGCATCATGACCACATCTGCGCCCTTGACGGCTTCCGCGACTTCCTTGACTTGCAGGCCGGCGTTCTCAGCCTTGCTCCACGATGCGCCGCCCTTGCGCAGACCGACCGTGATGTTCACGCCGCTTTCCTTCAGGTTCAGCGCGTGAGCATGGCCTTGCGAGCCATAGCCGATGATGGTGACTTGCTTGCCCTTGATGAGGGAGAGGTCGGCGTCCTTGTCGTAGAAAACTTTCATGTCGGTTCCTTGGCTAAATTCGGTGAAATCGGTGAAATACAAATACTGCGAATGTTGTGTTGCTGACCGGACTGGCGCAGGTGCAAGCGCACGCACTGCCCGGCTTCGATCGAGACGGCGGGTAACCACATAACCCACCGCAACCCGGCTCGCGCGTCAAACCTTCAGAATGCGCTCGCCGCGGCCGATACCGGAACCGCCCGTACGGACGGTTTCGAGAATCGCAGTCGAGTCGATCCCTTCGATGAAGGCATCGAGCTTCTCGCTCGCGCCCGTCAGTTCGATCGTGTAGGTCTTTTCGGTGACGTCGATGATGCGGCCGCGGAAAATATCCGACATCCGCTTCATCTCCTCACGTTCCTTGCCGACTGCCCTCACCTTGATCAACATCAGCTCGCGCTCGATGTGGGCGCCCTCGGTAAGGTCGACCACTTTCACCACCTCGATCAGGCGGTTCAGATGCTTCGTGATCTGTTCGATCACGTCGTCCGAGCCAATGGAGACGATGGTCATGCGCGACAGCGAACGGTCTTCGGTCGGAGCCACCGTCAAGGTTTCAATGTTGTAGCCGCGTGCCGAGAACAGACCAACCACGCGTGATAACGCGCCCGGTTCGTTTTCCAGCAGGACAGAAATAATGTGTCTCATGTTTCGCTTCTTCCAGATGTTTTGTCGATGTATGCGAGCAGGTTCGCGCCGCTTCATCCGCCCTCGCCCTTTTTGAAGGCGTGCATGACGAAGCCGGCGTCAGAAACCGTCGTTATAGATCTTCCGAACCCATGAGCATCTCAGTGATGCCCTTGCCGGCCTGAACCATCGGCCAGACGTTTTCGGTCGGATCGGTCTGGAAGTCGAGAAACACCGTGCGATCTTTCAGGCGCAGCGCTTCCTTCAGCGCCGGTTCCACATCTGCCGTGCGTTCGATACGCATGCCCACGTGGCCGTACGCTTCGGCGAGCTTCACGAAATCGGGCAACGCATCCATGTACGAATGCGAATAGCGCTTGCTGTATTCGATCTGCTGCCACTGGCGCACCATGCCCAGATAGCGGTTGTTCAGCGAAATGATCTTCACCGGAGTCTCGTACTGCTTGCAGGTGGAGAGCTCCTGGATGCACATCTGGATCGAGCCTTCGCCCGTGATACAGAGCACGTCGTCGTCCGGGTGCGCCATCTTCACGCCCATCGCCGCCGGCAGGCCGAAGCCCATCGTGCCGAGGCCACCGGAATTGATCCAGCGGCGCGGCTTGTTGAAGCGATAGAACTGCGCAGCCCACATCTGGTGCTGACCGACGTCGGAACACACGAAGGCATTGCCGTCGGTCAGTTCCCACGCCTTTTCCACCACGTACTGCGGCTTGATGATGTCGCTCTTGCGGTCGAACTTCAGGCAGTCTTTGGCGCGCCAGGCTTCGATGTCCTTCCACCAGTCGGCCAGCGCCGCGGTGTCCGGGCCATGCTCGGCCGTTTGCAGCTGCTCGATCAGCTCCTTCAGCACTTCCTTCACGTCGCCGACGATCGGAATGTCGACCTTGACGCGCTTGGAGATGGAAGAAGGATCGATGTCGATATGGATGATCTTGCGCGGACGCGACGCGAAGTGTGCCGGGTCGCCGATCACACGGTCGTCGAAGCGCGCGCCGATCGCGATCAGCACGTCGCAGTGCTGCATCGCCATGTTGGCTTCGTACGTGCCGTGCATGCCGAGCATGCCGAGGAATTTCTTGTCGCTCGCGCGGTAACCGCCCAGCCCCATCAACGTATTGGTGATCGGGTAGCCGAGCAGGTCGGCGAACTGGTTCAACTCACGCGATGCATCCGCGAGGATGATGCCGCCGCCGGTGTAGATATACGGGCGACTGGCTGACAGCAGCAAGGCAACCGCCTTGCGGATCTGGCCGGAGTGACCCTTCGTGACCGGGTTGTACGAGCGCAGCGAGACACTCTTGAGCGGTTCGTACTGGCAAGGTGTTTTCGACACATCTTTCGGAATGTCGATCAGCACCGGGCCGGGACGGCCGGTACGGGCAATGTAGAACGCTTTCTTGACGGTAGCGGCGAGGTCGCGCACGTCCTTCACGAGGAAGTTGTGCTTCACGCAGGGACGCGTGATGCCGACCGTATCGCACTCCTGGAACGCATCCTGGCCGATCGCGGCAGTCGGCACCTGGCCGCTGATCACCACCAACGGAATCGAATCCATGTAGGCGGTGGCGATACCGGTCACCGCATTGGTGACGCCGGGGCCGGAAGTCACGAGGCACACACCCACTTTGCCGGTTGAACGCGCGTAGGCGTCGGCGGCGTGGACTGCGGCTTGTTCGTGGCGCACGAGGATGTGCTGGAATTTGTCCTGCTTGTACAGCTCGTCGTAAATGTAGAGTACCGAGCCGCCGGGATAGCCCCACACAAACTCGACGTCTTCGTCGGCCAAAGCGCGCATGAGCACGGTGGCGCCGATAGATTCAGCTTCGGGATGGGGGGTCGTATCCGACGTGGAGAATTCCGCGCTGGGCATATTCATTTATTCACCTTTCGAATTTTCGGCAAAAAATTGATCGGGTGCTCTCTGCCGGGCTTGTGGCTCGGGTTCAAGCGGCGCGTCCAGTTGACAGGTGAGCTTCTTGGGCCACACCTCAATTGAGACAAGTCACTTATGTTGCGAACCAGCGACGATATCTTCAGAAGGCCGCGCGGTCAAGCAAATATTGCCTGAGCGGCCGGCTTGCAATCTCACAATTCGCCGAAAGTGACCGAAACCTTGTTATTGAGATGCAAGGTGAGGCGCGTTTCGCCCCGGCAGCGCAAAAGTTTGTTAGCATCCGCGAGTTTTACGACATTTTTCGACCGATTACGCGCACGCACGCTGCGCCGACCCCCAAACGGATGGCATCAGACAAGGAACTCGCCGATTTTCTGGCGGGCGTCGAAAGGCGCGCATTCAAGCAGACGGTCTACGCCGTGCGGGACGACGACGCCTCGCTCGATATCGTGCAGGACGCGATGATCAAGCTCGCCGAAAAATACGGCGACCGTCCGCCGGCCGAACTTCCGCTTCTGTTTCAGCGTATTCTCCAGAATGCGATGCACGACTATTTCCGTCGTGCGAAAGTGCGCAATACTTGGGTTAGTCTGTTTTCCTCGCTCGGCAACGCCGACGACGACGAATTCGACCCACTCGAAACATTCGAGGCGCAGCAAGGTTCAGCGGGCTCGGAAAGCAACGAACAGAAACTCGAACGCGAACAGGTCTTACAGTTAATCGACAACGAGATCCAAAAATTACCGGCACGTCAACGGGAGGCGTTTCTCATGCGTTATTGGGAAGATATGGATGTCGCCGAGACTGCCGCCGCAATGGGCTGTTCCGAGGGTAGCGTGAAAACGCACTGCTCGCGGGCCACCCACACGCTGGCGCAAGCGCTCAAGGCTAAAGGAATCACGCTATGAGCTCCCCAGAAACCAAAGAACTCGAGTTCGCCCGCCAGGTGCGCCGCGCGCTCGACGAAACCGCCGCCAGCATTCCGGCCGCCACCGTCGACCGGCTCGCCGCGGCCCGCCGTGCCGCGCTCGCCCGCAAGAAGCCCGAACCCGTGAGCGCGCCGGTGTTCGTGCCCGCATTCGCCGGTGCCGGCATGCCGGCCGGTATGCCACAAGTCGACCTGCCGCAGCGCCGCCGTTCGCCGCTGCGCCGCTTTGCGCTCGCGTGGCCGCTCGTCGCGCTGCTGGTCAGCCTCGTGGGCATCGCTTACTGGGAAGACCAGCAACGCATCGCCGAACTCGCCGATATCGATGCAGCCATGCTAAGCGACGACTTGCCGCTCAATGCCTATCTCGACCACGGTTTCAACGCGTACCTATCACGCGCCCACTGAGCGGGAGATTCTTCGGGTGAGTTACAAGCGCGGCTTGGCCGTTGTTTTCGGATGTGCGATCGCGGCCCTGGTGTCGTTTGCTGCGACGTATCCGCGCTTTTATCCGAGCCCGTCGCCCGCCAGCACGCCTGCCGCAAGCGGCAATGCGACCGCCAAGGCGCCGGCGCCCACGCTCGCCGTCGAACTGCCGAGTCTGCCCACCAGCAATAGCCCGTTGGCATGGGCGCGCCTGAGCGCGGCCGAGCATGTCGCGCTCGCGCCGTTCGCCAGCCAATGGGACTCCTTCAGCGACGAACGCAAGCGAAATTGGATCAAGATCGCGTCGCGTTATCCGAAGTTGTCGCCCGACGCGCAAAAACGCCTGCATGACCGAATGACTGAATGGGTGCGTATGACACCGGATCAGCGGCGGGTTGCGCGCGAAAATTATCAGGTGTCGAAGGAGTTGCCGCGCGAAACCCGCCAGAACGCGTGGAAGGCCTATCAGCAATTGCCCGAGGAACAGAAGGAGCGGCTCGCCGCGAGCGAGCGCAAGCGGCGCCCGAGCGTCGTCAGCGCGCCGCCGTCCGGCAAGTCGGAGATCAAGGGCCTGGACCGCCTGGTCACTGCGCGGGAGCACGGCGCGAGCGGTGCCGCGGCGGTGAGCGCCCCGGCTGCCGTTCCATTGCCGAGCCCGGCCTCCACGCCGGCGATTCCTGCCGCAGGCAGTTTCGTGCCCGCCACGCCGATACCGGTGTCGCCGGCCGAGGCGCCGTCGATCTTCAACGGCTCCTGAGCCGGGCTCGACTGTGTCCCAGCCGCTAGTCACCTCGACCGCGCCCGCCGATTCATCCGGCTCCGCACCCACCGTTCGCCGGCGCCTCGCGGCGCTGCTCTACGAAGCCGTGATCCTGTTCGGCGTCGTGTTCATCGCCGGTTATCTGTTCAGCACGTTGACGCAGCAGCGCAATGGCCTCACTCACCATAACCTGCTCGCGGCGTGGATCGGTCTGGTGGTCGGTCTGTATTTCGTCTGGTTCTGGACTCACAGCGGTCAAACGCTGCCGATGAAAACCTGGCGCCTGCGCGTCGTCGCCGCTGACGGCGCCCCGCTGACGACGGGCCGCGCGATCGTTCGTTACGTGCTCGCCTGGCTGTGGTTTTTGCCGCCGCTCGCGCTGCATCCGTTGCTCGGCCTCGCCGTACCGCAAACGCTGGTGGTCGCCGCGATCTGGTGCGTGCTGTGGGCCGCTACCGGCCGCTTCGATTCGCAGCGTCAATTCCTGCATGACCGGCTTGCGGGTACACGCGTGGTGAGCGTCGTACGCTGACATAGCGGGCACCCGGCAATTCCCAACGCGGCGCCCCTCTCCCGTCACAGTAATAAGAACTTCTCGTGACTGTCACGGCACGGTCACGCGCGGCTGGCGCAATACGGGCACTGCAACTCGACGCGTGAGCCATGGACCCCAAAACGTCCGCGACTTCCCTGTTCCGCCAGACCGGCCCGAGCGTCGACCCTGTCGCGTTCCGCCCGGAACCCAACCCTGGTCACGGATTGCCGTTGTCCGTACCGTCACTGCCGCTCGACGCGCACGCCGGTCATCACGACGACGAGTACGCCGAACCCCACCGCTATCGCACGATCTGGCTCTCCGACATCCATCTCGGCTCGAGCGGCTGTCAGGCGCCCTATCTGCTCGACTTTCTGCGGCACAACGAGTCGGAATATCTGTACCTCGTCGGCGACATCATCGACGGCTGGCAGTTGAAAAAAGGCTGGTACTGGCCGCAAGCGCACAACGACGTCGTGCAGAAGGTGCTGCGCAAAGCGCGCAAAGGCACTCAGGTCATCTACGTTCCGGGCAATCACGACGAAGCCGCGCGCCAGTTCTGCGACCTCGCGTTCGGCGACATCCACGTGCGCGGCGAAGCCTTCCACACGACGCTCGCCGGCAAGCGCCTGTGGATCGTGCATGGCGATCTGTTCGATGGCGTGATCCAGCATGCCAAGTGGCTCGCCTATCTGGGCGACACGCTCTACACGATGATCCTGATCCTGAACCGCTGGTTCAACCGGATCCGCAGCCGCCTCGGCTTCCCGTACTGGTCGCTGTCGCAATACCTGAAGCATCAGGTGAAGAACGCGGTGAATTTCATCTCCTCGTTCGAACGCGTGATGACTGACGAAGCGCGCCGCCGCGGCTGCGACGGCGTGGTCTGCGGACACATTCACAAAGCCGAGATCCGCGACATCGACGGCGTGCTGTATTGCAATGACGGCGATTGGGTCGAAAGTCTGTCGGCACTCGTCGAGACGTACGAAGGCGAACTCAAGGTGATCTACTGGACCGTGATGCGCGCACCGGAAGTCGGCGTGCAAAAGGCCCGGGCGACCGCGTAGTCCCTCTCCACTTCTATTGGGCCGAAACCGATGAAGATCATGATCGTCACCGACGCATGGGAACCGCAGGTCAATGGCGTCGTGCGCACGCTGAAAAACACCACGCGCGAGCTCACCGCGCTCGGCCACCGCGTCGACTTGCTGACGCCGCTCGAATTCAAGACGATTCCGTGCCCGACCTATCCGGAGATTCGCCTGTCGCTGCTGCCGCGCCGCAAGCTGTGCCAGCGGATTGACGAATTCGCGCCCGACGCGCTGCACATCGCAACCGAAGGCCCGCTCGGCATGGCCGCGCGCGCCTACGCGATCCAGCACAAGCTGCCGTTCACGACGGCCTATCACACGCGCTTTCCCGAATACGTGCAGGCGCGTTTCGGCATTCCGCTCGCAATCACCTACAAGTTTTTGCACTGGTTCCACAAGGCGTCGCTGGCGGTGATGGCGCCCACGCCGGTGGTCAAGACCGACCTCGAAAAATTCGGCTTCACCAACGTGGTGCTGTGGACCCGCGGCGTCGACCTCGACATCTTTCACCAGATGGACTCGAAGGTCCTCAACACCGCGCGGCCGATCTTTCTGTACGTGGGACGTGTGGCCGTCGAGAAAAACGTCGAGGCATTTCTGAAGCTCGACCTGCCCGGCTCGAAGTGGGTTGCCGGCGAAGGCCCCGCATTGGCCGAACTGAAGTCACGCTATCCGCAAGCGAATTACCTGGGCGTGCTGACGCAAGCCGAACTGGCGAAGGTCTACGCCGCCGCCGATGTCTTCGTGTTCCCGAGCCGCACCGATACCTTCGGGCTCGTGCTGCTCGAAGCGCTGGCCTGCGGCACGCCGGTCGCGGCGTATCCGGTAACCGGCCCAATCGACGTGCTCGGCGACGGCGGCGCGGGCGCCATGCACGAAGACTTGCGCGAAGCCTGCCTCGAAGCGCTCAAGATCGATCGCAACCATGCGCGCGCGTGGGCCGAACGTTTCTCGTGGACGGCGGCGTCCGAGCAGTTCGCGGCGCATCTGAAGCCGCTGCCGCGCGCCTCGTACAGTGAGGAAAGCGCCGCCGCGTGAGGCGACGCGCCAAGCTGCTTATGCGAACCCGAAACTCCACCGCGGCACGCGCGTCGAACGGCGCGTTGCGCGCCGTCGATGCCGGCACGGACAGCGCCAGCATCGAACCGTTCGACGACGTGCGTGAGCACGTCACCGAGCACGTAGCTGAGCACGTAGCTGAGCACGTAGCTGAGCACGATAGCGGGCACGGCGCGCCAAATCATGCCAATCACGCGAATGGTTTGCGTGGCATGAACGGCGCGCGCTTCGAGCGCGCCGACAGCGATCTGCACCACGAACCGCTCAGCCCCGACGATCCGCTCGCCCCGCTCCCTTTCAATCCGTACAAGGGCAATCGCGGCCTGACCCGCGCATGGCACGCGATGAAAAATTCGCTGGCCGGTTTTCAGGTGGCGATTCGCGAGGAAAGCGCGTTCCGCCAGGAACTCACGCTCGCCGCGATCCTGATTCCCTGTGGCGTGCTGGTGCCGGTCGATCCGGTGTCGCGCGTGCTGCTGATCGGCTCGGTGCTGCTGGTGCTGATCGTCGAGTTGCTGAATTCGAGCGTCGAAGCGGCCATCGACCGGATTTCGCTCGAACGCCATGAGTTGTCGCGCCGCGCCAAGGATCTCGGCAGCGCGGCGGTCATGGTCGCGCTCGGTATGTGCCTGATGACGTGGGGGCTGATTGTTGGGCCGCTCGTCGTGGGTTGGGTCAAAGCGTGGCTATGAGGCGGGCTATGAAGCGTGGCCATAGAGCGCGGCCATGAAGCGGAGGCCGCGCCGTTCCATCGCGCTCTCAGCAATGAAAACCCTGAGTATTCGTTTGGTATAAGAACGGTCGGTTTATAATCGACCGATACCAACCGCGTCCGGGTGGAGCACGCAAGCCCGGCGTAACCAGGGCCGGACTACATGGAAGCCAAACCTCCCCGCCGCACCCGCGAACGGATCCTCGAACTGTCGTTGAAGCTGTTCAACGAGATCGGCGAACCGAACGTCACGACCACGACGATCGCCGAGGAAATGGAAATCAGTCCAGGCAACCTGTACTACCACTTCCGCAACAAAGACGACATCATCAACAGCATCTTCAGCCAGTTCGAGCAGGAGATCGAAAAGCGTCTGCGCTTTCCCGACGATCACCGCGCGACCATCGACGAGATGTGGTCGTACCTGCAGTACATGGTCGATTTCACCTGGCGCTATCGTTTTCTGTATCGTGACCTGAACGATCTGCTGGCGCGCAACCGCACGCTGGAAACGCACTTCAAGCAGATCATCAGCCACAAGGTGCGCTTTGCGAGCCAGTTCTGCGAGCAACTGGTGGCGGACGGCGAAATGGTCGCCACGCCCGAAGAACTGCACGTGATCGCCACCAACATCGGCGTAATCGCGACGTACTGGCTGTCGTATCAGTTCGTGATGAACCCGCGCAAGTACAACGAGCAGGAAACCATTCGCGCTGAACTGCATCAGGTGAGCGTGCAGATCGTCTCGCTGATGGCGCCTTATCTGCGCGGCCGCTCGCGGCAGATTTTCGACGACCTCGTTTCGGGCAAGCTGCCCAAACGCGAGTTCTACGACTACCTGCCGCCGAAAGAAGGCGCCGTGCCCCGTAACGAACCGAAGGACACTTGAGCATGAAGTCGGTGTGTGTGTATTGCGGCTCCTCCGACGGAGCCAAACCGTTGTACGCCGAAGCCGCGCGCGCCTTCGGCCGCGCGCTGGTAAAGGCCGATCTCGCGCTCGTCTATGGCGGCGGCAAGGTCGGTCTGATGGGCGTGATCGCCGATACGGTGATGGCCGAAGGCGGCCGCGCAATCGGCGTGATTCCCGAATTGCTGGTCAACAAGGAAGTCGGCCATAACGGGCTGACCGAGTTGCACGTGGTGCCCGACATGCATCATCGCAAGAAGATGATGGCCGACCTTTCCGACGCGTTCGTCGCGATGCCAGGCGGCGTGGGCACGCTCGAAGAGCTGTTCGAGGTCTATACGTGGGCGCAACTCGGCTATCACCAGAAGCCGGTGGCCGTACTGAATATCGACGGCTTTTACGATCCGCTGATCGCGCTGCTCAAGCACACGGTAGACGAAGGCTTCATGCGGCAGACTTACTTCGACATCCTGCAGATGGAAGCCGATCCCGTCGCGCTGATCGACAAGTTGCAACGCTATCAGCCGCCTGCCAACGACAAATGGGCGATCAAGCGCGACGCTGTTTGATTGTCGTCTGCCGCGCTTGTCTGAGTGCCTGTTCGATTGCTGGATCGATTGCTTGTTCGAGCCTCTGAATGAACCCCGGCCGCACGCGCATGGGCCCTCACCCGAATGATGAGATTGCAATGACGAAAACCGTTCTGATCACCGGCGGCAGCCGCGGCATTGGCCGCGCGACCGCACGTTTGCTCGGCGCACGCGGCTGGTCGGTCGGCGTGAATTACGCGCGCAATCTCGCGGCCGCGCAGGAAACCGTGGCGGAAGTGGAGCGCGCGGGCGGCCACGCGTTGCCGATTGCCGGCGACGTCGCCAGCGAAGCCGATGTGATCGCGATGTTCGACGCCCTCCAGCAAAAGTTCGGCCAGCTCGACGCGCTCGTCAACAATGCCGGGATCGTCGCGCCGTCGAGCCAGCTCGCGGATATGGACCTCGCGCGTCTGAAGCGCATGTTCGACGTCAACGTGCTCGGCGCATATCTGTGCGCACGCGAAGCCGCACGCCGGATGTCGACCAGCCGTGGCGGCGCGGGTGGCGTGATCGTGAACCTCTCATCGGCGGCGGCGCGTCTGGGTTCGCCGAACGAATACGTCGACTACGCCGGCTCGAAAGGCGCCGTCGACACCCTGACCATCGGCCTCGCCAAGGAACTCGGCCCGCAGGGGGTGCGCGTGAACGCGGTGCGTCCCGGCCTGATCGATACCGAGATCCACGCCAGCGGCGGCAAGCCGGAGCGCGCCGCCCAACTCGGCGCCTCCACACCGCTGGGCCGCCCGGGCAGCGCCGACGAAGTCGCCGAGTCGATCGTCTGGTTGCTGAGCGACGCCGCCTCGTATGTGACGGGCGCGCTGCTCGACGTCAGCGGCGGACGCTGAGCGGTCGCCTAGAACGACGAACCAGGTTCTTTCAGAAACGCCGCTTCTTCAGCTGTCGACTGACGCCCAAGCGTTGCATTGCGATGCGGAAAGCGTCCGAAACGCTCGATGATTCTGGCGTGCCTGACCGCGGACGAGTAGTAAGACGCACCGCCCGGCTCGGCCTTCAGCTGCGTGAACAGGCGCAGCGATTCCT
This sequence comes from Paraburkholderia fungorum, assembly GCF_046027605.1. Taxonomy (GTDB): domain Bacteria; phylum Pseudomonadota; class Gammaproteobacteria; order Burkholderiales; family Burkholderiaceae; genus Paraburkholderia; species Paraburkholderia fungorum_F. The sequence continues at coordinate 63,760 of NZ_JAQQEF010000005.1, forward strand.
GCTGACTCGCGAGCGTTTCGTCATGTTCGAACGGCAAATACGCGAACGCGCGATGATGCGCGCCCGGCAACAAAAGATCGGCGCCGCTTGCGATCATCTGCTGGGCGACGCGCAACGCTTGATGATCGGTAGCGAAAGCGCGCGGCGTACCGCGGTGGCAATTGCGGGAAAACTGATCCAGCACGATGACCAGCGCCAACGCGCCGAGCGGCCTTTGCGTCCAGCTGTCGAGCGCCCCTTCGCGGGCCGAGTCGATGAGTGCGCCAAAGCGTTCCCGCAGCATCGCATCGAAGGCTTTGTCGCGGGAGAACCAGCACTTCCGCTCCTGCCCGAAGGTAGGCGAATCCGGCGCGCCGAACCAGCAGTCGAGTACTGCGCGCGCCTCTGCTCGCAGCCCCGCTCCCCCATCAACCATTGCGGTTGCGCATCCAGTCCGCGGTCTCGAAGAACGACGCCAGCAAGCGTTCCCTCAACGGCTCGGAAAGCCCCACGTCTTCCATCGCCCACGCCATGCAACGCAGCCACTGATCGCGCTCGCTGGAAGCGATCGGAAACGGCATATGCCGCGCCCTCAATCTCGGATGACCGAAGCGGCTGATGTAGTGATCGGGGCCACCCATCCAACCGCACAGGAACCAGAAAAACTTATCGCGCGAGCCGTCGAGCGACTCCGGATGCAAGGCCCGAATCCCGGCGAATTCCGGCTCGAGATCCATCAGGTCGTAAAACCGGTCGATCAGCTCGCGTACACGCGTTTCGCCGCCCACCAGTTCGAAGGCCGTCGGCTGTGCCGTGGACACTTCGTCGTTAAGATCGCTCATACCCAATCACAAAAACAGAAAAGAAAATTCACGCGTCGCGCAGCGATTGCAACGCGGGCCGCGCCAGCACATGCCGCAAGCTGAGCCAGCCGCCCACGCCCGCGCAGGCGATGCCGGCCGCGATCCCCGCGGGCAGCAACCACGGATCGAACGTCAGATAAAACTCGAACACGCGCGTCGCCAGCAACCAGCCGATCACCTGCGCGCCGAGCGCCGCCATCAAACCCGCCAGCGCGCCCACCGACACGAACTCGGCGACTTGCACCGCGCGCACCTGGCGATGCGAGGCCCCCAGCGCGCGCAACAGCGCGGATTCTCGCATGCGCTCGTCACGCGTGCCGGCGAGCGCGGCGTAGAGCACCAGCACGCCGGCCGCCAGCGTGAACGCGAACAGGAACTGCACCGCGCCGATCACCTGCTGCAACACGCGCTGTACCTGCGCGAGAATCGGCGCGGTGTCGATCGCCGTGAGGTTCGGATAGGCAGCGATCAGCCCGTCGATGGTCGATTGTTTGTCGGGCGGCAAATGGAAACTGGTGATGAACGTCGCCGGGAAATCCTGCAACGCGACCGGCGGCATCAGCACGAAAAAGTTAACCTTGAACGAGCCCCAGTCGAGCTTGCGCACACTGGTCACCGGCGCGTCGATCTGCAAACCCGTCACGTCGAAGCGCAGCGTGTCGCCGGGCTTCACATTGATCAGCTTCGCGAGCCCCTGCTCGATCGAAATCTGCGGCGTCTTCGTGTCGCCGTACCACGTGCCGGCAGACAGACGGTTGTCGTCGGGCAGCTCTGTCGTATACGAAAGATTGAATTCGCGGTCGACGAGGCGCCTCGCATCTTCGCCCTTGAACGAATCCGGATTGACCGGCTTGCCGTTGATGGCGATCAGACGGCCGCGCACCATCGGTGAGAGCACCGTGCCGGGCACGCCATGCGTGCCTAGATACTGCGTGACGGCGTCGCGCTGGTCGGGCTGGATGTCGATGATGAATTCGTTCGGCGCGTCGGGCGGCGTCGATTTGCGCCAGCCCGCCACGAGGTCGTTACGCGTCATCGCGATGAGCAACAGGCACATCAGGCCGATGCCGAGCGCGGTGATCTGCAACGCGCTTGCGCCGCTGCGCCGCTCCAGCGACGCCAACGCATAGCGCCAGCCGATGCCCGCGTTCACGCGCTCGCTGCGCACGAGCCGCGACGCGCCCCACAGCGCAACCCGCGCGATGCACGCGAACACCAGCAGTCCGCCGGCGAAGCCGCCCGCGACAATGCCGCCGAGTTTCAACTCGCCCGCCGCGACGATCAGCAGCGCGGCGAACAGCACGATGCCAAGCGCGTAGGCGGCCCAGGCGGTGCGCCCCGCTTCACCCCATTCGCGACGCAGCACACGCACCGGCGGTACGCGAGTCAGCGGCAACAGCGGCGGCAATGCGAAGCCGAGCAACAGGACGAGGCCGGCGGCGATCCCTTCGAGCGCCGGCCACACTGTTGGGTACGGCAACGCGACGTCGATCAGACTGCCGAGCCACGTCAGCAACGCCATGTGCCCCAGGTAACCGAGCGCCACGCCGAGCGCGCCGCCGATCAAACCCAGCGCGACGAATTCCAGCGTGAATAGCGCGCGCAGCGTCCTCTGACTGACACCGAGGCAACGCATCGCCGCGCAGCCATCCAGATGCCGGCGCATATACCGATGCGCGGCCATCGCGATCGCGACCGCCGCGAGCAACGCGGTGAGCAACGAGACCAGCGTGAGGAAGTGGCTCGCCCGATCGAGCGTCTGACGCACTTGCGGCTGACCGTCCTGCAACGATTCGAGCGCGACGCCGCGCATCTTGCCGCCGTCCACTCTGTCATGCGCGAATTGGGCGAAGCGCGCCACGGATGCATCCGTGCCCGCCACCAGCAACCGGTACGTCACGCGGCTGCCGAAGGCGATGAGGCCGGTCGACTGGACCTCGTCGGCACGCAGCATCAAACGCGGTGAAAAATTGACGAACGAGAAGCCACGGTCGAGTTCGCGGGTGATGATCGCGCCAATCGAGAAGCTCCGGGTACCGACCTTCACCGCATCGCCGACATGCAGCTTCAAGGCGTCGAGCAATGCCTGATCGACCCACACCGTACCCGGCGCCGGAATCGACTGGGTTTCGTGGTCCGCCGCGCCCGGCGCCGCGGCAATCCGCAACGCGCCGCGCAACGGATAACCCGGCGACACCGCCTTGATGGCGGCGAGTCGCGACACCGGCTGCGCGCCGGTCGTGTTGATCATGCTAGGGAAGATCGCCGTACTGGCGGTATTCAGACCGAGCGCTTTCGCTTGCTGTGCGAACTGCGGATCGACCGGATGATCGGCGCGGACAATGAAATCGGCGGCGATCATGCGCCGCGCATCACGCTCGAGCCCCTGGTGCAAACGGTCGGCCAGAAAGCCGACACTCGACAAAGCCGCGACGGCCAGCACCAGCGCCAACAGCAGCATCGTCAGTTCGCCGGCGCGCCAGTCGCGTGCCGTCATGCGAATGGCCTGGCGCAGCACGTCCATGCCGCCCAGCCGGCGCGTCGGCTTTGCATCAGCGCGCGCCGTCGAATCTCTTACCGTATCGCTCAATCGTGCCTGCTCCTGGCAAAGCGCGACACCATGTGTGTCGCCATCCCGCGAAAACCGCCCTGTACCCCACGCCACAGCCGCGGCAACGCCCAGCTCGCCAGCATCAGGAAGCCCACCATCAACACCAGAAACAGGAGCGGCACGAACAGCGCTAGCAGCATGCCGCCAAATACGAGACCGTCTTCAGCGGTCGAGGTCACGACATTCGAGACCGGTTCCGGCGACAGATTGATCAGCGCGCGCGTGCCCGCTTTCGCCAGATGCGCGGTGCCTGCCAGCGTGCCGCCGGCGAGCGCCGCGACCGTCAGCAGCGCAGGATCGGCATGGCCGAGTGCGCCGGCCGCCAGCATGGCGCCGGCCGGAATGCGGATGAAGGTATGGATCGCGTCCCATAACGAATCGAACGCGGGGATTTTGTCGGCGAGAAATTCCGTGATCGTCAGCACGCCGGCCACACCGATAACCCACGGCGAGGACAGGGCGGACAGCGTATCGGGTAGATGGACGAGGCCCAGACGCGCGAACACGCCGGCCAGCAGGACTGTCAGATAGAGGCGCAGGCCGCTGCCCCATGACAGGCCCGCAGCAAGCGAAAGTGATTCAAGCATGGCCGCCTCCAGGCGCGCTGTGCGTGCCGGGCGCTTCGACGGGCAAAGGAAAGGGAACCGCCGCACCGAAGACGTCAGACCCGCGCCAAGCCGGCCGCGCCAAATGGGCCGCGGGCAATTTCAGGTTGGATTCAATCTCATTATAGCCACGTTAATTCGCAGAACGCAGAGCCGCGAACAAATGGCGGGCTCGAATGGCGTCTGGCTGCGGCTCAATTGGCGTCTGGTTGGCGTCTGGTTGGCGTCTGGTTGGCGTCTGGTTGGCGTCTGGTTGGCGTCTGGTTGGCGTCTGGTTGGCGCGCGGTCCGCGTCCGGTCGGTGCCGAGTCTGCGCGCGGCGCGAGCACGCTCGCGCCTCGCTCTGCCGGTTGGATATCAAGGACTCAATGCCCGGAGGACAGCTTCAACCCGATCAATCCGATCACGATCAGCGCCGCGCTCGCCACCCGCGCGACCGTCAGGGCCTCCCCCATCATGACGATGCCGAAGATGAACGCGCCGACCGCACCGATCCCGGTCCATACGGCATAGGCCGTACCGAGCGGCAACTGGCGCATCGCCATGGCAAGCAGGACAAAGCTGCCGAGCGCGGTTACCACCGTGAATACGGAGGGCCAGAGGCGGGTGAAACCTTCGGAGGTTTTGAGACCGGCTGCCCACGCGACTTCGAGCAAACCGGCAATCAACAGAAGAAACCAGGACATCAGACAGCTCCATGGTCAGATGGGGCCGTCCCCGTTCGTAGCGGATGCGTAAGGTCGTCCTTACGGACCGTAATTATATCAAAATAGCGCACCGCTTCGGTGCGGCGAGCAGCCGCATGGCTCAGCGGACCTTTCGCAAGCGAGTGGACATTTCGCAACGAATGCGCATTTCGCAACCGAACTGGCACGAGACGCTGGCAAAACCCGCCGTGCGCCTCGGCAAGGTTAAACCGCGCCCACCAGCCGGTAGCCCACACCGGTTTCCGTCACGATATGCTCCGGCTGCGCCGGATCGCGCTCCAGTTTCCCGCGCAGATGCGCCATGTAGATACGCAGATAGTGATGGCTCTCGACATGCGACGGCCCCCACACCTCGCGCAGCAATTGCCGATGCGTCAGCACACGGCCGGCGTGACGTACCAGCGTCGCGAGCAGGCGATATTCGATCGGCGTCAGATGGACGGCCACGCTGTCGCGGCTCACCTGACGCAAGGCCAGATCCACCGTCACCGCGCCGAAGCGCACCACCGGCGATTCATTCGCGCCGCCCTGATTGCGCCGCCGCATATGCGCGCGGATGCGCGCCAGCAGTTCGGACACACCGAATGGCTTGGTGAGGTAATCGTCCGCGCCGGCATCGAGCGCCGCGACTTTCTCGGTTTCCTGGGTGCGCGCCGACAGCACGATCACCGGCAGCTCGCTCCAGCCACGCAGCTCACGAATCACATCGAGACCGTCGGTGTCGGGCAGCCCGAGATCGACGATGATTAGATCGGGTTTGCGCGTCGCGGCTTCGACAAGACCCTGCTTGCCGGTCTCGGCGTCGTGCACGACGATGCCCTCGCCTTCCAGCGCGGTCCGCACGAAGCGGCGAATCTGTTTTTCGTCTTCAATCAGAACGACAGTGATGCTCGGGTCACTCATGGCTAGGCCTGGAAACCGGGTTAAGAGTTGAATCAAGGTCAGGCAACGTGTCGGCGCCTTCGTCTTCCAGCGCATCCGGTGCTTCGGGCGGCGTTTCCACCGGCAGCGTGAACCAGAAGCGCGCGCCTTCGACGCGGCCGTCCGCGGATAAGCGATTGAGCGCGCCGATTGTACCGCCGTGCGCTTCGACGATCGCGCGGCAGATCGCGAGGCCGAGGCCGATGCCCGGCTTGGCCGACTCCTTCTCGCCGCGCGTGAATTTCTCGAACACACGCGCTTCCATGCCGGCCGGCAGACCCGGCCCGCTATCGTCGACCGCGACGCGTACGAACGACTTGCCGTCCGCGTCGAGGCGTTGCGCGCTGATCGCCAAAGGCGTGTCCGGCGCGGTGTATTTGGCGGCATTCTCGAACAGGTTCGAGAAGAGCCGTTCCATCAGCACGGCGTCCAGATGCAACAGCGGCAAATCCGCGGGCAGCTTCACCTGTACCGGATGTTTCGCCAGCACGCGTCTGCATGCCCGCAGCGCGGCGCCGACGGTTTCTTCGAGCAGCGTCCATTGCTGGTTCAGTTGCAGGCTGCCCGCCTGCAGGCGCGCCATGTCGAGCAGATTGGTGACGATGCCGGTCATGCGCAGCGCTTCTTCGTGAATCGCTTCGACGAGATCGTCGCCGGGTTGCGCATCAGCATGCGCCTCGCGCGATTGCGCCAGCATCGACGAGAAGCCGACGATCGTCGTCAACGGTGTACGCAAATCGTGCGAGATGGCCGACAGCAGCGAATTGCGCAAGCGCTCGGATTCCATATTGACGAGCGCGTCGCGCGCGATGTCGACGTAGTGCACGCGCTCGAGAGCCAGCGCGATTTGCGCGGCGAACGCGTCGAGCATGCGTTGCTGCTCGGGCACGTCCAGCTCGCGTTCATCGCGCATCACGACCGCGAGCACGCCGCGCGTGCGCATCGGCGCCTTCAACGGCAAGTACAGCGCCGCGGCGGCCGGCAGCGTATCGGTGCCTTGCCCGGCAGGCTTCTGCTGATCGTAGACCCATTGGCCCACGTCGCTATCGAGCAGTGCGCCGTCGAGCGTGATGGCCGCGTCGGGGTCTTCGATCTTCTGCTTCACCTGATCGGCGCTGTCCGGCAACAGGACCGCGACGCGCGCGCCGAACACTTCGCTCACATGCCGGCTGCCGATGCCGACGATCTGCTCGGTGGTGAGCGCCGCCGCGAGTTCACGCGCCATGGCGTACATCGCGCCGGTGCGTTGCTCGCGACGCCGCGCGACACTCGCCTCACGGCGCAAGCTCGAGGTGAGATGGCTGATGACGAGCGAAGTCAGCAGCATGCCGATGAAGGTCAGCAGATACTGCGTATCGGACACCGACAGCGACATGCGCGGCGGCACGAAGAAGAAATCGAACGCGGCCACGCTCATGAACGACAGTACGACACCCGGTCCGCGGCCCAGCTTCACGGCGGTAAAGATCACGCCGAGCAGGTACAGCATGACGAGGTTGGTCAGATCGATATGATCGATCAGCTGGCTCGACAGCAGCGTAATGGCCGCGCAAATCGCCAGCGCGAAACCGTAAGCACGCGGCGGCGAGCGGCGTTCGCGCGCCGTGCTCAACACCTCGCGCCATGCATTCGCCGTGGTGTTCAGTAAGCGCCGATGCTCGCCGCCGTCACGTTCCGACGACGCGCGAATCAGCGTGAGATCGAGATCGCCCGCGCGTTCGGCGATGCGCTCGCCGAGCGGCCGGCGCAGCCAGCGCGTGAAACCGGTGCGCGCCGAAGCGCCGGCGACCAGCTTCGAGACGTTGCGAGCCTGCGCGTAACCGATCAGTGCGGCGGCCGCATCGGTGGCCGCGAGCGTCGCGGTTTCTGCGCCGAGTTCGGCGGCAAGCTTCAAGGCGTTCAGCGTGCGTTCGCGGCGGGCATCGGGCAAGCGCTGCAGCGCGGGCGTTTCCACGTAGACGGCGATCCAGTCGGCCTTCAGGCTGGCGGCGAGGCGCGCTGCGGCGCGCACCAGCATCGGCGCTTCCGGACCCGGGCCCACGCACACCAGCAAGCGCTCACGCGCCTGCCAGATCCGCTGGATCGAACGATCGGCGCGATATTCCCGCATCTGCGCATCGACCCGGTCCGCGGTGCGGCGCAACGCCAGCTCGCGCAGCGCGATCAGATTGCCCTTGCGAAAGAAGTTGCGCACCGCGCGCTCGGCCTGCTGCGGCAAATACACCTTGCCGTCGCGCATCCGGTCGAGCAGTTCCTCGGCGGGCAGGTCGACCAGCGTGACTTCGTCGGCGCGATCGAACACGCGGTCGGGCACCGTCTCCCAGACGCGGATGCCGGTGATCTGGCCGACCACGTCGTTCAAGCTTTCGAGGTGCTGGACGTTGACCGTGGTGTAGACGTCGATCCCCGCATCGAGCAGTTCGTAGACGTCCTGCCAGCGCTTCAGATGCCGCGCGCCCTGCACGTTCGAATGCGCGAGTTCGTCGACCAGGATCAGTTGCGGCTTGCGCGCGAGCGCGGCGTCGAGATCGAACTCGCCGAGCTTGCGGCCGCGATACTCGATATGCGCGAGCGGCAGCACGTCGAGGCCTTCGAGCAGCGCAGCGGTTTCGCTGCGGCCATGGGTTTCGGCGATGCCGACCACCACGTCCGCGCCTTCATCGGCACGGCGCCGCGCGGCCTGCAACATGGCGTAGGTCTTGCCGACGCCGGCCGACGCGCCGAAGAAAATCTTCAGCCGGCCGCGCTGACGCTTTTCTTCGTCACGTTGCAGCTTGTCGAGCAGTTCGTCAGGATCGGGGCGGTTCATGCTCAATGTTTTTCATAGTAAGGCGAGCGATAGTGCCAGCATGGTGGCACGCCGGCGGCCGGCCCGCAAATGACCATGGCTGCCACGCCGAGTTCGCAGCGATGCATGAGGGTGCCCTGGGTGGCCCGTTGCAACAACGGCCGCGAACAAATGGCGAAGGCGGCACCAGATGGACGCCGCCTTCTCGAACCACAGTCATCCACGGTGCCTGTCGACGTCGAGCGCCGTTAAGAGTCGCCCGGCGACGCCTGACAGCGTTCAACCGTGTTTCATCTCGTCCAGTGCCAGATTCAGTTGCAGCACATTCACGCGCGGCTCACCCAGAATACCGAACTGGCGGCCAGTCGTATAACGATCGACCAGGGCCTGCACGTCGTTCGTGGCGAGCTTGCGCGCCTTGGCGACGCGTTCGATCTGATAAGCGGCGGCCGCCGGGCTGATCTCAGGATCGAGACCACTGCCCGAGGACGTCACCAGATCGACCGGCACCGGATTCGACATATCCGTGCCGGCAGCCTTCAACGCGTCGATACGGCCTTTGACTTCGTCGAGCAGCGCCGGGTTGGTCGGGCCGAGGTTCGAACCGGCCGAGCCCGTCGGGTTGTACGGCATCGGGCTGGTGGCCGACAGGCGGCCCCAGAAGTATTGCGGCGCATCGAACTGCTGGCCGATCAGCTTCGAGCCGACCACCTTGCCGTTCTGCTCGAGCAGGCTGCCGTTGGCCTGATCGTTGAAGGCCGCCTGACCGACCGCGGTCATCACAGCGGGATAAGCGAGCCCGGTGACGGCGGTCAGTACCGCGAAAATCACGATCAACGGACGGAACAGATTTTTCATGATGAGTAATTCCTCTTAAACAGCCGCTTCTCAGACCCAGCCGAACGCGGCCAGCACCATATCGATCAGCTTGATGCCGATGAACGGCACGATGATCCCGCCCAAACCATAGATCAGCAGATTCCGGCGCAGCAGGATCGCCGCGCCCAGCGCGCGATAACGCACGCCTTTGAGTGCCAGCGGAATCAGCAGCACGATGATCAGCGCATTGAAAATCACCGCCGACATGATCGCGGAGGCCGGCGTGGCCAGATGCATCACGTTCAGCGCGTTCAGTGCCGGATAGGTCGTGGCAAAAGCCGCCGGGATGATCGCGAAGTACTTGGCGACGTCGTTGGCAATCGAGAACGTGGTCAGCGAGCCGCGCGTCATCAGCATCTGCTTGCCGATCTCGACGATCTCGATCAGCTTGGTCGGATTCGAATCGAGGTCGACCATGTTGCCCGCTTCTTTCGCGGCCTGCGTGCCGGTGTTCATCGCCACCGCGACGTCGGCCTGGGCGAGCGCCGGGGCGTCGTTGGTGCCGTCGCCGGTCATCGCGACCAGACGGCCTTCCGCCTGGTGCGCGCGAATCGTCGCGAGCTTCGCTTCCGGCGTGGCTTCGGCGAGGAAATCGTCGACCCCGGCTTCTGCCGCGATCGCTGCTGCGGTCAGCCGGTTGTCGCCGGTCACCATGATGGTCTTGATACCCATCTTGCGCAGTTCGGCAAAGCGCTCCTTGATGCCGCCCTTCACCACGTCCTTCAGTTCGATCACGCCGAGCACGCGCGCGCCCTGCTCGCCTTTCTCGGCGACCACCAGCGGCGTGCTGCCGCGACGCGCGACTTCGGCCACTGCCGTGCTGACTTCGTTCGGGAAACGGCCGCCATTCGCTTCGACGTAGTTCTTCACTGCATCAGCCGCGCCCTTGCGGATTTCACGGCCCGGCAGATCGACACCGCTCATCCGCGTTTGCGCCGTGAACGCCAGGAACTGGGCGTGCAGCGAAGCCATATCGCGTTGACGGATGTTGAAACGCTGCTTGGCCAGCACGACGATGCTGCGGCCTTCCGGCGTTTCGTCGGCGAGCGACGAAAGCTGGGCGGCGTCCGCCAGCGCTTCTTCGGTCAGGCCGGGCGCCGGCACGAACTGCGATGCCTGGCGATTACCGAGCGTGATCGTGCCGGTCTTGTCGAGCAACAGCACGTCGACGTCGCCGGCGGCTTCAACAGCACGGCCTGAAGTGGCGATCACGTTCGCCTGCATCATGCGGCTCATACCAGCCACACCGATCGCCGACAACAGGCCGCCGATGGTGGTCGGAATCAGACACACCAGCAGCGCGACCAGCGCGGTAATCGTCACCACGTGGCCCGCTTTTGCAGCTTCGACGGAGAACATCGAGAACGGCAGCAGCGTGGCGGTAGCCAGCAGCATCACGATGGTCAGCGCGACCAGCAGAATCGTCAGCGCGATTTCGTTCGGCGTCTTCTGACGCTTCGCGCCTTCGACCATCGCGATCATGCGGTCGAGGAAGGCTTCGCCCGGATTGGCCGTCACCCGCACGACGATCCAGTCCGACAGCACGCGCGTGCCGCCCGTCACCGACGAAAAGTCGCCGCCCGACTCGCGGATCACCGGTGCGGATTCACCCGTGATCGCCGATTCGTCGACCGACGCGACACCGTCGATCACTTCACCGTCGGCCGGAATCACGTCGCCCGTTTCGACCAGCACGACGTCGCCTTTACGCAGATCCGACGCCGTCAGAATACGGATCGGCGACTTCGGATGCGGCTCGTTGAGCTTCTTGGCCATCACGTCTTTCTTCGCGCTGCGCAGCGACGCGGCCTGGGCCTTGGAACGGCCTTCGGCGAGCGCCTCCGCGAAGTTCGCGAACAGCACCGTGAACCACAGCCACAAGGTGACCGCGAGAATGAAACCCGCGGGCGCCTCGGCCTGGCCGCCAAGCGCGGCGATCCACAGAATGGTCGTCAGAATGCTGCCGACGTACACGCAGAACATCACCGGATTGCGGAACTGCGTGCGCGGCGTGAGCTTTTTGAAGGAGTCCACGATCGCCGGGCGCAGCAGCGCCGGGTCGAACATGGACCTGGTTGCATTATGTTCAGTCATTGAATCCTCGAATTTCCCGTTTGCGCCTTGCCACTCGCTGGTCGCGCTTGTGTCATCCCGATCATTCCGATCATCTCGACGGGCCGCCTCAATGGGCGCCCATCATGATCAGATGTTCGACACCAGGACCGAGCGCGAGCGCAGGCACATAAGTCAGCGCACCGACCAGCAGCACCGTGCCGAGCAGCAGCACGACGAACAGCGGGCCATGAGTCGGCAGCGTGCCGCCGGTCACACCGATGCGCTTCTTGGCGGCGAGCGAGCCCGCAATCGCCAGCACCGGGATGACCGTGCCGAAGCGGCCGAACCACATCGCGATCGCTGTCAGCCAGTTGTAGAACGGCGTGCTCACTGTCAGACCGGCAAACGCACTACCGTTGTTGTTCGCAGCCGAACTGAACGCGTAGAGGATTTCGGAGAAACCGTGCGCGCCGGGGTTGGCGATACCCGCCTTGCCCGCGTCGGTCAGCACCGCGATCGACGTACCCACCAGCACCAGCAGCGGCGTGAGCAGCACCACGATCGACACCATCTTCATTTCGTACGCTTCGATCTTCTTGCCGACGTATTCCGGCGTGCGGCCGATCATCAGGCCCGCCACGAACACCGCCAGCATCGCGAACACGAGCATCCCGTACATACCGGAACCCACGCCGCCGAAGATCACTTCGCCGAGTTGTATCAACAGCATCGGATAGAGGCCGCCGATCGGCGTCAGCGAGTCGTGCGTGTTGGCCACCGCGCCGCACGAAGCCGCCGTGGTCGCCACCGTGAAGATGCCCGACTGCGCGATACCGAAGCGCGTTTCCTTGCCTTCCGCATTACCGCCCGACTGCAACGCATTCGCCGATTGATCGACATGCAACGCCGTCAACGCCGGATTGCCCGATTGCTCGGCGCTGATCTCGCCGAACACGCACACGCCGAAGGCGATCGCCATCGCCGCGAGCACGGCCACGCCCTGCTTGCGATCCGTGATCATCCGGCCGAACACCAGCGCGAGCGACGCGGGGATGAGCAGCATCGAGAAGATCTGCAGGAAGTTCGAGAACGGCGTCGGGTTTTCGTACGGATGCGCCGAGTTGCCGTTAAAGAAGCCGCCACCGTTGGTGCCGAGCATCTTGATGGCTTCCTGCGACGCCACCGGGCCCATCGCGAGGGTCTGCGTCTTCACGGGTGTGTCGACCGTCACTGCATTGCCCTTGGCATCCTTCACGGGATTGCCTTGTGCATCGAGCTTCGGCGCGGCATACGTAGTGGTTTGCAGCGTCGGCACGTCTTCATACGCCTTGAAGTTCTGGATCACGCCCTGGCCCATCAGAACCGCGGCGACGATCACCGACAGCGGCAGCAACACGTAAAGCGTCACCCGCGTGAGGTCGACCCAGAAGTTGCCGATGGTCTGCGCGGTATGACGCGCGAAGCCGCGAATCAGCGCAATCACCACCACAATGCCGGTGGCCGCGGAGAAGAAGTTCTGCACGGTCAGGCCGAGCATCTGCGTCAGGTAGCCAACGGTTTGCTCAGGCGTGTAATCCTGCCAGTTCGTGTTGGTCACGAAGCTGACCGCGGTATTGAACGCGCCGTCTACCGTCATCGGGCCGAACTGCTGCGGATTGCCCGGCAGCCAGCCTTGCACGCGCAACAGCACGTAAAGGAACAGCACGCCGAGCACGTTGAACGCGATCGTCGCGATCGCGTAGTGCTTCCAGCTCATTTCCGTCGACGGATCGACGCCCGCAATGCGGTACAGCAAGCGTTCAAGCGGGCCGCCTAAGCGGACCACGCGCGAAGTGCCGTCCATCACATTGCTCAGATAGCGGGACATCGGCACCGCGGCTAGCAGCAGCACGACGATGAAGAGGCCCGCTTGCAGGACATTGTTCGAGTTCATTCAATGTCCTCCGCGCGCAACAGCGCATAGACCAGGTACGCAAACAACAGCGCGGTAGCCGCGCCCGACAACCAGAGAATCCAGTTCATGACCGCGCTCCCTGACCACGCCGGAACTGCATCAACTTCTCGCAGCCGGCAATCAATGCAAAGGTCAGCGCGGAAAACAGCACCAGCCCCCCGACATACAGCACATCCATCTTGTTCTCCACTCACGGACTTTGGATGGGTGCAACGTTATGCCGATCCGCGTAAAGGGCAGGTCAAAGATTTGAGATGGAGTGTAAAAATCGCGTAAACGCAAAAGGCCGTTCCATCGGGGACGGAACGGCCTTATGGCGACGGGATATGGGCTTGCGGCATTTCGCGCCAACCCGGATGTCGCCTGCGGCGAGCGTCATGGCGCTGTGGTTTTTACACCCGCGCGATGCCGCGCCCTGGGGTCATGGCATGAACGGTTACGGCAGCAGAACCGTCGAGCCCGTGGTACGGCGGCCTTCGAGATCCGCGTGGGCGCGGCCGACATCCGCCAGCGCATAACGCTGGTTGATGCTCGTCTTCACCTTGCCCGACACCAGCACGTCGAACAGCTCGGAGGACATTGCCTCGTAGTCGCTGCGTTTGGCGATATAGGTGAAGAGCGTGGGACGCGTAAAGAATAGTGAACCGCGTCCAGCGAATTCCGACGAATCGATCGGCGGCAACGGTCCCGATGCATTGCCGAAGCTCACGAACAGGCCGAGCGGCGCAAGGCAATCGAGCGAGCCGGTAAACGTGTCCTTACCGATCGAGTCGTACACCACCGGCACACCCGCGCCATTGGTGATCTCACGCACGCGCTTGGTGAAGTTCTCGCGCGTATAAACGATCGCGTGGTCACAGCCGTGCGCTTTGGCGATCTCGGCTTTCTCGTCGGAGCCGACCGTGCCGATCACTGTCGCCCCCAATGCCTTCGCCCATTGGCACACCAGCAGCCCAACGCCGCCGGCCGCGGCCTGGATCAGGATCGTGTCGCCGGCCTTCACCGGGTACGTGCGGCGCAGCAGATATTGCGCCGTCAGCCCTTGCAGCATGACAGAAGCGGCCTGTTCGTCGCTCAACGCGTCCGGCACCTTGACGACTTGCGCCGCCGACAGCACCCGCTCCTGGGCATAGGCGCCAGGCGGACGCGCCACGTATGCCACGCGATCGCCCGCCTTGAAACCGCTCACGCCCGTGCCGACCGCGGTGACTTCACCCGCCGCCTCCATGCCGAGGCCGCCGGGCAGCGGCAATGGGTACAGGCCAGTGCGGAAATACACGTCGATATAGTTCAGCCCGACCGCGTTCTGCTTGATGCGAATCTCACCCGCGCCTGGCTCGCCTACTTCCACGTCGACCCATTTCATCACTTCCGGGCCGCCGGCTTTATCGAATCGGATTGCTTTTACCATCATGTCTCCTTGGTGTGTGACGTCGACCGATCGCGCAACACGCGCGCGTTCAGACCTGCTGCGTGAGGCGCAAGGTCAGCACGTCGAGAATCATTCGCGCGGTCGAAATGTTCGTGGCGCAGGGAATGTTGTGCACGTCGCAGGCCCGCACCAGCGCGTTGATATCCGGCTCGTGCGGCTGCGGGGTCATTGGGTCGCGCAGGAAAATCACCATGTCCACCCGCCCTTCCGCGAGTTGCGCGCCGATCTGCAAGTCGCCGCCGTGCGGGCCGGACAGCATGCGTTCGACCGTGAGACCGTGCGCGTCACCGATACGCGTACCGGTCGTGCCGGTCGCGACGATCTCGCAACGCCTGAGCGTATCGACGTATTCGCCGGCCAGTTTGACGATGTCGTCTTTCTTGTGATCGTGCGCGATTAGCGCGATGCGGGTGCTCATGACGTAAAACTCCTGAAACCGTTGTGATTGTCGTTGTTGTAGTGAGAGTGCTGCGGTTGCTTCAAAACAGGGACGCTCAGAACGTACCGGGGTAAGTGCCGCCGTCCATCAACCAGTTCTGCCCGGTGATGTAGCCGGCGTGCACGCTGCACAGGAACGCACAGGCACGGCCGAATTCGTCGCGATTGCCGAAACGGCCGGCGGGGATCGTCTTCATGCGCTGCTTGCGCGCATCTTCGATGGAAATGTCTTGCGCCTTGGCTTGCGCCGCGAAGGTGGTGGCGATCCGGTCGGTGTCGAAGATGCCCGGCAACAGGCTGTTGATCGTCACGCCCGAGGCCGCCACCTTGCTGCGCGCGAGACCCGCGATGAAGCCGGTCAGGCCCGAGCGCGCACCGTTGGACAAGCCGAGCACGTCGATCGGCGCCTTCACGGCGGAACTCGTGATATTGACGATGCGCCCAAAGCCGCGCTCGCCCATCCCGTCGATGGTCGCGCGGATCAGCTCGATCGGCGTGAGCATGTTGCTCTCCAGCGCACGGATCCAGTCTTCGTGCGTGAAGTTGCGGAAGTCGCCCGGCGGCGGTCCGCCCGCGTTGTTGACCAGAATGTCCGGCTGCGGGCACGCGGCGAGCGCCGCGGCGCGTCCTTCCGGCGTGGTGATGTCACATGCCACGGTTTTCACTTCCACGCCGCTTTGCTTGCGGATTTCGGCGGCGGTCGCCTCCAGCGTCTCCGCCGTGCGCGCAACGATCGTCAGATTGACGCCTTCGGCTGCCAGCGCTTCCGCGCAGCCGCGCCCCAATCCCTTGCTGGCCGCGCAAACTAGCGCGGTGCGTCCTGCGATTCCCATGTCCATGTGTGTATCCTCGTGACGTGAATGTGCGCGTCGTTGTGACTCGATTGCGAACCGGTCGTGGACCGGTCGCGCCTTTCGTGACTTGCTCGTAGCCCGGCTCGTGACCCGGCTTGCGACCCGTGTCGCCGACCAGGGCCGCCCAATCGTGGCCGTGTTTCCCCCGATTCTAGAAGAATCGGTGCCGGACTGCCCCGGGCTGCTGCAATCTCCGGTATCTTCCGGCGGCACTCTTTCGGTAAACTTGCGCCGTGGCGTGCCCGCCGGCCGTATTTTCAGCCGGCGTCAGCCGCCGATCCGATACCGGAACCGATCCCTTTTTCCGCCGCTTGCGCCCCGCCATGACTCAGGACAGCCGTTTTCCCAATCTTTTCATCCTCGATCACCCGCTGATCCAGCACAAGCTGTCGCATATGCGCGACCGGGACACCTCGACTCGCACGTTCCGCGAACTGCTGCGCGAGATCACGCTGTTGATGGGCTACGAGATCACCCGCAACCTGCCGATGACCACGCGCCGCCTCACCACGCCGCTGGTCGAAATCGACGCACCGGTGATCGCCGGCAAGAAACTGGCGATCGTGCCGGTGCTGCGTGCCGGCATCGGCATGTCGGACGGTCTGCTGGAGCTGGTGCCGTCGGCGCGCGTGGGCCACATCGGCGTGTATCGCGCCGAGGACCATCGCCCGGTCGAGTATCTGGTGCGCCTGCCGGATCTGGAAGACCGCGTGTTCATTCTGTGCGATCCGATGGTCGCGACCGGTTACTCGGCTGTGCACGCGGTAGACGTGCTCAAACGCCGCAACGTGGCGGGCGAGAACATCATGTTTCTCGCGCTGGTGGCCGCGCCGGAAGGCGTGCAGGTGTTCCAGGACGCGCATCCGGACGTCAAGCTGTACGTGGCCTCGCTCGATTCGCACCTGAACGAGCACGCGTACATCGTGCCGGGTCTCGGCGACGCCGGCGACCGCCTGTTCGGCACGAAAAACTGACTGCAGGTTGAAAAGTGAAATGGCCGGGAGGAGGCGCGCGCAAAACGCCGCCGTTCGATTTACCCGCACGTTCCGGCCACGCTCCCCTCTGCCGCGCTCCCGCGCCGTGATAAAATTCGAATCCGCTCAAAGAGCGGCTCAACTTGCACAACTGCCTGGCGCATCGCGCCTTTACGCGGGGCTTGCTGGAACTGGCGCGGCGTTTTCAGCCCGCTAGCCGCACCGCCTGGCCCCAACCGCGCTGCAAAACCGGTCCCGCTAGCCGCGGCGCAACCGGACACAGCCGGGCGTTATCAAGCTGAAACCGTCTGAATCGAGGCGCAAGATCGCAATCACCAGCGCCCGGCATCGCAACGACAATTGCACAATGCGTGCGCCCCGCTGGCGCGCGCGATGGAGAAAGGTATGGCGGGTCATTCGAAATGGGCCAACATCAAGCATAAGAAAGCAGCGGCCGACGCCAAGCGCGGCAAGGTCTGGACGCGGCTCATCAAGGAAATTCAGGTTGCGGCCCGCATGGGTGGCGGCGACATCGACTCGAATCCGCGTCTGCGGCTCGCCGTCGAAAAGGCGTACGACGCCAACATGCCGAAAGATAACGTCAACCGCGCGATCCAGCGCGGTGTGGGCGGCGTGGACGGCGCAAACTACGAAGAAATCCGCTACGAAGGCTACGGCATCGGCGGCGCGGCGGTGATCGTGGATACCATGACCGACAACCGCACGCGCACGGTGGCGGACGTGCGTCACGCGTTCTCGAAGAACGGCGGCAACATGGGCACGGACGGCTCAGTGTCGTTCATGTTCGATCACATCGGCCAGTTCCTGTTCGCGCCCGGCACGGCTGAAGACAAGCTGATGGAAGCCGCACTCGAAGCCGGCGCTGACGACGTCGTCACGAATGAAGACGGCAGTATCGAAGTGCTGTGCCCGCCGAACGATTTCCCGAAGGTGAAGACCGCGCTCGAAGCCGCGGGCTTCAAGGCCGAACTGGCCGAGGTGACGATGAAACCTCAGACGGAAGTCGAATTCACCGGCGACGACGCGGTGAAAATGCAGAAACTGCTCGACGCGCTGGAGAGTCTGGACGACGTGCAGGAAGTCTATACAAACGCCGCGATCGCCGACGAGTGAGCGCGCTCCGGCGGCGCGTTGCATCTGACACGTGACACGACGTGGCGCGTGGATCGGCATTGAATCACGCCGGCGCCTCCGGTGAGCCTCGCGGCTACTGAGCGGGCGTTGGTTTATGCCCTTCCATACCGTTCCACCCGGGTTCGCTATGTGCCCTGCGCCGCGCTCTGGCTGCGGGCCCATTGCAAACCTCGCTGTTATTCCACGGCTGAGCGTGATGCTTCAGCCGTTTATGGTTTTTAAGTCTCGGGGATTCACATGA
Organism: Paraburkholderia fungorum; assembly: GCF_046027605.1. Taxonomy (GTDB): domain Bacteria; phylum Pseudomonadota; class Gammaproteobacteria; order Burkholderiales; family Burkholderiaceae; genus Paraburkholderia; species Paraburkholderia fungorum_F. The sequence goes on from NZ_JAQQEF010000005.1 coordinate 82,215, forward strand.
AGTTACTCGTCGTCGGTTCCGGCGGTCGCGAACATGCGCTCGCATGGAAGCTCGCGCAATCGCCGCGGGTCCAGCTCGTCTACGTTGCACCCGGCAACGGCGGCACGGCCCAGGACGAGCGTCTGCGCAACATCGACATCACCGATCCTGCCGCGCTCGCCGATTTCGTCGAGCAGGAACAGATCGCGTTCACGCTGGTCGGGCCGGAAGGTCCGCTCGCCGCGGGGATCGTCAACCTGTTCCGCTCGCGCGGCCTGAAAATTTTCGGACCGAGCAAGGAAGCCGCGCAGCTCGAAAGCTCGAAGGATTTCGCCAAGGCGTTCATGAAGCGCCATGCGATCCCGACCGCCGAGTACGAAACATTCGCCGACGTTGCCGCCGCGCACGCGTATCTGGACGCCAAGGGCGCGCCGATCGTGATCAAAGCCGACGGCCTCGCCGCCGGCAAGGGCGTGGTGGTCGCGCAAACGCTGGAAGAAGCGCACGCCGCGGTCGACATGATGCTGTCGGACAACAAGCTGGGCGATGCCGGCGCGCGGGTCGTGATCGAGGAATTCCTCGCGGGCGAGGAAGCGAGTTTCATCGTGATGGTGGACGGCAAACATGTGCTGGCGCTCGCCTCGAGCCAGGACCACAAGCGTCTGCTCGACGCCGATCAGGGTCCGAACACGGGCGGCATGGGCGCCTACTCGCCCGCGCCGATCGTCACGCCGCAACTGCATGCACGCGTGATGCGCGAAATCATCCAGCCGACCGTGCGTGGCATGGAGAAAGAAGGCATCCGCTTCACCGGCTTCCTGTACGCCGGCCTGATGATCGACGCACAAGGCAATCCGAAGACGCTCGAATTCAACTGCCGGATGGGCGACCCGGAAACGCAGCCGATCATGGCGCGCCTGAAAGGCGACTTCTCGAAGGTGGTCGAGCAGGCGATTGCCGGCACGCTGAACACGATCGAACTGGAATGGGACCGCCGCACCGCGCTGGGTGTCGTGCTCGCGGCGTACAACTATCCGGACACGCCGAGAAAGGGGGACCGGATCAGTGATATTCCGGCCGAGACCGACGATTCGGTCACGTTCCACGCCGGCACCACGCTCGCGGACGGCAAGCTGAGCACCTCGGGCGGCCGCGTATTGTGCGTGGTCGGTCTGGCGGATTCGGTGCGCAGCGCGCAATCGGTCGCGTACGAGACGATCAACCAGATCTCGTTCGACGGCATGCAATATCGCCGCGACATCGGCTACCGTGCATTGAACCGCAAGCACGACACCAAGACAGAAGGCAAGCACTAAGCCACACCCCCACTCGCCCGCATGCGGCGCCAACGGCGCTACACTGCGGGTTTTCGCGGCCGTCACTGCGCCCATCGCACCATCTGGATGCCCGGGTCGAGTGGCATTCACCCGGCGCGAACGAATAGGCCGCCGCGCCTTCGCAGGAGCAGCAACATCCTGACGAAGGCCCGGCCGTCGCCCTTCACGAAGAACCCGCGGCACGTCGAGCGTGCCGCCCTCAGCACCTGCACTCATGACCGATTCGACCTATGACGCACAGGCCGTGCGCAGCTGGCTGCAAGGCCTGCAAACGCAAATCGCGGACACGCTCGGTGCGTTCGACGGTAAGCCGTTCGCGACCGACGCATGGCAGCGCGCTCCCGGCGAAAAGCTGCGCGGCGGCGGCTGCACGCGGATTCTGGAAGGCGGCAACTTCTTCGAGCGCGCCGGCGTCGGCTTCTCGGACGTCGCGGGCGACGCGTTGCCGGGTTCGGCGAGCGCCGCGCGTCCGCAACTGGCCGGCCGTGGTTTCGAAGCCATGGGCGTTTCGCTCGTGCTGCACCCGCACAATCCGCACTGTCCGACCGTGCACATGAACGTGCGTCTGCTGGTTGCAACCAAAGCCGGCGAAGAGCCGGTGTTCTGGTTCGGCGGCGGCATGGATCTGACGCCGTACTACGGCTACGAGGAAGACGCGCAGCATTTCCATCGGGTGTGCCGCGACGCGCTGCAGCCTTATGGCGCGGACCTCTACCCGAGTTTCAAGCGCTGGTGCGACGAGTATTTCTTCCTCAGGCACCGTAACGAACCGCGTGGCATTGGCGGGATTTTCTTCGACGATTTCTCGGCGCTGGGTTTCGATCAATCGTTCGCGATGCTGAAAAGCGTCGGCGAGGGATTCCTCAAAGCGTACCTGCCGATCGTCGAAAAGCGCCGCAACATTCCGTACGGCGAAGCCGAGCGGGACTTCCAGGCATACCGGCGCGGCCGCTACGTCGAGTTCAATCTGGTCTTCGACCGTGGCACACTGTTCGGGCTGCAGAGCGGCGGACGCACCGAATCGATTCTGATGTCGATGCCGCCTGTGGTGAACTGGCGCTACAACTGGCAGCCGGAACCGGGCACGCCGGAAGCGCGTCTTTACAGCGATTTTCTCGTGCCGCGCGAGTGGGTGTGAGGCTTAGGCCCATCAGGCCCGCACCCCACTGCACGTGACCACGACAAAGGATCTTCACCTGAAGCCGAACGCTCATCCTGTCGCCCTGCCTCGCCGGATCGGACTGCTCGGCGGCACTTTCGATCCGATCCACGACGGCCATCTCGCGCTCGCGCGGCGTTTCGCCGAGGTACTGAACCTGACTGAACTGGTGCTGCTGCCGGCCGGCCAGCCGTGGCAGAAAACCGACGTGTCAGCCGCTGAACACAGGCTGGCGATGACCCGCGCCGCCGCCGGCGCGTTGGTGCTGCCAGGCGTGACCGTGCGGGTGGCGACCGAGGAAATTGAACACGACGGCCCGACCTACACCGTCAACACGCTTCAATTGTGGCGTGAACGTGAAGGGCCGGATGCGTCGATTGCGCTTCTGATTGGCGCGGATCAACTGGTGCACCTCGACAGCTGGCGCGACTGGCGGCGCCTGTTCGAGTTTGCTCACATTTGCGCGGCCACGCGCCCCGGTTTCGACCTCGCGTCGATTCCGCCCGTGGTCGCGAAAGAAATCGACGCGCGCCGTGCCCGCGCCGACGTTCTGCAAGCCACCCCCTGCGGCCACTTGCTGATCGATACGACGCTTGCGTTCAACGTCTCGGCCACCGATATTCGCGCGCATCTGCGCGAACAGGTGAACCAGCGGCTCGCCCTCGTGGGCGAGGAACAGCAAGACCAGGCCGCCGCGAGCCATGTCCCCACCGCGGTGTGGGACTATATTCTTCAACATCATCTGTACCACCGGTAACCCCATGGATATTCGCAAACTGCAACGCGTGATCGTCGACGCTCTCGAAGACGTCAAAGCGCAAGACATCAAGGTGTTCAACACCAGCCACCTGACGGCGTTGTTCGATCGCGTGATCGTCGCGAGCGGCACCTCGAACCGCCAGACCAAGGCGCTCGCGTCGAGCGTGCGCGAGAGCGTCAAGGAAAACGGCGGCGACGTCATCAGCACCGAAGGTGACGACGTCGGCGAATGGGTGCTGGTCGATTGCGGCGACGCGATCGTGCACATCCTGCAACCGGCGCTGCGCCAGTACTACAACCTCGAGGAAATCTGGGGCGACAAGCCGGTGCGCATCAAGCTGTCGACGCCGGATCCGTTCGGCGGCGCGCGCTCGAGCGAGCCGGACGACGAGGACGAAGAGGAAGACGCGCCGGCTGTCAAAAAACCCGCACGCAAGGCGCCGGCACGCCGCAAGTAAGCGGCTGGCTGGCAAACCGCTGAAGTTTGCGGTGCGTAGTCGGCGTTTGCGTTGGCGATTGCAGCGCTTGCGCCCTCGATTCCACCCGTAGCTGCTTCCGTGCGTGCATCCGCGATAACAACCGTGATTGCATCCGCGCGTGCATCCGCGATTACATCCGTCATGAAACTGCATATCCTCGCTGTCGGCCACAAGATGCCGGACTGGATCGCCACGGGCTTCGACGAATACGCGAAACGTATGCCGCCAGAGTTGCGGATCGAGCTGCGCGAGATCAAGCCCGAGCAGCGTTCGTCGGGGCGTCCCGCCGAAAGCGTGATGGCCGCCGAGCGACAGAAAATCGAAACCGCGATGCCGAAGAACGCGCGCATCGTCGCGCTCGATGAACGCGGCAAGGACTGGACCACGATGCAGCTCGCCGGCGCCCTGCCCGGCTGGCAGCAGGACGGCCGCGACGTGGCGTTTCTGATCGGCGGCGCCGACGGGCTCGATCCCGATCTGAAAGCGCGCGCCGATATGCTGCTCCGCGTCTCCAGCCTGACGCTGCCGCACGCGATGGTCCGCGTGCTGCTCGCCGAACAGCTTTACCGCGCGTGGACCATCACGCAAAATCACCCCTATCACCGCGTGTGAGCGAACGAGCCAGCTGACAGATCGCGCGTTTTCCTGTCGCCTGCGCAGATCGACGGGCTTATAGACGAGTTCTTCGACGCGATTTTTCGGCTTGCTTGTCGGCTTGCTTGTGGGCCTGTTCATCGAGCCATTTTATCGGCACGCCTTTGGCGGTGTCCTTCTGCACGCTGATCGACGCTCGACTGACACGCGCGCCGCGCGCTTCTCGCGCATTGACACAATCCGCCTCATCGAGACCCGTTCATGCCAACGCACACCGCTCCGCTGCATCCGTTCGTCTACCTCGCGTCTCAGAGTCCACGCCGCCAGGAGCTGTTGCAACAGCTCGGCGTGCGTTTCGAACTGCTGCTGCCGCGTCCCGATGAAGATGCCGAAGCGCTCGAAGTCGAATTGCCCGGCGAGCGCGCGCACGACTACGTGCAGCGCGTGTGCATCGCCAAAGCTCACGCCGCGCGCGCACGACTCGTCGCCGGCGGCCATGCTGTACGGCCGATTCTGGTTGCCGACACAACCGTCACGATCGATGACGCGATCCTCGGCAAACCCGTCGACGCCGACGATGCCGTCGCGATGCTCACGCGTCTTGCTGGCCGCGATCACGAAGTGCTGACGGCCGTCGCGGTGGTCGACGCCGAAGGCACGTTACTGCCTGCCGCGCTATCGGTATCGAAGGTGCGTTTTGCTGCACTGCACGCATCCGTCCTGCGCCGCTACGCCGCCAGCGGCGAGCCGCTCGGCAAGGCAGGCGCGTATGGTGTGCAGGGCCGCGCCGCGGAGTTTATCGAACATATCGACGGGTCCTATTCAGGTATCATGGGTTTGCCGCTTTTTGAAACCGCTGCCCTCCTGCGTGCAGCGCGCATCGACTTCTAAAATAACACCATGAATGAAGAAATCCTGATCAATGTCACGCCGCAGGAAACGCGAGTCGCGCTCGTCCAGCAAGGCGCCGTCCAGGAACTTCACGTCGAACGAACGCTGTCGCGGGGACGCGTCGGCAATGTCTATCTCGGCAAAGTCGTCCGCGTGTTGCCGGGCATGCAATCCGCCTTCATCGACATCGGTCTGGAACGCGCCGCATTCCTGCATGTAGCCGATATCTGGCACCCGCGCATTGCGGGCGAACCGCAGCATCAAACGCCCCATCAGCCGATCGAAAAGATCGTTTTCGAAGGCCAGACGCTGATGGTGCAGGTCGTGAAGGATCCGATCGGCACCAAGGGCGCAAGGCTGTCCACGCAAGTGAGTATCGCCGGGCGCACGCTCGTGTATCTGCCGCAGGAGCCGCACATCGGCATCTCGCAGAAGATCGAGAGCGAAGCCGAACGCGAGGCCGTGCGGGCACGTTTGACCGCCGTGTTGCCCGCCGATGAAAAAGGCGGCTACATCGTACGCACCATTGCTGAAGATGCGACCAGCGAAGAGTTGGCGGGTGACGTCGCGTATTTGCGCAAGACCTGGGCGACGATCATCTCGCAAGGTCAGCGCATGCCGCCGACCAGCCTGCTGTATCAGGACCTGAATCTCGCGCAGCGTGTGCTGCGCGATTTCGTGAATGATGAAACGTCGCGGATTCAGGTCGACTCGCGCGAGACCTATCAAATGCTGGCCGACTTCGCGGCGGAATTCACGCCGGCGGTGTCGTCGAAGCTGCATCACTACACCGGCGAGCGGCCACTCTTCGATCTGTACAACATCGAGGCCGAGATTCAGCGCGCCTTGTCGCGCCGGGTCGATCTGAAGTCCGGCGGCTATCTGGTGATCGACCAGACCGAGGCGATGACCACCATCGACGTGAACACCGGCGGTTACGTCGGCGCGCGCAACTTCGACGACACGATCTTCAAGACCAACCTCGAAGCCGCGCACACGATCGCGCGGCAATTACGGCTGCGCAATCTGGGTGGCGTGATCATTATCGACTTCATCGATATGGAGAACGTCGAGCATCGCGATCAGGTGCTCGGCGAGTTGAAGAAGGCGTTGTCGCGGGATCGTACGCGCGTGACCGTGAATGGGTTCTCGCAGTTGGGGCTGGTGGAGATGACGCGCAAGCGCACGCGCGAATCGTTGGCACATGTGCTGTGCGAGCCCTGCCCGGTTTGCCAGGGCAAGGGGCAGGTCAAGACGTCGCGCACGGTGTGCTATGACGTGTTGCGCGAGATTCTGCGCGAGTCGCGGCAGTTCAATCCGCGTGAGTTTCGCGTGGTGGCATCGCAGCAGGTGATCGATCTGTTTCTTGAAGAAGAGTCGCAGCATCTGGCGATGCTGATCGATTTCATCGGCAAGCCGGTATCGTTGCAGGTGGAGTCGAATTTGAGCCAGGAGCAATACGATATTGTGCTGATGTAGCCGCGCACGCCTTCGTACCTTGCGACAAAGCACGACCGTCGCGCAAATCAGCTTCGGATTTTCATGCTGCCCGCGTCACGCGCGGGATCACAGCCGCCGCCGCGATCGCTACGCATGTAGCGATCGGGTGCGCTCCGCGCCCTTCACTCCTCACACTTCACATCCTCTCTACGCACCACGACGATCGCCGGGTACGTCCCGTGATCGAGTTCCACGCGCGCCACCACGGTGAGCGTCGTGTCATCGGTGTCGTCGTACACGCTGACCCGCTCGTTCCGAAAGCTGGTGAGGCCGACGCAGTCCGACGCGCGGCCCTCATCGGAGATCTTGCACTGGATCGGGTTGTCGGCCAGGTAGCGATACTTGCTGGAGTTCGCCGTCGCCATGTATTCGCGAAAGCTTTGAGCCGATCCGCCAATCCCCGTGACGTTCGCGATCGCGCACGATTGTTTTGGCGTCGCATTGCTGGTTGATGTTTGTGCTATCGCGTGCGCGCTCGCGGCAGCAATGGCGAGGACGAGGACGAGTGACGATGCGATGAGGTGCTTCATGGCGCGGTTCCCGTTTTGCGGATCTAAGCGCAGGATTGTAAAGGCATCCCGCGCGGACCATCTGATTGGGACACAGTTTCCGCTGTGCGCGCTGTGCTCAAAGGGCCATCGCCCCAGGAAGAACGGCGGGCATTCCCGTCCGTGCAACAACCGCCGCAAAAACCTCTACCGGCCCTCAATTTCCCCGTTGACGCTATCCCAACCCGAAGCGTATAACCATCCCATTGGATGTTAATTGGATGGTGTTCGGATGTTCTCCGGATGCCGAACGGGATAGAAAATGGCCAACCTCAAACTCATCGACACCTCTCGTCCCAAAGGCGGTGAGACCGAAAAAATCACCATCAACCTTGGCCCAATCGACCTCGGCCAGATCGATTTACTCGTCGAAGAAGGTTTTTACTCGAACCGCACCGACCTGATTCGCACGGCGATCCGCAACCAGCTTGGCGTACACGCGCAGGTCGTCACGGAAACGGTGACCCGGCGCGCAATGGTGCTCGGCTTGCAGCACTTTTCGAGGCAGGACCTTGAAGCCGCTCAAGCCGCGAACGAACGACTGGACATTCATGTGCTCGGCCTCGCCAGCATCGCAGCCGATGTGCCGCCGGAACTCGCGGCGGCCACGATTGCATCGGTGGAGGTGCTCGGTGCATTTCACGCGTCGCCCGCGGTCAAGGCGGCGCTCGCCGGCCGCATCAGGTAGACCGCGTCTGGCATGGCTGATCTTACGGTTGCAGACGTGGTTGGACACGTTGTTGAACCAGTGAAGCTCATCGCCTGCCCAGCCACGCCTTCTGCAACTCAACCTATAACCGCTTACGATCATGAAAATGAATGAAGATTTCCTGAAGTCGATGAAAGAAGCCTTCGACCTGCTTCAAACGAAAGGAGCGAAGGAAGCGACCGCGGCGGTTCAGCGCGCGCTCTCGGGTGCGTCGGCCGAAGCCGGCAACGCATACCCATCGCACACGCCGCAAGGCGTCAACGAATGGACACGAGCGTGGACGCAGCCACATCCGCAAACTCAAACGCAGACTCAAACCCAAAGTCAGGCACACGCCCGCACCACGCCACACGCACCCGCCGAGCGTACTGTCCACGCCGACACGCCCGGCAGCTTCAGCACCCATACCTTCAGCAACAGCGCGGGTCAACGCCAATACAAGCTCTACGTGCCCGCCGTCTACAACAGCGAACCGTTGCCGCTCATCGTGATGCTGCACGGCTGCACGCAAAACGCCGACGACTTCGCGGCCGGCACGCGCATGAACGAAATGGCCGAGCGCCATGGCGTCATCGTCGTGTATCCGAATCAGTCGCAGGCGGCCAATCATTCAAAGTGCTGGAACTGGTTCAAGCCTGCCGACCAGCAGCGCGATCAGGGCGAGCCTTCGTTGATCGCCGGCATCACGCGTGAGGTGATGGCACGCTATCGCGTCGATCCAGCACGCGTGTATGTGGCGGGTCTATCGGCGGGGGGCGCCATGGCGGACATCATGCTGAAGACATCGCCCGATCTGTATGCGGCAGCCTGCGTGCATTCCGGCCTCGCGTACGGATGCGCGAAAGATCTGCCCTCGGCGCTCGCCGCGATGAAGGGCGGCAAGGCGCATCGCAACCGCTCATCCGTCGAACCGCAACGCCCGCTCATCGTGTTTCATGGCGACGCGGACACGACGGTCCATCCGTCGAACGCCACAGCGCTCGTAGCGGGCTTCGACGCCGGCGTCACGACAGTCGGCACGCCGTCGCACGCGGGAGGTACCCCGGGCGGCCAACGCGGCTGCACGGTACAGCGGCTCGTCGCCGCGAATGGCGTGGAAGCGGAGCATTGGTCGATTCATGGCGCGGGCCACGCATGGGCAGGCGGCAGTCAGCGCGGCTCTTACACGGACCCATCCGGCCCCGACGCGGCGGCCGAAATGCTGCGCTTCTTCCTCGCCCATCCGCGAACTTCAACCGCGCACTAATTACTTTCAACCGACGAATGATCGTGACGAAAAGGCTGTACATCCAGCCGCAAAGGTATAGAGTGGCTCATGTTGCAGCGCAGCAAAATCACTGCGCCGCGTCGACCTGCCGTCTCGCTTGAGACCTGGCCTCCGAAATCCTTTGGACGCCTGCACCGGGTCACTTCGGAGATCACCACTATGCAAAGCCCCGCGATCGAACATAGCGCCGCCTTTGGTCAACGCACTTTCAACATCTTCACCGACTTGCAGCTCGACGGCCTGGCTTGCCTGCAAAAACTCGGCGAGCTCAATCTCGCGGCGCTGAAGGCAACCGTCACCGAAAGCAAGAACGCACTGTCGGCCGGCCAGTTCAACGTCGCGCCGTTTGCGGGCCCGTCCGATATGCAGCAGCAAATGGTTCAACGCACCCTGTCGTACGCACAGCACGTCAAGGAAATCGATGCGCAATTCACCGCGGCGTTGAACAAGGCTGGCGAAGCCCTGCGCGAAGAGTTCGGCGCCAGCGCGGCGCAGTTCGGTGCGGGCTTCGGCCAGACCACGCCGTTCAGCTCGGACAGCGCGTTTGGCGCAATGCAATCCGTGATGGCTTCGATGATTCAGTCGGGCAACGCGATGCAGGACAGCATCAAGCGTGTATCGGGCGCCATGACGGGCACGGCGGTCACCACTATGGACGCCGCCGCACAGTAAGTCTCGCGTCGTAACACGCGGTATAGCGAGTAAAGGAAAGGGGCCAATCGGCCCCTTTCTCGTTTCCACGTATCGGGGATGCCACGCCTCTTAAGCGACGCGCGCGCGGAGCGGCAAGCACGCGGCAAGCACGCACTAAGCCGCCACAGGACAGCCGGCCTGCTCGAGCGCGGCCTGTGCATGGTCGTGCAGATCATCCGTGGTGAGCGACGCGTCCGGCGAGCGCACCCACGCGGCGATCCGCAGCGTAGCGCCGCCCCGCTCGGGATAGTCCGCCACGGTAATGACCGGCGCAAGCGTCGAGCCGGTCAGAACACGCGGCTCGTCGGCGACCAGTTTCTTCAACTCGCCGATCGCCGCATCCACGTCTTTGCGTTGCGCGAGTCCGACTTCGACCTCGATCCGTTGCGTGCCGCCGCTGCTGTAGTTGATCACCGGATTACTCCAGATCTGACTGTTCGGCACGAACACGGCATTGCCGTCGCCGCGTTCGATGCGCGTCGTGAACAGCCCCACTTCGCGCACAATGCCCGCGGCGGCCCCGCTACCCTCGATCACATCGCCGACGCGAAACGGCCGCAGCATCAGCAACATCATGCCGGCCGCGATGTTCTGCAAGGTGCCCTGCAAGGCGAGGCCGATCGCGAGACCGGCAGCGCCGAGCACCGCCAGCACACTCGCCGTGGCAATGCCGACTTCGCTTAGCGCCGCGACGAAAACGAGCACGCGCACAGCCCATGTCCCCATCGCCGCCAGCATGGGCGCGAGTGTGGGATCGGCACGCGTGCGGGCGAGCGCCTTTGCGAAGAGCGCGCCGACCCGGTTCGACAGCCACCAGCCGACAATCAGAATCAGCACCGCCAGCACGATATGAAGGACGTCGTGCGTCAATGTGACAAGCAGCGACGGTTGGAAATGCAGTAGACGGGAAAGAAGATCGTTCATTGTTTCCTGCGCTCCGTTGCGTATGTTCTCCTGACGCAAGGAAGCAGGATATGTTCCCGCGATTTGCACTATTGCGGCTGAGGCACAGCGCTTGCGGAAACCGCTCAGGGCAAAGGGGTGCGTGTCAGGCCGTGCCTAACGGTTTCAGCAAATTGCGCAACGCCGCGATAGTGACGGGCCGCGAGAACCAGAATCCTTGCGCCTCGTCACAGCCGAGTGCTTCCAGTTGCGCGGCCTGTTCGGCGGTCTCCACGCCTTCGGCCGTCACGCGCAGTTTCAACGCGTGGGCCATTGCAATAATGGCGCCGACAAGCGCCGCGCATTGCGGGTCGGTATTCATGCGCATCACAAACGAACGGTCGATTTTCAGGCGATTCAGCGGAAACCGCGTGAGATAGGCAAGACTCGAATAGCCGGTGCCGAAGTCATCCACCGCGACTTCAACGCCCAATTCGCGCAACGCATGCAGCGTCTGCAATGCCAGCTCGGTGTCGCCGAGCAGCGCGCCCTCGGTGATTTCCAGCTCGAGATACGAAGGGTCGAGCGCCGCCTCTTCGAGCGCCTCGCGGATCGTCTCGAACAGATTGTGCCGTTGGAATTGCTGCGGGGAGACGTTTACCGCGATCCGCGGCAAGCTACCGGTCAGCCGCAGCAGTTTGCCGGCATCACGGCACGCAGTACGAATCACCCATTCGCCGATCTGCTCGATCAGGCCCGCCTCTTCCGCGACCGGCACGAATTCGGCCGGACTGATCAAGCCACGCTGCGGATGGTTCCAGCGAAGCAGCGTTTCCACCTGCGCGATGCGCCCGTTGGCGAGCGTCACCTGGGGTTGATACACGAGATGCAATTGCTGACGTTCGAGCGCTTCGCGCAGCATGGTCTCCAGTTCGAAGCGGCGCGCCGCCTGACCTTCGAGCGCGGTGGAAAAACGCCGCACCGCATTACCACTTACCGCCGAAGCCGCCGATAACGCCACCCCCGCGCGACGCATCAGCGTCGGCGCATCGGCACCGTCCGCAGGATAGGCGACGATGCCGATACTCGCCGTAATGTTCAGCGTGGTGCCGGCGTAGTCGATCGCTTCCGCGATGCGGCCCAGTGCCTCGGCTGCGAACGCATCGGCTGCGGCGCCGGTTTCATTGATCAGCAGCGCGAATTGCGTGCCGCCGATCGAGGCGATCGTGCCGTCGTTGGGGAACAGTCCGCGCATCCGCTCACCGACGATCTGCAACACCAGCTCGGCCGCATGCAAACCGAGCGCATCGCGCAGTTTGCGCAAATGATCGAGCTCGGCGATCAGCACGGTAAAGCCACTGCCGTTGCGTTGACAGCGCCCGATTGTGAGCTCGAGTCGTTCAGTGAAGAGCGTCTGATTGGGCAGACGGGTCACGCCGTCGTGATGCGCGACGTACCACAAGCGCGCTTCGGATTGCGCGTAGCGCGTCATATCGATCGCGATGCCCACATAGCGGGCGGGCCGAGCAGCGAGACTGCCGGGATGCGCCGGCTCGGCGGCAGTCGACGCCACAAGCGGTGCCACAATCGGCGCCAGCGCGAACACCACGCGAATCGGCGTGCCGTTGCGCCGCACATAGGTCCATTCGCCTTCGTAGCGCGCGCTGATCGCCGACAGCGGCGGCAATTCGGTGCGCCGCCTCGCGAGTTCGGCCGGATCGAGCAAGGATTCAAATGAGCGCCGGCCGATCAGTTCTTCGGCGGCAAAACCAGTCAGCTTTTCGAAAGCCACGTTGACCGAGTCGAACCTGCCGTCGGCCGTGCAGATGAACATGCCGTATGGCGCCGCCGCAAGCGTGGCGTCGCGTGCGCGCGCTTCGGCATAGAGGTGTTCTTGCATCGCGCCGGCCTTTGAATTTTCTGGTATTGAAAGCAAGTGAGCGTTTTTTTCTGGCGCGTACGACGCAAGCGCCGAAGCTGGCAGATTCGGTCCAATCCGCCCGCCAACCGTGCGTATGATAGCGGCTTTCCCGGCCGCCCCGCCGCGCCTGCAGCGCATTCTCTACGCGCAATCGTTTTCCTCGGCGTATTCCCCGACTCCGGCAGCAGCACGTCCGTTATCGCGCAGATCATAAAGCGTTTGCTATGACCGGATACGCCGCGTTTCATTACTCAATGCGCACCGGCCTGCGACGCCTTCGCGCAGCGCTCTGCCGGATTGCCGACCGTTGTATCTACCGATATATTTTGCTCGCCGCTCATGCATGTCTCCAAAGCGTGGCGGGGTTCGTGGCGCTTATGGCAGCGCGGCTTCGATAAACACCGCGCAGAGCGCTTCCATGCCTTTCGCATCTTCTTCGTCGAAGCGCGCGACGACCGGGCTATCGACATCCCACACGCCGATCAGCGTGCCGTCCGGTGCGACGAGCGGCACGACGATTTCCGATTGCGATGCGCAATCGCAAGCGATATGACCGGGGAATTCATGCACATCGCGCACCACTTGCGTCTGTCGGGTAAGCGCTGCCGTGCCGCATACACCCTTGCCGAGCGCGATGCGCACGCAGGCCGGCTTGCCTTGAAACGGTCCGACCACCAGTTCGCGGCCGTCGTGGAAATAGAAACCGGCCCAATTCAGATCGCTCAGCGAATGGAACACGAACGCGGAAAAATTCGCCGCGTTGGCGATCCAGTCGGTTTCGTCGGCGAGCAGCGCGCGCGCCTGGGCGACCAGCTCTTCGTATTGCGCGGCTTTAGGGAGATGCGAGGCGGAGGAGACTTCGAACATGACGGCGTCCGTGATGAAGGCGGAAAGAGGAGCAGCAAGGCTGTGCAGTGTAAAGCAAGCTGCCCTTTCCTTCACGGCACGGCACGTTGCGCATGCCGCCCTCTTGCCGTCCGACCTACGTGCGGCCTGATGGCTTTATGCGGACATTAGCTCTGCGAACAACGCCACGCATAGACCGTTATTCCACCCCGATGATCACGCTCGATGCCTTGAAAATAGCCGTCGCCGCTTTGCCGCTCGCGAGGCCGAGGCGCTCGACGCTTTCGTTGGTGATGATCGCGGCGACCTGCGCGCCGCCCGCGCTGATGGCCACTTCCGAATTCACGGCGCCCTCCGTCACCGCCGACACCGTACCGGCGATGCAGTTGCGCGCCGACACCTGGCTCGCCGTCACGTCGACCATCACGATCACCGACGACGCCTTGACCAGTGCGAACGCCTTCTTGCCTGCGGCAAGGCCGAGCGAGCTCGCGCTGCCGTGCGTGATGATCGCGACGATTTCGAGCCCGTCCTGGGTGCGCAGCGTGACTTCGTCGTTCACGGCGCCGTGTTTGACTTCGGTGATTTCGCCGGCGAATTGATTGCGTGCGCTGGTTTGCATGGTGTTCTCCTGGTTGCTTGAGCCTCGTGAAACACGGTTTGAGGCGATGTGCCGAGTGTGGCGAAACGCCCGGTTTGAGCGGCAACTTGGGCATGAAGTGCGGTGACGCAGCCGCTATTGACGCTTCGAACCTCAATGAAACCACATAGCGTTGTGTAAATACACTCATAAAGCCGATAAAGCACCCCGCAGGGCATTGATATGCCGCCGTCACGTTCGCGAAACGTCGCGGTCATGTCAGTGAGGTCGACGCCAGCGCCTCGCCCGCGTAGAGATCCAGCCAGACATCGGCGAGCAAGGGCCCGGCGTAATGACAACATGGCGATCGGCGCGGTATCGGCCGTGCGCGCGGCGCGCCTATAAGCTTGAGAAAGACCCGTTCACTCGTTGCGCGTCAGAGAGACACCTCAAAAATGGCCCCAGACATGCCACCGCGCGTTTCGGCTTCACGAAAGCCGTTGAGCGGCTTGCTCCACGCATCCACCGCCCGGCGCGTCGCGCGACACCGTATCATCGTGCCCTTGGACCCTCACCGTCGAAGCCTATGCCTGTCGCCGTCCCGCCACGCACTGCCGCACGTTTTGCCGCATACCTTGCCACATGCGTTACCGCACGCCGCGCCGTTCGTCTGCCGCACGTCCGCCATGCCGCTACGTTGTGCGCCGCCCTTGCGGCCGCTGTCGCCTTCGCCGCCTGCAGCAATCCGCCGCCGACGCGCGACGCCCACGCGAACGCCGGCACCGTCACGCTGTTCCCCATCGCCAATTACGATCAGAACGTCGACCACTGGCTCGAGCCGGACAGCCCCAGCTACGACCAGCCGTTCCTGAGCCCCGTGGATCAGCAGGCGCATTTCAGAGCCCTCTACGCGCGCTATTTCGGTACCGGCACGCGCGCACCGTCGCCATGGAATTCCGCTTACGTGACGATGCGCGTCTATCGCCAGGAAGGGACGGACATTGCGGCATTGCAGCAGCACCGCATCGGCAAATTCGACAACACCGACAAGAGCGGCGCGGCGCTTGGCTACGGCGAGAATTTCCGGCCGCACGACAAGACGTGGATCGACGCGATCGCGCAAAACATGGACCTCGGCCAGTTCACGCAAGAGGCCGTCTACAAGCCCGAACGCCGCGCGATCGCGACCGGCAATCTGATGGTGCGCGAACTGCCGACCATGGACCCGTCGTTCTACGATCATCGCCTGGCTGGCGAAGGCTATCCGTTCGACAACCTGCAGATCTCCGCAGTCCGTCCGGGTATGCCGCTGTACGTGCTGGGCAGCAGCGTCGACGGCGCGTGGCGCTACGTGCAGACGCCCGACGTACAAGGCTGGGTGCGCAGCGACGGCGTCGGCCTGACCGACGCTGCCTTCGTCGACAGGTGGCGGGCCGCCACCGCGAAGTCGCTGGGCGCGGTGACGGTGGCCTCGGCGCCGGTGCGCGACAGCCGCGGCGTGTTCCGCTTCGACGCGCCCGCCGGCACGCTGCTGCCGCTCGCCCCGAATAACGCCACGCCGCCCATGGCACAGACAAACAAAACAGCGAGCGAAGCAAGTGACGCCGCCGGCACGTCGGCCTCCCGCACGCTCCTCGTTCCGGCTCGCGACGTGGACGGCCAGGCGATCATCCGCACCGCCCAACTGAGCGACGCGCAGATTGCCCCGATGCCGCTCGCCGCCACCCCGCGGCATCTGGCGATGCTGATGAAAACGCTGATCGGGCGGCCGTATGGCTGGGGCAATAGCGGGCTCTACAACGACTGTTCGTCGGAGCTGCAAAGCATCTTCGCGGCGTTCGGTGTCTGGCTGCCGCGTCATTCGTCGACGCAGATGAGCGCCGGACGCCTGATCGATCTGTCCGCGTCCACGCCGGCGCAACGGCTCGACTACCTGACCCACCATGGCGAACCATTGCGCACGCTGATTTACATCGGCGGCCATGTGATGCTGTACATCGGCAACACGACCCGCAACGGCGTCGCGGTGCCGGTCGTCTATCAGGACGTGTGGGGCTTGCGGCCGGCCGACAACAGCGGGCGCGCGGTGATCGGCGGTTCGGTGATCCTGCCGCTGTTCGAACACATTCCGGAGGATGCGACCTTGCAGTCGCTCGCGGCGACCCCGACGTTCCAGATCAGCATCCTCGGTGCGCCGGCCGGCGCAGCGGCAACGCCGGCGGGGCCATCCACACCCGTCACGCCGCCGGACGACGACAATCCGGCCGGTTGAGCCTGCGCGGCGAACCCGCGCCGCACGCCGATGCCCATGTCCACGCCCATGCCCGTGCTCACGGCCACCCCACACCCGCACCCCATCGCACTGCACGCCCGTGCTGAAAAATATTTTTTCCGGAGTGTCGATTCAAAGGCGACGCACTCGTCGTAACGTAGAAGGTCTGGCTCACGCAGCCGGTCTTTCAACTCACGAACCTGTTACTCCAAGGAGTTGCCGTCATGTCCAGCCCCGCTGTGAAACCGATCCCGGACGGGATGCACTCGCTCACGCCGTATCTGATTTGCGCTAACGCAGCAGAAGCCATCACGTTCTACGCCAAGGCGTTCAACGCCGTCGAGCAGTTCCGCCTGCCCGGACCCGGCGGCAAGGTGATGCATGCTTGCCTGAAGATCGGCGACTCCATGCTGATGCTGACCGACGAGTGGCCCGAGCACAACACGTTCGGCCCGACTGCACTAAAAGGCACGCCGGTGCTGATTCACCACTACGTCGAAGATGTCGACGCCAGTTTCAAGCAGGCCGTCGAGGCAGGCGCGAGCGTCACCATGCCGGTTACCGACATGTTCTGGGGCGACCGTTACGGCCAGTTGAAGGACCCGTTCGGCCACAGCTGGTCGCTTGCCACGCACAAGCGCGATCTGAGTGTGGAGGAGATCCAGCAAGCCATGCAGAGCATGCAAGGCACGGAGTGCGGCGGCTCGCAATAAGACGCCTCCCTTCCTGGATGGCGAGTAACGCCGAAGGGTGATGCACGGCGAAGTGACGGGCGGCGGATAAAACGCTTCTGCCCAGGCTTTGAAACAAGCCCGCCTGGCCATGGGACCACGGAACCGTGAGCGGTCGATCTTTGATAGGATCGGTCTCGACCCATACACGGCGGGACATGAACGGTGCGCGTCAACCATCAGGCTTTTTTCTGCTCGCTGTTTGTCGCGCGTCTTGCCGATCAGGTCTTGCTGTTCCTTGTGCCGCTGGTCGTGTTTCAGACGACACACCAGGTATCGTGGTCGGGTCTTGCGTTCTTTATTGAAACGCTGCCGCGTTATCTGGTGTTTCCTTTCTTCGGCGCATTGTGCGACCGCATTTCGCCGCTCAAGCTGATGCGGGTGAGTCAGACTGTGCGGGCGGTGGTGTGTTTCGGCGGCGTGTTGGCTTACGTGGTGTTTGGCGGCATTGGCTGGTTGATTGCGCTGTCCGCGTTGTGCGGCGTGCTGACGAGCCAGGGGCTTGTCGCGCGCGAGGTGATGCTGCCGCAAATCTTCAGCACGCAGCAGTTCCAGCGCGTGCTTGCCTATTCACAGTTGGCTGACCAATTGGGCTTCGTCCTTGGCCCGATGCTGGCCGCTGTGCTGCTCGGCGTATGGCGCTGGGAGTGGGTGGTCGGCGCAGCTGGCATGCTGTTTCTGCTCGCCGACGCGGCGCTGCTACTGTGGCAGCGCACCAGCGGTTTCCGCGCGGGCGATCCGCCTCCCGCACGAGGTCACTGGACGATGCCTGTGCGCATTGCACTGCGCCACGTACTGGTTTTACCGGGCCTGAAAAAAGTCGTGTTGCTCGCTGCCGCCGAGAACCTTGTGATTGGCGTGACGCTTGCGACATCGGCCGCGATGGTGACGGGTCTTCACGCGCAATCGAGCCGCTACTACGCTGGCTTGCAGACAGCTGGCGCCGTGGCCACGGTACTGATTCTTTTGTCGATTGCGCGAAATGCGTGGCCGGCGCAGACCCTTGGCCGGGTCGCTTTCGTGTCGATCTGCGTGGGCGGCGTGATTGCCGGAGCGAGCACGGCGCCTTGGGGCTATGCGCTTGGCTTTCTGCTGATTGTCGGCTTCGACAAGATGTTCAACGTCTACATCCGCAGCGCGCGGCAGAAAATCATTCCGCCCGAGGACTACGGCAAAACGACGGGCGTAATCATTCTGTTGAACAACATGACGCAACCGCTCGCCGGTTTGCTGGTCGGCGTATTCTCGGGACGGGCCCAAACCGGCGCACTGATCGTAGTGCTCTCGGCGACGATGGGTTGCATTGGCGCAGCGGTATCGATCGTCGCGACGCTATCGCGACGCAAGCGCGCGCTAGCGCTCGGGGAATGACAAAGCGCGCGACCCAAAGCCGCCCTGACTCTTCGGCGCGCGCAGCGCCGCCGGAAGTATGACGCCCTAGTCACTCACGCGGAGTGTGCGAGAACACCGATTCCAGATGCACCCCTTCCGCGACTGTGCGAGGGCCTCGCTTATGAGCTGGCGGTGTGAGCCGCTTTCTTTGCTTATCTTTCTTTGCGGCGGCAAAGAAAGTAAGTGCCGCCCCGCACAGGGGCAACACTAATAGACCACTAAGAAAACAAGGAAAGGCCAACGCCCCAGGCAAACAAACCAAAACACAAAAACAAACGCAAACGCCGAAGGCCAAAACCCCTCTTACACAGCCTCACAAACAACATCAAACTTCATCAACTGCGTAGCCCCAAACGCATTACTAATAGCGACATCAGCAGCGTCACGCCCGCGAGCCATCAAAACCCGCCCCGTCCGGGGCACATTATTCCTCGGATCGAAGATCTGCCAACACCCCCCAACATAAGCCTCAAACCACGCAGCAAAATCCATCGTCGCATACGGCGGCGGCGTCCCAACATCACTGATATACCCCGTGCAATACCGCGCCGGTATATTCATCGCCCGGCACAGCGTCACAGCCAGATGCGCAAAATCCCGGCACACGCCCTTCCTCTCCTGCCAGGCCTGCCAGGCAGTCTTCGTCGGCCGCGCGAAATCATATCCAAACACGATATGCTCATGCACATAATCACAAATCGCATCCACTCGCCCACGCCCAAGCGGCATCTTCCCAAACGTCTGCCACGCGAACTCGGATAGCAAATCCGTTTCGCAATAACGGCTACCCAGCAGAAACACCAACGAATCATCAGGCAACGCCTCAACCGCATGTTGCTCGGTAAACGGCGGCCGCCTCTCCGCCTCGGACGACACCTCGAGCACGGCACTCGTCGACAACGCAATCAGCCCCTGCGGCGCCACAATCCGACTGCACAAATTGCCGAAACCATCGCGATACTGCCTGATCGGCACCGGTGGATCGACTGCCAGTAAATCCGGATTCAGCACTTCCTTCGCGTGCGAATAGTGCGTGTTCAACATCAACATCATCGGCGTCGGTTGCACGCACTCATAGACCAGCTCGTAGCCAACGCGCAATTTCATCGCGACACCCTCGTCCAGTTGAAACGTTCAATTGACGCGCCCGGTAAGCAACTCGAGTCGACGCCCCCAGCTAACACGTTCGATTGGTACCAGGACCAACCCACCTGGCCTGCGCCGTCACTGCTCCTCGGTCACGCTCACATCGACCTGCAAACCGCGAAACGAATGCGGCGCGCCATGCCATGTGCCCCACAACGGCAACGCCTGGTAGTAGTTCCACGCCACCGCGACCCGTATCAGATGACGATTGCCGACAATGCTATTGGTCGGATCGAAATCGACCCAGCCGGCGCCCGGCAAATAGATTTGCAACCATGCGTGCGTCGCGCCGCCGCCCTGCGTGGCGTCGTGCTCGGGCACGAACAGATAACCGCTCACAAAGCGCGCCGCGAGGCCAAGCGAACGCACGGCGTCCATCATCAGCACGGCAAAATCCCGGCAACTGCCGCTGCGGTTGCGCAAGGTGTCGCCAGGACGGTGCACGCCCTTTTCCGTGCGGCGCACATAGAAAAACGTGCTCTTGATTTCGAGCGTCATCGCGCGCAGCAGCGCCATCGTCCCGCCTGTGCCGTTCTTGCCGCTGCCGCCGCCCGCCACAGGGACGAAGCGACGCGCCCACTCGTCCACGTCGCTGTCGGGATACTGGCGGCTGCGCGCGTTCACGAGGTCGGATGCTTCCTCGTTGGTGTACGCGAACGGCCAGTTCACCGCGTACGGTTCGAGCGCGTAGTCGGGCAACGGCGCTTCGACATGTTCGAGTGTCACTTCGCTATCGAAGCGCAGTTCGCTCGCCTTGCCCACGAAACTCGCGACCGCCACCGAGTTGTCGAACACGTCATGCAGCCAGTGCAGCCGCGAGGGCGTCGGTGTAATCACCAACCGGTTGGTGACGAGGCGCAAATCGTGACTGGCGCGCGGGCGGAACATCATCCGGTGTTCGCCGAACCGCACGGGTTCCGAGTAACGGTAGATGCTGACGTGACGTACCGTGAAACGCTGGGGCTCAGTCATCTGACAGGCCGATGGATGCAACTGGGTTCGTCCTGAGCATCGCGTTCACGCTGGTAAAACCGCTGCCGCGGCAGGCGCTCAACGCCCGGCACGGTTTGATCCTGAATGAGCCACGGCCAGGAGTCGGCGTGGTCGAGTGCGCTCAACGAGCAGCTTTCGCTTTGAGCATACACCCGCCATATTGATTGAACTCACTCATTTGGCAGCGGCGTCGCGTAGTCGAGGTTATCAACAGAATCTGTTGACAAGGCTGTGGACAAATCAACCCTTTGATAAATGACCCCGCTGCCCAAGGCTTTCCGGGCGGCGTGGGGGAGAAATTTCTTTGCCCTTACGCCCCATACAGCTATTCCCCAACGTTTCCCCACACGCTGCTGTGCGGCACGCTCGAAATGAGACGGCACCCGCACGTCCCGTGATGACCATGGCGTGCGAGCGAACGGCCTTCATCGTCCATCACGTCATCGCCCTCGATGATGATGTTCGGCTGTACCTCGGGATGCAGCGGGCATTCGATCAGGTCGCCCTTGCGGGCAAGCGGAATGCCGTCATAGTCAGCCGTTTCGGATGCGGTGATCACCTTACCGCCATGATCGGTGATGTCGCCAAGCCGGATAAAATCCATATTGCTATCCTGGCTCAGTTTGTTTTCACGGGGACGATCTCAGGCGTGCGGGGAAGCGGGGGCGCGTTCCGGTCATCAAAACGGGCTTCCCATCGCCGCGTGCCGTCACTGTCGGCATGGGGCGCGCCTGGAACATTGGTGTGCAATCCCTGTGGATCAGGATTGCGCAGCATGCGAAGCACACTGTTGACGACCCGATAAGGCTCAGACCATTCCTCTTCGGGCGCACCAAGCCACGGGAAATCTCCGGCCCGAATAAGCAGGCACTTCCCGATCCGATCGATATTGATGTCGGGGCGCGCGAGTTCGGTACGTACCTTTGCCTCGCCGCCAAGGCGGTCCACGAACAGGTCGCCAATGAGCGTGTACCAGTTCACGCCTTTGATATAGCCGTAGCTATCAATTTTCGCGCCGGGATGCAGATCATCATAGAATTTCGTCCCGCGCTCCACTGATTCGCCTTCGTAGGAACTGGCGAGATATTCATTCCTTTGCACAAACCAGTAACTGTCAATTTCAAGTCCCTTGAACCGCTGCGCCATGACCCATTCCTGCGATAGGTAAGGGTGCATGTTGTACGGCAGGATGGCCGACAGGCCGCCATAGCCGCCGCACACCGGAAGCTGCGCGCAGACGAACCGCAGGAACGATTCGTATTGCTGTACGCCTTCCGGCGTGTTGACGAAATCCATCGGCATCCAGAATTTCAGGGACGACATCCCTCCGTCCGTGCCTTTTTTGGCCACAAACCCACTACCCGGCAGCCGATAGTCCTCTGCCAATGCCTGACTAGTCAACGTCCCAATCTGATAGGCCGGTGCAGCGTCCGGGTCTGCCTCACTGGACCGTACCGCTTCCACGGCTTCGTAGGGCGGCGTCTCGACAATGGCGCGGCGGATCGCCTCGACTCCCGGACGCATCCTTCGGCCAAAGTTGCCTGTTCCCTCCGGTCCCTTGCCGCCCTTCAGGTATTCGCCAAAGAGTTCCGCGAAGCGGTCGAAGCAGTCTAGGACGCCCTGCCGCACTTCCAGCGTCGAACCGCCCCGAAAGAACACCGTGCCGATCACGCCAGGCAGCACCACGAGCCGCCCCTGCCTGTCGTGCAGGCACAGTTCTTCACGATAGCGCTTCAGGGCTTCTTCCGGTGTCAGCACCGGTTTTGATGACGCATTAGAACTCATCATTCAATCCGTTTGAAAGTCGTTAAGTTCAGGATCAAAGGCTAGGCGAGTTCGGCAAGCAGTACGGCTCCGCCTGCCGTTGCCGCGATCGCCACCAGCGCCGCCAGCACGCCCACCAGCACCTCGGCCAGCACCACGACAACCGCCACTCCGGCAACCAGGAGCACAACAGTTGCTACGCCCCCGACGGCAGTGATCAGGACATGCCCCCAGTCGATCTGCTTGAGCTGCGCTGCCACGAGATCAGTCTGTCTGCGGATCTGTTGCCAGCCTTTCACGAGTTCCACCGTCGTGTAGCGCCAGAGCGTGCGGTTATTCTCATCAACGTAGCGCCACGTCTGCCCCGACATGTCAGCGACCCATCGCCCTTTCTCGAACAGCCATGCCGCGCTCGCACGCAGCCACGCCTGGGTTTCGTCAGAGAGCTGGCGAATACCCTGCCTGGTGGTGTCCCACAGGGCAGCGACTTTGTTTTCAGCCGAATCAGCCGCTGTTTCGAGCGCGCTCCAGGCTTCGAACCAAGCTGGCTGGGGAACCGGCCTTCTCGCGCGAATGCGTGCCCGCAGTCGCTTCCTGCCCGCGAGCCAACCCAGAAATGCCGCCGCGATGGCGGCTTCGGCCAGTTCTTTCGAACGCTGATCGCCGCCTTCCACGTTCAGCACGGTCATATGGCTTTTGTCGCCCGCAACCGCCAGATAATCATCTTCCTGTTTCCATCCCCAGTCATCACCCGGAAACTTGACCTCAACCAGCCGCAGCAGATTTGGCGTCTGCGTGCGTCCATCCTGATCGACGTTACCGCGCCCCGGCCACCGGTTGGCCGGTTCATTGACGATGACGACATCCGGGCGGCGCACATCTCCCTTTACCGCTCCCCGCAGGGGAAACGGATTGAAGGTGTGGCGTCGCCCCGCATCATCGGTTCCATTCGATATGCTAAGAAATGGCACCGGGGGAATGCTTTTTCTAAAGCGATACGGCCGCATATCGAACGACACTTCCGCCTTGTACCGGAAGCAGTAATCCCTTTCTTCTTCATCCCACCGGATTTCAGCACTCATCGCGATCTGCTTGAGCAGACTGACGCCCACAAGTCCATCGCTTTTCTGCGCCCTCAAACTGATGTCAGGCCACCACATCGCCGAGCGGATTTTCTCTTCCAGATAGCCCATGCCCTGATCGGGCAACCGGGCATATTTTGGAGTTTCTTCCTTGACAGTTACAGTCGAATCAAAGGGTGTTATCGGTGTTGCCATGTTCAGCCATCCTCTCAACTATCCACATGATCTGAAAAGATATCGTTGCCTCCGCCGACCAGATGCCACGCCTCGGTTTGCGGTGTCTTGAGCGAATCAGCCACGTGCAACTGGACGGGCTGCGGGGCAGACGTAAATACCGGCACCGTCTCACCCTGATCCGTCGTGAGCCCGCTCCACGTGCGCCCGTCCGGCAGCTTGAGCTGATAGGGGTGCCGCGCCATCGGCAGCCCGCTCTTTGCGTTGGCCAGTACGTACCGCGCCTGGTAATCGGGCTTGAACGATTGCAGTGGCCGCAGCGTCGAATCGGGTCCTGTCTTACTCCACGTCGCGCACTTTTCGAGTATCTTGCCGGTCGTTGCATTCACGATGCCGCTACCATTGATACAGACGAACGAGCCACCCGCACCGATCCACACTTCCTGTTTGGCTTCGATGATGATCCTCCCGTCCGTGCTGCTGACCGTCAGGTCCTTCAGCGCCGCCAGTTCCATCGCATCATCCTGCGCCTGGACTTCGACCTTTCCCTTCGCCGCGAACAACCTGATTCCGGCCTGCGCCGCAAAGAAAAAGATTCCCTCCCGCACCGATGCGTAAAGTGACTTGAGCGCCGCTATCGCGACGTTGCCGCCCGTGGTCAGCGCGGTGTGGTTGCGGCTCGCAATGTGCGTGCTGTCCTGCGCGCTCAGATGGGTACTGGCCGCACTCGATACCGCGATATCGGGGTTCCGGAATTCGGGGAAGTCACCACCCTCGCCACGTAGCGCGGCGTTGGCATTTTTGATCGCGTCTGTCACGTCGCCCTGGCTGTGCGTCGCGTCCTGTGCGCAATGCTGCTGCGCCAGTTTCGCCAGTTGCTCGTGAACGCCATGCGCCTCGGTGAGCTGCGCGTGCGTTTCAGACATGTCCGTCACCTTGCCCACTGCATTGGCCCGGCCATGTGTCGTCGCAAGCATGCCCTGCGTCGCGCGAAGCGCGCCCCGCAGGTCCGTGCGCAGTTCGAAACCTTCTCCGCGAGCATCCTGCCGCCCGTCGTTGCCGTCGATACGCGTATTGAAACCGAGGCTCAGGCTCGACTTGCCGTGATCGCTGGCAAGCTGCGCCTGCTGTCTGCCGTGCGTGTCGTCCAGCGCCAGATGGTTCGAGGATGAGCCGCCTTGCATGCTGCTGCGTATCCCCGACAGCCACTGGTTACGCGGCAGCTCCCACGCGGGCAGGTTGTGCGCGTTCACGACACTGCCGTAAAGGAACGGCATGTCGGGATCGTTGTTGATATGCCCCACCAGGATTTCACTGCCAATGCGCGGAACCCACGCTGTTCCCGTCTGGCCGCCCTGCCACTGCTGCACGGGCTGAATCCAGATGAAGGAATTCTGGTCAAACGTGCCTTGTCTGTCGGGCACGAGCTGACACTTGATACGGCCATAGGCATCACACCAGATTTGCTGGCCTTCAGGACCGGTCACGATGGCGCGCACGACCCCAGCTACAGGCCGAGGTGTATCAAACGGCATGCGGAAATATTCACGTACCGGCTGGATTTCGAAATCCGTCTCGCACCGGAATACCTGTGCCGAACCACTGGCCTGATCGACTTCGGTGAGTTTCAATCTGGTGAACACGACCAGATATTCGACGTTCGCCTTCACGAGCGGATAGTCGGTCAGATGAAACGTAAAGCCTGCCTTCAGGCCGCGCATGTTGCCATGACCTCGCGCACGCAGACCGACGCAGCGCAGCGCCTGCATCCGCACCAGCGCCGCGAACTGCGCGTGCGCATTGGCATCGAGCGGACGGGCGTTCAGGCCCATCGCGCCCTGGCGCGGCTCACTCACGTTCTCGAAGGCGTAGTACTCCTGGTCCGCGCTCGCTGTATCACGCGGCTGACTGTCCTCCACGCGCAGCGGTGTGACACGCGCTCCAAGGTGTGGCCGCGTATAGTCATGCGCCACGACGGTGGATTTTCCTTCGGTCTGCTGGCTCGCCAGTTCAAGCCGGTCGATGTGCTCTTCGTCAATGCGTTCGCCGTTCGAAAAGCGCAGCGGCTCGTATGCTTCGCCATGCCGGTGAAATGCGCCCAGCGTGTCTGCGATGACAATCCGATGAGCGCGGTTCGCATGCTCAAACCAGTAGAAGAGTCCGTTCGATTCGCACAGTCGCTGGAAAAACGCGAAGTCGGATTCGAAGAACTGGCACGTCAGGTCGCGCTGTGGATAGTGGTCAATGACAAGCGGCCCGGCAATACGCCACTCAACCGTCACCGGATAACTGGCCAGCACCGTTTTAATAACCTTTACCACCGTACTGTTCTGGAAGTTGCGGTAGTTGCAGCCCTTCGCGGCCTGCGCCTGCGCAGCTTCGACAATGAACCTGTAGACCTTCGAGCGGTCATCCTGCCTCACGAATTCCGCCCTGGTCACCATCCCGGTGATCTCGCGCACATGGAAGCCGCGATTACCCATTCCGGTGTCCCCTGGCATGCCGGGAACGAATTCACCCCGGCCTGGGATGTCGATTTCCACTGTGACCTGCGTCCCAACGATGCTGTCAAGATCCAGCGTGGTGCGCCTGGAATCTGTCACGGCAATATCCGTCCTGCAAAGCACCGCATAACGGAACGACCTGCCGATGCCTTCCTCACCTTCCAGATCGATGACGCGAAGCAGGGGCTCTGAACCTTCATCTTCCGGCAGCAGGCAGTTTTCTGGCGGTGTCCAGCGTGGGAGCGCCGCGCCGCTTATTTCGACGGTGCGCTCGGGCTTCCGGTAGATCCCCGTGTGGTTATCAAGGTAATTTTTCATAGTCTCCCCCACTCATTCCCAGCGACGCAGCGTCAGCTGTCAAACCTGCTAATTGACCAGCTAAAAATCGTCAGGTCAACGGAATTAATATGGGATAGACGAGTCGTGACACTTCTTGAAGAAAATGCGGCGCGTCTGCCTCTGGCGAGGATGAGTACCGTGTAACGGTCGTGAATGTGGCGCGGAGGCAGGCCGAGGCCCTGGCCCCTGGTATCGCACGCGGATCGCGGCCTATCGGCCTATCAATCACGCACCGCGTCCGCGGCAGGTCCGCTCGCGGCGTCCTGTGACGCCGTGCGCGCTTCCTCGCGCCATTGCTGCCGCGAACGCAGCATTCTGCGTAAAGCGAGGCGCGCCATCTTCACCCAGCCCGACGGACGCGGGTCGGCGAGCATGCTGAGCGCGCGGGCATAGTCGAGCGTGAGGCCGGGCGTCCACGCCATCGTCGCGGCGCGTTTGCGCAGTTGCGCGGCCACCCACAATTCCGGCGTCGTAATCACTCGCAAAAATGGCCGCCAGCCGCCGAGGCCGCCCCACACGCGCGCCGACGCCCCTTCGATCGCCGCTTCCAGTGCACGCGAGACGCTGCTCGAACAATTGCGATACGTCAGGTTGTAGGTCGTGTCCTGACGATAGGTGTCCCAGAAGCGGCGCAAGCGAGCCGGATCGTAATTGCGTATGCGCACCTGAACCGTCGACGGACACCATGCTTTCGATTCGGTCGGATAATCGGGCTGGAATAGGCCGGGCACGTCGTTCTCGCGCGTCGCGCGCAGGAGCCGCGCGAAATCGTCAGGCGAACGATCGATCTCGACGCCCGGATACAAGCTGATATAGATGCCTTCCGGCGATTCGAGCGCGGCGTGGCCGGTTGATATCACGCCGTTGCGATCCACCGCCGCGATATAGCGGTCGACGATCAGCTGCCGCCGCGCCTCGCCCTTTGCCGAACCGACCGGCGTCCACACATGGACGGTCAACGCGTCTTCATCGGCGGTGGGCGGGCCGTCCCACTCGACTGCGCCCAACCGCCCTGGCGCCACCGCGCTCGCAGCGGAATTGGCGGCATCCGCGCTGGCGGCGTCCGCGCTTGCATCATACGAAGCGACCGCGGGATTCGACGCAAGACGGCGCACACGCGTGCTCAGCAAAATCATGTTCCAGCCGCCGAATATCAGGCCAAGGCCGAGACAGTACGGCACCGTGCCCACATAGTGCGTCGGATACGGCTGATAGAAGAAAACCGCCAACGCGATTTCAACGCCGCCGCCGATCATCGCGAGCCGCCACGTGCGATAGCGAACGACCTTCGCGGAGACGATCTGCAACAGGCCGTCGGCCAGAAAGAGCGTGCCGAAGATCATCGACAGAATGAAGTTGCCATGATGATGGCCAATCAGGATCAACCCCGCCGCAACGCAGAATGCGAGGCCCTTCACATAGCGCAGCACGCGTTGCCCGCCCATGCCGGTCCAGGCAACCGCCAGCGTGGCGAGCCCTTCGAGCAGCAGCAACGACGCAAACAGTGTGATCGGAAAATAGAGCGCACTATCGAGCGCGTCGATGAACACCACCACGCCTAGCGCCAGGCTCACCCAGCCGATCCGCTGCAACGAGCGCCAGCGCGTGCGCAGATAATCGACACCCAGCAGGATCATGACGAGTCGAACCATCGCAAGCCCTCCGTGAATGATGCGCCTTTCAGATCGCAATCTTAACCATATTCACGGAGCTGGGGCACACGCTCCGGCACGGGGGTGTGTCCGCGCATGTCGACGCGTTCATGAAGGGCCGGCGCGTCTTGCGAGATCGCGGACCCATGCATGGCCGCATCGTCGCGGCAGCCTATGGACGCGTTTGGCTGGACTCAGGCAGCCGCGGCTTGCGGCATCGCCTCGCCCTGCTCGCCGCCCAGCGCGTCGAGCAGATCGTTCAGCATGCGATCGAGTTCGGCGGTCATCAGCGTGAGGTCGGAATCGAAGCGCTCATCGTCGTTCTGCGCGGTCGGGTCGCTCGCTTCCTTGAGGACGTCGAGCGGCGCGATGCGCTTGATCGTGAGCGACGGCGTCAGCACGAACGACACGCGATCGTTCCACGTCATCGCCAGACGCATGCATTGCTTGCCGGCTTCGATATGCCGGCGCATATCTTCGGCATCCAAAGTATGTCCGACATAGCGCACCGTCGCGTTGCCTTCGGTCGGCGAGCGCAACTCGGTGTCCTGGTCGAGTGTGAAGCCCGCGGGACCTTCGCCGGAAAGCAGCCATTCAGTCATCGCCGCAACCGGCGACTGCGTGACGCGCACGGTGCCGAGCGGCAATTGATCGATCGACTTCACCAGCAGACCGCGCACTTCGTCGGCGACCGCTTGCGAGCCCGCATCGATCACGAGCCAGCCGTTCCTGGTATCGATCCACACACGCGTATCGCGGCGAATGCTGAAGGCGCGCGGCAGCAGGTCGTCGGTGACCTGCTCCTTGATCTCGCGCATCTGCTTGCGGCCGGGTTTGAAGCCCTGTTGCTCTTCGAGTTCGAGCGCGCGTGCCTTGGTGAATTGCGTGACGACCGAAGCCGGCAGCAGCTTCTTTTCGGTGCGGAACACCAGCAGCATCTGAGCGTTGAGCGAATACACCAGCGAGTCGTTATCGCGCGGCGACGCCCAACCGTGGCTTTGCATCTCGACGCTGTTGCCGGGCGCGAACGCGTGCGGCGCGAGCCATTTCTCCATTTGTTCAGGGGTGACGGACCACGGAGCGGGAAGGCGGTGCAACTGGAGGTTTTTGAACCACATGGGCGGGGTCTTTTACGGGCAAAGCGCGTCATTCTATATGACCCGGCGAAGATGGCCCCGTCAGAAGCCTGAGCGCTCGCGGCGATGAAGCGGTACCTTCGCAACAGCCACTTTCCAATAAAACCGAAACCGTATTAGCGCCAGACCGATTACAAGCCGACGCTGCTCGACGGCTCGGGTGCGATCAAGCCGTAGTAAGCCGTAGTGGTTTAGCCGCATGGGTCCTGGGGCGCGCTTTGCGTTCAAATCACCTAGACTTTTTAAGAAACACGCGAACCTGGACGGAGGCGGCCATGGCCGATGAAACCGCACCCTGGCAGATGGTGGAGTACGAGGGCTTCGAAATTCACGTGGCGCCCTTCCCGAAAAGCCCGCCCGACGAAACGAAGCCGTCAACCGCCGCTGATAACCGCTACACGTATGTAGGCTACGTGTGTCATCCAGGCGCCGACCCGACCATCCCCGGGCATGCGGTGCCGTTCCATGCGGACGGCGAGGAGAGCTTCACCGGCAAGGATGAAGCGCTCTACGAAGGGGTGCACGTGGGGCGCAGCATCGTCGAAGGCACGCATCCGGATCTGACGGTGCTGCCGCTGGTGACCGGCGGCGTGTAACGTACGCAAAGCGTACGCAAAAGCGCGCGCCGGCGCCCGTGCCCTTAGCTGAACGCCCGCTTGATGCGCGACTTGAGCAGCGCGCGGCGCAAGCGGCCGGTCCGCTCAGGTTCGCTGACCGCCTGGCTGCCTTCCACCGCCGTGCCGCGACGCAGAAAATAACGGTCGAAAGTGGCTTGCGTCATGCCCCACTTGTTCAGGAACTGGCGGCGCCCATCGTTCTTGACGACCTTGCCGGTGCTCTTCTGCTGGAAGTGATAAACAAGACTGTCGCCGACGCCGAGAAACACCCGGCAACCGGCGTCCCACAGCTTCATCGAGAAGTCGTTGTCGCTGCTCATGCCGGGGCTCAATTCGCTGCTATAGCCGCCAAGCTTGTACCACCAGTCGCGATGCACAAGCGTGGGCGGCCACGTGGCGCCGCGCCAGTCGGCGCGCACGAGTTTCGGCGCGGCGGCCACCAGTTCGTCGGCGCGGAAATTTTCCACATCGCGGCCGAAATTCTGAACGACGACGCAGGGATTACCGGAGTCGACCGGCTCGACCATCGTGCCGGACAGCATGAACAGATTGTCGGCCGGCATCTGCGCGAGGCGCTTGACGAGCGCGTCGTCCCAGCCGGGGCAGCAGTACATGTCGTCGTTCATGTAGACGATGTAGTCCTGCGTGGCGCGCGCCGCCGCGATATTGACCGCATGACAGATGCCGATATTGCCGGGCGACGCGGTATGTTCGATACCCTCGCCGCGCACCCAGGCGAGGGTGCCGTCCGAGCCGTCGTTCACGTGCACGATGATCTGATGCGCGTGCGTGGAATGACGCCGCAAGCTCTCGATCACGAGCCGCAGGTAAGGCAGATTATTCCAGGTCGGGATGATGATTGTGAACATCGATTCGGTCCGTTGAGCTTGCCGTCGGCGCGAGCGCGGTTCAACTCCGCATTGGCAATCCGGTGTAGTGAAGTGCAATTGAATGACCACCGTGCCCGCGACATCACCGGGCGCGGCGTTGAAGAATCGCTGTCGGCGTGAGTGTCTGCGGGCGCGCTGGGAGCCTGACACCGCACAGACAGCCAAACAGCATCGCCCATCTGTTTCGCCGGGGATTGTACCGCCGCCGCCCGCTCATACTACAAATACCATGGTCCGCCACCCATGACGGCCGTCTTTGAGCAAGACCGTCCGTGCAACGCGACACCGGTTGCTGCACCTCCGCCGACGCGTGACTGACTGTGTACTTCAGCAAGCATTCCGCAAGGGACCGCACGGTTATAATCGCGATCGCTCTACCGTCTTAAAAAACGCACCCAAGGGTCCGGTCATAGCAATTCCACCACCGGAACGGTAGTGTTCTTACATATTGTTGCCCTATGATTTTTGCTCCCAGTCTGGTCTGGCTCAGCACAGCCCTGCTGTTTTTCGCGCCCGCGGTCAATCTCGTGTGGCGCGGCGGCACGGGCTACTGCTTCTTCGCAATTCTCGCGCTGGCGCTCGGCGCCGCCGTGGCCAACCGGCGCATGCCCGGCTATTTCTCCGGCCTGCGCACCTACCGCTGGTTCACGATCGGCATGCTGGCTTTCGTCGTAGCCATCGCCGTCCAGCAGGCGCTGTTCGGCTACTGGCTGCCACGCCAATTCGACGCGTTGTCGCGCTTCGTGCTTGCCCTGCCGGTCTTTCTGCTGCTGCGGCAGTTGCCGTCCAGGCATCTACGCGTGATCGGCTGGGGCTGTGCCGCCGGCGCGTTGGCAGTGGGCGCCTGGGCGCTCATGGATCAACCCCCTGGCGGCTGGACGGATGCAAATCGTCTGAATAATTCCTATACAAATGCGATTCCGTTCGGCGACACCGCGCTGCTGCTCGGTTTTCTGTCGGTTTTCACGTTGGGCTGGGACAAGCCGCGTAACGGGTTCGGGTTCGGGTTCGTGTTCGGGCTGCGGTTACTGGCACTGGTGGGCGGCGGCTACGCATCCTATCTGTCGGGCAGCCGCGGCGGCTGGCTAGCCGTGCCCGTGTTCGTCGTGCTGCTCGGCATGCAGTATCAGTGGTACGCGCACAAGAAGCGTCTCCTGATCACGACGCTGGCGATCGTGATCGCCGCGGGTGCGCTCCTATCGACGGAA
Organism: Paraburkholderia fungorum; assembly: GCF_046027605.1. Taxonomy (GTDB): domain Bacteria; phylum Pseudomonadota; class Gammaproteobacteria; order Burkholderiales; family Burkholderiaceae; genus Paraburkholderia; species Paraburkholderia fungorum_F. Next base: position 114,259 of record NZ_JAQQEF010000005.1, read on the forward strand.
CGGATTCAGAAGCGCCTCGCCGAAGTGACCAACGACGTGTCAATGATGCATCAGGGCGAAGACTACACGTCGGTCGGCCTGCGCTTTCAGTTGTGGAATGCGTCCGGTCTGATCTTTATGCATCATCCGGTGCTCGGCGTCGGCAAGGGGCGTCTGGTGGACGAGTTGGGACTGCTCGCGAAGCGTGGCGAAGTGAAGACGGAGATCGTCAACGAGCGCGCCCATAGCGACTTTTTCTCGACGCTTGCCGAGATGGGCGCAATCGGCGTGATGTGCCTGCTGCTGTTCTACTACGGCATCTCCGTGTACTTCTGGCGTCACAGGCTGTCGAGCGATCCGGCGATTCGCGCGGCGTCCTATGCGGGGCTGGCGGTTGCCACCAGCACGGTGATTTTCGGACTGACCATCGACGTTCTCGTGCCAATCATGGTCACCGTGCTGCTCGCGCTGCTGGTCGCCACGTTTCTCGCGGTGATCGATTCGCGCAAGCGCGAATTGGCTACGGTGCAGCCAGCGGCGGCACGCGCCGCCCGTCAGACCACTCCCGGAGTCAACGCCTGAATAGTTTGTAGAGCGCGGCGACATGAGCATCGACACTCGGGTCGTAGACCAGGCTCTTCAGTGGCTCGGCGATACGCGCGTCGCCGTCCCGCACACGCTCCATCGCGGCCTGAATGGCGCGCTCGAAGCTCCCCGCCGACTGCCGCGAAAACTCGATCTTCGCCGCCCCGGTGACGGTCTCCGCCGATCCGACGTTGTCGGCGATCACCAGCGGCGTGCCGCACATCACCGACTCCACGCCCACCAGACCGAACGGCTCGTATGCCGACGCCACCACGGTAAAGTCGGCGGCGGCGAACAGTTTTTCGATCTCCTTGCAGTACCCGACATAGCGAATCGTGTCGCTGGTTTTCGGCACGGGCCGTCCAGCCACCGCCAGGCAAACCGGCAGCGTGGTTTGTGCAAAGAATGCTTCCAGCAAGGGATAGCCTTTGCGTTCGTGACTGGTCGACGAAAATACAAAAATCACGCGGTCCTCGGGTAGACCGAACTGGCGGCGCACCGCGGCTCGCTCTACGTCGTTCAGCGGCTGAAAACGCGCTGTGTCCACGGGGGGATAGAGGACGTCGATGCGCTCGGGCGGCACACCGTAGAAACGTTGCAACTCGCGGCTCATCAATTGCGAATGCGCGACGATCGTACGCGCCTGCGAATAGACGCGCCGCTCCATATCGATCTGCCATTGGTCGCTGCGGCGCGCGGTGCGGCCGGCGGCTTCGAGCGAACCCGGATGCGTGCCGCCGCACAACGCGACGTCGGCATGCGTGGAGTGGTTGATCGAGAAAACGCACGCCGGACGGTGCCGTTTCAGCCGTTGCTTGAGGCGCCAGTCGAACGCGAGATTGCGAAGCTTGCGCGGCGCCCAGCGGACATTGAGCGGCTGGGCGTCGACCCACGCCGCCTCGGGCAGCGCGCGGTCGATCTCACGGGCGAACAACGTGGGACGCAGGCCCATCCGATGCAAACCGGCAATCACGTCGCGCGTGTAGCGTTCGGCGCCGCCACTGTTTTTCAGCGCCTGGGCGGTCAGGGCGATGTCGGTAACAGGACGCCGGGTCGGATCGGACAAGGATCGGTTCTCTGTGAGGCGCCCGCGCGGTGGAGGTGGAGGACCGTGCGGACTGGTTTCGGGGCAGCGGCAATTGTAAAGGATGGGCTTCGCGGGCTACATGACGCAGCCCTCCCGTCACCGATTAGAATCTAGCGCAACCGCACCCCACCCTATTCCATGACCGATAGCCCGTCGACAAGCCCTGAATCCGCAGCGTCAGACACTGACCGCCCGCTCGTATCGATCCTGCTGATCGCCTACAACCAGGAAAAGCAGATCGCCGAGGCCGTGCGGAGCGCCCTCGCGCAAACCTATGCGCCGCTCGAAATCATCATCTCGGACGACGCCTCCAGCGACGCCACGTTCGCCGCGATCGAAGCCGCGATCGCCGGCTACAGCGGCCCCCACAAAGTGATCGCGCGCCGCAACGCGGCCAACCGGGGTATCAGCGCACATCTATCGCAAATCGCGCAACTGGCTGACGGAGAACTGCTGTTCGTGGCCGCAGGCGACGACATGTCCGCGCCGAACCGCTGTGAGCGTGTGGTCGATTTCTGGCTCGCCCATGATCGCCGCCCCGATCTGATCGCCACCGACCTCGCGGACATGGACGAAGCCGGTAATGTCCACGAACGAATGTCGCCGACCGAACTCGACACCTATCGCAGTTTCGACGACTGGCTCGCCGGCCGCCCGTGGCTCATCGGCGCCGCGCACACATGGTCGCGCCGGTTGTTCGAGCGCTTCGGCCCCATGCTGCCGGGCGCCGCCGCGGAAGATCAGATCATGGTGCTGCGCGCGATCCTGTCGGGCGGGGCCGCGAGTCTGCGCGAACCGTTGGTGCGCTACCGGCGCGGCGGACTATCGCGCAAACGCCGCTATCGATCGGTGGACGAGTTGATTGCGCGAATGCGCCAAAGCAATCGCCATGGACTGGCGGAACTCGCGCAGTTGCAGCGCGACGCCGAGATCGGCGGCGTGGGCGAACGCATGCGCACGGCGCTGGCGTCCAAACTCGCGCGCGAACAATTCATTCACGCGATGTTCGAAGCGAGCGGTCCCGGAGAACGTATCGGGCTGCTTACGCGCTGTCCCAACGTCAAGCTCGGGCTGCGCCTGCGCATGTTTCTGTATGCGACATGCCCGGCGATCTACGCGCCGGGCATCTGGCTCAAGCGGATCGTGCGGAAAAACGGCCGCTGAAACCGCTGGCCGCAAGGTGCTTCAGGAAGTGCTGCGCCGCCCGCGCAAGCGCCGGCCGAACGGCTGCTGCGCCTCGACGCCGAAGCTCAGCAGACTTTTGCGCAAGCGCCGCATCATTTTCATCGCCCGCAGGAAGGTCTCGCCGGTGTGGCTGAGCAGCACGAATTCGAGCGCGCCGCGCCAGTTCTCGATGCCGCGCGAAAACGCGTTCATATCGTCGCGCGCATCGAGCGGCAGTTCAGTTCCGAAACGCCGCCCGAACAATTGAATCTGATCCGCGATGCCGTCGATCTGACGCCGTTTGCTGGCGCCCCGCCGCTCCGCCGCCGCCTGCTTGCATTCGTCGCGCGCACCGGCCGCCGACCGCTGATTGGTCGCACTCGCGCCAACCGCATTGCTGTCGTGCTGGCGATATTTCAGATGCGGCGCCGCCACGTAACGGATCTCGCCGAACGATGCCACCACCATCGCCAGCCACCAGTCGTGCATCACGATGCCGACGGGGAACGGCAGCGCGCGCTCCAGCGCGGCGCGGTTGACCAGCATCGCGCAGCCCGGGATATGGTTGCTCAGCAGAAAATCCCGCAGACGCTCGGCGCGGCACGACTTCGCCGTGATATCGAAGAGCGACTTCGACAGGCGGCACAGCGTCGCATCCACCAATTCGATGTCGCAGAACGCCAGCGCCGGCGTGGCGACGCCGCGGGCCTTTTCCAAGGCCTGCAATTCGTGCATCAGGTCGGAGAGTTTTTCGGGCGCCCAGACGTCGTCCTGATCCGCCAGTGCGACGTACTCGCCGCGGCAGCCCGCCAGCGCACGCTCGAAATTGCGCACGATGCCCACCCGCTCGCCACCCGGCATCAGCCGGACCTGCACGCGGCCGGCGTACGCGGCCAATAATTCGGGCGTGCCGTCGGTGGAAGCGTCGTCGGATACCACCACCTCGAGATTAGGCCAGCTTTGCGCTTCCAGCGAAGCCAGAAGCTCGGGCAGATAAGTGCGGCCGTTATAGGTCGCAAGCGCAATCGAAACGAGTGGTTTGCTGGTGGAATCGTCGTGATGCATCGCCAGGAGGTTTTCCTCTGCGGAATAGGGTCGTCGGTCGTCAGCATGCGTTTACTGTAGAAAAAGCGCAACAAAATTAGACGAAACGCAACACCATCCCAAAAATGGGCTAAAAGCCCCGCTTGACACGCGGTTGTAAGCGAAGGGGGACAAAGCTCGCGAGAAATGCCGCGAACGGTTGTCAGCCGCGGCCGGGAGACGCCTGGAAGGGGCGCTGCCCGGCTGGCTGTTGCAGCATGTGGGAAATTGGGCTGATCAGGCTGCGTCCTGCTGGAACTGAATGCGGTGCAAATGCGCATACAGCCCATCTTGCGTCAGCAGTTCGCGATGGCTGCCGCGCTCGACAATCCGTCCCGCTTCCATCACCAGAATCCGGTCGGCCCGTTCGATGGTCGACAAACGGTGCGCGATGACGAGCGTGGTACGGCCCTTCATCAGGGTTTCCAGGGCGGCCTGCACATGGCGCTCGGATTCCGAATCCAGCGCCGAAGTGGCTTCGTCGAGAATCAGGATCGGCGCATCTTTGTAGATCGCGCGCGCGATCGCGAGACGCTGGCGTTGGCCGCCCGAAAGCATCATGCCGTTGTCGCCGACCAACGTATCGATGCCGTTGGGCATCGCCTCGACGGTGTCCCACAGGTTGGCAGCGCGCAGCGCCGCCTTGACCTTGTCACGATCGGCCGTCTGGCCATAAGCGACGTTGTTGGCCACCGTGTCGTTGAACAGCACGACGTCCTGGCTCACCATCGCGATCTGGCTGCGCAGCGCGTGCAGGTCATATTCCGGCAGCGCGACGCCGTCGACCAGAATTTCGCCGCCGGTCGGATCGAAAAAGCGCGGCAGCAAATTGACGAGCGTGGTCTTGCCGCTGCCCGACGGGCCCGCGAGCGCGACCATCTCACCCGGCGCCACCTTGAACGACACCCGGTCGAGCGTGTGGCGGTTATGCGTGGCGTTGCTGCCATATGTGAACGAGACGTCGCGGAATTCCACTTCGCCGCGGGCGCGCTCGAGCGGCTTGCCGCCGCCCTCCGGTTCGGACGGCTCGTCGATCAGGCCAAAAATCAGTTCGCACGCCGTCATGCCGCGCTGCAGTGGCTGGTTCACGTCCATCAGGTGTTTAAGCGGCGAGATGATCAGCAGCATTGACGTGACGAAGGCGACAAACCCGCCGACGGTGGTCTGATCCGACGACGACTGCACCACCGCGATGGTAATCACCACTGCAAGTGCAATCGACGAGAGGAACTGCGTCAACGGCTGCGCAAGGCCGCCTGAGACGGTCATGCGCATGGCGTAGCCGCGCAGACGCTTGCTCATCGCCGTGAAGCGATCCGTCTCGTACTGCTCGCCGTTGTGCACCTTGACGACCTTGTAGCCACCCACCGTCTCTTCGACGATGTACGAGAGTTCGTTGGTCAGCAGTTGATGCTCGCGATTCAGGCGCCGCAATCGGCGGTTGATCTTGCCGACCAGCCAGCCGATTCCCGGCAGCAGCACCGCGACGATCAGCGTCAGGCGCCAGTTCAAATAGAACAGATAGCCAAGCAGGAACAAGACTGTCAGCGAATCACGCACCAGCGTGACCATCACGCTCAACAGCACGTTGAGAATCTGGTTCACCTCGAAGACGATCGCGTTGATCACCGTGCTCGCGGTTTCGCGCTGGAAGAACGCCACGCTTGTGTGGATCATGCGGTTGAACATCTTCAGCCGCAGTTCGAGCAGAATCTTGTTCGACACGTACGCGAGCAGATAGCCGGACGCGTATTGCGACACGCCGCGAATCAGCGCAAGGCCGATCACCGCAACCGGCACGAACCACTTGGCGTTGTCGTTTGCATGCGCGCCGAAGCCCTTGTCGAGCAGCGGCTTGAGCAACGCGGGAATCGCTGCGTCGGTGCCGGCGCTCACGGCCATTGCGACGATTGCGCCGACCACCACCCACATCAGCGGCTTGATATACGGCCACAGGCGTCGAAAGACGACTGCGGGCGACGATGCCTCACCTGAACCGATGGGTTTGCTTAACGTTGGCTTCGCGCTCAAGGAATCCTCTGAGAATGCGGAACAGCATCCGCACAACGGGCGGATGGCCGCCGCGCGGAATGCCTGACGCGTGAAATATCAAAAAAGTGCATTGTAAACGGTTGGTGATGGCGGCCGGGGATATGGATCGGGCGGGTTGTATACTTGCGCGACTCATTCCCTACCCCTGCACCCTCCACGCAATTCAGGTATGCAAGAAACCACCCTCGGCGTCGCCATCATCACCAAAAACGCGGCGGCGCGACTGGCCGAATGCCTGCAGGCCGTGGCCTTCGCCGATCAGATCGTCGTAATCGACGGCGGCAGCACCGACGGCACCGCTGACATCGCCCGGGCACACGGCGCGCGCGTGCTCGAGCAAACCGACTGGCCGGGCTTCGGGCCGCAAAAAAACCGTGCGGTGGATGCGCTCACCACCAGTTGGATTCTCTCGATCGACGCCGACGAAATCGTTTCGCCGGAACTGGCCTCGGCGATCCGCGCGGCGCTCGCGGCCCCCACCGCCGATGTCTACGCGGTGGACAGGTTGTCGAGCTTTTGCGGCCACTGGATTCATCACAGCGGCTGGTATCCCGACTGGATTCCGCGCCTGTTCAAACGGGGTGCTGCGCGTTTCTCCGACGACCTCGTGCACGAACGCCTGGTGTTCGACACTCCGTCGCAGCGGCTGACCGGCAAGCTGATGCACTACTCCTACGAGGACTTCGAGGGCGTATTGCGCAAGCTCGACGCGTATTCGAGCGCGGGTGCGCAGCAACGTCATGCGGCCGGCAAGCGAGGCAGTTTCGGCAAGGCGCTCGGGCGCGGCGCATGGGCCTTCGTGCGGACCTACGTGCTGCGGCGCGGATTTCTCGACGGCCGCGCGGGCTTCATGATCGCGGTGTTCAACGCGGAAACGGTGTACTACCGGTTTTTGAAGCTGGCGCGGCTTGGGGGAAAGACGCGGCGCTAGGACTGGCCGGCGCGGGCCAACCAGAAATCAAATTCCAGTCGCGGCTCGCGCCTTTCAGCGCGGGCTGAATCAATAAACGATCTCGATCGAGCTTCCGGCAAACTCGCCGCGCAATGCCGCGAGCAGTTCGTCGGTCGGCTTCACGCGCCACGCGTCGCCCAGACGCATTTCGCCTTGCGCATTCTCGCTGCGATAAACCACCTGCACGGCGAGGCCGTTCGGAATCTGCACCGCCTGACGCTGCCCACCGCCGCCATAACCGCCGCCGTTGCGACCACCGCCACCGCCATTGCCGCGCGACGACGCCGCCGGTGCCGGCGCAGCTTGTGGCTCGTCTTTACCCGCGCTATGCGCTTCGAGCACGCGCCGCAACGCCAATGCGTCTGCATTACCGTTCATCTGCACCTTCACGGCTTCCGCATAACGGCAACGTGCGCGGCCGAGATCCATCACCGTATCGACCGTGAAACGGATGCCACCCGTAAATGCGTCGTTACGCGCCTGGCCTTGCACCACCAGCAATTCGTCTTCCTTGAACAACTGCTTGTGCGCTTCAAATGTCTCATTGAAGACAGTCACTTCGCATTGGCCGGTGCCGTCGTCGAGCAGCGCGATCAGCATCTTGCCGCGCTGGGTCATCTGCGTGCGCAGCGATGCGATCACGCCTGCGACCAGCTTGTCGCGCCCTTCCTTCAGTTCGCCGATTTTCTGACGCACGAAACGGCGCACTTCGTCTTTATAGGCATCGAACAGGTGGCCCGACAGGTAGAAGCCGAGCGCGGCCTTTTCTTCCTGCAGCTTCTTCTTTTCCGGCCATTCCGGCTCGTCGACCAGCTCGTGACCTTGCGACGGCGCATCGCCCATGTCGAACAGGCCCGCCTGCATCGCATTGGCGCTTGCCTGCTCGGCGGCTTCCATGGCCAGCGAGACGGAGGCGATCAGTTGCGCGCGATTCGCGTGCAGCGTGTCGAACGCGCCGGCGCGGATCAATGCTTCCACCGTGCGGCGATTGACGATCCGGCGATCGACCCGGTTGCAGAAATCGAAGATGTCGATGAACGGACCTTCTTCACGTGCGCGGATGATTTCTTCGATCGCGTTCTGGCCGCTGCCCTTGATTGCGCCGAGACCGTAGCGGATGGTTTTCGACCGCTTGCCGTCCGCTTCCGCTACCGGCTCGAAACGGTATGCGGACAGATTGACGTCCGGCGGCAGCACGGCCATCTTGTTCGTGAGGCAATCCTCGAACAGGATCTTGACCTTGTCCGTGTCGTCCATGGCGAGCGACATATTCGCCGCCATGAATTCGGCCGGATGGTGCGCCTTCAGCCACGCGGTGTAGTACGCGAGCAGCGCATACGCTGCCGCGTGCGACTTGTTGAAGCCGTAGCCCGCGAATTTCTCCATCAAGTCGAAGATTTCGTCCGCTTTCTCGCCGGTCAGCCCGTTTTTCGAGGCCCCCTGGCGGAACAGCTCGCGGTGCTCGGCCATTTCCTCGGCCTTCTTCTTACCCATCGCGCGGCGCAGCAAGTCGGCGCCACCGAGCGAGTAGCCGCCGATGATCTGCGCCATCTGCATCACCTGCTCCTGATAGACCATGATGCCGTAGGTCTCTTTCAGAACAGGTTCGACGCGCGGATCCGGATACTCCACCACTTCGCGGCCGTGCTTACGCGCACAGAAGCTCGGGATCAGGTCCATCGGGCCCGGACGGTACAGCGCGACCAGCGCGATGATGTCTTCGAAGCGGTCGGGCTGCGCGTCTTTCAGCATGCCTTGCATGCCGCGGCTTTCCAGCTGGAACACGGCGACCGTGTTCGCCTTCTTCAGGATCGAGAACGATGCGGCGTCGTCGAGCGGCACCTGTGCGAGCGACCAGTCTTTCTTCGACGGATCGAGACGGCGGATATAGCGCTCGGCCCAATCCAGAATCGTCAGCGTGGTCAGGCCCAAAAAGTCGAACTTCACGAGGCCGACGGCTTCGACGTCGTCTTTATCGTACTGGCTCACGACGCCGCTTTCGTCGCCCTGCGTATAGAGCGGACAGAAATCGGTCAGCTTACCGGGCGCGATCAGCACGCCGCCGGCGTGCATACCGACGTTACGCGTGAGGCCTTCCACGCGTTGCGCGAGTTCGAGCAACTGGTGCACTTCGTCTTCGTTGTCGAAGCGCTCCTGCAACAGCGGCTCTTCCTTCATCGCGTCGGCGATGGTGACGTGTTTGCCTGGTTTGAACGGAATCAGCTTGGCGATGCCGTCCGTGAACATGTAGCCGAGATCGAGCACGCGGCCGATGTCGCGCACTGCCGCTTTCGCCGCCATCGTGCCGAAGGTGGCGATCTGCGACACGGCGTCCGCGCCGTATTTCTCCTTGACGTATTGAATCACACGGTCGCGGCCGTGTTGGCAGAAATCGATGTCGAAGTCGGGCATCGACACCCGTTCCGGATTCAGGAAACGTTCGAACAGCAGGTTGTAGCGCAGTGGATCGAGGTCGGTCACGCCGAGCGCGTACGCCACCAGTGAACCTGCGCCCGAACCCCGGCCCGGACCGACCGGCACACCATTGTTCTTCGCCCAGTTGATGAAGTCCGCAACGATCAGGAAGTAGCCGGGAAAGCCCATCTTGATGATCGTGCCGCACTCGAATTCGAGGCGCTGATAATACGTTTCGCGCTGCGCCTCGCGCTCGGCTTCAACCGGATACAGTTGTTCGAGACGCTTTTCGAGGCCCTCCTTCGACAATTGCACGAGGTAGTCGTCGAGCGACATGCCGTCGGGCGTCGGAAAGAGCGGCAGCTTCGGCTTGCCGAGTTCGAGCGTGAGATTGCAGCGCTTGGCGATTTCGACACTATTGGCAAGCGCCGACGGAATGTCCGCGAACAACGCTGCCATCTCTTCTTGCGTGCGGAAATACTGCTCCGACGTAAAGCGCTTCGAGCGGCGCGGATTCGCCAGGATGTCGCCTTCGGAAATACACACGCGCGCTTCGTGCGCGGTGAAATCGTCCGGCGTCATGAACTGCATGGGATGGGTGGCCACCACCGGCAATTTCAGCGACGCCGCGAGTGCGACCGCCTGCTGCACGTATTGCTCGCCGCCTGGCTGACCGCACCGTTGCAGTTCGATATAGAAGCCACTCGGGAACACCCTGGCCCAATGCAACGCATTGCGTTTGGCCGCTTCTTCGTTGCCGGCGGCAAGCGCGAGCCCGATGTCGCCCTGTTGCGCACCCGACAACGCGAGCAGGCCTTCACCCAGGCCCGATTCGAGCCAGCCGGCTTCGACCTCCGCGCGGCCGCGATACTGATTCGTGAGCGATGCCTTGCTGAGCAGTTCGCACAGGTTCAGATAGCCGCGCCGATTCTTGACCAGCAGCAGCAAACGCGAAGGCTTCTCGCGGTCGTCCGGATTGGTGATCCAGACATCGCAGCCGGCAATGGGTTTGACCCCTTTGCCGCGGGCTTCCTTGTAGAAACGGACGAGGCCGAACGCGTTGCCGAGGTCGGTTAGGGCGAGCGCGCCCTGACCGTCTTTGGCAGCGGCCTTGACGACGTCGTCAAGACGCACGATGCCATCGGCAATCGAGAATTCGGAGTGAACGCGGAGATGAACGAAGCGGGGATCTGACATGGGCGACATTGTAACTCCACCCTTCCGGAGTTTTCAGGCCAAAACCGCGCGTTAGCCATTCGGCTTAGGACGGCAACGCGAGCGCGCCGTACATCGGTGTTTTGCGGGCAGTGGAAGGTTTCGGTGACAGCGCATGGGCGTACGTCTTGCGCGCCCAGACGAACCAGCAGGGGCAAATCAGCAGTATTTCACTCGCCAGAACGCACGGTCCCGGCGAAGTCATGGAGTAAGCGCCGTGCAAGTTTGCGAGCGATTTGCGCTGCCGCAACTGGCTGGCCATTCGGCCGAGTCGGCCTAAGCGCCGGCTTGAGGGATAATACGGGTTTCGCCTATTCGACGTGGCCGGCCGCATGGAGGCTGAATGTGGGCGTCTCAATGCGCCCCGTTTTCCGTGCCGCCGGGCGCTTCTTACCGCTGGACACACATGAGTACCGTCAATCTCGCCGCGTATCATTTCGCGACTATCGAAGACACCGCCGCATGGCGCCCGCTCGTCACCGAGCGCTGCACTACGCTTGGCCTGCGCGGCACCGTCCTGCTAGCTCCGGAAGGCATCAATCTGTTCGTCGCGGGCACCCGCGAAGCCGCGGACGCCTTCATCGACTACATCCGTCACGATGCGCTGTTCGAAGGCAAATTCGCCAATCTGCAATTCAAGGAAAGCCTGTCGGAAAAGCAGCCGTTCACCCGCATGCTGGTCAAGCTCAAGCGCGAGATCATCACGATGAAAAAGCCGGCCATCCGACCGGAACTCGGCCGCGCGCCGTTCGTCGACGCCGCCACGCTGAAAAGCTGGCTCGACCGCGGCCATGACGACGAAGGCCGTCCTGTCGTGATGCTCGACACACGCAATGCGTTTGAAGTGGACGTCGGCACGTTCGACGACGCGCTCGACTACCGCATTACGAAATTCAGTGAGTTTCCGGAGGTGATCGAGCAGAACCGCGCCGATCTCGAAGGCAAGACGGTGGTGTCGTTCTGCACGGGCGGAATTCGCTGCGAGAAGGCGGCGATCCATATGAAGGAAGTCGGCATCGAGAACGTCTACCAACTGGAAGGCGGCATCCTGAAGTATTTCGAGGAAGTGGGCGGCGCTCACTATCACGGCGACTGCTTCGTGTTCGACTACCGGACCGCGCTCAATCCCCAGTTGGAGCCAACCGCCACGGTGCAATGTTTCGGCTGTCGCGCGGTAGTCACGCCGCAAGCGCAGCAATCGCCGATGTATGTGGCCGGCAAGACGTGTCCGGAGTGCCATCCGGACAGCAAGGCGGCCCGCGCCGCGTGATAGGCGCAAGCCCTTTGCGCGATCTCGGCGAGGCACGTTGAACGCGCTGGGTGTTCCCTGTGTTTGATGTGCCCGGTGTGCCTGGTGTGCCTGGTGTGCTTGGGGCACAGTACATTGCAGTTGTCGCACACGTGCAGAACACGGCTGGGAATGCTGCGACCGCCTGCGCCGTGGACGCCGCGTTTAGTCGTATAACGTGCTTCGAACGAGAGCACGCTGTGCGAGTTTGCTGGCCCGCAACGCGGAGGCCGGCAAGACACGACTGAGGCGCCCATTTCCTGCATGGCGGTGAGCGCGTCCCGTTTTTTCCGCACTAATCCATCCACCTCATGACCTATCGTGGACGCTTTGCGCCGTCGCCTACTGGGCCCTTGCACTTCGGCTCACTGGTGAGCGCGCTCGCAAGCTGGCTGGACGCCCGTGCGCACGGCGGCGCGTGGCTTGTGCGTATTGAAGACATTGACGGTCCTCGAACTGTCGCTGGCGCGGCCGAGGACATTCTGGCGACGCTTGAACGATTCGGCATGCACGCAGACGAGCCGCCGGTCTGGCAAAGCCGCCGCCTGGCGCGCTATCAGGAAGCGCTGAATCAGTTGAATGCTGCTGACGGTCTGATCTATCCATGCGGCTGCACGCGCAAGGAGATTGCCGATTCGTTGTTGAGTGCGCACGCGCGCAACACTACGCTGGCCTATCCCGGCACGTGTCGCAGCGGCCTGCACGGCAAACCGGCGCGCGCCTGGCGCCTGCGCGTGCCTGACGGCGACGCTGCGGTGATCACATTCGAAGACCGCTGGCAGGGCAAGCAGACGCAGAACCTGGCCACCGAGGTCGGCGACTTCGTCCTGAAGCGCGCCGACGACCAGTGGGCGTATCAACTGGCGGTGGTGGTCGACGACGCGGACGCGGACATTACGCACATCGTGCGAGGTGCGGACTTGATGGATTCAACGGCGCGGCAGATTTACTTGCAGCGTTGTCTGGGCATACCGACGCCAGAGTATTTGCACGTGCCAGTGGTCACGAACGATCGGGGCGAAAAACTCAGCAAACAAAACGGCGCAACCGCGTTGGACAATGACAAACTACTTGAGACATTAAGCGCAGCCGCGCGGCACCTGGGGCTAGAGATCAACGGCAGCGAACACGCGACGCTAGAAGATTTTTATGCCGCCGCAACGACGGCTTGGGCAAAGCGCATGGGCGTGAGCACGCAACACAAATAGCGCCCCAAAAGCGCCGGACACAACCGAGACAACCCAACACCCGAGGGACGCCAGTGGAGACCGGTCCGCATAGCTGGTAACTGCGGCGGTAGCTTTGGCCTCGGCTTTGGCTTTGGCTTTGGCTTTGGCTTTGGCTTTGGCTTTGGCTTTGGCTTTGGCTTTGGCTTTGGCTGGGGCTGGGGCTGGGGCTGGCGGCTGGGGCTGGCGGCTGGCTGCCATAGCGGCAAGCGGCACGATAACGCCACCAGGGCATTCGGGGCGTTTGTCGACCGAGCGAGCGGAAATGGGGAGGGGTTTTGAAGAAATACCGCTACGGTGCGCGGAGCGCTGCCGGAAGAATGACGGCTGTGTCACTCACGCGGAGTGTGCGGGAACTCAGATTCCAGATGCACCACTACCGCCGCTGTGCGGGGGACCCGCTTATGAGCTAGCGGTGTGAGCCGCTTTCTTTTGCCTATCTTTTCTTTGCGGCCGGCAAAGAAAAGTAGGTGCCGCCCCGCACAGGGGCAACGCTAATAGACCACTAAGAAGACAAGGAAAGGCCAAAAAACCCAGATCAACAAAAGGCCAACACCGGAAGCCCACAACCCCAAAGCGCCGCGCGGGCAACCAACCAAAAAAAATCACGAAGACGAAGTCAACTTCCTCGGCATCCCAAACCCACCGAGCAACGCCGCCAACGGCTGCTTCGAACCACCCTTCTGCGGAGCACCAGCAGACGAACCCGAGGCCGCCGCCTCTTCAACCTTCCGCATGGAAGCCGCCGAAGGCTCATAAGGCTTAAGAAAGAAATCATCCACCGGCTGCGCACGATGATGATGCGGCCGATCGAACGCCCCCGAACCCGAAGCCCCCGAACGCCGGCGACCGCCGCGCTCATCACGACCTTCCGCACGGCCATCGACGCGTTCACGCCGCGGCGCACGCTCTTCATGGTGATGCCGCACCGGCGTATCCACAACCAGACGTTGCACATCCAAAGGCCGCTTGATCAGCTTCTCGATATCGGCAAGCTGCTTACGCTCGTTCGGGCTACACAGCGACAACGCATCGCCCGAAGCCCCGGCACGCCCAGTGCGCCCAATCCGGTGCACATAATCTTCAGCATTGAACGGCAGGTCGAAATTGATCACGGCGGGCAGCTCGGCAATATCCAGACCACGCGCGGCGACATCAGTCGCCACCAAAGCCTCGATCTCGCCCCGCTTGAATGCATCCAGAGCCTGCATCCGTTCATTCTGCGTGCGGTCACCGTGGATCGCCGTGGCGATCACGCCGTCGCGCTCGAGACTGCGCGCCAGACGGCTCGCACCGATCTTGCTGTTACAAAACACGATCACCTGCTTGAGGTTGCGATCGCGAATCAGTTTGACGACAGCGCCCGTCTTGTCGCCCTCGGCCACTTCATAAACAGTCTGCGTCACATTGGTCGCGGTCGAATTGCTGCGTGCGACTTCGATTGTCTGCGGGTCGCGCAGATAGGTAGCGGCAAGCTTCTTGATTTCGCCCGAGAACGTGGCCGAAAACAATAGCGTCTGACGTTCTTTCGGCAACAGGTTCAGGATGCGCTGCAAATCCGGCAGGAAGCCCATGTCGAGCATCCGGTCGGCTTCGTCGAGCACGAGGATCTGCACCTGGCCCAAATTGGCGGTTTTCTGTTGCACGTGATCGAGCAGGCGGCCCGGCGTAGCGATCAGAATTTCGACGCCGCGGCGCAGCTGCTCGGATTGCGGATTCATATCGACACCGCCGAACACCACCGCGCTGCGCAGCGCCGTGTGCTTCGCATAGGCCTGCACGTTCGCGGCAACCTGGTCGGCAAGTTCGCGGGTCGGCGTGAGGATCAGCGCGCGCACCGGATGGCGGGCGGGCGATGCGCTCGTGCTGGCCTGCGGCAGCAGACGCTGGATGATCGGCAGCGAGAAGCTCGCGGTCTTGCCGGTGCCGGTTTGCGCGGCGCCCATCATGTCACGGCCGGCCAGCACGACGGGAATCGCCTGCTCCTGGATCGGCGTAGGGATGGTGTAGCCCGATTCTTTGACGGCTTTCAGGATATCGGGCGCGAGGCCGAATTGATCAAAAGTCGCAGTGCTGGGCGTGACGGCTGTGTCGGACATGGTGGCTTTCGCTAAAAATGCACTTGGCGCGGGTGCGCACGGCAGCGGTCGGAACCGCAGAGGGCATCAGGATGAAGGCGGAGCCACGGCGTTCCGCACGGGGACCCGTCAGTATTACGGGAAAAAATGCGGCCGGCTCCGGCCGGCGGAAACACCCGCCGGAAAGGCCGGTATTGTAGCACTTCAGCAAAAACACTCATGGCGCATCTGCCGACTTTCTGCTTACGCGGGCGAAAGCCGGCCGGGGGGACGTCGCACAAAGCCTTGGAAAATTGCGGCGAGACCGCCGAACGCCTCGCCGGCGAGCGTAGTTCGTTCACGCGACAGTTGCATGACAGCACGAGCTTCCTGCCCTGCGGGTCGCCGCCTGAGCAAGCCTCACCAAGTCTCGCGCATCACCATCAACCTCATCTCGGTCATATCCTCGATCGCGTAGCGCACACCCTCGCGCCCGAGCCCCGAATCCTTCACGCCGCCATACGGCATGTTGTCGACCCGGAACGACGGCACGTCATTGATCACCACGCCGCCCACGTCGAGCACATCCCACGCGCGATGCGCATGGGCGAGCGAATCGGTGAACACGCCGGCCTGCAGGCCGAAGTCGCTATCGTTGACGGTGGCCAAGGCGGCGTCGAAATCGTCGAAACGCTCCAGAATCGCCACCGGCCCGAACGCTTCCTTACGATACAGATCGGTGTCGCGCTTCACGCCCTCGAGCAGGGTGGCCTCGAACATCGCGCCGTCGACCTTGCCGCCCGCGACGATCTTCGCGCCTGCCTGCACCGCGCTTTCCATCCAGCCGGCGAGACGTTTCGACTCGGATTCGGAGATCATGGGCCCGACAAAGGTCTTTTCGTCCTTCGGATCGCCCATCACCAGCGACTTCGTTTTGGCGATCAGCTTCTCGCGCAGGGCGTCGTAGAGCTTCGCATGCACCAGAATCCGCTGCACGCCGATGCAACTCTGCCCCGACTGATAGAACGCGCCGAACGCCAGCCGGTCGACCACGTAGTCGAGCTTCTCACCCTGATCGCCGTCGACGATCGCCGCCGCGTTGCCGCCCAACTCCAGGATCACCTTCTTCTTGCCGGCCTTTTTCTTCAGTTCCCAGCCCACCGCGGGCGAGCCGGTAAAGGACAGCAGCTTGAAGCGCTCATCGGTGGTGAACAGGTCGGCGCCGTCACGATGCGCCGGCAGAATCGAGAACGCGCCTTTCGGCAAATCGGTTTCCGCCAGAATCTCGCCCATGATCAGCGCGCCGACCGGCGTGCGGCTCGCCGGTTTCAGCACGAACGGCACGCCGGCCGCGATCGCCGGCGCGACTTTGTGCGCGGTCAGGTTCAGCGGAAAATTGAACGGCGAGATAAACGAGCACGGCCCGATCGGCACACGCTTCACGTAGCCGTGATAGCCCTTCGCGCGCGGCGAAATCTCCAGATTGATGATCTCGCCGTCGATGCGCACCGACTCTTCAGCCGCCACCTTGAACGTATCGATCAGACGCGTGACCTCGCCTTTCGAGTCGTTGATCGGCTTGCCGGCTTCGATACAAAGCGCGAGCGCCAGCTCGTCGTAACGCTCGCGAAAGCGCTTCACACAATGTTCGAGCACCGCTTGACGCTTGAAAGGTGGAAACGCGCGCAATGCGGGCATCGCGTCGACGGCGTAACCGATCGCCTTGTCGATCGCCGCTGCGTCCGCCATCGCCACGCGGGTCGCCACTTCGCCGCTGAATTTATCGGTGACTTCGAGATCGGTATTGGCGGCTACCGCAACGTTTGCGAGGTAGTACGGGTAAGTCTTGTTCAACATGACACGTTCTCCTTTCCGACAACTGACATTAGTCATGCGGCCAGCAAGGGCTATGCCCCGTTGCCGCTCATCGCTGGTCCTTCATCGTTGCGCGCTCATAGCTGGGCGGAGAGCCGTTTGATCTCGCGATTCAGCACGCGCTCGTTGTCCGAGTAGTCGATCGGCAGATCGATCACATGCACGCCGGGCGTCACGAAACATTCGCGCAGCAACGGCGCGAACTCCGCAGCCGATTCAATGCGATGGCCTTTCGCGCCGTAACTCTGCGCATACGCGACGAAATCCGGGTTGCTCAGCGTCATGCCGTAGTCCGGGAAGTTCATGTTTTCCTGCTTCCAGCGGATCATGCCGAACGCGTCGTCGCGCAAAATCAGGATCACCAGATCGAGCTTCAGACGCACTGCCGTTTCCAGCTCCTGCGAATTCATCATGAAGCCGCCGTCGCCGCATACCGCCATGACCTTGCGGTCCGGATGCACGATCTTGGTCGCGATCGCCGACGGCAAGCCGGCGCCCATCGACGCCAACGCGTTGTCGAGCAGCAGCGAATTCGGTTCGTGCGCACGGTAATAGCGCGCGAACCAGATCTTGTACATGCCGTTGTCCAGACACACGATGCCGTCCACCGGCGTGGTCTCGTAGACGTCGTTGACGATCCGCACCGGGTACATCGGGAAACGGTCGTCGTGCTGGCCTTTAACCAGATGCTCTTCGAAGTGCTGCTTGATTTCCTTGAAGCGCGTGAAGTCCCAATGTTCCTTGCGCTCCTTGAGACTCTCCTTGAGCTGCCAGACCGCGTTGGCAATATCGCCGACCACTTCAATCTGCGGGAAATACACCGTATCCACTTCTGCGCCGAGAAAGTTGACGTGGATCACCGTCTTCTCGCCGGCGTCGCCGCTGCGCATGAAGAACGGCGGTTTCTCGATCACGTCGTGGCCGACGTTGATGATGCAGTCCGCGTGATCGATCGCGCGATGCACGAAATCGCCGTCGGACAAAGTGGCGTTGCCGAGCCACATTGGGTGCGATTCATCGATCACACCCTTGCCCATCTGCGTCGTGAAAAACGGAATGCCGATCTGGTCGACGAATTCGCGCAGCATCTTGGTGGTGGTCTTGCGGTTGCCGCCCGCGCCGATCATCAGCAACGGATGCTTCGCCTTCGTGATCGCCTCGACCGCGCGCGCCACCGCCTTTTCTTCGGCGACGGGACGGCGGCTATAGCTCTTCGGAATCGGCTTGCCATCGCCCTCTTCATCCGCGACGTCTTCGGGCAATTCGAGGTGCACAGCGCCGGGCCGCTCTTCTTCCGCCTGACGCACCGCCTCGCGCACCGAGGCCGGAATGTTGGCGATCGACACGATCTGCCGCGTGTACTTGGTCAGCGGCTCCATCATCCGCACTACGTCGACGATCTGGAAATGCCCCTGCTTGCTCGATTTGATCGGCTTTTGTCCGGTCACCATCAGCATCGGCATGCCGCCCAACTGCGCGTAGGCGGCGGCGGTGACGAAGTTGGTCGCGCCCGGCCCGAGGGTGGACAGACAGACACCCGTGCGTCCGGTGAGGCGTCCGTAGGTGGCGGCCATGAAACCCGCCGCCTGTTCGTGACGTGTGAGGATCAGGCGGATTTTCGAGCGGCGCAGCGATTCGAGCAGATCGAGATTTTCTTCACCGGGGATGCCGAACACGTACTCGACACCTTCGGCTTCCAGCGATTTGACGAACAGGTCCGATGCTTTCATGGAGGGTCTCGCTTGATGGAACGGACGCGGGCCATGGGCCCATCCGTTGAGGTCGGAAAACGGACGATCGAACACGACGACAGCCACCCGCACCGCGCGCGGCCGGACATAACGGTGACAGCGGAGACAGCAGTAACGGCGGACACAGCGGATGCCATGCCGGACAGCTTACTACTCGAGCGGAAAGGATGTGCGCAGGCGGGCAGCGCCGCAAGGCAGGGGAAACGTGAAGGCCAGGCGAGGCAGGCGGCATATTTTTGAGGAAAGCCGCCGCAACCTGCTCAGCGATTGATGGTGACGCAGTCGGACAGCATCGGCGGGGCGTTTTCGCCATCTGTCGCGTCGTAGAGGTCAGCGCGCGGGCCCTTGGTCCACCAGGTGTAGCTGCCGGCCTGATACTTCGCGCCGGAGCCCGATATCGTGTTGACGAACAGCAGTTGCTGGCCCTTTACAGGTACGAGCGCGAAGCTCTGGCCGTTCGCGGTGTTCCAGTAGGTCACTTGCAGGATCTTGCCGGTCGCGCAGGTGTATTTGTGCGTCTGGCGATTCTTGGCCTGAATCTCGGCGAGGCGCGATGGCGCGGCCCAGGCATTGCCATACAGCGCCGCGAGACTCGCGGCCGCAGTGATTGCAACAAGCCATTGCTTCATGAGATGCCTCGATCGTTGTTGCGCATCAAACACGGGCGGCGCGCCTTGCACCGCGGCTGGGTTGCCGCCATGTGGTCTCGTTTATGGATCGATCACGTCGGCGCACGCGTCGGTCGGCGCGGCGGCGACGTGCCCGACCAGCGGCACGATCTTCAAGCCGGCCGATGCGACCCGGCACGGTGCAGCGGCGAGGCCGCACCCTGTCATTCCGGCACACAGCGCGATCGTCACGCCGAGCGCGCCGAAACGGCCAAACTTGCCACGCCGCGTAGTCTCGCGGGATTCCAGGGCCATGCCTACCTCAACTTCAATGAGCGTCAGTGAACTTCGATGAGTCAGATTGCGCATGGGACACATCGCCTTACCTGGTCGAAACCGGCCGCACCGCCGCCGCGGCCTGCTTCGCGCGCGAGCGTGCTTCGTCGATACTCTCGCCGGTGGCGAGCGCCACGCCCATGCGGCGCTTGACAAAGCTCTCCGGCTTGCCGAACAGACGCAGATCCGCATTCGGCACGGCCAATGCCGCCGCGACGCCTTCGAACGCGATGCCCGCTTCGTCGAGACCGCCGTAAATCACCGCCGACGCGCCCGGCGCCCGCAGCGACGTATCTACGGGCAAACCGAGGATCGCGCGCGCGTGCAGTTCGAACTCCGAGAAGCGTTGCGAGCACAGCGTGACCAGCCCCGTGTCGTGCGGGCGCGGACTCACTTCAGAAAACCATACGTCATCGCCGCGGACGAAAAGTTCCACACCGAACAGGCCCCTGCCGCCCAATGCCGCGGTCACCTTGTGCGCCACTTCACGCGAACGTTCGAGGGCGAGCGGGCTCATCGGCTGCGGCTGCCACGATTCGACGTAGTCGCCCGCCACTTGCACGTGGCCGATCGGGTCGCAGAAATACGTGCTGACTTCGCCGCTCGCCGGGTCGATCGCACGCACGGTAAGCTGCGTGATTTCGTATTCGAAATCGATAAAGCCTTCGACGATCACGCGGCCGTGATTCACGCGCCCGCCCGCCATTGCGTATTGCCAGGCGGTTTCGACGTCGGCGTCGCTCTTCAGCACCGACTGCCCCTTGCCCGACGACGACATCACAGGCTTCACCACGCACGGATAACCGACCTTGGCGATGCCTGCGCGCAGTTCCTCGAGCGAATCGGCGAACGCGTACGGCGAAGTGGGCAGGCCGAGCTCCTCAGCGGCCAGACGGCGGATGCCTTCGCGATTCATGGTGAGTTGCGTGGCGCGCGCGGTCGGGATCACTTCAGCGAGGCCGTCGGTTTCGATCGCGGCGAGCGCATCCGTGGCGATCGCTTCGATCTCCGGGACGATCAGATGCGGGCGTTCCTGCTCGACCAGCGCGCGCAACGCGGCGCGATCCGTCATGTCGATCACGTGCGAGCGATGCGCGACCTGATGACCCGGTGCGTTCGGATAGCGGTCCACGGCGATCACTTCGACACCCAGCCGTTGCAGCGCGATGATCACTTCCTTGCCGAGCTCGCCGGCGCCGAGCAGCATGACGCGCGTGGCGGATTCAGAAAGGGGCGTGCCGATCCGTTGGCCGATCTGCATGGGGTCTCCAGATAAAAGTCGGATGAGGGTGGGATTGGGTAGAACACGATGTTAACATGCGCACCCCACTGCGCACCCGTTGCGCCGACGTCGCGGCCCCCGCGCGGCGCCTTGCTCGGCGGGTTCGCGTTGCTATCTGTGCGTAAGGTGCATAAAGACGTCACAGGGCGCCGCCGCGCCGACGATTGAGTTCGTTGCACGCCGTTCGCTCGCGTGCGGCGTGCCGAGTGCGTTACCCTTACGCCTTCGCCAGTTTGAAGAGGAACGACGCCATGCTCCAAAGCTCCTCCGCGCGAGCTGTTGCGCGCATCATCCCGTATGCGCGCACGGCCATCGCCGCGTTGAGCGTCGCCGCGCTATGCAGTGCGTGCGCCATGCCAAAGCATTCCGACACGGAAGCGGCGCCACCCGATCCGTTCAACCCCGCCGCAACCCAGTTGCTCGACGACACCAGTTGGGTACTCACCGGCTGGAAACAGGCCGACGGCACGGCACGCGCGATTCCGCCCGCCGATCAGGGCGCGCCGGTCACGCTCGTGCTCTCCACCGACAAAGGTCAGCGCCACGCCAGCGGCTTTTCAGGCTGCAATCGCTACATGGGTTCGTATGCGCTGAAAGACGGCAAGCTGAGCTTCGGCACCCTGGGTGGCACGCGCATGGCGTGCGCGACGCCGGGCGGCCAGATCGAGGGCCCATATCTCAACGCGTTGACGCACATCGACCGTACCGGCGTGCAGATGCGCGCACCGCAGCAGATGCAACTGGTGCTCGATAACGGCGATACGCTGACGTTCGACCGCAGCGCAAAATGACGGGCAGGCGGGTGCGCGTCGAGGGTGGACGCGCGCTGCGTCTGCTGACTCGACGGCTTCCGACCTTCCAGATCTTTCCAGCGGCCCTCTATTTGATTTCAAACGATGCCAGCGCGTAAATCTCGCGCGCGAACCGATTGGAAAATCAGATCACGTACATTCGAATAAACAAGAATTTATTCTTAAATACTCTTAATAAATCTTATAAAAACTCAACCCCGCATCCCCAAATAAAGCAGTGCCCCGTCATTTTGCCGCATTGCCTTCCTCAAGCACACCACCTACGATATTAACTGCATCCTTACCCAATGCAATCCACGGACATTTATTTCAACTCGCCCACGACTAAAAATAATGGGCAGGATTTGTTGCGCATTAAATAGGAATTTATCATGCTTACTTGCAAGAAATCATTTTCCAATATACATGGCAACTCCACCGAAGCGATCAACTTCGCTTTTCCCCACGTAAGGCCAACCGCTTTTGGTATCCTGGTCGCAGCCACGCTCCTTACTGTCTGCACGCTACCCGCTCAAGCAGCCCTCCCGGCTCCCCCGTCACCTGTCTCAGAGAAGTCAATCCAGAATACCGTTTGGGGCCTTCAGAACTGGACGCGCGCCGACAACAGCACACGTGCTGTACCGCCTCAAGAAGTGCCGGCAACGCTCGAGTTTGCGCGTGAAAACACGATCATTGGTTACACGGGTTGCAATACGATCTCGGGCAAATATTCTTTCGTGCAAGACCACCTGTTGATACAGACGGGCAGCATGAGCCGCCGGGCCTGTTTCACCTTGCCGGATAGCCGGTTCGAACGGGAATATGCAGGGGCGCTGGGGACTATCGCCCAAACCCGCATGCTCGGCGGTTCTCCGCAGAGATTGCAGATGATTCTCGCCAACGGCGAGAGGCTGGAATTCTTGCCCCTCCAGCACAATACTGCTGGACAGGTGAATTCCGCACTCCGTGTCACCGAAGAACGAATCAAAAATACCAAGTGGACACTCACAAGCTGGAAGCCCGCAAACGGCGACGTGCGGGCATTGCCCACGGGTGAGAAATCACTCAGCCTCAATTTTTTTGATCAAGGGAGAGCCGACGGTTATACAGGATGCAACTCCATGCAGGCGAGCTATACATTCGCCGATGGCAAGCTGTCAGTACAACCGGGCGTTGCCACCTTGAAGTTATGTCAAGAAATATCCCGGGATCAACAAGGAAACCGCATCCGGGACAACTCCAGCTATATCCTGGAACAGGACTATCTCAATGCATTGCCTCAAATCAAAGCGGCGGACATACAAATAGCGTCGAGCACTTCACAGCGATTGCGGCTGGTCCTCGATAACCGCGACACGCTCGAGTTCGAGCGCAGTCCTGGGTGGATGACCGAGGGCCTTAACTGATCGCCGTAGCCGCCGCCTGGCGCACCGTATGGCGGACGCAGCGTTAGCCACACCATTCCGACGGTGACTACTGCATAGATCAGTCGCCGGCCGGAACGGAATTTTTTACGGCAGCCCTTAAAGCATTTTGCCCTGCCCGTTTCAGTTTAGAATCGCTGGCTTGCGCTTAAACGCGTCCGTCATTCGTTGATGTCCAGTATGCATACCGTAGTTTTCGGCTGGTTCGGCGGGTCAGCCGTCTGGTTCATTCCTCTTTTGTGGCGCCTCGTGAAGTCGGTGCTGCCAGGCGGCGCAGGTTTGCGCGGCCCCGGCACGATCCGCCTTTGGCTCGGCTTCGTCTGCGTGATGGTGGCGAGCTGCACACTGGAGGGGTCGCTGATCGGCGCGGCCGGCGTGAATGGTTTTGGCCATGCACTGGCGGCGGGCTTCGGTCATCTGCTCGGGCATATCGGCACGCCGCTCGCGGCGCTCGCCCTGCTTCTGATCAGCTTGCCCTGGCTGATCGACTTCCGCTGGCGCGACGTCGCCGGGTGGGCCGATGGCGCATTCGGCCTCGGCCTGTCACGCGGCATCGCCAAACGCGATGAGGAAGCGCGCCGCCATCGCAGCGTCGATGACGGTTTGCCGTCGCATGTTTCGCCGTCCACTTCCACTAATACGATGGCGCCGAAAAGCAATGGACGTTATGCGCGTCCGACTGTCTGGCGGCCGCCGGCGCGTGGGCGTGGTGCCGCGGCGGCTGGTGGTGCGGCGGGCGCGGCAGCGGCAGCGGCAGCGGCGGCGAAAGATGCAGCGGCGCGTGGCCCTGGGTCGGGCTGGCGCGCTGGCGCAGTGAAGACGCGCAGTCAGGCAGCGCAGGCCGAGCCGGTACTGCGTACGTCAGCGGGAATGCCGACGCGGCAAGCGCCGATACAAACACCGACGCCGATGCAGGCACCGACACAGGGCCGCTCGCTGAACACGGACAAGGCGGCGTGGATGCCGGCTGAACCGGTTGCGCCGAACGGCTGGTTGCGTGAGCCGGCAACGGCGCCGCGCACGGGCTCATCGGTAGCCGGTTCGGCGGCGGGACCGGGAACGGCCGCGCTCCCCGCTCGTGATGGCGGATCGCAAGGTGGTCGACGCCCGGCTGGTCATCAATGGCCAGCGGGACCGGCGGCCGCCGGCTCAGGCATGGCAGGTGTCGCCGGTCTTGCGGGTGCGAGTGCGGCGGCACATGCGGCACAAGCGCTGCCCGCGGCGACGGCAACGCGGATGATGTCAGGATCGGCAGCCGGTTCTGCAACGCGCGCCACGATCGGCACAGGCCGTCCGTCGACAATTCAGGGTTCGGCAGCCAGTGGAGTCTCTTCGGGAAGTCGCTCCCGGGCGGCTCAGCAGCCGTTTGCGCCTGGTTCGCGCGCGGACACCAACGTCGCGCCGGAGCAAACAACGCGGCGTCCGGCTTCGTCCAGCGCCCCGGCGCCGAGCTATACACGACCGATGGCCACGGCGCAGAAGGTCGCCCCGCCCGCCAGCGTCCAGGAGACGCTTCGCAGCATCGCGGAAAACGCCGCGCGCTGGACCGATATCGCGGGAGTCAGCCTCGCGCGCAGCAGCGGCGCGGAAAACGCAACGGTCACGACGGCTCCGGTGAGCACCGAGCCGCCAGTCGACGCTGGGCAATCGGGCGTGGCTTCGTCGTTGCCAGGTGAGGGGGAACAGGCCGCAGTGCGGGGCGCGAGCGGGTCTTCACAGGATGAAGCTGAAGTTGTGCTGGTCCATATGCCAACGCAGCCGC
Source organism: Paraburkholderia fungorum (assembly GCF_046027605.1). Lineage (GTDB taxonomy): Bacteria > Pseudomonadota > Gammaproteobacteria > Burkholderiales > Burkholderiaceae > Paraburkholderia > Paraburkholderia fungorum_F. The sequence continues at coordinate 139,191 of NZ_JAQQEF010000005.1, forward strand.
TGATCGAATCGCGGTCGTTTGCGGGCGCGCGATCGCCGGTCCAAATGCCGCCGCGGGACGAAACGCAGTCGCGGGTTGAAACGACACGGTCGAAAGCTGCTTCCGCGGCGCCGATCGAGCAAAACTCCGAAACTGTCGTGCAATGGCCAATTGAGGCGCCCATCATCCAGACACCGTTGGTCGCGACAGTGGCGCCTACGTCGGCGTCCGCATTGACAGTAGCAGAAGCATTGGCGCCAGCGGAAACATTAGCATCGGCACAAGCAGAGGCCTCCCTACCAGCAGAGGCTTCACCACAAGCACAGGCACCAGCCCGCGCTGATGCACCGACATCAGCACCGACGTTTGCATCCGCACCAGCAGCACCAGCAGCACCAGCAGCACCAGCGGCACCAGCGGCACAGTATGCAGCGCCGGTGCCGGCTGCCACGCCGTTTCAAATCTTCGCGGCGCAGTTGCAGGAAAACCGCACAGCAACGGACGTGTCACCGGTCATCGAAGAGGAACCGACGCAATCAACGGCCGATAACGACCGCAACGCAAATGCAGCGGTCGAACAGGTGCAGCCGATCGCTCAGCCTGTCGTGCCGTCGCAGGACGCAGCGTCGGCGGACGTATCGCGTGTAGTCAGCGCCACCGCGACGAGCGAGCCCGCGCCGACACATCACGTCGCACCCCCTTGGCAAGTCGTGAGCGCGAGCGATACTGACAGGCCAGTTGAAGTCGAAACAACGACCACCGCTGCCCTATCGGACGCATCGGACGTATCGGACGCAGCGGACATATCCGACGATTTGAACTCGTCAGCGGCCTTGTACGCATCGGACGCATCGGACCTATCCCGCGATCTGAACTCATCAACGCCATCGGACGCTTCACCCGTCGCCGCCATAGTGCAGCCGCAAAACACCGCATCGCACGTGTCGAATGTGGTTCGCTTCCCTGGCTTCGCGTCGCACGCCGCGGCGGTCACGCCGGTGGCCTCTGCCGCCATAGTCGACGAAACCGCCAGCGGGCTGGCTTACGCGCCAAGCACATCGGCAGAGACAGGAGCACCGGCAATACCGGCAGCACTGAACGCATCACGCGCAACAACCACACCGAGCGCCCCCACCGCCCAACCCGTACTTCCTGCAGCCCAGTTCGCGCCCGAGACGTCACCTGGGCCAACCGAACGCACGGAAGCCACCGACCTCGTCGAACGCACCGAGCTCGTCGCACGAACGGAGCCCATCGAACGCATCGAACCCGCCGAACCCGCCATCCAGCGCCCGCCGCTGCGCGGCCACACGCCGGCCAACGGCTTTGAATTCCGCGCGCCCGCGGCATCGATGGTCGAATTGCCGACGCTCGATCTGCTCGCGCGCGCCGACACCGACGTCGAACCCGTCTCCGAAGAAAAGCTCATCGAAACCGGCCTGCTGATCGAGCAGCGTCTGCAGGAATTCAAGGTGCCGGTCACCGTAGTCGGCCATTCGGCTGGCCCGGTCATCACGCGCTTCGAAGTCGAGCCGGCGCTCGGCGTGCGCGGCAGTCAGATCGTCGGCCTGATGAAGGACCTCTCGCGCGGCCTCGGCCTCACGTCGATTCGCGTGGTCGAGACGATTCCCGGCAAGACCTGCATGGGCCTCGAGTTGCCGAACGCGAAGCGGCAAACCATCCGTCTGTCCGAAATCCTCGAAGCAAGCGTCTACCAGAACTCGCATTCGCAATTGACGCTGGCGATGGGCAAGGACATCACCGGCCATCCGGTGGTGGCCGACCTCGCGAAGGCGCCGCACATGCTGGTGGCGGGCACGACGGGTTCAGGCAAGTCGGTGGCGATCAACGCGATGATCTGCTCGCTGCTTTACAAGGCGACGCCCGAAGAAGTGCGGCTCATCATGATCGACCCGAAGATGTTGGAACTGTCGGTGTACGAAGGCATTCCACATCTGCTCGCGCCGGTCGTCACCGATATGAAACTGGCGGCCAATGCGCTGAACTGGTGTGTCGGCGAAATGGAAAAGCGTTATCGGCTCATGTCGGCGGTCGGCGTGCGCAACCTGCCCGGCTTCAACCAGAAGATCCGCGATACCGAAGCCAAGGGCAAAAAGCTCGGCAACCCGTTCTCGCTGACGCCGGATGCACCCGAGCCGCTCGCGCCGCTGCCGCTGATCGTGGTGGTGATCGACGAGCTCGCCGACTTGATGATGGTCGCGGGCAAGAAAATCGAAGAGCTGATCGCGCGTCTCGCGCAGAAGGCGCGCGCCGCCGGCATTCACCTGATTCTGGCGACGCAGCGTCCGTCGGTGGACGTGATCACCGGCCTCATCAAGGCGAACATTCCGACGCGTGTGGCGTTCCAGGTGTCCTCAAAAATTGACTCGCGCACGATTCTCGATCAGATGGGCGCCGAATCGCTGCTCGGCCAGGGCGACATGCTGTTCCTACCGCCAGGCACGGGTTATCCGCAGCGTGTGCACGGCGCGTTTGTCGCCGACGAGGAAGTGCATCGGATCGTCGAGTATCTGAAGCAATTCGGCGAACCGCAATACGAAGAAGGCATTCTGGACGGCCCGGCGACGGAAGGTGGCGCGGCGCAGGACCTGTTCGGCGAATCGCCGGATGCTGAAGCTGATCCGCTTTACGACGAAGCCGTGGCCTTCGTGGTGCGCACGCGGCGCGCGTCGATCTCGTCGGTGCAGCGGCAATTGCGCATCGGCTATAACCGCGCGGCGCGGCTTGTCGAGCAGATGGAGACGGCGGGTTTGGTGTCGGCGATGGGGATTAATGGTAGCCGTGAAGTGCTGGCGCCGGGGCCGGCGGAATAGTAGGCGGTGGGTGGAATTGCTGCGGGTGGGAAACGGGGTGGTGCCGTCGCGTAGTTAGTGATAGGTACTAGCGTTCCACCCCGCACTAGATAAAAAGGCGCGATTACTTGCGCCTTCCCCGCAACGCTACAGCGACTACCGCATGGTTATGCGCTATGCGTCAGCATTGGTTAGCGGTGCGACAGACACGCTTGCGCTGGTTGCAGCATGAGCTATTGCCGCACTAGCAAGCAGACCCGCTGCATGCTTCGCGGTGATGTGGCTTTCAGGTACGCCTTTAGCATCGAGCGCGATGACCTGATACAACTCGCGATCACGCACAAGATCACGTTCATATCCTTCGACCGTCTCTACCAGGAGCTCCAGCAATGCGCGCTGGCTTTGCCGTTCGTCGCGCGTCACGGTCGGGCATCGATAGATTGTGCTTGCCAGACTAACCAGCCGATTAAGCTGGCCACGTTGCTGATCGCATAAGCGGAAAGTTGAAAGCGCGAGTTTCTCGTACTGCAGCGCGTCGACCGGGGGACGTGACGAGGTTTGAAGCTGTTTGGTGATCTTTGTCATGGTGCGATTGCCGGTTCGTTCCTGAATCGCCCGACACTTGCTAACAGATAGGGTGAGCGGGCACGTAACAAGGTTGGCAGACCGGTACTGAAACCACAAACCGGCAGACCCGGAGGTCTCCTTGCTACAGCCCGCCCATTGAATAACAGGCGTGCGGAGGCAAACGCACGACCTGCCGAAGCAGGCGCGCGGGTTTCAGTAACTCAGGCTGCCAAGCCTGAACCGTCGTTGTTTCGACGGCTTTCTGAGTATAAGCCGCACGATGTAGCACGCTCTTACCGGCGCAGGCTAAATCGGCCCGGTCGATATTATTTCAGAATTTCTCTCTTAAACTTCCGAAACGTTGATCAAGTTCTGTCCAGAACCGCCACGACGGCAACATAGCCCGAGGCGGCGCAGCAACTCAGAAGCCCGCTGTCATCATCGCCATACGGGTCCACTCAAAAACAGTATTGTCCGAAGCGGCCCGTCTTCTAAATGCGGCGCCGGCACCCTCCCTCCCCTCACGACGGCGCCACCAACTTGAAATCCACCGGCGAATCAATCTCGATCCGCTTCGGATTCGCCTCGAGCAAGCCGCTCTGCTGATCGCGCTTGAACACATACACCGTGCCGCTGTTCTGATTGCCGACGATCAGCCAATTACCGGTCGGGTCGATCGCGAATTCGCGCGGCGACTTACCCAGGCTCGACTGGTGCCCGATCTTCTTCAGATGACCATTGGTGGGGTCGACCGAGAAGATCACGATATCGTTCGCGTCGCCGCGATTCGACGCGTAGACAAAGCGCCCGTCCGGCGACAGATGAATCGCCGAGCCGCCCACCGCGCCCTTGAAGCCAGGCTCGGTCAACGAAAGCGTCTGCACTTGCGTGAGCTTGCCATCGTTGTAGTTGAAGGTGCTGACCGTGCCCGCCAGTTCGCTCGTCAGATACGCATGCTTGCCGTCCGCGCCGAACACCAGATGACGCGGACCGGTGCCCGCTTTCTCCTGGGTGTAGCGCCAGTCGGTCGGGCCGAACAGGCCGCGGCTGCCGTCAGGCGTGTAGCGGTATGAGTACAGCTTGTCGGCGCCCAGGTCTTGCGCGAACAGGTAGTGACCGTCCGGCGAGAACACGGTGGAGTGAACGTGCGAGTTGTCCTGACGCCCCTTCACCGGACCGCCGCCTTCATGGTGCACCGTGAGCACCGATGCGCCCACCTGACCGTCCGCCTGCAACGGGAACACCGCGAAGCTGCCGCCCGGATCGGCGGCCACCGAGTAGTTGGCTGTCAGCAGGTATTTGCCGTCCGGCGACAGGCTCAGATAGCACGGGTCGTTGCCATCCGACGAGACCTTGTTGAGGAAGGTCAGCTGGCCGCTTGCGGCGTCGAAGCGAAATGCGCTGATGCCGCCGCGTTGCGTGGCCGGGCCATTGTCGCCGGGCAATTCGTTGACCGCGTAGACGAAGCGGCGATCGCGGCTCACCACCAGGTACGACGGGTTGACCGTCTGCGCGACCGAGACGCGGGTTGCTTCGCCCGTCTTCGTGTCGAAGCGGTAGACGTATAGGCCTTCGCTCTTGCCACCGGTGTAAGTGCCGACCAGCATGTCATAAACGCCGTCGGCCGGAGCCGGGCCGGAATCTTGCGCAAAGGCATGCGAAGCAACAATCGAGACCATGAGCACGAAACCTTTTATTATCGAGCGGGCGGAACGCAGAGGAGCTAACCGGCCGCCGCGCCATGAGGTGGATTGAACAGCAGGAAGTGAAGAAGAGTTTGAGGCAGAGTTTGAAGCAGCACGCGCTGTGACCCGGGGACTACGAAGCATATGACCTCCTGGACATTGGTTATTCGGTTGCATCGGTTGTAATGGTGTCTCTGGTCTGCCGCGCGTTCGGTCGAATTGTTTTTATCGAGGCAAGTATAAAAGCGTTGCGTCGGATCATGCAGCGATTCCGCTCGGGCCGATTACCGGGCCTCGCCCGGCTAGCCGGCGCGCCGCTGCATGCGTAGCCATTGTCCCGCCTGACGGGGCATTTTTTTCAATCGCGTCTCACCCATCACACACTACGGAGTCTTCATGAACGTCACACTCAGCCTGGGCCCGCTCGTTTCGTTGATCGCCGGTATTCTGATTCTCGTCATGCCGCGCCTGTTGAACTACATCGTCGCGCTCTATCTGATCATCATCGGCATCATTGGGATTTTCGGCGTGGGGTCGTCACATTTCTGAGCCAACGCGGCGGCGGCAGTCGGCAACAGAAGTAGCCAGGGACGTACAACCGGGCGCAGTGCCGGCCCGGCGCCGTCCTGCATGAACGCGGCGGCAGCTGAGCAACGACACGCGTCTCGACGCGGCGACGGTGCAGCACGTGGTGCGTAGCAGGTAGCACAGGGAAGCAGCGAGACTAAGCGGAAAAGCGAAACGGCGTGACAAAGCAGCGCGGCGATATATGTGTATGCGCGATATGCGTATGCGCGGCAGATTCCGGCCCGATGCTGCGCGCCAAATCGAAAACAGCCGCGCGGCGCCAGGCCCGCCCAACAGACAGTCAGCCGTTCGAAAGCTGATCGAGCCGCAAGCGCCCCTGCAACGACAATCCGCCGACGGCATAATGACCCTCACCTTCCTGATGACGCCGGAAGCAGGCCCGTTCGACCAGAAAGGCCGCCGCAGCCAGCATGCGGTTGCGGCTCAGGCCCAGCCGGCCATGATCGAGCGGCAACATCGAGTCGTCGGCCAGTTCGCTGGCGGCTGAGAGAATTGTGATGCAATCGGATTTCGACGGGTTCAGCATTGCTTGGATCCTCGAAAACAGTGTTTGCACGCGCCGTGAGCCAAGGCCGAGGCATGATCCGGATAGCTCCACGCATCGGCACGAAAATCGATTGTAGGCAGTGATTTGACAATTACCAACCCGCGTTTGCCCCATCGCGTGCTGAACCAAAGCGCCTCGCGCGAGTCCGGTAATAACAATGACCCCAAGCGTGGCGGCCTTCGCCTCGCGTAACACTGACACGCTCCTCCATGCCCGCACTCATCGAAGACTACGCACTCATCGGCGACGGCCACACGGCCGCGCTCATCTCCCGGGACGGTTCGGTCGACTGGCTTTGCTGGCCGCGTTTCGACTCCGGCGCCTGTTTCGCCGCCCTGCTCGGCACGCCCGACAACGGCCGCTGGCTGATTTCGCCGGTTTCGGATACACCACCCACCATCACGCGCCGTTATCGCGGCGAAACGCTGATCCTGGAGACCGATTTCGAAACGCCGGAAGGCGCCGTCACGCTGATCGATTTCATGCCGCCGGGCAACGGCTGGTCCGAGATGGTGCGGATCGTGGTCGGCAAACGCGGCACCGTGCGTATGCAGATGGAACTGGTGCTGCGCTTCGACTACGGTTTTTCGGTTCCGTGGGTCGATCGCCTGAAGCACGACAGCGGCGTCAAGGCGATCGTCGGCCCGGACACCGCGGTGCTGCGCACACCGGTTGAGCTACGCGGCGAAAACATGAAGACCGTCGCCGAGTTCACCGTCAGCGAAGGCGAACGCGTGCCGTTTTCGCTGGCTTATGCCGCTTCGCATCTGCGTATTCCGCCGGCACGCGATCCGCACACGTCGCTCGCGCGCACCGAGAATCATTGGCTCGAATGGTCGGCGCGCAGCACGGTTGAAGGCAAATGGGCCGCGCAGATCCGCCGCTCGCTGATCACGCTGAAGGCACTCGCGTACGAGCCGACCGGCGGCATCGTCGCCGCGCCCACCACGTCGCTGCCGGAACAGCTGGGCGGCATGCGCAACTGGGACTACCGCTACTGCTGGCTGCGCGACGCCACCATCACGCTGCTCGCGATGATGCGCGGCGGCTACTACGACGAAGCGCGCGCGTGGCGCAGCTGGCTCGGCCGGGTCATGGCCGGCGCGCCGGATCAACTGCAGATCATGTACGGCATCGCCGGCGAGCGGCGTCTGCCCGAGTTCGAAATCGACTGGTTGCCGGGCTATCAGGATGCCAAACCGGTGCGGATCGGCAACAACGCGGTCGGCCAACGTCAGCTCGACGTCTACGGCGAAGTGATGAACGCGCTGCATCTCGCGCGCGTCGGCGGCCTGCAGGCGGACGACACCGCATGGAACGTGCAGCGCGCGCTGCTCGGCCATCTCGACACGATCTGGGAAGAGCCGGACGAAGGCATCTGGGAAACCCGCGGCGGCCGCCAGCACTTCACCTTCTCGAAGGTGATGGCGTGGGTGGCCTACGACCGCGCCATCAAGTCGGCCGAAATGTTCAGACTGGAAGGCCCGCTCGATGAGTGGCGCGCCACCCGCGCGAAAATCCACACGCAGGTCTGTGCGCAGGCATGGAATCCGGTGCTCAACGCGTTCTCACAGATCTACGGCAGCGACCAGCTCGATGCGAGCGTCCTGCTGATGCCGCTGGTCGGTTTCCTCCCGCCGACGGATCCACGCGTTAAAGGCACGGTGGCGGCGATCGAAAAGGATCTGATGCACGACGGCTTCGTAATGCGCTACCGCACCACTGAATACGACGACGGCCTCCCGCCGGGCGAAGGCACTTTCCTCGCGTGCTCGTTCTGGATGGTGGACAACCTGGCATTACAGGGCCGCATGGATGAAGCCGTGGCCATGTATGAACGCCTGCTCGGTCTGTGCAATGACGTCGGTTTGCTCGCGGAAGAGTACGACCCGAACGCGCAGCGCCTCGTCGGCAACTTCCCGCAGGCGTTTTCGCACGTGGCGCTGGTGCACACCGGCCTGAACCTGATGAAGCACGAACAGGAGATGGCCAAGGCGACCGGGCAGCCGGCGCATAACGACACCATGGCGGAAGAACTTGAGGCTGCGGCAAGCCCCGATAGCGGCCCGGCAACATCGCCAGTACCATGATTTAATGACGTTTGCGCGCAGCCCGCGCGCAAATTGCTGCATTGCACAAGTACGCTTTGTTCAGTATGATCGAGCAGACTGTTGGCCGAAAATCAATGTGCCCACAACCAATACGGCCTGCCGCAACGCCACACGCGTGTTTGCCAAGCCCCATGCGAACCGCCTAAACGGAGCACCCATGCTCTACCAACTGCACGAATTCCAACGGGCGATGTTGAGCCCTCTCACCGCCTGGGCCCAGGCCGCGTCGAAATCGTTCGCGAATCCCGCCAGCCCATTGGCCTATGTGCCGGGCGCCACACGTCTTTCCGCTGGTTACGAACTGCTCTACCGGCTTGGCAAGGATTACGAAAAGCCCGAGTTCAATCTTCATCAGATTGTCAAAGACGGTCATAACATTCCGATCATCGAACAAACGATCATCGAAAAACCGTTTTGCCGCCTGATGCGCTTCAAGCGTTTCGCCGACGACAGCGACGCTGTCATTCAATTGAAAGACGAGCCGATCGTGCTGGTGTGCGCGCCGTTGTCGGGCCACCACGCCACCCTGCTGCGCGATACGGTGCGCACGTTGCTGCAAGACCACAAGGTCTACCTGACCGACTGGATCGACGCGCGCATGGTGCCGCTCGAAGAAGGCGAGTTTCGTCTGGACGATTACGTCGCCTACATTCAGGAATTCATCCGCCATATCGGCGCGAAGAACCTGCATGTGATCTCGGTGTGTCAACCCACGGTCCCGGTGCTCGCCGCCATCGCGCTGATGGCGAGCCGCGGCGAAGACACGCCGCGCACCATGACGATGATGGGCGGCCCGATCGACGCGCGTAAGAGCCCGACTTCGGTCAACTCGCTCGCCACGCAGCACTCGTACGAATGGTTCGAGAACAACGTGATCTTCACGGTGCCGCCGAACTATCCGGGCGTGGGCCGTAAGGTTTACCCGGGCTTCCTGCAACACACCGGCTTCGTCGCGATGAATCCGGAACGGCACGCGGCCTCGCACTGGGACTACTACCAGAGCCTCCTGCGAGGTGACGAAGACGACGCGGAAGCGCATCGCCGCTTTTACGACGAGTACAACGCCGTGCTCGACATGGACGCGGACTATTACCTCGACACGATCCGCGTGGTGTTTCAGGAATTCCGCCTGGCTGAAGGCACGTGGGAGGTCTCGGGCGAACGGGTGCGTCCGCAAGACATCAAAAAGACTGCGCTCTTCACGATCGAAGGCGAGTTGGACGATATTTCCGGCGACGGTCAGACCTTCGCCGCACACGAGTTGTGCAGTGGCATTCCGGAGGAGGACAAGCGTCACTTCACCGCGGAGAAATGTGGCCACTACGGCATTTTCTCGGGCCGCCGCTGGCGCACCATCATTTATCCGCAACTGCGCGACTTCATCCTCGAGCACAACAGGGCGCCGAAGGTAGCGAAGGAAAAAGTCGAAGCCTGAGCACCGCGCGCACGAACATAAACAACGGCCTCTTCTTCAGAGGCCGTTGTCGTTTCTGAGCGCCTGCTTGTTACGACGCTTGCCATGTTGCTGCGCTACCGCGGAATTGAAATCGCAGCCTATTTCCGCAACAGATACGCAAGCAGCAACTCGGTGTTCATCTGGATGACTTCACTGCGTTCGCCCGCACTGCTGAAATCGCGGCCAAGTGTCGCTTCGAGCGTGAAGCGGTTCGACACGATGTAGTAGCCCATGCCGGACAGCGTCACGTAAAAGCGCAACGGATCGACATTGGTGCGAAACAGCCCGGCGCGTTGACCACGTTCAAGAATGCCGCCGAGCGTAGCGACGATCGGCGAGATCATTTCGCGGATGCGCGTCGACTTCTGCATGTAGCGTGCCTCATGCAGATTCTCGTTGTTGATGAGACGCAGCAGCTCGGGATGATCGCGGTAGTAATCCCAAACAAAATGCGCGAGACGTGTGACCGCCTCGACCGGCGCAATGCCGTTCAGTTCGAGCGTTCGTTCCGCTTCGTTGAGCGCACTGAATGCGTGCTCGAGTACCGCGGTAAAAAGCTGCTCCTTGCTACCGAAGTAGTAATAGAGCATGCGTTCATTAGTTTCCGCGCGGCGGGCGATCTGATCGACGCGCGCGCCGAACAGCCCTCCATTTGCAAACTCTTCGGCCGCCGCAAGCAAAATGCGGCGCCGCGTGCCTTCAGGATCTCTTTTGATTTTCGGTTGATTCATGGTGGCATCGTCTTCGTGAGCCGCGTTATCCGAATCGCGCCGCCGGCCTCTCCTCGGGCCTTGCACCGACAGCACTGAACGGGCTGGTTGCGGGAATACCCTTCTGCGGTCATTCGAAAAAGCGCTTCGATTATGGCACATGGATTGCGGATGGCAATCGGGGAAATCGGCGATAATGTGCTATTTAGTTTAGGCGAAGCGCTTAGTTCCACACGTCGCCAATCGTGACGCCAATCGCGCCTCTATTCGTGTCTGTATTTGCCTATATCGGCGCGTGTTGTCGCTGCGTTTTTTGCTCTTTTTTCGCCGCGCTTTTGTGTTGCCCCAGCCTGCCGCGTGTTTTCCCTAAGCCGCGTTCGGCGAGTTGTGCGGCCACGAAGCAAGCCCCCATGTCGTGACCGTGATTGAATTCAGAATACTCGCAGACCGCATCGAAGATCTGCTGCCCCAAACGCAATGCACCAAGTGTGGTTATCCGGCGTGCCGTCCGTATGCCGAAGCCATCGCCCACGGCGAGGCTAACTACAACCAGTGCCCGCCGGGCGGCGCCGAAGGTATCGCCCGCCTCGCCGCACTGCTCGGCAAACCGGTGATCCCGCTCAATTCCGCCAACGGTGTCGAACGGCCGCGTCCGCTGGCGGTTATCGACGAACAAGTTTGCATCGGCTGCACGCTGTGCATGCAAGCCTGTCCGGTCGATGCAATAGTTGGTGCACCGAAACAGATGCATACGGTGATCGCCGAACTCTGTACCGGATGCGACCTGTGTGTGCCCCCCTGCCCGGTCGACTGCATCGCGCTGCCGCCAGTCACGGGTGAGGCAACCGGCTGGGACGCATGGAGCCAGAGCCAGGCCGACGCCGCACGCGAGCGCCACGACCGGCGGGAAGCGCGTCTCGCCCGTGAGCGCGAAGCTGCCGAAGCACGTGCTGCGGCGCGGCGAGCGGTTAGCAACCCGCCCGCTCAAGTGACGCAAGCCGATGCCTCGGCAAGCTCCGCCGCGCCTGCCGCGGACGACGCCGAAGCGAAAAAACGCGCGATCATCCAGGCCGCGCTCGAACGTGCGCGTCAGAAGAAGCAGGAGCTGGCCGCGAAAGGCCAGGGCCCGCAGAACACGGAACGCGTCAGCGCCGACGTACAGGCGCAGATCGACGCCGCCGAAGCACGCCGCCGCCGTCTCGGACTCGCCGAAAACGACGCCGATACCCCACCCACGAAGCCATAACCTGTCACTCCACGCCGCGCATGAACGCGAACAAACGCCGCGCCATCTACGAGACGCTTCAGAGTCTCAACCCGCATCCCACCACCGAACTCGAGTACACCACACCGTTCGAACTGCTGATTGCCGTGCTGCTGTCGGCGCAGGCCACCGACGTCTCGGTGAACAAGGCGATGCGCAAGATGTTTCCCGTCGCGAACACGCCGCAGAAAGTGTTCGATCTCGGCGAAGAAGGGGTGGTCGGCTACATCAAGACGATCGGCCTGTATCGGACCAAGGCGAAGAATGTGATCGCAACCTGCCGCATTCTGCTCGACCAGTACGGCGGCGAAGTGCCGGAGGATCGTGAAGCGCTCGAAAGCTTGCCGGGGGTCGGCCGCAAAACGGCGAACGTGATTCTGAACACGGCGTTCGGTCATCCGACCATCGCCGTCGACACCCACATCTTTCGGGTTGCGAATCGAACTGGGCTCGCGCCCGGCAAAGACGTGCGGGCAGTCGAAGCGGCGCTGGAGAAATTCACGCCCGCCGAGTTCAAGCAGGATGCGCACCACTGGTTGATCCTGCATGGCCGCTATGTGTGTAAAGCGCGCCGCCCGGAATGCTGGCATTGCGTGATCGAGCCACTGTGCGAATTCAGGCCCAAGACGCCGCCGCCCGACCTCTGAGAGCGGCACGGGTTCGGCGGGCGGGGAGGACGCCGCATCACTGCGGCGTTCGCGTGCATCGCCTACGTCGCATCCTCCAGATACACCGCGGCCTCGGTTGCCCTTCGGTCCACTGCGGCACGCGCTGAGGCGCCGCCAGCAAGCCACCCCGCCCCGGCGTAAAATCACCCCCTTCGAACCCGCCCCACACTTACCGCACCCTTCCCACGATGTTCAATCCCAGCCGCGACGAAGTCCGTCAATTTTTCACCGACACCTGGCGCAAGCAGCGTCAAGGCGAGATTCTGACGCCGCTCGAAGCGATCGCCGCCGACTGGATCGTCGAGCATCCGGAATATCACGCCGATCTAACCAGCACGGAAGCCGCCCAGGCTCAGGACTATTCGCCCGAACGCGGCCAGACCAACCCGTTTCTGCACCTGTCGATGCATCTGGCGATTACCGAACAGTTGTCGATCGACCAGCCGCCGGGCATCCGCGCGGCGCACGAGCGGCTCGCCGCCCGTCTCGGCTCGACCCACGAGGCCCAGCACGCGATCATGGACTGCCTCGGCGAAACCATCTGGGAAGCACAACGCACCGGCACGCCGCCGGACACGGACGCGTATTTGCAGCGCATCGAGCGGCGCGCCACCCGGGACTGAGCCCTGAAAGCACAACACCCCGCCGAAGCGGGGTGTTGTTCAATCTGAAAGCAACGCAAAAACAGCGCGACGCTGTTACTTCTTCTGCACCAGATCGCCGTTCAGCGATTCGACGTACGCCGCGATGTCTTTCATGTCACTTGGCGACAGGCTTTGCACCTGCGCCTGCATGATCGCGTTATTGCGACCGAGGTGCGGGTTGCCGTTGCCCATCTGGTACTGGCGCAGCGCCCAGTAGACATAGTCGGAATGCTGACCTGCGAGCTTCGGATATTCCGGGCTCACTGGGTTGTTCAGGTTGACGCCGTGGCAAGCCGCGCAGTTGTGGTTGTTGGCCAGCACCTTACCGTTGCCGGCATCAGCGGCGTGCGCGACATTCGCTACAACCAGACCGATGACTGCCGCCGACGCGCATGCAGCCTTGAACACCGTGTGGAGTGCCTGTTGGGGCTTATTCATGAATTCTCCTATCCCGCGAATATAAATAGCCGAGTGACCGGATGGATGACCGCAGCCGATCACTTGTCGGGATTGCTCTTCGAAGAGGAATTTTGCGCTGCGTAGTAGGCAGCGATATCGGCGATGTCCTGATCCGACAGCGACGCGGTGATTGCGCGCATCGTTTCGAAATGGCGGTCGCCCTTCTTGTAGCCGCGCAGGGCGTTCTCGAGGTACGCCCGATTCTGGCCGCCGAGCATGGGCACGCGGTAGACCTCAGGGTAAGCCGTGCGGTATTCAGGAATGCCGTGGCAGCCAATACACATCGCGACCTTGCCTTGGCCCGCCTTCGCGTTGCCGACGACATCCGCTGCCTGCGCACTGGCCGCATAGCCCGCGAACACCGACAGCGCTACGATCACGACGTGTTTGCCAACGAATTTATTCATAGCATGTAACCTGGCTTGAGGGGAACGGGCGCCCAAAAAGGCAACGGCCCGCGCCGTTCTTCTTATAGGGTAGCCACGCAGGCCAAAAAAATCGGGCTAATTGTACCGCGCCGCCGCGCCAAACGTCCACCGCGCGGGGCCGCGGCGCCTCCGGGCGGCGCAAAGCCACGGCTAGCGCCATTCTGCCCCGCCGCGTCTCGCCCACGTCGCCTGGCGCTTACCGCGCAATCTGGCCGGCTGTGCCCACGCCACCCGGCGCACCCGCCCACCGGGTGCGCCGGGCAAGCGTGCAGGGCGCTCGCAAACGCCCGATGGGCGCCAACTGCAGCGTCCGACACCGCGGGTCACACCTTACGCGAGCCCGTTTCAGGCCAACAGGCCTTCTGACTTATACTGGGTTTTTTCTCAAAAAGAGCATCTCGCCATGCGTTTTGAAGGCTCATCGCAGTACGTCGCCACCGACGACCTCAAGCTCGCGGTCAACGCCGCGATGACGCTGAAGCGCCCGTTGCTGATCAAGGGCGAACCCGGCACGGGCAAAACCATGCTCGCGGAAGAGGTCGCCGCCGCGCTCGGCATGCCGCTGCTGCAGTGGCATATCAAGTCCACCACCAAGGCCCAGCAAGGCCTGTACGAGTACGACGCGGTGTCGCGTCTACGCGATTCGCAGCTCGGCGACGAGCGCGTCAAGGACATCCGCAATTACATCGTCAAGGGCGTGCTGTGGCAGGCATTCGAGTCCGACGAGCAAACGGTGCTGCTGATCGACGAAATCGACAAGGCCGACATCGAATTCCCGAACGACCTGCTGCGCGAGCTCGACCGCATGGAGTTCTACGTCTACGAGACCCACGAGCTGATCCGCGCGAAACAGCGCCCGCTTGTGATCATCACGTCGAACAATGAGAAGGAGCTGCCCGACGCCTTCCTGCGCCGATGCTTCTTCCACTACATCAAATTCCCCGAGCCGGTGACGATGCAGCAGATCGTCGAGGTGCACTACCCCGGCATCAAGAAGGAACTGCTCGCCGCGGCGATGCAGAGCTTCTTCGAGTTGCGCAACGTCGCCGGTCTGAAGAAGAAACCGTCCACCTCGGAACTGCTCGACTGGCTGAAGCTGCTGCTCGCGGAAGATATTCCGCCCGAAGCGCTGCGCTCGTCCGACCAGAAGCAGATCATCCCGCCGCTGCACGGCGCGCTCCTGAAGAACGAACAGGACGTGAGCCTGTTCGAGCGGCTGATCTTCATGAACCGCAACAACCGCTGATCGACCGGCCGCCGAGGACACAGCATGCTGATCGACTTCTTCTACTCGCTGCGCGCCGCCAAACTGCCGGTGTCGGTGAAGGAATACCTGACGCTGCTCGAGGCGCTGAAAGCCAATGTGATTGCACCGTCGCTCGACGAGTTCTACTATCTCGCGCGCATCACGCTGGTCAAGGACGAGCAGTATTTCGACAAGTTCGACCAGGCGTTCGGGGCGTATTTCAACGGCGTCGCGCAAGCCTCGGAGCTGGCCTTCGACGTCCCGCTCGACTGGCTGAAGAAGAAGCTGCAACGCGATCTGTCGCCGGAAGAAAAAGCGCAGATCGAAGCCATGGGCGGCCTCGACAAGCTGATGGAGCGCCTGAAGGAACTGTTCGACGAACAGAAAGAGCGCCACGAAGGCGGCAGCAAATGGATCGGTACGGGCGGCACCTCGCCGTTCGGCAACGGCGGGTATAACCCGGAGGGCGTGCGCATCGGCGGCGACGCGGCGGGCAATCGCACGGCGGTGAAGGTGTGGGAGGCGCGCGCTTATCGCGATTACGACGACCAGGTCGAAATTGGCACGCGCAATATCAAGGTCGCGCTGCGCCGCTTGCGCCGGTTCGCCCGCGAAGGGGCCGCCGAAGAGCTCGATCTGCCCGACACGATCCGCAGCACCGCGGCGAACGCCGGCTGGCTCGACCTGAAGATGGTGCCGGAGCGCCACAACAAGGTGAAAGTGCTGATGCTGCTCGACGTGGGCGGCTCGATGGACGATCACATCAAGCGCACCGAAGAGCTCTTTTCCGCCGCCAAGGCGGAGTTCAAGCATCTGGAGTTTTATTACTTCCACAACTGCGTGTACGACTTTCTGTGGAAAAACAACCGCCGCCGTCACGCCGAGCGCATGCCCACCTGGGACGTGCTGCACAAGTTCACATCTGACTACAAGCTGATCTTCGTCGGCGACGCGACCATGAGCCCGTACGAAGTGCTGCAGCCCGGCGGCTCGGTCGAATACAACAATGCCGAAGCCGGCGCCGTGTGGCTGCGCCGTCTCGCCGACCATTTCCCCCATCACGCGTGGCTGAATCCGGAGCCGGAAGGCTTGTGGGCGTACCGGCAGTCGGTCAGCGCGATCCGCGAAGTGCTCGGCCACCGCATGTATCCGCTCACGCTCGCCGGACTCGAAACCGCGATGCGCATGTTGAGCAAATAACCCGCTCGCGTTTTTCATTCCAACTCCTTCCAACTATAAGAAAGCCTCTGTATGAGTCAGTCTTCAGCGCCCGATTTGTCCCCTGCCGACACGCCGCCCGGGCGTTTCAACCCCATTGCCGACACCTCGCTGTCGGCGATCGTCGCCGGCTTCGTCGCGATGATGACGGGCTATACCAGCTCGCTCGTGCTGATGTTCCAGGCCGGCCAGGCCGCGCATCTCACCGATGCGCAGATTTCTTCGTGGATCTGGGCGCTGTCGATCGGCATGGCCGTGTGCACGATCGGCCTCTCGCTGCGTTTTCACGCGCCGATCGTGATTGCATGGTCGACACCCGGTGCGGCGCTGCTGGTGTCGTCGCTGCCGCATGTGGCCTACCCCGAGGCGATCGGCGCGTTTATCGTCTGCGCGGTACTGCTGACGGTGGTCGGCCTGACCGGCTGGTTCGATACGCTGATGAAGAAAATCCCGGCAGGCATCGCCTCGGCTTTGCTGGCGGGCATTCTGTTCGAGATCGGCATCGAGATTTTCCGCGCCGCGCAATTCCAGACGGCGCTCGTGCTGACGATGTTCGTCACCTACCTGATCGTCAAACGCCTCGCGCCCCGCTATGCGATCGTGACGACGCTGATCGTCGGCACGGCCGCCGCCGGCGGGCTCGGACTGCTCGACTTCAGCCGCTTTCACGTCGCGCTCGCCCATCCGGTGTTCACGGTGCCGGCGTTTTCGGTTGCGGCGAGCGTCAGCATCGGCATTCCGCTGTTCGTCGTCGCGATGGCCTCGCAGAACGTGCCGGGCATCGCCGTGCTGCGCGCGGACGGCTACACCACGCCCTCCGCGCCGCTGATTTCGACGACCGGCATCGCCTCCTTGCTGCTCGCACCGTTCGGCTCGCACGGCATCAATCTTGCGGCGATTACCGCGGCGATCTGTACCGGCCCCGAAGCGCACGAAAACCGCGACAAGCGCTACACCGCGGCGGTCTGGTGCGGCATTTTCTATCTGATCGCCGGGATTTTCGGCGCGACCATCGCCGCGCTGTTCGCTGCCTTGCCGAAGGCGCTGGTGGTATCGGTGGCAGCGCTGGCGCTGTTCGGCTCGATCATGAGCGGGCTCGCCAACGCGATGCAGGATTTGAAGCAGCGCGAGGCGGCGCTGGTGACGTTCATGGTGACAGCCTCGGGGCTCACGCTGCTGTCGATCGGCTCGGCGTTCTGGGGGCTGGTGGCGGGCGTGCTGACGCAAGTGGTGCTGAACGCCCGGCGCGCCTGAAACGGCCGCCGGAGGCAGTGGGCCGGCGTGGCCTTGTCGTGCTGCTGTGTGGCCGCAAAACGGCGGGACCCGACGCTGCTGGCAAAGGTCTCGCAAGGCATTGCCAAAAGCGATCTTGGGAGGCACCACGCAACAGCCAATCTATCGCCCGAAAATCCGTTTGAACGGATCGCCCGGGGCAAGTGTCAATACTGCATCAGGCGATCCGCCATAGAATAGAAGCATCCGGCAGCGCCTTCCGCCAACCTTCCCCGGCAACATGGCGGGCAGACGCTGTAGCGTGACCCGCGGCCGCCGGAACGGTTCTGTCTGTTCTGTCCGGTGGCAATCTCATTTCTCCTGAACCACGGCGCACACGCGCCATGAAGGCTCGAACATGACAACCGCACTCGATCAACTCAAGCAATACACCACCGTCGTGGCCGATACGGGCGACTTCCAGCAGCTTGCCCAGTACAAGCCGCAGGACGCGACCACCAATCCGTCGCTGATTCTGAAGGCCGTTCAGAAAGACGACTACAAGCCGCTGCTCGAAAAGACCGTGAAAGCGCACGCGTCGAAGCCGGTCGCCGCGATCATCGACCAGTTGCTGATCGCCTTCGGCACCGAAATTCTCAAGATCATCCCGGGCCGTGTATCGACCGAGGTGGACGCGCGTCTGTCGTTCGACACAGAGGCGTCGATCGCCAAGGGCCGTGAGCTGATCGCCCTGTACAAAGAGCATGGCATCGGCCGCGAACGCGTGCTGATCAAGCTGGCCTCCACGTGGGAAGGCGTCCGCGCCGCTGAAGTGCTACAGAAGGAAGGCATCCACTGCAATATGACGCTGCTGTTCTCGCTCGCGCAAGCCGCTGCCTGCGCCGAAGCCGGCGCGCAACTGATCTCGCCGTTCGTCGGCCGTATCTACGACTGGTACAAGAAGAACGCCGGCAGTGCCTGGGACGAAGCAAAAGACGGCGGCGCCAACGATCCGGGCGTCAAATCGGTGCGACGCATTTACGCGTACTACAAGAAGTTTGGCTACAAGACCGAGGTGATGGGCGCAAGCTTCCGCACGCCGGGCCAGATTCTGGAACTGGCGGGCTGCGATCTGCTGACCATCAGCCCGGATCTGCTGCAAAAGCTTCAGGACAGCACCGAGAAGGTCGAGCGCAAGCTGTCGCCGGAGATCTCCACGGGTGCGGACATCGAGCGCGTGCCGGTCGACGAATCCTCGTTCCGTTTCCTCGTCAACGACGAAGCCATGGCAACTGAAAAGCTCGCTGAAGGGATCCGCGCGTTTGCCGCCGACGCCGTCAAACTGGAAAAGCTGATCGAAGCACTGCGTTAAAGGGCTTTTGTTTAGCTAAGCGCACGGTCAAGCACGCGGCCCTGAGCCTGCCGGTTCAGGGCCGCGTGCCGTTTAAAGGCCCGCGCCGAATAGCTGCCCGTGCTGCGGACCCCTACGACATAAAGTCACAATTGCTGCCCCAACGGACGACTACAATCGTCTGCACGCCCGCTTCCTTGTTGCCCTTTGCCGAAGAAACGCGGCGCCGCTGCCCCTAATTCCAGGAGACGATCATGTACGTTCAGCCTTACGTATTTTTCAACGGCCGCTGTGAAGAAGCGCTCAAGTACTACACCGAGAAACTCGGCGCCGAGGTGTTGCTGATGATGCGCTACAAGGACGCGCCGCCCAACCCCGACCCGCAGAACCAGCCGCGCCCCGGACTGGAAGAAAAGATCATGCACGCCACGATCAAGCTCGGCTCGACCAACTGGATGGCCTCCGACGGCCACTGCGATCCCGCGGCCACGTTCAGCGGCTTCAGCCTCTCGCTGACGGCCGACGACGCCGCGTCCGGCGAGAAATATTTCAACGCGCTGGCCGACGGCGGTTCGGTGACGATGCCTTGGCAAGCCACCTTCTGGAGCAAGGGCTTCGGGATGGTGGTGGACCGCTTCGGTCTCGCGTGGATGGTGACGCTGCCAGACGCCTGAGCGCGTCACGCGCCCTACCCCTGCAACAACGCCCGCGAATGCCGCTCGATGTTCCAGTTCGGCTCTGTCTCGAGCAGCAAAACGCGCAACCGGTCCACCTGTTCAGCAAGCCGCTGCCCGAGCCAATACGGCCCCTGCAAGTCGCGCGGCAGTTCAAGCGCTATGTTGCTGTGCGCCTGCGCGAGCGGCGCGGCGGCCGGAATGCCGAAATGCGTCACGCGGCCAAACCGCAGGGCGCGCGCCATGGCCAGCAGCATGCCGCGCACGGCGTGCACCTCTGCGCCACACTCCTGCGCATATGCAGCGCGCGCCACCGCGTCCGAGCGCATCAGCGAGCCGGTTGCCAGCAATTCAAGCGAACTGAGCACCGAGCGATGCAGCCGCTGGATCTCATCGAGCCTGGCCAGCGGCACATCGATCTCTTTGGCCACCGAGGGCATCAGCGAGCGCAACTGAACCAGCCGCTTGTTGATCGCGAGGAAGCGTTTGACCTGCTCTTCGTCGGTGACCGTCTCGCCTTCCAGCAAACGGGTGTAGATTCGCGCGCATTCGCGCAGATTGGTGGCGAGGCCATAGCGCCACGAATACGTGGCGTGCAGCGGCAACGCGAACGAAAACGCCAGCGCGATCACAATGCCGATCAGCACGTTCAGCGTGCGCCATAGGCCGACGTCGATCAGATTATCGCCATGCCCCGCGACGATGCACATCGTGATCGCCGTCAGCAGACCGATGTAACCGGACGAACCGATTGCAAACCATGCGCAAATCGCTGCGACGATCGACATCAGCACATAGGTGAGCGGCAGCGAGCCAAGCAGATTCTGCTGCACAATCAGCAGAAGCCCGATCGATGCGCCCAGCAGCGTGCCCGCCGCCCGTTCGGCGGCCTTCTTGCGGATATTGCCGTGGTGCTGCAAGCCGCCGATCACCACCAGCAGCGTCACCGACGACCAGATGCCGTGCGGAATATCGATGCCGGTGGTCGCGAGAATCGACACCAGCATGGCGAAGCCCACACGCAGACTATGCAGCATCTTCGCGTGGCGATAGCGATAGTACGGCGACGTGACCATGCGCACCATGCGGCTGATGGCCGAACGGCGGGCAATCACGGTGCGGGAATCGGCAGAAGCCATGGCGGCACGAGGGACGCTTTTGAAGGTGGGTTCCGCTATCCTGCCCTGGAGTGGCCCAGAAAGACAAACGCCCGCAAACTTTCGTCAGCGGGCGTTACTTCTCAAGGCGAGATGGAACGGCTGACCTAGCCTTCGACCACGTCCAGATAGTCTTCCGGACGGGTGCGGTCCTCGGCGCGCTGCATGCCGAACATGCGCACCAGCAAGCTGACCACCACCGACACCACCAGGTTGACGATCAGCGACCACACCGCCGCGTAGCCCGGAATCGCCATGCCGAACAGGTGAATCGTGAAGATCGAGCCCGCCAGCTTCAGCGAAATCGCCATCCAGGTCCCGGTGGCGATACCGACCGCCCAGCCGATCAGCAGGCCGCGATAGTCGAGCACGCGCGTGTACAGACCCAGCACGATGGCCGGCAGCGTCTGGATGATCCAGATGCCGCCCAGCAGTTGCAGCTGGATCGCGTACGTCAACGGCAGGCCGAGAATGAACGCGACCGCGCCGACCTTGACGATCAGCGACACCAGCTTCGCGACGTTGGTCTCCTGCTCATGCGACATGTTGCGGTTCACGAACTCCTTGTGGATGTTGCGCGTGTAGAGGTTCGCCGCCGCAATTGACATGATGGCCGCCGGCACCAGCGCGCCGATGCCGATCGCCGCGAACGCCACGCCCACGAACCACGACGGGAAGAAGTGCAGGAACAGCGCCGGTACCGCGAAGTTCGGGCCGAATGCCTTGAAGTACGGCGCAAATTCCGGCATGTCCTTCACGCCCGCGGCCAGCGCCATGAAGCCGAGCAAGGCGAGCAGGCCGAGCACCAGCGAGTAAGCCGGCAGCATCGCCATGTTGCGGCGAATGGTATTGCCCGATTTCGACGACAACACCGCGGTGATCGAGTGCGGGTACAGGAACAGCGCGAGCGCCGAACCGACCGCAAGCGTCGCGTACGCGCTATAGCCGTTCAGGTTCGATACGTCCGGTGCTTTCAGCAGCAGCTTGGCCGGCGGCACCACGCTGAAGATGTGACCGAAGCCGCCCAGTTGCGGCGGAATCACAATGACCGCGGCAAAGATCACGATATAGATCAGCACGTCCTTGACGACCGCGATCATGGCCGGTGCGCGCAGGCCCGACGTATACGTGTACGCGGCGAGGATCGCGAATGCGATGATCAGCGGCAGATCGCCGACGAAGCCCTTGGTGTCGAAACCCAGCGCGCCGATCACCACTTCGATACCGACCAGTTGCAACGCGATGTACGGCATGGTCGCGACGATGCCGGTCACGGCGATCGCCAGCGCCAGCATGCGGCTGCCGTAGCGAGCGGAGACGAAGTCAGCCGATGTCACGTAGCCCTGACGTTTGGCGATGCTCCACAGTTTCGGAAACACGACGAACGCGAACGGATAAATCAGGATCGTGTACGGCAACGCGAAGAAACCAGTTGCGCCCGCACCGAATACCAGCGCCGGCACGGCGATGAAAGTGTAGGCGGTGTACAGGTCGCCGCCCAGCAGGAACCACGTGACGACCGTGCCGAAGCGCCGGCCGCCGAGGCCCCACTCTTCCAGATGGGCCAGGTCGCCCTTGCGCCAGTGGGCCGCGATAAAACCGAGAATGGTGACGCCAATGAAAAACAGGACGAAGACAAATGTTGCGGTGGCGTTCATTATCGTGCGCCCCCTTGCGAGCTGCCCGTCGAGCGGGTCTTGGTCTTGAAGTACACGAGCGCCGTGATGATCGCGCTAAGCAGCACCCACAGGAGCTGGTACCAGTAGAAGAACGGAAAATCGAACAGTTGCGGTTCGACCTTGTTATATGACGGCACCCAGATCATGGCGATCCAGGGCAACAGCAGCAGCCAGAGCCAGTGCTTGCTGGCTTTGTTCGCGTCGGCGTCGTGAGCCATGACGTCTCCTCTTCCCTATTATTGAAATGTTGGCCCGTGGTTGACGGGTGGTGGATCTCCCCGTCGCAGATAGGCCACGGGCGCCCCGAAAGCTCCGAAAGAGTATAGGAGCGGCGAACGTGCGGTCAAGCAGGGACGACCCGAGGCGGGACGTGCTTTTGAGGCCAGTTGGCGGGTGTTTTGAGGTGGGCGGGACGGTGTGTCGCCGCAAGGTGGAATGCTGGTGTGGCCGCAGGTGTCGGGCCGGGCCACTGATGTGTCGCTCGCCGATGAGCCCTCGTGGGCATTGTTGCCAGGCTGCGTGATGCGCGGTGGGTTGTGGCGTCGACGACCGTCGCGTCGACGCAACGGCAGCGGTCCTTGGGTCTCGCCATAGTCCGGGTCTCGCCACGGTCGAGCCGGCTTGCCCGGGCCGACCGCGTCATTCGTCACTCGTCAGAGCGAGAACGCGTTTCCGTTCTGGCCGGTCGATTCCTGCAGCCCCTTGATCCACTTGCGCGCCGGCAAACCGAGTTCCGCTTCGATCAGCCTGGCGCGTGCTTGCAGCGCCGCGAACGGTACCTCGAGGGCCGGGCCCGAGAAGGCGATCGCGATGCGGTTGCCGTCGTGAACTTCCGGCAATGCGACCACGCGGCCGTCGAACGCTTCGTTCAGACGCTTCATGTTACGCACGAAGCTCGGGTGATCGCCGAACAGGTTCACCGTCACCACGCCCGCGTCGGTCAGACATGCGCGCACCGCCCGGTAGAAACCGACGCTGTCGAGCACCGGGCCACGCGCGGTGGCATCGTAGACGTCGATCTGCAACGCGCCGATCGTGCCATGGTTGGCGCGATCGTTGACGAAGTCCCATGCATCCATTTCGTGCACGGTCAGCCGTGCGTCGTCGTGCGGCAGTTCAAACATCGTGCGTGCCGCCACCACCACAGCCGGATTCAACTCGACCGCCTCGACCTTTGCGCGCTTCAGGAAACGGTAGGCAAATTTGGTCAGCGCGGCTGCGCCGAGACCGAGCTGAACGATCCGTTTGGGCGTCTCGATGAACAGCAGCCAGGCCATCATCTGCTGCGCGTACTCAAGTTCGATGTGATCCGGCTTGCGCAGACGCATCGCGCCCTGCACCCATTCGGTGCCGAAATGCAGGAACCGTACGCCGCCCTCTTCCGAGAACGTGACCGGTGCGAAACGTGGCTTGCGCGGCGCTTCGATTTGCGGCGCGTCGTGCAGATCGTCGTCGTGCGGCGCGCGCTTTTTTTGGCGCACGGCTTTCTGTTTGTTCAGCGTGTTATCGCCCGCGTCAGCGTCTTTGTTGCGGAATGCACGTGCTTCAGCCGAGGCGCGCTTGATCAATTTCGTCATGTAAGGATGTCTCGCCAGAGACGCAATTTTTGGTCGAACGAGAGCATAGCATTCGCCGGACTCGACGAAGGCAATACGAGGGTGACGTAGCCGGCCTCGCTGATCACCGGCGCGAAGCGGCCCGCCGTCTTGCCGTTGAAGCAGACTTTGGCGAGTTGCGGGGCGTGGGCGCGCAGCGATGCGAAATCGTTGGGGCTGGCGTTGCGGATTGCGGCGTCGAGACTGCCTTCGCGCTCGCAGGCGGCGAGCACGTCCCACACGCCGATGCCGTGCGCGAGCACGCGGCGCAAACGTTCTTCATAGGCGAGTTCGGCAAGCGGTTCGTCGAGCACGGCGCCGAGCAGCCGCCAGAACTGGTTGCGCGGATGCGCGTAATACTGAGTCGCCGCGAGCGACGCCTCGCCGGGAAAGCTGCCGAGAATCAGCGTATGCGTATCCGCCGCGACGACTGGGGGAAAGCCGCGCAGCATCAGCGCTTCACCTTGTTGTCCGATGCTGGTGCGTGCGTGGATTCACGCGCAGCGTGCTCGTCGTGATGGTCAGATGCCGGCGCGTGCCCGGATTCACGCATCCCCCGTTCGAAATGACCTGCGGGCTCCGCACGCGGCGCACCATGGGCGCGCGACACCGTGTGGTCGAGCGGCCGGCCATGTTCCCGCACATGGGTACGCTGCGGCACTTGCGCGGAGGCTGGGCGCGCAGCCGGTGTCCGTGCCGAAGACGCCAGATGCGCCCACAGCGCCGGCAACATGCACTCGGTCACCATCAACGGCGCGCCGTGGCGCTCGAACACCGAGCGGCGCGCGACCAGCGCATGTGGCGGCGTTGCGTCAATCTCCCGCACCGCCAAGCGGTACAACGGATGACGCGCGGTCAACCTGCGGCTCACCAGCGACGAGCGCGCGACGCTGCTATCGCTATACAGCAACTCGGCGAGCGGCCGCGTACGCAATCGCCGCGTAGCCTGCCACACGCCGACGCTTGCGGCCAGCGGCGCGATGCTATGCGCAGCGACGAAGGGCACACCGTCCACCGACAACACCACTTCCCGAACCCACACCGGCGCGCGCGGCACGAGGCCGAGCGGGGCGTGCTCGTCGGCCCACGGCAACGCGACGGCTTCACGCGTCACACGCACGGTGACTTCGCCCAGTGTGCGCAGATGCGCGGTCAGCGATCCGCCGCGGGTCAACCAGTCTTTCTGAGCGGCGCTAAAGCGGGGTAAGGGCGCGACGCGCCAGTGGGCGTCGGCGGCATTGAAACGGATAGACATGGTGTCGGATTATAGCGGCGCGGCCGTCAGAGCATTACCTGGCCCTCACCTATCTCCCCTTCAGGAAGTTCCATTGACAACTGTCTGAACGCTGACTCGCCTCAAACAGATTGTCGATTTCAGAGTGTTCCGATTCTCCTGTGCCAGCGACGCGCGATACAACCTTCGTGCTTTACAAAGTCGTCGGCTCGCCCGCGATCGAAGGGCGCGCCATTTGATCGGATACAGAAGGAGAAGAAGAAACATGAGAACGTTCCTGGGCGCAACAGCATGCGCAATGTCGGTACTGCTGATGGCGGGTTGCGCGACGCCGCTCAATCGCGATACGGAAACATCGCTGAACAAGGCGGTCGGCATCGAGGTGGCCCCCGTCGCCGGCGGTGTGGCGGTGAAGCTGCCGGAGGCCGCGCTGTTCGAATTCGGCAAATCCGAAGTCCGCGGCGACGCGGCCATGGTGATCGACCGCTCCGCCGCGTTGCTCAAGCGCAGCAAGAAGCCGATCGTGGTGGAGGGATACACCGATAACGTGGGCACGCTGGAATACAACCAGAAGCTCTCGGAGGACCGCGCTACCGCGGTGGGTTACTCGCTGGTGGCGCGCGGCGTGGCGCAGGATCGAATCCGCACGAAGGGCAACGCGTATAACAATCCGGTAGCACGCAACGACACGGCTGAGGGTCGCGCACTGAATCGCCGCACGGAGATCCTCGTGCGTGGGGAAACGATGGATACGCTGATGGGCAAGAAGTAGGCGTCCGTCATCCGACGCCTGGCTCGTAAAAACGCCCGCGTCATGCGGGCGTTTTTGCGTGTGCGTTCTGCGTGTGCGTTCTTATAAACTCGCCTTCCAGTTTCAGCCATTCGCGATTCACGTAACTATCGTGCGCCAGCCATCGCCCGCAATTGGGCCGCCACGCGCGCCACCACCGGCTCCCACGCCCCCGGCTGAGGCTGTCTGAACAGATCGACCGAGTCGTACCACGGCTGCATTTCCTCATTTCCCCAGCACCAATGCGACACATGATCGAGCATCGCCATCACTGGACGCCCCAACGCACCGCCCAGATGCAACGGCGCGCTGTCGATGGTCACCACGGCATCGAGCGCGCTCACGTGCGCGGCCACGTCGTCGAAACCCGCCTGGTAGCGCGCCGTCAGATCGCTGACGCGATGGCCCTGCGCGGTCAAGGCCGCCACGTCGGCGTGACGGCCCGGCGTCAGCGGATGGAATACCACCTTGGATAAAGTGAGGATCGGCGCCAGCGCCGCCAGCGGAATGGAGCGCTTTGCGTCGCGCCGATGCGTCGGGCTGCCCGACCACACCAGGCCGACATGCAGCGCGGCGTCGTTGCCGCACGCGCTGACATGCTCACGCCACGCGGCCACTTTGGCCGCGTCGGCATGCAGGTAGGGCGCACCGTGCACCTGTTCAGGCGGCAAGCCAAGAACGGATAGCACGCTCATCATCGGCAGGCCATAGTGCGGTTTACCGAGCATGCCCTCTTCAATCGACACGCAATCCGCGTAATAGCGCGCAAACAGCGGCTGCAATGGGCGGCGCACCGCAAGCACCAGGCGGCCGCCCTCATCGCGCACACGCGCCGCCAATTCCGGCACGAAGCGCACCATCTGGATGTCGTCGCCACTGCCCTGCTCGCTGTGCACGACCAGCGTCTTGCCGGCGAGCGGTTCACCTCGCCAGCGCGGGCACAGCTGTGCCATCAAAGTGACCACATTGTTCGACTCGCGGTCGTCGCGCGTCAAACGCGCCTCGAAATGCGGCCATCCGCTCGACCATGCGCCGCGCCGCAGTTTCAGGTCGGCCAGATCGACCGCAGCTTGGGTCGTCGATGGATCGCACACGAGCGCGGCATGCAGTGCCGCTTCGCTCTCGTCGTAGCGTGCCTGTTCGGCGAGATACATGCCGATCGCGGCCAGCACGTCGGCATTGCCGGGCACGGCGGCATCGACGGCACGCATGGTCGCCTCGGCCGCCGCCGCGTCGTTGCATTGCCATTGCGCGTGGCTCAGTTGCCAGGCCATTTCCGCATCGGCGGGATTGCGTGCCAGCATTTCGCGGCAAACACGTTCGACCGTGGGCCAATCGCGACTCTCGCGCAAGGCGAGCACGAGCTGCAACGGCAGCGCGGGGTGCATTGATGGGTCGCGCGCATAGGCCCGCAACAGTGCCTCGCGACGCTCGGCTCGCGAGCCCGCATCCGTTTGCGCTGCCAACGAAATCGCCAGCCACCACGGCGCACGCGCGTCCTGCGGCACATGCTGCTCATACGCGCGCACCATGTGCGCCGCTGCCGAATGTGCGCCGCAGTGATCGATCAACCCGACAATCCAGTCGATCGTCGCGGCATGCGACTGGGCAACCACTGCCCGTTCGCTGTTGCGCCGCGCGGCCTCGGCATGGCCGAGTGCATCGGCAAAGAGCGCCAGCCGGGCATGACGTACACCACTTGTCACAGCCTGCGCTTGCGACGCGCTGTGATAGGCCTCTTCGAAGCGGCCCGCGCTCGCGCACAAGTCCGCGTGCAACTGCGGCGACACGCCTTGCGCCACGAACTCGACAGCGCTTCGCGCGGCGGCATCGAAACCTTGCTCGCGCAGGATGGACCACAGCAAATGAATAGGATCGGCGGAATTCGCCAAGGCAGAGTCGGACATAGCGATACGATAAATGAGCAAGGAGTGAGCGAGGCGTGAATCGCAACGGCGGGTTGCGTGGATGCGTCATCGCGGAAATAAGACTCGGTGTTTCATCGGCTTAAAGATTGCAAACAATCCTCTAAACCTCCGAGTTTCGAACGCGTGAGCATAAGATAAATCGGCGCTTTTACATCTCATAAACCAATCTCAATTTATGGTTGTTGAAGAGTTTTAATTAGTTAACCATAATTAATTTTCAGGTGAATTTTTCCAGCAAGAAGCTTCGCCTGAATCGACAAAAAACACATAGGAGTAAAGGGCTTGAATACTACGAACTCGAAAGAAACGTCAGACCGCATCGCCCATCTGGCCGCGGTCGTCTTGCGGCGCGCGAGCGCTTCGCATCTGGAAAAAGAACTCGCCGGCTCGGCGCTCGCGCAGCATCACACGGCGAAGCAAACCAGTACTGCCATCGGCAGTCTCGCGGCCAAGGTGCTGGCCGATCACCATTCCTGCATGGAGGCCAAGGAACTAGCCGGTTCCGTGCTGTCGCAGGTGCGCCATCTGCATGGGCTGGCGCTGGTGCGTTAAAAGCGCTCCACTGCCTCCGCTTAAACCCGGTGCGAAACCGTACCGGGAGCACGAAAGCAATCGGCAAAAAAAATGCGCTGCCGAAGCAGCGCATTTTTTATCTACAGGCGTCAAACCAACGCCGGCCCGGGCTCAACTCAAGCTCCATTCAAACTCGAAAACTCAAGCCTCACGCGCCAACAACAACGCGTTCGTCCGCTTCACGAAGCTAGCCGGATCTTCCAGCGCGCCGCCTTCAGCGAGCAAGGCCTGATCGAACAGCAGATGGCACCAGTCGTCGAAGTTCACGCTATCCGCATGCAAGCCCTTCACCAGCGCATGCTCCGGATTCACTTCGAGAATCGGATGGAACGACGGCGCTTCCTGACCCGCCGCCTTCAGCATACGCTGCAGATAGCCGCTCATTTCGCCGTCGTCGGCGACGAGACAGGACGGCGAATCGGTCAAACGGAACGTCAGACGCACATCCTTGGCCTTGTCCTTCAGCGCTTCCTTCATCTTGTCGACGAGCGGCTTGAACTCTTCGCCGACCTTCTCCTGCGCCTGCTTTTCCTCGTCGTTCAGCGCGCCCAGATCGAGATCGCCGCGCGCGACACTTTGCAGCCGCTTGCCGTCGAACTCGTTCAGGAACGAGAGCATCCATTCATCGACGCGGTCGGTCAGCAACAGCACTTCCACGCCCTTCTTGCGGAACACCTCGAGGTGCGGGCTGTGGGTCGCGGCCTGCCAGGTATCGGCGGTCACGTAGTAGATCTTGGTCTGCTCGGGCTTCATGCGCGAAACATAATCGGCGAGCGAAACCGTTTGCTCCGGCGTCTCCGTGTGCGTAGACGCAAAACGCACCAGCTTCGCAATACGCTCGCGATTGGCGAAGTCTTCGCCAATGCCTTCCTTCAGCACCTGGCCGAATTCCTTCCAGAAACCGGCGTACTTTTCCTTGTCGGCTTCGTTCTCAGAATTCGCCAATTCCTCGAGCATCGACAGCGACCGCTTGGTCACCCCTTCGCGGATCGCCTTTACATCGCGGCTCTCCTGGAGGATTTCACGCGACACGTTCAGCGGCAAATCAGCCGAATCGACCACGCCCTTCACGAAGCGCAGATACGCGGGCAGCAGTTGTTCGGCGTCGTCCATGATGAACACGCGCTTCACGTACAGCTTCAGGCCGCCGCGATGATCGCGGTTGAACATGTCGAACGGCGCGTGCGTGGGCACATACAGCAGTTGCGTGTATTCGCTGCGGCCTTCGACGCGGTTATGCGTCCACGTCAGCGGATCCTGATGATCGTGCGAGAGATGCTGATAGAACTGCTTGTACTGCTCTTCAGTGATGTCGTTCTTCGAACGGGTCCACAGCGCGCTTGCCTGGTTGACGGTCTCGTCTTCGTCCTTCGTGACCATCTCGCTCTTTTCAGCGTCCCACTCTTCCTTCGCCATCAGGATGGGCAGCGCGACGTGGTCCGAGTACTTCTGAATGATCGACTTCAGACGATGCGACGACAGCAGTTCATCCTCATCGGCACGCAGATGCAGCGTGATGGTCGTGCCGCGCGCGGCGCGCTCGATCTGCTCGACCGCGAAATCGCCCTCGCCCGCGCTTTCCCAGCGCACGCCTTCCGAAGCCGGCAAGCCGGCACGGCGCGTTTCCACGGTGATCTTGTCCGCGACGATGAAGCCCGAGTAAAAGCCCACGCCGAACTGGCCGATCAGCGCCGCATCTTTCTGCTGATCGCCGGAGAGCTTGCCGAAGAATTCCTTGGTGCCCGAGCGCGCGATGGTGCCGAGGTTGGCGATCGCTTCATCGCGGCTCATGCCGATGCCGTTGTCGTCGAGCGTGATGGTGCGTGCGGCCTTGTCGTACGACACGCGAATCCGCAGATTCGAATCGTTTTCGTACAACGCACTGTTTTCGATCGCTTCGAAGCGCAGCTTGTCGGCCGCGTCTGACGCATTCGAAATCAGCTCGCGCAGAAAGATTTCCTTGTTGCTGTACAGCGAATGGATCATCAGGTGCAGAAGTTGTTTAACTTCTGCCTGAAAGCTCATGGTTTCTTGTGCCATGGTCGGACTTCCTCTCTGTTACGAATACGAATGGGATTGAACATTGCCGGCGTAAGTTGGGGCGAGCCGGCGCGGTTTCAAGAGGCACGCCGCGCGACGCTGTCCAGATAGCGGCACAGGAACGTCGCCAGTTCGGGATCGCCGCAGTTGGCAATATTGAAGCGCATCCACGTGGTCGGCGATTGCTGCGGAGAAAACAGACTGCCAGGTGTCAGCAGAAAGCCGTCTTCGTGGCCGGCGGCCGCAAGCGCGCTCGCATCGACTCCCGTGTCGGCCCACAGGAACATGCCCGCCGTGGGCGTCAGGAACAGCCTCAGGCCGGTCTTCTCGAGCATCCGCACGGATTTTTCGCGCACGCCGTCGAGCCGCGCGCGCAGCCGCTCGACATGCCGGCGATAGTGGCCCTCGGTGAGAATCTTGTAGAGCACGCGCTCGTTCAGTTCGGGGCTCGTCATGCCGACCAGCATCTTCTGATCGCTGACGGCCGTGGCCACTTCCGGCGCGCAGGCGATAAAACCCACGCGCAAATTCGGCGCGAGCGTCTTCGAAAAGCTGCCCAGGTAGATCACGCGCTTCAACTGGTCGAGACTCGCGAGCCGCGTTCCGGGATAGCTCGGCGGGCAGAGATCGCCGTAAATATCATCTTCGACGACGATGAAATCGTAGGCCTCGGCGAGACGCAGAATGCGGAACGCCTGCGCGGCCGTGAGCGACGTGCCGGTGGGGTTCTGCAGCACCGAATTGATCACCAGCATTTTCGGCCGCCATGTCTGCACCAGCGACTCGAGCGCGTCGAGGTCCGGCCCGTCCGGCGTATAGGGCATGCCGACGAGGTGCGCGCCCTGCGACGCAAAGCGCCCGAACATCTGAAACCAGGCCGGATCGCCGACGATCACCGCATCGCCCGACTTCACATAGATGCGTGAAATCAGGTCGATCGCCTGCGTAATACCGGAGACCATCACGATCTGATCCGGCGAAGCGCCGATTTCCAGCTCCTCCAGCCGCGTCTGCAACTGCTGGCGCAGCGGCAAAAAGCCCTGCGGCGTGCCGATGCCGAGCATCTGCGCGCCGCTTTGCCGGCCAAGCGTGCGCAGCGCGTTGGTGATCAGATCGCCGTCGAGCCAGCGCCCCGGCAGATAGCCCAGCCCCGGGCTGCGCTCGGGGCGCGCGCCCGTATGCAGCATATTGCGCAGCAGCCAGACGACGTCGATCGTGGCCGGCGCGGGCGCCGCCGCGGCGATCGTGCGGATCTCAGCGGTTGGCGCACCGCCCAACCGTTCGCGCACATAGAAGCCGGAACCGCGCCGCGACTCCAGGTAACCCTGCGCCACCAGCCGCTCGTACGACTCGACCACGGTGAAGCGCGATACGCCCTTGTCCAGCGCCAGCTTGCGGATCGACGGCATGCGCATGCCGGGACGGAACACGCGCTCCTCGATGCGGCGGCGCGCCCACTGGACGAGCTGCTCGACCAGCGTCAGCGACGCCGTGTCGTGCGGGGTGGGAATCTGGGCAAGCGGGACGGACATGACGGGCTCCAACTGTACCGAACGGTATCGACTCGATTGTACCGTTACTGTGCTGGTCTGCGCCGCTACATTGAAGGCTACATTCAAGATAAGCAGCGGATGATGAAGCGGCCCGGGCGCTATGCACCGCCCACGGCCAGGCTCGGGCAACACCAGCCCAAACGCCATCCGTCTGGCCCGCCGACCCGGCAAACGGTTATGCTTACGACCCCGGCCACGCTGCTGCCGCACCCGGCGCGCGTTCCGGCTTACCGCAGAAACCGCTTTCCCGATCCGCCATGACTGCCCATTCGCTCCATCTCGACCATCTCGTGATTTCCGCCCGTACCCTCGACGAGGGCACGCAGTACGTCGCCGACACGCTGGGCGTCGCACCGGAAGGCGGCGGCGCGCATCCGCTGATGCGCACGCACAATCGCCTGCTGAATCTGTGGGGTGAGGTGTATCTGGAGGTGATCGCAATCGATCCTCAGGCCGCGGAACCCGCGGATGGCGCCGCGCCTCGCGCCCGCCTGTTCGCCCTCGACGACCCGGCGACGCAGGCACGGCTCGAAAAAGGGCCGTACCTGTCGCATTGGGTTGCCCGAGTCGACCGGCCGAAGCGGCTCACGGTCTGGCAAACGCAGT
This sequence comes from Paraburkholderia fungorum, assembly GCF_046027605.1. Lineage (GTDB taxonomy): Bacteria > Pseudomonadota > Gammaproteobacteria > Burkholderiales > Burkholderiaceae > Paraburkholderia > Paraburkholderia fungorum_F. Next base: position 171,966 of record NZ_JAQQEF010000005.1, read on the forward strand.
ATCCAGAGCGCATCGCCCCGATCGTGCCGATGACGCGCGGCGATTTCACGTGGGGCCTGTCAGTGCCTGACGACGGCGCCTTCCCCGCCTGGCACGGCGCGGGCGACGGCGTGCTGCCGTCGCTGATCCAGTGGGACACGCCGCGCCATCCGTCTGGTGTCTTGCCTGAAACGGGCATTGCACTAAAAGCGCTGAAAGCTGCGCATCCGCAAGCCGACACGATCGCGGCTCAATTGCACTGGCTGGGCGCGGCGCACCTGATCGCACTCGAGCCCACGGCAGGCGCTGCGGCGCTGGTCGCCGAGTTTGAAACACCCGACGGTCTACGGACCCTTAAATAAGCAGCGCGCGCGGGTCGTCGACTCGCGCGATAATTGAAGTTTTGACCGGTTCCAGAGATACCAGCAGAGGAGACCATGGACCAAAGCGACTTGAAAGCCCCCACGTGGCAACTGTCCGAACGCGCACGCAAGCTCACGAGCTCAGCGATCCGCGAGATCCTGAAAGTCACGGAACGGCCCGAAGTCATTTCGTTCGCGGGCGGCCTGCCCTCGCCGGCAACCTTCCCGGCCGAACGCATGCGCGAGGCATCCGACCGCATTTTGCGCGACGCACCCGCCGCGGCTTTGCAATACAGCGCGACTGAAGGCTACCTGCCGCTGCGCGAATGGATCGCCCAACGCTATTCGGTGAACGGCGCGCAGATTCGCCCGTCGCAGGTATTGATCACCACGGGCTCGCAGCAAGCGCTCGATCTGCTCGGCAAAGTGCTGGTGTGTCCGGACAGCCCCGTGCTGGTCGAAACGCCGACCTACCTCGGCGCGCTGCAATCGTTCTCGATGTACGAGCCGCGCTACGTGCAGGTGCCGACCGACGAGCAAGGCCTGATTCCCGAGGCGCTCACGCCCGAGCTGACGGCCGGCGCACGCCTCCTGTACGCACAGCCGAATTTCCAGAATCCGACGGGCCGCCGCCTGCCGGTCGAACGCCGGCGCGCCCTTGCTGCGTTTGCAAAGACCGCGCCGTTCCCGGTGATCGAAGACGATCCCTACGGCGCACTCGACTACGCGGGTGAACCGCTGCCCACCATGCTGTCGATGTCGCCGGATCACATCGTCCACCTCGGCTCGTTCTCGAAAGTGCTGGCGCCGGGCCTACGGGTCGGCTACATCATTGCGCCCGAAGAGTTGATCTTCAAGCTCGTGCAAGCCAAGCAAGCCACCGACCTGCACACGCCGAGCTTCACGCAACGCATCGTGTACGAGGTGATCAAGGACGGCTTCCTCGACACTCACGTGCCGACCATTCGCGAGCTGTACCGCGATCAATGCGCGGCGATGCTCGCCTCGCTCGAACGCTACATGCCGGAAGGCGTGAGCTGGAACCGTCCGGAAGGCGGCATGTTCGTGTGGGTGAATCTGCCCGCGCAAATCGACAGCATGAAGCTGCTGGAAGAAGCCGTCGCGCAGAATGTCGCGTTCGTGCCGGGCGGTCCGTTCTTCGCGAACGAAGCCGAGCACAATACGCTACGCCTGTCATTCGTCACGGTGCCGCCGGCGAAGATCGACGAAGGCGTGGCGCGTCTCGCGGCACTGATCCGCGCGAAGGTCTAACGAAGGTCAAAACGCACCCGGCCGCCCGCCGGGTTACCGAATTCCCTTACTGACTAAGGACACACCATGGCTCAAACAAATGTGTACGACAAGCTCGAGGAATTGGGCATCGAACTGCCGAGCGCCGGCGCGCCGGCAGCCGCCTATGTGATGAGCGCGCAAAGCGGCAACACGGTGTACCTGTCGGGTCACATCGCGAAGAAGGACGGCAAGCCGTGGGCCGGCAAGCTGGGCGCCACGCTCACCACCGAAGAAGGCAAGGCCGCCGCGCGCTCGATCGCTATCGACCTGCTTGCCACGCTGCACGCGCATGTGGGCGATCTGAACCGCGTCACGCGCATCGTCAAGCTGATGAGCCTCGTCAACTCGACATTCGAATTCACCGAGCAGCACCTGGTGACCAACGGCGCGTCGGAACTGATCGCGGACGTGTTCGGCGAGCGCGGCAAGCATGCTCGCTCGGCGTTCGGCGTGGCGCAGATTCCGCTCGGCGCATGCGTCGAAATCGAGTTGATCGCCGAAGTCGAATAACGCAGGCCTGCGGGCTCGTCCGTCGATTTTCCTGGCCGGCCGCTCCTGAGTGGATTGAACGCGTCGCGAGGTGTCTGGCACCTGCGGCGCGTTTTTGCATTTGTGGCAAGGTGGATCGTTCCTTTGTCACCAGATAGAATCCGCGAATCCTACCCATCTGCCGGATTTGCCGGATCGCGCCCGATGCCCGCCACCACCGTTCGTTTCAAACAGGTCGACGTGTTTACGTCGGTTCCGTTCAAAGGCAATCCGCTCGCGGTCGTATTCGACGCCGATGAGCTCAGCGGCGATCAGATGCAGGCCATCGCGCACTGGACCAATCTGTCCGAAACCACCTTCCTGTTGAAACCGACCGACCCGGCCGCCGACTATCGCGTGCGTATCTTCACCACGCATGGCGAATTACCATTCGCCGGTCATCCGACACTCGGCACCGCGCATGCATTGCTTGAAAGTGGGTATCGACCGAAGCAGTCGGGCAAACTGATGCAGCAATGCGGCGTGGGTCTGGTTGAATTGCAGGCCCTGACTGCATCCGGCTCAGCCGGCGAGACGCAGGACGGATGGGCATTCGCCGCGCCGCCCGCGCGCATCACGGCGCTTACGCAAGATCGGTACGCGGCGCTGGCTACGGCTTTGCGTAGCGACGCGATCGATTTCAGCGCGACGCCCTGCGCGGTCGACAATGGTGCACCGTGGCTCGTAGTGCGCGTCAATTCAGCGCGCGACTGTCTCGCGCTCGACCCGGATGCCGCTGCGCTCGCTGACATCGTGCATTCACTGGACACTCACGGCCTCGCCGTTTATGGCCCGCACGGCGCCGACGGTCCGGCCACCTTCGAGGTGCGCTGCCTGATGGCGGGTGGTCGCTTCGGCGTCGGCGAAGATCCGGTCACGGGCAGCGCGAACGCCGCGCTAGCGGGTCTGCTCAGCGCGCAGCAGTTACGCCCCGGCTCGCACTACACGGCCCGCCAGGGCACCGTGCTGGGCCGCGCCGGCAACGTTTCGGTGCACTACGACGACACAGCCGGCAAGACGTGGATCGGCGGCCCGTCAGTGACGGTCGTCGACGGCACGTTCCGGATGCCGTGAACGGTGCGGCGTGGCGCGCCATGGCTGGCCAGCGAGCGCTCGTCTGTCACCGACCGCCGCACGTGTTACGCCCCATTCGGCCACCCTTGACCCCAAAACGCCGCAGCGTCTGCACGATTCATGCGCCACGCATGACGAAAGGCTGGCACACCTGAATTCCGGACCCCGATGAAATATTCGAAAACGACTGCGAGGCTGCAGCCCCAAGGCTGGCCGAGTCGCGTGCGAATTCAGCCGGCTGGGACGGTCTGTCGCGCCCGCGTATACCCGATGCGCGGACTCTTCCTTAATCCAGTGGCATTCAGTAATATCGAAACGTACCCGATGACCTGCGGATGGTCAGGCACGACGCCACGCTCCCTCCCCTGCGCAGCAGTTCCGGCACCTTGGTCACCATGCAGCCACCCATGAAATTAGCGCAGTCCTTACTCGCGCAGTTGCAACTGGCCGGTACCGGGGAACGGGCCGCCTGATGAGCCAGTTCCGCTTTTCCGACCTGCGCGAAGCCAAACTCCCCCGCGATCCCGCCGTGTCGCGCCGCCGTGCCTTGCTCGTCATTCCGGCGCTCGGCGTGCTGGTGCTGATCCTGCTTTGGACCGTGATCTTCGCGCGGCTATCGGTTGAGAAAGAAGCGACAAATCGTGAGGCCACGGCCTCTGCTGCAATTCTCTCAGCGGCGCTGGAGCAGCACACGGTCAAGGCGATTCACCAGGTCGATCAGATCACCCGCTTCGTCAAATACGAGTTCGAGAAAACGCCGAATCATTTCGATCTGGCCAGCACGGTAGAAAAAGGCGTGGTGCAAAGCGAGACGCTGGTGCAGGTGTCGCTGATCGATGAACACGGCACGCTGATCGCGAATACGGCCGAACTCAATCCCAAACACATCGACCTGTCGGACCGCGAACACTTCAAGGTCCACGAGCATGAAAACGACGACCAGTTGTATATCAGCAAGCCGGTGCTCGGCCGCATATCCGGCCATTGGACCTTGCAGATGACACGGCGTCTGAATCATCCGGACGGCTCGTTCGCGGGCGTCGTGGTGGTCTCCGAAGACCCGAGCTATTTCACCAGCGACTTCTACAACAATGCGGCTATCGGCCGTGAAGGCGTGATCGCGGTGATCTCGGACAACGGCACGGTGCTCGCGCGCCGCACCGGCAGCACCGACAGCGCCAACGGCACATTCTCGGCGAGCGGTTCGTATCCGACCTCGGAGCATGTGTCGGGCACCTACGTCGATTCGATCGACAACGTCACGCGCATCGTTTCGTACCGGCATATCGACGGCTATCCGCTCGGCGTGCTGGTGGGTTTGTCGCAAGCCGAAGAATTCGCCGACTACAACCACACGCGTAACGTTTATCTGCTAATGGCGGGCTTCATCTCGCTCGCCATGCTGAGCTTCTTCGCGGTGGCCACCGGTTTGATCGGCAAGTTGCTCGGGCGCGAGCGCGAGATGACGCATCTGGTCGAGTACGATCTGCTGACCGGTTTGCGCAATCGCTATGCGACGCTGCAAACACTGCGGCACGACGTCGCGCAGCCGGCCAATCTCGGGCGTCTCGCGATTCTCTTCATCGACCTCGACAACTTCAAGACCGTCAACGACACGCTCGGCCACAACGCCGGCGACATCGTGTTGCAAATGACGGCCTCGCGTCTTGCCACCGCGGTGGGCGACGCCGGCGCGTTGAGCCGCATCGGCGGCGACGAGTTCGTCGTGGTGATCAAGGGCGACGACGTCGAGAAACGCGCCGTCACACTCGCCGAAGCGGCGGCCGAAGCGTTCTCGAAGCCCTTCGAAGTGCGCGGCAGTTCATTCGTGCTGCATGCGAGCATCGGCATCGCGCTCTACTCGGTCGCCAACGAGAGCGAGATCGACCTGCTGAAAAAGGCCGACCTCGCGATGTACAGCGCGAAGGACGCGGGCAAGAATTGCTATCAGTTCTTTTCGCCGCAGTTATCGCACCGCGCGGACCATTTGATGAAGTGGGAACAGCAGTTGCGCGTCGCGCTCGCCGAAGAGCAACTGTTCCTCGCCTATCAGCCGAAGATCGATCTGACGCGCCGCTGCATCACCGGTTTCGAAGCCCTGGTGCGCTGGAATCATCCGCAACACGGTTTGATTCCAGCCAACGAATTCATTCCGGTTGCCGAATCGACCGGCCTGATCGTGCCGATCGGCGACTTCGTGATCGAGACAGCCTGCCGTCAACTGGCGTTGTGGCAGCAACAGGGCTACGACACGTTGTCGCTCGCGGTGAACATCTCCGCGGTGCAGTTCTGGCGTGGCGATCTGTACGAGACGATCTCGCACGCGATCGAAGAAAGCGGCATCTCCGCGCGCCGCCTCGAACTCGAAATCACCGAGACGGCGATGATGGAATATCCGGAACTCGTCTCGGAGAAGATCTTCGCGTTGAAGCGGCTCGGCGTGCGCATCGCGCTCGACGACTTCGGCACCGGCTATTCGTCGCTCTCTTACCTGAACCGCTTCTCGGTCGACACACTGAAGGTGGACCGTTCGTTTATCCAGGCGATTCCGGGCGACCGGAGTGTGTGCGTGATGGTCACCGCGATCGTCAACCTGGCGCGTTCACTCGGGCTTACCGTCGTGGTCGAAGGCACCGAGACTGAAGAGCAGATTGCGTGGCTCGCCGCGCTCGGCCATATCGAAGCGCAGGGGTTCCTGTTTTCGCGTCCGGTGCCGGTGGACGCGATTCCCGCGCTCCTCGAACGCTTCGGTGTATGTGGCATGAAGGGGCACCGTCCCGCGCACCTCGCCGACAGCACCAGCAGCGTGTCGAGCACCAATAGCTGAACGCGGGTTCGACAGTGGCGCGTGTGGGTGTGTGGGCCTGTGCCACGTGCAAGCGCACCAGCCTATAAGGGGCGCCCCCTTATCTAACCGCGATATCACAAAACCGGCTACATTCACGCTGTACTACGACTCGGCGCGCGGCCGCGCGCCGGCCGCGCCAACCCACACCGATGATCCCAGAGGGCGGGCCGCCCGAGTGCCGGGGCCCGCGGCGCCATGCAGACGATCACGAGCCAGGATACCGCCAGACGAGGAGAACGGGAGCCGCTATGGACGCTGTTCCGGGTCGTGGTCGGCCTGTCGGCGCTGTCGTGGGGCGGCCTCGCGCTGATGGCGCAACTTGAAAACCACTACGTGGAACGCGAGGGACGGCTCTCGCGCGTGGCTTTTGCCGATCTGATCGCGCTTGCCTGGATGGTGCCCGGGCCGGTGGGCTGCAATGTCGCCGTGCAACTCGGGCATGCGCTGCGCGGACGCGCCGGCGCCTGGGTGGCGGGCATTGCAAGCGTGCTGCCCTTTTTCATGCTGATGACGCTGTTCGCGATCTTCTACCGCACGCCGCTCGTGCGCGCCGCCGCTTCCCAGACATTGCTCAATCACTTCAGCGTGGTGCTGGCCACGCTGATCGCGATCACCTGGTACAAACAGACGCGCGCGCTGGTGCGCGGCAAACTCGAATGGATCGCGGCGGTGCTCGGTTGCGTGGCGCTCTTCTATGCGCGCAGTCCCGCGGCCTACGTGGTGATGCTCGGCGCGGCATTCGGCGCCGGTTGGGTGGTCAGCCCGGTTCGCGATACACGCATCGTCGTGTCGATTGGGCGAGGCGACTGGCACATGCTGGCCGCGCTGGGCGTGTTGCTGGCGTTGTTCGCGCTGCCGCTGCCGCATCGCTATGAACTGGCGCTGCTATGGCCGCGGCTGGCCGGTGCGGGCATGACGTTGTTCGGTGGCGGCTTCTCGGCGTTGCCGGTGCTCAAGACGCTGTTTGTGACGCCCGCGATCGGTGTGTCGGATAACGATTTCACCTTGGCTTTTTCGCTTTCGCCACTGTCACCGGGACCGCTGTTAAACGTAGTGCCGTTCTTCGGTTATCTGGTGGATGGCTGGGCAGGCGCGTTGATTGCTACGCTCGCGCTGTTTGTGCCGTCGGGTTGCCTCGTGATAATGGCGCAGCGGCATCTGCATCAGTTGAAGGCCAATCCGCGTTTCGAGCACGGCATGCGGATCTTGCGCGCGGTCACTACCGCCTTTCTTGCGGTGGCGGTGTTGCGCATCGGCATGCATGTGCCGTTCAAGCCGGTCTATCTGGTGACCGCGTTGTTCTCCGCTATGTGCTTCGCGAAGCTCAAGGTACCGGTGTATGCGGTGTACGGGACCGTGGCGGTTGTGTGTGGGTTGTGGCTTGCCTACGGCGCGATGCCGTAGGCGGTAGCGGCCCGCGCGTGATAGCGCGCGCTCAGAACCCGCGCGACAGCACGGCGACACCGATCGTCACCACGCCCAGCACGATATTCACCAGCACCAGGCGCCGGATCGTGCCGACTGCCTGCGCGCCGTCCGGCCACTTCTGCGCCTGGACCGCACGGCGAATGCGCGGGAACACAGCGAAGCGAATGTGCCCGAAGATCAGCATCATCACGATGCCGAGCCCGGCCATGGCGTGCAACGGCCAGGTGGCGTGACCGCCGCCGAATTGCATCAGCAGGAAGCCGCCGGTGAGAAGAATGACGAGCACGGCGCCGGCGACCCAATTGAAGAAGCGGCCGAACACCGATTCCCACAAAGGCAGACGCAGCTGCGGCGAAAGGTCGGCAATGGCCGGCCGCAGACAGAAATGCGCGAATATCATCCCACCCACCCACACCGCGACTGCGAGCAGATGTAGAAACAGCGCGAGTTCGATAGCTTTGTTCATAGTTGTTTTCCTCTCCCGACGACGCCACGCCGCTTATGACGAGTGATATTAGTAGCGGCTATTGAGCGCATTCGACCGCGTGCTATGCGTGCAGTTCCATGCGTTCATGGCGTCTTGACGTTCTTTGTAGTTGTTATTGCAGCGCGCCCGATGCGAAGGCGGCGCCGCACCCCGATTTTTGATGACGCACGGCGCGGGCTTCATCTGCGAATGATGCGCGCGCCGTGTTGCTACGCTTGCCTGCTTCAGGCAGCCGCCGTGTTGCTGCCCTTTCACGCTCAGGCAACTTTTGCGTCGCCACACCTTGCGTGCTCCATGCAGCTTCCAACAGCTTCGTCATGCAGCGCCGTTAAGCCGCCAGCACCGGACGCATACCCTCGAGCTTCATCTTGCTCTCCGGCGCACGGCCCTTACGCGCCCGCTTGCCAACGTGCGGCGTGAGTGTGGCGCCGCTCAACTTCTCCTCATCCACCCGGCCACCGCGGCGCGTGCCAATCAATACCACGCCCGCCTTGTTGATGGACAACGCCTGCACCAGCGTTTCGTTGTCGTCGAGCGCCATCAGCGTGACGCCGCGTCCGCCACCCGACAGCGTTTTCATCTCGTCGAGGCCGAACACCAGCAGGCGTCCACCTGAAGACAGACACGCGATGTGCGTCGCATCCGGCAACATCGGCATCGGCGCGAGCGGCGCGGCGCCAGCGTCGATCGTCATGAACGACTTGCCGGCCTTCACGCGGCTCACCATATCGCCGACCCTGGCAACAAAGCCGAAGCCGTTGCTCGACGCAAGCAGCAATGCCTGATCCGCGGAAGCCGCGTAGTAATGCATCAGATGACTGCCCGACTCGAGTTCGATCAGCGACGTAACCGGCACGCCGTCGCCCCGGCCGCCCGGCAGGATCGCGACCGCCACCGAATAAACACGGCCATTGCTGCCCCATGCAACCAGCGTATCCGGCGTGCGGCATTGGAATGCGGCATAGAGGCCGTCGCCGGCCTTGAACGTGAAGCCGGCCACATCCAGACCGTGGCCCTTCAGTGCGCGCACCCAGCCCTTTTGCGACACCACCACCGTAACCGGTTCGTCGACCACGCGCGCTTCGAACGTGGCGCGCTTTTCCTGCTGGATCAGCGTACGGCGCTCGTCGCCGTATTGCTTCGCATCGCCTTCGATTTCCTTGATGAGCAGACGCTTCATCGCGGACTCGTTGCCAAGCAGTTCTTCGAGCTTGGCCTTCTCGTCGCGCAACTCGGACAGTTCCTTCTCGATCTTGATCTTCTCGAGCCGCGCCAACTGACGCAAGCGGATTTCGAGAATGTCTTCGGCCTGGCGATCGGACAGACTGAACGCGGCCATCAACGCGACCTTCGGTTCGTCCGATTCGCGAATGATGCGGATGACTTCGTCGATGTTCAAAAAGACGATCATCCGGCCTTCGAGGATATGAATCCGGTCGTCGACCTTCGTCAAACGGTAACGCGTGCGGCGCGTCACCGTCGCGAAGCGGAACGCGATCCACTCGTGGATGATTTCGCTCAAGCCCTTCTGACGCGGCCGGCCATCGCCGCCCACCATCACCATATTGAGCGACGCGTTCGATTCGAGGCTCGTATGCGCGAGCAACGTGTTGACGAAATCTGTCTGATCGATGCGGCTCGACTTCGGCTCGAACACCAAACGCACCGGCGAGTCCCGGCCCGACTCGTCGCGCACGGCGTCGAGCAGCGCGAGCATGGTCTGCTTGGTCTGCAACTGTTCGGGCGTGAGCGTTTTCTTGCCGAGCTTGATCTTCGGATTGGTCTGCTCTTCGATTTCCTCGAGCACCTTCTGCGCCGCCGTGTTCGGCGGCAGTTCGGTAATCACGAGTTGCCACTGGCCGCGCGCGAGCTCTTCGATCTTCCAGCGAGCCCGCACTTTCAGGCTGCCGCGGCCGCTTTCGTAAGCCGCCGAAATCTCGGCGTCGCTCGAAATGATCTGGCCGCCGCCGGGGAAATCGGGCCCGGCGATGTGTTGCATCAACTCGGCGTGTTCGATCTTCGGATTGCGGATCATCGCGACCGCTGCCGCTGCCACTTCGCGCAGGTTGTGCGACGGGATTTCCGTGGCCAGCCCCACCGCGATGCCCGATGCGCCGTTCAACAGCACGAACGGCAAACGCGCGGGCAACACCTTCGGCTCTTCGAACTCGCCGTCGTAGTTCTTCATGAAGTCGACCGTGCCCTGGTCGATTTCGTCGAGCAGCAGCTTCGCAATCGGCGTGAGGCGCGCTTCGGTGTAGCGCATCGCCGCCGCGCCGTCACCGTCGCGCGAACCGAAGTTGCCCTGGCCGTCGATCAGCGGATAGCGCATCGAGAAGTCTTGTGCGAGACGCACCAATGCGTCGTACGCCGACTGGTCGCCGTGCGGGTGGTACTTACCCAGCACGTCGCCGACCACACGCGCCGATTTGACGGGCTTGGCGTTGTCGCCGAGGCCCATGTCGTTCATCGCGTACAGGATGCGCCGCTGCACCGGCTTCTGGCCGTCGCATACGTCAGGCAGCGCGCGGCCCTTGACCACGCTTACCGCGTAGTCGAGGTACTGGCGCTCCGCATAGTTGCCGAGCGTCAGGAAGTCGCCTTCCGGCGGCGGCGGCTCGATGAAAAGGTCGAGAGTGTTATCGTCGTCCATCTTGATTCCGTATCCGTGTTTGGCGTGAAGTTTTCGTGCGAAGGTGGCGCGCTATCTCAAGCGCGCTCAGATATCCGCTTCAACTTCGTTGCCCTTTTCTTCCAGCCAGCTGCGGCGCGACGCCGCTTCACCCTTGCCCATCAGCATCGTCATACGCGCCACCGTGGCGTCGTAGTCGAGCTCACCGAGTGCCACCGGCGTCAGGCGCCGCGTGTCGGGATTCATCGTGGTGTCCCACAACTGCTCCGCGCTCATTTCGCCCAGGCCTTTGAAGCGGCTGATCGACCACTGCGTGTCGCGCACGCCGTCCTTGCGCAGCTTGTCGAGAATCGCTTCGAGTTCGCCTTCGTCAAGCGCGTAGAGCTTCTGCGCCGGCTTCTTGCCGCGCGCGGGCGCATCGACCCGGAACAGCGGCGGACGCGCCACGCACACATGCCCGCGTTCGATCAGCTGCGGGAAATGCTTGAAGAACAGCGTCAGCAACAGCACCTGAATGTGCGAACCGTCGACGTCAGCATCCGACAAGATGCAGATCTTGCCGTAGCGCAGATTCGACAGATCGACCTTGTCGTCCGGACTATGCGGATCGACGCCGATCGCCACCGAAATGTCGTGCACTTCGTTGTTGGCGAACAGGCGGTCGCGCTCGGTTTCCCACGTGTTCAGCACCTTGCCGCGCAGCGGCAGGATCGCCTGGTATTCCTTGTCGCGGCCCATCTTCGCCGAGCCGCCCGCCGAATCGCCCTCGACGAGGAACAGTTCATTGCGGCCGATTTCCGTCGATTCGCAATCGGTCAGCTTGCCCGGCAGCACGGCGACGCCCGAACTCTTGCGCTTCTCGACCTTCTGACCGGCACGCGTACGCGCTTGCGCCTGTTTGATGACGAGATCCGCGAGTTTCTTGCCGTGCTCGACGTGCTGATTCAGCCACAGCTCCAACGCCGGCCGCGAGAACGACGACACCAGCTTCACCGCATCGCGGCTATTCAGGCGCTCCTTGATCTGCCCTTGGAATTGCGGATCGAGCACCTTCGCCGACAGCACGAACGACACGCGTGCGAACACGTCTTCCGCCAGCAGCTTCACGCCCTTCGGTTGCAGGTTATGCAACTCGACAAAGTTCTTCACCGCCTGGAACAGGCCGTCACGCAAGCCGGATTCGTGCGTGCCGCCCGCGGGTGTGGGAATCAGGTTGACGTACGACTCGCGCATCAGCGTGCCTTCTTCGCTCCACGCGACGACCCACGCGGCACCTTCGCCTTCGGCAAACGTCTCTTCACTGGCGCGCGAGTTTTCGACATAGCGCTCGCCTTCGAACAGCGGAATCAGCAGATCGCTGCCGTTCATGCCTTCGAGCAGATAGCCGCGCAAACCGTCTTCGTATTTCCAGGTTTGCTGCTCGCCGGTTTTCTCATTGATCAGCGTGACTTCGACGCCCGGCAACAGCACCGCTTTCGAGCGCAGCAGACGCTGCAGTTCGCCGAACGGCAGGTTTGGCGAATCGAAGTATTTCGGATTGGCCCACGCGGTGACGCGCGTGCCGGATTTCTTGTCGGCTTTGGTTGCGGGGCGGACTTCGAGTTGTTTGGCGACGTCGCCGTTGGCAAAACTCAGCTCGGCGACCTTGCCGTCGCGCCACACCGTGACGTCGAGGCGGGTGGACAGCGCGTTGGTGACCGACACGCCGACGCCGTGCAGGCCGCCCGAGAACGTGTATGCACCGCCGGCGGCCTTATCGAACTTGCCGCCCGCGTGCAGGCGCGTGAAAACGATCTCGACGACCGGCACGCCTTCTTCCGGATGCAAGCCGAACGGAATGCCGCGGCCGTCGTCTTCGACCGAGACTGAATGGTCCGCGTGCAGCGTGACCGTGATTTGCCGGCCGTGGCCGCCGAGGGCCTCGTCCGACGCGTTGTCGATAACTTCCTGAATGATGTGCAGCGGATTCTCGGTGCGGGTGTACATCCCGGGCCGTTGCTTGACCGGCTCCAGGCCCTTCAACACCTTGATCGACGCTTCGCTATACGCGGCGTTTGGCTTTTTCGTAGACATGGTTGACTCGGGTGCGTCGGTTCATCGTTGTCCACAGGTCCTGTGGACAGGTCCGTGGACAATGCGTTGAGTTTTCAAAAAAAGCGAAACGAAACAACGGGGTTAGGTGCGGTGCCCGCAGTGCGGGCAAGCTGTTTTATCGCCTGGCTTCCCTTGGGCGCGCTCGACGGCGGCTCAACGCCGGTTCTCCAGCCCGGCAACGGCCGGCCGGTGCGAACACCGGGGAAGCCTGTCCGCGGGGTATTTTACTGATTTCGATACGGGCAGCAATTCACGACATGCGGGATTGGCCGTTTGGATAAGGGGCAGCGCCTGCATGTGGCCTGGCACGTGGCCTGTGATGCGAGCGCGATGAGACCGTCGCGCAGTCCCGTCCTCCGACCTTGCCCTCGCGTCGGCGCAAACTCGGATCGCGCCGCCCCCGCGCCTCACTTGCGCTTGTTTTCCAGCTCGTCCCAGCGTTCCAGCGCGATCAGCAATTCCTCTTCGATCGCGGCGTAACGCTCGGTCAGACGTGTGCCTTCCTGAGCGTCTTTCGCGAACACCGAACCGTCTTCGAGTTGAGCGCCGATGGTTTTCTGCTCGGCTTCGAGCGCGGCAATTTTCGCCGGCAGCGCCTCCAGTTCGCGCTGGTCCTTGAAGGACAACTTGACGGCACGCTGCGTATTGCGGGCCGCGCCGGTATCCTTCGACGCCACCACTTCTCTCGCCGCTTCTTTCTGCGCGTCCTGCGCCATCTGCTGCGACCGGTCGCGTTGAATCTGCCAGTCGGTAAAGCCGCCGACATACTCGCGCCACTTGCCGCCGCCTTCCGAAGCGACCACCGACGTCGCGACGTTGTCGAGAAACGCGCGATCGTGGCTGACCAGCAGCACGGTGCCGTCATATTCGGTGAGCAGTTCTTCGAGCAATTCGAGCGTCGGGATGTCGAGGTCGTTGGTCGGTTCGTCGAGCACCAGCACGTTGGCCGGCCGCGCGAACAGACGCGCCAGCAGCAGGCGGTTCCGCTCGCCGCCCGAGAGCGACTTGACCGGTGAACGCGCGCGTTCCGGCGCGAACAGGAAGTCGCCCAGATAGCTCATCACGTGCTTCTTCTGGCCGTTGACCTCGACCCACTCGCTGCCTGGGCTGATCGTATCCGCGAGACTCTTGTCCAGATCGAGTTGCGCGCGCATCTGGTCGAAGTACGCGACCTGCAGATTGGTGCCGATGCGCACCGTGCCTTCATCCGGTGGCAATTCGCCGAGGATCATCTTCAGCAGCGTGGTCTTGCCCGCCCCGTTCGGACCGACGAAGCCGATCTTGTCGCCACGCATGACCGTAGCCGTGAACGTGTCGACCACTGTGCGCGAACCGTAGCGCTTGGTCACGTCAGTCAGTTCGGCGACGATCTTGCCGGATTTCTCGCCCTGGCCCACGTCGAGCTTGACGTTGCCCTGCACATTGCGGCGCTCGGCGCGGTCATTGCGCATTTGCACGAGCCGCGCGATCCGGCCGACGCTGCGCGTACGGCGCGCTTCCACGCCCTTGCGAATCCACACTTCTTCCTGCGCCAGCAGCTTGTCGAACTTGGCCGCTTCCACTTGTTCGACTTCAAGCTGCTGCGCCTTCCTGGTCTGGTAGGCGCTGAAATTGCCCGGATACGACAACAAACGCCCGCGATCCAGTTCGACGATGCGGGTAGCGACGCGGTCGAGAAACGCGCGATCGTGGGTGATGAAGAGCAGGCCTGCGCGCAGCGAGACCAGTAGTTCCTCGAGCCAGCGAATGCCGTCGAAATCGAGGTGGTTGGTCGGCTCGTCGAGCAGCAGCACGTCCGGCTGCACGACCAGCGCACGCGCCAGCGCCACGCGCTTTTGCATCCCGCCCGACAGCGAACCGACCCGCGCCTCGCCATTCAGACCGATCTGTTGCAGCGTGGTGGCCACGCGCGTGTTCCAGTTCCAGGCGTCCGCATGGTCCAGCGCCGATTGCAGCGTGTTCATGCGCGACATCAGTTCGTCGTGAACCTGACCTTCCGGTTCGTCGGCGAGCTGATTGGCGACCACGTCGTATTCATCCAGCAGCGCGCGGGCGTGGGTGAGGCCGGCGGCGACCGCGTCGAATACCGTGTCGTCCGTATCGAACTCCGGCTCCTGCGGCACGTAGACGCTCGTCAAACCCTGCTGGCGCGTGACGAGACCGTCGTCAGGCTTGGTCAGATCGGCGACGATCTTCAGCAGCGACGACTTGCCCGCGCCGTTACGGCCGATCAGCCCAACGCGCTCGCCCGCTTCGAGAGAAAAATCCGCGTGATCGAGCAACGCGACGTGACCGAACGCCAGTTGGGCCCCGGTAATGGTGTAAAGCGACATGGAGAATTGGGAGAAGACAGCGATGAGTCGGAACTGCCCATTGTACCGGGCGCGCGGGCGGGTGCCTGTATGCCGGAAGAGATAGGCCGAATGGCCGGCTTGAAAACTGGGGATAAACCGTGCGCACGTCTGTCGCAGACAGGATCCGACCGCGCGTAAACCATGCTCAGGCCGTGCTCAAGCCAGGATACAAAACGGAAAGCGCGGCCGGACGGTGCTTGCACCCGCCCGGCCCGATCAGCGTGCAGGTTACTTCACGTGCACCGTGATGGTCTTGCTCATTTCCGGCCCGTACGAGCGATGCGCGCCGTCGCCGAATTGCAGCGTCAGCGTGTGATCGCCCGGCGGCAGCGTCAGATCGGTTTCGGTCTGGCCCTTGCCGAAGTGGAGCGATTTGTCGGTGGCGGGAATCACTTCGCCCTTGGGAAGCGGCTTGCCGTCGATCAGCAGGTGATGATGGCCCGTGCCTTCCGTCATCGTGCCGGCCGGCGCGATTTTCATGCCCTCGACACCGAACACCACATGGACCGGATTGGTGACGGTCGCGCCGTCCGCCGGCTGCACGAAAGATACGCCGGCCGCCTGCGCCGCGCCGGATATGGCGAGCAACCCGGCCATTACCGTGCCGGCCAACCATTTATTTCTAAACATCGTTTTTCTCCTTGTTGGGAAACGACGGCGTGCGCGCCGTGCAGGCGCCGATGGCGGCGCCAGTTGCCTGAGGCCGATCGTCGCAATACATGCCAGGCGCCCGACGCGCCTGTCTAAAAGATTAGCTGCGGATCAGAGCATACACGCTGTGTATGACGGGACCCGTCACGCTGGTCGGACGCGTCTCAGGCGCTTTGCGGCGACGCCGCATCGGTAATCGGCGGTCCACTTGTCAAATTCCGGTAATATTGCGGGTCGCCGCCGTGCCCAAAAAAGGGGCAGACTGAGCGGATCATTGCATTGAACCAAAGAAGAGTACGTCGTGAGCGAAGTAATTGAAGTGACTGAATATAAGAGCTGGGTCTGCCTGATTTGCGGCTGGATCTACAACGAAGAAGAAGGCATTCCCGAAGAAGGTATCGCCCCGGGCACGCGCTTCGCCGCGATTGCGGACGACTGGCGCTGCCCGCTGTGCGATGTCAGCAAGTCGGAGTTCGCGGTGGTGGAATTCTGAGTGAACTCGATTGAACCGGGGCGCGCTACCTGATGTAGGGCGCCGGGCGGTTCGCGCGGCCCAGCGGGTAATGCCCGCTGGGCCGTTTGCTTTGTGGGACGGGCTTTGCCGCCCTCCTCCCGGCTGGGCGTGTTTGATATACTCTGCGCTCGCTGGCGAATTTGGACTCGCCCGGTCTCGGCCCGAGGTTGTTGTTTGGCGGGATTGCAGCGATTATTTTGGTTTGGTCCTCTCCCTGTAGTTCAATGGATAGAACAAGTGCCTCCTAAGCGCTAGATACAGGTTCGATTCCTGTCAGGGGGACCAGATAACTTCCCAGCGTTACCCAAGTTTGCCCAGAAAAGCCCCGTATGCGTTGCGCTGCGGGGCTTTTTGCAAACGAGCTAAAGCCGCCAATAAGGACAACGATCCCATCCTCACGCTGGGCGCGGTGCGTCTGTCGCCTTCAAAGTAGCGTTCCCGGCACGCAGGTAATCTACGGACACAATTCCAGCCGAACTTCGGCAGGCACCCCGCATCTGATGTTTTAAGGGGGTGCAACATGCTCAGGCTTATGGCAATTGTTGGTTTGGCGGCCGCGCTGTCGGGCTGTGTCGCATATCCCGCAGGCTACGGCTACGCCGATCCCGGATACGCTTATGGGCCCGACTACGCGCCCGCGTATGGCTACGGCAGCATCAATGTCTGGGGCGGCGGTGGCGGCGGTTACCATCACGGCGACTACCACCACGGCGGCTGGGGCCACGGCTACGGGCACGGACATTGGGAAGGCGGCCATGGCGGTGGACATGGCGGCGGCCACGGCGGACATGGCCATTGAGTCGTGTTTGAAGGGCGGCTACCCGGTGCTATTCCTGCGCGTCGAGTGGTGAATGGTCATCAGGCAACCATCAGCGCAGCGAGACACGCAAGCGCCATCGCCATGAACAGGCTGGCTGCGAGAAAGTTGTGTGAATAGCTCATGCCGCCCCCGATTTGTTATCTCACAAGCATACGATGGCTCGGGGAAGGGCGTTGTTAAGGATGGTCAATTGGCAGAGCCCTCCGCATCGTCAGCAACCTCACCGCTTCCCACTCATCACCGCGTCGCGCAAGGCCTGGATCGACTAGTACTTTCTGATACGCGTCATGCAGGCCGCTTCGGAATCTCCAATCCCTTCGCCACCGCCGGACGCGCGACGAACGCAGCCAGCACGCGCTTCACATTCGGAAAGTCGTCGATTCCGACCAGATCCCCGGCTTCGTAGAAACCGATCAGATTGCGCACCCACGGGAAGGTCGCGATATCGGCGATCGAATACGTCTCGCCAAGAATCCAGTCACGTCCTTCGAGTTGCCGGTCCAGCACGCCGAGCAGCCGCTTCGACTCGCCGATGTAGCGGTCGCGCGGGCGTTTGTCTTCGTATTCCTTGCCGGCGAATTTGTGGAAGAAACCCACCTGGCCGAACATCGGCCCGATGCCGCCCATCTGGAACATGACCCACTGGATCGCTTCATAGCGGCCAGCGGCGTCCTGCGGGATCAATTTGCCGGACTTGTCCGCCAGGTAAATCAGAATCGCGCCGGATTCGAACAGCGGCAGCGGCTTGCCGTCCGGGCCGTTCGGATCGATGATCGCCGGAATCTTGTTGTTCGGATTCAGCGACAAAAACTCAGGAGACATCTGGTCGTTCGTATCGAAACGCACGAGATGCGGCTCATACGGCAGACCGGTCTCTTCGAGCATGATCGACACCTTCACGCCATTGGGCGTCGGCAGCGAATACAGCTGAATCCGGTCCGGATGCTCGGCAGGCCATTTCTTCGTGATCGGGAAGGTGGAAAGATCGGTCATGGTAGTGAGGTAACCCTTGTGCGAGAGCAGCGGCTGGAAATCGGAATCGAATCGGGGATCAGCGCTCGGCCGGAAGACCGAACAGCAAGACCCGAACACGCGACCGCCAAATATAAACCGACTCAGCACAACGCGTGCGCGGACGCCGCAAAACGTCCCGTTGCGAACAGGGTCACGCGCCGCTCTTGTCTACCGCGTCACCGCATCACCCGACCTCAGCACCGAGGCACTGAGGCACCGAAACACCACAAGGCTCACCACAGATCCTTCGTCGACGTGCCGGCGCGCAGGTTATAGCCTTCGCGCCACAAGGCCGCGCCGACCGTCAGCAGCAGCGTCTTCTGCTCGCCGTCGAGTTGTTCCCACGTTGCCGCCAGCCAACTGGCGAAGCTCGCACAGGTGGTTTCGAGGTCGACGGGCGCCTTGCCCTCCAGGTACTGCCGTTCGAACATCGAAAGCACTTTTTCGGGGGTCATGGGCGCCTCCTTGTTGTTGGATGCGCCAAGTCTAATGGCGACGCACGGTGTGTGGCACGTCCACGGCGCCGAACCCGGGTTACTCCCAGGCGAAAACGAAAAAAGGCGCCGAAGCGCCTCCTTACGTCAAGCGACAACGCGAGCCAAATTAGGGCTTGTTGTGCTTTGCCTGGTCCTTGGCGTCTTCCTTAGCGTCGCCATAGGCCTTTTGTACCTTGCCGGCGCCTTGCTGGAGGTCGCCCTTGAGCTCCTTGCCCGGATTGTTGGTGGCCTTGCCAACGGCTTCGTTGACCTTGCCCTTGACCTGCTCGCCCACACCCTTCACCTGGTCTTTGTTCATGTTCGGCTCCACTATTTGGAATGCCGGCGCGACATTACGCCAGTATCCGTGTTGAGCAACGGGTGTGCCCGCGGCAACCGTCGATCCCCTGCGCGCGAGGTACACGGCCGTGAAAATATTTAACAAAAACCCTAAAGTCCCGCCGCCGCCTGCCGTAAAGGTGCCATGGAGGGGCTATGGAACGCACACTCATTACGCTGACGGGTTCATCCCAGGCGACGCTGATCGATCGGGACATCGCGCATATCGGGCGCGTGATGCGGCCGTCTTTACACGGCGATCTGGGCGGACCGATTCTGCCGCCCACCTACTGGCGCAAGCGTCTGTATCAGTTGCTCGACTCCGGCCATCTGTCCCACGCGCAACTGTGCACGGTCGACAGCCTCCTGCTCCAGATCGACCAGTTCGAAGCGCAACCCGTGTGGAGCGCTGCGCTGGCTCCGGCAGCCGCCGCGCTGTCCCAGCCGCCGCATCTCGCGAGCACCAGCCGTCCTGCCTGAGACGCTGCAAGCCTTGATGGCCGGCCTTCCGCTGCGGCCAGTCCTACTTTTCCCCAGCTAAAAAAAGGCCGCGAATCTTGTCGCGGCCTGAACACGTCGCAACGCGGGGAATTCGCGTCACGCCGCCAGCCTACACGCCCAACTGTGACACCCGCATTTAAGCGAAAAGAGTCGCAGGTTCATCGCAAATTTTCTGCCCGAGGACGGCAGAAAATAGGAAAAAGGGACGACCTTAGGTCATAATGTCCGCAAAAATTCCCAGCAAGGACCTCCGTGACCCTCGCCGCATCGCTCGACCTGCTCAGACAGGCGCGCGCCCGCTTCACTCAACGCGAAATCGCCGCGCACGTCGGCAAGGCCATCAAAACGGTACGCCGCTGGGAAAAAGGCGAAACACCGTGTCCGTCCATGCTGGAACCGGCTTTGCGCGATCTGCTGCAGAGCAGTGCCCGGGCAAAGGCCGGTGCGGCCACTGCCGGCGCCCAGTTCCGCTTCATCGATCTGTTTGCCGGGATCGGCGGGATTCGCATGGGTTTCGAGGCGCACGGCGGCGACTGCGTTTTCACGAGTGAGTGGAACGATTTCTCCACCAGGACTTATCGCGAGAACTATCCCGCCGACGGCGAGCACGCGCTGATCGGCGACATCGTCTCGTTTCCCGCCGAAGAGGTGCCGAGCCACGACGTGCTGCTCGGCGGCTTTCCATGCCAGCCGTTTTCGATTGCCGGCGTCAGCAAGAAAAACGCGCTGGGCCGGCCGCACGGTTTCGAGTGCACGACGCAAGGCACGCTGTTTTTCGACGTCGCGCGCATCATCGCGGCGAAACGGCCGGCCGCGTTCCTGCTGGAGAACGTGAAGAATCTGCTCTCGCACGATAAAGGCCGTACCTTCGACGTGATCCTGCAGACCCTGCGCGACGAGCTCGGCTATGAAGTGCACTACCGCGTGGTCGACGGCCAGCATTTCACGCCGCAACATCGCGAGCGCATCATCATTGTCGGCTTTCGTGGCAAGACGTCGTTTTCCTGGGACGATCTGCGTCTGCCGGAAAGCGGCCCGCGCCTCGGCTCGATCCTGCATCGCACGGACGGCAGCGAACCGGTGCTGCCCTGGGACCACGATCGCTTCTTCGACCACGCCGCCAGACGGGTGCAACCGAAGTACACACTCACGCCGAATCTCTGGACCTATCTGCAGAACTACGCGGCGAAGCATCGCGCGGCAGGCAATGGTTTCGGTTTCGGCATGGCCTATCCCGATAGCGTCACGCGCACGCTCTCCGCGCGCTATCACAAGGACGGCTCGGAGATTCTGGTCTATCAGGGTGAACAGCTGCGGCCGCGGCGTCTCACGCCGCGCGAATGCGCCCGGCTGATGGGCTTTCCCGATACGTTCAGGATTCCGGTCAGCGACACGCAGGCTTACCGGCAGTTCGGCAACAGCGTCGTCATGCCGGTGATGCGGGAAGTGGCGCGCATCATGCTGCCACATGTGCAAACCCTGCTCGCCAAGGAAACGCACCATGGTTCGAAGCAAACCCTTTCGCTCTATTCCTGAGCTGCCCGATCAGTTAGCCTGGCGCTAACGATGGTCGATATCGTCGACAGTGCAACGCGTAGCCGCATGATGTCCGGCATTCGCGGCCGCAACACGAAGCCTGAAGTCCTGATCCGCAGCCTGCTGCATGGCCGGGGCTTTCGCTTCCGCCTTGACGCGCGCGATCTGCCGGGCCGCCCGGATATCGTGCTGCCGCGCTACCGCGCTGTGATTCTGGTCCACGGCTGCTTCTGGCACGGTCACGACTGTCATCTGTTCAAATGGCCGCAAACGCGGCCGGAATTCTGGCGCGACAAGATCGGCCGCAATCGCAGCAACGACGACAAGGTCAAGGCGGCGTTGCTTGCGAGCGGCTGGCGTGTCGGGGTGGTGTGGGAATGCGCTTTGCGTGGTGCGAATCGCGATATCGAAGGCGTATTGCAGCGGCTCGTCGAGTGGTTGAAGAGCGACGCGCCGAGCTTCGAGGAACGCGGTTGAAAGCTGCTTGTAGTCCGTCACATCCAAGGGAATCTCGAAGCGGCTGGTGATACACTCGATTGGCTAACCATCCCAGAACCACTCAAGAAGGGAGGCACACAATGGCTGATTTCCGTCTCTGGTCCGACGAGTTCCCCACCAACGGCTTTATGCCGAAAGCCCACGAGTATCACGACAAGGCCTTCGGTGTGGACGGCGAGAACATCTCGCCCGCGCTGCAATGGGATGCACCGCCGGCCGATACTCAAAGCTTCGCACTCACCGTTCACGATCCCGATGCGCCCACCGGCAGCGGCTTCTGGCATTGGGTGATCGTCAATATTCCGGCCGACGCCCGCTCGCTGCCGCGCAACGCCGGCAAGGCCGACGGCTCGCTGCTGCCGCAAGGCGCGCTGCAGGTACGCAACGACTACGGCACGGTCGGCTTCGGTGGCGCCGCGCCGCCGCGCGGCGACAAGGCGCATCGCTACATCTTCCGCCTGCATGCGCTGAAGGTGCCGCATCTGCCGATCAATGCGGATACCACCAATGCGGTCGCGCGCTTCATGACGCATCTGAATGAACTCGATTCGACCACCCACACAGGTCTGTATGAGCTCAAATAACGCGTAAGACGCGATGCCGGTGCGCTGTCGCAGCGCTGGCATCGTCGCCGCGCGCCGTCTTGTCTTCGAGAGCGGCACGCGGCGCGCGGCCTATCGTCGGGTCGATGAGCCGCCTCACTCCAAATCAAAAAAACGATGCACGCACAACCATCGCGCAAGGACGGTTCGACGCCGGCCGATGCCGCTTCAGCCGCCCACCTGGGCACCGGCACACCGTCCGCGGATAGCCCCGAACGAGGCTTGCCGATCCCTCAACGCTATTGGGCCATGCTGGTCATCGCACTCGGCCTCACGCTGGCCGTGCTCGACAGCGCGATCGCCAACGTCGCGCTGCCGACCATCGCGCGCAATCTGCACGCGAGCGCAGCCGGCTCGATCTGGGTCGTCAACGCCTACCAGCTTGCCATCACCATTTCGCTGCTGCCGCTTGCGTCGCTCGGCGACCGGATCGGCTATCGGCGCGTTTATCTGGGCGGGCTGATCCTGTTCACGGTGGCGTCGTTCGGTTGCGCGTTGTCCACCTCGCTGCCGACGCTCGCGCTCGCCCGCGTGGCCCAGGGTTTTGGCGCGGCGGGGGTCATGAGTGTCAACACCGCGCTCGTGCGCATGATCTATCCGCCCGCGCAGCTGGGCCGCGGCGTCGCGCTCAACGCGATGGTCGTTGCGGTGGCGTCCGCGGTCGGACCGACGGTCGCTTCCGGGGTGCTCGCCGTCGCCTCGTGGCCGTGGCTGTTTGCGATCAATGTGCCGATCGGGATCGCGGCGATCGTAGGCGCCCTCAAGGCGCTGCCGATGAATCCCGGCCACGAGTCGCCCTACGACTATTTAAGCGCGGTGATGAATGCGTTCGTGTTCGGCCTGCTGATTTTTGCCGTCGATGGTCTCGGCCACGGTGAGCGCTTCGGCTGGGTCACCGCAGAGGCGCTCGGTGCGATCGTGATCGGTTATTTCTTCGTGCGCCGTCAATTGACTCAGTCCGCGCCGTTGCTGCCGATCGATTTGCTAAGGATTCCGGTGTTCGCGCTGTCGATCGGTACCTCGGTGTGTTCGTTTTGCGCGCAGATGCTGGCCTTCGTATCACTGCCGTTCCTCTTGCAGGACACGCTCGGTTTCTCACAGGTCGATACCGGCTTACTGATGACGCCGTGGCCCGCGGTGATCATCATCGCCGCACCGATTGCGGGCGTGTTGGCGGACAAGGTGTCATCGGGCTGGCTCGGCGGCGTCGGACTCGTCACGATGACCGCGGGCCTGCTGCTGCTCGCCACCCTCGGCGCGCATCCCGAGCCCATGCAGATTGCGTGGCGCATGGCGGTGTGCGGTGCCGGCTTCGGCATCTTCCAGTCGCCGAACAACCGCACCATCCTGTCGGCCGCGCCACGCGAGCGCAGCGGCGGCGCGAGCGGCATGCTCGGCACCGCGCGCCTGACCGGACAGACGCTCGGCGCGGCGCTGGTCGCGCTGATCTTCGGCATCGCGCCCCAGCACGGGCCGACTATCGTGCTGTATGTGGCAGCGTGCTTTTCAGCGGTCGCCGCCGTAGTCAGCACGCTTCGGGTCATGCAGCGGGTGAATGTGCAAACGGCGTGAGCGTATGGCCAGCAATACAACAAGGGCGCGAATCGCATGCAGCGGTCCGCGCCCTTCTTTAATGCTTCATTCATCCGCAAATAGTTCGACGTGATCAG
Organism: Paraburkholderia fungorum; assembly: GCF_046027605.1. Taxonomy (GTDB): domain Bacteria; phylum Pseudomonadota; class Gammaproteobacteria; order Burkholderiales; family Burkholderiaceae; genus Paraburkholderia; species Paraburkholderia fungorum_F. Next base: position 195,666 of record NZ_JAQQEF010000005.1, read on the forward strand.
CGCGCGCGGCCCTCGAAGGAATCCGCGCCGCCACCGATGCCGCTACGACGATGCCGTCACGTCAGCCAGCTTTACCGCTTTGGCCGTCACGGAAGAGGCCGTCGCGACGTTGCGCAGATCGCCCAGGAACGTATCGCGCCAGACCGACAGATTATTCTCGCGCATCGGCGCCATCATGTCCGCGTGCCGCGCTTGCCGTTCGGCGAGCGGCATCGACAGCGCGCGCTCCAGCGCCTCGGCCATCTGCGACAGATCGAACGGATTGACGACCAGTGCTCCCGGCAGTTGCTCGGCCGCGCCGGCGAATTGCGACAGCACGAGTACACCCGGATCGGCCGGGTCCTGCGAGGCGACGTACTCCTTGGCGACCAGATTCATCCCGTCGCGCAGCGGCGTCACGTAGCCCACCTGCGATTGACGGAACAGCGCCATCAGCAGATTGCGTTCGTATTTGCGGTTCAGATATTGAATCGGCGTCCAGTCGAGTTGCGCGAACCGGCCATTGATGCGGCCGGCTTCGCCCTCCAGCGTCTGACGGATGCGCTGATAGGTCTGCACATCGGCGCGAGTCGGCGGCGCGATCTGCACCAGCGATACGCGGCCGTGCCAACCCGGCGCATTCAACAGCAAGCGTTCGAACGCCTGAAAGCGCTCGACGAGGCCTTTCGAATAATCGAGCCGGTCGACGCTCATGATCAGCTTGCGCCCACGCATGCCGTCACGCAGGCTGCGGACCGGCTTGCGGTCGGTGAACTGCTCAGCGGCCTTGGCGATCGCGTCCGGATAGATGCCGATCGGGTACGCCGCCACTTTCAGAAAGCGGTTGTAGGCGTGCACCATGCCGTCCTCGCTCGAGGTGCCGTGCTGGCCGCGCTCGATAAAGTCGACGAACGACTGACGGTCCGCCTCGGTCTGAAAGCCGACCACGTCGTAGCTGCACATTGCCTTGACCAGTTCTTCGTGCGGCGGAATGGTCCGCAGTACCTCCGGAACGGGAAACGGAATATGCAGGAAGAAGCCGATGGGATTCTTCACCCCGAGCTCACGCAGGCAGCGCGCGAACGGCAGCAGGTGATAGTCGTGTACCCAGATGATGTCATCGGGTTTGAGCAATTCCTTGAGCTGCCTGGCGAGCGTCGCGTTGACTCGCTGATAGCCCGCGTATTCCTGCCGGTCGTAGCGCGACAGGTCGTTGCGATAGTGGAAGGTCGGCCACAGTGTCGCGTTGGAAAAGCCCCGATAGTACTGGTCGTAGTCGCGCTTGGTGAGGCCCACCGTCGCGTAAGTCACATTGCCCTGCTTTTCGATCACCGGAGCGGACGGCTCATTGACCGTTTCGCCGCTCCAGCCGAACCAGACGCCGCCGGTTTCCTTCAACGCGTCCAACACGCCGATCGCAAGGCCACCTGCTGAGGGACGGCCTTCCTGCGTCGGCGCGACACGATTCGATACCACGATCAGTCTGCTCATTGGTACTCCACCTGGTCAGTTGTTTCGTTGCGTACGGATATGCGCTAAAAACGTGCACGCAAGTCGCGTGCCGTTTTTTGAGACGTCGGGAATAAAAATGTATGTAAATGTGACGGACGAGCACAAACGCGCGACATGGAAGCATCGCGAAGAAGTTTTTTACTGCTTTTGCATGGCAAAACCGGAACCGTTCTTACCGGCCCGTCAACCGGGCTTAAGCGTCCTGTTCCGAGCCCAGATCCCGCTGATACTCCAGTCCTTCCGGGCGCACACCGCCCTGGTTGTACTCGCCGTCTGGCGGCGCGTCGGGCGCGACGCGGTTCTGCGCTGAGGGGTCATGCGCCGAGGGGTCTTGTGCTTCGGGTGGACCGTTCTTGCTGCTGGCCGGCCGGGAATCGCGTTTCGAATGGCGCGCGGAACGGCGCAGTGCTGGATGTCTCATGATCGATGCCTCCAGGGGAAGCCCGCCGCTATGGAGAGCGGCATCAATACAGTCTAGGGGTCACGACGGTAAATTGCCGGTAAAAGATGCGCCGGCTTTGTAACAAGTACATAAAATTGCTGCGCCGGTATGTGGCGCAGCGCACAGAACACGTCAGAGTTGCATGCTTGATCGATGCGAAGGCGGACGGGGACTGGCTTGTGGCGTTTGCGTGGGCTGTGGTGGGGGATCGCCGATCGGCGGCGCGACGGGTTCGATTGGGTCGGGAGTCGGGGAGGGATTTGGAATGGCGTCGGGTTCGCCGGGGTTCGGGGCCGGTGGGGGCGACGGCGGTTCGATCGGCTCCGGGCGGTGAGCGTGTTTTGGGAGGGGAAGCGTGGGCGCGGCGGGGTATTCCGGCATGGTAGTTATCCTCGGTTTTGCGGTCTGCTGGATCGCAGCAAGGCTTGTGCCGGTCGGGTTTTTGCCTTCGGCGGTTTCTTTGTCTGTTTGCCTACGGCGGTGGGCTTTGCTTAAGCTGGTTCCTTTCGCGGCGCTTATTCTGTTTGCCTGCGGCGTCGGGCTTTTCCTGGGTTGTTTTCCCGCGCGGCGCTTATTGGTCGTTGGCCTACGGCGTTGGCCTTTCCTTGATTTGTTATTGGTTTATTGGCGTCGCCCCTGTGCGGGGCGGGCACCTACTTTTCTTTGCCTGCCGCAAAGAAAAGTAGGCAAAAGAAAGCGGCTCAAACCGCTAATTCTTAAGCGGGCTCCCCGCGCAGTCACGGTAGTGGCGCATCTGGAATCCGTGCCCTCGCGCATTTGGCGTCAGTGACAAGGCACTCATACTTCCCGCCTCGCACTGCGTGCTCGCCGGAAGGGTCCATCGAAAACATGGAGCTTCGTTTGGATGTGGCAGGGCCATCGGCTTCGCCGCGGCGATGCGCTAAAAAAACCGAATGGTTTTTTGGTGTCCTGACAGGCGCGTCAAGCGCCCAGCGGCCGCGCTGCTGGCGTACTTAATAAAGGAAGCAGATATTGGCCTAATGAAGCAACAGAGAGCGCGACAATAACTGTTGGTTTTGCTAAGTTTCCGCGGAGCCCTAACTACAGCGCACAACCGCCGACAGGTCGCAGAGACGTAACAACAGCGCATGGTTTGCTGAACTTGTCGAGTCACAACAGTAGTGTGCGGTTTTATCAAGTACCGCTACGGCGCGCGGAGCGCCGCCGGAAGTATGACGGCTGTGTCACTCACGCGGAGTGTGCGAGAACACAGATTCCAGATGCACCACTACCGTGACTGCGCGGGGGACCCGCTTAAGAATTGGCGGTTTGAGCCGCTTTCTCTTGCCTACTTCTCTTTGCGGCGGCAAAGAGAAGTAGGTGCCCGCCCCGCACAGGGGCGACGCTAATAAACCAATAACAAAGCAAGGAGAGGCCAACGCCGCAGGCAAACAGACAACAAGCGCCACGCAGGCAACCAGTTCAAGCAAAGGCCAACGCCGTAGGCAAACAAACAAGCGCGAGCAGAAAAGACCGAAGGCAAAAAACCTTAAACGTCCGCACCCTTCAAAGCCCGCGCCTCCTCAGCGGCATCCCCATCATCACGCGCATCATTCCCATACTCAACCAGCCGGTTATACAAAGTCTTAAGACTAATACCAAGAATCTCAGCAGCCCGCGTCTTCACACCACCGCACTGCTCAAGTGTGGCCAATATCAACTGTCGGTCCGCTTCGGCAAGCGAAGTCCCAAACGGAATCGTGATCGCCGTACCCGCCGCCGGCTTCGACAAGGTGATCTGCAACGGCACCGTCGCCGTGCTATCCGAATCCGAACCCGACATGATGTGCGCGCGCTGCACGTAGTTCTTCAACTCGCGCACATTGCCCGGCCAGGGATACGACATCAGCATTTCCTTCACTGCAGCGGGGAAATGCTTCTTCGTGCTGTGACGCTCGTTCAGTTCGTCAAGAAACGCCTGCGCAAGCAATTCCACATCCTTACCCCGGTCGCGCAGCGGCGGCAGGCTGATCGGAAACACGTTCAGACGATGGTACAAATCGAGCCGCAACTTGCCTTCCAGCACCGCCTGCTCAGGATCGCGGTTGGTCGCCGCGATCAGTCGCACGTCCGTTTCGATTTCCTTGGTCGTGCCGACCCGCATGAACATGCCGGTTTCCAGCACGCGCAGCAGTTTCACCTGCAACTCGATCGGCATTTCGGTGATTTCGTCGAGAAACAGCGTGCCGCCGTTCGCGCGTTCAAAATAGCCTTTGTGCTGACGGTCCGCACCCGTGAACGAGCCGCGCTCGTGACCGAACATTTCCGACTCGATCAGGTTCGGCGAGATCGCACCGCAGTTCACCGCGAGGAACGCGTGTTTCCGGCGCAAGCTGAGTTGGTGCAGCGTCTGAGCGGCAACTTCCTTGCCGGTGCCTGACTCGCCCACCAGCATGACCGAGGCCGCCGTCGGCGCAACGCGGCCGATCTGGTCGTAGACCTCCTGCATGGCCGGTGAATTGCCGAGCATCAAGCCGAAGCGGCCCATGCGCCGCAACTCGCCGCGCAACGTGCCGATTTCCGCCTTCAGGTCGCCGGCGCGCGGCAGCCGCGACAGAATCGCCTTCACCCGCTGCATGTTGATCGGCTTCACCAGGTAGTCGGTGGCGCCCATCTTCAGCGCGTTGACCGCCGACTCCACCGTGGCATGGCCGGTAATCACGATCACTTCCACGCCGGAGCGCGGATCGAGATCTTCAAACAGATCCACTCCGCTGCCGTCGGGCAGCTTCAGATCGGTAAAGACAACGTCCGGCATCTGCCGGACCAGTTGAATGCGCGCTTCGCGCAAATCGCCCGCAGTGGCGGTAGTCAGACCGTCTTCCCCGATGATGGCGGAAAGCGCCTCGCGGGTACCGGCATCGTCATCGACAATCAGTACGTGTGGCATCGCGTCTCGAAAGCCCGAAAGCGTAAATGAGGAAGCATGCAAAACCGCATGCTGAAAAAGCCGGCCGGCGGCATACCGCTGCGCCGCGATGCGCTCGGATGTGAGCACACGCCAACGTTTTTACAACAGCGGCGATCCTTGGACTTAATTCAATATCGCAACAATCGACACGGAAATCACGCCGAGAACTGCGACATTGTTGTCTATTTGCCTATTATACGGCTTTAACGAGACAAATTTGTCATGTGCGCGAAACGCCGCCGTCAAAGTTTCACATCGACGACGCGGCGCGCGCAAGGTCTTTCAAACGTCACGCCTAACTGCGCGGAAAGGGCCATGCGCCGCCGTGTCCGTTCGGATGCGCCGAGCCATTCGCGCCATGCGCCGTGTCCGGCGTGGACGCGCCAGCAGTCGTCGCCGTCACGCCGCCGGAGTCTGCGCGGCGCGGTTTCGCTGCACGTAGCGCACCGCCAGAAACCCGCCGAGAGCCATCAGCGCGCCGAAGATGCCAATTTTGGGTCGTCCCATCGTGAACTCCTTGTTATCGTCAAACGGATTGGCGTCCAGCATCGCGCGTTAGCGCGAGCTCAGCACGCCAAGCAGAAAGCCGACGCCCGCGGCAATGCCGATCGAGCGCCACGGATTGCGGCGCACGTAGCGTTCGGTATTGACGGTCGCGGCCCGGTAGCGCCGCTGCGCGTTGCGCTGCGCATCGCCAAGCGTCGATTGCAGGGTTTCGACATGCGCGCCCAGGCGGTTGCGCAGCGCGTCGACGCCCTCGCCCGGCACATTGGCGGCAAGCCGCAGCATCTCTTCCGAGTCCGTCAGCAGCACCCGCAGATCGTCGACAATCTTCTGACCGCCGAGTGCAAGCTGTTGCGTGGTGTCAGTCATCATTCACTCCTGTGTCTGAATTCGGCGTTTGCGTGTCTTTTCCAGCGCGGCGCGAACGATCGGAACCGTATCCGCGCCGCACGCATTGAACAAAGACGTTCAAAAGCACACGCGTGTCGGGTTGATGACGCAAACCCCGTGCCCGGTAAATTTTCCGATCTCAGCCGGTGCCCGCAGGGACTTAAGCACTTTCGACCGAACGCGCACCTAGCCGCTGCCGAACCATTGCGCCGACCCGCCACATGGATTGCAGGAAGCGATGTCGAAGTGGTTAAATCGGATTTTGTGAGATAGTGACCGCACTGGTCCATCTCGCGTCAAGGCCTGCGCGCCGCAGCACCGAACCTCATTTGCACAGGACCCCCGTTTATGGCGTCAATCGATCTGGACTCGCCCACCGTCTCCGCCGGCGGCAATGCTTCGGCACAGGCGAAGCAGCGCGTCGCGGACGGCATCGCGGGACTGAAATCGTACGGGCTGCTGTATGGCTCGTCGCCGGTGATGCTCGATCTGTACGAACAGATCGAACGCGTCGCCAGCACCGACGCGACCGCGCTGGTCATCGGCGAATCCGGCACCGGCAAGGAATTAATTGCCCGCACGATTCACGATAAAAGTGGCCGCAAGGACGCCCCGTTTGTCGCCGTCAACTGCGGTGCGATTCCCGACGAACTCATCGAAGCCGAATTGTTCGGCCATGAAAAAGGCAGCTTCACCGGCGCGGTCCAGGGACGCGTCGGCTACTTCGAACACGCGAACGGCGGCACGCTGTTCCTCGACGAAATCACTGAAATGGCGCCGGTGCGCCAGGTCAAACTCTTGCGTGCGCTCGAGACCGGCACGTTTTTCCGGGTCGGCGGCAACGAACTGATTCGCGGCGACGTGCGCGTGATTGCGGCGACCAATCGCGATCCCGCGGTAGCCGTGAAGGAAAACGGTCTGCGTGAAGACCTGATGTACCGGCTGGCGGTTTTTCCGTTGCGCGCGCCGCCGTTGCGCGAGCGTGAGAACGATCGGGAACTGCTCGCGCAACACTTCCTCGCGTTGCTGAATCATCAGGAAAACGCGAGCAAAAGCTTCAGCAAACGGTCGATCGAAACATTGCGAACCTGGTCGTGGCCGGGCAACGTGCGCGAGTTGAAAAACGCGGTGTATCGCGCGTTCATTCTCGCGGAGAAGACGGTCGAACTGCCGCATCCGCACCTCGCGTCGCGCGTGAAAAAGCCGGTAACGCAGGGCGACGCGATGAACGTGTGCATCGGTACGCCACTCGCCGATGCGCAAAAGCAGATCATTCTCGGCACGCTCAAATATTGCGGCGGCGACAAGCGGCGTGCAGCCAAGGCGCTCGGCGTGAGCCTGAAAACGCTGTACAACCGCTTGAGTGCGTACGGCGACGACGAAGGCGCGGAAGAAGATACCGAACAATAAGCCGTGCCAGGCGCTCACGCGATTTGTTCGCGTGAGCGGGTGATGCCGGGTGTGGTGCTGCTGTGCGGGCCGGCTACTTTTTTTGCGCCTTCTCCTGCATCTGTTGCACCTTCCTTTTCTGCAGAAATGGCCGTTTCTGCGCATCCGTCGTCTCGTAATTAATCCCTTCGCACCACCAATCAAAATCGGCTTTCGCTCAGCAGAAACCGATTCGTCTCGCACTATCTTTTGCAATTGCTTGCACTTTCCCACTGCCAATTACAAATCGCATCCTGCAAAATGCGGCAGCACATAATGCAACGATGAGAAAGACGTGCCCGCCGTTTATCCGCCCGCGTCGCGCGTGAACGAAAGGCACTTGCAGGAATAGAGACAGGGAAATGCAAAAAAGTATGGTGTGGACCGGATGGGCAAAACCAACAGCCGAAGCATCCGAAGCGCCTCTAGCAGCGCAACGCGCAAGGCGGGCTACAACAGCGCTCGTCGCGTTGGCCGTGGCGATCTCAGCGGCATTGAGCGGCTGTAGTTCGCTCTATTCGGAAGGCGCCACCGCCGGCGCCGGTATCGCGGGCGCCGCGCTTGCAGCCAAAGTGACCAGCAACGCGGCAGTTGCTACCGGCATCGGTCTGGGCGCGGTGGCCGCCGCGCGCGCCGGCGTGCAGTACTCGGAGCGCGTGGTCCATAAGAATACGCAGGACGGTATCGCCAAAATCGCCGGACCGCTCGACGTCGGCGCGATCGCACCGTGGAACGTGATCCACTCGGTGCCGATCGAAGACGACGAACACGGCCGCGTCACCGTCAGCCGCACGATCAGCGCTGGCGCGCTCGACTGCAAGGAAATCGTCTTCTCGGTTGATCAGACCGCTACCAAGAATGTGCCGGCGAGCAGCGCGTTCTACGTCGCGTCGATCTGCCGTGACGGCGACAACTGGAAATGGGCATCGGCCGAACCCGCGACCGAACGCTGGGGCGCGTTGCAATGAAGGCGCTGTCGCTTCCTCGTCCGCGCAGCGAATCGGCGCTGTCTGAGCCACGGTTCGTCGACGGCCCGCGTGCGGCCCGGGTACCGCGTGCCCTTGCGGCGCTTTCCGGCAGCCGGCTGCGGCTCGTGCTGGCCGGCGCACTCTGCGTCGGCGCCAGTCTGCTGACGAGCGGCTGCTCGTCGGTCGGCGCGGCAAGCGGCGCTGCAGCCGGTGTCGCGTCAGGTCTCGTGACCTCCAATCCGGCAATCGGTATCGGCATCGGTATCGCCGTACAGGCCGCGACCGACGAAGCCGTCGCCCACTATATGCGCGTCATGCACACCGATCAGCAGAACATGATCGCCGCGTTGGCAGGGGCGATGCCGGTCGGCGAGACGCGGCCGTGGATGATCAAGCACACGCTGCCGATCGAGAACGGCCACGGCCAGGTGCGCGTGACGCGCGCGTTCAGCTCGGCGCTCGCACTGTGCAAAGATTTCGTGTTCTCGGTGCAGGACGGCGACGGCCCGAATGCGCATGAAGACTGGTACACGGCGAGCGCGTGCCAGCAGGACAAGGGCTGGAAGTGGGCGTCGGCGGAACCAGCTGTGGAGCGCTGGGGTAATTTGCAATAAGAAAAGCGCAATCGCCGGTGGCGGGAGGCGGCGGACGAACCGGTGCGCCCGCATCCTCGCAATAAAAAAAGCGGCCGGGTCTCCCCTGCCGCTCCGATTGCTGACCAGCCCCACGCTTTCCAAAGCATGGGGTTTTGTTATTCAGGCGACGCGGATCGCTATGTTTTGCGTGATCAGCTTCAAGCAACCTGACCGGGCTTAAGACTCCACGTCTTCCAGACTGAAAATTTCCGTCTGGTCGTTGTACGAGAAGATCTCGCCATAACGGCCCCAGTTGATCACTGCGTCGAGCGTCTCTTCCGCGGCGCTGTCCGACAGAAAATCCTCCAGCTCCTGCTCGAAGCGCACGCGCGGCGCGCGATGCCCCGGCCGTTCGTTCAACACCTTCTTGATTCGCGCGGCGAGCGGCACGTGACGCAACAGATGCTCGGCGAACATCATCTTGCGTTCCTGGGTGCCGAATTCCGAGAACACGCGCGCCGGCGGCGTCAGGAAAATATCGCCTTCGCGCACGTCGGCAAAACCGAGGTGCTGCAGCACTTCGGCAACCGGGAACAGATCGTCCACCTCCAGATGCAGCGAGCGGGCAATTTCCGGCATGTCCGCGCGGCCGTGGTACGGCGCGGCGGCGAGCGTCTCGATCAGACCGGCCATCAGGTTGGTCGACACATGCGGCAGCCAGCTGTGCAGCTCCAGCCCCTTCTTGGTCTTTTCGTCGGTCTGACGCGCGGTCATCTTCGCGTAGATCTCGTCCACCAGACGCCGGAACGCCGGATCCAGACGGTTGCGCGGATGCTTGAACGGCACCTTGATCTCAGCGATCACGCGGCCGGGATTGGACGACAACACCAGAATCCGGTCGCACATGAACACCGCTTCCTCGATGTTGTGCGTGACGATCAGCACCGCCTTGATCGGCATGCGGCCTTGCGTCCACAGATCGAGCAGGTCGGTACGCAGCGTTTCGGCGGTCAGCACGTCGAGCGCCGAGAACGGTTCGTCCATCAGCAGCAGCGTGGGGTCGACCACCAGCGCGCGCGCGAAGCCGACGCGCTGACGCATGCCGCCCGACAACTCGCGTGGATAAGCGTTTTCGAAACCGTCCAGACCGATCAGGTCGATTGCCGCGAGCGCGCGCGTGCGCCGCTCGCTCGCGCCGACGCCTTGCGCTTCCAGACCCGCTTCCACGTTTTGCAGCACGGTCAGCCACGGAAATAGCGCGAAGGTCTGAAACACCATTGCCACGCCCTTGGCCGGGCCGTCGAGCGGCTTGCCCATATACGTGACTTCGCCGTCGGTCGGCTCGATCAGACCGGCGATGATGCGCAGCAGAGTGGACTTACCCGAACCCGAGCGGCCCAGCAAACCGACAATCTCGCCTTCGCGCAACGACAGATTCGCGTCATCGAGGACGAGCAGCTCGCCCTGCGACTTGTTGAACCCGCGGCACACGTCCTTGACGCGCAGGATCTCCTCGCCGAGGCGCGGCGGCTTCGGCGGTGTCTGGATCGGCGCGGCGGTCATAGCAGCTTTAGGATTTTGCATCGCGTTTAGCCTTCATTTCTCTCAACAAAACGCCGGACCGCCCCACGTTTTTACCCCTTCGGGGGCCCGGCGCGAAGCGACAGGTTCGGGGGCGCTCAATCAAGCCGGAGCTTGGCTTCGGCGTAGGCGTACATCGGACGCCACAGCAGACGGTTGAACAGGGTCACGAACAGGGACATCACGGCAATGCCGACGATGATCTTCGGATAGTCGCCCGCCGCCGTGGATTGCGCGATATAGGCGCCGAGGCCGTGCGCGGCCACCTTCGTGTCGCCCCACTGAACGAATTCCGCGACGATGCTCGCGTTCCACGCGCCGCCCGACGCGGTGATCGCACCCGTCACGTAGTACGGGAAGATGCCCGGCAGCATGGCCTGGCGCCACCACTGCCAGCCGCGGATATGGAAGTTCTTGGCGGCTTCGCGGTAGTCGTTCGGATACGAGCTCGCGCCGGCAATCACGTTGAACAGGATATACCACTGCGTGCCGAGCACGATCAGCGGCGACAGCCAGATGTCCGGGTTCAGATGAAAACGCACGATCGCGATCACGAACACCGGGAACAGCAGGTTCGCCGGGAACGCGGCGAGAAACTGCGCGATCGGCTGGATTTTCTCCGCGAGCGCCGGCCGCAAGCCGACCAGTACGCCGATCGGCACCCAGATCACGGAAGCGATCGCGATCAGCACCACCACTCGCAGCAGCGTGATGAGCCCGAGCACCAATACATGCCAGACCTCGTCGAGCGAGACGCTAGTGCGCACATACATGAACACGCGAGACACCACGTACACGGTGACGATCAGCACCAGCGCCGCCCACAGAATATCGCCGACGCGCGAACTCTTCTGGCTCTGCGGAATCTGGAAGCGCGGCCCCTGGAACGCCGGCAGTCGGAACGGCACGCGCGCGGCCTTCGCGAACATCCAGCCGAGCGGCACCAGCAGACGGTGAATCAGCCGGGTGCGGCGGATCAGGTCGAGCAGCCACGATTCCGGCGCGTCGCCCGAACTGGTGTTTTCCATGCGGAATTTGTCGGCCCATGCGACGAGCGGGCGGAACAGAAACTGGTCGTAGGCGAGAATCACGACGGTCATGGCGAGGATCACCCAGCCGATCGCATGCAGATTCTTGTCCGAGATTGCCTGCGCGAGATAAGCGCCAATCCCCGGCAGGATGATCGTCCGGTTGCCGACCGTGATGGCCTCAGACGCAACCACGAAGAACCAGCCGCCCGACATCGACATCATCATGTTCCAGATGAGTCCCGGCATCGAGAACGGTACTTCGAGCTTCCAGAAGCGCTGCCATGAAGTCAGATGAAAACCGCGCGAGACTTCGTCCAGATCGCGCGGCACCGTGCGCAGCGACTGGTAGAAGCTGAACGTCATATTCCACGCCTGGCTCGTGAAGATCGCGAAGATCGCCGCCAGTTCGGCGCCGAGCACACGGCCCGGGAACAGCGCGAGGAAGAACGTGACCGTAAACGAAATGTAGCCGAGCACCGGCACCGACTGCAGGATGTCGAGAATCGGCACCAGCACGAGACCGGCGCGGCGGCTCTTGGCCGCCAGCGTGCCGTACACCAGCGTGAAGGTCAGCGAGGCGACCATGGCCGCCAGCATGCGCAGCGTGGTGCGCATGGCGTACTCCGGCAGATTCGCCGGGTCGAGCGAAATCGCCTGGGTCTTGAGCGTCGACATCGGCGCCAAGGTCTCGTGAAAGCCGATCGCGGCCATCGCGATGATGCAGATGATCAACGGGAAGGCGACGAAATCCCAGCGATTGGGCAGCACCCGCCATGCCGACGCATTGGCGGTGCGCTTCAGATTGAAGCTGAAATCCATCAGACGCTCTCCCCTTTGATACTGGCCATACAGGCATTCAAACGCACGAAGGGGGCTGCGGCTTCGGCGCGGCGGTCTGAAGATCGGTCCGGAAAGCGGAAATCAGGCATGGCAAAACGCGTGGGCGCGGTAAATCGTTAGCGTTGGAGACACGTGAACCGGTGACGGACATGTCCGTGGGCGAGCCGCCCGGGACCGCAAACCGTCAAGCCGGGCTCCTGTCGCCGCAGGCGCCGCCCGAAGGCTGGCGAGCTTTCCTTTGTTTTGGACGGCACGACACTACACCATCCTATGTTTCAGGCACAACCTTTCGCGGCAAATAGCGGCAAATCGCCAGGAACACTCCGGCAACGGCCGCCGGCCGGTGTCGACGCGCGCTGCAGCGAAGCAACTCCTGCCGCGCGCGAGCCACCTCCCCACCGCTGCGATAGCGGCCGGCGCCGCGTTTCAAACACCGGAAAATCCGCGCAGCCATTCAGAAAACTGATGCGCTGCCGTTAAGAACCTGATGGGCGCCACGGACATACTTCGCATTCCCGCAATAACGGTGGCGTTGGGCCCCGTGACGGTTAAAATCAGGAGACGGCACGCCGCTTGCGACTATGCCGGGCCACAACGAGGCTCACACCAGGGGCGTGTTGCCAGCCGCGTGCACCGAAGCGAAATAGCGCCAGCGCGCTGCCACAAATGAGCTAGTTGCATGTCACAGCCAGACGGATCAGAGGGTCGATGAACAGCACAACCTTGCGCCAGGCAACCGGACCGATCAGCTTCGTCCTGATCGTGCTCGTTTGCTGGTTCGTGGCCGGCATGGTCGCGGACCGGATGGTACAGCAAGAGCTGGACGCGGCCCTGCGCGCACAGCGGCAAATGTCCACGTCGATTGTCGATAACATGGCGGAGGTGATCGCCAGCGACCTCGCGATGTCTCGCGCCATCCCCGCAACCATGGCCGAAATGGACGTGGTCCAGCGCGCGCTAGTGCAATCCCAGAATTATGCCGCGAACAGCGAAGCGGCGGAACCCGCCCTGCGCACCACGTTGTTGAAAGACCCGCGGATGATCGCCGTGAGCAACTTCCTGCACGACGCGCAAGGCTTCTCCGGGCTCGATCAGATCTGGCTCGTCAATGCCAACGGCATCTGCGTCGCATCGAGCAACGCCATCAACAACCCGCTTGCCCGGGAAAGCTCCTTTGTCGGCATCGACATGCGGGTTCGCGGCTACCTGACGAATGCTTTGCTCGGTGCATTCTCGGAAGCCTATGGCGTGGGCCGCAATAGCGGTGAGCCGGGCATCTTCATCGCCGCGCCGGTGTATGCCGACGGCCTGCTTGTCGGGGTCGTGGTGGCCAAGGTGGGAATCGCGCGGTTGCGCCACTGGGTCGCGCATGCCGGCACTTTCGTCGCCGACGACAACGGCCTCATCATCATGGCGCACAACAGCGAACTCGAAGGCCACGCGCTGCCGAACTCGCGCGTCACGCAGATGAGCGCAGCCGCGCGCATGACCATCTATCGCCGCGAAACCCTCCCCGATGTACAGATCCAGGTCGACACACAAGTGCGCGAGCAGGCGCCCTGGGTGCCTACCGCGATTGCTGGACAGCTGTTCGGCATGGGCGCGCAGCCGGCGCCGGCGCTGTATCAGGCACGCGGCGGCTTGAACTCGGGATTGTCGGCGCATCTGGTCGATCCGCTCGCGGCCTGGCCCGAGCTGTTGCGCAATCACAAGCGCGATCATCTGCTGGTGTTTCTGACGCTGGCCGGCACCGTCGCGCTGGCGTGGGTCATCACCGTGTCGTATGTACGCGAGCGGCGTCACCATCGCGCCACCCGCGACCTTGCCGAGCAATTGCAATCGGCCAACACACTGCTCTCGGCCGAGGCGCGCCACGATGCGCTGACCGGCGCACTGTCGCGGCGTTACTTCCTCGACCTGCTGCGCCACGAGATCGAACGCGCGCATGCGTGCAACGAGCCGCTGTGCATGGCAATCGCCGACCTCGACCACTTCAAGCAGATCAACGACCGCTTCGGCCATGCCGCCGGCGACCGCGCGCTCGAACATTTCGTCGACACCTGCCGGGCCGAGTTGCGCGGCGCTGATGCGATCGGCCGGCTGGGCGGTGAAGAGTTCGGCTTGTTGCTGCCGGCCACGGATCTGGCGGGCGGCCGCGAAGTCGTCGAGCGCTTGCGCCTGCGCCTGAAGGCGATGCCTTCGCCGAAGCTGCCGGCCTCGGTGGGCTTGAGCGTGAGCATCGGCATCACCGAACTCTCCTCCGACGATCTGCCGGAGCGCATCATGAGCCGCGCCGACACGGCGCTCTACGCGGCGAAGACGGGCGGCCGCGACCGCACCGAAGCCCTGCCGCCCGACGACACCGCGCCGCCCGCGCGGACGGTGGCCAGCGTCTGGTGATACCCGTGCCGCGGATAGGTGCGGTAGCTGATGCAAAGCAAGTCCTGGCTTCAGGCGTCCTGTAACGAAGCAGGTATGATCAACCCTGGTATTGAGGTTGCCGCTACCGCTCTAACGGGAGATTCGCATGAAGGGAAATTTGGTCATCGTCTGTCGCGATCAGGATGCTCAAGCATTCGACCATCTGCTGGCCGAATATGGCGCGTTCCAGACGCGCTTGTCGTCGACCGCGTGGTATCTGAAACTGGCTGTCGCGCCGGAACTGATTCAGGAAGAGATACTCGCGCGTCTTGGCAAGTACACCACGCACTACATTTTCGAAGCCGAAACGGTCACGTGGAATACGGTGGATAGCGACGCGGCGAATGCGTTGAACACGCTGTTTTCAGACTAGCGCAAGGGTTGCCGGACAACGCTTTCGGACAACGCTTCCAGACATCTCATCCGGACATTGCGCTCTGGAATAGACACAGCCGGGCAGGCGCCTGCCGCCCAGCCCGCTCACCCTGATCCGATGCTTTACCAGACGCTTTCCGAAGCCGCCATGACACGCGGCACCGCTTCGAACGGAAAGCTCATCAAGACCCGCAAGCCACGGCCGCCGTGGTTGCCGATCTCCCACTCGCCGCCCGCGCGCCGCACCAGACGCTCCACGATCGCAAGCCCCAACCCGCTATGACCATTGCCGCCGCGTGCCGGGTCGAGCCGCACGAATGGCCGGCTCGCATTGATCAGGTCCTGCGCGGCGATACCGCTGCCGTTGTCGCTCACCGACAGCGTGAAACCCTGCGCCGTGCGCGCCGTGGCGACTACGATCGGCGGCGCGCCGTAGGCGTGCGCGTTGTCCAACAGGTTCGACAGGATCCGGTCGAGCGTGGCCGCCGGCAGCAGGAAACCGGGCCCTGCGTTGAGTTCGGTCCGCACCGTGTTCGCACCCGCCGCCACCGCGCGATAGCTGCGCACCACGCGCTCGCATTGCCCGTCTACCTCGACCGCCTCGCTGCGATCGGCGCCGTCGTGCGCGAACACCAGAAACTGTTCGACGATATGCGTCATCGAATCGACGTCGCGCACGACGCCGTCACGCATCTTCACTTCTTCCATCATTTCGGCGCGCAACCGCAAGCGTGCCAGCGGCGTTTTCAGGTCGTGCGCGACGCCGGCCAGCATCACCGCCCGGTCGTTTTCAGTACGCGCCACTTCCTGAACCATCTGGTTGAAGCCGTGCGTCAACTGCCGCAACTCGCGCGGCCCGCGCTCGGGCACCGGCGGCACCGGCAGGCCGCGACCGAAGCGCGCCACCGCCTGGGCGAGCGAGCGCAACGGCTGCTGCAGCGCCCACGCGGCAAACAGCGCCGCCATCACCGCGAACGAGAAAATGATCGCGAGCCACAGCACCGTGCGGTCAAGCGAACGCGGCGGGCGCAAGGGCTGCAGCGGCACCACGATCCAGCTGCGATCCGTGGTGGCGCGCACCCACAGCGTGGGGGGACGGCCCGGCGGCCCAACCCGCACCAGGGTGCCGGCGGGCATGCGATCGCGCACGTCCTCGGCGAAACGTTCGAGCGGCGCAGGCAGTTCGGCGTTCTCCGGCGCCACGTCGGGGCTTGCCGGATCGACCAGCCTGACGCGCGACGGCAAGGGCTGGTCCGGCGTGCGGGCGACGTGCTGGCGCACCGAGTCGACGAGGAAGATGGCTTCCTCGACTGCGTAGCGCGTTTGCAGCTGGCTGCGCTCGAGCCGGATGAGCGCGTACCACGCGAAATGGGACAGCAGCAGCACCGCAATGACTAGCAGCGCCAGCCGCCCGAACAGCGAATCAATGGGCCGGCGCATGCTGTTCGCCATCCGGCACGAACACGTAGCCGCGTCCGCGCACCGTCTGAATGAAGCGCGGCGTGGACGGGTCGGTTTCAAGAATACGACGCAGGCGCCACACCTGGACGTCGATGCCGCGGTCGGTGCCGTCGTACTCCGGGCCATGCAGCAGTTCGAGCAGACGCTCACGGGTGAGCGTGCGCATGGGGTGGTTGACGAAAATCTTCAGCAGCGCGAATTCACTGCCCGACAACGTGAGCGGCTTGTCTTCCAGATGCAGCGTGCGCGACTGGAAGTCCAGCGTGAAGCGGCCAAAGTTGAACGGCTCGCGTTGCTCCGGCGCCGCCGCCGAGGGCAGCGTGCGGCGGCGCCGCAGCACTGCCTGCACACGCGCCAATAGCTCGCGAGGATTGAACGGCTTGCCGAGATAGTCGTCCGCGCCGAGTTCGAGGCCGACGATACGGTCGACGTCGTCAGCCCGTGCGGTGAGCATGATCACCGGGATGTCGTCGCCTGATGCGCGCAGCTTGCGCAGCGCGGTCAGCCCGTCTACGCCCGGCATCATCAGATCGAGCACGATCAGATCCGGACGCTCGCGTTCGAGCCTGCGTTCGAGCGTACCCGCGTCGTGCAGCACCGAGACTTCGATGCCCTGACGGGCCAGATAGTCGCGCAGCAGATCGCGCAATTCGACGTCGTCGTCGACAACAAGTATTTGAGTAGCCATGGGATGAAGTTTAACGCGCAGCAAGAAGGGTTTTCGATTTCAGACGGCCATCAAGGGTTACCGGGTGTTACGGTGAAAGGCGTACGTAATGACCCGTAATAGCCGCATCAAACCACGTAACACAGCGCCGGACGCACTTGTCTACGCTGTGACTTACCGAATGCAGGCCGTCCTCTATCACCGGTTGCATCGTCGGCTATTCCATTACAGGGAGTCTTACATGTCCACCAGAAAAATGTCGCGCGTTCTCGCCGTTGCCGCCACTGCCCTCGCTATCGGCGCGGGCGCTGCCTATGCCGCACAGCCCGCCGCCCATGGCGGCCCCGGCGGCTGGCATGGCCACTTCATGAAGGAACTGACGCAACTACATGACCAGTTGAAACTGAACGCGGATCAGGAAAAGCAATGGCAAGCCGCGCTCGACACCATGAAGCAGAACCACGAAGCGATGCGCGCCAACCATAAACAGATCAAGGACCAGTTCAAGGCCGCGCAGCAGCAGCCGATTCTGGACCTGAACGCCATGGCTGCCGCGCATCAGCAAGTCGAGCAGAAAGACGCCCAACTGCGTCAGCAAACCTCGGATGCGTGGCTCAAGTTCTATAACGGCTTGAACGACCAGCAGAAGACCACCGTCAGCACGGCGCTGAAGCAGCGTTTTGCGAAGATGGAAGCGCGTCACGAGAAGATGCGCGATCGCTGGCAACATCACAAGGGCGCGGCGTCGGCGCCGGCTGCGAATCAGTAAGCGGTAAGCGGTAAGCATTAGGCGGTACGACGCAGGCGGAAGGCGGCTCGCGCGGCCGTCGGCTGGATGCAAAAACGCCACGGAGATTGTCCGTGGCGTTTTTTTGCGTGCTTTCCGCTCTTCAACTCGAGCTGCTCGTTGCGTTCGCAACGGGTTGCGGCAAAGGGCAACGGGCTGCGGGCTGCGGGCTGCGGGCTGCGGGCTGCGGGCTGCGGGCTGCGGGCTGCGGGCTGCGGGCTGCGGGCAATAAGACAATACCAGCCGTCAAACCACCTGCCGGCGCTTACCCGTTGAGCTGACCCAGATCGAACAGCAGCACTTCGGCGTTCTCGCCCTTCTCAAGCTTCACCGTATCGGTCTCGCTGAGCTTGGCAGCGTCGCCGGCCTGGAGCGCTTCGCCGTTTACAGTCAGCGCGCCTCGTGCCACGTGCACATAGGCGAGCCGGCCTTTCGGCAATGTGAACGCAGCCTGTTCCGCGCCGTCGATTAGTGCCGCGTAGATCGAGGCATCCGCATGAATCGTCACCGAGCCATCCCGGCCGTCGGGCGAGGCGACCACGCGCAGACGCCCGCGCTTATCGGCATCGTCGAAGCGCTTTTCCTCGTAGCCGGGCTGGTCGCCCGCGCGTTGCGGGATCACCCAGATCTGCAACAGGTGCGCCGGCTCGTCCTGTGATGCATTGAACTCGCTGTGCTGCACCCCCGTGCCGGCGCTCATGCGCTGCACGTCGCCGGGACGGATGGTCGAGCCGTTGCCCATGCTGTCGCGGTGCGCGAGCGCGCCTTCGAGCACATAGGTGACGATTTCCATGTCGCGGTGGCCATGCGTGCCGAAGCCCTGGCCACCGGCGATGCGGTCTTCGTTGATCACCCGCAGCGGTCCGAAATGCACGTGTTGCGGGTCGCGGTAGTCGGCAAACGAAAAGCTGTGATACGAGTCGAGCCAGCCGTGGTTGGCGTGACCACGTTCGGCGGAACGGCGAATCTCGATCATGGGAATCTCCCGGTCAGTAAATAGCGATGCCCAGAATGTATGGGCGCGCAGTGCACTAAACAATCGGCAGGGGCGCACCGGATCGTTTCATAAATCCGTGCAATCGTGCGCCGGGCGGCACAAGGCACTGTCCCGGCCGCTGCTGGAAGCCCTCCTCGTCCAACCGGCTGGCAGCCTGTCGCCGATTCACGCGAAACAGCGCACGCCAGGCAGTGGCCGGCCCGCCTACTGGCGGCCCTCCTCCACATGCCGCACGACAGTCTGTCGCCCATTCACGCGAAACAGCCCGACAGCGTCGCGCAGGCACAACGCATGCGCCGGCCTGACGGCGGCCGTCGGCTTCCCGCACTGGCGCCGGGCCACTGTTCGGGTAAAATACCGCCCTTTTCGAGACACGTCGCCGTGCAAGGCACGCTGGCGCGGCCGGCAGCCGGGGCCGCGACGGGACGGCCCCAGGCTTCAGCCCCTCGCCAAACTCGCTTGAGATGTCGGAAAGACATCGGCGGAACCCCGGCAGGAGCGAAGCGAAAAAGCAGGCGCACCCAGGCGGAACCATACGCGGCGCGACAATTTTGACCGCCTAGAATAGCGACGGCCGGCCCGCAGCCGGCGGTCGTCAAGATCGGCGCGCCATGACGGTAATAGATTTCGAAGCAGGATCAAAAGCAGTTCCAACCCGATTCAAAACCAGAGTCGAAAAGCGCGCTGCAAGGCCGGCAACGGCCATGCAGTCATGATTGCACGGCGGTGCGCTGCGCGCCGCAGGAAAAACAGCGAGCCCCAAGCTCGCGGCAAACGCGGCGCAGCGCTGGCCGCGTCTTTTGCGGTGCGTCACAAACGCATCGTCAAGGATCCTCTATGTTCCTTCAAGGCTACGGCCCGCTGCTTCTCAACGGCACCTGGCAAACCGTCAAACTGGCGGTGTTGTCGCTGGTGTTCGCTTTCGTGCTGGGCCTGCTCGGCGCGGCGGCGAAACTGTCGAAGAATCGTCTCTCATACGGCGTCGGCACCGTCTACACGACGCTCGTGCGCGGCGTGCCCGACCTGGTGCTGATGCTGCTGCTGTTCTACAGCATCCAGATCTGGCTGAATAACCTGACTGACCTGCTCGGCTGGGAGCAGATCGACATCGACCCCTTCGTGGCCGGCGTCGCGGTGCTGGGTTTCATTTATGGCGCTTACTTCACCGAGACCTTCCGCGGCGCGTTCCTCGCCGTGCCGCGTGGCCAGCTCGAAGCGGGCGCGGCCTACGGCATGACCGGCTGGCAAGTGTTCACACGGGTCATGTTCCCGCAGATGATGCGCTTCGCGCTGCCCGGCATCGGCAATAACTGGCAGGTGATGGTGAAAGCCACGGCGCTGGTGTCGATCATCGGTCTCGCCGATGTCGTCAAGGCTTCGCAGGACGCGGGCAAGGGCACGTTGCGGTTCTTCTTCTTCACCCTGTTCGCAGGGGCGATCTATCTCGTCATCACCACAATCTCCAACTTCGTGCTGATGTACCTCGAAAAGCGTTACTCGACCGGCGTGCGAAAGGCGGATCTATGATCGAGATCATTCAGGAATACTGGCGCAACTATCTTTATACCGATGGCTACCGCCTCACCGGCGTCGTGATTACGCTGTGGCTGCTGGTGGTGTCGATCGGGCTCGGCTTCTGCCTGTCTATTCCGCTCGCGGTGGCTCGCGTGTCGAAGAAGAAATGGCTCGCCCGTCTGGTGTGGCTGTATACGTATGTGTTCCGCGGCACGCCGCTCTACGTGCAACTGCTGCTCTGCTACACCGGCTTGTACAGCCTCGAGATCATCCGTAATCACGAGCTGACCAACGCGTTCTTCCGCGACGGCATGCATTGCACGCTGCTCGCATTCACGCTCAATACCTGCGCATACACCACCGAAATTTTCGCCGGCGCGATCAAGGCCACGCCGTATGGTGAGATTGAGGCGGCGCGCGCCTATGGCATGTCGTCGTTCACGCTGTACCGCCGGGTGATTCTGCCGTCGGCACTGCGCCGCGCGTTGCCGTACTACAGTAACGAAGTGATCCTGATGCTGCACGCCACCACCGTTGCGTTCACCGCAACCGTGCCGGACATCCTCAAGATCGCCCGCGACGTGAACTCCGCCACCTATCAGTCGTTCAATGCGTTCGGCATCGCCGCCCTGCTCTATTTGTTGATTTCGTTTGCGCTCGTGTGGCTGTTCCGCCGCGCCGAGCGTCGCTGGCTCGCTTACCTGCGGCCGCAAGGCAAGTAACCAGGGGCACCGCCTCAAGCCCCAAGCAAGCAAGTAAGCCCGCCAAGGATCCCGATGAACACCAAGAAGCAAAAGCTCTTCGTCGATGAGCTTCATAAACAGTACGGCGACAATGAAGTCCTCAAGGGCGTGACGCTGAAGGCCAACGCCGGCGACGTGATCAGCGTGATCGGCTCGTCCGGTTCGGGCAAGAGCACGATGCTTCGCTGCATCAACTTTCTCGAGCAGCCGAACTCGGGCCGCATCTTCGTCGACGGCGAAGAAGTCCGCACGCAACTTGCCAAAAACAAAGCCCTGCGCGTATCCGATCCGAAGCAGTTGCAGCGCGTGCGCACCAAGCTGTCGATGGTGTTCCAGCACTTCAACCTGTGGTCGCACATGAACGTGCTCGAGAACATCGTCGAGGCGCCGGTCAATGTGCTGGGTCTGAAGCGCAAGGAAGCCGAAGAACGCGCGCGGGAGTATCTGGAGAAGGTGGGTCTCGCGCCGCGGCTGGAAAAGCAGTACCCGTCGCATCTGTCGGGCGGCCAGCAGCAACGCGTGGCGATCGCGCGCGCGCTGGCCATGCATCCGGACGTGATGCTGTTCGACGAACCAACCTCGGCGCTCGATCCCGAGCTGGTCGGCGAAGTGCTGAAGGTGATGCAGACACTCGCCGAAGAAGGCCGCACGATGATCGTCGTCACTCATGAAATGGCGTTCGCGCGCAACGTGTCGAATCACGTGATGTTCCTGCATCAAGGCCGCGTCGAAGAAGAAGGCCATCCGGACGAAGTCTTCAGGAACACGAAGAGCGAACGGCTCAAGCAGTTCCTCTCCGGCAGCCTCAAATAGGACTGCCGTACAGCCCAGTATTTGGGCTGTAGTCAAAGTAAAATTACAAGGCGCTTACGAGCGCCTTTTTTACTTCGCTCACCTGCACATTCCGGCCGTTCCGGCCTCGAAAATGGGCCCCAGCCCGCTCTGGGCCGCCCTCGTTCCGCCTTACTCTGCCGCATTTGAAGCGTCAATAGTGGCAATCCTTAAGGTTGTCCGTCCCAATCCGTGATTCCCTTACCAGTTAAGGGTTTCCTGCCTTCTTGGCAACGTCACAACGCTTCCTCGCGCACATTCGTATTGCAATTTGGAGACACCCGCCAAGGGCGGTACTAATTTCTTCTCCCACTCCAGGGTATTTTTGATAAATTAGTAACCAAAGTAGCAAAACAAAGTTCATTAAAAGTAGTTTCACTTCAAAGCAACAGAGGAGAACCGGTCGGCGAGGGATCGGCATGACGCGAAGAAGTGGCCCACCGAGGCTATCCGTCACGGCAGGAGACCCAATCCACCCGCTAATCTCCCTGGTACCGATTTCTGTTCGGCGCGCTTGTGTCCGAACACCATTCGCAGTACTGGGTTTTACTTTTCGACAGGGTATGGAGGAGAAGATGAAGAAAGCATTGCTCGCCGCTGCGCTGATGACAGCCGGTGTAGTTGCTCACGCCCAAAGCAGCGTGACGCTGTACGGCCGCCTTGACGCTGGCCTGGAATACATGTCGGGCGTTCCGCAAGGCGTCGGTGCGAATGGTCAGGCAACTAGCAGCGCGAACCGTTTCAAGGCAGAAAGCGGCGACTGGGGTACCAGCCTTTGGGGTTTGAAGGGCGTTGAGGACATTGGCGGCGGTAACAAGGTCCTGTTCCAGTTGGAAGGCTCCTTCAACACCATGACGGGCGCGGGTCCTGGCGGTGGCGGCCTCTTCAATCGCTGGGCAACGGTAGGCTTGGCGAATGACCAGTACGGTACGTTCACGATGGGCCGCATGCTCTTCATCTCGAACGGCGTATGGGACTTCGACCCGTTCGGTCAATCGAACTGGTCGTCGGCGTCGCTGGTGCGTGGCCGCAACTGGCCGCAATCGAGCAACAACTTCGCATACCAGTCGCCGAAGATCGCAGGCTTTGACTTCTACGGCCAATACGCCCTGTCGAACGCAACGAGCTGGAACGGCAACGGCACGACCCCGCAAGGTCGCGAAGCTGGCGCACAGGTCACCTACACGAACTCGCTGTTCCAGATTCGCGGTCTGTACGACGAAATTCGCAACCCGACAAATGGCTCGCTGTGGGGTGGCAATGTCGGCGCGAACAGCAACGCAGCCAACACGGCCAACGGCGTATTCGCAGCATCGCGTGAATACACGGCCATGTTCAATGTGTTCCTCGGCCAGTTCAAGATTCAGGGCGCCTACCAGGCTGTCCGTTCGGCAGGTGCTACCGGTGTTCTGCCGGGCCAGCCGACCACGCTCGATCACGAATGGGGCGGTGTGACGTGGCAAGCAACGCCGGCTGCGGCACTGATTGCGGCGGTGTACCACGTGAACGGCAACAACGGTGCAGGCAATGCGACGATCTACACGGTCGGCGGCTCGTACAACCTGTCCAAGCGCACGCTGCTGGACCTGCAGGCTGCAACGGTGCGTAACAGCAGTACGGCTAACTTCGGTCTGAATGCTAACAACGCTGGTTTCGCCACTGCAACGGATAACCCGCTGCAAGGCCACCAGCAGTCCGGCGTGTACGCAGGTATTCAACACTCGTTCTAAGCGAACGGTGTTCCCCGAAGGGGCTTCCTTCTGGGCGCCCCCCAAGGGGACTTCCTGCGGGGCGTAGTTGTCACGAGTTCTTCAAGAGAATCTTTTTCACGCTGCTGCGAGAGGCGCGTATCGGTGCGATGTCCGAAAGGGTATCGCACCGTTTTTTATTGGCGCACACGGTTTTGCCACTGCCCCGGCGCACCTGATCGGTGCGCGCGTTGCGCGATGCCAAATACCGGCGCTTTAGTTTCTGTGTTTTATCGTGCGGGTTGAACCCGCTCACGAACCGCTCAAACCGCGGCTTCGTTTTCCTCGCCCGTGCGAATCCGGATCACACGCTCGACGTCCGCGACGAAAATCTTGCCATCGCCGATCTTGCCGGTGCGCGCCGCGCCGATGATCGCGTCGATCACCTGATCGCACTGGTTGTCCGCGATCACCACCTCGATCTTCACTTTCGGGAGAAAGTCGACCACATACTCTGCACCACGATAGAGCTCGGTGTGGCCTTTTTGCCGGCCGAAGCCTTTGACTTCGGTCACGGTTAGACCCGTGAGGCCGACTTCAGCGAGCGCCTCGCGCACTTCGTCGAGTTTGAACGGTTTGATGACTGCAGTGATGCGCTTCATGGCGGACCTCGTCTCGTGATTGGAAGTTCGAAAGGTGAATGGATGATTTTTATTCTACGCCGCACCGGATGCATTGCGGCGATCCGGCGCGCGCTTCAGGTTTGCTTCACGCGAGTCCCCAAGGGCTGTTCGCTTCTTACTGAACCGACTCGGTGTAGCGCGACGTAATCGGATAACGCCAGTCGCGACCGAACGCGCGATGCGTGACGCGAATGCCGATCGGCGCCTGACGGCGTTTGTACTCGTTGATCTTGATGAGGCGCGTGACGCGTTTGACGTCGTCGACCGCATAGCCCGCCGCGATGATTTCCGCGAGCGAGCGGTCCTCTTCCATGTACATGCGCATGATGGCGTCGAGCACTTCGTACGGCGGCAAGCTGTCCTGATCGGTCTGGTTCTCGCGCAATTCCGCCGAAGGCGCGCGCGTCAGAATCCGCTCGGGGATCACGTCCTGCTTGCCGAAGGTGGTGGCCTGGTTGCGGTAATGGCACAGCTTGTAGACCAGCGTCTTGGCGATATCCTTGATC
Organism: Paraburkholderia fungorum; assembly: GCF_046027605.1. GTDB lineage: Bacteria > Pseudomonadota > Gammaproteobacteria > Burkholderiales > Burkholderiaceae > Paraburkholderia > Paraburkholderia fungorum_F. The sequence goes on from NZ_JAQQEF010000005.1 coordinate 220,522, forward strand.
ACCGCGAAGCCGCCGGCCATATCGCCGTACAACGTGCAATAACCCACCGCCATCTCGCTCTTGTTGCCGGTAGTCAGCACGATCGAGCCGAACTTGTTCGACAGCGCCATCAGCAAGGTGCCGCGGATGCGCGCCTGAATGTTTTCTTCGGTGGCGTCTTCGGCGCGGCCCGCGAATTCATCGGCGAGCGAGCTGCGGAACGCGTCGAACATCGGCGCGATCGCGATTTCGTCGTAGCGTACGCCGACGCGGCGGGCCATTTCGGCGGCGTCGGTGGTCGAGATGTCCGCGGTGTAGCGCGACGGCATCATCACCGCGCGCACGCGCTCCGCGCCCAGTGCATCGACCGCGACGGCCAGCACCAGCGCGGAATCCACGCCGCCCGACAGCCCGATCAGCGCACCCGGGAAGCCGTTCTTGTTGATGTAGTCGCGCACGCCCATCACGAGTGCGGCGTACACCTGCGCCTCCAGGGAGAGTTCCGGCGCGATCGCACCGGGCAACGGTTTGCCGGGCAACGGTTTGCCGGGCAACGGTTTGCCGCTATCGAACTCGACGATCGCATGGCCCTCCTCGAACTGCGCCATCTTCGCGACGAGCTGACCTTCACCGTCGAGCACGAACGAGCCGCCGTCGAACACCAGTTCGTCCTGCGCGCCGACCATGTTCACGTACACCATCGGCAAACCGGTTTCGCGAATCCGAGCGCGCAGAATGTCGAAGCGCACCGCTTCCTTGTTCAGGTGATACGGCGAGCCATTTGGAATCAGCAGCACTTGCGCGCCTGCCGCCTTCGCCATTTGCGCAGCCGACGCATGCCACGCGTCCTCGCAAATCACCACGCCGTATTTGACACCGTCCAGTTCGAACACGAACGGCTTCGGGTCGGAAGCGAAGTAACGCTTCTCGTCGAATACTTCGGTATTGGGCAGATCCTGCTTGCGATAGGTGCCGACTACTTCCCCGTCAACGATCAGCGAGGCCGCGTTGAAGGTATCGATTGGCGGGACGCCGCGCTCGATCGGCGCGTTTGCATTACCATGGCCGTGCGCCGCGATCTGCGCCAGCGCGTGTGTCGACGCATCGGCCACCGCATCTGCCGCATCACGCAGCGGATGGCCAACGATCACATGCAAGCCGGCGAACGGCTTGAGCTGCGTGGCGAGGTCGCTCAGCGCTGCCGCACTCGCGGTGTAAAACGCGGGACGCAGCAGCAGATCCTCGGGCGGATAGCCGGAGAGCGCGAGTTCAGGCGCGATCAGCAGCTTCGCACCATCGTTGTGCGCGGCGCGCGCGGCAGCGACAATTTTCGCGACGTTGCCGGCGAAGTCGCCGACGGTGACATTGATTTGAGCAAGAGCGATTCGGGTCTTCATGGCAGGATCGACAGGCAAGCCGGATGGCTTGCGAGTACCGCGGCTGGTTAGCTCGACGGCAACGGACAAATCGGATAAACGAACGACGCATCGCTAAACGCCTGGCGTCGCTCATTGGGAACAGTCACACAGATTGAACCAGGAACGCTTTGATTATCGCACGGGCATTCTGGCGTCGCCCTCGGAGGTGGACGCCGCCGAATGGAATGCCCTCCTCGCGCAGCAGTCGCAACCCACGCCGTTTCTGCGGCACGAGTTTCTGAGCGCGCTGCACGCGACCCGGTGCGCGGTCGCCGATACCGGCTGGGCGCCGCAATTCGTCACGCTCACCGACCCACGCACGGACAAGCTCGCCGCGGCCGCGCCCGTGTATCTGAAGGGGCACTCGTACGGCGAATACGTCTTCGATTGGGCGTGGGCCGATGCGTACAAACGCAACGGTCTGCCGTATTACCCGAAGCTGCTGTGCGCGGTGCCGTTCACACCGGTACAAGGCAACCGGCTGTTGTCGGCGGATACGCATGCGCTCAGACATCTGGCGGCAACGCTGATGGCGTTCGCCGAGCAAGCCGACGTGTCGTCGCTGCACGTGCTGTTTCCGACCGAAACGGAAGGCGCTGCGCTGACCGACATGGGCATGATGCAGCGCGAAGGCGTGCAGTTTCACTGGCTGAACGACGGCTATCGCGACTTCGACGATTTCCTCTCCACGCTCGAACAGAAGAAGCGCAAGAACATCCGCGCCGAGCGCCGCAAGGTGCAGGAAGCCGGCGTGACGATGCGGCGGATTCGCGGCGAAGATATCCAGGACGCCGACTGGCGATTCTTCAGCAAATGTTATCGGCAAACTTACCGCGAACACTTTTCGAGCCCGTATCTGAACCTCGATTTCTTCCGCATGATCGGCGCCTCGATGCCGGAGAATCTGCTGCTGGTGATCGCCGAATACGAAGGCAAGCCGATTGCCAGCTCACTCGTGGTCTATCAGCGCGATGCGAAAACCGGCGGGACGCTGTACGGCCGCTATTGGGGCGCTTTGGAACATGTACCCTGCCTGCACTTCGAAACCGCGTACTACCAGCCGCTCGAATTCTGCATCGAAGAAAAGCTCGGCGCGTTCGAAGGCGGCGCCCAGGGCGAGCACAAGATGGCGCGCGGTTTTCTGCCGACTGTGACGCGCTCGGCGCATTGGCTCGCGCATCCGGCCTTCGCCGATGCGGTCGGCCACTTCCTCGACAACGAAAAGAACAGCATCCACGCGTATGTGGACGAGCTGCGCGAACACAATCCGTTCAAAGGCTAGAAGCGTACCCATGGCGTGGTTTCTGTATCTGCTCGAATGCTCGGACGGCAGCGTCTATACCGGCATTGCCACCGATGTGCAGGCGCGCTTCGACAAACACCTGAGCGGCCTGGGCGCGCGTTATACGCGTTCGCGCAAGCCGGTGCAGGTGCTGGTGTCGTTCGAGTTGGCGGACAGGTCCAGCGCTTCGCGTGCCGAGTATTGGGTGAAACGCTTGTCGCCGTCTGAGAAGTGGGCGCTGGCTGGGGGGCTGCGTACGCTTGAGTCGGTGATGCCTTTGCCGGAGCCGGAGCCCGAGTCCGCGCCCGAGCCGGTCGACGAAACGCAGGAAGAAAGCGGGGCGTCCTGACGGCGTTTTGCGGTGTTTGGGGTATCCGCTTCCGCTAGCCCCGCGCCTCTCGCATCCGCTCGGTCAGCAGCCGATGCATCAGCGCGATTTCCCCCACCGCATCTGCCTCCAGCGAGGTCAGCCTGTCTCGCGCAGGCAGATCGCGCCGTATCGGCCGCAAGTTCCGATCGAGAGCTGCCTCGATGTCGGTGCTCGCGGCGGCAACCCACGTGCCGAGTTCGTCGTGCAGATCGCGCCGGTTCGTGCTCAGACGCAGTTGCGTCGCCGTTCCGGCCATTTTTCGCAGCACGCTCAGCACCGTCAGCGTCACCGTGTCGACCATCGAGTCCTCGAGCTTTTCGAGTCGAATGCGCCCGATTGCCTCCTCGGCATTATTGCTGCCCAAACCAGCAGCTCGGCGCAAGCGCTCCATGTCCTTTTCGCTTCGACGCGGGGATTCTAGTGCCGCTCTCAGATACGCGAGATTGGCTCGCACCGCCTCGCCCAGATAGGCGCGATAGTCGACTTTTTCGCGCGTCGGCCACAGATAGAACGTCGCCAGCAGCGCCAGTACGCAGCCGAGTACGTTGTTGCCGAGCCGCGTGAGCGCGTACGCAAACTGGTTGGCGCCCGGCGTCGCGAAGTCAGCCACGAGCACGAAGGTCGGTGTCAGGAACAGAACGAACAGGCTGTAGCTGACCGGACGCAGCGCCATCGTGGCCACCACCAGCGGAAAGACCGCCAATGAAATGCCGAGGGGCGAATGAATCGCATAGCCGATCGCGGCCGCCAGCACGCCCCCGACGATGCTCCCAGCCGCGCGTTCGATGCTCCGTGGCCAGGTCGCGGCGATCGACGGTTGCAGGATCAGCAGCGTCGCCATGGTTGCCCAGTAGCCGAACGGAAGTCCGAGCGCCCGTATCACCAGAAAGCCCGCCGTCGTCGTGACGCCCACGCGAGCGGCGTGGCGCAACCCGACCGACTGGATCGAGAGGTTTGCCTTGAAGGTCGACCATGTCCGCGTCAACAGTCCGGCTGCGCTGTCCGACCATTCCAACCGTTGGGCATAGGCCGGCGTGAAATCGACCAGTTCGAAGCCGGCCTTGAGCGTCACGGGTTCCATCAACGCGGATTCGAGTCGCCGCGCGAGGCTTCGCAAGCGAAGCTGCAGGTCGGCGAGACGGTTCCATTGCGTTTCGTTCGCGGCCGCGCCGATTCTCCGCAACGTCTCACCCATTGCGGTCAGCAGCCGTGCCGTGCGTTTTACGCGACGGGCGTCTTGCGGGGCTTTTTCACACGCGCCGGTGACCGCGATCAGATACGCAAAGAGCGCTTCGCTTTCGCTCAGCAGCGCGAGGAGATTGTCGTAGGTTTCGCGGCCGGCCGTTCGCGAGCCCGGCACGTTCGCCAGCACCTTGCGCGAGCGCTCCAGCGAAGCACGCGCATCGGCGCGAAATTTCGCGGCATGCGTGGCCCACTGCCCGGGGGCTGCGCGCTGCTCGAGCAGGCGGGCGCTGTCGAAGGCGATGTCGGCCAGACGCACATACACGGCACGCAGCGCAGCGCGGCTCGTGCCGAACGGATGAATGCGCCAGACGGTCAGGCTCAGCACCACGGCAAACAGGCATCCGGCCAGGTAGATGCCGAGGAACGCCATGCCACCGCGCAGGTCGTGCATGGGCCGGTCGACCATCACGACGCAGGCGGTCGCGGCGAGTATCGTCACCTGCGAGGTCGCAGCGCCCCAGATCCTGCCGAATGCGCCGAGCGTGGTGAATACAAGAATGGCGAGCGCCGCGAACACCGCCCCCTCGCCTGACGCGAAGGCGGTCACGCCACCGCACACGGTCGACAGAAGGGCGAAGCCCATCATCGAGGCGAAGCGCGCACGATTCGAACCGGCGGCATCTGCGAGACAGGTCCAGAAAGCGCCGATCGCGGCCCACGCGAAGATCGGATCATGCAGCAGATTGCCAAGCACCAGCATGGCGGTCGACGCACAAGCGGCTCTCAACCCTTCCGACAGATTGGCCTCGCTCGTCGAAAACGACACCATCCATACCGGCCGGCCGCGGTAGATCGCGGTGACGAGCGCATACAAGCTCGCGACCAGGCGGCTCGACCAACGCGGCGGCGATGAGGTGGACTTGCGATTCAGCATCCGGCGGTGGCTCCAAAAAACGCGCGTTGGCGCTGCGTCAGTACAGTAATACGCCGACGACAGGAAACCTGCTGCGGCCGCCGCATGATAAGGGTAAACGCTGATATATAAAAATGCCTTCGGTTCATCCCGTCGATGCGCTGTGGCTATGCGCTGGGCGGCCAGCCAGATGGGCGCGCGGCCGGCCCTCTGTATCAGGCGCGGCGTGGGAACGCTGAAAACACCGCCCATGAAAAAGCCGCGCGGCCCTTGCAGGCTCGCGCGGCTTTTTCATCAACCGGGGTAACGCAGCTTACTTCTTGTAGTTCGCCACGCCTTCGGTAATTTCCTTGTGCGCGGCTTCGATGCCCGCCCAACCGTCGACCTTCACCCACTTGCCCTTCTCCAGCGCCTTGTATTGCTCGAAGAAGTGCTTGATCTGGTCTTTCAGGTAGGCCGGGACGTCGTCGATCGACTTGAGGTCGGCGGTCATCGGGCAGACCTTGTCGTGCGCGACGGCGACGAGCTTCGCGTCCACGCCCGATTCGTCGGTCATTTGCAGCATGCCGAGCGCGCGCGCGCGAATCACGGAGCCGGCCAGCAGCGGGAACGGCGTGATGACCAGCACGTCGACCGGGTCGCCGTCGCCCGACAGCGTTTGCGGAATGTAGCCGTAATTCGCCGGATAGCGCATGCCCGTGCTGATGAAACGGTCGACGTGGAGCAGGCCCGTTTCCTTGTCGGCTTCGTACTTCACCGGATCGCTTTGCGCCGGGATTTCGATGATGACGTTGAAATCTTGCGGAAGATCTTTGCCTGCGGGGACGTGATTGAAGCTCATGAGCGCTCTCTGATCAGATGGAATTCGAAAAACACGGCGTGCGGCACGGGCTCGAGCGGCGCGAATCGTAAAACTCGCTACGACGAGGCGCTGCGGCCAGACAGTGCGGAATGCGCCATTATAGCCAATCGGCCGATGGCACCTCTGGTTGGATCGGCGCGATAATCGACTGGCGTCCCTCGATTGTGCCTCTCGTTTGTGAACACCGCGTAGCTGAAGCCCGGCATGAATCCCGGTCTGGAGATCGGCTGCGTGACACCCCAAGGAGCATGCATGGAAGAAGCCCGGCATTTCATCGGCGGCGAATGGTCCGCTGCCTCAGGCGGCGAGACGATCGCCGTACTCGATCCCTCGGACGGCCAGCCGTTCACCCAGCTGGCCCGCGGCACCGCGGCGGATATCGACACCGCGGTCCACGCCGCCCGCCGCGCATTTGAAGGCGCATGGGGTGCGGCCAGCGCCGCCGAACGCGGGCGCGTGCTGTACCGCCTGTCGATGCTGGTCGCCGCCCGTCAGGAGGAACTCGCGCAACTCGAAGCCCGCGACACCGGCAAACCGCTCAAGCAGGCACGCGCCGATTCGGCAGCTCTCGCCCGCTATTTCGAGTTCTATGCCGGCGCCGCAGACAAACTGCACGGCGAGACGCTGCCTTATCAGGCCGGCTACACAGTGTTGACGATCCGCGAGCCGCACGGCGTGACCGGCCATATCGTGCCGTGGAACTACCCGATGCAGATCTTCGGCCGCAGCGTCGGCGCGGCGCTCGCCACCGGCAATGCGTGCGTCGTCAAGCCGGCGGAAGATGCGTGCCTCTCCGTATTGCGGGTCGCCGAACTGGCGGCCGAGGCGGGTTTGCCGGCGGGCGCGCTGAATATCGTCACCGGTTTCGGGCATGAAGCGGGCGCGGCCCTCGCGCGCCATCCCGGCATCGATCACATTTCGTTCACCGGCTCGCCCGAAACCGGCAAGCTCGTGACGCAGATGGCCGCTGAAAACCATGTGCCGGTCACGCTCGAACTGGGCGGCAAATCGCCGCAAATCGTATTCGCCGACGCCGATCTCGACGCGGCCTTGCCGGTGCTGGTGTCGGCGATCGTGCAGAACGCCGGGCAAACCTGCTCGGCGGGCAGCCGCGTGCTGATCGACCGGGCCATTTACGAGCCGCTGCTCGACCGGCTGAGCGGCGCGTTCCACGCGCTGCGGGTCGGACCGTCGCATGCCGATCTCGACTGCGGCCCGCTGATCAGCGCAAAGCAGCAACAGCGTGTGTGGGACTTCCTCTCCGACGCGCAACACGACGGCATCCCGCTGGCGGCGCACGGCGAAGTAATCCCTGAAGCGCCGGAAAGCGGCTTCTATCAGGCGCCGACGCTATTGCGCGACGTGCCGGCAAGCCACCGCCTCGCGCGCGACGAAGTGTTCGGCCCGGTCCTCGCCGCCATGCCGTTCAGCGACGAAGACGAGGCGCTCGCGCTCGCCAACGGCACGCAGTACGGCCTGGTCGCCGGCATCTGGACGCGCGACGGCGCCCGGCAGATGCGGCTTGCGCGGCGCCTGCGCTCCGGCCAGGTGTTCATCAACAACTATGGCGCGGGCGGCGGCGTGGAATTGCCGTTCGGCGGCGTGAAGCATTCAGGCCATGGGCGCGAAAAGGGTTTCGAAGCGCTGTATGGCTTCACGGTATTGAAAACCATCGCGATTCGTCACGGCTAGTCGGGCGCTCGCGTTTCGCAGCAAGCAGGAGCGCAACGAAAGCGAGCGGTAGAAAACGGCAACAAGCGGCAACAAGCGCATCACCATCCACAACAAACAGCGGAGACATTTATGCGGTTGACAGGTAAAACGGCCATCGTCACGGGTGGCGGCTCGGGTTTCGGCGAAGGCATCGCGAAGACCTACGCGCGCGAAGGCGCGAACGTGGTGGTCAACGATCTGAACGGGGCGGCGGCCGAACGGGTGGCGAGCGAAATCGCCCTCGCCGGCGGCAAGGCGATCGCGGTGGCTGGCAACGTCGCGCAACGCGAGGACTGGCAGACGCTGCGCGAAGCCGCGCTCGAAGACTTCGGCAGCGTGCAGATCGTCGTCAACAATGCCGGCACCACGCATCGCAACAAACCGGTGCTCGACGTGACGGAGGCGGAATTCGACCGCGTCTACGCGGTGAACGTCAAAAGCATCTATTGGAGCGTGCAGGCGTTCGTCCCGTATTTCCGCGAGCAAGGCGGCGGCACTTTCATCAATATCGCCTCGACGGCCGGCGTGCGGCCGCGGCCGGGCCTCGTCTGGTACAACGGCAGCAAGGGCGCGGTGATCATCGCGAGCAAGTCGCTCGCCGTCGAACTGGGTCCTGACCGGATTCGCGTGAATTGCGTGAACCCGGTAATCGGCGAGACGGCGCTGCTGTCGGAATTCATGGGCGTGGAAGATACGCCGGAAAATCGTCAGCGCTTCCTTGCGGGTATTCCGCTCGGCCGCTTCTCGACGCCGCAAGACATCGCCAACGCGGCGCTGTATCTCGCCTCGGACGAGGCGGAGTTCATCACCGGCGTGTGTCTTGAAGTGGACGGTGGGCGCTGCGTGTAAACGCCATGCCGACCAAGCCGCCCAGCACGGCTAGAATCGCTCGACGGCGGTACTTCATTTCCACAAGAAAAGAGGAGACACCATGGCTAGTCCTGCAAATCCGCTTCACCATCCCGGCGCGGGTGCGCCCCCCTCCACTTTCGAAGAGGCGACCTACCGCAAGGTCACCTGGCGGCTCGCGCCGCTCCTGATGCTCTGCTACGTGGTCGCGTATCTGGATCGCGTCAACGTCGGCTTCGCCAAGCTGCAAATGACCACCGATCTCGGCTTGAGCGACGCTGTTTACGGCTTCGGCGCGGGGATTTTCTTTGTCGGCTATTTCATCTTCGAAATTCCGAGCAACGTGATCCTGCACAAAGTGGGCGCCCGTGTGTGGATTGCACGGATCATGGTGTCGTGGGGCGTGATCTCGATGCTGACCATGTTTGTCACCACGCCGACCATGTTCTACGTGATGCGCTTCCTGCTCGGTCTCGCCGAAGCGGGCTTCTTCCCCGGCATCATTCTCTATCTCACCTACTGGTATCCGTCGCACCGCCGCGGCCGCATGACCACCTGGTTCATGACGGCCATCGCATTGTCCGGCGTGATCGGCGGCCCGGTCTCGGGCTATATCCTGAAGAGCTTCAACGGCATGAACGGCTGGCATGGCTGGCAGTGGCTGTTTCTGCTCGAAGGGATTCCGTCGGTGATCGTCGGTGTGATGGTGTTCCTGATGCTGGACGACCGTATCGCCAAGGCGAAGTGGCTCACCGACGAAGAAAAGCAGTTGCTCGAACGCCAGGTATCCGCTGAAGAAGCCACCAAGCACGACATGCCGATCCGCCAGGTGCTGACGAGCGGCCGCGTGCTGATGCTGAGCCTCACGTACTTCTCGTTCGTGATGGGCCTGTACGGCGTGAGTTTCTGGCTGCCGACCATCATCAAGGCGACCGGCGTCACCGACTCGTTCATGATCGGCCTGTTGTCGGCGGTTCCGTTCGCCGCCGCGGTGGTCGCGATGGTATTGGTATCGCGCAGCGCGGATCGTAAGCGCGAACGGCGCTGGCATATCGCGTTGCCGGCCTTTGCGGGGGCGATCGGCCTCGTGCTCTCTGTGGTGTGGGCGCACAACACCGTGCTGGCGATGGCCTCGCTCACCCTCGCGACCATGGGCATCCTCACCACGCTGCCGCTGTTCTGGAGCTTGCCGACGGCAATCCTCGCCGGCACGGGCGCGGCGGCCGGCATCGCGATGATCAATTCGATCGGCAATCTCGCGGGCTTTCTCAGTCCGTATGCGGTCGGCTGGCTCAAGCAGGCGACTGCCGCGAACGACTCCGGCATGTATATGCTGGCGGCGTTCATGATCCTCGGTGGACTGCTGGCGATCAGCGTGCCCGCGAAGATGGTCAACAAGTAGCTTTAAGTAGCTGTAGCGTGGCTGACCGATGAACTCGTCGATGCGCTCGCGCAGGAGCCGCCGTCAAACGTCCTGAGTGACGCGTCACAGTTCATCTTTTGGCGAGTTCACACCGCATGCGCAGCGGTTCGTGGCGCACGCCACAAGCCGCGCGTTCCAAAGAAAAGCCCCCGGCATCTTCCGACGCCGGGGGCTTTTTTCATTTCACGTTCTGATTCCCGGCACCGCCGCGGCGTTTTCTGAACCGCACGCCGCAGCAGTCGAAGCATCAAACGATATTCATCGCCAACGCGCTCTCACGATAATGCTGGCTCGCCTTATCCGCATCGCCGAGCTGTTCATGCAAACGCGCCAACGCGCGATGCGAACGAATCTTCAGCGTCTCGTTGTCCGCCAGTTTCAGCGCGCGTTCGAGGAACGATTGCGCCTTGCCCCACAACTGCTGATGCAGACACAAGCGGCCCAATGCGAACAGCAAGTCCGCGTCTTCCGGACGATCCTTCTGCCACGCTTCGGCCTTCTGGATCAGCGGCAGCGCGTCGCCCCCGGTTGTGTCCGGATAACGGCGTAGCAGACGCGCGTCCCAGTTCTGCGCCAGCGCTTCTTCCACGATCTTGCGTGCTTCCTGCGGACGATTCAACGCCACCAGCAATTCAGCAGCGAGATCGGCGAGACGCGGCGAATGACGCTCAGTGGCCGACAGCGAGTTCCACAACTCCAACAGCGCATCGGCGTTGTGACGCCTGTCACGCAGCAGATTTTCCGCGGCGAGCTGACGCAGTCGCACCGCCACCGCCGGATGAATCGCCTCGCGCTTTTCCAGCGTCTTGACGAGCTTGAGCACTTCGCCCCAGTTCTTCAATTGCTGTTGCGCGCGCAACATGATCTGCTGCGCGTGAATGCGCCGTGCGCCCTGCGACTGCATTTCGGTGAGCGCGGTGAGTGCGCCGTCCGCGTCGCGGCCATCGGCGCGCATGTCGGCGGTGGCCATGAGCCGCGCGTCCTGCCAGTCGGCCTCGTCGATCTGGGCGAGCCATTCGTCGCGCCGCGCATATTCATGCATGCGGTGCGCCGCGGTAGCCGCGATCAAACCGGCCGCGCCCTTGTTGGCGCCGTTCGTGAGCGAGTCTTTCGCGGCTTTTTCAGCGCGCGAAAAACGCCCCGCGTACAGATTGCCGATCGCGTCACGCAAGGCGGCGTGCGCCTTCGCGACCCGTGAGCGAGCGCGATAGGCCGCCACGCGCTGCGGCATGCGCCAGATATTGCGCACGATGCGCAGCAGTGCATACAGCAGGATGAACAGCACCACCAGCCCGACCACGAACAGATTCAGCGAGATGTCGACGCGGTACGGCGGATAGATCAGCAGTACCTGCCCCATGTCGAAGCGTCCGACCACCGCCAGCACCACCGCGATAGCGAACAGCAACGCGAGCCATAGAAGTCCCCGGATTGCCATGATTAACCTCGGCTCCGGTATTGATTGACGGCCTGCAGGCTGGTGTTCAGATTCGGCAGTTCAACCGCGGCCGAGCCCGCATCCACCTGCTTGACCAGATCGATCACGGTCTGCGTCTTCTTCGACGTGCTGTCGAAGTAGCGTGTGAGCGCAGCCTGCGCCGCCTGCAGGTCGGACTTCAGCGTGGTCTGGTTGCGCGAGAGCAGCGCAAGCCGCGCCGACAGCAAACGCAGCTTCAGATTCTCACGCACGAAATAGCCTTGATCGGGCGTGATCAGCATGGCGTCGGCATTGTCGATGCGGCGCACCTGCACGAGGCTCGTCAACTGCTGGCCGATGCCAGTGGTGACTTCGCGCCACCAGACTTTCCAGCGCGGCTCGCCGGTGGCCGTGGCCACCTTCGCCGTGTCGGCCCAGGTGGCCGCCTTCGGCGTGGCGTGGGCGATCGGTGCCTCGCCGGAGAGCGGCAAGTTGTCGACCTGGTCGATCGCGTTGTCGAGCTTGATCGCCATACCCGTCAGATCCGTGGAGGGCGCGGCCTTCAGTTTGTCGATGTCTTGCGCGATCGCCTTGCGCACGGCCACCGCCTGCGGGCTATCCGACGCGGCGAGCCGCGTGTCCGCGCTTTGCAGCGCGAACAGCGCAAGTTGCGTATTGCCGGTGAGCTGCAATTGCTGGCTCGCGGCCGACAGCATCTGGCCGACTTCAGCCATCGTCCAGTCGTCGCGATTGCGCGCGAGATCGGCGTATTGCTGTTGCAGCGCTTGCTGCGCGCTTTGCGCGTCGGCGAGCTTGCCTTCGAGTTGCGCGACCTGCGAGTCCGATTGATGCACCGTGGCCAGCGCCTGATCGGTCTTGACGCGCAGATCGTTGGTCTGCGCGTCGTTGGCTTGCTGGCGTTGCACGAGCTGCTGCTCGGTGCGCTCCACCTTGCGATTGAGCGCATAGCCGCCCACCCCCGCCGCGCACGCGATGATCACGACGACAAACCACAGCAGCGGTCCGCTCGCGCTGCGGCGCTTTTGCTGCGCTTCGTAGGGCGTGAAGGGTTGATTCGGCGGCAACGCAGAGGTCGCGGCCGGCTGGGGTGAAGCGTTCGTGGATGCGTTCGTTTCAGTCATGCGTGATTTAGCCGGTGAATGAGCCGGATTGGACGGTACCGGTTGAACTACGGTCGGGACGGCGGCTAGCAAGGCGCGGACAATGCGATCATCGCCCGCGCCGGACACCGTAATGCTATCAAAACCCAATGCCCGCGCGGTCTGCGCGATACGGGGATGCGGCGTGACCAGGGCGGCGCGCTTCAGTTGAGCGATTTCGTCGGCGGTCAGATGGTCTTGCGCGAGTTCGTGCAGATTGCGCACGCCTTCCGAACTGGTCAGCAACCAGGCATGCGGCTCACCTGCGAGCAACGTGTGCACGCGCGCCCAGCCGCCGATCGACGGTTCCGGCACGAGGCGCCGATAGGCCGCAACCGTTTCGACTTCGGCGCCCGCTTCGCGCAAGCGATCGGCCAGCCATTCGCGGCCGCCGTCGCCGCGCACGATCAGCACGCGCTTGCCTTCCAGCGTGCTCGCGCCGAGCGCGCTATCGAGCGCCGCGAACAGGCCTTCGGAATCGAAGCGCCCGGTGTCGTCGTCGGGTACGGACGGCGGGCTGATGACGTTGTATGCCGGCGCCGTGACGCCATGGCGCACCAGCGCCTGCACACTGCCCGGCCCGACTACGCCGATCGGCAGCGCGTGCGGCCAGATCGCGTTGCTGCGGGCAAACGCGTGATCGACCGCATTGGGCGAGACGAACACCACCAGCGCATAGCGCTCCAGAGCAGCCAGCGCCGCACGCAACGGCGCGTCGTCAGCGACAGGCGCGATGTCGATTAACGGAAAGTCGAGCACGGCGACACCTGCCGCCGCGAGTTGCGCAATCAATTCGTTCGACTGACCGGCCGGTCGCGTAATCACGACCGTGAACGCCGCCTTGCCGACGGATGAGGATGCGTTGCCCGGGATATCGGCCGCCATCACTCGCGAGGCGCCGCGCTGTCCGGCCCGCCGTCGGCCGCCTTGGCCCCGGCCTCTGCCGCGGGACCGCTGGCCGTGCTCAACGCGCGGACGATGTCCATCGCGCCTTGCTGTTCGAGCGCGCTCGCCACTTCCTGGCCAAGCGCGACCGCACGTTCGACGGTGGGCGCCGGCGCGGACGCCTGCGCGCTGAGGATACGCTGCCCATCGGGCGTGGCGACGATGCCGCGCAGATGCAGTGCGCCGTCGTGCCAATGCGCATATGCCGCGAGCGGCACTTCGCAACTGCCGCCGAGGGCGCGCGAGACCATCCGCTCGGCTTCAACGGCCGCCGCCGTATGCTCGTGATGCAGCGGCGCAAGCCATGCCGCGAGCTCCGCCCGGTCGGCGCGAATCTCGATGCCGAGCGCGCCCTGACCGGCTGCGGGCAAGCTGTCTTCGGGATCGAGCAGCGCGCGGATGCGCTCGCCGAGACCCAACCGCTTCAAGCCGGCTGCCGCCAGAATGATCGCCGCGTAGTCGCCGCGATCGAGTTTCGCCAGACGTGTGTCCAGATTGCCGCGCAACGGCCGCACCACGAGATGCGGGTAACGCATGCGCAGCATGGCCTCGCGGCGCAGGCTGGAGGTGCCGACCACGGCGCCGGCCGGCAACGCGGCAAGCGAGTCGTAGTCGTTGGACACCATTGCGTCGCGTGGATCCTCACGCTCCATGATGGTGGACAACGCAAAGCCCGCCGGCAATTCCATCGGCACGTCTTTGAGCGAGTGCACGGCCAGGTCGGCGCGGCCATCGGCCAGCGCGGCTTCCAGCTCTTTGACGAAGAGGCCCTTACCGCCCACCTTCGACAAAGTGCGATCGAGAATTTGATCGCCGCGTGTCGTCATTCCGAGGATTTTTACGTCACAAGATGGATATAATTTGTGCAGCGCACATTGCACATGCTCCGCCTGCCACATGGCAAGGCGGCTTTCTCGCGACGCAATCACAAGCGTGTGAGGTGGCGCAGAAAACGTCTCGGTGTTCATTGGCTTGCTGATCGAATGATGGGATGTAATAACAATCAATGTTAGCACGCGACCCTGTGTCTCAAGGCACAGCGCCGCGCCGTGCTGACGCGGTATCGATGGAGGAGACGAGCCTCGCGCGCGGCGCGCGCGCATGCCGCATTCCAGCCGGTTCACGCACGGTCGTTCGCGCACCGGGGCACGGCATGCGGGATGATGCAATGCGGTGCAACGTGCTTCGTGTGCCCATGGCGCATGCAATGCACGCCGTGCGCCTCAAGCGCTTTGTGCGCTGTGTGCAAATGCGCGCGCGGCCATCCTCTCCGGCGTGGTGCCATCGGCGCGTACCGCTTTGTGCTGGTTCCTTGCAGTTCACGTTGCAACTCATAGTGCAGTTCCGCAGTAGCAGTTCATCACTCAACAGACCCTGGCTTCCCTGAGGAAACCCATCGTGACGTCTTCCGGATCGGCGCGCCCTGCCCGCCGCAACACTGCATCGCCCAACGCTCAAGCGGCCGACGCCGCCGCGGCGCCCGCCGCTTCTGCGTCCGCCGCAACGGCTGCCCAGTCCACACCGGCCAAACGTGCCGGCAAAGGGGCCAAGGCAAGCCAGGCCGCACACGTCGCCAAAGCCGCGAAGTCCGCCAAAACCTCCGCGGCCACCAAAACGGAAAAGACGATGAAGACAGTGAAGGCCGTCAAGACATCCAAGGCAGCGCAAGCCGCGAACGCCGCTCAAGCGGTGAAGCCGGCCAAAGCCAAATCCCCGAAGATCAAGGTCGTCGCGAACAAAACGGCCGCGCCGCAAACCGCGAACGCGCCCAGGCTGCAAACCGTTTCGCCGGATACGGTCGTGCCGGCGTCGAAAAGCAGCGGCCGCACCCGTGAGGACAAGGACCACCCGCTGTTCCAGGACATCCGTTATCTGGGACGCCTGCTCGGCGACGTGTTGCGCGAACAGGAAGGCGACGCGGTGTTCGACGTCGTGGAGACGATCCGCCAGACCGCTGTGCGCTTTCGCCGCGAGGACGACAGCGCCGCCGCGCAAACGCTCGAGAAGAAACTGCGCTCGCTGAGCCCCGAGCAAACGGTCAGCGTGGTGCGCGCGTTCAGCTACTTCTCGCACCTTGCGAATATCGCTGAAGACCGCCACCGCAATCGCCGTCACCGGATTCACGCGCTGGCCGGGTCGACCTCGCAACCGGGCACCATGGCGCATGCACTCGAACGGCTGGTCGAGGCGGGCGCCGCCGCGACGCCGGTCCTGCAGCAGTTCTTCAACGACGCGCTGATCGTGCCGGTCCTGACCGCCCACCCAACCGAAGTGCAGCGCAAGAGCATTCTCGACGCACAACACGACGTCGCGCGCCTGCTGGCCGAACGCGATCAGCAATTGACCAACCGCGAACGCGCGCATAACGAAGCGATGCTGCGCGCAAGTGTCACGTCGCTGTGGCAAACCCGGATGCTGCGGGACTCGCGGCTGACGGTGGGCGATGAAATCGAAAACGCGCTGTCGTATTACCGCGCGACCTTCCTCGAAGAAATTCCGGCGCTTTACGCCGACATCGAGGAAGCGCTCGCCGAGCACGGCCTCGCCGCGCGCCTGCCGCCGTTCTTCCAGATGGGCAGCTGGATCGGCGGTGACCGCGACGGCAATCCGAACGTCACGGCCGAAACGCTCGAACACGCGATCACCCGCCAGGCCGCGGTGATCTTCGAACACTATATGGAGCAGGTGCACAAGCTGGGCGCCGAGTTGTCGGTGTCGAACCTGCTGGCCGGCGCAAGCGACGCGTTGAAAGAGCTCGCGGCCGCTTCGCCCGACCAGTCGCCGCACCGTACGGACGAGCCATACCGGCGCGCCTTGATCGGCATGTACACGCGGCTCGCGGCAAGTGCGCGCGTGCGTCTCGGCGAAGGCAGCGTGCCAGTGCGCAGCGCGGGCCGCGGCGCGGCGCCGATCCGCGCCAAGCCGTACGGCGACGCCGACGAATTCGTGCGCGACCTGCACGTGCTGATCGATTCGCTCGCCGAGCATCATGGCGCGCCGCTCGCGGCACCGCGCCTGTCGCCGCTCGCGCGCGCCGCCGAAGTGTTCGGCTTCCATCTGGCGAGTATCGACTTGCGCCAAAGCTCGGACATCCATGAAGCGGTGATCGCCGAGTTGCTGAACCGCGCGGGCGTCGAAGCGGACTACGCGTCGCTCTCCGAAGAAGACAAGCTCAAGGTGCTGCTCGCCGAACTTTCGCAGCCGCGCGCGTTGCGTCTGCCGTACGCCGAGTACTCCGATCTCGTGAAGAGCGAACTCGGCGTGCTCGAAGAGGCCCGCGTCACGCGCGAGAAGTTCGGCGCGCGCGCGGTGCGCAACTACATCATTTCGCACACGGAGACCGTCAGCGATCTGGTCGAAGTGATGTTGCTGCAGAAGGAAACCGGTTTGCTTCACGGCCGTCTCGGCGATGCCAACGATCCGGCGCGAGCGGGCCTGATGGTGATTCCGCTGTTCGAGACGATCCCCGACTTGCGCAACGCGCCGCACATCATGCGCGATCTGATCGCGCTGCCGGGTGTCGATGCGCTGATCGAACATCAGGGCAACGAGCAGGAAGTGATGCTCGGCTATTCGGACAGCAACAAGGACGGCGGCTTCCTGACCTCGAACTGGGAGCTGTATCGCGCCGAGCTTGCGCTGGTGTCGCTCTTCAATCAGCGCGGCGTGACCCTGCGCCTGTTCCATGGACGCGGAGGCACGGTTGGCCGTGGCGGTGGCCCGACTTATCAGGCCATTCTGTCGCAGCCGCCGGGCACCGTCGACGGCCAGATCCGCTTGACCGAGCAAGGCGAAGTGATTGCCAGCAAGTTCGGCAATCCGGAGATCGGCCGGCGCAATCTGGAAACCGTGGTGGCCGCCACCCTGGAAGCCTCGTTGCTGCCGCATGGCAATGCGCCCGAGCAGCTGCCCGTCTTCGAAGAGACGATGCAGCAATTGTCCGACGCGGCGATGGCGTCGTATCGCGCGCTGGTCTACGAAACGCCCGGCTTCAAGGAGTATTTTTTCGAGTCGACACCGATCTCGGAGATCGCCGAGTTGAACATCGGCAGCCGTCCGGCTTCGCGCAAACTGCAGGACCCGAAGCAACGCAAGATCGAAGATCTGCGCGCGATTCCGTGGGGCTTCTCGTGGGGTCAATGCCGTTTGCTGCTGACCGGCTGGTACGGTTTCGGCAGCGCGGTGGCCGCGCATCTGGATAGCGCGCCGAGCGATGCCGAGCGCACTCGCCGTCTTGCACTGCTCAAGAAGATGCACAAGACCTGGCCGTTCTTCTCGAACCTGCTTTCCAACATGGACATGGTGCTGGCGAAGACCGACCTCGCGGTCGCCTCGCGCTACGCACAGCTCGTGTCGGACAAGAAGCTGCGCAAGCACGTGTTCGAGCGGATCGTCGCGGAATGGGAGCGCACGTCGAAGGTGTTGTCGGAGATCACCGGCAAGAGCGAACGGCTCGCGGAAAATCCGCTGCTCGCGCGTTCGATCAAGAACCGCTTCCCGTACCTCGACCCGTTGAATCACTTGCAGGTGGAGTTGCTCAAGCGTCACCGTGCGGGCGATACCAATGCGCGCGTGCGGCGCGGGATTCATTTGAGCATCAACGGGATTGCGGCGGGTTTGCGCAATACGGGTTAATTAACCGCGGGTTAAACAGCGGCCGAACTGGCCGCTATACCGACGAAGCCGAGCGCGGATTATTTCGCCGTGCCCGGCTTCGGCATTTGGGGCGTGGGAATGTTGAATTTGAGCGGCGGCTCGCGCCATGCCTGAACCCGCTTGTCGCGCTCCGCGTTTTCGAACTGGATGCGCGAGTCAAGATCACGCCGCGCTTGCCGTGACATGTTCACATTGGAGCCCGGCGTGGTGATGGTAAACGGCGCGCCGGCTGAGTTGTTTGAATCAGGAACCGGATCGGACGACAGCGAGCGCGACAAGGTGTTGTTGTACGGATAGCCGTTATAGTCTTTGTAGAGAGAGTCGCTATTGACCCCACTGCCCTGCGCCGACGTGATACCGGGCAGCGCAATTGCGACCGCCCCAAAAAAGATCAGCCGCTGCATCTTCGCACCTCCGGATTGCTTAGCAATCCGCAGCGTATCACGCCCAGGCGCCGTATCTTTTCCGGGATGACCACATGGGTCGTTCTGCCACATCGGGCGCCCAATGCATCGGCGCCCACACGTTTCCGCACAGGTTTACCGCGCCTCCACCATCAGCGCGTCGAGCTGGAACGAGCCGTCTTCCTGCACGTCGAAATACTGGCGCACCTCATCCGGCGCGTTGCTCCACAGCGAGCGGATCGCCACCACGCGCGGCTCCGGCGTGCGCATACGCGCCACCCACGCGCTGAACTCGATGTCGATGCGCCAACGCTCGCGAATCGACGCCTTGAAACCCGCCGCTTCGAATAAGGCAATCCATTCGTCGGCGCGGTAGTCGCGAATATGCGAGCCGTCGCGCAATACTTCGACTGCCTGAATATGCGTGTCGAGCAATGGATGATCCGCGCCGGCGATGTCGATGAACAGCACTTTGCCGCCCGGCTTCAACACCCGGCGTACTTCGGCGAGCGCCAGCGGCACATCGTGCCAATGGTGCGCGCTCATCCGGCTGATGATCCAGTCGAACGAATGATCGTCGAACGGCAGCGTTTCGGCGGCACCCTGCTGCGTGCGGATGTTGGTCAGGCCGCGATCCTTCGCCGCGCCGTCGACCGTTGCCAGCATTTGCGGCGCGATGTCGTAGGCGACCACTTCTTTTGCGTGCGGCGCCACCGCGAAACTCGCGTGGCCCGCGCCGCAGCCCATATCGAGCACCTTCGCGCCCGGCGTCGCGGCGATCGATTCGGCCAGCGTCTGCAGATCGGCGCCGGTGGCGTGCGTCTGACTCGTCAAATACGCGGCGGCGGTCGAGCCGAAAGCGTCGGCGACCTGATCGTGATGCTTCATGGGGAGCTCCGGTTTGTCTCTGTAGGGTTGGGCCCGGACTGGGCGGGACGGGCACTGCGCCGTTCCAGCCGTTACAATAGAGGCCGCCGTGTACCAGTACAAGTTAAGCAATTATTCTGGTATCGATAGCACTACCCCGACACCTTCCCAACCGCTGCCCGACCAGAATGACCACGCCGTCTCCCGCCGACAATCCGCCGCCGCTCGACGCCACGCCCGCCCGCGCACTGGGCGATTTCATCCGTGCGCATCGCGAACGGCTCTCGCCGCAAGCGCTCGGCCTGCCGCCCGGCCCGCGCCGCCGGACACCCGGCTTGCGGCGCGAGGAAGTCGCGCAGTTGTGCGGCGTGAGCCCGACCTGGTACACGTGGATCGAACAAGGCCGGCCGGTCTCCGCCTCCGCGGACGCGCTGGCGCGGATCGCCGTCGCGCTGCAGCTGTCGCGCGCCGAGCGGGCGTATCTGTTCGAACTGGCCGCGCAGCGCGACCCGGCCGAGCCCGATCCAGCCGCCGCCGACGCGCCCGCCACGCTGCTTGAAACCGTGCAGCTCGTGGACGCACCGGCTTACGTGCTCGACCGGCAGTGGAATGCGCTGGCGTGGAACGCGCGCGCCGCCGACCTGTTCGTCGGCTGGCTGGACGGCACGCACGACCGCAATCTGCTGCGCTACACCTTCACCGAGCCGGCCGCGCGCGAGTTGATTTTTGACTGGGAAGCGCGCGCCCGGCGCCTTGCCGCAGAATTTCGCGCTGACTCGATCCGCCATCTGAACGACGCGCCAACACGCGCCTTGATCGACTCACTGACCGCCGCCAGCGACGAATTCGCGCGCTTCTGGGCGTCGCAGGACGTCGGCGGGCGTGAAGGCGGCCGGCGCGAATTCAACCATCCGCGCGACGGCCGGGTCGTCTACGACCAGATCACCTTCAAGCCCGCGCATCGCGAGGATTTGAAGCTGGTGGTGCTGGTGCGGGAGTAGCTGCTTGCGTGGCGGCGGCCTGTCGCGTCGTCCACACCGAACCGCCGCCGCTCCTGCGATGCGGCGCATAATACCAGTGCCGAGGCGCGGATCGGCAATGCGCTGTCTGGAGTGCGCCCGGCACGGACCTCGCACAACGAGGCACCCCTCGTCATCACGCCCTCAAAGCGCCGCGGCCCTTTCGCCAAGGACCGCCCCCTGGCAGGCCGCGTCTTTGCAGCGGGCCGCCAGTGTTAAAATCCCCCTCTTTCGCTCGTTTCGATGGCGCCCGCACCCTAAGCAAACGCCGTCAGTCTCCTCACCGCTCGCTCAACTGCCCAACACCATGACGTCCCAACTGCACAAAAAAGGCGAAGCCTGGTCGGCTCGCTTCTCGGAGCCGATGTCGGAGCTCGTCAAACGCTACACGTCGTCGGTTTTCTTCGACAAGCGTCTGGCGCTCGTCGATATCGAAGGGTCGCTCGCGCACGCCTCGATGCTGGCCGCGCAGAAGATCATCGCCGCCGACGACCTCGCCGCGATCGAACGCGGCATGGCGCAGATCAAGGGTGAAATCGAGCGAGGCGAGTTCGAGTGGCAACTCGATCTGGAAGACGTCCACCTGAATATCGAGGCGCGCCTGACCGCGCTGATCGGCGATGCCGGCAAGCGCCTGCACACGGGCCGCTCGCGTAACGACCAGGTGGCGACGGATATCCGCCTGTGGCTGCGAGGCGAAATCGACCGCATCGGCGGCTTGCTGACGGAATTGCGCACGGCTCTCCTCGACATGGCGGAGAAGAACGCTTCGACCATCATGCCGGGCTTCACGCACCTGCAAGTCGCGCAGCCGGTCACGTTCGGTCATCACCTGATGGCTTACGTCGAAATGTTCTCGCGCGACGCCGAACGCATGGTCGATTGCCGCAAGCGTGTGAACCGCCTGCCGCTGGGCGCGGCGGCGCTCGCCGGCACCAGCTATCCGATCGACCGTCAGGCGGTGGCGAAGACGCTCGGCTTCGACGGCATCTGCGCAAACTCGCTCGATGCGGTGTCCGATCGTGACTTCGCGATCGAATTCACGGCAGCGTCGGCGCTGATCATGACGCACGTGTCGCGTTTCTCCGAAGAACTCGTGCTGTGGATGAGCCCGCGCGTCGGCTTCATCGATCTGGCCGACCGTTTCTGCACCGGCTCGTCGATCATGCCGCAGAAGAAGAACCCTGACGTGCCCGAACTCGCACGTGGCAAGACCGGCCGCGTGAACGGCCATCTGATCGCGCTGCTGACCTTGATGAAAGGCCAGCCGCTCGCATACAACAAAGACAATCAGGAAGATAAGGAGCCGCTGTTCGATACCGTCGATACGGTCGCGGACACGCTGCGCATCTTCGCTGAAATGGTCGCCGGAATTTCGGTGAAGCCACAAGCCATGCGCGACGCCGCGTTGCAAGGCTTCTCCACGGCAACCGATCTCGCCGACTACCTGGTCAAGCGCGGTCTGCCGTTCCGCGACGCGCACGAAGCGGTGGCGCTCGCGGTTCGCGTGTGCGCGGATCGCGGCTGCGACCTGGCGGACCTGACGCTCGAGGAAATGCGCAAGGAACTGCCGAACGTCGCGCACCTGATCGGCGAAGACGTGTTCTCGTATCTGACGCTCGAAGGCTCGGTGGCGAGCCGCAACCATCCGGGCGGCACAGCGCCGGAGCAGGTGCTCGCGGCGATCAAGGCCGCACGGGAAGCGTTGAAGTAAGGTCAGGCCTGGCGCGCGTTGGCGCGTCCGGTAACGGCCCCGTGCGTACATCGTGTGGACCGGCCACATTACCTCAAGCGTCGCCGCGGGCATTAAACGAAGCATGAAAACAAAGGCGAACTCATCGGCGGGTTCGCCTTTTTCGTTTTCGGAGCTGGATGAATGGCTGGATGGCTGGATGGCTGGATTGATTGCGCAAAGCGTCGCGCAAAAAAAGAAAGCCCGCGCGAAGCGGGCTAAATGAAAGACTTCCACCGATGCCTCTCGAAAGAGGCCATCGAAGTGTAGGCGTGTTTTGGCCGAAGAGAAAACCGCCTATATTTCAGCCTATTACAAAGCGCGCAGGGGTTCGATTCGCAAGCTGAACGGGCGGGCCCGCCCGTCGCTTGCATGCCCTTCACAGCGCTTCAGGACAGCGCCGTCTCCGGCAACGGCTGAAGAAAACCCGCATCGCGCAGATAACCCACGTAGAGCCTGATCAGCGCGCCGTAGTCGACCGTCAGATCCACACCGAGCCGCGCCAGTTCCGTCAACGTGCCGAGCTGCTCGACCGGCAACGGCGCGGCGGACAGGTCACCGATATAAAAGTCGCGAATCAGCGCCAGCCCATTCGACGCATCGAGATCCGCCAGCCGCCGTTGCCAGTCGGCCGCCACCTGCGGCTCAGCGTGCAAACCGCAGACGGCGAGCGCATCGAACCACTGCCGCTGGGTGAGCGCGATCGGGTTGTTCAGGTTCGCCACCCTCACGCCGGTACGCGGATATAGCGCCACCGCCGTCACCGCGCTCGCAATCAGATCGACCGGCATCATCTCCACTTCCTGCGCCGTTTCCGGATAAGCGCCCAGTTGCAAGCAGCCCTTGTTGAACAACCAGAAATGGTTGTGCGCGAAGTTGCTGAAGCCGGTACGGCTATCGCCGGTGATATTGCCCGGTCGCGCGATTACCGCCGACAAACCAAAGCGGCGCGCGCACTCCGCAACTCGCTGCTCGCCCACCCACTTCGTCAGCAGATAGCCGTTGTCCAGCAACGGACGGGCGTCATTGACCTGCTCGTCGATGTGCCCGGCACCCGCCAGCATCTCGCCGACCGACAGCGTCGAGACAAAGCAGAACGGCTTGCGCCGCTCTGTCAGCGCGAGCCGCAGCAAAGCCTCGGTGCCGCCGACGTTCGCCCCTTTCATCTCCTCATAGCTATGCAGGTGATGCACGAACGCGCCGCAATGCAGGATCGCGTCGACCTCCGCAGCAAGACGCCCCCAGCGCGGCGAGTCGAGTCCAAGCTGCGGCGCGGCAAGATCGGCAGGGATCACTTCGACACGGCTGAAGTCGATCGCCAGACCTGCCTCGC
The DNA here is from genome assembly GCF_046027605.1 of Paraburkholderia fungorum. GTDB lineage: Bacteria > Pseudomonadota > Gammaproteobacteria > Burkholderiales > Burkholderiaceae > Paraburkholderia > Paraburkholderia fungorum_F. The sequence continues at coordinate 244,049 of NZ_JAQQEF010000005.1, forward strand.
GCGCCTTGTCCTGCAACACAGCGCGCCCTGCCGCGGGGTTCGGACAGCGTTGCAGGCAGATCACCTTGTCGAGCCGCGCGCATAACGCGTGCAGCAGGTAAATACCGAGGAAGCCGCTGGCGCCGGTCAGCAGCATCGCGCGAATCGGCGTCGCTTCGGCGCCGTCGGAAACAACGGGCGCTACATGCTCGACAACGAACGGCTGCGACGCGTCGGCAATCGCGCGTTCGATCATGTCCTCGTGACCGCCATTCGCGAGCGTGGCGATGGTCGGCGAGCGATAAAACGCAGCCATCGGAAACTCGATACCGAGCGCATCGCGCAATTGCCCCTGCATCCGCACCGCCAGAATCGAGTTGCCGCCGAGCCGGAAGAAACTGTCGTCGCGGCCGATACCGGTAACACGCAGCAGCGTCTGCCAGATTTCAGCGATGCGTTGCTCGACGCCCGCGCGCGGCGGCGTACCGCTTACGCGTGATGGCGCGGGCAACGCCTTGCGATCGTGTTTGCCGTTCGGCGATGCCGGCAGCACGTCCAGCCGGATAAAACACGCCGGCACCATGTAGTCGGGCAACGCCTCGCCCACATGACGGCGCAGCGTGTCCTCATCGAGCGCCGCGCCTGCGTCACCCGGCGCGGCAACGTAATACGCGGCCAGATAGCGCGCCTCGCCCTCGCCCCACACCGCGCAAGCAGCCTGCGCGACACCCGGCGCGGCCGCGATGCAATTCTCGATTTCGCCGGGTTCGATGCGAAAACCACGCAGCTTGATCTGCGCGTCGTTGCGGCCGAAATATTCGATCGTGCCGTCAGCGAGAAAGCGGCCGAGGTCGCCGGTGCGATACATCAGGGCGTACGGCGCGTCGCGAAACGGATCGACCACGAAACGCTCCATCGTCATGGCCGACTGGTTGATGTAGCCCCGCGCCAGATTCTCGCCGCCGATATAGATTTCACCGACTGTCCCCGGCGGCACCAATTGCCGCTGCGCATTGAGCAAATAGAGCCGGTAACCCGGCAGCGGCTTGCCGATGATGCGGCTCGGGCCGCCCGGCAGCACTTGCCCGCACGAGGCCATCACCGTGATTTCGGTGGGACCGTAGAGGCTGAAGAGGCGCGTGTGTTCGCTCCACCAGGCGGCGCTCGGCTCGTCGAGCGTATCGCCGCCGAAGCCGAGCAACTGCAAGTCGGGCAGCGGCTCGCGCGGCAGGTTCTGCACGACCACCGGTGCAAGCGATGCATGCGTGACACGCTGCGCCTTCAGCAAGCTGTGCAGCAGCCGCGGATCGCGGCGCGCCTCTTCCGGCAGCACGATCAGCGTGCCGCCGTGCAGCAGGGCGAGAAACAGATCGAGCACGCTGGCGTCGAAGTTGGTGGACGCCGCCAGCGTGCTGATGCTGCCCGGCGCATAGTCAAGCGCGCGGCTTGCACCGGCCACCATCCGGACCACGCTATGGTGTTCGACCAGCACGCCCTTCGGCTTCCCGGTCGAGCCCGAGGTGTGGATCACATAGGCGAGTGCCTGCGGGCCGACGGCACGCGGCCGGCCCGCAGGCGCTGCCAGTTGCGCGGGGTCGAGCATGCGCAATTGGCCGAGACCGGCGTCTTCCAGCGCACGGCGGCTCGTTTCATCGGCGAGCACGGTATCGACCGCGCAGTTCTCGACGAAATAGCGCAAGCGTTCGGCGGGATAAGCGGGATCGAGCGGCACATACGCGCACCCCGCCTTGAGTACGCCCAGCACAGTCGCCACCAGCAAGGCGCTCTTCTGCATGCTCAAACCGATGCGCGCGCCGTGCGGCATGCAGGCAGCCAGGCCGTTGGCGATGGCGTCGCTGAGCGCGTCGAGTTCGCGATAGCTGAGCTGCTCCGCGCCACAGCGCACCGCAACGCGCGCGGCGTTCGCCGCGACCACCTCGGCGAAGCGCGCGGGAATCGACTGGGGCGCGTCCGGCAGCGGCTCGCCGCAAGCGAAGCCTAAACACCGTGTGTGTTGCCCGTCGTTCAGATACTTGAGCTCGCCGACCAGCGCGTCCGGCTGGTGACCGGCGGCGTCGCACAGCGTCATGAACACCTCGGCCATCTGCTCGACCGAGGCCGCATGCAGCACCGAGCTGTCGTATTCGAAGCGCCCCTCCAGGCCGCCGTCCGGCCGCGGATAGAAGACCGCCGACAGATCCACCTTCGACGTCAGCGCAGCGTATTCCTCCGCGTGATAAGGTGCCTCGCCAATGCGGCCATTCAGTTTGATACCGTTCTGCAAACTGAAAATCGTGTTCAACGCGCCGAGCTGCGCGTTATCGGTGTCGTAAGGCGTGGCGAGCAGATGATCGCGGTCGTCCAGCATCTGACGCTGCACGGCTCGCGCCAGTTCGCCGAAACCCTGCCGCGTGTCGATGCGCTGCACCAGCACCGCCATCGAGACGAACATCCCGTGGATGCCCTCGCTGCCCGGCACGTCACGGCCCGCATACGGATAAGCGCACGCCAGATGCTGCTGGCCGCTCACGCGCCACAGCCAGACGAGGTACAACGCGAACACCACGGGCGGCAAAGTCATCTCGTGCGCCTCGGCAATCTGCTTCAGGCGCCGCATCTGGTCGGGCCGCACATGCAGCTTCAATGCGCGGTTCGCGTTGGGCTCGCGTTGCAGCGCGTCGAACGGCAGCTCGGTGCGCAACGCGAGCGCGTCGAGTTTGCGCATCCAGTAATCACGCGCGGCGGCAAAGCGCGGCGAGGCCGCGAGTTGCGGCGCCCAATGGCCGTAGTCGAACCACGAGAGCGGTTGCGCTGAAACCAGCTGGCCTTCGTAGCGCCGCGTCAGTTCATCCAGCAGCAGCTTGAACGACCAGCCGTCGAAGATCGCGTGATGAATGGCGAGCAGCAGGCTGGTGCGGTTCTCCAGCGGGGACATCAGCAGTTGCGCGCGCCACGGCGGCGCGCAGTCAAGCGGTAAGCGCAGCGCGCGCATGACATCGATACGCGCATCGATCGCGGAGGCAGCGCAGCTTTCCAGCGGAATTTGCCAATGCGGCGATTCAGCGGCAGTGCCCGGCTGCATCCACAATTGTCCGTCGCGCTCGGCGAAGCTCATGTTGAAGACCGGGTTGTGCGTCAGTACCGCGACGAGTGCCTGGTGCAAGCGCAGCGGATTGGCCGCGCCGCCGAAGTCCACCCGCATCACGATGTTGTACGCGTTATCGTCCGGCTTGCTGAGCGTGCGGCTGTGCATCATCCGCACGAGCCGGCTGGTCACCGGCACGGGCATGGGTTCGCCTGGCCGCGCGACGAGCGGCGGGAGCATGGCGCCTTGTTCGACACCTTGCCGTGCCCGCGCGCAGAACGCATCGAACTGGGGATGCTCGAACAGCGTCTTCAGTTTGACCGGGGCGTGCAAGCTCGCACTGACGCGATTGCACACGAGCGTGGCGAGTAACGAGTGGCCACCCAACTGGAAGAAATGGCTGTGCTCGCCAACGCTCTCGAGCGGCACGCCCAACACCTCCGACCAGATGCGTTGCACGGCCTGTTCGAAGGCGTCGAAAGCGCGCTTCGCAGGGTCGGCCGGACCGGCTTGCGGCGCCGGCAATCTGGCGCGGTCGATCTTGCCGTTCAGCGTCAGCGGCAGCGCCTCGATCTGCAACAGGAATGCCGGCACCATGTAATGCGCGAGACGTTGCGCAAGCCGATCCCGCAGCACGGCAGGCTCCAGCGATGCCCCGACATACCAGGCCACCAGCGCCGTGCCGCCTTGCCGCTCACACGTGCCGACATACGCGCGGCGCACCTCCGGCTGCTCGACGATGCTGGCCTCGATCTCGCCGAGTTCGATCCGGTAACCTCGGATCTTCACCTGAAAATCGCTACGGCCGAGAAACTCGATCGCGCCGTCCGGCTGGAAGCGGCCGAGGTCGCCGGAACGATAAAGACGGCCCGGACCGAACGGATTGGCGCGGAACTTCTGTCCGGTCAACTCGGGCCGCAGCAGATAGCCGCGCGCGACCGCCGCCCCGCCGATGCAGATCTCGCCGATGGCGCCGAGCGGCACCGCTTCGCCTTCCTCATCGAGCAAATGGATCTGGTAGCCGGGGAGCGGATGACCGAGTTGATTGGCCGGTTTGTCGCCGTCAAAGGTGTTGTCGGTCGCCATCACGGTGGCCTCCGTCGGCCCGTAGATATTCGACAGACGTAGTACGCCGGACCAGAAACGGATTGTCTCGTCGTCGCTCGCTTCGCCGCCGCACAAGATCGTGTCCAGGTGCGGCAGCGCCCGCCGCGGCAGCAGCTTGAGAATCGCCGGCGGCAGGAATGCATGCGTGATGCGCTCGGCGTCGAGAAACCCGGACAGCGCTTCAGCATCGGTGCGCACCGCTTCGGGTGAGACGATCAGGTGGCCGCCATGCGTCAGCGGATTAAAAATCTCCAGCACGCTGGCGTCGAAATTGACGGACGCGAACTGCAGCCAGCGGGTGCTTTGATCACGCCGGTAGCGGCCCGTCAGCGACGCGATGAAATGCGCCAGCATGCCGCGCTCGATGACCACCCCTTTGGGTTTGCCCGTCGTCCCGGAGGTGTAGATCACGTAGGCGGCGCGTTGCGGATCGGCCGGCGTAAATCGTGAAGCGACTCGTGAGGCGGCTGCCTCGGCCGCCGGGGCGTTCAACAGATCGTCGAGCCGATACAGTGCGCAATCGACCAGCGCGCTCAGGCGCTCGTGCGTCGCCGCATCGACAATCACCGCTTGCAGTTGCGCATCCTCGACGATGTAGCGCAAGCGCTCATCGGGCATCTGCGGATCGAGCGGCAGGTAGCCCGCGCCGCTGGCGAGCACGCCGAGCATGGCCGGCACGATGCGCGCGCCGCGCGAGACGCAAATGCCGATCAGCGTGTCCCGCCCATCCGGTGCGGCGGGTTCGGGCACGGCTGGACCACGCGTGGCGAGTGCTGCGCCCACGCGCTGGGCGGCAAGCGCCAGTTGCGCGTAAGTGAAGACGGCGTCCGGGCCGCTGAGCGCCGGACGCCCTGCGTGTTCGAGCGCTGTCTGAGCGAACAGATCGAGCACGTCGCGCGCGGGCGCCGCGAGCGGGCCGCCATCGGACCATTGCGCGCAACGCTGCCGCAAAGCCGGGGTATAGAGATCGATCGCATCGAGCTTCTGCTCGAGACACTCGCCGACGCGCGCCAGCAAAGCCGTCAAATGCTCGAAGGCGAGACGCAAGCCGTCGAGCTCCTGCGGATGCCGGCTATGCACATGCAACGCGATCCCCTCGCGCACATCCAGATAGACGCCAATCTCCTCATGCGCGAAACGGCGCGAATACGCTGCCAGCAAGACCATCGGCAGCGCGTCGAGCGTAAGCGCGTCATAGGGCAAGCTGTCGGTCTCGCAGACCACATTGGTCGCACGCACGAAACCCGGCTCGCGCCGCTCGATATCGTGCAGCACTTCGAAAGCCGGCAGCTCGGCGTGAAAATCCGCCATCTCCGCGCGCGCAGCCGCGTGCCGCAGAAACTGCCGCAGCGTCATTGTGTCGTCGAAATCGGTTTTCAGAACGCGCCGCCGTTCGTCGAAGCCGATCGTCTCGTCGCGCGGACCGCGACCGCGCTGGTGATGCGCGGTGAGCACCGCGCGGCTGCCAGTCATGCGGTGCAGCAGCACGTGGACGCACAACTTGATCAGTAAATCCGGCGCGATGCCGAGTGCTTTTGCCTGGCTGCGCAATGCAGCGCGGGTTTGGGCATCGAGGCGCACGGTGAAGCTGCTGTCGGCACGCGCGTTCTGCCGGCGCGGCGGATGCCATTCGAACGAGGCATTGCCCAACTGGCCGATCCAGAAATCGAGGTCGGTCTGCAAACGGTCGCTCGCCAGCAGTTCGCGCTCGGCGTCGAGCAGGCCTTGCTGATCGATGTCGAGCGGCGCGCCAGGCGCCTCGCCGCAATAGAACCACGAAAGCGCATTGAACAACGGCTTCAGCGAAAAACGGTCGAGCAAGGCGGCATGACAGGCGAACACGAGATAACTTCGCTCACCGTCGCGCAGCAGCGTAAATGCCCACGGCAGCCCGGCATCCATGCGAAAGGCCCGCGCGCACAGGCCGTCGATCAGCGACAGCGCGGCGGCTTCGTCGCGCGTATCGCGACTGTCGAGATCGATCACGTTCAGCTCCGCGCACACCTCGCGGCGCATGACCCAGCGCAGGCCCTGCTCGGTTTCGACGAGGCGGTAGGCGAGTGGCCGGCAATGCACGACCAGTTGCGCCACGGCTGCGGACAGACGTGCGGCGTCGGGACGGCCGTCGATCCGGTAGACGGCACAGAGATTGGGACCGGCGGCATGCGCCAGCGTGCGGGATTGCGTGCGCGTCAACGCAAATGAAGAGTGTTCCAAACGATACCTCGTTGTCGGGATGGACAGGTCCGATCGGCTCGCGTAGCGCCGGCCGCGCGCGGCTCATGACCGCGCCGCGCCGCTTCGCCCGATGGTCGTTCAAACACGCTATTGACGTGAGGATCGAGTCGCCATAGGAAGACTCTTAGAACTCCTGTTATGTGAGGACTAGCGCGCGGACCTTTGTTTAAACGCGGGTTGTGTCAGGTGGATTGCATCAGACTGAAGCCGCTCATGCATGAAGCAGAAAGGCATTGGAAAGATCTCGGGACATCGCCTGCAAGCGATCCGGGCCACATGGCATGGGATTGACATACAGGGTGAACGACAATTGAAACCTGGCGCTTTTTGACTACCATCGAGTTAGATCCGTCCCTGTACTTTCCACGACGATGCTCAGCCGCACGCGCCACCTTCGCCGCTTGACCGGACGCTTCTTCGCCTCACGCGTGAGCGCGTCTTTATCGCATGCGTATCACGCGGCGTCGGCGTTGACGTCGGCATTGACGGCCGCTTCGATTCTGACGCTCGCCGCCATGGCCGGCTGCACCATCACGCCGCCGCAACGGCCGCTGATCATCACGCCGGCAGCGGCTGTCAACAGCGCGACGCTCGATCAGTACCGCAGCGCGGTCGCCAAACGCATCATCGAACGCAACCCGTCCTATGTATTGCACGGCACACCGCAAGCGATGCTGCGCTCGCTGGTGGTGGTGTCGTTCACCGTGGATCGCGAGGGCCGGGTGCTGGAGTCGTCGGTCTATCGCACCAATGGCGACGACGAAGCCGAAAGCACCGCGCTTGCCACCTTGCGACGCGCGTCGCCATTACCGCAGCCGCCCGGCAAATTGCTGAACGGCCGTGGCCAGATCGAATTGTTCGAAGACTGGCTGTTCAACGACAACGGCAAATTTCAGTTGCGCGAATTCGCCTCGCCGCAAGCCCAAACCATCGACTGAACCCGGCGCCAAAGCAGCGTCCGAACGCGTCTAACCGCAGCGGGAGGGGCTGCATCGCGGCTTTAAAGCAGCGCTAAAATCTCATGCGACCGCTGACGCCAGCCGGCTGCCGTTGTAAGCTGTCGCTTCGTCGCTCGCGCCGAGCATGACTTCAACCCTCTGCGAGACGCGCGCAAGCGCACGAATCCAAACAAAGATGCCGCCTGACCACGCGCCGCCCGCTTAGAAGCACGGCGCCCAAAGGCACCACGACATAGGAGACCCTGCATGTCCACTTCGCCGATTTCCGCGGCTCAGCCCAATGCGGCCGGGCAGAACAGCAGCGCGCGGATCATTTTCGCGAGCTTTATCGGCACCGCGATCGAGTTCTACGATTTCTACGTCTATGCGACCGCCGCGGCGCTCGTCATCGGACCGGTGTTTTTCCCGCACGGCTCGGCGACCGCCCAGGCGTTGTCGGCTTTCGTCACGTTCGGCATCGCGTTCGTCGCGCGGCCGATCGGCTCGTTCATCTTCGGTCACTTCGGCGACCGGATCGGCCGTAAGTCGACGCTGGTCGCTTCGCTGCTGGTGATGGGTGTGTCGACCACGTTGATCGGTTTCGTGCCCGGCTACGACTCGATCGGCAGCCTCGCGCCGATCCTGTTGTGCGTGCTGCGCTTCGGCCAGGGTATCGGCCTCGGCGGCGAATGGGGCGGCGCGGCGTTGCTCGCGACCGAGAACGCGCCGGCCGGCAAACGCGGCTGGTTCGGGATGTTCCCGCAACTGGGGCCGTCGATCGGGTTTCTCGCCTCCAACGGTCTGTTCTTCGCTTTGGCGCTGTCTTTGAGCGACGAACAATTCCGCAGCTGGGGCTGGCGCGTGCCGTTCCTCGTCAGCTCGGTGCTGGTCGCGCTCGGCTTGTACGTGCGCCTGAAAATCGCCGAGACGCCGGCCTTCCAGGCCGCGATCGAACGCAAGGAGCGCGTGAAGGTGCCGATCGCCACGCTGCTCTCGCAGCACTGGCTGCCGACCCTCCTCGGTGCGCTGGCGATGGTGGTCTGCTACACGCTGTTCTATAACGCCACGACGTTTTCGCTGTCGTACGGCGTGTCGGTACTGCATATTCCGCGGCCCACTTTCCTCGGCATGCTGTGCATCGCAGTCGTGTTCATGGCGCTCGCCACGCCGCTGTCGGCCTGGGCGAGCGACCGTTATGGCCGCAAGCCGGTGCTGATCGTCGGCATCATCGCGGCGATCCTGTCGGGCTTCACGATGGCGCCGTTGCTCGGCAGCGGACAGACCCCACAGGTGCTGCTGTTCCTCGTGATCGAACTGTTCCTGATGGGGGTGACCTTCGCCCCGATGGGCGCGCTGCTGCCGGAACTGTTTCCGACCAACGTGCGCTATACCGGTGCAGGTGTGTCGTACAACCTCGGCGGGATTCTCGGTGCGTCCGTCGCGCCGTATATCGCGCAGGTGCTGGCCGCGCACGGCGGGTTGCCGTGGGTGGGCGCGTATGTGTCGATCGCCGCGGCCGTCAGCATGATCGGCGTGCTGTGCATGCGCGAAACGCGCGACGCCCGCTTGATGTGATCGGGCGCGCTGCATTGATGGTCTGATTGCTTCTTTACCCCGATGCCGCCAGGCGCGTCTTGATGCGCGCTGCGGCCGCATCGGCGGTCATCCCCCGGTTCTCCCGCTGTTCTCCCGCGTTTTGCCCACCTTGCTGGTAAATCTCCGGCCTTGCGCGTCTTTTTGACTTGCCTATACTCGAGATCAATAACCCTATGGCGAGCAGGGAGGCTCTGATGAACATTCATCTTCACAACGCGGACATCGTGATGATCATCGCATTGGCGTTGCTGTGTTCGCTGCTGCTGGCCTTGCGTTTTCGTCCCGCGACGTGGAAGGGCATTGTCGTGGAAGCGCTGGCCGCCAACGCGGCCGCCATCACCGCGGTCATCGCTTTCGAAATGCTGCTCGCCTGAGCGGCCGAACGCGGCGGCGCCCGGATGGGCGCCGCAAGCCATTACCGGTAGTAGTAGCCACCGTGATGGTAGTAACCACCGCCGCCGTAGTAATAGCCAGGCGCCGGTGCGACGATGCAACCTCCAAGCGCCGTGGCGAGCAGCGTGCCTGCGATCAGGGTGAGGATTAGGCGTTTCATATTGTTCTCCATCGAGTCAGATTCATTCGAGCCGAATTCCCGAATGACTCGATTGAACACGACCCCGCCCCGCGCGAACGTTGCTAGTTGTAAGGGCAGATCACCGACGTGTTACACGTCGCGCAGCCCGACACCGGCTTCACCCAAAGGCGATGACAAGAGATTCACTTCAGACGAAAACACCGCCTATACTGCTTTGAGCATGTCCGCTCCGCACAAGCCCAGCCCGTGGCCGATGCGCGGACCGACGCGACGATTGTAAGCACGGCGTTCGGGGTTCATGCGCGATAAAAGAGCCAACGGTCACACACAAGAGAGTGCGTGTAGCCAATTAGGCACTCAACGAAAAGCGACAGATTTAACAGGTGTGTAATGCGTGACGCTTATCTGAACTCAGAGAACGACCCTGAGCACGATGAGCGACCGGCGGCGGGACGCCAATGAGCGGCACACGAATCCGCCGCCACACGCGCGGCATGCATTGATGAAGAGATCATTGAACTCGACCGCCGGCCGGCGGCCTCTTTAGAACCAGGCGCGTCACTCGATGTGGCCGCCCGGTACTTGAGTCAGTTTGTTCATTGCAGCGATTCCTCTCCGCCCGTAGTTCCCCGACACGGGCGTTTTTCGAGGCGTTCCGTGGCAGCGCTTGCTGGATTGAGCGACTGCGCGTTACGCCTCTTTTCTTTTAGCCAAACGATCAGCTAAACGATTGCGCGAACGCGCGGCGAAGCTGCGTTCAGGCGGCGGCCGATCCGTGCTGCACGGCGGCGACGCTTGGCTCCGTATTCACGTAGGCGATTGCCTCGAGTGCCTCGGCGATCGACGGCACGGATTGACCGTCACCGATCGAGATCGAGCGGAACGGCGCCTCGATGCCGCAATGCGACGGCGAGGTTGCCACAAAAATCATCACCGTGCGCTTCTGCAATGCATGCGCCAGATGAACGAAGCCGGTATCGGTGCCGACCACTAGCGCGCACGCGTCGATCATCTGCGCGATTTCGGTCACGCTCAGCTTAGGCAGCACGGTCGAGCCCGGCACTTCGGACGCAATCTGCTCCGCCTCCGCTCGCTCGCCTTCCGATCCCCACGGCAACACCACCCGAAAACCGCGCTGCGCCAACTCGCGACCGACCGTAACCCAATGGGGCACCGGCCACTTCTTGTCGTCTTTGGAGGTAGCGTGAAACAGCGCCGCGACCGGCGCGCTGTCTGCCTCGAACAGAGGAGCAGCCGGGTCGGGCAGGCGTAGATTGTAGACAGCCGGACCTTCGACTTCATAACCCAGCGCCTCGCCGGCACTGATGCGCATGCCATGCCATGCATTGCACTGCGGACGCGGGCCGAAACGCCCGGTGTAGGCAAATGCGGCGCCCCGCTCTCCCAGATCCTGGGACTGGTAGCCGATACGCTTCGACGAACGCGCCAGAAACGCAATGATCGCGCTCTTGTAGACGCCGTGAATGTCGATGATGAAGTCGTAGCGATAGGCGCGCAATTCGGCGATCGACGCCGCGATCGCCTTGAAATCGCCCCAATGGCGCGCTTTCTTGAAACGGCGCAGCGGCGCGGACAGCACGCGGTCCACGCTCTCGCTCCAATGCACCACTTCGGCGAATGCTTCGTCGGCTGCCCAGTCCACTTCCACGCCGGGAAACGCGCGTTTGATGTCGGCGACGACCGGCAGTGCCTGCACGATATCGCCGAGCGAAGTGACCTTGACGATAAGGACGCGCTTCATTGAGGACCTATTAGTTGTTCGAACGTCAAACCATTTTAGCCGACGATTGAAAGAATCTTTGCCTAAGGCGGCAAAGCGCGAAGGCGATCACCAATACAGTGCGTTACATTGCACGTGTTACGACAGCCCTTTTACAGCATTTCAAAATACTTTCACACCGTTGAACCGATCCGCCGCGCCTTATACTTCACCCTTTGCACCCGCATCCTCATGTCCTCCGCATCTCCCTTTCTCTCCTCCAGCATCGTGCGCCGCGCGAGACGCCTGTGGCGGCAATACGGCGTGTTCTGGCTCGGTGCGATCGCAGTCGGCCTGGTGGCGGTGCTCTATGCGAGGCTGATCGACTGGGGTTACGGCGAATTCCGCACGATGCAGCAGCGGCACGTGTGGGCACCGCTGATCGTCACGCCCGCGGTTGCGGCGCTCGCCGTCTGGCTCACGCGCACCTTCTTCCGCGGCGCCGAAGGCAGCGGCATTCCGCAAGTCATCGCCACGCTACACGCCAAGCCCGGCGAATACGGCGCGCGGCTGCTGTCGTTCCGGATTCTGTTCGGCAAGATCGCGGTGTCGTTTCTGGCGATTCTCGGCGGCTTCACGATCGGCCGCGAAGGACCGACCGTGCAGGTCGGCGCGGCGCTGATGTTCAATCTGCGGCGGCTGTATCCGCGTTCGAACGCGCAAATCGAACGGCAACTGGTGCTCGCGGGCGCGGCTGCGGGTTTGTCCGCGGCGTTCAATACGCCGTTGGCGGGGATCGTGTTCGCGATCGAGGAACTCACGCGCAGCTTCGAGGCTCGCGCGAGCGGTGTGCTGATTACGGCGATCATCATCGCCGGTGTGATCGCGCTCGGGGTGAACGGCAACTACACCTATTTCGGCACCATTCAGATCGGCGCGCATTTTCCCGATCTGCTGGCGGTGGCCGTCGTACTCACGGCAATCGTCACGGGTATTGCGGGCGGCGTGTTCGGCTGGCTGCTGCTGAACACCGCGCGCTGGATTCCGGCGCCGCTACGCGAGTTACACGGTGAGCGGCCGGTCGCGTTCGCCGCGCTGTGCGGTTTCGTGATTGCGGTGGTCGGCCTCATCTCCGGCGGCACGACTTTCGGCAGCGGCTATGCGGAAGCACGCGGACTGCTCGAAGGACACGAGCACCTCTCCGTGTTCTATCCGTTTCTAAAGATGATCTCGATGGTCGGCTCGTATCTGCCCGGCATCCCGGGCGGCATCTTCGCACCGTCGCTGTCGATCGGCGCGGGCTTCGGCAATCTGCTGCACATGGTGTTCAGTTCGATGCAATTGCCCATGCTGATCGCCCTCGCGATGGTCGGCTATCTGGCCGCCGTCACGCAGTCGCCGATTACGTCGTTCGTGATCGTGATGGAGATGATCGACGGCCACGCACTGGTGATTTCGCTGATGGCCACCGCGTTGATTGCGAGCCGGGTGTCGCGGTTCTTCGCGCCGCCGTTGTATGAGTCGCTGGCGCAGCGCTATATGGCGCCGCTGCCGGATCCGGCGCCCGCGCCGGTGCCGGAAGTCCCCGAAGTCGAAGCGGCCGGATCAGCAGTGGTCGATCAGATCGACGGCGATGCTTCCGCTGAAGAAGGCGCCCCGCGTCAGTAGACGAGGTCAGTAGACGACAGCCGCCGGCGCGCCGCAGAGGGAAAGGCACAACAAGACAGACAGCGCGTGGAACTCGCATCCGCGCGTCGATTTGAACAGCAGAAAGAACCGGTGGAGAGCGGCGCTGCCGCGCTCTACCTCGTCACATCACGTCGACGCAACGAAGCAGAACGCGGAAGCAGAACGCGCGGCACGTCATGCAGAACCAACCTGCGGTATTTCGATCTTGACCTCGAGCACTTCAAGGTCGTCCTGACGCTCGAGACTCACGCGTATATCGTCGTCGGAAATTTTCACGTACTTCGAAATCACGGCCACCAGTTCGCGTTGCAACGCAGGCAGGTAATCGGCTGGCGCATGGCCGCCGGCGCGCTCGTGCGCGATGATCAACTGCAGGCGTTCCTTCGCTACCGACGCGGACTTCTTCTTCTCGCCCAGCAAAAACGAAAGAATCGACATTACGTGCGCTCCCCTTACTTGGTGCCGAAGAGGCGCTGCAGCAGGCCTGGCTTCTGGTAATCGGTGAAGCGAAGCGATTTCTGCTCGCCGAGGAACCGCGACACGACATCCTTATAAGCTTCGGCGACATCCGTACCGTCCAGGTGCACCGCCGGCAGACCCTGGTTCGACGCATGCAGCACCGCTTCCGATTCCGGAATCACGCCGATCAGATCGATGCGCAAAATTTCCTGGATGTCGGTGAGCGACAGCATTTCGCCTTCGCTCACGCGCTTCGGGTTGTAACGGGTGATCAGCAGGTGTTCCTTGATCGGCTCCTTGCTTTCGATCGCGCGTTTGGTCTTCGACGACAGAATGCCGAGAATGCGATCCGAGTCGCGCACCGACGAGACTTCCGGGTTCGTCACGATCAGCGCTTCATCGGCGAAGTGCATGGCGAGCAGCGCGCCCGATTCGATACCCGCCGGCGAATCGCAGACGATATATTCGAAGTCCATCGCGATCAGGTCGTTGATGATCTTCTCGACGCCTTCCAGCGTCAGCGCGTCTTTGTCACGCGTCTGCGACGCCGGAAGGATAAAGAGGTTCTCGCACTTCTTGTCCTTGATCAGCGCCTGGTTCAGATTGGCTTCGCCCTGAATCACGTTGATCAGGTCATACACCACACGGCGCTCGCAGCCCATGATGAGGTCGAGGTTACGCAGGCCGACGTCGAAGTCGATCACGGCGGTTTTGCTGCCCCGCAATGCGAGGGCCGATGCAAAACTCGCGCTCGTGGTCGTCTTGCCCACGCCACCCTTGCCCGAAGTCACCACAATGATTTTTGCCATTACCCTTACCTTGTGTTCGTCAAATTCGTCAATTATGTGCGGCCATATTTGCCGTGGAACGCCGCTTGCCGTGTACGTTCAGGGCAGCGCGCGCGTCACGTCGATCACGTGAGCCGCAGTGGTTCAATCATCAGTTTTTCTTCGTCGAGCCAGATCTGCACCGGCTTGCCGAGCACGTCGGCCGGCAGCGGGGTCTCAGTCGTACGGTAGATGCCCGCGATCGAGATCAGTTCCGGTTCGAGACACGTGCAAAAAATGCGCGCGTCGTGATTGCCCTGCACGCCGGCCAACGCCCGGCCGCGCAGCGGCGCGTAAATGTGGATGTTGCCTTCCGCGATCACTTCCGCGCCGTAGCTCACCAGACCGAGCACGACCAGATCGCCCTTTGCGTAGATGCGCTGGCCCGAGCGCAACGGTTTGTCGACCACCATGGTTTGCGACGACGTGGCGAGACGCGCGGGCTCGGCGGCAGGCGCCGGGTCGACTGCGACGGCGGTGGCCGGTGTGCCGTTTCCCGAAAGCCCGCCGACGGGCGTGACGGCAGCCGCTGCAAACAGATCGGTCGGCGGCGTGGCCGTCGCGGCGGTGGCTACCGGTGCCGCGGCAGTGGCGCCGTCCTCTTCGGCGGACTTCGCGGTGGCGCCGCGGCGGTCGCGCGCTTCGAGCAGCGGCAGCGCGGATTCGGCCGCCCATGCCTGCTGCGCGTTGGCGACGATGCCGACCGGGCGCATGCGCACGCTGTCGAGCAGTTGCGCAATGTCGGCGAGCGGCACGCGTTCGCTCTCGGCGAGCCGGCGCACGTCGATCGCGACGACGTCGTTAGCGAAAAATTCGGGGGTCGCCTCGAAGCGCCGGGTCAGTTCGGCACGCATCGCGTCGAGGTCGGTTGTCTTGACCACAAACAGGAGTGTGTCGACAGAGCCGCTACGGAGTTCGAAAAAGGGCGATTTCTTGGGCGACATAGCGTTCGGCAAAAAATTTTGCGTATTTTACAGGCGTCCAGGCGGGCGGCGAGCTTTTTTGCCGAGAGAACGCGCCGCCACGGCCTGAATACTCGTGACGTGGCCACGCCTCGGCCATTCAGGCCGCGCTCAGGCCGCTCACCTGGGCGGTGATTTGGCCATGAACGCTGTAGCGACGCGGATGGGATGTGAGCGGCAAGCTGACGCGCCGCTCGCGGGATCACTGCTGAAATACCTGCGACGTGGTCGGCACGTGACGCACCAGCAGGCTTTCGGCCTGCTCGGGCGCGCGCGAGACGCGCCGATGCTCGCCGGTCGGACCGAAGCCGAGCGCCTCGTAAAAGCGCATCGCATTGCGATTGGCGTCGGCGACCCACGCGTAGATTTCCATGGCGCCTTCGCCGGCGAGCCACGCGCTGGCAGTATCGACCAGCAACTCGCCGCCTCGCAGATGACGCACGGCCGGCGCCACCCACAACTCGCAGACGAACGCGCGGCGCGCCGCGGAGTCGTCGAAATACGCTTCGATGAGTCCCGCCGGATGGCCCTCGGTATAAAGGATGAACGTGGTGGCGATAAACGAAACAGCGTGTTCGGCGGCGGTGGCGTCGAACGTGGCGGCATCCGCCGACAACGCGTCCTCTAGCGTTTCGCCGAAGGCATAGGGGGCCTCCCGCAGCGACGCAGTACGGAGTTCGCGAAAAACGGCGCCCTGATCAGCGGCGATACGGCGAACGGTCAATGACGGACTCATGCAGACGAAAACCCCTTGAAACCCTAAGGCGTAGCTTTAACCGAACCGGCGCGCGAGTCAAATCCTTATTTGCTGAATCGGACTGTAGCGCAGGCCCGGGGACCTGGAGCCGCGCACCCATCGCGCGGCATTTCGCGCGCCCACCGTCTTGCAAAACCGGTTCGTGTGGCGCGCTGGCTACTGTGTTCAACGCGGTGTTCAAGGCGCTTCGTAATCGCCGGTGCCGTCCGGCCAGGGCGTGAGCAGCTCGTAGCCCGCCTCGGTCACGACCACCATGTGCTCCCATTGCGCCGACAGCGAACGGTCCTTGGTGACCACCGTCCAGCCGTCGCGCTGCACCGCGGTGCCGGCGCGGCCCGCGTTGATCATCGGCTCGATCGTGAAGACCATGCCCGGCTTCAGGCGCACACCCTGCCCCGGCTGACCGTAGTGCAAGACCTGCGGGTCTTCGTGATACACCTTGCCAATGCCGTGCCCGCAGTAGTCGCGCACGATCGAAAAGCCGTCGCGCTGCGCGACTTTCTGGATCGCGTAGCCGACGTCGCCCAGCGTGGCGCCCGGCTTGACCTCGCGGATGCCCGCCAGCATCGCTTCATAGGTCGTGTCGATCAGCTGGCGCGCAACCGTGCTCGGCTGACCGACGCAATACATGCGGCTGGTGTCGCCAAAATAGCCATCTTTGATGATCGCGACGTCGATATTGACGATGTCGCCGTCTTTCAGGATTTCGCCGCGGTTGGGAATGCCGTGGCATACCACCTGGTTGACGGACGTGCAGACGGTTTTCGGAAATCCCAGATAGCCAACGTTTGCGGGAATCGACTTTTGCGTATTGACAATGTAGTCGTTGCACAGGGCGTCGAGCTCGTCGGTGGAGACGCCGGCCTTGACGTGCTCGCCGATCATCGCCAGTACGTCGGCCGCGAGGCGGCCGGAAATGCGCAGCTTGGCAATGTCGTCGGGAGTCTTGTAGGTAATGGCCATGAATTCGGTCGAGGTAAATCGGTGTTGACGATCGGCCAATTGTACAGAGGATCGCCGGACGGGCTGCGCGAGTCGGGTCGAAGCCGTTCGATGGATGCTGTGCGAGCGGCACCGGGCCGCGTTCGAGGTCGTGCAGCCAGGGGCCGTTCAATCGCATGCTGCGAGCGCACACGGAAATTTTTTGGGCGCTTTGCATCTGGCCGCGCACTCGCTCCGTAAAGACGATTGAGGACTCACTTCTTCTGCCCGCATCGTTTAGTTCTTCTCAGAAGGACGGGGCCTCTTTGCGTCCGCGTTCTTGCGTTTGTGCATCGTGTGAGTATCCGTGTCCATGCATCTGCACCGCGAGTCCGCGGCATTGGCAGCGAACCATCTGAGGAGCATCGCCATGTCGAAGTCCAGCAATCAATCCGCTCAATCAGCAGAGCTTATCCAGGTACTTGACCGCCGGGTTGAACGGCGCCTGCAACGCAGACAGTTTTTCCGCAACGCCGGCGGCCTGGGTCTGGGGTTGGTCGGCGGTACGCTGATCAGTGCGTGCGGTGGCGGTTCCGGATCGAGCGCATCAGCGGCCAGCGCGCCGACTGACGCGGAGATCCTGAACTTCGCGCTGAATCTGGAATACCTCGAATCGCAGTTCTATACGTATGCGACGACGGGCTCGGGACTGCCCGCGAGCATGACCACGGGCGTCGGCACGATGGGCATGGTGATCCCAGGGCAGCAAGTGCCGTTCCAGGATCCCGTGGTACAGGCCTACGCGAACGAGATCGCCAATGACGAACGCGAGCACGTCAACTTTCTGCGCTCAGCCTTGGGTAGCGCAGCCGTGGCCATGCCTTCGATCGACATCGGCGGCACCAATCCGAGCGGGGCCTTCTCGAATGCGGCGCGGGCGGCGGGACTTGTCGGCGCGGGTGTCGCCTTCAATCCGTACGCGAACGACAACAACTTCCTGCTCGGCGCCTTCATCTTCGAAGACGTCGGCGTGACGGCCTACAAGGGCGCGTCGCCTCTGATCACCAACAAGACCTTCCTCGAAGCGGCGGCCGGCATTCTCGCGGCGGAGGCGTATCACGCGGGTCTGGTACGCACGGTGCTGTTTGCGAAAGGCGTCGACACGGCAAGCATCTACACGGCCGCCAACGCGATCTCCGCCGCGCGCGACAGCCTCGACAACAACGGCCACGACGATCAGGGCATCACCGGCGCGACGGCCGGTTCGTCGAACATCGTGCCGCTCGACAGCAACGGACTCGCGTTCAGCCGCGGCTATGGCAATGTACTCAACATCGTGTATCTGACGAGTTCTGTGGCGACCAAGGGCGGCTTCTTCCCGAACGGTGTGAACGGCACGCTCAACATGAGCGCCTGAAGCACGCAAGCTGCCGTGCCGGGTGCACCGGCAACGGGTCGCCGCGATGACCATCGCGCTCACCCGTCCCGGTCTTCATCTGCATTGCCTTGAACGCCTGAAAACGGACAGGAGCAGTCATGAACGAAGCGATGAGTCAGGCCGCCGTGCCTCAGACCCTCACCGAGCAGACCTGTTTCGACGTCCGCGAGGCGCTGGCCGGAAGGCGCCGCGGCGTGCGGGCGATGCTGCCGTTCGTCGGGCCGGCGGTGGTGGCCTCGATCGCGTATATGGACCCGGGCAACTTCGCCACCAATATCCAGGCGGGCGCCGGTTACGGCTATACCCTGCTGTGGGTGGTGGCGTTGGCGAACCTGGTGGCCATGCTGTTTCAGTCTCTATCCGCCAAGCTGGGGCTTGTCACCGGCAGCAATCTCGCCGAGTTATGCCGCTCGGCGCTGCCGCGCCGCTGCGTGCTCGCGATGTGGGGCATCAGCGAAATCGCGGCAATGGCAACCGATCTGGCGGAGTTCGTCGGCGGTGCAATCGGCGTTTCGTTGCTCACGCATCTACCGATGCTGCCCAGCATGCTGATCACCGCCGCCGTCACCTATGGCTTGCTGCAGTTCGAGAAGCGCGGCTTCCGCCCGCTCGAACTGGCGATCGCGGCGCTCATCGGTGTGATCGGGCTGTCGTATCTCGCCGAGTTGCTGATTGCGCCTGTGCATTGGCCGTCGGTCGTCGAACATACGTTCACGCCCAGCATGCCCGATAGCAATGCGTTGACGATTTCAGTCGGCATCATCGGCGCGACCGTGATGCCACATGTGCTGTTCCTGCATTCGGGACTCACGCAGAAGCGCGTGAAGCCGCGCAATGAAGGCGAACGTGCGAAGCTGCTGCGGTTTTCGAATCTCGAGGTCGTGGCCGCGCTCGGTGTCGCCGGGCTCATCAACATGGCGATGGTGATCATGGCCTCGAGCGCGTTTCACGCTGGCCATGCCGAGATCGCCAGCATCGAGACCGCGTGGCGCACACTGACGCCGCTGCTGGGTGGCGCCGCGGCGGGTCTCTTTCTCGCGGCGTTGATTGCTTCCGGGGTGTCGAGTTCAGTGGTCGGCACGCTGGCCGGGCAGATGATCATGCAGGGCTTTGTCGGCTTTCACATTCCTGTTTGGGCCCGACGGCTGATTACGATGGTGCCGGCCTTCGTCGTGGTTGCCGGCGGACTGGATGCGACGCGTGCGCTCGTGCTAAGCCAGGTGGTGCTGAGCATTGCGCTGCCCGTGCCGATGATCGCGCTCGTGTGGTTCACGTCGCGCGGCGATTTGATGGGCCGCTACAGGAACCGGCGTTCAACGACGATCGCGGCGGTAACCGGCACGGTTGTCGTGCTGGCACTGAATCTGATCTTGCTGCTGCAAGTGGCTGGGATTTCACCTTGGCCACCGTTCCGGGCGGGGTGAAGCAGCCGCCGGCATCCGGTCAACGAGTTTCATGTCGAAGACGGTCCGGCATGCGCAAGCTCTCCATGCGCGCCCTCACTGCGTTATCCCAAGCAAGTGCCTGCGGTCAGTCCGCCGGGGCGAGCACGAACTGCATCACATCTGTGCGCCCTTCGTCGAAACCGGCTTCGCAATATGCCAGATACAGCCGCCACGTCCGCACGAAAATCTCATCGAAGCCTTGCGCGCGAATCGTCTCGATCTGAGCTTCGAACTCACTGCGCCAGCGGCGCAGCGTCTCGGCGTAGTCGCGCCCGAATGCCAACGACGTGTGCGCCGCGAGCTTGCCGCGCCGGGCCGCTTCGACGAAACGCCGCGGACTCGGCAACATGCCGCCCGGAAAAATGAACTCGCGGATGAAGTCGCTAGTGGCGCGATAGGCTGCGAAGTGCGAGTCGTCGATCGTGATGGTTTGCACGAGCGCGCGTGCGCCTGGCTGTAAGCGTTCGCAAAGAATGCGGAAGTACGTCGGCCAGAATTTTTCGCCGACGGCTTCGAACATTTCGATCGATACGACACCGTCGTACTGGCCGGTCAGCGTACGGTAGTCGCACAATTCGAGGTGCACGCGCTCACTCAAGCCCGCTTCGCTCACACGCTTTCCGGCGAATTCGAACTGCGCCGGCGAGATCGTTACGCCGTGCACGTGAATGCCCTGGCGTGCCGCATGCATCGCAAAACCGCCCCACCCGCAGCCGATTTCCAGAATGCGCATGCCTTCGCGCAAACCGAGCGTATCGATGATGCGTTGATACTTCGCATGCTGCGCGTCTTCGAGCGATTGATAGAAATTGCCGTGAAACACCGCGCTTGAATACGTGAACGTCGAGTCCAGCCACTGCGCGTAGAACGCGTTACCGATGTCGTAGTGCGCGTGAATATTGCGCCGGCTGCCCGAGCGTGTATTGGGCCTCAGTTTATGACGCAACCCGTACCAGAGTTGGGCGAGCCAGCCGCCGTAGACGGTGCGTTGCAGTGCGCGTTCGTTGCGGATGGCGACGCGCAGCAAGGCGGCCAGATCCGGCGTGTCGACCCAGAACGAGCGCCACGCGTCGGCGAAACCGATGTCGCCTTTGCGCAGAATCGCCCCGCAGGCACGCCAGTCGCGCAACTCCAGACGCGCGGCCGGCGCCGCGCGCGGATCGCCGAACACGCGCTGCTGACCGTCGGGCGTGATCAGCACCAGATGTCCCACCTGAATCCGTTCGAGCAGAGAGAGAAACAGACGGCCCGACGCGGGGACGGGCCGGTGGCCGCTCAGGGTTCTTGAAAGCGCCATGGCTGAATCTCCTCAATCGGTCGAAATGCGGCGCGCAGCGGCGGACGGTCGACCGGCCGCGGCATGGTCGGTGGATGCGTCCGTGGAGGCATCGGCGGTGCGGCCCGGCGCAGGCTTTTTGCCATGGAACGGCACTCTTTTGATGGCGAGGCGCAACGCTTGCCAATGAATTCTTGCGACGACGCCGACGGTCAGGAGCGGCTGACGGATCAGCGCGGCAAGTGCTGTCGAACGTGTCAAGGGCCTCAGACGGCCACCGAGTGCCGTGCGAATCAGGAGCCCGTCGGCGTCGCGGTAGACGATCGAGACGGACGCACTGTTCGGCGTCTCTCTTACGCGAAATTCGTAACTCCCCTCGACGCGGCAAAATGGCGACACGTGTAGCACTTTGCGGCATTTGAGCTCTGTCTCAACCGTAATTGGCGCGTTGCCAGCGGCGCTCAGCAGATAGCTGTGGCGATCGCCGAACGTGTTGCGCACCTCCGCCAGCAGCGCACGCAATTGCCCGTCGCGGTCGTGGCAAAACCAGAAGCTAACCGGATTGAACGCGTAGCCGAACACGCGCGGAAACGCCTGCAGCCAGATCCTGCCGTTCGCCACGTCCAGGCCCGCGGCGGATAGTTGCGCGCGCATCCACGTGGCAAGATCGCTGCCGTCACACGGACCGTGATCGCACTGGTGAAGGCTCAGCAAACGCCACCGGTCGATGCCGAACCATCCATGATCGAGCGACGCCAGACGATCCAGATCACAGCGCACGTAAAACACCGGATACGTGAAGCGATGATGCTTCGGCCGCAGACGCTCGTGCATCACCTGGCCCGTCAAAAGCCACGCGGCCGGATCGATGTCGACGTCAACGCGAGCAGGATTCATAGCGTGGCCCATGCCGGCGAAGCGTCGAAATCGGCGGCCACGCGCAGTGCCGACTTCAGTCCGTCCTCATGAAAACCATAGCCCGTCCACGCGCCCGCGAACCAGGTGCGGCGCTTGCCTTGCAGCGACGGCAGACGGTGCTGCGCATCGATGGCGGCCAGATCGAACAGCGGATGGTCGTAGACGAAGCGGCGCAGTTCGGTCCCCGGCGCGGGTTGCGTCACCGGATTGAGCGTGACGACAAGCGGCGTTCTGAACGGCAGCGGCTGGAGCTGATTGACCAGATAGCTGACACACACCGGATGCGTGCTGTCGACGCCGCGGCTTCCCAGGTAATTCCACGCCGACCACACGCGCTGACGACGCGGCAGCAGATTCGTATCCGTATGCAGCACGGCGACGTTCGGCTGGTAGCGCACCGCACTGAGCACGCCGCGCTCGTCCTCGCCCGCGTCTTCGAGCAGCCGCAGCGTAGTCGGCGCATGGGTGGCAAGCACGAGCGCGTCGAAACGCTCCGCGCCGTTGTCCGTGAAGACGTCGACGCCGTCGGCATCGCGCCGCACGCCTCTAACCGCGGTGGCGATGCGGACGTCGTCGAGCGTGCCGACGATACGGCGCACATACTCGCGCCCTCCTCCAGCCACCGTCCTCCACTGCGGCCGGCGGTTCACCTGAAGCAGCGCATGGTTCAGGCAAAAGCGCAGGAAGGTGGTGGCCGGAAAGGCGAGGATGTCGGCGGTCGCGCTCGACCAGATCGCAGCGGCCATCGGCAACAGATAGTGACGCTGGAACGCGCCGCCGTAGCCGCCGGCCGCCAGCAGTTCGCCCATCGACGCGCGCGTTTGCGTCGCGATTTCGAGGTTCCGCTGCGCGCTGCGGTTGAAACGCATGATGTCGCGCAGCATGCCGATGAAGGTCGGCGAAAACATATTGCGGCGCTGCGCGAATACCGTGTTCAGGCTGGTGCCGGCCCATTCCAGGCGGCCTTCATCGAGCGAGACTGAAAAGGTCATGTCGCTCGGATGCGACTCGACGCCCAGTTCGGCGAACAGCGCGATCAGATTCGGATAGGTATGGTCGTTGAAAACGAGGAAACCGGTGTCGACGGGATGCGTGTGGCCTTCGAGCATCACGTCCACCGTGTTGGTGTGACCGCCCATGTAGCCGGCCGATTCGAACAAGGTGACCTGATGGTTGCGCGCCAGCAGATAGGCGCTGGCTAAACCCGAGATACCGGCGCCGATGACCGCGACCCGCGAGCCGCGCGGTAGTGGAGAGGTCGGTGCGGGGTGGGCCATGGGCGCGTCTCCTGGTCGTGGGACGCGCTTTGGTCGAGGGGATGTGGCGGGGGTTGCGCGCCCTTGAGGGATTTACGCAACGGGGGTGGAAATGGATGCAAAGGGGGCGGATTTTGCAGGCGTGAAGAAGTTACCGATTTAGTTGCCGTGCGGTGCCCTTACGCTATTTGCGGCGCAGCATGAGTAGCTCAACTGCTCATCCCAGTCGGATCCACGCCCCTCGGGGGTGAGGTCGAACAGGTTCCAGAGTGGTTCGAGCGTACCGGTGTGGCGGCAGTCCTGTCCGGGATCGGCGGGTGCGAACAGGAGCTCAGTGCCCCAGAAGTGGCGGATCACGCCGCCATCGCGATGGAACACGTTCAGCATGGGCATCTGTGCCCCGTCCGCCGTTTCACCGAAGTAGTCGCGGTTGTAATTGTTTCCCGCCGAAGACAGCAGGCGCAGGCGCCGCCAGCCGCGCTCATGGGCAAAGGCAAGAATGCGCGGCAGAGGGGCCTTCGCGACTGTCACGAGATTGAGACGTGGGGCGACGTGCTCCGCGGCGCCCTCGAACTGGTCAAGCAGCGCGGTGCACGATGGGCATGGGCCGTCCTCGAGCTTCAGGAGCGCCGTCGAGCCGGCCTCGGGCCCTGGCCGTCTGTCATTGGACGCGCGGGGGAACATGAAGCTGTAGATCGCGACCGAATCTAAGCCGGGTGCAAACAACTCAGACAATCTCACATCGCCCGGTACGCCGTCCGACCCTTGACCTTCGAAAACGTAGTCCTCCAGAATAAGCCCGCCAGACGGCAGCGCTCGCCTGGCAGCGGCCACCGCCTCCATGTTGCGGCGTAATTCGATCTCCCGCTCGAGCAGGTTATCGCGCGCGGCCCTGTACTCCGCGGACTCGTTTGGAAACCGGATAGTCATGAGTTTCTACCTCCCTGCGGATCGCCTGGGAACGGATCGCGTCCCTCGTTGAAGTGTCGCCGCGGCTGCGCCTCGGACGGCTCCCCTGGGCCATGATGTGGTTGTGTCTCGCTGGGTCACATCATTCCGCCTATGCCGCCCTGGCTTCCGGTGCCGCCTGTGCCGCCGGAGCCCGTGCCCGCACCTGGGGCCACAGTAATCGGATGCGCCGCTCCCATCGTTGCCATAAGCGCGAGGGCGGTAGCGTCAGGCGCGCCGTTGGCATCGATTGCACCGCGAGCGAGGAGCGCTTCGAGATCACTGTCCACGCCTGGTTGACCGACAGTAAATGAAGTGGTCAGGAAGTTGGGCGTGGACAGCGCCACACCGTACGTCTGTTGAATGTTCTGTGCCACAGCGGCCTGCGCGGTCAGCAGATCGTTCTGATTTGCCAGCGTCTGCTGAAACAGCGTACTCGCCGGGAAGCCGGCGATAAGCCCACTCTCGTTCGTACCGAGCTGCCCCGCCACGTACGACAGTAACAGGTCGGTTTCGGGTGTGACGTTGTACGTGCCGCCGGCGAACGCAACTGAATGCAGCACCGTCGCGCTCGATGTTGCGGTGATCATGCACGGCATCACCGCGTGGAGCGTCGCCCGGTAGTTGCCGTTCACATCTGCGCCGACCGACATCGAGCCCTGTGCGCAACTGATATTGATCGTCGCGTTCGCGAGCGCCTTGCCGGTTGCGGCCGTACCGGCGAGTGCGACCGTGGACATGCTGCTCGCGCCAGAGCCGCCTCCGCCTCCGCCACAGGCCGCGAACAAGGCGACGGACGCGATCAGCAGCAGTCCGCTGGCGGATCGAATGACATGCGGTTGTCGGATGTTCATGGAGAGCCTGCCACGGGTTGTTCGAACACGTCGTTTAAACGGTCTGCGGGGGCGGTCTATTCCATTTTTGCGCAAAGATCGGTGTGCAGAGGCGTGTGGTGATGGGTGAACCCTGGCTCGAAAAATATGATTGACGCGTCCCGTCCCCAGTACGAAAGCGTACCGACATCCGCGGCAATGGTGCATACCGTACAAAACTGCAATGGCTAACCGAACAGTTGTTATGGACCCGGGTTTGAAGTCGTCATTTATTTTTGGAGCAGGCAATGAATGATCTGTTGGCTTTTGCCATCGACGCGCATGGCGGCCTGGAACGCTGGAACAGCTTTACGAAACTCGAAGCGCCACTGTCAATTGACGGAGCGATCTGGCATTTGAAGCAACAGCCGGGGCTGCTTGCCGACAAACTCTTCGAGATCAAAACACACACCGAACAGCTGACGATCACGCCATTCACCGCACCGGATAGGCGCAGTGTGTTCGTACCGGACAGGCTGACGTTGGAAACCCTGGCGGGTGTTGTCGTGGAAAGTCGCGAGAATCCGGAAGCGTTTTTTGCCGGGCAGACGATCGAGACGCCGTGGGACAGTTTTCATGTCGCCTATTTCGCAAGCGAAGCGCTCTGGACTTATTTGACTTCACCATTTCTCTACACGTACCCCGGTTTCGAAACCGAAGAGATAGAGCCATGGCATGAAAATGCCGAAGTGTGGCGGCGCCTGAAAGTCACGTTCCCAGACTATGTGGCGAGCCACACCAAAACACAGGTTACGCATTTCGGGCCCGATGGACTCATGCGGCGTCACGACTACACGGTCGACATTTTGGGCGGGGCGACCGGCGCGAATTATCCGGGTAATTATCGCGAGTTCCAGGGCATCCGAATGCCGACTATGCGTCGAATCTACGCTTACGACGACGCCATGCAGAAGGTGCCGGAACCACTGTTGGTCTCGCTCGACTTCGGCGAGCTACGGTTCAGCTGAGTGGGGTGTCGGGTTGAGGCAGTTCGGTACGGACGGGGAGTCGACGGACATTCGCACCGACAACGCAATTTTCGACAATGCGAAAGACCTCGCAGAGCGAGCATTCGCGCATAAGGTCGCAAACAAGGTTGAAGCGGCCTATCACCGTACCGACCTTTTGGAACAGCGGCGACCGATGATGGGAGCTTGGGCAACGCACGTCTGGAAGAGGTGACGCCAACGCGAGGCATTAGGTGCCGGCGACGGGGTAAGCTATCGGTGGCATCTTTTTTCTCGCGAGGTAGCGCTGTAAGGCCCGGTTGCCAAGATGAACTAGCAAACCGACCAGTAGCGTTGCGACTATCCAATAAAAAAGCGCTGCGAGCGCTTCCATGTCGTCAGGGTTTGCCAAGTCGTCGCGTCCAGCGACGGACAGACAAAACCGTATAAACATATCGACCGGATACGGCATGTCGCTACAAGGAAAAACACGTCGATAACGTTCCCGCATGGAATCAGATCAGGGAGGTGCGAGAGAAACAATCCACCAATAACCGGCGCCGCGATGAAAACGACGCAAGCTCTCAGCTTCACAATGATTTTCCTCATTTGACCTCAACGGTCCCATATGCCCGCAAGGCTGTACCGGGTACGGGCAAGCTTGCCGCGCGCGTGCGGATGAATTTTTGAAGCCTGTCGAATTCATATGGATGGACAACCGTAACGCAGCCCTCGCTCAACCGCCGCACTCCCATTGGGTGCAACCTAAATTACCCCGCTTGATTCCATTGATGTTGGTCGTATCGCCCGACGCGGGATTCCAGAGCATGAACCATTTGCGCCTGTCGGTTGTACCAAAACCATAGGCGTCCCACATGTCGTAGAAAAAACCAAGATAGCCGCCTGACTGTCGATCCACAAGGTAGTACGTCCCCTTCGGGAGTGGGCCAACGTTTTCCATAGCCGTATCATCGGGATTGTCCCGGCCTTGATCGGTTCCCGAAAATGCCTCTACCGGCGCGGTTCCTTCACACGTGAGAGTAGAGGTCGTTTGCTTGTTAAGAACAAAGGTGCATTTGACCGGCATTCGACTTATCCCAAGTCAATTCATCGCGTTGTTTTTGATGTACAGCGTAGCAGTGACCGCACCGCCACTTCCGCCCATCTCATTCTGCACGAAGTATTCGTGTTTCATCGTTGCGAAAGATAGATGTACTTCCTCGTGACAAGAAACGCCGCCACCGATAGGCTCAACCTGCGTAATGACCACATCGTACATTGTGATCTTCAGGTACTCGAATGGCAGCCGTCCCGCCTTTCGTGCGGTCAATTTCACTTGGTCGATATGCCTGCCCATGAAGCAGTATTTGCCAGATTCGGGCTGGCACGGTCTAGCTGGTGGGTGAATTGAAGATCGGAACCGTAGCCTTGGCCGCACCGCCGCCGGAACCCGACATCATGGTTGACTGCTGCGAAACTTTCCAACGCCATCCAATCGCATCAATTTCGTTCAGGTGCGAAGCATCCTGCGATTCGCCGTCGATAACCTAGCAGATTGCCGGATGCTCATGTTTTTGGGATATTTGCCGCAAACAAAAAAAACCGACCCTTTCGAGGTCGGCCTTCGCGCCCATCAATTTGTGGGTGGCGCACGGTGACACGTATCGACCGCCTTTTTTGGGGCGGAAGATTCAGCCAGTAAGGTTATTCATTCGCGACTGTCTGCGTTAGTGTTGCGCGTTTGTCCGCGAGTGCATCCTCGAACAGACCAAAAATGGAAACCTGCGCGACGGTTGAGAGATCGCAGAAGTGCTCCGCGAATTCTTCAAGACTCAACAGCGCAGCCATCGCCTGCAATTGATCGAAGCGAATGACAGTGGCGTCGAATGGACCAGCCGTGAAACACGGCTCGATGACGGGCCCCAAAAGCAAAACCCCCGCAAGGCTTGCGCTTTGCGGGGGTTTCTAATTTGGCGGAAAGGGTGAGATTCGAACTCACGGTACCCCTAAAGGTACACTGGATTTCGAGTCCAGCGCATTCGACCACTCTGCCACCTTTCCGGGTCTTCCAACTCACAGCAACGTAACTGTTTCGTCAGATCCAAGCGGGTCGTTGCTTGGGAGAGAAAGATTATAGAACAGCTGAATCCGATTTCCAAGCCCTTCGCCAGAATTTTTTAAAGCGACGCGGCAAGCGGTAATGGCATCAGCCGCGCATCAACCCGGCATCAATCAGGCCGCCGGCACTTCCAGCCGCTCCAGGCCACCGAGGTACGGACGCAGCGCCGCCGGCACCGTCACCGATCCATCCGCGTTCTGGAAATTCTCCAGCACGGCCACGAGCGTGCGGCCAACCGCCAGACCCGATCCGTTCAGCGTATGCACCAGCTCCGGCTTGCCTTGCGCATTGCGAAAGCGTGCCTGCATCCGGCGGGCCTGGAACGACTCCGTGTTCGAGCAGCTCGAAATCTCGCGATACGTATTCTGCGCAGGCACCCACACTTCCAGGTCATACGTCTTGGCAGCCGAAAAGCCCATGTCGCCCGTGCACAGCGTAATCACCCGGTACGGCAGTTCAAGCTTCTGCAGGATCGTCTCAGCGTGGCCGACCATCTGTTCCAGCGCGTCATACGACGCTTCCGGCGCGACGATCTGCACCATTTCGACCTTGTCGAACTGATGCTGGCGAATCAGGCCGCGCGTATCGCGGCCATATGAGCCCGCTTCCGAGCGGAAGCACGGTGAATGCGCAGTCAGCTTGATAGGCAGCGTGTCCGCTTCGACAATGCTGTCGCGCACCGTGTTCGTCAGCGATATTTCCGACGTCGAAATCAGATATTGCGTAACCGTATTCTCGTCACCGCCCTTCTCGACGCGGAACATGTCGTCGGCGAATTTCGGCAGTTGGCCGGTGCCGTACAGAATCTCCGGATTCACGATGTACGGCGTGTATACCTCGGTATAGCCGTGGTGCTGCGTGTGCGTGTCGATCATGAACTGCGCCAGCGCGCGATGCAGCCGTGCAATCTGTCCACGCAGCATCGTGAAACGCGCGCCCGACAGTTTCGCGCCGGTCTCGAAATCGAGGCCGAGCGGCGTGCCGACGTCGACGTGATCCTTCACCTCGAAATCGAACTGGCGGGGCGTGCCCCAGCGGCGCACTTCGACGTTCCCGGTTTCGTCCTGGCCCTGGGGCACGCTTTCGTGCGGCAGGTTCGGCACGCCGAGCAGCAGGTCGGACAGACGCTTCTGGATATCGTCCAGCCTCGCCGCCGACGCCTTCATCTCGTCGCCGATGCCACCCACTTCGGCCATTAGCGCCGACGTATCCTCGCCCCGCCCCTTCATCCCGCCGATCTGCTTCGACAAAGTGTTGCGGCGCGCCTGCATTTCCTCGGTACGGGTCTGGGTGTCGCGGCGTTCCGCTTCGAGCGCGGTAAAGGCCGCCACGTCGAGGGTGTAGCCGCGGTCGGCGAGGCGCCTGGCGACGCCGTCAAGGTCTTTGCGCAGCAGCTGAATGTCGAGCATGGGATGGGGCAGGTATTCGTTGTATGAAGCAGGGATTTTAGCGCACCGGCACGGGCGGCCGGTGCGTTAGATCGTTGAGGGCCGCGCAATGGCGATACAGCATCCGAAACGGCCGCAGAAGCACAAGCGACGACTCTCAGCCCTTTTTAGGCTTGTTCTCGCTGCGCCACTGCGCGTCAAGCTCGGCCAGACGCGCCATCTTGTCGCCGATCTTGCCTTCGAGACCGCGCGGCGTCGGCTCGTACCAATGCGGATCACGCATGTTGTCCGGGAGATAGGTTTCGCCGGCCGCGTAGGCATCGGGCTCGTCGTGCGCATAGCGGTATTCATGACCGTAGCCAAGTTCCTTCATCAGCTTGGTCGGCGCGTTACGCAGATGCACCGGCACCCCGCGCGACTGGTCTTTGCTGACGAAACGGCGTGCCTCGTTGTACGCGTTGTAACCCGCGTTCGACTTCGGTGCGACCGCCAGATAGATGATCGCCTGCGCCAGCGCCAGTTCGCCTTCGGGCGTGCCGAGGCGCTCGTAGGTTTCGGCGGCGTCGAGCGCGATGCGGGCCGCGCGCGGGTCGGCGAGGCCGATGTCTTCCCATGCCATCCGCACGATGCGCCGCGCGAGATAACGTGGGTCGGCGCCGCCGTCGAGCATGCGGCAGAACCAGTACAGCGCGCCGTCGGGGCTGCTGCCGCGCACCGATTTATGTAGCGCGCTGATCTGGTCGTAGAATGCGTCGCCGCCTTTGTCAAAACGGCGCAGATTCTCGGCGAGCGCGCTGCCGAGCAACGCGCCGTCGATTTCGGTCGTCTTCTGCTGCGCAGCCGCGCGGGCGACGATTTCGAGGTTGTTCAGCAGCTTGCGGCCGTCGCCGTCGGCGGAACCGATCAGGGCGTCGCGCGCTTCGTCGGTGAACGTGAGGCCGCCGAGTTCTTGCTGCGCGCGATCGAGCAGTTCGCGCTGCTCTTCGTCGGTGAGGCTTTTCAGCACGTAGACGGCGGCTCGCGAGAGCAACGCGCTATTCACCTCGAACGATGGATTCTCGGTCGTCGCGCCGACGAACACGAACAGCCCCGACTCGACGTGCGGTAAGAACGCGTCCTGCTGACTTTTGTTGAAGCGATGTACCTCGTCGACGAACACGAGCGTCTGATGCCCGTTGGCACGATGAATTTGCGCCATCTCGACCGCTTCGCGGATATCCTTCACGCCCGACAGCACGGCGGACAACGCGATGAACTCGGCGTGAAACGCGTCGGCCATGAGCCGCGCAAGCGTGGTTTTGCCGACGCCGGGCGGGCCCCACAGGATCATCGAATGAGCTTCGCCAGATTCGAAGGCGACCCGCAACGGCTTGTTCGGGCCAAGCAGGTGCTTCTGACCGATCACTTCGTCGATATTGCGGGGCCGCAGGCGTTCGGCGAGCGGAACATTGGCACGGGGTTCTTCAAACATGACGTTTTGGGGATAATCTCGGCTTTTCCGGACGCGGTCCGTGTGAAGGCGGCGTGCTGCCGGACGGGCAAAGCCGGCGCACGGCGGCGCGGGCAACGTCCCGCATTATGACAGTGACCGCGCCTGAACGCGCCCTGGCCAATCGGCCAACGTGCGCTCGCTCGCCGATCCGGCCTGGAAAAAATCACATAACATCGCAAGCAACATCGACAGGGACACGACCAGATGGCACAAGACCCACTCGCCGGCGACGCCGGCTCCACCTACGCCCCGCTCACGCCGGTGCCCGACGCGCGCCGCGCGTTTCGCACCGGCGACGCTTTCGCGCTCTGGTTTTCGCTCGGCATCGGCCTGCTGGTCGCGCAGGCGGGCGCACTGCTGGTGCCGGGGCTGTCGCTGCCGCATGCCTTGCTGGCGATCGTGATCGGCAGCGTGATCGGTGTCGTATTGCTGGCGCTGGCCGGCGTGATCGGCACGGATACGGGGCTCGCGGCGATGTCGTCGCTGCGCCCGACGCTCGGTGTGCGTGGCGCGTCGGTGCCGGCGGTGCTGAATGCGGTGCAACTGGTCGGCTGGGGCTCGTTCGAGGTAATCGTGATGCGCGATTCCGCCGATGCGCTCGCCAAACAGGCCTTCGGTTTCTCGATGCCGCTGATCTGGACGATCGTCTTCGGCCTGCTCGCGACACTGCTGGCAATCAGCGGCCCGCTGTCGTTCGTGCGCCGGTTTCTGCGCACGTGGGGCATCTGGCTGCTGCTGGCCGGCGCCGTGTGGCTCTCGTGGAACCTGCTCGCCAAGCACGATCTGAGCGCGCTGATGCGCCGCCCGGGAACCGGCGAGATGTCGTTCGGCGGCGCGATCGATCTGGTGGTCGCGATGCCGCTGTCATGGCTACCGCTGATCGCCGACTACACGCGCTTCGGCCGGCGCCCAGGCGAAACCTTCCGCGGCACGCTGCTGGGTTACGGCATTGCGAACATCTGGTTTTACGCGCTCGGCGCGATCTATGGTCTCGCGGCAGGCGGTGGCGACGCGCTCCTGACCGGTGCGCTGGCGCAAGCGGGCGGCGGCCTCGCCCTGCTGCTGATCCTGATCGACGAGGTCGACAACGCGTTCGCGGATATCCACTCGGCAGCGGTTTCAACCGGCACGTTCTGGACGCGCGGCACTGTCCCGTTGTTGTCGGCGGCATTCGGTGCGCTGTGCACGGCGATCGCCTTGCTCGTGCCGATGGCGAAGTATCAGAACTTCCTGCTACTGATCGGCTCCGTGTTCGCGCCGCTGTTCGGCGTGGTGCTGGTGGATCACTTCATCGTGCGCAAGCGTCGCATTGAAGCCGCCGTGCTCGCCGACGTTCGCGGCCGTTATGGCTTCTCAGGCGGCTGGCATCTGAGCGCGTTTATCGCGTGGGCAATCGGGATCGTGTCGTATCAGGCGATCAATCAATGGCTGCCGAATCTGGGCGCGACGTTGCCCGCGTTGGCGATTGGTGCGGTGTGTTATCTGGCGCTGGTGTCGACTCGCAAGACTGCGTACGCGTAAGCGGAGCAAACATCACCGCGATACGGAAAAGGCCTGCAAATGCAGGCCTTTTCTCTTCATGCGTCATCAACCTTAATCAGCTCAACTCGCAGCTCAACCCGCAGTTCACCCGCAGTTCCAGCCCCACTTCACCGCTTTGACGTCCGATACTCGACGCCCGGCAACACGCACAGCAATTCGAACGCGAGATTCGCGCCGAGCAGCGCGGTCGTGCCGAACGGATCGTACGGCGGCGCCACCTCGACCAGATCGCAGCCGACGATGTTTAATCCATGCGAGCCGCGAATGATTTCGAGCGCCTGCGGCACCGTCAAACCGGCGATTTCCGGTGTGCCCGTACCCGGCGCAAAGGCCGGATCGATCCCGTCGATGTCGAACGTGATGTACACCGGACCATCGCCCATGCGTTCACGCACGCGCGCCATCAGCGGCACCAGCGACTGGTTCCAGCACGCCTCGGCCTGCACGACTTCGAAGCCCTGATCGCGGCACCAGTCGAAATCTTCGGCCGCGTAACCCGTGCCACGCAGACCGATCTGCACGACGCGGTCGCAATCGAGCAGGCCCTCTTCCACCGCGCGGCGGAATGGCGTGCCGTGCGCGATTTTCTCGCCCATCATCGTGTCGTTGACGTCGGCGTGCGCATCCACGTGAATCAGGCCAACCTTGCCGTGCTTGCGATGAATTGCGCGCAGGATCGGCAGCGCGATCGTGTGATCGCCGCCGAGCGTGATCGGCTTGCAGTCGTGCTGGAGAATCTCGTCGTAGGCGGTTTCGATGCGTTTGATCGAATCGTGCAGGTTGTATGGATTGATCGCGACGTCGCCAAGGTCGGCCACGCGCAGCGAATCGAACGGCGCCGCGCGCGTCGCCATGTTGTACGGGCGCAGCAGCACCGATTCGCTGCGGATCTGGCGCGGGCCGAAGCGCGCGCCGGTGCGGTTCGAGGTGCCGAGATCGAACGGCACGCCGACGAAGCAGGCGTCGAACCCTTCGGCCGAGCCGACGTTCGGCAACCGCATCATCGTCGCAATGCCGCCACAACGGGGCATGGCGTTGCCGGACAACGGCTGCGGCCGTTCACCGGCGTCGGGGGAAATGAAGGAGGAAGTATTCATCGTGTCTCGGCAATGAAAAGAGGGGCAGTAAGCAAATACGTGCAACCGGCCGAGGCATCACGAGAAAAGCGCACCTTGCCGGGCGAATCTCGATTCTTGAGCAGTTTCCAGCAAGTTAAAATACGAACAGAATAAACTTCACATTGATTCGTAGCGATGTATCCTGCCGTATGTTCTCCCAACTCACCGATCTCGACCTGCGGCTGATCCGCGTCTTCCTCGCCATTGTCGACGCCGGCGGCGTCTCGCCGGCCCAGGCCACCCTGAACGTCGGCCAGTCGACCATCAGCACACAACTCGCCACGCTGGAAACGCGCCTTGGCTACCGGCTGTGCGAACGCGGCCGCGGCGGCTTCAGCCTGACCGCGCGCGGCGAGCAATTCATTGACGCAGCGCGCGCGCTGCTGTCCGCCGTCGATACCTTCGGCATGCAGGCGCGCAATGTCGGCCGCAAGCTGGTCGGCACGCTCGATATCGGCATGATCGGGCACACGCCGGTATCGGCGAGCGCGCGGATCAGCGACGCGATCGGCCGGTTTCGGGCACGCGATCAGTCGGTGCGTTTTTCGATTCTGGTGCGCTCGCCGGGCGAGCTGGAAGAGCTGTTGCTGAATGGCCGGATTCAGATCGGCATCGGCTATTTCTGGCATCGCGTGCCGTCGCTCGAATACACCGAGGTGTTCGCCGAAGATCAGTTCGCGTATTGCGCGAAGGGGCATCCGCTGTTCGCTTCAGCCGGAGACGTGTCACCCGCCGAAGCCGCGGCTCACGAATGGGCGTGGCGCAGTTATCCGCTGCCTGAAGCGGAGAGCTCGACCACGCCGCACAACGTCACCGCCGTCGCGGACAACATGGAAGCGGTCGCGATGCTGGTGCTGTCGGGCCAGCATCTCGGCTATCTGCCCGGGCATTTCGCCGCGCCGTTCGTCAAACAGGGTTTGCTGGCCGCGTTGAATCCGGCACAGATGCGGTATCGCGTGGCGTTCCATATGGTTACGCGGGCGCGTCAGCATCGAACGGATATCGTCGAAGCGTTCATCGACGACATGAAGGCCGCGCACGCCGCCCCGCACGCTGAGGTAGACGAATAGCGGACACCGGGATGGTGCTTCACGCTGCCTCCGGCGATGCTTGCGAGAGGTTCGTTGAATACCGCCGAAGCGCAATAAAAAAGCCGCGCCCGATGGCGCGGCTTTCAGTCAGGCACAGCTCAAAGCCGGCGCCTACCCATTGATCACATCCGCGCCCTTCGGCACCGTGAACTTGAATGCATCGGCCGGCAGCGGCGGGTTCTTCTGAATGTTCGAGAACGTTAGCAGCGTCACGTTGCCGAACACGTCATGCAGCTCCATCGCCTCAAGATTGCCATCCTTGAAGCCGATGCCGACTCGCTGAAACTGTGTGTCTTTCGCCTTGGGCGTCAGTTCGAGCCAGTCGATGCCGGCCTTCACGCCCGCATCGCGCAGCGTGAAGTTCTTGTCCAGGTCGTTGCTGCCGAACAGGATCGCCGCCGGGCTCGCGCCGAGCGCGCCGCCGAGGGTGCGCACCGTCACCTGGTTCAGATCCTTGTCATACACGTAGAGCTTGTCGCCGTCGGCTTGCAGCAGTTGTGCATAGGGCTTCTCGTACTGCCAGATGAACTTGCCGGGACGCGCGAACGTGAATGTGCCGCTCGACGTGCCAGTCTTGCCGGCCGTGGACAATACACCGCTCGCACCTTGCGCCTTGCTCGGCGCGCGCACTTCCTGCTGCACGAAGGTACCGCGCGCGGAATGCACTTGCGCGACGAACGCCTTCAGTTGGTCGGTGCCGCTCGCGGATGCTTGCGACGCGACGAGCATCGACGCGCCGATCACCACACTGCCGACGCCACGGACGAGCGTGCGCGCGAGTTGGCCGAAACGGCGGGGTTGAGCACGCTGGCGAGCGTGCTGCTGCGCGAAAAACTGCATGGTGTTTTCTCCCTTGATTGAATGTGTTGAGCGCTCACGACGGCCGGCGAACGACACGGCGACTGCGGGGGCAGTGGCGGTTAGTTTGAACCGCGTGGCCGGCGGGCGAGCCCGTGGCCTTCATGAGCAGCTTAAGCGCCGAGCCTTAAACGGGCCTTATGCGGGACGTTTCGTGTCTTGGCTCAGCTCCCAGCACGCACGTTTCGCGCCGCGGCGCCAGCGCCGCGTGGCGCCTTATTCCGCTTCCCGCGCCGGCGCAAGAATCTCGCGATTGCCGTTCGACGACATCGCCGACACCACGCCCGAGTTCTCCATCTGCTCGAGCAAACGCGCCGCGCGGTTATAGCCGATGCGCAAATGCCGCTGCACCAGCGAGATCGACGCCCGGCGGTTTTTCAGCACCACGTCGACCGCCTGGTCGTATAACGGGTCCGACTCGCCATCGCCCGAGCCGGTTCCCCCGGCGCCCGCGGAGCCTTCGTCGCCCTCGCCCGTCACGCCGCCTTCGAGAATGCCCTCGATATAGTTCGGCTCGCCCTGCTCCTTGAGCTTGTCGACGACGCGGTGCACTTCCTCATCCGACACGAACGCGCCGTGCACCCGCACCGGCAAGCCGCTGCCCGGCGGCAGGTACAGCATGTCGCCCATGCCGAGCAGCGATTCCGCGCCCTGCTGGTCGAGAATCGTGCGCGAGTCGATCTTCGACGACACCTGGAACGCCATCCGCGTCGGCACGTTGGCCTTGATCAGGCCAGTGATCACGTCAACCGACGGACGCTGCGTGGCCAGAATCAGATGGATGCCGGCCGCGCGCGCTTTCTGCGCGATCCGCGCAATCAGCTCCTCGACCTTCTTGCCGACCACCATCATCAGATCGGCGAGTTCGTCGATCACGACGACGATGTTCGGCAGACGCGCCAGCGGTTCCGGATCGTCCGGCGTCAGGCTGAACGGATTCGGCAGCTTCTCTTCGCGCTTCGCGGCTTCGTCGATCTTGTTGTTGTAGCCGGCGAGGTTACGCACGCCGAGCTTGCTCATCAGCTTGTAGCGGCGCTCCATTTCGGCAACCGCCCAATTAAGCGCATGCCCCGCCTGGCGCATGTCCGTCACGACCGGACACAGCAGATGCGGAATGCCTTCGTAGACGCTCATTTCGAGCATCTTCGGATCGATCAGGATCATCCGGACCTGGTCGGCGCTCGCCTTGTAGAGCAGCGACAGGATCATCGCGTTGATCCCCACCGACTTGCCCGAACCGGTCGTACCGGCCACCAGCAAGTGCGGCATTTTCGCGAGATCGGCGCACACCGGCTTGCCGCCGATGTCCTTGCCGAGGCCCATGGTCAGCGGCGAAGCCGCGTCCGCATAAACCGCCGAGCCGAGAATCTCCGAGAGACTCACAGTTTGGCGGCGCTGATTCGGCAACTCCAGCGCCATGAAATTCTTGCCCGGAATCGTTTCGACCACGCGAATCGACACCAGCGACAGCGAACGCGCGAGATCTTTCGCCAGACCGACGATCTGGCTGCCCTTCACACCAGTGGCCGGCTCGATTTCGTAACGCGTGACGACGGGGCCCGGATAGGCCGCGACCACGCTCACTTCGACGCCGAAGTCCTTGAGCTTCTTCTCGATCAGACGCGAGGTGAATTCGAGCGTATCGGCGGAAATGGTTTCCTGCGCGGCCGGCGCCGCGTCGAGCAGCGAGATCGGCGGCAACGTGGAGTCGCCCGGCAGGTCCGTGAACAACGGCACTTGCCGTTCTTTCTCGACGCGCTCCGATTTGGCCGGCGTGACGACCGGCGGCACGATCATGACCGGTTCGTGTTCCTCGATCCGCACGCGGCCCTTTTCGACCTTGCCTTCGCGCTTCACGGCGGCGGCTTCGCCCAATTTACGGTCGCGGCCGGCCTCGCGGCGCAGTTTGGCGAAAGTCACGGCCGAAATGATCGATTCACCGACCCGTTCCGATACCGACAACCACGAAAAGCGGAAATACAGCGACAAACCGATGCCGAGCACGATCAGCAGCGCCAACGTGCCGCCCGTGAAACCCAGCGCATGTGACACCCCGCGCGCGACCGCTTCGCCGATCACGCCGCCCGGCGCGCGCGGCAGTTGCACTTTGAGCGACCACATGCGCAGCGCCTCGATACCGTCGCAGGCAAGCAACACCAGCATGAACGCGAACGCGTCCGCGAGCCAGCTGATATCGCGCGGCGCGTCTTCCTGCGGTTCCTCGTGACGGGTGATACGGCGGTAATTGGCGGAGATATGACGGCCGAGCAGCACGATCCACCAGTAGGCGGACAAGCCGAACAGCAGCAGCAGGATGTCAGACGTCCACGCGCCGACCCGGCCCGCCCAGTTGGCGATGTGGTCGACCTGCGCGGCGTGCGTCCAGCTCGGATCGTGCCGGCTGTAGCTGACGAGCGCCATGAGCAGGAACACGCCGAGCGCGACCTGCAAGATCCAGCGGATTTCGGTGAAAAGGCGCGACATGCGGTGCGGCAATGCCTGCGCGCTCGCGGAATAGGGAGCTTTTGCCATTGATCCTGTTGCTTGTGTGGCCGATTCGCTGCCAGAGTCGCGGCCCGAAGCCGCGCCTAGGGCGGCTCCAGACCTGGCCCCGGCTGCCGGGTCCAGCGATGCGGCCTATTGTAAACGCAGTGTCGGACGCGAGGCTGTAAATGACGGTAACTTAGCCAATTGGCCTCGCGAAAGGCTCCCGAGCCCCACGGCGACGCTATCGCCACGATCGGAAAGCTTCATGGAGCAGGCCGGCGTGCCGCCCTTTATAATGCCGCTCTGATACCCATCTATAGTTACAGCTCAAGTCGCGCGGCCTCGCATGGGCGAGCCGGGCGCCGTAAAAGGATTTCGATCATGCCCGCAACTTCCACGAAACACGCCAAAGTTCTGATTCTCGGCTCCGGTCCCGCCGGCTACACGGCAGCGGTCTACGCGGCACGCGCCAACCTGTCGCCGGTCCTCATCACGGGTCTCGCCCAGGGCGGCCAGCTGACGACCACCACCGACGTCGAAAACTGGCCTGCAGACGCGAATGGCGTGCAAGGCCCCGAACTGATGCAGCGCT
Source organism: Paraburkholderia fungorum (assembly GCF_046027605.1). GTDB lineage: Bacteria > Pseudomonadota > Gammaproteobacteria > Burkholderiales > Burkholderiaceae > Paraburkholderia > Paraburkholderia fungorum_F. Next base: position 282,649 of record NZ_JAQQEF010000005.1, read on the forward strand.
TTCTGGACCACGCCGAGCGCTTCAACACCGAAATCATTTTCGACCACATCCACACGGCCAAGCTGGATGAGAAGCCGATCCGCCTGATCGGCGACTCGGGCGAATATACCTGCGACTCGCTGATCATCGCGACCGGCGCATCGGCTCAATACCTGAAACTTGACTCCGAACAGAAATTCATGGGCAGGGGCGTGTCGGCCTGCGCCACCTGCGACGGGTTCTTCTACAAGCAACAACATGTGGCCGTGATCGGCGGCGGCAATACCGCGGTCGAGGAAGCCCTCTATCTTTCCGGCATCGCCAAAAAAGTGACGGTGATCCATCGCCGCGAAAAATTCCGCGCCGAGCCGATCCTGATCGACCGTCTGCTGGCGAAGGAAAAGGAAGGCCTGGTCGAGATCAAGTGGAACAGCACGCTCGACGAAGTAACCGGGGATCAATCCGGCGTGACCGGTATGCGCATCAAGAACACGCAAACCGGCGCAACCACGGACATCGCGCTGCAAGGCATCTTCGTCGCGATCGGCCACTTGCCGAACACGGAGATTTTTGCAGGCCAACTGGAGATGAAGAATGGCTACATCATCACCAAGGGCGGCCTGAATGGCTTTGCGACGGCGACCAGCGTGCCGGGCGTGTTTGCGGCGGGAGACGTGCAAGACCACATTTATCGTCAGGCGATCACCAGCGCGGGCACGGGCTGTATGGCCGCGCTCGACGCGCAACGGTACCTGGAAACCATCAACGAGATGGCCGGCGAACATGCAATGAGCCAGGAAGCCGATCGTTAAGCGGCAACGCAAGGCGCAACGGTAAAATGGCGGCTGGGCATGGCCCGGCCGCTTGCTTGATAGAAGGCCGCGGCTGAGAAGCCGACGGCTTTTTTGCTTATTGAAGCGCGTTTTTGCGTTGCGCTTTGCGTCGCATTGGCGCCTTTTCGCATCGTCTCGCCGGCGCTTCGTGGCGACGCTCTGCGGCATATACCGATGCCCCAAGAAGCGTCACGCGATCGATCTACTTTTCTGCGTGTATTACCGATATGCCGAAGAATCAGCCCCACCCTAGCGATCCGAAGCGCGCCCGTGCCGTTGCCAGGCCCGCGCCGGAGGAGGCGGCCGCTCCGGTCGTCAAACCGAAGATCGAGGCCGCTGCCGGTCTGGCCGGCCTCGGCGCGCTGCGCGATGCGTTGAAGGGCGACGCGCAACGGCGTGAGCGCAAACGTGTGGCGGCAGCCGTCGCGCAGCGCGAAGCATCGGCCGACGCCGATCTGTTTCGCAGCGAGATCGGCGCCGTTGCGCCGCTGGCGGTCCCGCCGCGCGCGAGCTTGCCGCGCAATCCGCCGCCTCCCCTCCCCGTGCAAACCAGACTCGACGAAGAAGCCGTGTTGCACGAAGCAATCTCCGACGAGTTCGATCCCGAGATTCTGCTCCAGACCGACGAAACGCTCTCCTATTGCCGGCCCGGCGTGAGTCAGGAGGTCGTGCGAAAACTGCGCCGCGGCGACTGGATCGTGCAGGCGCAAATCGATCTGCACGGCATGCGTCGCGAGGAAGCACGCGAGGCGCTGGCCGAGTTCATTCGTGAAGCGGTGAAGCGCGGCCTGCGGTGTTTGCGCGTGATTCACGGTAAGGGCCTGGGGTCGATCGGCAAAGAACCGGTACTGAAGGGCAAAGTACGCGCATGGCTCGTGCAGAAGTCCGAGGTAATCGCGTTTTGTCAGGCGCGTCCGCATGACGGCGGCGCGGGTGCGGTGGTCGTGCTGTTGCAGCCGGGCGCACTGCCGGCTCACGCCAGATCCTGACGGAGCCCCGGTGATCCATCCGAGGCTGACACTGGCGCTGACCATCATGGAGGCGCTGGCCATTTTCGCGTACGCGATTTCCGGCTTTATCGAAGCGAGGACCCGGCGGCTCGATGCCGTGGGCACCTTCCTCGTGGGAATCGCGACGGCCTTCGGCGGCGGTACGTTGCGCGACGTGCTGCTCGAGCGGCGGCCCTTCTACTGGGTCGAACATCAGGCTTATCTGATCGCGATCTTCGTAATGTCGTTGTTCGCACCGACGCTGCTAAAGATGACGTCCCGCCTGCTCTCCGAGCGCGTCTTGCTGGTGGCCGACGCGATCGGGCTGGGCTTGTTCAGCATCTCAGGCACCTCAATCGCACACGACGCGCAGATGCCGTGGTTCACGTCGGTGATGATGGGGGTGTTGGCGGGCGTATTCGGCGGCGTGATTCGCGACGTATTGTGCAACGAGGTGCCGCTGATCCTGCGCGATTCCCGGCCCTACGCGACGTGTGCTTTTGTAGGGTGTTGGCTGTACGTGCTGCTGGACTACATGAACGTCGATACGGTTTATAGCGTATTGATCGCCACCGCTTTCATCCTGCTCGCGAGACTGGCGACGTTCAGGTTCGATGTCCGGCTGCCTCATTGAGCTTCGTTTCTAAAATTTTCCCGGCTGTCGATTTCTTCAGCCTCCGTTCGTCGTGAGGTTAACGGTCCCCGCGGCCGTCATTGCGCTACGGCGCTTCTAGCAACCGCCACAGGTGACCACGATGCCCTTGAAGCTCTACGCCCACCCCTTCTCTTCCTACTGCCAGAAGGCCCTGACCGCACTGTACGAAAACGGCACGCCGTTCGAACTGCGCCTGCTGGCGTACGACGACCCGCAGATCATGGCCGAGTTCGCCGCGCTCTGGCCGATCCAGCGTTTTCCCGTGCTGGTCGACGGGAGCCGCACCGTGATGGAGGCGAGCATCATCATCGAATATCTCGGCTTGTATCATCCTGGCCCCGTCCCGCTCCTGCCCGCCGATGCCCGCGCCGCGCTGGAAGTACGCAGCATGGATCGCTTCTTCGACAACTACATCTCCACGCCGCAGCAAAAGATCGTGTACGACAGCGTGCGGCCCGAGCCGGAGCGTGATCCGCAAGCCGTGGCAGAAGCCCGCGCCATGCTCGACACCGCCTACGGCTGGCTCGACAAGGTCATGGCCGAGCGCGAATGGGCGGCCGGCGATACGTTCAGCCTCGCGGATTGCGGCGCCGCGCCATTCCTGTTCTATGCCGACTGGACGCATCGCATCGGCGCGGCGTTTCCACACGTGCTCGCCTATCGCAAGCGGCTGCTGGCCCGGCCGTCGTTCGCACGCGCGGTCGACGAGGCACGCCCGTATCGCCCGCTGTTCCCGCTTGGCGCGCCCGACCGGGATTGAACCCAACGCGACAAACCCGGCGCCCCGAGACACAAGAAGGCAAGAGCGGGCCGACGCGCGAGCAAGCTGAGGCGCCCGCTCCGCGGGCGCTGCGGCCCTCTTTGCCACAACATTATTTCCAACCTATACACTTCAATTCGATACCTACTTCCGCCCATCATTCATAAGGCAAAAACATGGACCGTTTCGAAGCGATGGAGATATTTACGCGTGTGGTTGAAGCGAACAGCTTCACCAAAGTATCCGAATCGCTCGACCTGCCCCGCGCCAAAGTCAGCCGCACCATTCAGGCTCTGGAAGAACATGTCGGCGTGCGGCTCCTGAACCGTTCGACGCGGCAGGTCAGCGTCACCGAAGACGGCGCGCTGTTCTACGAGCGCTGCGTGCGCATTCTCGCCGAAGTCACCGATGCCGAATCGTCGCTGTCGAACAAGCGCGAAAACCCGAGCGGCACGATTCGCGTCGATACCTCAGGCACGCTCGCCCGTGCGCTGCTGCTTCCCGCGCTCGACGATTTCTACCGGCAATACCCGGAGATCGATGTGCGGCTTGGCCTCGCGGATCGCAATATCGATCTGATCCAGGACGGCGTGGATTGCGTGATCCGCATGGGTACGCCGGAAGAATCGAGTCTGGTCGCGCGACACATCGGCCAGGCGCGGATCGTGACCTGCGCGTCGCCCGCCTATCTGGAGAAACACGGCACGCCGACCACACTCGACGAGCTCGGCGAGCATCGCGCGGTCAACTACGTTTCCGCGCGCAGCGGCAAGACCTTTCCGTTCGAGTACGAGGTGGGCGACGAGATCGTCAAGGTCACGCTGAAGAGCGTGCTCGCAGTGAACGACGGCAGCGTCTACATCGGCGCGGCCGCGCTCGGGCACGGCATCATCCAGCCGTCGCGCTTCATGGTTGCCGATCTGATCGCACAAGGCGCGCTCAGGGAAATCCTCACCAAGTATACGAGCCCGAGCACGCCGCTGTCGATCCTGTACGCCCATCGCCGCAATCTGAGTTCACGGCTACGTGCCTTCACCGAGTGGGTGACCGAACTGGCGCGCAACAATCCCGATCTGCGTATCGCGGACGCTTGACGTCTTGCCGCAGGGGCGCCGAGTGCCGGGTCCGTTGCAAACAAACTGCCCATAAGCCAATGATAAAAGCCCCATGCGTCTCACAACGCATGGGGCTTTCTCATCTCGAACAGCTCAGCGCAAAGCCACAGGGTCAGGCAATCCGCTCTTCATTCGACGGATCGAACAACACCGCCTTCGACGCATCGAACAGCAGCGTCGTATTCGTCAGCGGCTGCGGATTGGACGCCGGGTGCACACGGCTCACAATGCGCTTGCCGTTGACCTGCGCGAACACCAGCGTGTCCGGTCCGGTCGGCTCGATCACGTCGACCTTGACTTCGATCGGTTGCAGCTTCGCGTTGTCGCCATGCGCGCCGCGCGCGTCGGTAATCCGCTCGGGGCGCAGGCCCAGAATCACTTCACTCCCCACGTGCGACTTCACCTTCGCGGAGTCGAACGGCAGGTTCAGCACAGCGCGCGCCACGCCCGTGTCCAGTTCGATGCCGACGCCCGAACCCTGCTCCACCAGCTTGCCCTGGATGAAGTTCATCGGCGGCGCGCCGATGAAGCCGGCCACGAACAGATTCGCCGGCGAGTCGTAGATGTCTTGCGGTGCGCCGAACTGCTGGACGATGCCGTCTTTCATCACCGCGATGCGGTCGCCAAGCGTCATCGCTTCGATCTGATCGTGCGTCACGTAGACGATCGTCGTGCCGAGGCGCTGATGCAGCAGCTTGATTTCCGAACGCATTTCGATGCGCAGCTTCGCGTCGAGGTTCGACAGCGGTTCGTCGAACAGGAACATCACCGGATCGCGCGCGAGCGCACGGCCCATGGCCACACGCTGACGCTGACCGCCGGAGAGTTGACCCGGCTTGCGGTCCAGCAGATGCGTGATCTGCAGCGTGTTCGACACGCGGTCGACGATCTGCGCCTGCTCCTGCTTCGGTACCTTGCGGATCCCGAGGCCGAACGAGATGTTCTCGCGTACCGTCATGGACGGATACAGCGCATACGACTGGAACACCATCGCAATGTCGCGATCTTTCGGCGACAGGTTGTTCACCGTCTTGCCGTCGATCTGGATCTCGCCCTTGGTCACGGTTTCGAGGCCGGCGATCATATTGAGCAGCGTCGATTTCCCGCAGCCCGAGCCGCCGACGAGAATCAGGAACTGGCCATCTTCGATGTCGATGTTGACACCCTTCAGAACCGGCACCCCGTTCGGGTAGGTCTTGTACACGTCACGGATGGAAAGGCTTGCCATGCTGTGAATCCTCTTGTCTCTGGTACTGCTTGAAAGCGCCCCCAAACCTGGCACTTCGTGCCAGGCCCCCCGAGGGGGGCTGAGAAAACTTGGGGCGGCCCGGCGTTTTCTCAGGAGCATCTTGTCGGGTGACGGCGGCGCTTTATGCGTTCACGCAAAAGACGCCACCGCGCTCGGATGGTTTATCCCTTGACTGCGCCCGCCGTCAGGCCGCGCACGAAATAGCGTCCGGCGATGATGTAGACGAGCAAGGTCGGCAGGGCGGCGATGATCGCGCCGGCCATGTCCACGTTGTATTCCTTCACGCCGGTCGAGGTGTTCACGAGGTTGTTCAGCGCCACCGTGATCGGCATCGAATCGACACCGGAGAACACAATCCCGAACAGGAAGTCATTCCAGATCTGCGTGAATTGCCAGATCAGGCACACCATGAAAATCGGCAGCGACACCGGCATCAGAATCTTCGTGAAGATCGTGAAGAAACCCGCGCCGTCGATCCGCGCGGCCTTCACGAGTTCAGCCGGAATGCTCACGTAGAAGTTGCGGAAGAACATCGTGGTGAAGGCGATACCGTAGATCACGTGCACCACCACCAGACCGGTGGTCGTGTTCGACAGGCCGAGAAAACCTTCGAAGCGCGCCATCGGCAGCAGGATCGCCTGGAACGGAATGAAACAGCCGACCAGGATCATCGTGAAGATCGGATCCGCGCCGCGGAACCGCCAGTGCGTAAGCACATAACCGTTGAACGCGCCGATGATCGACGAAATCAGCACAGCCGGAATCACCATCCGCACCGAGTTCATGAAGAACGGCTGCATGCCATCGCAACGCACGCCCGTACATGCACCGCTCCATGCCTTGATCCACGGGTCGATGGTCCAGTGAGTGGGCGGCGTGAGCAGGTTGCCGGTGCGCAGCTGATCGATGTCCTTGAACGACGTGGACAGCATCACGTACAGCGGGAACAGGAAATACAGGGCGAACAGAATCAAGGCCGCATAAATGACGGCACGGCTGATCGTCATCTTAGGCTGCATTGCGGGTGCTCCTCGATTCCAGATACATCAGCGGCACGAGCACGGCCACAACGGTAGCGAGCATCATCATCGACGATGCCGCGCCGACGCCCAGCTGCCCGCGATTGAACGAAAACGTGTACATGAAAATAGCCGGCAATGACGAAGACGTACCCGGACCGCCCGCCGTCAACGCGACGACCAGGTCGAAGGTCTTGATCGTGATGTGGCAGAGAATCAGCAACACGGAGAAGAACACCGGGCGCATGCTCGGAATCACGATCTTGCGATAGATGGTGGGCAAGCCGGCGCCGTCCATCTGCGCGGCCTTGAAAATTTCACCGTCGACACCGCGCAGGCCCGCGAGAAACAGCGCCATCACGAAGCCGGTGGATTGCCACACCGCCGCGATCACGACGCAGAAAATCGCCTTGTCGGGGTCGCCGAGCCAGCTGAACGAGAAGCTCGTCCAGCCCCAGTCGTGGAACACCTTCTCGAGGCCGACGCTCGGCGTCATGATCCACTGCCACGCCGTACCCGTCACGATGAACGACAGCGCCATCGGGTACAGGAACACGGCGCGCAGCGCGCCTTCGTTGCGGATCTGCTGATCCAGCAGAATCGCGAGGAACAGACCGAGGCCGATACAGATACCAATGAACGGAATCCCGAACCAGCCGAGATTGGCGGCCGAGGTCCAGAACACATCGTTATCGAACAGCTCTCGATAACGATCGAGACCGACAAATTCATAACGTGGCATCAGTCGCGAATTCGACAGCGACAGAAAGCCGGTGATGCCGATGAAGCCATACACGAAGATCAGGCTGATCACGACGCTGGGTGCGAGCACCAGCTTCGGAATCCAACGATCGGCAAGGGCCGCCATCGGCGACGTGCGGCGGGTCACGGAAGCCGTGGTTTTCCCGTTTCCGCTGATAGAAGCAGTCACTACTCGACTCCTGCTGAAACTGTACCGCCGGGGCGCTCACGCATGGCAACCGCGAGGCCGGAGCGGCACAGGTGTGACTCGATGAAACCAGGGCCGAACGCTCACCCTAAGTAACGCACCTGCTGCAAGCAATTAGAAGCGCGCACCCGGCGCCCACGAGGGGACCACCTGGTGCGCCACTTCGCTTACACCACTTACTTGGTCTTCGCTGCCTTCGCGAGCGCTGCAACCGCGCTCTTCGAATCCTGCTGCGAGTTCATGAACTTCGTGACCACGTCCGAGATCGCACCGGCTGCAGCATCCGGTTGCGCCATGCCGTGTGCCAGCGAAGGCACGTAGCCGCCCGACTTGATCGCCACCTGTTCATCCGCGTACGACTTCTTCGCGCAGTCGTCGAACTTGGCCATCGACACGCCCAGACGAACCGGGATCGAGCCCTTGTTCAGGCTGAACTGTTCCTGGAAGTCCGGCGTCATGATCGTCTTGGCGAGTGCCAATTGACCCGGCGTCGCGGTCTTCTGGCCCTTCTGCTGGAAGAACACGAACGAGTCGACGTTGAACGTGTAGGCCTTTTCGGTGCCCGGCACGGCGGCGCAGACGTAGTCCGTGCCCGACTTCTTGCCGGCGTTGGCGAATTCGCCCTTCGCCCAGTCGCCCATGAACTGCATGCCGGCCTTGCCGTTGATGACCATTGCCGTTGCCAGGTTCCAGTCACGGCCCGTGCGGCCCGCGTCGAAGTAACCCTGGATCTTGCGGACCGTGTCGAACACGCCGACCATCTGGTCCGACGTCAGCGTCTTCTCGTCGAGATCAACCAGCGCCTTCTTGTAGAAGCCCGCGCCTTGCGACAGCACGACGTCTTCCCACAGCGTCAGGTCTTGCCACGGCTGGCCGCCCATCGCGATCGGCTGGATGCCGGCGGCCTTCATCTTGTCGGCCACGGCGAAGAACTCAGGCCACGTGGTCGGCGCCTTGCCGCCCGCCTTGTCCAGCGCTGCCTTGTTGATGTACAGCCAGTTCACGCGGTGCACCGAGAACGGCGCGGCCACGTAGTGACCGTCTGCGTGCATGATCTTGTCGATTTCCGGCGGCAGGTTCTTCTTCCAGTCCCCCGCGACGGAGTCGATCGGTACCAGCACACCTTGCGAAGCCCAGTCCTGGATCAGCGGACCCTTGATCTGCGCAGCGCTCGGCGCGTTGCCCGAGATCACCTGCGTCTTGAGTGCCGTCATGGCAGCCGCACCTGCGCCGCCAGCAACCGCGAAGTCCTTCCACGTGTAACCCTGCTTCGTCATGTCGTCCTTGAGGACGCCGACGGCTTTCGATTCACCGCCCGAAGTCCACCAGTGCAACACTTCGACCGACTCGGCGGCTTGCACAGCCGAGACGCCACACATCAGACCCGCGGCGCACAAAGCGCCCATGATCGCGCGAAATTTCATTGCTTATCTCCTCCAGACACCTGAACAAAAAACAAATGGCCCCTGATGTCGCCAGGGTGCTGTGGTTGGTTCAAACAGGCAAAACACTGGGCGATCGAGCACGGTCGGGCGCATGCGTCGAGGCATGTGCCGGCGGACCGATGTCCGGCCGCTGGAAGCTCAAGAGATGAGTGGTTCGGGATGCAACTGACTGTCTCCTCTTTTGATTTTTGCCTGCCCGCGTCGCGCGCGGCAGACTCGAGGTGCCTCACACGTTAACCCTGACACCAGCTCAGCCCTCCAGCTTTCCGTAAGGTCCACCGATGGCATGCTGGCACGTGCTCGCACGCAATGTCCGTTAACATGCAGGGGACGCCTGCCGATTCGGGAAAACGTGCATCTAGCCCCACAGCGCACGCTTTTTTCATCGAATTAGCGCTACCTCTTGATTTGGATTGTAGTTAAACTACAATTCAGTGTCAAAAAATATTTTATCGGACTACGGTCGCCCTTTTTCGGTCACCACGGCGGCTCTCAGGATATCGACGGAGACTCATGCAAACCGATTCAAGTTTCACCTTCGTGCTCTTCGGCGGAACCGGCGATCTGTCGATGCGCAAGATCCTGCCTGCACTGTATGAAGCGCACCGTGCAGGCGGCATGCTGGCCGAGAGTGGCAAGATCGTCGCGGTGGCGCGGCATGTGGCCGATCGGGCTGCCTACCTTGAGTGGGTCAATGAGCACGTCAAGCCGCACGTGTCGAAGAACGGTGTGGATGAAACAGCATGGGCGAGCTTCCTCGAGCGTATCGAGTTCGTGAAGATCGACCTCGGCAACCCCGAAGACTTCACGCTGCTGCGCGATGCCCTGAGCGGCCGGCCCGGCATCCGGGTGTTCTATCTGGCCACGGGTCCGTCGCTGTTCGTGCCGATCTGCCGCGCGCTGGCTTCAGTGGGCCTCAACGAAAATTCGCGCATCGTGCTGGAAAAGCCGCTCGGCTACGACCTCAAGTCGTCCAACGCAATTAATGATGCAGTCGGCGAAATCTTCGCCGAAGAACAGATCTACCGGATCGACCACTACCTGGGTAAGGAACCGGTGCAGAACCTGCTCGCGTTGCGTTTCGGCAATGTGCTGTTCGAACCGTTGTGGCGCCGTGAATGGGTGGAAAGCATTCAGATCACGATTGCGGAAGAGCTCGGTGTCGAAGCGCGCGGCGACTTCTATGACAACACCGGCGCGTTGCGCGACATGGTGCAGAACCATCTGCTGCAACTGCTTTCCATCGTCGCGATGGAGCCGCCGCATTCGATGGACTCCGATTCGGTACGTGACGAAAAACTGCGCGTGCTGCGCGCGTTGAAGCCGATCGATCCGCGCGACATCGGCAAGGTCGCGGTGCGCGGCCAGTATCATGCGGGCGTGATTCGCGGCAGCGCGGTGCCGGCGTATGCTACCGAGCCTGGCGTGAAGCCGGACAGCACGACTGAAACCTTTGTCGCCGTGAAGGTGGAAATCGAAAATTGGCGCTGGGCAGGCGTGCCGTTCTTCCTGCGCACCGGCAAGCGCCTCGCGGATCGTGTGGCTGAGATCGTGGTGAATTTTCGTGCTGTGCCGCATTCGGCGCTCGGCGCATCCGCGCTGCGTGGCGGTGCGAACCGTCTCGTGATCCGCTTGCAGCCGAACGAAACCATTCGCCTCTACTGTCTCGCGAAGCAGCCGGGCGAAGGGATGAACCTTGCCAGCGTCCACCTCGACCTCGCGTTCGACCGGTTCTTCCGCGAAGGGCAGATGGAAGCGTATCAGCGTCTGTTGCTCGACGTCATCAACGGCCGGCTCGCGCTCTTTGTGCGGCGCGATGAGCAGGAAGCGGCATGGCGTTGGGTCGAGCCGATCCTCAACGAATGGGCGGTGTCGAACAAGCCACCCAAACCGTATGCCGCGGGCACGTGGGGACCCGCCGCGGCGAGCGCGATGCTGGCGCAGCACGACACCTGCTGGCTCGAAGAAGAGAATTGAAGTAACTGAACCACGGCGCCATACCGTGCCCGATCACGATCCCGATCGAAGCACGGCACGGCGCCTGTAAGGCCCACCGACGAACTGAACGGAATGGCGCCGGTATCACGAAGGCGCCTGCAAGTCATCCCCGCTTGCAGGCATCGCGTGAGAGCAGTACGGCACGTTCCGCAGATCTAACAAGAAAGCAGCACGGAGGAGAAGTGATCGAGCTTCACGCTTTCGACGATCAACGCGCCCAATCCGACGCGTTGGCGAAAGCGGTTGGCGACGCGTTACATGCGTCGCTCGCCGCACAGGCGGCCGCGTCCGTTACCGGCATGTCCGCTACCGGCACGTCCGCTACCGGCACGTCCGCTACCGGCACGCCAGATACTGGCGCGCGCCCGGCAATGCTTGCAGTGTCCGGCGGCACCAGTCCGCGTCCGTTCCTGCAGACCTTGTCCACGCAATCCTTCGACTGGGCGCGCATTGCCGTGACGCTGGTCGACGACCGCTGGGTACCGGAAACGGACAGCGCGAGCAATTCGCAACTCGTGCACGACACGCTGTTGCAGAATGCCGCGAAGCACGCCGCGTTCTGGCCGCTGGTCGACACCACGCAAGAACTGAACGCGCACGTTGCCGCGCTGAATGCGGATCCACGCTTTAGCGTGGTGCCGGACGTCGCGATTCTCGGCATGGGCGAAGACGGCCACACCGCGTCGATTTTCGCGGATGCGCCGGAATGGGACCACGCGATCACCACGACTGAGCGCTTCGTGGCCGTGCATCCAGGCAGCGCGCCGCATGCACGCGTGAGCTGGTCGCTGTCCGCATTGAAAGAAGTGAAGCAGCTGTTTTTGCTGATCGCGGGACCGCGAAAGATGGACGTGCTGAATGCCGCCGCCGCTTCGCTACAAAAAAATGCCATCTCGCAGTTGGCAAACGACAAGGGAGTAAGACTCGATGTCTACTGGTGTGCAAAGTAAGACTGTTCCGGGCGCGGGCCAGCACGCCGACGGACCGAGGCTGCTCGCCGACATCGGCGGCACCAATGCGCGCTTCGCGCTCGAATACAGCCCGGGCGAGATCGCCTCGGTGCAGGTCTACCCGTGCGCCGACTATCCGGGCGTTGCCGAAGTCATCAAGAAGTACCTGAAGGACACCAAGATCGGCCGCGTGAATCATGCGGCAATTGCGATTGCGAATCCGGTCGACGGCGATCAGGTGAGCATGACCAATCACGACTGGAGCTTTTCGATCGAAGCCACGCGGCGCGCGCTCGGCTTCGACACGCTGCTCGTCGTGAACGACTTTACCGCGCTGGCGATGGCGCTGCCCGGTCTGACCGATGCCCAGCGCGTGCAAGTGGGCGGGGGCGCGCGTCGTCCGAACAGCGTGATCGGCCTGCTCGGCCCAGGCACCGGCATGGGCGTGTCCGGCTTGATCCCGGCCGACGACCGCTGGATCGCGCTCGGCAGCGAAGGCGGCCACGCAACGTTCGCGCCGTCTGACGAACGCGAAGACATCGTGTTGCAATACGCGCGCAAGAAGTGGTCGCACGTCTCGTTCGAACGCGTGGCCGCGGGCCCTGGTATCGAAGTGATTTACCGCGCGCTGGCGGGCCGTGACAAGAAGCGTGTGGCGGCGAACGTCGACACGATCGAGATCGTCAAGCGCGCGATGGAAGGCGAGCCGCTCGCCGCCGAATCCGTCGATGTGTTCTGCGGAATTCTCGGCACCTTCGCCGGCAATATCGCGGTGACGCTCGGCGCATTGGGCGGCATCTATATTGGCGGCGGCGTCGTGCCGCGGCTCGGTGAATTCTTCGCGCGTTCGTCGTTTCGCAAACGGTTCGAGGCGAAGGGCCGCTTCGAGGCGTATTTGCAGAGCGTGCCGACCTACGTGATTACCGCGGAATACCCGGCGTTTCTGGGGGTTTCCGCGATTCTCGCCGAGCAGTTGTCGAACCGCGCGGGCGGCAGTTCATCGGCCGTGTTCGAGCGGATTCGCCAGATGCGCGATGCGCTGACGCCGGCCGAGCGTCGCGTGGCCGATCTCGCGTTGAATCATCCGCGTTCGATCATCAACGATCCGATTGTGGATATCGCGCGCAAGGCCGACGTGAGTCAGCCGACAGTGATCCGCTTTTGCCGTTCGCTTGGCTGCCAGGGTTTGTCGGATTTCAAGTTGAAGCTGGCGACGGGTTTGACCGGCACGATTCCGGTGAGTCATAGCCAGGTGCACCTGGGCGATACCGCGACGGACTTCGGCGCGAAGGTGCTGGACAACACCGTGTCGGCGATTTTGCAGTTGCGCGAGCATTTGAATTTCGACCAGGTCGAGCAGGCGATCGATCTGTTGAACGGCGCGCGGCGGATCGAGTTTTACGGGCTCGGCAATTCGAACATTGTCGCGCAGGATGCGCATTACAAGTTTTTCCGGTTTGGCATTCCGACTATTGCCTATGGCGATCTGTATATGCAGGCGGCTTCCGCTGCGTTGCTTGGCAAGGGTGATGTGATCGTTGCCGTGTCCAAGTCGGGGCGTGCGCCTGAGTTGCTGCGGGTGCTGGATGTCGCGATGCAGGCGGGGGCTAAGGTGATTGCTATTACGTCGAGCAATACGCCTTTGGCTAAGCGCGCTACTGTGGCTTTGGAGACCGATCACATTGAGATTCGCGAGTCGCAGTTGTCAATGATTTCGCGGATTTTGCATCTGGTCATGATTGATATTCTTGCCGTTGGGGTGGCGATTCGGCGCGCTGTGCCCAGCGCGGATGTGGCTGAGACGGTCGCTAAGGCGCGGCAAGGGGCGGATGATGATGCTACTGCGGTGCTTGACTGGTTGAGTCATGGGGCCGCTTCTTCGGCGCGGGATTAGGGCATTCCCGGAGAGGTGTTTGGGGTCTGTGGTTTTATGGCGTTGGCCTTTACTTGTTGTGTTTGTGGTTTATTAGCGTCGCCCCTGTGCGGGGCAGGCACCTACTTTTCTTTGCCTGCCGCAAAGAAAAGTAGGCAAAAGAAAGCGGCTCACACCGCCAGCTCATAAGCGGGTCCCTCGCACAGTCGCGGTAGTGGCACATCTGGAATCGGTGTTCCCGCACATTCGGCCTGAGTGACAAAGCCGTCATTCTTCCCGCCTCGCGCTCCGCGCTCGTCGGAGCGGTTTGCTCAACCTAGCTGGTTTTTTGCGCGGTACCGCCCTCACTGGGCCGTTATGTTCACGGCTGTCCTCCGTTGTTCGTTCAGCCTTCGCTGAGGGTCTGCGGCGTGGTACGCCTTTGTTTTCCCTCGGTGGATTCGTCCTGCGACAAATTGCGGCGGCACCGCGTGCAACGGTTACGCGGTCCAGGTGTCGATTCATTACGTAGGTTCGTCGGGATTTCTAATCTATTGGCGTTGCCGAGGTGAGTGATGACCAAGGGCGGAATCAGGAATTTGAATTACCTTCGCGTCTTTATGGCCGTTGTCGAAAAAGGCAGTTTTACCGCGGCCGCGGAATGTCTGTGTATTTCGAAATCGCTAGCGAGCGAATACCTCAGCCGGCTCGAAGCGGAAATCGATACCCAACTCGTCCTGCGAAGCACCCGCAAAATCGCCCCCACCGATGCCGGGCGCACCCTCTATCTCGCCGCCCAGGAATTCTTCTCCCGGCTTCATGAAACCATCGGTAGCATTCGGCAACTGCGTCACGAATCGACAGGGCTGCTGCGCGTCGCGGCGCCCAGTGGATTGTCCACCGCGCTTCTGAGCGTTGTCGTCGCGACGTTCGTCGATCGGCATCCGCACATCGATATCGAAATCGTCTGCAACGACGAGAACGTCGATTTGATCGGGCAACGCATCGATCTGGCCTTCGAAACCGGATGGCCCAAAAGGAAAGGCTTTCGCATGAAAATGCTCGGCTCCTCCGAGCAAATCCTCGTCGCGTCGCCCGACTATGCGCGCAAATACGCCGCGCCCCGACATCCCGATGATCTGCCCAGCGCGCATTGGATCGTGCACAGCGGCCTCGCTAATTCAGGCTATTCGCTCTTCATCAGCAACGGGCAATCAGTCCGCATTCCCACCAGCGGACGCCTCAAAGTCCAAAACGTCCTGCTCGCCCATCAAATGGTCCTGGCCGGCGCCGGCGTCAGCGTGCTCCCCGATTACCTGATCGCCGACGATTTGCACGAAGGACGCCTGTGCCGCCTCCTACCCGCCTGGACAACGCCCGCAGGCGGTATCTACGCGTTCCGTACCGCCGCGCGCCATGCGTCGATCCGGGAGCGGTTATTCCTCGGTGCAGTGCAAATGTATCTCGCCGATTTGAGCCGCAAGCAAGTGGCCCTCTGCGTTCTCGCGACCTAGCGGCTCACGTCCACCTGCCGTCGCCGGCCTGAACCACAGTGGCATGTGGCCGCTGCCGAAGCCATACCCGCTGAATGCCTCGCCTCGGGAGGCAAGCGCAGGACCACAGGATAGATTGTTGCGGCCGTCACGCAGGCGGTCGCCGCAAACGTCTCCGGTCATCAACGCCATGGTTTTTGCTCCGTGGAAGAAGGGCTCAGATCGTCGCGTGACCAGGCGTTTTCGCTAGATGCGGATTATGCAGCGGCGGCTCGCTGTGGATATGAACGCGGCGCAGATGCCGGGCGCTGCGGCTGACGAAGGCTTCGCGTCCGTGCAGCAAGGTGAAGTTATCGGTGAGCACGACGTCGCCGTTTTGCCAGCGATGGGCGTAGTGCGCGCGCGGATCGTAGAGCGCGTGGCGCAGACTGGCGAGCAGCGCTTTGCGCTCGTCTTCGCCAATGCCGTCGAACGTGTAGCTTGATGGATTGATGAAGGTACTGTCGCCGTCGACCGGGGGTTCGCAGAACCGCAGCACGGGGAACGCGCGGCGTGGATGCTGGCAGACGATGGGCGCGGTCACCGTGGCGCTGTAGAGTTCGACGGTTCGCTGATAGATGCCACCGGCACGGTGCCAGAGCGCGAGAGCCGACGGCGTCGCGATCCGCAACGCTTCGGTGGTGCTTGAAAAAGTGGTACGGCCGCCTTGCGTTTCACCCGGTGCCTGGACGCAATGAAACAACTGGTACTCCGGCACGGTTTCCAGGTACATTCCGTCCCAATGCAAGGGCACATAGCTGCTCGCGAAGATATGGTCTTTGGGATCAGCGTGCTCGACGAGTTCGAGCACTGCACCGAACGGCCACATCATGATTCTCCCGAACGTCGCGCAATAACGGGTCAAGCTCTCTGCGTCGTCGAAACTGTCGAAACCGCGCAATATGATCAGTTGATGACTGTGTAGTAGCGCGCGCAACCATTCGACCGGTAGTTCGCCGACGTGAAGAGTCGGGCGACGCGATTTCACCAGTATGCCGAACGAGCAGGCGTCGCCGGTGTCGCCGACCAACGGTTCGAGTGTCACGTAGCGTTGCGGAAAGAGGTCGTTCATGACAACTCCGACTTGATCGGGGATGCCGTCGCGCAGGTCCATGCCGAAGCGTGTTCGTCGACGATATCAGGGCAGGCGGGGCGCTTGGCCGGTTGCGCGGGTTCGATTGCGTAGTGACTCGGCTGTTGGTCGCGCATCACGATGCGGCAGCCTAACCGCTCGGCGTCGCGGCGTTTCATCAGGGTGAACTGTCCGCCGCGCTCGACTGCGACGCCGTGCCACGGCGTTAGCCAGTTGTCGAGCGTCGGCATCAGATGGACACCAATCTTTAAACTGGTTGCCGGCTGCGGATGGATCGACAGACGAATCGCGTCCGGAAAGCGGTCGGCGAGGAGCGCGCCCCATGCCCAGCTGCGCTGAATCACGCCGAGCGCGCGGGTTTTGGAATCCTTTTGTAACGCGGTTCGCGAGCCGCCATAGTGGGGCGTCAAACCGTCTTCGAACAGGAAACGTGTGAGGGCGCGATAGAGCAGTGTGCCGGCTTGATCGCTCATGAGTTTCTGTTTGATCGTGTCGATTGGGTCGGCGTATTCGTCGACCAGGCGTTCGCGTATTTCTTTGAAGTTCCTGGCGCGGGAGGCGTGCGGGCTGAAATCTTCCAGGTTGTAGAGGTTGAGATGATCGGCGCGGTTTTTGGCGATGATGTGTTGCAGCGCGCTCTGGTAAGCGCTGATGTCGTGATCGGCGACCTGGATCAGATCGCTAAAGACGCGGCCGTCCGAACAGATTTTTAGTTTTGCGCCTGGCGGGTGATGTCGCTGAATGCGCTGGCAAAACGTGTTGAGGAACGATAGTGAGAGTTCTTCCGCCATATCGGGGAGGCGGCCTAGTACTTTGGCGGGGTTGGGGGATTTCGCTGGGAATGCGGGTAGTACGAATTCGATCGGCTTGTCTGCTTCGACGAAGGTGTGAATTTTGGGGAGTTGGATTGCGGCGAGTATTTCGTTGTCGCAGTGAATGTTGGGTGCAGCTCTTTGTCCCAGGTGATGGCGGTGGATTCGGGTCAGCTCTTCGAAAATGGCGAGGGAGGTTTTTCGATTTCGATCGGGGAGCATTTTTCGACTTCGTTGGGGTAATCGATTCTGTGTGAGGTGAATTTATTCTTTGCGTGGTGAGGGATAAATGGGGATTTGTTGAAAAGATTGTTCGGAGAACCTGGGAGGATGCGGGTTTGGGGTCGCCCAGCGTTCCACGCTCCCTGCACAGAGCAATGCCCGGGCATAGGCCCTACAGGCAAAATCCCAAAAAAGCGATAATAGAAACCCCAAGGCGTCGCAGGCAAAAACCCCAATGATCATCCGCCCTCATCTCCACTGGTTCCGCATGCTGCTGGCCTGGCGAGGCTCTGTCCTTCCCCAGTTGCTGCCGCGCTTAGCGTTGATCTTCGGCATTTCGATCATCGCCGTTGCGGCCCATGACCACCTGCTGCCGATCTCACTAAATCTCAGCACGACAGCGCCCTTCTCCCTGATCGGCATCGCGCTCGCGGTCTTCCTCGGCTTCAGAAACAACGCCAGCTACGACCGATGGTGGGAAGCCCGCAAACTCTGGGGCCAACTGCTGAACGAGTCACGCTCGCTGATCCGCCAGGTACTCACGCTATCGACAAAGCAGATTCCACAAGAAAACATCAAAGAATTCTCAGCAGCACTCGGGGCACTCCCGCACGCACTGCGACACCAGCTGCGCAAAAGCGACCCGCGCGAAGACCTCGCGGCACGTCTTCCAACCGTCCTCTTCGATCGCGTCACGGCGTCACGGTACAAGCCGGCAACCTTAATGCTGTCTCTCGGCGAATGGGTGCAACGTCACGCGCAGACAGGCGCGATCGATCCGATGGCGGTCATCGCCATTGATCGGAATCTGAATGGAATCTCGGATGTGATCGGCGGATGCGAGCGCATCGTCTCGACGCCGCTGCCCTTTGCCTATTCGGTGATGATTCACCGCACGGTCTATTTCTTCTGCGCGTCGCTGCCGTTCGGACTGGTGGACAGCCTCGGCATTTTCACGCCTGTTTTCGCGGTGTTCGTGGCGTACACGTTCATGGCGCACGAAGCGATTGCGTCGCAGATCGAAGAGCCTTTCGGCACCGACGACAACGACCTCGCGCTCAATACGATGTCGCTCTTGATCGAAGACGCGATGCGCGACCTCCTCGGTGAACCGGCTCTGGAAATGCCCAGGCCCCAAGGGGAAGAAGCTCACATACTCAATTGATGACGTCGCGGCGCAAGCGCGGCCGCGTGATCAGGGAAGAATAGATGCTGCCAGCCAGGCGGTCCGCCACACGTACCGTTGAGCGCCAAGGCCCATTCGTTGTCGACGGGCCGACAACCGTCAGTCGTTGCCGACCGTTTCCGACAAGCGCTTGAGCGTCGCCACCCGCGCACCGATGATATCGACGCGGCTGCGTTCGTCGATCAATGGCGTGGTGGCGTCGAGATACGCGGTCCAGGCCTTCTGCGCGCGCGCGAGCGTCGGGCGCGAACGCGTCGGCATCTTCGCTTGCAAGCGGCGGTAATAGCGGTTCAGATCGAACATCGCGTGTTCGCATTGCGCGTCCGCGCTACAGGCGCGCGAACGCCGCGGCGGGTCCCCGCCGGCGCTGATCCTGGCCGCGGCGCTGCGCAGCGCCAGTGCGCGATCACGCACCGGCTGCAATTGCATATCGGCTTCGGCCAGCACATACATCGTGCCGCGCGTCGTCGCGAACACAGCCGCCAGCAACTGCCTCTCGACATCGCGCGAGGCCTGCCAGCTCGCCTGACTCTTTTCCCATGGCTTACGTTGCGACTGCGGCAACTTCGTCTGAAGCTGCTGCCACGCGCTGTCCAACGCGGCCCGCCAGGCGATCCGCGCGTTGTCCATGCACTGCACCTGCCCCACCGTCGACGACATGTCGCTGCGCGCAAGACAGCTGCGCATCGACGCGTCGATCGGATCGGCGGCGGCGACTTCGGCATGCACCGCTAGCGGCGCGAAGGCGAGCACCGCCGCCATCGCCGACGTCAAGGCTAGCGCGCCAAATGCGCGCCGGCCGTCAGCACCCAACGGAGACTCCACCATCCACATCGTCAGGCGCGCACGCAATCGACGAAATATTCGATGCGCCCGTTAATGGTTTCGCCGACCAGCCCGTGGATATCCGTGTGGAAACCCGGGAAGCGTTCGTTGAACTCGCGCGCGAACCGCAGGTAGTTGACGATAGTCTTGTTGAAGCGCTCGCCCGGAATCAGCAGCGGAATGCCCGGCGGATACGGCGTCAACAGAATCGACGTGACACGGCCTTCGAGTTCGTCGATCGGTACCCGGTCGATCTCGCGGTGGGCGAGCTTGGCGAATGCATCCGACGGCTTCATTGCGGGCTCCATGCTCGACAGGTACATCTCGGTCGTCAGGCGCGCAATGTCGTTCGCGCGGTAGACACTGTGGATCTGCTCGCACAGATCGCGCAGGCCGACGCGCTCGTACATCGGATGATGCGAGACGAACTCGGGCAGCACGCGCCACAGCGGCTGGTTGTTGTCGTAGTCGTCCTTGAACTGCTGGAGTTCGGTGACCATCGAATTCCAGCGGCCCTTGGTGATGCCGATCGTGAACATGATGAAGAACGAATACAGCCCGGTCTTCTCGACGATGATGCCGTGCTCGGCCAGATACTTCGTGACGATCGCAGCCGGAATACCGGACTCGCCAAAGCCGCCGTCCATATCCAGACCCGGCGTGACGATGGTCGCCTTGATCGGGTCGAGCATGTTGAAGCCTTCGGCGAGCGGGCCGAACCCGTGCCACGCGTCGTTCGGGCGCAGCATCCAGTCTTCGCGCGAACCGATGCCTTCATCCGCGAACTGGTCCGGGCCCCACACCTTGAAGAACCAGTCGTCGCCGTATTCGGTGTCGACCTTGGTCATCGCGCGGCGGAAATCCAACGCTTCCGCGATCGACTCCTCGACCAGCGCGGTGCCGCCCGGCGCTTCCATCATGGCCGCAGCCACGTCGCACGAGGCGATGATCGCGTACTGCGGGCTCGTCGACGTGTGCATCAGATACGCTTCGTTAAAGCGATGCTTATCGAAGCGGCTGTTCTTCGAGTCCTGCACGACGATCTGCGAAGCCTGCGAAATGCCGGCCAGCAGCTTGTGCGTGGAGTGCGTGGCGAACACCATCGCGCCGATGCGCGGACGGCCCGCGCCGATCGCGTGCATGTCCTGATAGAACTCGTGGAACTCGGCGTGCGGCAGCCACGCTTCGTCGAAATGCAACGTGTCGAGCCAGTCGCCGAGCATTTCCTTGATCATCTCGACGTTGTAGATCACGCCGTCATAGGTGCTTTGCGTGATCGTCAGAATCCGTGGCTTCAGATCCGGGTTTTTGGCGAGCGCTTCGCGGGCGAACGGATTCGCGAGGATCTTCTTCTTGATGTTTTCCGGTTCGAATTCGCTGCGCGGAATCGGACCGATGATGCCGAAGTTGTTACGCGTGGGCGTGAGGAACACCGGAATCGCGCCGGTCATCGTGATCGCGTGCAGGATCGACTTGTGGCAGTTGCGGTCAACCAGCACGATGTCGCCAGGCGCCACCGTGCCATGCCAGACGATCTTGTTCGAGGTCGAAGTGCCGTTCGTCACGAAGAACACGTGGTCGGCGCTGAAGATGCGCGCCGCGTTGCGCTCGGAGGCCGCGATCGGACCGGTATGGTCGAGCAGTTGACCGAGTTCGTCGACGGCATTACACACGTCCGCCCGCAACATGTTCTCGCCGAAGAACTGGTGGAACATCTGGCCAAGCGGGCTTTTCAGGAACGCAACGCCGCCCGAGTGCCCCGGGCAATGCCACGAGTAGGAGCCTTCATCCGCGTACTGCACCAGTTCCTTGAAGAACGGCGGCGCGAGTGAATCCAGATACACCTTGGTCTCGCGGATGATGTGGCGCGCGACGAATTCCGGCGTGTCCTCGAACATGTGGATGAAGCCGTGCAGTTCACGCAGGATGTCGTTCGGCAGATGGCGCGAGGTGCGCGTTTCGCCGTACAGGAAGATCGGAATATCGGCATTGCGGCGGCGCACTTCGGTCACGAACGCGCGCAATGCGACGATCGCCGCGGCCAGTTCCGGCGTTTCGCCTTCCACGACAACGTTATCGACGTACGGCAGCAATTCATCGTCGTCGATCGACAGGATGAAGCACGACGCGCGGCTCGATTGCTGTGCGAACGAGGTCAGATCGCCGTAGCTCGTCAACCCGAGCACTTCCGCGCCTTCTTTCTCGATAGCTTCGGCCAAAGCCCGGATGCCGGAACCCGAGATATTCTCGGAGCGAAAATCTTCGTCGATGATGACGACGGGAAAACGAAACTTCATGGGCGATTCTCCAAAAAGAACGACCGCTGCGCCTTGTAAGAGCAGCGGTCACCCGAATAGCTGGTGGGTCAGTGCGCTGCCGGCGTCACGTCTTGGGCAACGTCACGCCGTGCTGACCTTGATATTTGCCGCCGCGGTCCGCGTACGACGTTTCACAAATCTCGTCGCTTTCGAAAAACAGCACCTGGGCGACGCCTTCGTTCGCGTAGATTTTCGCAGGCAACGGTGTCGTATTCGAGAATTCGAGCGTGACGTGTCCTTCCCATTCCGGCTCGAACGGCGTCACGTTGACGATGATGCCGCAGCGCGCGTAGGTGGACTTGCCCAGACACACGGTCAGGACGCTGCGCGGAATCCGGAAATACTCGACGGTGCGAGCCAGCGCGAACGAATTCGGCGGGATGATGCAGACATCGCCCTTGAAGTCGACAAACGACTTCTCGTCAAAGTTCTTCGGATCGACGATGGTCGAATTGATGTTCGTGAAGATCTTGAATTCGTCGGCGCAGCGGATGTCGTAGCCGTAGCTCGACGTGCCGTAGCTGACAATCTTCCGGCCGTCTTCGGATACGCGGACCTGGTCGGGCGCAAACGGCTCAATCATGTTGTGCGACTCGGCCATGCGCCGGATCCACTTGTCGGATTTGATAGTCATAGGTGAACGCTGCTCGACTTGAATGACAGATGTGTGACGGGTAACAACCCGGTGTGAGTTCCGGGTAACTTTTCGGCTAACTATCGGGTCGACCTGAACGGCGCACCAGTCAGACGGAATACGGCTCGGCGGAGCATCCCGGCCAGGCGCCCCCGACTAGGCGCCCCCGACGAAAGGCGCTTATTTTACGCGATCGTGAGAACGCTGCCGCAGGTATGGCCGAGGAGCGGCCAGATGCGTGTCGAGAAGCGACTGCCGAGGCCTGCTAAAGGAACCCACGAGGAACCCACGAAAGGAGCCCACGGGCGCAGACGAAACAAGGCGCTCGCGCGGCGCTCACTGGCGAATCAGACCGCATGCGAGCGCGGGGCCCGCACCATGCTGCGGATACGCATAAGGATCGGTCGCGTCGCGATGCAACAGAACCGCGCGTTGCACCACCGAACGGATACCGTCGAGCGACACGTCCGGCGCGACGATGAAGCCGGTCGCCACGCCGTTCGCGTCCGCGTGGATGTTGCCGAGGTCGCCTTCGACCCGGGCGCCGGCTTTCAAACGCTCGGCGGCCGGCGAAAACACCTGGCCCGCGCTGGAGCCGTCGGCGGCATTGCAATCGCCGCGTTCATGCACTTGCAACGCGTGGTCGCTATTGGGCGGCATGCCCGCGATGTTGTAGGTGACCTGCACGCCGTCCGAACGCTCGATGAACGTGACGAGGCCGCGCGCCTGATTGCCCACAGTGGGCAGCAACTGCGCGTCGGCACGCTTTTCCTGTGGTCTCAGGAACGTGCTACAGCCGCATAACAGCACGCTGCTGGCAGCCAGGACGATGAACGCATGCACCGCCTGCCCGTCGATTCGTTTTCCCATGCGATCCTCTTGCCGGCCTGGTGGCCGCCCCTGCGGCGCCGAGCCGAACCTGTGAAGTCGACATGATACCGCGAGACCCGGCGCAAATTGACGCCCTGGCCCCGCTTTGACCCCTCATCCGAATGGCTGCTCAGGTATTCTGCACGACGATGCTGGGAAACTTCGAGGTCATGTCGCGAGCCCGCTCGGCGATATGGATCGCAACCTTGCGCGCGATCGACCGGTAGATCTCGGCGATACGGCCCTGCGGATCCGCCACGACGGTGGGTTTGCCCGAGTCGGCCTGCTCCCGGATCGCGATATCGAGCGGCAGGCTGCCGAGCACGTCGACACCGTATTCCTTGCCCATCCGTTCGCCGCCGCCCGCGCCGAAGATATGCTCTTCGTGGCCGCAATTCGAGCAGATATGCATTCCCATGTTCTCGACGATGCCGAGGATCGGAATGCCGACCTTCTCGAACATCTTGAGACCCTTCTTCGCGTCGAGCAGCGCGATGTCCTGCGGCGTCGTAACGATCACGGCGCCGGTCACCGGCACGCGCTGCGACAAGGTCAGCTGAATGTCGCCAGTGCCCGGCGGCATGTCGACGATCAGGTAGTCGAGATCTTGCCAGTTGGTCTGCCGCAGCAGTTGTTCGAGCGCCGAGGTCGCCATCGGCCCACGCCACACCATCGGGTTGTCCTGCTCGATCAGAAAGCCGATCGAGTTGGCCTGCAACCCGTGGCCGGTCATCGGGTTCATCGACTTTTCGTCGGGTGATTCAGGACGCCCGACAATGCCGAGCATCATCGGCAACGACGGGCCGTAAATATCCGCATCGAGGATGCCGACCGACGCGCCTTCGCTCGCCAGTGCCAGTGCGAGGTTCACAGCGGTCGTGCTCTTGCCCACGCCGCCCTTGCCCGACGCCACGGCGACGATGTTTTTAACATTCGGCAATAGTTTGACGCCGCGCTGCACCGTGTGCGCGGCGATCTGCTGGGACACCTCGACGCGCGCGTTCGCCACGCCGGGCACGGCTTTCAACGCGTCGCCGAACTGCGCGCGGATTGCGTCGAACTGCCGTTTAGCCGGATAGCCGAGTACCACTTCGAGGCTAACCGTGTCACCCTCCACGGCCACGTTCTTGATGTTCTTGGCAGCCGCGTACGGCTTGCCCGTGTTGGGGTCAGTGACGGCTGCAAGGGCGGCGTCGACCAAAGCCCGATCAATACTCATTGACACTCCGTGGGGAACACCTGCGGCGCGGCGGAATCGAAGGTCTCGACCACGCGCTGGAATTTGAAAAAAATTGTTAGGCAGCATTGCTAAAGCCCGGTGTGCCGTGCACCCTTCGGGCAGGCGGCGCGCCATGGGGTCGCATCGTTGCGTACTTCAACCCTCATTGTAGTGGCTGGCGCCAAGCCCTGCCGGAAGACCCTTCTTCACTGTCGGACCGGGACCTGAGAAGACGCAGGATTCTCCTAACGTCGAGTAACGCGCTTTACCGCTGCCACGTTTGGCGGATAGTTTCATCGCTTCCACCGTTTTACTCGTTTGACTCAAGAGGAATCAAAAAATGAATGCAAAAATCATGACTCGCCTGGCTGTTTTCGCCGTTGCTGGTTCGTTGCTGGCAGGCTGCGCAAGCCAGCAAGGTACCGACACGGCCGTCGGCACTGGCGTGGGCGCCGCCACCGGCGCGGCGATCGGCGCGATCTTCGGCGGCGGCAAGGGTGCGGCGATCGGCGCGGGCGCCGGCGCAGCGGTGGGCGGCATTACCGGCTACAACTGGCAAGCCATTCACAACAAGCTGTCGGGCGCCACCAAGGGCACCGGCACGCAGATCACCGAGCAGCCGGACGGCTCGCTCAAGCTGAACATCCCGAGCTCGGTCACGTTCGACACCAACAGCTACGCGGTCAAGCCGTCGTTCGCGCCGGTACTGGATCAGCTCACGCAGACCATGCAGCAGAATCCGGAACTGATCGCCCAGGTGATCGGCTATACGGATAGCACGGGTCAGCCTGCCTACAACCAGACGCTGTCGGTCAACCGCGCGGAAAGCGTGACGGGCTATCTGGGGCAACGCGGCGTGGCGCCGCAACGCTTGTCGGCACAAGGCATGGGCCAGAACCAGCCGATCGCTGACAACAACACCGAAGCCGGCCGTGCTGCAAATCGTCGCGTGGAAATTTATCTGCGCGCCACGGCTCAGCACACCACGCAATAACAGCACAACCCGAAAGAGGAAGAAGCAGCCGGGCGCGAGGCTCTTGACAGAGTTTCCACGCGCGTCCGGCAACTCGTAAAAAGCAGAGGGGGGAAAAATCTCGTACGAGATCGAAAAAAATTTCGAACTCTGCCGAAAATCCGCTGTCTGTCTTTACGGTACGTGGCTGGCGAAGCCGCCGCGTCACCATTCTCCTCTTGTCGTTGTTGCTCCGGGGTTAATAGCCCCGGTTTTTTTTGGGCGCTCGGTTTTCAACGCCGTTTTCAAACGCGCCCGCTCCGGCACTTCCTGCCGGGCGCCATCCGTCCCTTGGCGGCAAGCCAGGCGGCCCAGCCCGCGCCGGGCGCCTGCCCTGCTAGAATCAACGTTTCGTCCCACCGCAGGCTCCCACCATCCTTATGTCAGCACCCGCAACCGATCACTCCGCAGGCGCGCCGTCGGGCCGTCGCCAGGTTCTCGTCACGTCGGCCCTTCCGTATGCGAACGGGCAAATTCATATTGGCCACCTGGTCGAATATATCCAGACGGATATCTGGGTCCGGACGTTGCGGATGCACGGGCACGAGGTCTATTACGTGGGCGCCGACGACACGCACGGCACGCCGGTCATGTTGCGCGCGGAGAAAGAAGGTCTCACGCCGAAGCAGCTGATCGACCGCGTCTGGCAAGAGCACAAGCGCGATTTCGACAGCTTCGGGATTTCGTTCGACAATTACTACTCCACCGATTCCGAAGAGAATCGGGTGTTGAGTGAATCGGTCTACCTGGCGCTCAAAGACGCGGGCCTGATCGACGCGCGCGACATCGAACAGGCGTATGACCCCGTCAAGGAAATGTTCCTGCCCGATCGCTTCATCAAGGGCGAATGCCCGAAGTGCGGCGCGAAGGATCAATACGGCGACAGCTGCGAAGTATGCGGTTCGACTTATCTACCCACCGAACTGGTCAATCCGTATTCGGTCGTTTCTGGCGCCACGCCGATTCGTAAGACCTCGACGCACTACTTCTTCCGTCTGTCCGATCCGCGTTGCGAGAATTTCCTGCGCGAGTGGGTCAGCGGCCTGGCGCAGCCGGAAGCCACCAACAAGATGCGTGAATGGCTCGGCGACGCCGGTGAAGCCAAGCTTGCCGACTGGGACATTTCGCGCGACGCCCCGTACTTCGGCTTCGAAATTCCGGGCGCGCCGGGCAAGTATTTCTACGTCTGGCTGGACGCGCCGGTCGGCTATTACGCGAGCTTCAAGAACCTCGCCGAAAAGCGCGGCCTCGATTTCGACGCGTGGATTCGCAAAGGCTCGAGCGCCGAGCAGTACCACTTCATCGGCAAAGACATTCTGTATTTCCACACGCTGTTCTGGCCGGCCATGCTCGAATTCTCGGGCCACCGCACGCCGACCAACGTGTTCGCGCACGGCTTCCTGACGGTGGACGGCGCGAAGATGTCGAAGTCGCGCGGCACGTTCATCACCGCGCAAAGCGTGATCGACACGGGCCTGAATCCGGAATGGCTGCGCTACTACTTCGCCGCCAAGCTGAACAGCACCATGGAAGATCTCGACCTGAACCTCGACGATTTCCAGGCGCGCGTGAACAGCGATCTGGTCGGCAAATACGTGAACATTGCGAGCCGCGCCGCCGGCTTCCTGATCAAGCGTTTCGACGGCCGCGTGCAGGACAGCGCGATGCAGCACCCGCTGCTCGCCACGTTGCGCGCCGCCGTGCCGCAAATCGCCGCGAACTACGAAGCGCGCGAGTACAACCGCGCGCTACGTCAGACCATGGACCTGGCCGACGCGGTCAATGCGTACGTCGACACCGCCAAACCGTGGGATCAGGCGAAGGACCCGGCAAACGCGGTCGCGTTGCATGAGACCTGCAGCGTCAGCATCGAGGCGTTCCGTCTGCTGTCGCTGGCGCTCAAGCCGGTGTTGCCGAAGCTGGCCGAAGCGGTCGAAGCCTTCCTCGGCATCGAGCCGCTGGTGTGGGCCGACGCGAACGTGCCGCTCTCCTCCACGCGTCCGATCAACGCGTACAAGCACCTGATGACACGCGTCGATCCGAAGCAGATCGAGGCGCTCCTCGCTGCCAATCGCGAGTCGCTGCAAGCCACGCCGGAAGCGGCGGCGGCGCCGGCGGATGCGAAGGCCAAGTCGAAGGCAGCGAAAGCGGCTACGGCCGGGAAGGACGAAGCACCCGGCGTCATCTCGATCGACGACTTCGCCAAAATCGATCTGCGCATCGCGAAGATCGTCGACTGCAAGGCGGTGGAAGGATCGGACAAGCTGCTTCAACTCACGCTCGACATCGGCGAAGAGAAGACGCGCAACGTGTTCTCGGGCATCAAATCGGCCTATCAGCCGGAGCAACTCGTCGGCAAGCTGACCGTGATGGTCGCGAATCTCGCGCCGCGCAAGATGAAGTTCGGCCTGTCAGAAGGGATGGTGCTGGCGGCCTCCGCCACTGACGAGAAAGCCGAACCGGGCCTTTACGTGCTCGAGCCGGATAGCGGCGCGAAGCCGGGTATGCGCGTGAAATAAAGCGCGCGGCGTCAAACGCCGCAGGCATCCGCAAAAGAAGCGGCACGCTTTTAAAGGCGTGCCGTTTTTTATTTCACGGCTTGTTCAGCGCTGCAGCCGCACGGATAAGTTTCTTGAAGGCGGTCTCATCTATTTCATCACCTTCATGAAAATCGATAGCGCGCCGGGTGTTGCCTTCCAGGCTGGCGTTGAATAGTCCTGAAGGATCATCGAGCGAAGCGCCCTTGGCGAAAGTCACCTTCACGGCGCTCTTGTACGTTTCGCCGGTACAGATCATGCCGTCGTGATACCAAACCGGAACGCCTCTCCACTTCCACTCCTCAACCACCTCAGGCACAGCCTGTTTGATGAGCGCGCGAACATGCGCGAGCATCTCGCCACGCCAGTCGCCCAGTTCCTTGATCCTCGCGTCGATCAGGCGAGAAGGGAATTCGACTTCGGTCGCTGCACTTTTTTTCATATTGTTCGCACCTCATTCGGCGGGTTTCAGTCTGGCGAAAATACCCATCATCCGCGAGTCGGCAAGCGGCGGGTAGGCCGGCAGGCTTCAGACTAAAATCCGCGCCAAAACCTGTTCCAGATTCGCAAAGAAATGCTGCCATCCGCCCTGGGCGCCCTGGTAAGCCTGCTCCTGATCTTGCCGGAAGCCTGACTGCTCCATGCGCAGGTGGGTGCCCGTGCTCGTCGGGCTGAGAGTCCAGGTGACGATGCTCTCAAGACCATAAGCCGCCCACGTGTACGAGAGCGTTTTGTTCGGCTCGATTGCCAGGACCTGACAGTCGACCGCGCCCCAGTCCGCGCGAAGATTGAAACGGTGGTCCATGACAGGCTTGAAATCGTTCTTCATCAGCCACTCCTCGATCAGGTGTGGTTGAGTGAGTGCGCGCCAGATCTTCTCCGGCGGATGCGGCAGCTCCCGTTCGACAACGACAGAGCGCGTTTCGGTCAGCTTTTCGTTCATTGGTCCATCCTTTTCAGCAGATCTTCAAGGTGGTCGAACCGGCTTTCCCAGAATCCGGCCATCTGGCTTGTCCAGTCGATCAGCGGGGCAAGCGCGCCGAGCTGCGCGCTGTAATGCGTCTGGCGACCTTCATGGCGGTCGCGCACCAAACCGGCCTGCTTCAGGATCCCAAGATGCTTTGAGACGGCCGGTTGCGAAACCCCGGCTTGCGCCGTCAGGGCCCCGACCGTCTGCTCGCCGTCGCGGCACAATCGCTCGAAGATAACCCGCCGGGTCGGATCGGCGAGCGTTCTGAAGAGCACATCGTGAGCGTTCGGCATCTGGGATTAATAATTGGCTGGTTATGGATTTAAATATAACCAACGAGCTATATGTGAGTCAAGCAGGAATAGGGCACTCGGATGCGTTTTTATTGAGGGCGGCTTCTTCCGGTCATCTCCGGGATAGCGGCTATGCCGCCGCGCGCGCTGCATTTACCCTGGTAAGTCACCCTCTCTTTTCAATATGTAAAGCTAATCAATATTGAAACCGGCCCGATGTTCCCGTCACTGGCCGAATGTTGCGTCACAACCAGAGGACCCTATCATGCGAGTCGAAGGATATAGCGCAAGCACACCGCTCCCACTCACCGAGGAAAATTCATCTTCGTCCTCCCCGGACATCTACAAACTGCGAAGCAAAATACGCCTAATGCGGCCACGCAGGTGCTGCAGGACCGCACGCGGAGCGCGGCCTCGGCACGACGATGGCGATCATGGCAACAGCCGCCGCTAATTCGTTGCCGCACAATAGCAACCTCCTCGAAGCGGCTGACCGAATCCGGCACATGTACGATAACGGGGGCACGGACAGGGAACGGGCGCTCGCTACGATCGAGGGCTATCACCAGGGCGGCGAGTGGAACGGCGACGCGAGAGAACTGGCGTCCTACATCAGACATCCAGGCGCCGAAGGACTGGGAAGCGGCGATGCTGTGGTGGATGACCTCGCTCGCCATTTTTCCACGCCCTATACCCCCCATAACGAAGCCATGGGGCATCCCGAGACGTTTGCACTGATAGGCTTCGCGAACCCCAACGGTAGCATTCCAGGGCGTGACAATTGGTCTCCGTCCCAGACAATTGCCGTGCAGCGGCTCCACACAACCGGCGATTACCGCAACGACAGGTATGCGCTCTACTATCCCGACGAAGGCGCCTTCCTCTACGAGAATTTCAATCAGTTGGCCTACGCGCTGTCCCACGTTCAGTTAAACGAAGTGAACGGGCCGACTCCCCTACATGCATACACGTCCTACTATGCCATGCAGAATGTGCTGCAGCATCCGATGGCAGAGCAACGTCTCGGTGAAGCAGGTGGCAGCTACGGGATTGCGCCTTTGCGTGCCCAGCCGCCAGCTGGCGTCGGCGGCGGCTGGCCCGTGTATGCCGAGCCGCCAGCCGGTGGAGGCGGCACCTGGCCCCTGCAAGCTTCCGTGCCATCCCTCACACCACCACGCGCAGACTTGCCGCCGCTGCCCGACTTCGATCAGCCGGGGCCGTCGGGCTACCAGCCCAGACCGCGCGACGAACTGAAGCGCAGTGCGGACACCGAAGGCGATCGCCAGCCTATGGCGTTGTACCGCCCTTCGAATGTCACGCCGGCAGATCTGAAAAAACTCGGCGGCTTCAGCGCCGAACAGACACCGCTCGGCAGGGTCAACCTCGACATGCACAACTTCGACGTCGCGACCAATCCCTCCGTGATCGACGGTTCCGGCTATCTCGGCACCTTCCGCAAGCTCGAGACAGCCCAGCAGAATCCAGCACTCACGGACGCAAAGAACGGCTACGTCTACGCGGTCGCGCCCACGCCGAACATGGTCCACGTCAATGCCTCGCTCGGCGCGAATTCCCCGCGTCCCGATACCGGCGAAGTCGCCGCGATGGGCCGCATCGACTACACGCAGATTCGCGGCTGGCAAAAAATGGAGAACGGCAAACTCGGGGCATTCACCGCCAACCCCGACTACCGCTGGGACATCTACGATCAGACTCGCACCGCCGGCGCCCAGCCCCAGCTATCGCGCTTCGCTGCCGGCAACCCGGCATGGAGCGACAGCGCGCATCGACCGTTCACCACCGCGCAGCAGCACGACGGCAAAATGGTCCAGGCGCCAAAGCAGGAGCCCAATCTGACCCAGGCGAGCTTCTACAATCACGCGCTGGAAAAAATCGGCTACCTGAACGACCAGCAGACCCAGGGCCTGGATCATCGGGGACCCTTGGAGCTCGTCGCCCACAACGGCGAGTACGGCACGCTACAGGCAAACGTCCACACGCCGGCCGGACAAGTCTTCTCACCCAACGGCCCCGGAAACACCGATGTCACCGTCACGAACAGCGCAGCCGACGTAGACGGCTTTCACACGTTCCGGATGGGCGATGACGGCCGGTTTCACACCAAGGTGCTCGGTGAAGACGAGGTCTTGCGGGTGGGCAGCGACGGTTTTTATCTGTATCTCGACTACGCGCCCAAGGATCCGCAAAGCAGGAATGGCGTGTTCCGCTACTTGGACAATCGTCTGGTTCACGAAGAGGACCATAAGGTGCTCACCTATTCCTATGCGGGCTATGCATACGTCAGCAGCGACGACTATGACAGCAGCTATTCGCAGTGGAAGCTGACCGACAGCAGCCACAATTCCTATTCGCCGCCGAAAAGCATCAACCTGTACTACGACAACAGTGCGGGCAGCGCGCGAACCCAGTATGAATTCGAAAAAGATCCGGATTCGGCATTGCCAGCCGGCGTCACTTACTTTGCGACGCATGTACCCAACGTGTCCGCAACCTATCTAGACACCAATAAGTTTCTACACGAGGCGACGCGCGACTCGCAGCAACAGACCGCCGAGTGGCTCAATCGCAACAACGCGGCGCTGCTGTTCAAGGACGGCTTCTATCTCACCGCGACCAGCGAGCACACCCTGGAGGTACGCAATCTGCAAGGCAATACTGTCAGAAGCATCCAAACCGATGCGCCGCCGCAAACCGGCGCGTCGGGCATCAAGTCCAACTACCTGGTAGCCGATCGGACATGGGCCCGCCTGCAGAAGGAACAGGAGCGCAGGCAAAAGTTTGAGGCGCTCAGCAAGACCGCGTATGCCGTGCAATAAACGGGATGACCGGCTTATGAGAACGCCGCGCCAATACAGCCCCAGGCGCGGCATTCGAAACATCACCACCTGATCCGATCGAAGCGCCGCGTATAGAGCAGCTCGAGCCCGTCGAAGGTGCCACCATAAGCCGCGACCGACCAATATCGCGTGAGGTTGACGGTCGCCTTGATCGCATTGCTCGCCGACTGCAGGCCCTGCTCGTAGCCGATCACGAGCCACTCGTTGATCGCCTTCGACACCATCACCACTTGCGGATCGGTCAGCCCGACTTCGCTTCGGCCGACCGAAAACTCGTCGAGCCCAAAGGTCTGCGCGATCCGCTTGCCGCTCGCGCTGCCGAGCAAGGCGAGCGCGGTCGTCATGGTGCTTTGCTGACCAAGGTTGTTGCCCTGATCCGTGCCATGTCCGAACAGCAGCCACGACAATTTTTCGTTGTCCGGCACGCTCGGCTCGGAGACCAGCTTCGCGACCGGGAACTGCACCGTGCCGGTCACCTGCACACCCGCCTCGACCTGCTGATTGCGGCGCATCGCGAGGATGTTGATACCCGGATTGGCCACCGGACCGTTGAACGTAAAGAAGCCGTTCTCGATGTTGAGTTTGCGGCCAAACGCGGTGTAGGTCGAACCCTGCGTCACGCGGACATTGCCGACCGCGCGCAACGGCAAGTTCGGCGCGCTCATCGCGGTGATCGTGCCGGTCAGGCCGAGGTCCGCGCCTTGACCGCGGAAGCGGAAGCTGTCGCCGAGGCTGATGTCGATATTGGCGCGCGGCGCGAACCGGCCGACCGGCTTGTTCGTGCCCGCCACTTGCGGCGGCGGCCGTTCGCCCGCCACCGTGCCGTCCGGACGCACGATCACCACGTCGTCGCCAAGTTTCGGCGCGGATTGCTCCGGCATATCGAACAGCGCGTGATCGACCACGAATTTGCCATTGATCGCCATGCCGCCCTGTGCACCGGCGTTCGCCACGCTCGCGCTGCCCGACAACGACAGATTGCGGTCCGGCGCCGCGAATAGTTCCAGCTTATCCGCGACGATGCTCGCGGACAGATCCGGCTCGGCGCCATCCAGACGCACGCGGCCGGTGGCGCGCAACGTGCCGCTCGCACCATGAAACTCGACCTGCTGAAAATCCACCAGATTTTTCGACAGCGCGATGCGCACCACACCGTCCTTCAATTGCACCCCCTGGTCGACCATCGTCGCCGACAAACCATCGCCGAGCAGCGACCCCGTCAGATCCGGCTTGGCGAGCGTGCCGCCGAGCGCGAGCTTCAGCGCGAGGTGGCCGTCGAGCAGATAGCTCGGACCGAACAGGCCGCCGGTCGTTTTGAGCGACGGTACGTTCGCGTTCACGTTCCCGCTGAGCGCGCCCTCTTCGTTGACGCTCAGAAAGCCGTCGTGCATCACGAGCGTGGTATGCGCATCGGCGTCGACCACGCCGATCCGGCTGGCCTGCGCATGGACGATCGCATTCAGCCGGTTGCCGCCGGTAAATTCAGCGCGCGCGCTCATATCCGTGATGCCCAGCGAAGCCAACCCGCGACCGATTTCGACCGTCACGTCGCCGCTGCGACGCTTCAGCTGGAGGTGGCCGCTCGCGGTGCTGCCGAGCGCGAAATCCCAATCGCCGTCGAACACCAGGTCGGTCTTGACGGCGGGCGGCGCGCCAGTGATCTCGCGCCGCAGATCTTGCAGCCGCGCCAGCGAAATGTCGGTCAAGGTGCCGGCGGACTGGATCTTGCCGTGGTCGAAGGCGAACGACTTCAGGCTCAGCACCGCGCCTTCGAGGGTGAAGCGCGTCACGCCGAGCGTCAGGCGGCTCGGCCCGGCGCTCACGGCGAGCGGCGACTCGAGATTTAGCGCCGGTGTGCCGCGGTTCTGCAGGCGGGTCACGGTGCCGTCCCAGCGCGTGCCGTCGCGTGCTTCGCTCAGCTTGCCGTTGGCCGCGAGCGTCAGATCGAGCGGACGGTCCTGCAGTTTGCCGGTCGCCGCCGCCTCCAGCGTATGGTTCGCGCGCGTGCCGGACAGGCGTGCCGTGAGCGTGGTCAGATCGACGCCGCCCGCGCTGAGATCGCGTGCGTCGGTCGTGAAGACGAGCGCGCCGTTCGCGCCGTCGCGCAATTCGGCATGGCCTTCCGCATGACCGACACGGTTGCTGCTGAACACCACGCTGTCCGCTTTGTAGTTCAGCACGACATTCGGATGCGCGAACGAGCCCGTGACGTCGCCATCCGCGGCGACGAGACCGGCGAGGCCGAAACCGAGGCGCTCCAACTCGGGCGCATCGACGCGGAAACGCAGCCGGTCGCCGCGCGCGCCGAAGCTGCCCTGCAAGTCCACCTGATTGCCCGCCACCGAGAGATTCGCGCGGCTCGGCAAAATTCGCGAACCGGCTAGCTGGACCACGCCGCTGCCTGTCAACGGCAGGCCGTCGTACACGCTCGGGCCGAGTTTGAATTCAGCCTTGGTGGTGAAGACCGGACCGAGCATACCGGTCGCCGTGAGTGTGCCGTTGACGCGTGCCTCGATCTTGCGGGCTGGCGGCGCTTTGGACACCCTGGGCGGCACCTTGCGCTGGACGACTTCTGCTTGCACTGCCGCCTTGGCCGTGTTCTTGACCACCGCTGCGGCCTTGTCGCCGGGTGCCGCGCTTTTCGCGCCGGCCGTACTGCCCGCGAGTGCCGCCGCCTGGGTGGCTTGGGCGGCCTGGGTAGTCTGGGTAGCCTGGGCAGTCTGGGTGGTCTGGGTGGTCTTGGCCTTCGCGGCCCGAGCCGCCTGGGTCGCCTTCGTCGCCCCCGCAGTGCCCGCCCCCGTGGTTACCGGCGTGCGCGACGGCATCTGCGAAGTCAGCGTCAACGGATCGAAATCGGTCAGTTGCGCTTTCAGGTTGTAGGTCGAATTCGCGTCGTGCTTGAGCGCGCCGGACAGATCGATGCGGCCTTTGCCCGACGTGATCCGCACGTCGTTGAAGCTCGTTCGTGCAGGGTCGAAGGTCACCTTGCCTTGTGCGCGCAGCCCCGCCTTCGGGTCGGCGAGATCGAGGGTCAGGCTTTGCACGTCGTCGTTCAGACGGATGCCGATCGGACCGGAAAGCTGGGTCGGCCGCACGGTCGCTTCGAGCGCGTTCAGGTCGAGCCCGGCAACCCGCAGGTCGAACTGGCCGCGCTTGCCGGTCAGCGCGCCGCCGCCGGTGAGCGTGGCGCTCTTCACGAGCCGTACGTTCAGGTTCGAGATGCGCTGCGCCTGGGCGTCGAGATGCACGTCGGTTTGCGCGTCAATCAAAGGCAGCAGGTTCTGGTCGATCGCACCGGGTTTGGCGTTGACGATCGAGACGTGGCCGGCGACGGCGAAACCCGCTGCGCCTTTTTCCGTCGCTTCGGTGTTGACGCCGCCTTTGCCGTTTTTGGCAGCGTGCCGCTCGGCAATGCCGGGAGCGGTGTTCGGGGGAGCGGTGTTCGGGGCAGCGGTGTTCGGGGCAGCGGTGTTCGGGGCAGCGGTGTTCGGGGCAGCGGTGTTCGGGGCAGCGGTGTTCGGGGCAGCGCTAGTGGCACTACTGGCGTTGCCGGCACTCGCGGCAGTCGCGACGCCGGAAGCGCCGGCGGCACTCGCCGCACCTGCCGCGCCAGCGCTACTCACCCCGCTCGCCCCGCCCAATACCACCGCCCTTGCCGCACGTTGCCCCACCGGCGCAAGTTCCGCCCGCACCGCCAGGTCCGCCAGCGGTGCGCCGGGCGCAAACGCCTGCGGATTAACGTGATCGAATGTCAGCGTGGCGCGTTGCAACGGCACGTCGCCGAATGGCGTGGCCTCGACCCGCGCGTGGCCGGCGAGCTTCATGCCGCTGGCATCGAGTTCCGCGATGAGATTTTCCAGCGAGCCGCTCAGATGGCCGCCCACCTGCACCGCCTCGTTGTTGACCTTGCCGGAATAGCCGACATCGCCGGTCAGCGGAAACGGCCGTACGCCGTCGAGCTTTGCCGCCGCCGTCACCGCGCCGAACGGCGTGTCCAGCCGTTCAATCGCGGCTTCGTGGTGCCGGCCGTCACTGCGGCCGTGGAACATGAAACGGGAAAGCTCGGTCGTCGACCCGCCCTGGTGCAACAGCAGTTTGTCGACCTGCACGTCGCGCACCTCGAGTTGCATCGGCAAGCGCAGGTCTTGCGGCAGTTTCAGCGGGCCGCTGCTGCTCGACGACGAAGCGCCGACACGGGCGTCGATCGTACCGATATGCAGATAGTCGATCGCGAAACGCCAGGGCTTGCGCGAAAGTGCCCAGCGGCCGGCCACGCGGTCGACCTGGATATCAGTGCCGCTGCCGTCGAGACTGCGCCAGCGCACCTGTCGCAATTGCAGGCCGGTCGAGAGCGCCCCGCTCTCCAGGGTGCCGGTCAGTTTGCCGCCGAGCAGCTTGACGGCCGCCTGCCATGCGTAGGCTGTCCCGCGCTCGGTCGTCAGCGCGCCGTACAGCAGGCTGATTGCCACGGCAACCAGCAGCACGAGCACGGCGAACGTCCACGCAAGCGTTTTCAGCAGCAAGCGGCCGCGACGGCGCTTCGGCTGCGGCGCGTCAGGCGCAGGCGGCTGTCCGGGCTGCTGTCCAGGTGGAGGAGCGCCGGGCGGCTGCGCGGGTGGTTGGGCGGAAACGTCCGTGGTCATGCGGGGATCATGTAAGGGCAGGTTTCCATCAGAAGGCGATGCCGAGCGTCAGGTACGGCCGCACGCTCCTGTTGCGGATGCCGTAGGCGACGTCAACATTCACCGGGCCAACCGGGCTGCGCCAACGCGCCCCGACCCCGACGCCGGGATAAAAGACTTTCTCGCCCCAGGTATCGGTGGCGGTACCGACGTCGAAGAACGCGGCTGCGCCCCAGTCGTGCGTGAACCAGTGCTGATATTCGGCCGACGCCGTCACGAGATACTTGGTAGGCAGCACCGATCCGTCGACGTTGTTACCGATGCTCTCGTAGCTGTAGCCACGGATCGAATTCGAACCACCCGCGCGGAACAGCAGCGAAGCCGGAATCCCGCTCGAACTGCCGCTCGTGAACACGCCGCCGAGTTCGGCACGGAACAGCATGAGGTCTTCCTTGCCGATCGGCAGATACTGCTGGCCGCGGGCGTAGCCGCGCACGAAGGTCTGATCGGTCAGCACGCCCTTGACCGCGAAGCCCGCTTCGACGTGAATCAGGTTGCCCGAGCGCGGAAACAGCGGGTCGTCGGTATTGCGGCGGGTCCACGACCATGACGGCACCAGCGCGCGGCTGGTAGTCGGCGCGATCGAGTTCTGGTCGAGCCGGTCCTGGTAGTACAGGATCGAGTAGTTGTAGTCGATGAATTGCGAGGTACGGGCCCGCTGCACGCCACCGCGAATACTGTAGATGCGGGTGTCGGACACGTCGGTCGTGGTGTAGGAAGCCAGCACGCTATTGGTCCATGCGCGCGGCCCCGGCGGCATCGCGAGTTGAATCTGTCCGTACTGCTGGATCTGGTCGATGCGTCCGTCGACCGTGAACGGCCACGCCTTGCCGAACGTGTCGAGGTACGAGTACGAACCCTGGATCAACGGGCCGTTGTCGGTCGAGTAACCGACCCCGCCGCGGATACTGTTGTACGGATATTCCGACACCTTCACGTGCATCGGCGTGTCGACCGGCTTGGCCGGATCGCTGTCCACGTCGATCGCCACGCTTGCGTAGTACGGCGTGTTCTGCAACTGCCGCTGCAATTCGGCGACGCGCTGCACGTCGTAGATATCGCCGACCGAAATCGGATTCACGTTGTCGACGATCTGTTCCGGATAGCGCCGCGTGCCGGATACGTCGAGCTTGCCCATCGTGAAAGTCGGCCCGCTTTCATACGTCACCGTCAATTTCGCTTCGTGCGTGCGCGGGTCGACCCGCGCCTCGGAGTGATAAATCTTCGCGCCCAGATAACGGCGCGCCTGCAACGCCTTGAGGGACGCGTTTTTTGCGTCGTCCCAGTCGCCTTGCGAAAACGGATCGCCTTCATGCAATGAAAACGCGAAGCGCGCGGCGTTTTCCTGCGCCGGGTCTTCGGTCAGCACCGGGCCGCGAAACGACAGCGAAATCGACGAGATGAGGGTTTGCGGGCCGGGATCGACGCTCACCGTCACGCGCTTCTGGTCGTCAACGGTACGCACGTCGGTCCGCACGACCGGCGTGAAATAGCCTTGCGTCGCGGCCAGATCGCGCACCTGCTGGGGCGTGGCGGTAATCAGAAATTCGAACTGGTCGTCGCTGATGTCGGGACGTTTGGCAAACCGCGCCACGTCCAGATGCGCTTCGAGCAACTTGCGCAGC
Source organism: Paraburkholderia fungorum (assembly GCF_046027605.1). GTDB lineage: Bacteria > Pseudomonadota > Gammaproteobacteria > Burkholderiales > Burkholderiaceae > Paraburkholderia > Paraburkholderia fungorum_F. Next base: position 321,130 of record NZ_JAQQEF010000005.1, read on the forward strand.
GAGCGCGGCGTGGCTTCGATATCGACCTTGTAGCTGGCGGACGCGCGCCGCACCGCGTGCGCGTCGACCGTGGCCAGCATGAGCATGACGATGCCGAACGCGAGCCACGCGCGCAGCCAGCGCCGAATGGGCATCAGATGCCCGGGCTCGTCACCGGTTTTGCCGCGCCGCATACGCGGCTCTTCGATCGCACACCCCGCCAAACGGGACCTCCGGCCGTGGTTGATGGATTCTGTCGCTCTGGCGCGCCGCGGCGGCCGAAGCTCGCGCTATTTGACCACATCGGCGAACCCGCGCCATCTCTTAAAAGGACGTTTGCAGCATGAGTCGCAGTGGGCCCCGCGGCTGCCAGCGACGCGCCTTAGGCGGCATCCGCAGCGATGTCTATCCGAACGCACAGCGCGAATTCCCGCACCGCCCGCGGACCAGGCGCCCGCCTTTGACGCATCGCAACAGCGCGGGTTCCGGGCGTTTTTGCAGACTGGCCGCGCGCGCCGGCCAGCCTTTTTCGACCACGCGCGGCGCATGCGGTAAAATTATGGAATAGCAGTGGCGCCACGCGGGATTTCCGCCGGGCAGCCGCCATTCCCCAAACCACGGACGTCTAGCCATGTATCAATCGGACATCACCCAGTTCCTGAACCAGCTCAAGCAACAGAAACCGAATCTGGAAGCTGAACAGCGTCGTGGCCGGGCGCTGCTGTGGGACAAACAGCCGATCGACCTCGAAGAACGCGCCGAGCAGAGAGCCTCGCGCGTAGAGCAGACGCCTTACTCGTACTATCAAAACTTCTAAGCGCGTGAGTCACGCCGACGAGGCAAAGGGCGCCACGCCGGCGCCCGACGCTGCGCTTGCCGCGCCCGCCACCGATTCAACGCCGGACATCGTCGACGGCATTGCTTTCGCGCGTCTGTACGGCGAGCCGCTCTTCAAGCTGCCGACGGATCTGTACATTCCGCCGGACGCGCTCGAGGTGTTTCTCGAAACGTTTGAAGGCCCGCTGGATCTGTTGCTGTACCTGATCCGCAAGCAGAACTTCAACGTGCTCGACATCCCGATGGCGGACGTCACGGTCCAATACCTCGGCTACGTCGACCAGTTGCGCCAGACCAATCTCGAGCTCGCGTCCGAGTATCTGCTGATGGCGGCGATGCTGATCGAGATCAAGTCGCGCATGCTATTGCCGGTGAAGAAAGCCGATAGCGGCGACGAGGCCGAAGATCCGCGTGCGGAACTGGTACGCCGCCTGCTCGAATACGAGCAGATGAAGCTTGCCGCACAGCGCATCGACCATCTGCCGCAACTTGGCCGCGATTTCCTGCGCGCCGAGGTGTATATCGAGCAAAGCATCACGCCGCGCTTTCCCGATGTGGATAGCGAAGACCTGCGCGCCGCGTGGGCAGACGTGATCAAGCGCGCCAAGCTGGTTCAGCACCACAAGATTTCGCGCGAGGAATTGTCGGTGCGCGAGCATATGAGCACGATCCTGCGGCGCTTGCAGAACGCGCGTTTCATGGAGTTCTCCGATCTGTTCGACACGAGCAAGGGCGTGCCCGTGGTCGTGGTGAATTTCATCGCGATGCTCGAGTTGTGCCGCGAGTCGCTCATCGAAATCACCCAGGCCGAGCCGTTCGCACCGATCTATGTGCGCCTCGCCTATCTGCCGGCCTGAAGCCGCCAAACGGGATTTGCGTGCGCCATGGCTGCCGCAGACGCCCCGTTTCAGTGCGCGTCACGGAACAAAATCCACTACATCGGTGCGCCCCCGGAACAATTCCACTACAATCCCGCGCTCCGAACCTGTCATCACCAGCGAGGCCGCGGAACGTGCGAAAACCTGAGTTTTTGCGCCCACCCAGTCTCGCGCCGCGCGAGGAAATCCCTGTCCGATCATGAAAGTCATCAGCTCGATCCATGAATTGCGCGACCAGTTGCGCGGCCAGAATCGCACCGCCTTTGTGCCGACCATGGGCAATCTGCATGAGGGCCATCTGTCGCTGATGCGCCTCGCGCGCCAGCACGGCGATCCGGTGGTGGCGAGCATCTTCGTCAACCGCTTGCAGTTCGGCCCGAACGAAGATTTCGACAAATACCCGCGCACGCTCGAAGCCGACATCGACAAACTGCAGAAAGAAGGCGTCTACGTGCTGTTCGCGCCGACGGAGCGGGATCTGTATCCGGAGCCGCAGGAGTACCGCGTGCATCCGCCGCATGATCTGGGCGACATCCTCGAAGGCGAATTCCGCCCTGGCTTCTTCCAGGGTGTTTGTACAGTGGTGATGAAGCTGATGTCGTGTGTGCAGCCGCGCGTCGCGGTGTTCGGCAAAAAGGATTATCAGCAATTGATGATCGTGCGCAGCATGTGCCACCAGTTCGCGCTGCCAACCGACATCATCGCGGCGGAAACCGTGCGTGACGCCGACGGCCTCGCGCTCAGCTCGCGCAACCGCTTTCTGCAGACGGCCGAGCGCGCTGAGGCGCCGGTGCTGGCCGCCGAGCTCAATCGTGTGCGCGATGCGGTCCTCGCCGGCGATCGCGACTTCGCAAAACTCGAACAGGCGGCCATGGCGGCACTGGCCGCGCGCGGCTGGCAGCCTGACTACATCGCCGTGCGCAAGCGCTCGAATCTGCTGCCGCCGACGAGCCCGCAAGACGCGAACGCGGAGTTGGTCGTGCTGGCCGCTGCCAAACTCGGCACCACTCGGCTCATCGACAACCTCGAAATCTGAAGCCGTCTTAGTTTGCGCAAACGCGCATAAGAAGCCACAAGGGATTGGTCATGCAACGCAACATGCTGAAGTCGAAAATCCATCGCGTCGCGGTCACGCACTGCGAACTGCACTACGAAGGTTCGTGCGCGATCGACGAAGACTTGCTGGAAGCCGCGAACATCGTTGAAAACGAGCGGATCGACATCTGGAACATCAACAACGGTGAGCGTTTTTCGACCTATGCGATCAAGGGCGAACGCGGCAGCGGCATGATTTCGCTGAATGGTTCGGCCGCGCGGCGCGCGCAACTGGGCGATCTGGTGATCATCGCGGCGTTCGCGGTGGTGGACGAAGCGGAGCTGAAGGCAGGCTGGAAACCGGATCTGGTGTTCGTCGACGACAACAACAAGATCAAGGGCAGCCGCGATCACGTGCCGACCCAGAACTGGACTTGAGCCTGTCGTTCACAGCGCGGTTTTAGGCGGCGGGCGGCCTCGAGCCGCCCACAAGCTCACCTCAAGCCTTCTTGCCGGCGCCGTTGGTCCATTCGATGATCGGCTGCCACTGCTCCAGATCCTTCTCCACGCGGCTTTTTGCGACGTCCCACAAGGTCAGGCCATGCGCTGCCAGTTGGACGTAGTTCTGCGTGTCGCGCAGGTAGCCCAGCACCGGCAGCTTCAATCCCTCGACAAAACGATGCAACTGCTCCGCTGAACGCGTGCGCGCGTCGACGCGCATCCCCACGACGCCGATCTCGATCGCACCTTTTCTGACCGCCTTCTCTTTCGCCAGCCGCTCGAGAAATTCCTGGGTGGCGAGAATATCGAACATGGAAGGCTGCAACGGCACGATCACCTTGTCGGCCAGATCCAGCGCGATACTCAGACGGTTGCCGTGCAACCCGGCTGGCGTGTCGACCACCGCATGTTCCAGACCTCTGGGTGGTTTGGCGGGGTTTTCCGGATCGACCTCCCAGGTCTCGATGGGCGGCAGCGCAGCGGGCCGTAGCGACAGCCACGCGTGCGCGGACTGCTGTTTGTCGAGGTCCGCCAGCGCGACCCATTCCCCGAGCGACGCGAAATAGCCCGCCAGATTGGTGGACAGCGTGCTTTTGCCCACGCCGCCCTTCGGATTCGCCACCACGATCACCGTCATGAATTCTCCCGGAAAGAAGGCTGGGCGCCGCCAGCCGGTTTGCCGCGCTGTTTGCTCCGACATGCACGGGCGGGTCCTGATTCGTGCCATTTCAGGTTCACCCGCCGATCCAGCCGTTGATAATATCGACAAATCCACCGGGGCCGAAGCCCCCAAACGGCTAATTGACCGCCCTATCCCCCTGTTTTTCCATCGAGGACCCGAATCTCATGAGCAAACTCCGCCAGGAATACACCGTCGAGCGCCTGCATGAGCGCCAGAAGGGCACGCTGCCCGGCTTGCTGGGCGTGCATGTTCTGGCGCTGGAGCAAGGCACCCTGAGCGCGGAATTGACCGTGCGCGATGAATTGCTGGCGCCGAACGGCTTTCTGCATGCCGCCACCGTGATCGGTCTCGCCGATACCGCGTGCGGCTATGCGTGCCTCGCGCACCTGCCCGAGACGGCGCGCAACTTCACGACCGTGGAGCTGAAAAGCAATTTTCTCGGCACCGCGACGCAGGGCACGATCCGCGCGGTCGCCAAGGGCGTGCATCTGGGGCGCAGCACGCAGGTGTGGGACGCCACCGTCACCGATCCGAACGGCAGGACGATCGCGCTGTTTCGCTGCACGCAGATGGTGTTGTATTGACTGACTGATGCGGGCGCGGACCTTCGTCACCCAATCGCAGCAAACAGCTTCGACAGATCGAGATGCTCGGCGAGCGTGTCGGCCAGACGATCCAGCGAAGCCTCACGCAACGCCGGATAGTCGACTTTCGCGGCATCGCTCAACCCCGCCCACGCGAGCAATGCGGCGCACGCGGCCGGCGTGTCGAACAGGCCGTGCACATAGGTGGCGAGGATCTGGCCATCGGCCGAGATCGCGCCGTCGGGATGAGCGTCTGGCGCTTCGCCCAATTGCAGCGCGGGAGAGTTCAGCGCCGGGCCTTGCGTCTCACCCATGTGAATCTCGTAGCCGGCGACCTCGGGCGAACCCGCCAACGCAAGGCGCCCCGTCACGTTCTTAAGCGTCTTTTCACGCGTCAACACGGTCGAATAATCGAACCAGCCGAGTCCCGCGCTCGTTCCCGGCGGGCCTTCCACGCCGTGCGGATCGGCCACTTCGCGCCCCAGCATCTGCATGCCGCCGCAAATCCCGATTACACGACCGCCATAGCGCAGATGCCGTTGCAGCACCGCATCCCAGCCCTGCGCACGCAGAAAAGCCAGATCGCCGGGCACATTCTTCGAGCCCGGCAAGATGATCAGATCGGCGGCCGGAGGCGGCGTGCCGCTTCGCACATAATGAAAATCGACCTGAGGATGCGCGCGCAGCGCGTCGAAATCGGTGTGGTTGCTGATGTGCGGCAACACCGGCACGACCACCCGCAGCATCCGGGCCGCCTCGTCGCTTTGGCCGCTATGCGCGGCGCGCAGTTCGGCCGGCAGCATGTCTTCGGCGTCGAGCGTCAGACCGTGCAGGTAGGGCACGACGCCGAGCACCGGCTTGCCGGTCTTCGCTTCGAGCCAGTCGAGCCCGGGCTTGAGCAAACCGACGTCGCCACGAAAGCGGTTGATGATGAAGCCACGCACCCGCGCCTGCTCGCTTTCCGACAGACACGCGAGCGTACCGGTCAGATGCGCGAACACCCCGCCGCGATCGATGTCGGCCACCAACACAACCGGACAATCGACCGCTTCAGCGAAACCCATGTTGGCGATATCGCGCTCACGCAGATTGATCTCGGCGGGACTGCCCGCGCCTTCGACGAAGATCGTGTCATATGCCGCCTGGAGCCGCGCATACGATTCCAGCACGGCCTCGAACGCAACCGGCTTGTAGTCGTGATACGCGCGCGCATCGAGATTCATGCGCGCCTTGCCGTGGATGATCACTTGCGCGCCGCGGTCGCTCGTCGGTTTGAGCAGCACGGGATTCAGATCGGTGTGCGCGGCGATGCCCGCGGCCACCGCCTGCAAAGCCTGGGCGCGGCCGATCTCGCCGCCGTCGACCGTCACCGCGCTGTTGAGCGCCATATTCTGCGGCTTGAACGGCGCGACCCGCACGCCGGCGCGTCGCGCCAGCCGGCACAAACCCGCGACGAGCGTGCTCTTGCCGGCGTCGGACGTGGTGCCCTGAATCATCAGCGTGCCGCGCGGCACGGGTACAGCGTCATGCGGGGTCGAAGTGGTGGTCACGGAATGTCGGACTCGGCGGTGGATAGGCAGTGAAGCTGGCAGTGACGCCGCGGCGCAGCGCGCAATCTGGCGGCAAGGATCTCGCCGTACGCGGCGGCGCCGTACAGCCACGAAGCGGCAACGCAGCGATTTGAAGCCGGCATTATCCCATCGTGTCGGCACGCACTGCACGCCGGTACAATCACGCGATGATTTCCCGCGACCTCACCTTCGTTCTCGGCGGCGCCCGCTCGGGCAAGAGCGTGCACGCCGAACAACTGGCAAACCATAGTGCCCTTCCCGTCACCTACGTGGCCACCGCGCGCGTGGCTGACGACGCCGAATTCAGCGCGCGTATCGCGCATCATCGCGAGCGGCGCCCGGCGCATTGGCAGTTGCTCGAAACGGGCCTCGATCTCGCCGGCGCCGTCGCGCGGATCGACGCGCCCGGCCACTGCATTCTGATCGACTGCCTGACACTGTGGCTCGCCAACCTGCTATGCCCTCCTGATGGCGACGGTTTGCCAATCGAGCACTATCACGCGCACTTTGCCGCTTTCGAAGCGGCGCTCATCAACGCCAAAGGCAAGATCATCGTGGTCAGCAATGAAATCGGCTTGGGCGTCGTCCCGCTCGGCGCTGAAACCCGTCTCTATGTCGACGAACTCGGGCGGCTCAACCAGCGCATCGCCGCGTTGAGCACCCAGGTCACGATGATGATCGCAGGCTTGCCGCTCGCCTTGAAAACAGCAGGCGGCGCGTAATGCTGTCGCTTCCGCTGATCGTTACCCTGGCAACGGCGGGCGTCGCCGTCGACCGTTGGCTCGGTGAGCCGCGCACCGCGCATCCGCTGGTCGGCTTCGGCAAATGGGCGGCGCGCCTCGAAACGCGCTACAACACCGGCCGGCGCTTGCGGCTCAAAGGGCTGCTCGCGTGGTCGCTGGCGGTCATGCCGCCGGTGTTGATCGCCTGGTGGCTCGTCGCCGTGCTGCCGTTTTTTTGGGCCTGCGCGGTGCATGTCGTCCTGCTGTGGTTTGCCCTCGGCGCGCGCAGTCTGCACGATCACATCGCGCCGATCGCACAAGCGTTGGCGCGACGCGATCTGGCGCAAGCGCGTCTCCTGACCTCGCGCATCGTGTCGCGCGAAACCGCTCATGCCGACGAAGCGGCGCTCTCGCGCGCCGCCGTCGAATCGGCACTCGAAAACGGCAACGACGCGATTTTCGGCGCGCTGTTCTGGTTCGCGATCGCGGGCGGGCCGGGCGCGTTGGGCTTTCGTCTGGCCAACACACTCGATGCCATGTGGGGCTACCGCACGCCGCGCTATTTGCGTTTTGGCTGGGCCGCCGCGCGGATCGACGACGTGCTCAACTGGATTCCCGCGCGCCTCACCGCGGTGAGCTATGCGTTGCTCGGCGACACGCGCACGGCGCTGCGTTGCTGGCGCGAACAGGCGCCGCGCTGGGACAGTCCGAACGCCGGACCGGTCATGGCGTCGGGCGCGGGCAGTCTGAACGTATTGATCGGTGGCCCCGCGGTGTATCACGGCGCGCTGGAACACAGACCGACGCTCGGCTTCGGACACGCCGCGCAGGCCACGCATGTGACGGCGGCGTTGATACTGGTCGAACGCACGGTCATTCTCTGGCTGGCGGTGCTGATCGTGCTGGCTTTGCTGAGTGTGCCCTTTCATGGTTGATCGAATGGCGGGTCACACAGCCGATTCCGGCGCCGCGCCCACCGTGGTGATTCATGGCGGCAATCTGCACGAAGCGGCTGAGCGTTACGGCATTCCCTACGCGCAATGGCTCGACCTGTCGACGGGGATCAATCCGCACGGCTATCCGGTGCCGCCGGTTCCCGCCGATGCCTGGCGCCGCCTGCCCGACGAAGGCGACGGCTTCGCGGCCTGCGCCGCGCATTACTACGGCGCGCCCGATGCCGCGCACGTGCTCCCCGTAGCCGGGAGCCAGGCGGCGATCCGCGCGCTGCCCTCGCTCTTGCCACGTGCTCAGGTTGGCATCGCGCCGCTCACGTATAGCGAATATGCGCCCGCCTTCGAGCGGGCCGGACACCAGGCCGCGCCACTGGATGTGACCTGGGACACCCTGCCCGAGACATTCACGCACGTGGTCGTGGTGAATCCGAACAATCCGACTGCGGAGCACCTGAGCGCCGGCAAGTTGCTGCACTGGCACGCACAACTCCGTGCGCGCGGCGGCAGCCTGCTCGTCGACGAGGCTTTCGCCGATACGATGCCTGCGGCGTCACTCGCGGCAAACACGCATCGCGACGGCTTGATCGTGCTGCGTTCGCCGGGCAAATTCTTTGGGCTCGCCGGTGTGCGCGCGGGCTTCGTACTCGGTGCACCGCCTTTGCTCGATGCATTGGGCCGTACGCTCGGCGCGTGGACTGTCAGCGGGCCGGCTCGTCACGCCGTCAAAGCCGCATTCGAGGACACGGCGTGGCAGCAGCAAACGCGCACGCGCCTCGCCGCCGAAAGCGCCCGTCTGGTGAGTCTGTTGCATGCACACGGCCTCGCCGCGCGCAGCACGCCGCTCTTCGCGTGGACCGACGACGCGCGCGCCGCCGCGGTGCATGAAGCGTTAGCGCGGCGCGGTGTGTGGACACGACTCTTCGCGGCATCGGGCAGCGTGCGCTTCGGGCTGCCGGCGAGCGAAGCGGAATGGGCGCGTCTTGGAGCAGGTTTGCGCGAGGCAGTTCGATGATTCGAGGACTACGTTGCGCGATTGCCGCCGCGCTTTTCGCGGGCACACTGCATGCGCACGCCGCCATCACCGTCATCGACGACACCGGCGCAACCGTCACCTTGCCCACACCGGCGCAACGCGTCATCAGTCTCGCGCCACACGTCACCGAACTGCTGTATGCCGCGGGCGGTGGCGCGAAACTGGTCGGCGCCGTGTCCTATAGCGACTATCCGCCTGAAGCGAAGCAACTGCCGCGCGTCGGCGACAACAAGGCGCTCGACCTCGAACGGATCGTCGCGTTGAAGCCCGATCTGATCGTCGTGTGGCGACACGGCAATGCGCAGCGCCAGCTCGATCGGCTGCGCGAGATGCATGTGCCGCTGTTCTTCAGCGAGCCGCATCATCTGGACGACGTTGCCACGTCGCTGACCAGGCTGGGGCAATTGCTCGGCACCTCGCCGAGCGCGGATGCCGCCGCCGCGGCATACCGTCGGGACATCGCGCGATTGCGCACGCAGTATGCGAGCAGGCCGTCGGTCAGCGTGTTCTATCAGGTGTGGGATCAACCGTTGATGACGCTCAACGGCGAGCATATGGTGAGCGATGTGATCGCACTCTGCGGCGGCCGCAATGTGTTTGCGAAACTCGAGCCGCTCGCGCCGACCATCTCGACCGAAGCGGTGCTCGCAGCCAATCCGGAAGCGATCTTCACTGCCGCGCCCGGCGCGACCAAACCGGACACGACTTTGCCGCAACTCAGCACATGGCGCGCGTGGCCGAGCCTCAAAGCGGTCGCGAACAACAATCTGTTCGCCATCGACGGCGATCTGATCAACCGGCCGGCCCCACGGATTGCGCAAGGGGCGAAGCAGATGTGCGAGGACCTGGAGCTGGCGCGCTCGCGGAGAAAGGACGGCGCGCAGTGATGCACGTCGCGAAACCGGAATTCAAGCGTCAGCGCGAGGTCGTTTCGGAGCGCTTGAACGGCCAGCGCTCGAATTCAGAAAGCCGCAACCGGTAACGCGCGACGTTGCCAAGGTAAAGATGATCGAGATCGGACTGGATCGCGTCGATGAACGAGGACATATCGTCCGCGCCCACCAGGTTCCGCGCCAGCGTTTCGATCTCGCCACGCGTGCCGGCAAGACCGCCGCGAATCACCTCCTGTACCCCGTCGATCAACGCATTGCGATATTTGAGGCGGAACGCGTCCGGCTCGCCGACGGATTGTCGAATCGCCAGATAACGCTGACACGAGCGCTCGTATGCCCAGATGAATACGTCGCGCAATAACTCGACGCGATTGGCTTCGTACACACCGAGCGTGCCGTCCACGTAGGCCTTTTCGGGAACGTCGATGAACGACAGCGGACACAGATTCTGCCGGATCAGCGGGATATTCGCGGTCAGGCGCGAGACCCGTTTGTTGACGTCTTCGAACGGCTGCAGATACGGCAGGTGCACCATGCCGAAGAAAGCCTGTTCGAAGGGATCGTCGATTTGGGCGGCCTTGTTCAATACCGCCTCGAAGCATTCCGCAATCTGCTGTGGCACGGCGAGTGGAAAAAAGACAGTGCCGCTGATCTCCACTTCGCGCGCGCGCAAACGGCCGCTGGCGAAGGGGTCGGACATCAGGTTATCGGAGAGAATCGCGTGCAGGTTCAGGACGGTGAATCGATTGAAGCCCACTTCGTCCGCGCTCTCGACGATCATTTCGATCGCGGCCTTGTGATTCAGGATCATCTGCGTTTCCTGAGCGTCTTTGCCTTCCGCAATGTGCCCTTGTTCGATCAACCGTACGGTATCGAGCCGCGTGTAGGTATTGCCCTCGAGCCGCGAGGAGGCCCACGACAGATCGATCAGAAGCCGGCTCAGGATGTCGCGCGCGTACGTACCTGCCGGCCTGACATCCGCCGACGTTCGGCCCCATTCGTGCAGGCGTGCACGCTGCGCTGGCGACAGGTACGCATCCTGATTCGGGCGATAGCGTTCGAGAAACGCGCGGTTATAGCCGACCGGCCGGCGCTCTTGCAGCGGCCTGTTCACTTCCGCGCGCACCTCGAGACCCGCACTCGACACGGGCACGTAAGACTCGCCGGAAGTGCTTGCGCCGGCGCCAACCTGGGCAGGGAAAACAGCCGCGCTGGAGGCTAAGACCTGCTTGTAGGCGACGGCCCGTCCAGCACCTTCCGAGATGATCCGGCCCGCGTCGAGCAGGACGTCGAGACGACGTTGCAGCGTGCGGCGCTGCATGGGATGGCGGCGCGCGGCAAGCGCCGCGGCAAGCGCGCGAACGCCCCGCCCCTCATCGCTTGCCGCGATGAGTTGCTCAATCAAATCCAATTCCTGCCTGATACCGCTGCTGTTCATGCGCGCCACCCTTGAGCCTATGTGGCGCGATAAACTCTAATCGCGCCACTTTCTCGTGGCATTGTGGCACGATTCGGGTTAATCGCGCCACTTTTCGGTCTAAAAGTGGCGCGATTTCGGTATTCGTGACAGATTTTTAGAAAATGTGTCACGAATAAGACCGAGACTGACGCAATTCGAGGGAGGCGGCAAACGAAAACCGATCCGTCACGCATTCCACCTCACCAATGACCACTGCTGCGCCTCCTCGTCCCTGCGCAGCCAGACGATCCCCGACATCTCCAGCGACCATCGCAGACAGCGCTCCAGCGGCACCTCCAGCACCAGCGATGCAATGACCCGCATCACACCGGCATGGGTGACCACATACGCCGGCGACAACTCCCGCGTCTGCGCGAATGCGTCGAACCACGCCCGCACCCGCGTGACGAATTGCGCGACGCTCTCGCCGCCATGCGCGCGCGCGTGCTCGAAGTTCGCGGCCCAATCGTCGAGCAACGCGCGATCGATAGCATCCCAGCGCTGCTGCTCCCAGGCACCGAAGTTCATTTCCTTCAGACGATCGTCATGGCTGAGCGCGCAACCGAAATCGCCCGCCATCGCAGCGGCGAGCGCCGAGCAACGCATCAAGGGACTCGACATGAACACGCGCGGCGCCGGCACCTGCAAAGTGGCGAGTTTCAATGCAAGCGCGGTTGAGGACACCTCGGCATCCTCGGCAAGCGCGACGTCGCTATGGCCATAGCACACGCCCGAATCGAGCGCGACGGCGGGATGGCGAATCAGGACGATATCCATGCGAGCCCCAGCAGATAGATGCTCAATTCAAAGATCTGTTGTGCAAAGCCGAGGCAGTCGCCGGTGTAGCCGCCAATGCGTCTGACGAAGTAACGGCCCATGGCAAATCGCAACGCCGCGAGTAGGACGAATGTCACCCCGGCGAAGCGCCAATCCGGCAGACCAGGTCCGTTCGGCCAGAGCAGGAGCGGCAAACCGAACACCGTCGCGCACAGCAACGCGGGGCCGCTCAAGCGCTGCGCGACCGGCTTGGCCTTGCCCTCGGCGCGCACGTAGTCGAGCGTGGCCAGATAGCTGATTGCAAACACGCGGCTTGCCGCATGCGCGGCAATTATCAGACTTGCCGCACGCAGCGGCGGCAGCGCGGCGAGCGTTTGCCACTTCAATGCAAGCACGATCACGAGCGCGATGGCACCGAACGCACCGATGCGCGAATCATGCATGATGCGCAGCACGTCCTCGCGTGTATAGGCGCCACCGAACGCATCGACGCAATCGGCGAGTCCGTCCTCGTGAAATGCACCGGTGACGAGAAGCGACACCGCCATCGACAGTAGTACCGCCACGCCGGCCGGGAAGACATGCAACGCAGCGAGATAGACCAGCGCGCTCAATCCGCCGATCAATAGACCGATGAGCGGAAAATATCGCGCCGCCGCATTCAGATAGTGCGGCTCATAGCCGACCCAACGCGGCACCGGCACGCGTGTGAAATAGCCAAGCGCCGTGAAGAAATAACGCAGTTCCGCGAGCGGGTTCATGAGTGAGCGAGGCGCACGTTTCTGTAAGGGGCTGCCTCGTATGAAAGCGCCTCGTACGAAGGCACTTCATATGAAAGCGCCTCGGATATCGACGCTTCGTATAGCGGCTTACGCATCGCGATTCGCGACACCGGCCGATTCGAAGCTCGCCATTTCATTGACGAACGCCACTGCCGCGCGCAGCAACGGCACCGCGAGCGCCGCGCCGGTGCCTTCGCCCAGACGCATATCGAGCGAGAGCAAGGGCAGCGCGCCAAAATGATCGAGCATGCGCCGATGCCCCGCCTCGTTCGACGCATGCGCGAACACGCAATACTCACGCACGGCCGGTGCGAACGCATCGGCCACCAGCAACGCCGAGGTCGCGATGAAACCGTCGACGAGGATCGTCATGTGGGCTTGCGCGGCAGCGAGATACGCACCCGTCATCATCGCGATTTCGAAGCCACCAAAGGTGGCGAGCACGTCGAGCGGATCGGTGGAAACAGCGTGATGCGCGAGCGCGGATGCGAGCACGTTGCGCTTTTTCGCGAGGCCTGCATTGTCGAGACCGGTCCCACGGCCGACGCATTCGTCGATCGGCACGCCGCACAAACGGCTCATCAGACATGCGGCCGCCGATGTATTCGCAATGCCCATTTCGCCGAAGCCGATCACATTGGTGCCGAGCGCCGCGTGATGCCGCACGCGAGCCGCGCCCGCCTGCATCGCGGCAAGCGCCTGCTCACGCGTCATGGCCGGCTCGTGCGCGAAGTTGCGCGTGCCGGCCGCAACCGGAATGTCGATGAGACCGTCAGCCGACGGCAGCGCCGTCGCAATCCCTGAGTTGACCACCTCGAGCTCGATGCCGGACAGGCGGCTCAAAGCATTGATCGCCGCGCCACCCGCGACAAAGTTAGCGACCATTTGTGCGGTCACCGCTTGCGGATAAGGACTCACGCCTTCGTGCGCAATTCCGTGGTCGCCGGCAAACACGATCATTGTCGGACGTTCGACCGTGGGGTGCGTCGTGCGCTGGATCAACCCCATCTGGCGAGCGAGCGTCTCGAGCCGCCCGAGACTGCCGGGCGGCTTGGTCTTGGTATCGATGATGTGTTGCAGGTCGGCACGCAGCGTCTGATCGAGCGGTTCGACTTCGGTCAATCCCTGCAAGCCTGGCAAAGAAGTCATAGAGGTTTCTGAAAGAGAGTGTTTGTTAAAACGCTTAGCCTGCCGGTGTGTCATTAGCGGCAGGCGATTGATGACGCGAGCGCGACGCGGGAATCAGCGCCTCATGCTCGCCGTCGCGAATCAGAATCAACGGATAGCCGAACGCGCGGCTGGTCAGCGTGGGCGTCAGCACGTCGTGGACCGGTCCGGCATACGCACCGCCGTTGCCGTCGAGCAGCAACGCATGGGTCGCGAAGCGGCGCGCGAGGTTCAGGTCGTGGCACGAAAACATCACTGTACGCCGAGGCTCGTGGGTCCAGGCCGTCAATGCTTCGAGACAATCGATCTGGTGATGCAAGTCCAGATGCGAGAGCGGTTCGTCGAGCAGCAACAACGGCGCCTCCTGGCACAATACTGACGCAAGAGCCACGCGTTGACGTTCGCCACCTGAAAGCGACAACACGTCGCGCGCAGCGAATGCCGCAAGGCCCAAGACGTCCAGCGCGGCATGCGCGGCAACGTGGTCGGCCTCGCCCTCCCAACCCCAGCCGGTCAGATGGGGAAAGCGGTTCAGCATCACGATATCGAGCACGCTGGCGCTGAAGGCGTCCGCGGCATTTTGCGGCATCAGCGCGCGACGCTGCGCGAGCGGCAACGGCGGCCAGTCGGCGAGACGCACGCCGTCCAGTTCGACATGACCCGCCGATGGTTGCGCCAGCCCCGCGAGTGTCGACAGCAGTGTCGTCTTGCCCGCGCCGTTCGGTCCGGCAATGCACCAGATCTCGCCTGCATAGAAGGTATGCGTGAATGTGTCGAGCAGCGTGCGCGTGCCCGCGCGCAGGGTCAGACGTTGCGCGCTGAGCGCCGCATGCTGGGCGTTATAGGCGTTCATCATCGACGTTTGCGCAACAGCATCCACAGAAACACCGGCACGCCGACAATCGACGTGATGACGCCGACCGGCAATTGCGCCGGTGCAATCACGGTACGCGCAATCAGGTCCGCGCCCATCACCGCGACACCGCCACCGAGCGCCGCAGCCGGCAGCAGCATGCGCTGATCGTTGCCGAACGCAAGCCGCAGCATGTGCGGCACCACCAGGCCGACAAAACCGATCGTGCCCGCTGTCGTCACGGCCGCCGCGGCCGCCAGCGACGCCACCAGATACACCCGCAGGCGCAGCGGCATCACGGCGACGCCGAGCGCCTGCGCGGCGGCGTCGCCGCGCAGCAGAACATTCAGACGCGGCGCAACAGGCACGATCGCCACAAGCACGACGACGAGCACCGCGAGCGCCGTCCACGGCATCGCGCCGCCGTTCAGATCACCGGTCAACCAGAACAGCATGCCGCGCAGACGGTTGTCCGGCGCGAGGTTGAGCAGCAAGGTAATGAGCGCGCCCCAACCGGCCGCGATCACCGCGCCGGTCAGCAGCAAACGCGGCGACGTATCCTGCGGCTCGCCGCGCCACAACTCGCGGCGTGCGAGTCCGAGCACCAGCAGAATCGACACGAAGGCCCCGGCGAACGCGCTGGCCTCGACGATCCACCACGCGCAACCGGCGATCATCGCGACCAGCGCGAAGCTCGCCGCGCCGCCCGACACACCTAGCACATAGGGTTCGGCCAAGGGGTTGCGCAAGAGCACTTGCAGCAAGGCACCCGCGAGCGCAAGCAATGCGCCGCATGCGAAGCCGGCCACCGCCCGCGGCAAACGCAGCGTGCGCACGATTTCGCCGGCAAGATCGGCGGACTCGACATGCGAGGCATGCGCCGGCAGCAACGCCGCCACTACCCGCGCAGGCGCCAGCGACACACTGCCCAGCGCGAGCGACGCCAGCAGCACCAGCAGCGCGATTCCCGCGAGTACGAGCCAGATCGCGGCCGCGCGCTTCGCGCTCATCACGCGTAGCGTAGTTGTGGGCAGCGGGCTCGAGCTGCGGCTCATCGGCACGTTCTCATGGAAGTACGTTCATCACTGCTGCGGCCAACCGACCGCGACATACGCACCGCGCCGCGGTGAGTGATACGAGTAGGCCGTTTCATAGTCCTTTCAACAGGTTCTGGATTTGCGAGGCCACGTACCACGCCTTCTTGATTTTGTCGCGCGCCGGCAGATTCGCCACACCATGGCCGCTTAGCGTACCGCTGCTATTTTCGCGGTTACCGCCAACGTATTCGAGTCGTGGGTAGCGTGCCCGGCCCGCTTCGCCGCCGGCGGATGCGTAATGAGGCGCCCGCGGAGGCACCCGCAGAGTCAACCACGGAGGCAACCGTGGAAGCGCCCGCTGTTTTACGTTTGCGCGGGGACGCCCCTCTCCCTTTGGCCGACATCGAGGCTGGCGACACATCGATTCCGTCTTCCCACGCGTGGCGCGCAGTGGCACACTCGCACGTTAAGCTTCAAAACACGCGATCAGAATCGATCTGCGTGCTGCATGCCGAATGCGCTCGCTTACCGTCGCGAGGACAGCGCGGGTTCGCGCGGTCATGCGAACGGCGTGCCCTGCTTTCCGTTCAACAGAACGAGCCGAACGTGCGCACTGCACTGAGCGCACGTTGGAAAGCACGGGGCACCAAAGTGCGGCCAGTTTAGGAGTGGCCTTCGGGTCCGTCAAGAATGGTTAATCTGCACGCGATCCGTTCTGTTATGTGCAGGTTATTGTCCGATGCCCGCATCGTTTTTCATCATAAGGTCGATAAAAGCCTGCACAAAGCGATGTTGTTACGTCTCGAAACGAGACAATTGTCGGAACCTGCGATATTCCGCGCTAAAATGCGATGTCTTTAGAGGACGCAGCAGATGCTCACCGAACTCGAAACACTTTCACAAAATATCGGCAAGCTGATCGCGATCAGCCAGCGCCACAATGAAGCGCGGCTCGCGCTCGAAGATCAGCTCGCTCAAACGCGTGCCGAAGCAGAGGCCACACGCACTGAACTCGCGTTGATGCGCGAGGAGCGCGATGCGCTGCAAGCAGAACGCGACGCGCTGTCGGCAAAGATCGACGACGCACAGGTGCGCCTGAACGCGATCCTCGAAAAGCTGCCGCGGGCTCGCGCGCACAACGAGCCGGACAATCAGCTCGATCTGCTCGAGACCGCGCCGCATGAGGTCGAAGCGGAGAGCGACGTCACCCGCCACGGAGAAAATGCATGACCACCAAGCAGATCGAAGTATCGATTCTCGGGGTGCCCTATCGCCTTGCCTGCTCGCCCGAAACTGAAGGCGCGCTGCTCGAAGCGGTCGCACGTGTCGACGCCGAGATGTCGAAGATCCGCAACAACAGCAATGTGCGCGGCACGGATCGCATTGCCGTCATGGCTGCGCTGTCGCTGGCATCGGAACTGCTTAAGCTGCAAACGAGCGTGCGGCACGGAGAAGCATTTCCCGCAGAAGAAATCCGGCGTACAATGCATCAAATGAACGAACAACTGGGTACTGTGATTCAGCAGTACAGCATGTAGTAAGTATCTTGCAGCCGGTCCTGAGATCGGCTGCGGATTCAAGCGAAGTGCATGAGCGAAGACTCATGCAAACGTTTTGAATTCAATCGGTTTGACTTCCCTGCCTGGTTCGCCAAGGTCATATATTCCTTGAACCAATGCCATGTGCACGGTTGTGGAAATTTGTAGCACGGGTGTGCGCGTCACTCTGTCTGATGTACCCGAAGTGCTGCTAACTGCGACCAATTCTGAACCCCCGGTTCAGGATGCCGGCCTAGCGGCTAAGGCGGGGACCCTATTCAAACGGCATCGGACTTCGGTTCGGTGCCGTTTTTTCTTTGGGCCTCGATTTTTCTTCCTGCACCTTCAACCTCTTAACGTTCAATTCGATTCATGCGCTACTGGCTAATGAAGTCCGAACCGGACGAAGCAAGCATCGACCATCTCGCCCACGCACCGCATCACACGTTGCCGTGGACTGGCGTGCGCAACTATCAGGCGCGCAACTTCATGCGCGACGTGATGCAGGTCGGCGACGGTGTGCTGTTCTATCACTCGAGTTGTCCCGAGCCAGGCATTGCGGGGCTCGCGGAGGTATCGTCAACCGCCTATCCGGACCCGACTCAGTTCGACAGGAAGAGCCCCTACTACGACTCGAAGTCGTCGCAGGAAACACCGCGCTGGCTGCTAGTCGATGTGGTGTTCAAGAAGAAGATCCCGTTGATTCCGCTTGCCGCGTTGCGTGAGCATGAGGAATTGAAGGACATGCGCGTGCTCGCCAAAGGCAACCGCCTGTCGATCACGCCGGTGACCGAAGCCGAATGGCGCTTCATCACCAAACGTCTTGTTTGACGGTGCATACGCGCATACGACCCATCGTCGCTTGAATGGGGCGTGAATCATGCGGAAAATCCGCGCGTGCGATAAAGGCAAACGTCAAATTAGGGAACCAAGCTAAGGTTACAAGCGCCTAACGGACTCGCAAACGTCGTGCCATCGCGCGGCGTTCGCTTCAATCGTGCACCACTGTTCAAGCAAGGAGTCCAGGAATGACGAAAAACCCCGCACGTGCACTCGCGCTCGCGCTCGCATGCGCCGCCCCTGCCGCGCTCACACTCGCGCCGGCCACGGCCCACGCGCAGAGCGTGACGCAGTATCAGCCCGCGGGCGTACTGTCGCTGAATGCACAGGCGAGCGCGGAAGTGCCGCAAGACGTCGTCGACATCACGCTGTTCTACGAACAGGAAGCAAGCGATCCGTCCGCGCTGACCTCCACGCTGAATCAACGCGCCGATGCAGCGCTGCAAAAAGCCAGGAGTGTGAACGGTGTGACGGCCCGCACCGGTTCCTTCTCGATCTACCCGTCCACCGATCGTGACGGCCGCATTTCGGCCTGGCGCGGCCGCACGGAAGTCGTGCTCGAATCACACGACTTCGCCGCGGCGTCGAAACTCGCGGGCCAGATGGCATCGATCATGCAGGTCGGCAATGTGCAATTCTCGCTGTCGCCTGAAACGCAGCGTGCTGCTGAGCAGAAGCTCACCGGTGAAGCCATCAAGTCCTTCCGTGAGCAGGCCGCTTCGTCGGCGCAAGCGTTCGGCTATAGCGGCTATTCGATTCGCGAAGTGAACGTTGGGCACAACGGCGTCATGCCGCGTCCGATGATGATGATGAGTGCCCGTGCCATGGGCGCCGACGCGAAGGCATCCGCGCCGGTACCGCTCGAAGGCGGTACGTCGACCGTGACGGTCAACGTGTCGGGCTCGGTGCAGATGAAGTAACGCGTGCTACGCTACATGTGCTTGCGTTGAAGCAATCAAGGTCAAACAAAAAAGCCACGGCATGCCGTGGCTTTTTACATGGGCTGCACACTACGATAAAACGTAACGGGCAGCTCGCGCTAACCGACCGCGCCGGCTTCGCGGCGCGTCGACATCCGGAAGCTTACCCGTACGATAAGCCGCAGCGCTCAGTTCGCGCCGATCGCTTGCGTCGGCTCGCGCCGCGCACGGCGATAGGACCACACCAGCATCCCGATGCCCGCAAGGATCATCGGCAGCGAGAGCCATTGGCCCATCGAGAGGCCCATTGCAAGCAAGCCAAGGAAATCGTCCGGCTCACGCGCGAATTCCACCGTGAAGCGTGCGAGGCCGTAGCCGATCAGGAAGATCGCGGAAATCGCGCCCATCGGCTTCGGCTTGCGCGAAAAGAAGAACAGCACGAAGAACAGCGCGACGCCTTCGAGCGCGATCTCATACAACTCCGACGGATGACGCGGCAGCATGTGATATTGCGCGAACACCTCGTTCAAATGCCACTGCGCGGCCAGTTGAGGATGCGTGGTGAGCCACGCGGCGTCGTCCGGCGCGGCGCCAGGAAACAGCATCGCCCACGGCGCCGACGGGTCGGTCACTCGGCCCCACAACTCGCCGTTGATGAAGTTGCCGAGGCGCCCTGCCGCGAGCCCGGTCGGCACCATTGGCGCGACGAAATCGGTGACCTGCAGCCACGAGCGTTTGCGCTGATACGCGAACAGCACCATCGCCAGCGTCACGCCGAGGAAACCGCCGTGAAACGACATGCCGCCCTCCCACACCTTGAAGATGTCGAGCGGGTGAGCGAAATAAAAACTCGCCTTGTAGAACAGCACATAGCCGAGCCGGCCGCCGAGAATCGTACCGAGCACACCGTAGAACAGCATGTCGTCGATATCCTTCGCGGTCCAGCCTTGCGCCGCAACGTACGGCAAACGCAGCCGCAGCCGGCCGACGACGATCGCCGCGATGAACGCAACGAGGTACATCAGTCCATACCAGCGCACTGCGAGCGGCCCCAGATGAATGGCAACGGGGTCGAAATTCGGATGAATGAGCATCGTGTTGTTATGGGCAGTTCAGGTTCAGAAGCGGATTTCTAATGGATTTCGGGTAGCAGCCAGCGGTTTGCGCACCGTGCGGCGCATGCGTTGGACGGTTCGGCTTGCAATGCGTTCGCGTCCCGCGCCGAACCTAACTATGAGGCGCCGCATACTACGCCCCGGCCCCGGCGCCGGCCGCATGCGCTCGCACGATCTCGATGAAGCCGGCCAACACCGGGCTCACCTCCGCCGTGCGCCAGACCAGCCCCGTCTCGATCGTCGGCACCGATTCGCAGAGCGGCCGATAGACGACACCGGTGCGGCGCAGGTTACGCAGCGATTGCGGCACCAGTGCGACACCCATTCCGGCCGACACGAGGCTTACGATCGTCTGCATCTGGATCGCCTCCTGGCCGATGCGGGGCGCCAGCCCCGCCACGCCGTAGCAATCCATAATGATGTCATAAAAGCCTGGCGCCAACCGTCTTGGGAAGATCACGAGCGGCTCGTCGGCGACGTCGCGCAGGCTGATCGGCGTATCGAGCCACTCGGCTTGCGAGTTGTTGTGCCGCCCGGCGGTGGCTTTTGCGTGGGTTCCGGTGTCAGACCCGCCTGCGCCTCCCAAACGCGCCGCCATCTCCGACGACATCGCGATCACCAGCGGCTCACGCGCGATCGGCAGCCATGACAGCTGCGTGGCGTGGCGCGACGGCAGCGGCGCAATGACGAGGCCCGCGTCGATGCGCCCGGCCACCAGTTCGTCGATCTGCACGTCGCTGGTGGCTTCGGTCAATTCGAGGCGCACTCGCGGATGGCTCGCGCCGAAATCGCGCAGCAGCAGCGGCAGCAGGCCGTAATCGGCCGTCGAGACGAAGGCCAGCGACAGCACGCCCGCCTCGCCGCGAGCGAGGCTCTGCGCCAGCGGCTTCAGTCCCTCGGCGCTCGCCAGCAGGCGCCGCACTTCGGGCAGCAGATCAGCCCCCACCGAAGTGAGTTCCACCGAGCGCTTGGTCCGCGCGAACAACGCGACGCCAAGCGTCTCCTCCAGCCCCCGAATCGCCTGCGACAACGGCGGCTGCGTCATGGAAAGGCGCGCGGCCGCGCGGCCGAAGTGCTTTTCTTCGGCAACGGTCACGAAATAGCGCAATTGGCGCAAATCAGGAATGGCAGGCAGCATGGCTAATACATTTTACGACCTAATCCACGCTGAATAATATATTGGACACACGTTTCGCAAAACTGCATCCTTGCGCGACGCGTCGGAACTAAACTGGACTGACGCGCCGGCCGAAGCCGCCGGCGACGCATTGGCAGCGCGGCTCCCGCCTCTGCGGCAGCACTGAGCCCCCGAACACGCTGCACGGCCAAAACAAAACAGATTGGAGTTCCCCATGGCATACAACCGTCGCTCGAAGAACATCACGCAAGGCGTGGCGCGTTCACCGAACCGCTCGATGTACTACGCACTCGGCTATCAGAAGGAGGACTTCGACAAGCCGATGATCGGTATCGCCAACGGCCACTCGACCATCACGCCGTGCAACGCCGGCTTGCAGCGTCTGGCCGACGCAGCGGTCGCCGCGGTCAAGGGCGCCGACGCGAATCCGCAGATCTTCGGCACGCCGACGATTTCGGACGGCATGTCGATGGGCACCGAAGGCATGAAGTACTCGCTGGTGTCGCGCGAAGTCATCGCCGACTGCGTCGAGACGTGCGTGCAAGGCCAGTGGATGGACGGCGTGGTCGTGATCGGCGGTTGCGACAAGAACATGCCGGGCGGCATGATCGGCATCCTGCGCACCAACGTGCCGAGCATCTACGTGTACGGCGGCACGATCCGCCCGGGCAACTGGAAGGGCACCGACCTGACCATCGTGTCGTCGTTCGAAGCAGTGGGCGAATTCACGGCAGGCCGGATGTCGCAGGAAGATTTCGAAGGGGTCGAAAAGAACGCGTGCCCGTCCACGGGTTCGTGCGGCGGCATGTACACCGCCAACACGATGAGCTCGTCGTTCGAGGCACTGGGCATGTCGCTGATGTACTCGTCGACAATGGCCAATCCGGATCAGGAAAAGGTCGACTCGGCCGCCGAATCGGCACGCGTGCTGGTCGAAGCGGTCAAGAAAGACCTGAAGCCGCGCGACATCGTGACGAAGAAGTCGATCGAAAACGCCGTGGCCGTGATCATGGCAACCGGCGGTTCGACCAACGCCGTGCTGCACTTCCTCGCCATCGCGCACGCGGCTGAAGTGGAATGGGCCATCGAAGACTTCGAGCGCATGCGCAAGAAAGTGCCGGTGATCTGCAACCTGAAGCCCTCGGGCCAGTTCGTGGCGACCGATCTGCATAAGGCAGGCGGCATTCCGCAAGTCATGAAGATCCTGCTGGACGCGGGTCTGCTGCACGGCGATTGCATCACGATCACCGGCAAGACGATCGCCGAAGAACTGAAGGACGTGCCGAGCAAGCCGCGCGCTGATCAGCAGGTGATTTTCCCGATCGAACAGGCGCTGTACAAGGAAGGCCACCTCGCGATCCTGAAGGGCAACCTGGCCGTCGACGGCGCGGTGGCCAAGATCACTGGCCTGAAGAACCCGGTCATTACCGGCCCGGCCCGGGTGTTCGACGACGAACAAAGCGCGCTGGAAGCGATCCTCGCCGACAAGGTCAAGGCCGGCGACGTGGTCGTGCTGCGTTACCTCGGGCCGAAAGGCGGCCCCGGCATGCCGGAAATGCTCGCGCCCACCTCGGCGATCATCGGCAAGGGGCTCGGCGAAAGCGTCGGCCTGATTACCGACGGCCGCTTCTCGGGCGGCACGTGGGGCATGGTGGTGGGTCACGTCGCGCCGGAAGCGTTCGTGGGCGGCACGATCGCGTTCGTGCAGGAAGGCGATTCGATCACCATCGACGCGCACAAGCTGCTGTTGCAACTGAATGTGGACGACGCCGAAATCGAACGCCGCCGCGCTGCATGGCAGGCGCCGAAGCCGCGTTACACGCGTGGTGTGCTGGCGAAGTATTCCGCGTTGGCGCTGCCTGCCAACAAGGGGGCGGTGTCGGGTTGAACGGGCATCGAGCACGCCTTTTGATTCGCCTGCGTCAACGGGGCGGATCTGAAGTGCCGCTCGAGGCTGCATAAGCTATCTACGCTACCTAGGCCGCGTAAAGCTACGTAAAAGCGCGAAGGGGCGCACGGGAAACCGTGCGCCCCTTTCCTTTTATAATGCGTCCACCACGAGTCGGGCACTTGCACCGACGGAGACCAGAATGAAATCAATGTCGTATGCAGCGCTTGCAGCGGCGGGTGTGCTAAGCGCTATGTTAAGCGTCGGCAGTCCGGCGGCGCACGCCCAGGCCCCCACGGGCCTGGCGCTTGCCCAGCAGCAGAACTGCATGAGCTGCCACTCGGTAACGCGTCCCTTCATGGGACCGGCGCTGCGTGACGTCGCCGCGAAGTATGCCGGCCGCGAAGATGCCGCCGCCTATCTGAAGCACAAGATTCTGGATGGCAGCACGGGCGTGTGGGGCCCGGTGCCGATGCCCGCGAATACGCAGCTCACGCCCGATCAGGCGGCTACGCTGGCGAACTGGGTGCTGACGCTGAAATGAGAACGCTCAAATAAGAAATCTCAGAAGAGGGCCACAAAAGAGGACCGCTCAAATGAAACACTCACACGAACGCGCTTTGTTGAGCGCGGTGAGCGCGCCCGGCTGAAGGCGCGCTCTCTGGTCACGATCAAACGCTGCCCGAGCGCCGCGCAAGCTCCTGATCGACGGCTTCCCTGACCCAGCCTGTCAACTCAGTCTCCAGAGCCAACGCCACTTCGCGCGTGATCTGGTTGACTAGCCATGACGTGTGATCCTGCAACGCATCGCGGCAACGTGCCTCGATGATGCCGCGCCCCTCGCCTGTCAGAAAACCCGCGAACCGTCCACGCAGACGTTCGGCGATGACATCCGCATCGAGATTCGACTGCGACTGTGCGGACGCTTCGTGAGCGATATCCGGCGGCACGATCGCGCCTGCTTCGATCGGCGCATGCGGCTCGGCCCGATCGAAGACGCCTGCGGACGGCACCACGGCCGGCTGATGCAACACCCGCTCATGGTCATGCCGATGGTCGGCGCCGTGGTGTGCCCGCGAGCGTTTTCTCGGATGCGCGGCGTCCGCCGGATGCGCCTGCCCTGACACATGCGCGGGTTCCGGCGCAAGCGTCGGCTCCTCCCGCACGTGCGGAGATTCCGGCGCAAGCACCGGCTCAGGCTCGTGGCTGGGTTCCGGCGCGAAGACCGGCATTTCCCCGGCCTCGGGGTCCGACACCGGCTGCGTAGCCGACGCCGCCGCGTCGCTCGACGCAGTGCGCGCCTGGGCGGGATTGCCCGGTACGAGAATCTCGTGCAGAACCGGAATCGAACTATCGTTAGGATCGGACACGTGCACTCTCCGTGTTTGAGTCCATGCTGAAGCAGGCCGCGCTCGCTCGAATCCATACGACAAAACACCGCGCGGCGCGGGCGGAATGGGACCTAGCTGCCTTGCTTGTAGTTGTTCAAAGCATAGCCGCGATCGCGATAGAAACGATAGCGTTCGCGGCCCGCCGCGAGTTCCTCGTGTGCGTTACCGACCACTTCCAGCAATCTTTCGAAGCGCGCAAATTGCGCCGGCACTGTGGCGCCGAGATTGAGCAAAACCTGATGGTGCGGCACATCATCGAGGGTCGAAGCCAGCACGATCGGCGTTTGCGCGGCGAGCGGCGTGCCCGCCATGCAGTGCGGCACGAAGTCGAGCGGTGAGAACGTCCACAACTGTTCGTCGAAAGCCCGCAGGCGCTCGGGCTCGGCCAGCACGATGGTCGGCTGGCCGGCCAGATACGCCTTGCGAATGAGGCGGCACGCATACAGCAGGGAATCGCCGACGTTCGAGTGAAAATCGATTCTCGTCATCGGCGGCTCCGCTTTCCGTCTACCGCTGCGGCCGCAACCTTACTGCAATGCGTCATTGTGCAGCGCGACCGTCCGCGGCCCGGTCGATCAGGAACTGCGTAAGCAACGGCACCGGGCGGCCGGTGGCGCCCTTCGCCGCGCCGCTCTTCCATGCGGTGCCGGCAATGTCCAGGTGCGCCCACGGATACGCTTCAGTGAAGCGCGACAGGAAGCACGCCGCGGTCACGCTGCCCGCCGGACGACCGCCGATGTTGGCGAGGTCCGCAAAGTTCGACTTGAGTTGATCCTGATACTCGTCGTCGAGCGGCAGGCGCCAGGCGGGGTCGGATGCCTCACGCGACGCGTCGAGCAATTCGCCCGCGAGCGCGTCGTCTTTCGAGAACAGACCGCTATTGTGATGACCCAGCGCGATGATGCAGGCGCCCGTGAGCGTGGCGATGTCGATCACCGCTGCCGGCTTGAAGCGCTCGGCGTAAGTCAGCGCGTCGCACAGGATCAGGCGGCCTTCGGCGTCCGTGTTCAGCACCTCGATCGTCAGGCCCTTCATGCTGGTGACGATGTCCCCCGGCTTGGTAGCGGTAGCCGACGGCATGTTCTCAACCGCCGGGATAATGCCGACCACGTTGATCTTCAGGCCCATTTCGGCGACGGCGCGCAACGTGCCCAGCACCGAACCGGCGCCGCACATGTCGTACTTCATCTCGTCCATGCCTTCGCCCGGCTTGAGCGAAATGCCGCCGGTGTCGAACGTCACGCCCTTGCCGACCAGCACCACCGGCGCGGCTTTCGCGGCGCCGCCGTGGTACTGCAGTACGATGAACTGAGCCGGTTCGACCGAGCCGGCCGTGACCGACAGGAACGAGCCCATCTTCAGCGCTTCGCACTGCTTTTCGCCGAGCACTTCGACCTTCAGCTTCCAGTCTTTGGCGAGCTTCTTCGCGGTGTTCGCGAGGTAAGTCGGCGTGCAGACGTTGCTCGGCAGGTTGCCGAGATCGCGCGTCAGGTCCATGCCGTTGGCGAGCGCGGCGCCCTGCTTGGCCGCGAGCTTGATGGCTTTCTCGTCGCCGGTGTCGACGCTGAAGACGATGCGCTTCAACGCGCGCGCCGAGTTGTCCGGCTTGCTCTTCATTTGCGTGAACTTGTAGGTCAGTTCGCGCAGTGCGAGGATCGCGGCGCGCACGCCCCAATCGGCCGAGCGCTCGAGAATCGGCAACTGGGCGAGCGTGAAGGTGACCTGGACGATCTTCGTGCCCAGCAGTGCGCGCCACGCAGCTCGAACGGCTTCACCATAGGCTTTCTGATTGAAAGCATCCTGCTTGCCGAGGCCGACCAGCAGCACGCGCGAAGCGCCGATGCCTGAGACTTCGTGCAGAAACAGCGTGGTGCCCGCCTTGCCGTCCATGTCGCCGGCCTTGATGACACGGGTCAGCAGGCCCTTGGTGGCCGCGTCGATCTCCAGCGCGGCGCCCGCGAGGGTTTGCGACTCGAACACGCCGATTACGATGCAATCGGATTTCCCGGTCAGGAAACCGTTTGACGAGCCTTTGGTCCAATCACAGGCTTTTATGCTAAAGTCCATCGCGCTTGTCCTCGGATAAAGTCTGGGCTTAGGATGAAAGCCGCAATTATCCGCTATTTTTCCTGCGGCGGCTGCACCGGAGGCGTGACGGGAAACATTCCGCGCGCCACTGAGAGCGCCCCCTCTCATCATCAACAATGATCTTCGAACGCTCCCTCCAGCGCGAACTCGCGTATACGGCTGGTGCCGTGTTCATGGTTCTGCTCACGCTCGTGCTGACGACGATGATGATCCGCATCGTCGGCTTC
Organism: Paraburkholderia fungorum; assembly: GCF_046027605.1. Taxonomy (GTDB): domain Bacteria; phylum Pseudomonadota; class Gammaproteobacteria; order Burkholderiales; family Burkholderiaceae; genus Paraburkholderia; species Paraburkholderia fungorum_F. The sequence continues at coordinate 348,018 of NZ_JAQQEF010000005.1, forward strand.
GCCGCTTCGGGCGAGATCGATCCGCGCGACGTGCTGGTCCTGATCGGCCTGACCGTGATCGGCTACCTCGCCATCATGCTCGTCGCGACCCTGTTCGTGTCGATTCTGTTCGTCCTGACCCGCTGGTACAAAGACTCCGAGATGGTCGTCTGGCTCGCCTCGGGTGTCAGTTTGACCCGCTTCATCAAACCGATCGGTATTTTCGCCACGCCGATCATCATTCTCATCATGTTTTTCGTGTTCGTCGGCTGGCCCTGGTCGAATCAGCAGAGCAAGCTGATCCGCGCGCGTTTCCAGCAGCGCGACGAAGTCTCCCTGCTCGCGCCGGGTCAATTCCGTGAATCGGCCACTAGCCACCGCGTGTTCTTCATCGAGAAGATGTCGCCCGATCAGGCGCGCGTCGAGAACGTGTTCGTGACCAGCACGGAAAACGGCAAGGTCAACGTGGTCGTGTCGAAAACCGGCCACACTGAAACGCGCAAAAACGGCGACCGCTTCGTCGTACTGGAAAACGGCCGCCGCTATGACGGCGAACCGGGGCACCCCGACTTCCGCATCATGGAATTCGAACGCTATGGCGTGAAGATCCAGAGTCAGCCGGTCATCAATACGCCGACGACCACCGGCTTGCCCACGCTCACGCTCCTGCGCAACCCGACTGACGACAACCTCGCCGAATTCGCGTGGCGCGCGGGGCTGCCGCTGATTGCGATCAACCTGATGCTGCTGGCGATTCCGCTCGCGCATCAGAATCCGCGACGCAGCCGCACGATCAATCTGGTGATGGCGGTTCTGATCTACCTGACGTATTCGAATTTGTTGAACGTGGTGCAGTCGTGGATCGAGCAAGGCAAGATGTCGTTTGGGGTTGGGCTGGTGGGCCTGCATATCATTGTGGCGGTGATTGTCGCGTTCATCTTCTGGCTGCGCGTGCGCAACCGGCCGCTGTTCACGCGGGCGATGTTCAGCCGTTCGCAGGGGGCCTGACCGATGCGCATCTATGAAAGGTACTTTGCGCGTCAGATCTACCTCACGTTCATCTTTATTCTGTTCGCGTTTTCGGGTCTGTTCTTCTTCTTCGATCTGATCAACGAACTGAACTCCGTCGGCCACGGCAACTACAAGTTCCAGTACGCGGTGCTGCGGGTTGCCTTGCAAACGCCGTCGCGCTTTTACGAAATCATTCCGGTCGCCGCGTTGATCAGCGCGATCTACGTGTTCGCGCAGATGGCGGCGAACTCCGAGTACACGATTTTCCGCGTATCCGGCCTCGCCACGAATCAGGCGCTGCGCTCGCTGATGAAGATCGGCATTCCGCTGGTGATTCTGACTTATATCATCGGCGAAGTGATCGGCCCGTACACGGATCAGTTGTCGGAACGCGTGCGGCTCGAAGCGCTGGGGTCGTCGGTATCGAGCAATTTCGAGTCGGGCGTGTGGGTAAAGGACACGCTCACCGAGCGCGCGGACGGCGAGCAGGTTACGCGTTTCGTGAACGTCGGTGAATTGAAGCCGGACGCGACGATCAGCAACGTGCGGATTTACGAATTCGATTCGAAGTTCCGGCTCTCGAACGTGCGGATCGCTCAAAGCGGCAAGTACCAGCCGCCGGGCCACTGGCAGCTGACTGGCGTGACGGACACGCAACTGATCGACGTGCCCCCTCCTCCAGGCACGCCGGCCGATGCTCTGGATCCGGTGTATCGCGCGAAGCAGGTGGCGTTGCCTGAATATTCGCTGCGCTCGGAACTGACGCCGCAGATCTTGTCGGTGCTGCTTGTGTCACCGGACCGGATGTCGATGTTCAATCTGTTCCGCTACATCCAGCATTTGACCGAGAATCATCAGGATACGCAGCGGTATGAAATTGCGCTGTGGCGCAAGTTGCTGTATCCGTTTGCGGTGTTTGTGATGCTGGTGTTGTCGTTGCCGTTTGCGTATTTGCATACGCGCGCCGGCGTGGTGGGTGTGAAGGTTTTCGGCGGGATTATGCTGGGGATGAGTTTCCAGCTGTTCAATACGCTGTTCTCGCATATCGGCACGTTGAATACGTGGCCTGCGCCGTTGACTGCGGCTACGCCTGGGTTGGTCTATCTTGTGCTGGGGCTGGTTGGGTTGAAGTGGGTTGATCGGCATTAGGAGCCGTGGGCATGGCTACGCATGGGATGGTGTTGTTTGCGCATGGCGCGAGGGATGAGCGGTGGCGCGAGCCGTTTGAGAGGCTCGCCGATAAGGTTCGCGCTGCGCGCGGGGCTGAGCCGGTTTTGCTGGCGTTTCTTGAGTTGATGGAGCCGGATTTGCCTGCGGCTGTAGGGGAGCTTGTCTCCGACGGGTGTTCTGTTGTGACTGTTGTGCCGGTTTTTTTTGGGCAGGGTGGGCATGTCAGGAAGGATCTGCCGGAGGTGATTGAACGCTGTCGCGGGTTGTATTCTGGTGTCGAGATTAGGTGTGCTGTTGCTGTTGGTGAGGATGAGGTTGTGCTCGATGCTGTTGCACAGTATTGCCTCCGGCAGAGTTGAGGTTTTTTGCCCGCGCAGCGCTTGTTGTTTCTGTGTGCATACGGCGTTGGCCTTTCCTTGATTTCTTGTTGGTCTATAGCGTTGCCCCTGTGCGGGGCCGCTCTTACAGTGTGTTTGCCTACGGCGTTGAGCTTTTCTTGAGATGGTTGCCTACGCAGCGCTTTTGGGTTGTACGCCTGCGGCGGTGGCCTTTCCTTGATTTGTTATTGGTTTATTAGCGTCGCCCCTGTGCGGGGCGGGCACCTACTTTTCTTTGCCTGCCGCAAAGAAAAGTAGGCAAAAGAAAGCGGCTCACACCGCTAATTCTTAAGCGGGTCCCCCGCACAGTCACGGTAGTGGTGCATCTGGAATCTGTGCTCTCGCACATTCGACGCGAGTGACAAAGCACTCATACTTCCCGCCTCGCACTGCGTGCTCGCCGGAAGGGTTCTCCCCCCCCGCCCCCCGCCGGCGGCGCCGCGCGCCGAAGCGCACTCTCTATCGGTTGGATGCCGCCCGGCGCGCCGAGTCTATGTTAATGCGCTGTCGCAATAGGGCGCGTGATCGTTTTAAAGCGTCCTTGCCTGCTACGCATTGCCCCGATCGCGCGGATGCCTTTGCGGCTCTCTGGTGCAGTCCGCCTGGCCTTCGACAGAAGGTTTGCTGCGTGACGTGCTGTGATGCAGCTTTGAGGCACGCCCTTCGCATCGAGCGCGATGACCTGGTATAACTCGCGGTCAATCTCGACTTCTCGCTGGTAGTCCTCGCCGGTGTCGATCAGCACTTCCAGCAATTTCCGCTGGCGCTGTCTCTCCTCTCGCGTCACCGCCGGACTCCTGAATATCGAAGCCGCCAGCGTGACCAGCTTGTCCAGTTGGCTTAGATGCCGGTCAACAAGTCCGAAAGCAGATAGAGCAAGTTTTTCGTACTGAAGTGCCTCAACAGGTGGGCGCGACGGGGTTCGTGAACTCTTGACGGATTTACTCATGGCGCGATCTCCCTGAAACTTATTCGATCGCCCGACACACGACTTGCGCTGTGGTGAGCGGGCTCAATGATACGGTTGGCAGACTGGCACCACTGCAACCAGCAGACCCGAAGGTCTCCCTATCACGGCCCGCCCATAGCAAGAGGACGCGCTGAAACAGACGCACTTCCTGCCGGGGGGCAGGAGTACGCGCGTGGTGGCAGGCTGCCAAGCCTGACCGTCGTTGTTTTGACGGCGAATTGAGTTTAAAACGTATCGTTTCGAGAGTGATCGCCTGCCCAGGCTAAAGTGGGCGTGTCGCCAGCATTTCCGAAATTTCCCAAGCAACCCTCCGAATACAGGACTACAGCGCCAAAGAAACTTCAGCAAAGAAACGAAGAAAAAAGGTCGACCACTGAGACGGCGCGCGCGGCGCCGCCGGAAGTAAGACGGCATTGCGAAGAGAAGGAGATGACTGCAACGAGTCCGGGGCGAAGCCACTGATCCCCATCACGCGAAGGAAACCGTGGGTGCTTGATGAACCCTTCCGGCGAGCACGCAGTGCGAGGCGGGAAGTATGACTGCCTGGTCACTGGCGTTGAATGTGCGAGGGCACAGATTCCAGATGCACCACTACCGTCGCTGTGCGGGGGACCCGCTTAAGAATTGGCGGTGTGAGCCGCTTTCTCTTGCTTACTTCTCTTTGCGGCGGCAAAGAGAAGTAAGTGCCCGCCCCGCACAGGGGCGACGCTAATACACCAATATCAAATCAAGGAAAGGCCAACGCCGCAGGCGTACAACCCAAAAGCGCTGCGTAGGCAAACAGTTCAAGAAAAGCCCAACGCCGTAGGCAAACAGACAGTAAGTGCCCGCCGCACAGGGGCGGCGCTAATACACCAATATCAAATCAAGGAAAGGCCAACGCCGCAGACGTACAACCCAAAAACGCTGCGCAGGCAACCAGCTCAAGAAAATCCCAACGCCGTAGGCAGACAGACAACCAAGCGCGAGCAGGCAACCAATTCAATAAAGTCCAATGCCGCAGGCAAACAGACAAGCGCCACGCAAGAAAAAAACCATCAGGCGGCAGCCACCAAAACCTCCCCCGCGGAGCGCCCCACCTGCCGGGCAGCAAAAGCCTCCCCAATCATCAAAAGACTAGGCTGCGAAGCATCAACCCATCTCTGCGCCTCGCCAGCAGCGAGCGCCTCAAGCGTGAGAGTGAGCATCCGCTCACGTTCCGTACTACAAGCCTCAACAATCGCCACTGGCGTAGAAACACTCTTCCCGGCATCGATCAGTTGCTGAGCAATCTCAACCCCACTATCGCGGCCCATATAAAACACCAAGGAATCCGCATTAACCTGCTCGCGAATTTCCTCAGACCCCGGAGCACGACTAAAAGTAGCCAGCGCAACACTCCGAGACACGCCGCGCAGCGTCAACGACCGCTTTAACGAAGCCGCACTAGCCAGCGCAGCCGTAATCCCCGGCACCACCTCATACTCAATCCCGGCAGCCTCCAGCGCCCGCATCTCCTCATCAGCACGCCCGAACAGCATCGGATCGCCGCCCTTCAGCCGCACTACCACCTCGTGCTCCAACGCCGCATCCACAATCTGCTTGTTGATAAACTGCTGCGCGGTAGAAAGCTGCCCACAGCGCTTACCCACAGCAATCCGCCGCGCGTGCGAAGGCGCATAGTCGAGCATGGCAGGCTCGACCAACGCATCGTGCAGCACCACATCCGCCGTGCCGAGCAGCCGCGCGCCGCGCACCGTGATGAGATCCGCCGCCCCAGGCCCTGCACCGATCAGATACACCTTACCCATTTGCCTCAATCCCATTCATCCGGTTCGTGCAAAACCCAAAGCCGCCGACGCGCGTCAATCACCCAGTCACCGACTCAAGCAGAAAACGCCCGAATCATCCCAGCCGCGACCGTGTGATGCGTCGCCTCATCGATCAGCACAAATGCACCCGTGCCCTGATGCGAGTCATACACATCGCACACCAGCGGCTTCTGCAACGTCAACGCCACGCGGCCGATGTCGTTCATCGCCAGTTCCTTGCGATCGGTTGCCTGCGACAGCGTATGCACGTCGAGCACTTCCTTGATCGCGCCGATCCGCGCGAACACCGTGTTGGTGGTCTGCTTCAACAGATACTTGCGTTGCGTCGACAGCGGCGTGTCGTCGAACCAGCACAGGTCGGCCTCCAGCTTCTTGGCCGGCTCCGGCGCTTCCTCACGCAGCACGAAAGTATCGCCGCGCGACACGTCGACGTCTTCCGCCAGACGAATCGTCACCGTCTGACCCGCGAACGCGCGATCCACCGCCGCCGTGCCGCCCACCACCGGCGCGATGATCTCGGCCACCGTGGCTTCACGGTTCGCCGGCAACACGACGATCGTATCGCCAACCTTAACTTCACCCGCCTCGACACGGCCCATGTAGCCACGGAAATCGTCGGCCTGGCTGCCGTCCTGGCGCGCCACCCATTGCACCGGGAAACGCAGCGCCTGGCCCGTCGGAATCTCGACCGGCAACGCTTCGAGCAAATCGAGCAGCGGCTCGCCCGCGTACCACGGCATGCTTTCGCTGGCCGTCACGATGTTGTCGCCCTTCAGCGCCGACACCGGCACGAAGCGCACATCGTTCAGACCCAGGTGGCGCGCGAGTTCGACATACGCATCGCGAATCTCGTTGAAGCGCGTTTCGCTGTAGTCGACCAGATCCATCTTGTTGATCGCGACGATTGCGTGCTGCAAGCCGAGCAGCTTCACAAGCGCGCTGTGACGCTTGGTTTGCGGCAGCAATTGCGCCACGCCGTCGACGAACGTCACACGCGTAGCGTCGACCAGAATGATCGCTGCGTGCGCGGTCGATGCGCCCGTCACCATGTTGCGCGTGTACTGCTCGTGACCCGGCGTGTCGGCGATGATGAACTTTCGCTTGGCCGTCGCGAAGTAGCGATACGCAACATCGATCGTAATGCCTTGTTCGCGTTCGGCTTCGAGGCCGTCCGTCAGCAGCGACAAATCGATTTCGTCGCCAACGGTCCGCTTATTCTTCGCGCGCGACAGGGCCGAGAGCTGATCGCTCAACACCGCCTTGCTGTCGTACAGCAGGCGGCCAATCAACGTGCTCTTGCCGTCGTCGACGCTGCCCGCAGTGATGAAACGCAGCACGCCGAGGTCTTCTGGTTGATGAAAATTCATTTGCATTACCCCGTGTGCTTAGAAATAACCCTGCTTCTTACGCTGTTCCATCGCGGCCTCGGACACCTGATCGTCCATCCGCGTCGCGCCGCGTTCCGTGATTTCGGTCACGGCCGTTTCAGCGATGATCTTCTCGAGATCATCCGCATCACTTTCCACCGGGCACGTGCAGCTAATGTCGCCCACGGTACGAAACCGCACGAGCGCGGTTTCGCTGGTCTCGCCTTCACGCATCGGCGTGAGTGGCGTGACCGGCACGAGCAGGCCGTTGCGGCGCACGATCTCGCGTTGATGCGCGTAGTAGATCGACGGCAATTCGAGCTGTTCGCGAGCGATGTATTGCCACACGTCGAGTTCGGTCCAGTTCGAAATCGGAAACACGCGCAGATGTTCGCCGTTATGCAAACGCGCGTTGTACAGGCTCCACAGTTCCGGGCGCTGTGCCTTCGGATCCCATTGGCCGAACTCGTCGCGGAACGAGAAGATCCGTTCTTTTGCACGGGCCTTTTCTTCATCGCGGCGCGCGCCGCCAATCAGCGCGGTGTACTCATGTTCAGCAATCGTTTCGAGCAGTGTCACGGCTTGCGCGGCATTGCGCGAATCCAGTTCGCGCCGCAGACGCACGGTGCCGCGCTTGATCGAATCTTCGACGTGACCCACCACCAGTTCAGCACCGATCTCTTTCGCGCGACGGTCGCGAAAGTCGATCACTTCCTCGTAGTTGTGGCCGGTGTCGATATGCACGAGCGGGAACGGCAGCACGGTCTTGCGATTCGCGCCAATACCGAAAGCCTTCAGCGCAAGGTGCAGTACCACGACCGAATCCTTGCCGCCCGAAAACAGCAGGGCGGGCTTGCTGCATTCCGCGACCAGTTCGCGCAGGATATGAATCGACTCGGCTTCGAGCCAATCGAGGTGATCCATCCGGTTTGCCGTATTGGTCAGCGGTGCGTTGATAGTGGAATCGAGCGTGGTGCTCATGTTTGGGTCCTTCATGGGTTCGCTTGACGAGCGGTTCGCTCCAAGCAGAAGTATTCAAATCGGTATGTGCGGCGTTCAAGCCCAAAAACCAAGGGCTGAACTGCCAAAGTGCTTTATGCCGAAGCGTTTTCGCTGCTGCTGACAGGGATCGGCGTAATCGTCGTGATATGCAGCCCGCATTCCTTCGTATCGCGCGACTCCCACCACCAGCGCCCTGCCCGGCTGTCTTCACCGGGACGGATCGCGCGCGTACAAGGCTCGCAGCCGATGCTCGGGTAACCGCGCGCATGCAGCGGATTGACCGGCACGTCGAACGTCTTCAGATAATCCCACACTTCGGCTTCGGTCCAGTCCGTCAGGGGATTGAACTTGGCGATGTTGCGCGCGCCGTCGTGTTCTTCCTCGTGCAGCTCGGCACGCGTCACCGACTGCTCGCGGCGTTGGCCCGTCACCCACGCGCTGACATCCGACAGTGCGCGGTTCAACGGCTCGACCTTACGGATTTCGCAGCAGCGTTTGCGCAGATCGACGCTTTCATAAAACGCGTTCAGGCCATGCGAGCCGACATATTCCTCGACTGCCGCAGCTTGCGGATGAAACTGCTCGATATCGTAACCATAGCGCTCTTTCACCCGATCGAGCATGCCAAGTGTTTCAGCATGCAGACGGCCCGTGTTCAGCGAGAAGATGCCGATCTTCACGCCGCGCGACAGAATCGCGTGCGTGAGCAGCATGTCTTCCGCTGCGAGGCTGCTGGCGAGCTTCACGTTCGCGTGACGCGCCGCGATCGAATCGAGCAGCGCATCAAGACGCTCGATCTTCGCAGCGAGTGCCGGTGTGAGCGTTTGAACTTCGCTCATGCTGACGCCTTCGCCAGTTCGCCCGCTTCGCGGCGACGGAACAGCGGCGACGAGTTCACGGCGCCCTGATAGTTGAAGCTGAATTCGTCGAACGCTTTCAGGGCGTCGTCGAAATCTTTGTCCGAACGCAATGCGTAAGCATCGAAGCCGCAACGGAACATGAACGTCAGTTGATCGCGCAGCACGTCGCCGATCGCGCGCAGTTCACCCTTGTAGCCATAACGCTCGCGCAACAGGCGGCCGATGCTATAGCCACGGCCGTCGCGGAACACCGGGAAGTCCACGCCGATCAGCGCGATCGTGTCGAAGTCGGCGACGATATCCGCCGGTTCGCTATCCGCCGCGAGCCACACGCCGATCTCAGCGGCGCCGCGCGATGCGATCAATGCATCGCGGGAAGCCTGCCACAGCGCGAGCGGCACCAGCACCTTGCCGGCCGGCAGTTCATTGACCGCGGGCAGCGTGCCGTCTTCAGCGGCGCGCACCACCGTCCAGTCATCGTTGACGATCGCGCGATTCTTGATGATAGAAGCCATCTGTTCAGTATCCTTTTCGCGGTTACGCGTGAGCCGGTTGACGCGAGGCGTACACACGTTCCTTGAACGGGGTGATGCCGATGCGGTTGTACGTTTCGATGAAGCGCTCGCCTTCGTGGCGGTTTTCCACGAACGTATCGATCACCTTGCTCATCACGTCCGGCATTTCTTCCGCCGAGAACGATGGGCCGATCACGCGGCCCAGATGCGCGCCGGTGGCGCCCGTACCCTGCTCGCCGCCGAGCGTCACCTGATACCACTCCGAGCCGTCCTTATCGACGCCCAGAATGCCGATGTTGCCGACGTGATGGTGACCGCAAGCATTGATACAGCCCGAGATGTTCAGCGACACGTCGCCGAGGTCGTACACGTAGTCGAGGTCGTTGAAGCGTTCCTGGATCGCCAGCGCGATCGGAATCGACTTCGCATTCGCGAGCGAGCAGAAATCGCCACCCGGGCACGCGATGATGTCGGTCAGCAAGCCAATGTTCGGCGTCGCAAAACCTTGCGCCTTGGCCTTTTCCCACAGCGCGAACAGATCGCGCTTCTTCACGTTCGCGAGAATCAGGTTCTGTTCATGCGACACACGGATTTCGCCGAGGGAGTACTCGTCGGCCCAATCGGCGACCGCTTCCATCTGAGCGTCGGTGGCATCGCCCGGGGCGATGGTGGTCGGCTTCAGCGACAGCGTGACCGACGAATAGCCCGTCACCTTGTGCGGACGCACATTACGTTCGACCCAGCGCGCAAACGCGCGGTTTTCCAGCAAATGCTTTTCAAACGATGCATCCGTGTCGGCCAGCTTCTCATACACGGGCGGCTGGAAGTATTGCGACACGCGATCCACTTCGGCCTGCGTGAGCGTCGAAGGACCGTCTTTCAGGTGTTGCCATTCTTCTTCCACCTGCGCCGAAAATTTCTCCGGGCTCAACGCCTTCACGAGAATCTTGATCCGCGCCTTGTACATGTTGTCGCGGCGGCCGTAGCGGTTGTACACGCGCAGCACGGCTTCGCAGTAAGTCAGCAGATGTTGCCATGGCAAATCGCGGCGGATGATCGCGCCGATGATCGGCGTACGGCCCATACCGCCGCCGGCCAGGATGTCGGCCACCAGTTCGCCCTGCTCGTTCTTCTTCAGATACACGCCCATGTCGTGAATCTGCACGGCTGCGCGGTCTTCTTTCGAACCCGACACGGCGATCTTGAACTTACGCGGCAGCCATGCGAATTCCGGGTGGAACGTCGACCATTGACGCAGGATTTCTGCCCAGGGGCGCGGATCGACCACTTCGTCCGGCGCCACGCCGGCGAACTGGTCGGCCGTGATGTTGCGGATACAGTTGCCCGACGTCTGGATGCCGTGCATCTGCACCGCGGCGAGCTTGCGAAGGATTTCCGGCGTTTCTTCCAGCTTGATCCAGTTGTACTGGATGTTCGAGCGCGTCGAGAAGTGGCCGTAGCCGCGGTCGTGTTCGCGCGCGATCTGGGCCAGCACGCGCATCTGGTCGCTGCGCAGGTTGCCGTAAGGAATCGCGATGCGGTGCATGTACGCGTGGCGCTGCAGGTACAGGCCGTTCTGCAGACGCAACGGACGAAACTCCTCTTCGCTCAATTCGTCCGACAAGCGGCGGCGAACCTGATCGGCGTACTGCGCGACCCGTTCATCGACGATGGTCTGGTCGTACTGATCGTATTGGTACATTCGGGGACCCCAATTTTTTTGCAGTGATACACGACGGTCCGGGGGCCGGCCACCCGGTTCCGCCGCGCCTTGAATACCTCTGTTTGTCACCACCGGCCCATGAACGTTTAGACCCATCGCTCATTTGCTTATGACAAATACAGATATCCATATTGAAAAAGATGGACAGATCGTAATAAACTCGCCTTATATTTCAAACGACTAAAAAATTCTTTTGATATGCGGAGAGGTTATATATGAACCTGCACCAATTCCGCTTCGTCCGCGAGGCTGTGCGGCAGAATTTCAATCTGACCGAAGCGGCCAAAGCGCTGTTTACCAGCCAGCCGGGCGTCTCCAAGGCGATCATCGAGCTGGAAGATGAGTTGGGCGTCGAGATCTTCACCCGGCACGGCAAGCGCGTGCGCTCGCTCACCGAGCCGGGGCGCATCATTCTGCAGTCGGTCGAAAAGATTCTGCAGGAAGTGGAGAGCCTCAAACGGGTCGGTAAAGATTACGCGGCGCAGGATCAGGGCAATCTCGTGATCGCCGCCACCCACACCCAGGCACGCTACTCACTTCCGGCCGCAATTGCCGAATTCAAGAAACGTTTCCCGAAAGTTCACCTTTCGATCCTGCAAGGCAACCCGACCCAGGTCGCCGAAATGGTGATTCACGACCAGGCCGATCTGGCGATCGCCACCGAGGCGATCGCCAGCTATAAGGAACTGGTCTCGCTGCCCTGCTTCCAGTGGCACCACGTCGCCGTGATGCAGCCGGATCATCCGCTGCTCGACCGCAAACTTTTGTCGTTGGATGATCTGACCCAGTATCCGCTGATCACGTACGACAACGCCTTCGCCGGCCGCACCAAGATCAACGAGGCGTTCCGCCTGCGCGGTTTGCATCCGGACATCGTGCTGGAGGCGATCGACGCCGACGTGATCAAGACCTATGTGGAACTGGGTCTGGGCGTCGGCATCATGGCGGATATCGCGTTCAATGCCGAGCGTGACCGGCATCTGCGCGCCATGCCGGTCGGCCACCTGTTCGGCAGCAATGTGACGCGGGTCGCGCTCAAACAGGGCGCTTATCTGCGCAGCTATGTGTATACGCTCGTCGAACTGTTGTCGCCGAGCATGAACCGCAAGCTGATCGAACAGGCGCTCAAAGGCGAACACGAAACCTACGAACTTTGACATCACCCCCGCTTTCCCGCTACGGAGACCCCTCGATGACGTCGTATAAGAAAAAGATCAGCGGACTCACCGCCGCTTTTGGTTTTGGCGCGCTCCTGCTCGCCACCGCAGCCCACGCCGACATCAAGGTCGGTATCGATCTGTCCAGCACCGGCCCCGCGGCCGTGATCGGCATCACCAGCAAGAATGCGATGCTGATGTGGCCGGCCACGATTGCCGGCCAGAAAGCCGACTACATCTTCCTCGACGACGCCTCCGACCCGGGCGCGGCAGTTCGCAACATTCGCAAGCTGATCAACGAAGACCACGTCGACGTGATCGTCGGCCCGAATATCACGCCGGCGGCAATGGCCGCGCTCGATCCCGTCGCCGAAAGCCAGACGCCGATGATCACGCTGATCGGCTCGGCCAGCGTAGTGGAACCGCAGGAAGGCAAGAAGGTGTGGGCCTACAAGATGGCGCAGACCGACAGTGCGATGGCCGACGTGATGACGCGCTACATGTCGAACCACAACGTGAAGACCGTGGGCTTCATCGGTTTCGCGGACGGTTACGGCGAAAGCTGGCTCAACGAATTCAGCAAGTTCGCGGCTCTGCGTCATATTCAGTTGGTGGCGACGGAGCGCTATAACCGCACCGACGCCAGCGTCACCGGCCAGATCCTCAAGCTGATGGCCGCCAGGCCGGACGCGATCCTGATCGCCGGCGCCGGCACGCCGACCGTGCTGCCGCAGCGCACGCTGATCGAACGCGGCTTCAAAGGCCCGATCTATCAGACGCACGGCATCGCCACGCCCGAGTTCATCAAGCTGGGCGGCAAGGACGTGGAAGGCACGCTGTTCCCGACCCAGCCGGTGGTGGTCGCGCGCACGTTGCCGGCCGATCATCCGGCGAAGAAGGCTGCGCTCGCGTTCACCAACGAATACGAAGCGAAGTACGGCCCGGGCAGCGTGACCCAATTCGCGGGCGATGCGGCGGGTGTGTATCCGCGTTTGCAGGATGCGGTCGCGCGCGCGTTGAAGACGGCACAGCCGGGCACGCCGGCGTTCCGCGCCGCGCTGCGCGACGAGCTCGAACACGCGCATGAACTGGTCGTGCCGAACGGTGTGGTCAATACGAGCGCGAAGGACCACGTCGGTCTGGATCAGCGCGCCAGCGTGATGGGCACTATCAAGAACGGCAAGTTCGTTTATTTGAGCCAGTAAGCGTGGCCGGCGCGTGGCCGGCGCGTGGCGGGGGTCGCTCCGCGCGATCCGCGCGCATGGCGCATGGCGTATGGTGCGCCGCCCCTCCCAATCAGCCGCGTTTGAATCAACGCGCATGACCGCCGCCCGTTCGCACCGATCGGGCGGCGCGCCGCGTGCAAGCTCCGTGTAACATGCTGACGGCCAGCTTGCGGTGAACGCGGGCTCAGGCTATTTGCCGATTCCGTGCGAGCGCGCGGCGCCCTTGCGAATCGAAGGCGCCGCCGCGCATCGCCCGCCCGTGAAGTCCGTCAGACCACGCATGCTCAAAACCAGAAAACGCATCATCATCGCCGCCGCCGTGGTTATCGTGATCCTCGCCATCGCGATAGCACAGGCCATCAGGAAGCGCAGCGCGCCCGCTGCTTCCACCGCCACGGTGTCTTCCGTCGTCGAATTCGCGCCGGACGACCTCACCACGGTCAGCCGCCGCACACTCTCCGAAACACTCCCGCTGACCGGTTCATTGCGCGCGGTGACGCAGGCCGCGGTCAAATCGAAAGTCGGCGGCTCGGCGCTCGAAGTCATGGTGCGCGAAGGCGATTCGGTCAAGACCGGACAGATTCTCGCGAAGATCGACGCCCGCGATTACGTGGCCCGCGCCGAACAGACACGCGGTCAGATGGCCGCCATGGCCGGCCAGCTTGACATCGCTAAACAGACGCTCGATAACAACCGCGTGCTGGTCGAAAAAGGCTTCATTTCGAAAAACGCCTTCGACACCGCGCAAAGCCAGTATGAAATCGCCCGCGCGAACCTCGATGCGGCGAAAGCGGCGCTGGCGTCGTCGAATCTGTCTTTGGCCGACACGGTCGTGCGCTCGCCGCTCGATGGACAGATCGCCTCACGCTCGGTCGAACCCGGCGAGAAAGTCGCCGTCGATACGAAACTGTTCGACGTGGTCGATCTGCGCATACTCGAACTGGAAGCGCCGGTGCCGGTCGGCGAGATCGGCCGCGTGCGCATCGGCCAGCCGATCCAGATCGCTTTCGACGGTATCGACACACCGGTGCAAGGCGCAATCACGCGCATCAACCCAGCTGCGCAAGCCGGCTCGCGTTCGATCATGGTCTATGTGCAGGTCGCCAACCCGTCGGGCACGCTGCGCGTTGGCATGTTCGGCACAGGGACGATTTCGGTGGGTAGCCGGCAGAACGTGCTGGTGGTCCCGGCTACCGCCATCCGCACGGATGGCACGCGCCACAGCGTCTACGCATTGGTGAACGGCAAGCTGGTCGAGCAGCCGGTGCAGACCGGCGCGACCGGCGACGCCGACGGCGGCACGTGGACCGAGATCGTCGGCGGCCCATTGGCGCTCGGCCAGCAGATCGTGAAGAACAATCTCGGCTCATTGCGGATCGGCAGCACCGTGCATGTGGTGCAGCCGGGCCAGCCAGTCCAACCCGGGCAGGCCACCCCGCAAGCGGCCAGCATGCCGCGCGCAAATAGCGCAAGCAGCGCACGCTGACCGGAGCCCTCGCCTATGTGGTTCACCCGCATCAGCATCGGCAACCCGGTGCTCGCCACGATGATGATGATGGCGTTCCTCGTCATCGGTCTGTTTTCCTATCAGCGGCTCAAGGTCGACCAGTTCCCCGACATCACCTTCCCGATCGTGGTGGTGCAGACCGCTTATCCGGGCGCGTCGCCGGAATCGGTCGAGTCGGACGTCACGCGCAAGATCGAGGAAGCGGTCAACACGATCAGTGGCATCGACGAAATTACCTCGCGTTCGTATGACGCGCAGTCGGTGGTGATCGTGCAGTTCGATCTGTCCGTCGATGCAGTGCAGGCCGCCCAGGACGTGCGCGACAAGATTGCACTGATCCGCCCCGATCTGCGCGACGGCGTGAAAGACCCGCGCGTACTGCGCTACGACCCGGCGGATATGCCGATCATCACGGTGGCCATTTCGAATGCGCCGGGTGCGTCGCTATCCACGCGCGACCTCACCACCGTCGCCGATCAGATCGTGCGCAAGCGGCTTGAGACCGTGCGTGGCGTCGGCTCGGTGTCGCTGGTGGGCGGCGTGAAGCGGCAAGTGCAGATCGACGTGAATCCGGAGAAGCTGCAAGCGCTTTCTGTCGGCGTCGAACAGGTGATCCGCGCGGTGCAGAATGAAAATCAGGAGATCCCGGCTGGGCCGCTCACCTCGAGTAATGTCGAGCAGACCGTGCAGGTCAAAGGCCGCTTCGAAAAGCCCGACGACTTCAAACGCATCATCGTCGCGCGGCGCGGCGCACAGTCGGCGATTCCGACCGCCTCTTCCGCCACGCAGCCGGTCACGCTCGATCAGGTCGCCGACGTGGTGGACGGCCAGCAGGAGCCGGACAGCATGGCCTTGCTGAACGGCCAGCGTGCGCTGTTCCTGTCGATCATCAAGGCGCAGGGCGAGAACACCGTGGATGTCGCGCACGGCGTGCGTGATGAAGTGGCGCGTTTGCAGCCGCAACTGCCGCCCGGCGTACAACTCAGCATTACCGACGATTCGTCGATCAACATTGAAGACAGCGTCAACGAAGTGAAACGCACCTTGCTCGAAGGCGCGCTGCTGACGGTGCTGATCGTGTTCCTGTTCCTCGGCTCATGGCGCAGCACGGTGATCACCGGCCTCACGCTGCCGATTGCGCTGATCGGCACCTTCGCGGTGATGTACGCGTGCGGCTTCACGATCAACGTGATCACGCTGATGGCGCTGTCGCTGTGCGTCGGCTTGCTGATCGACGACGCGATCGTGGTGCGCGAGAACATCGTGCGGCACGTGCAGTTGGGCGCCGACCATCGCACTGCGGCGCTCGACGGCACGAAGGAAATCGCGCTCGCCGTGCTGGCGACCACTTTCTCGATCGTCGCGGTGTTTCTGCCGGTGGGCTTCATGGGCGGCATCATCGGACGCTTTTTCCACCAGTTCGGCATCACGGTGGCCGCCGCCGTGCTGATCTCGATGTTCGTATCGTTCACGCTCGATCCGATGCTGTCGTCGATCTGGCCCGACCCCGATCTGCATGACGCCGACACGGGCCGCAAAGGCTATCGCTATGGACGCGTCATCGAACGTTCGCTGCATCTGTTCGACAAACAGATCGACCGGCTCACCACGTTCTATCAGCGCCTGCTCGGCTGGTCGCTGAAGCATCGCGCGATCACGCTGGTCGTGGCGGCGGCTACGTTCTTCGGCAGCCTGTTTCTGGTGCCCTTCGTCGGCACCGAGTTCGTGCCGAATGCGGACTTCTCCGAAACGCAGATCGGCTTGAACACGCCGGTGGGCACCTCGCTCGAAGCCACCTCGGAAAAAGTGAAACAGGTGCAGGCGATTCTCGCCACCTACCCCGAGGTGCGCTTCAGTTACGCGACGGTCAACTCGGGCAACACGCAAGGCAAAAACACCGCGCTAATCACCGTGCGTCTGCAAGACCGGCGCGACCGCTCGCGCGGCATGGTCGAATTGAACCAGGTGTTTCGCGCCCGGCTCGCCTCGGTGGCGGGCGTGTCGATCACCGAAATCGGCGTGCCCGACGGCGCCGGCAGCACGAAGGCGATCCAGTTGAGCTTGCAAGGCGACAACATCGACGAACTACGTCGACTTGCGGATGCGGCTCAAGCGCGGATGGCGAAGATTCCGGGCCTCGTCGACCTCGATTCGAGCCTCAAGGCGGATAAGCCGATTGTCGCGATCAACGTGAAGCGTGAACTGGCATCCGACCTCGGCGTCGGCGTGGCCGATATCGGTACCGCGTTGCGGCCGCTGCTCTCCGGCGACGCCATCAGCACATGGCGCGCGCCCGACGACCAGGACTACGATGTCAGCGTGCGCCTGCCGCGCGCGCAGCGCCAGGACGTCGACGATCTGGCGAAGCTGATGATCGCTACCAACCGCACTGATGCAAACGGCGCGCCGGTGCTGGTGCCGTTGCGGCAGATCGCGGATATCGTCAAGACGACCGGGCCCGACGTGTTGAACCGGCGCGATTTGCAGCGCGAGGTGATGTTGTCGGCGAACGTGAATGGCCGCTCGCCCGGCGAAGTGGCCGCGGACGTCGCGAAGGCGCTCGACGCGATGCACTTGCCCGCGGGCTATCACTATCGTTTCGAAGGCTCGACCAAGAGCATGAACGAGTCGTTCGTGTACGCGGTGGAGGCATTGGCGCTGGCGGTGATTTTCATCTACATGATTCTTGCGTCGCAATTTGCCAGCTTCGCGCAGCCGCTTGCGATCATGGCGTCGCTGCCGCTTACCTTGATCGGCGTGCTGATTGCGCTGCTGCTGTTCGGCAGTACGTTGAACATGTTTTCGATCATCGGCTTCGTCATGCTGATGGGTCTTGTCACGAAGAACGCGATTTTGCTGATTGACTTCGCGAATCAGGCCCGGCGCGGCACCCTGCTGGATGCGTCCGGCAAGGGTCGCATGATGGAGCGGCGTGAAGCACTGCTCGAAGCGGCGCGCGTGCGTCTGCGGCCGATTCTGATGACCACGCTGGCGATGATCTTCGGCATGCTGCCGCTGGCCGCGGCGCTGGGTGAAGGCGGCGAACAGCGCGGGCCGCTCGGGCAGACGGTGATTGGCGGGGTGATTACGTCGTCGATTCTGACGCTGGTGGTGGTGCCGGTGGTTTATACGGTGCTGGAGGATTGGGGGGATTGGATGCGGCGGAAGTTCAAACGCAAAGCTTAAGGTGCAAGGTGCCGCAATAAAGCAACTCCGCGCGCCCGGCGCGAAGTTGCTACAGTACAAGTCTTTCCCCGACCAGCCGTTCCCCCACCATGCGCACCACCCGAGCCATCCATGCCGTCGAGCGGCTGAAAACCCGCAGCGGCAATCCGCAATTCGCGGCGATCAGCCTGTCCGGCGGGCTGTTTTATCTGGTCGACAAATCGAGCGGCACGGACAAGAAAGTCTCCGATCCGTTGACGCTAGACGACTTCGTCAAGTTCGTCGACGGTTTTGGGCCGCCCAAGCCGCGCAAGGCAAGCAAGCTGGATATCGCGTTCGAAGAGCAGATCAGGAAGAGCAAGGGCGGTTGAGCAACGCATCGCGTGGTCGCCGCCGCTTTGCTGACTCACCCGTTGCCTATCTCGCGCCACTGCCCGTGCGCAGCGCTGCTTGCCAATACGGCATCAATGAAGCGCAACCCGGCCACACCATCGTCCACTGTTGTGAGCAGCAAGCTTTCGGCGGGCAACGGCTGACCCGCATCCAACGCCTCGATCTGCAACGCCGCATCTTTGTACAACTGCGCGAACGCTTCCAGATAGCCTTCAGGATGTCCCGCCGGCACGCGCGTCGCATGTGCGGCGATCGCGCTTTTAACTCGTCCTCGCGTCAGGCGCTCAGCCGAACCACCTAACGGTGTGAACCCCAATTCGTTGGGATTCTCCTGATCGAAACTCAAACTGGCCTTCGTGCCATATACCCGCAGACGCAGCGCATTTTCCGCGCCGCTCGCCACCTGGCTCGCCCACAGCATACCGCGCGCACCGTTCGGATAGCGCAGCATCGCCTGCACGTGATCGTCGATCCGGCGTCCCGGCACGAACGTATGCAACTCCGCCGATAGCGACGACGGCGTCATCCCCGTGATGAAGGCAGCCAGGTGATACGCATGCGTGCCGATATCGCCGAGACAGCCGGCGGGACCTGCCAATGACGGATCCGTGCGCCACCCGGCCTGTTTGTTCGTGCCGCTCGTCTCTATCGGTTCCGCCAGCCAGTCTTGCGCGTATTCGACTTGCACCACGCGTATATCGCCAAGCTCACCCTTTTCGACAAGCTCGCGAGCATGGCGAACCAACGGATAGCCGGAATACGTATGCGTCAGCGCGAACAGCTTGTTCTTCTCGCGAGCGAGCCTGGCCAGCGCTTCGCCTTCCGCCAACGAAATCGCCAGCGGCTTGTCGCACACCACATGGATACCCGCTTCGAGAAAAGCCGTCGCCACCGGCGCATGCAGATGATTCGGCGTGACGATCGCGACCGCGTCGATACCGTCGTCGCGAGCCGCTTCAACGCGCGCCATCTCGCGCCAGTCCGCATAGCTGCGCGCGATACCGGCCTCGGCGGCGCTCGCTTGCGCGCGCTGCGGATCGGACGACAACGCACCCGCTACCAGTTCGAAACGATCGTCGAGCCGCGCCGCGAGCCGGTGCACCGCGCCGATAAACGCGCCCTGCCCGCCGCCGACCATGCCGAGCCTGAGTCTTCTTTGTGGCACTGCCATCACTCCTTTGTGGTCTGCTTCATCTGCGTCATAGCCGCTTCATGGCAACCCGCAGCCAGCTCACGTTCAGCCCATAGTCAAATGCCAAGCACGCGCTTCAACTGCGTCGCATCCACACCACTGCCCGCGAAGTCGTCGAATGCATGGTCGGCCACCCGAATGATGTGCCGGCGAATAAACTCCGCGCCTTCACGCGCGCCGTCCTGCGGATGCTTCAGCGCGCACTCCCATTCCAGCACCGCCCAGCCGGGAAAATCGTATTGCGCCATCTTCGAGAAGATCGCGCCGAAATCGATCTGTCCGTCACCCAGCGACCGGAAACGCCCTGCCCGTTCGACCCAACCGCTATAGCCGCCATACACACCTTGCTTGCCGTTCGGCCGAAACTCCGCGTCCTTCACATGAAACGCCTTGATGCGCTCGTGATAGATGTCGATGAACGCGAGGTAGTCGAGTTGCTGCAAGACGAAATGGCTCGGGTCGTAGAGGATATTCGCGCGCGGGTGCTGCTTGACCGCATGAAGAAAGCGCTCGAAGGTCACGCCGTCGTGCAGGTCCTCGCCCGGATGCAGTTCGTAGCACACGTCGACACCGGCTTCGTCGAACGCATCGAGAATCGGCGTCCAGCGGCGCGCGAGTTCGTCGAAGGCCGCTTCCACCAAACCCGCCGGACGCTGCGGCCACGGATAGAGATAAGGCCATGCCAGCGCGCCGGAAAACGACACGTGCGCATTCAATCCCAAACGTTGCGACGCCTTCGCCGCCAGCTTCATCTGATCAACCGCCCACTGCGTGCGCGCAGTGGGATTGCCGCGCACATGCGATGCTGCAAAGCCGTCGAACAACGTGTCATAGGCCGGATGCACGGCCACCAGTTGCCCTTGCAGGTGCGTCGACAGTTCGGTGATCGTCACGCCCGCATCATCCGCGATTTCGCGCAGCTCGTCGCAATAGCTCTGACTCGCCGCCGCCTGTTCGAGATCGATCAGACGCGTATCGCACGGCACCTGGATTCCCTTGAAGCCGAGACTCGCGGCCCAGCCCGCCAGATGCGCGAGGTTGTCGAACGGCACCTCGTCGCCCATGAACTGGGCCAGAAAGATCGCCGGCCCTTTGATGGTTTTCATCGTACGGTTCCTCGAACTATGGCGCGCCTGTCATGCCTCTGCGGCAGAACCACGGCAAGCGCGCGCAGCACACTCACAATCGGCCAGAATCAGCCAAGGCCGTTCGGGCTCAGAACGGCGAGTCAGGAAAGTAGAACTGCTGCGCGTTTTCCTTCGTGATCAGCACCGACGGAATGATCGTGGTAGGCGGCAGCTTCTCGCCCTTCAGACGCGCCTCGGCGGTGAGCTTGATGGCGTCGTAGATGAATTTCGGCGAGTACGACACGTCGGCCTTGATCATCGGCGCACCGTCCATCACGTTCTTCACCATGCCCTTCGAACCCGCTCCGCCGAATACGATCTTGATGTCGGTGCGCTTGGCCTGCTCGATCGCCTTGATGACACCCACAGCCATGTCGTCGTCGGCGGCCCAGACCGCGTCGATATGCTTGAAGCGCGTGAGGTAATCCTGCATCACCTTGAACGCGTCGTCGCGATTCCAGTTCGCGTACTTGCCGTCGAGAATCTTCATCTCGGGATAGTTCTTGATCACGTTCGTAAACGCGGTCCAGCGTTCGTTGTCGAGCGTGGTCGGAATGCCGCGCAACGCGACGATGTTGCCCTTGCCGCCCAGCTCCTTCGCCAGAAACTCGGCGGGAATCTTGCCGAACGCGGTGTTGTCGCCGGCAACATAGGCGTCCTGTGCGCTGGTGTCGGTCAGGCCGCGATCCACCACCGTCACATACACGCCCTTCTTCTTCACCTGCGCGACCGGCTGCGTGAGCGAGGCCGATTCGAACGGGAAAATCACCAGCGCGTTGATCTTGTTCACCGTCACCAGATCCTGCAACTGGTTCGCCTGTTCGGGCGCGCCGGCCGCGGTTTTGACGATCACTTTCAGATCGGGATGGGCTTTCTCCAGATCTGTTTTCGCCTTGTTCGCCCACCAGACGATGCCGCCCGTGAAGCCATGGTCGGCCGTCGGAATCGCGACGCCCAGCGTGACTTTTTCATCGGCACGCGCGACGCCTGCCGTGCCCAGTATCCCCAACGCCAGCATGCCGGCGCCGACTGCCCGAATGACCTGCTTCATGGTTGTGTCTCCGATTGTGAGGCGTTCATGCGCCCCGATTCTGGAACTTGCCGTTGGTTTCCTTGAAGCTCAACGCCTGCTGCCTACCGCCGTCCGCGCTGCACGAACGCGACGAAGATAATCACAACGCCCTGCACCGCCGCGTTCAGATACACGCTGATGATGCTGGTCAGATTCAGAATGTTGGCGATCACCGATAGCAGGATCGCGCCGATCACCGTGCCGACCACGCGCCCTTCGCCGCCTTTCAGCGCGGTGCCGCCCACCACGACCGATGCAATCGCTTCGAGCTCCCAAAGCAGGCCTGTGGTCGGCGTCGCCGAGCCGAGCCGCGGCACGTACAGCACAGTGGCGACGCCGACGCAGATGCCCAGCAGCACGTACGTGACGATCTTCACGGTATCGACACGAATCGCCGCATAACGCGCGACCTGTTCGTTGGAGCCAATCGCCTGCACATGGCGGCCGAACGCCGTGCGATTCAGGATCAACGCGCCGCCCGCGGCGACGACCAGGAACACCCAGATCGGGACCGGCACGCCGAAGAAGCTCGCGTAGTAAACCGGTCCGTACAAGTCCGACAGCGAGTTATCCAGCGTCAGCGCGCCGCCATCCGCGAGCCACGTCAGCACCGCGCGAAAAATCCCCAATGTGCCCAGCGTGACGATGAACGGCTCGATGCGTCCTTTGGTAATCAACAAGCCGTGCGCGCAGCCGAACAAGCCGCCGAGCACCAGCGCGAACACAATGCCGAGCGTCAGAATCAGCATGGGTGCGAACGTGTGCCCGCCGACGCCCGCCGCGAGTCCATTCATCAACCAGATCATGCTGCCCGCGATCAGCGCCGCCATCGACCCGACCGACAGATCGATGCCGCCCGAAATGATCACGAAAGTCATGCCGACCGCGATGATGCCGATGAACGACGTGCGCGTGAGCACGTTCATCAGGTTGTCGAGCGTCGCGAAATCGCGGTTGAGCAGCGTGCCGACGATGCACAGCACGATCAACCCAACCAGCGGCCCGAGCGCGTACAGACGATGCGCGAAGCGCAACGCGCGGCCGGATTGCACGGCTTCAGTGGGTGCCGGTCGCATGGGCGATCAACTCCTCTTCGGTCAGATGCTCGAGCGTGAGCGTGGCTTGCAGGCGTCCCGCGCGCATCACGGCGACGCGATGACACAAGCCGATCAGCTCGATCAGTTCGGATGAAATGACGATCACCGCGCGACCTTGCGCGGCGAGACGATGGATCAGGAAATAGATGTCGCGTTTCGCGCCGACATCGACGCCGCGCGTGGGCTCGTCGAGCACGATCACGTTGGGATCGGGCTGCAGGAACTTGGCGAGCGCGAGCTTCTGCTGATTGCCGCCGGACAGCATGCGCGCGCGGCTCGACAGATCGCCCGTGCGGATGCCGAAGTCGCTCACCGCCTTGGTCAACGCCGCGCGCCCCGCCTTCATGTCGAGCAGCGGATGCGCGTAGCGTTCCAGCGTCATCAGCGTGACGTTGTCCTGCAGGCTCAGATTCACATGCAGGCCCTTGCCTTTGCGGTCTTCGCTCAGATACGTGAGGCCGTGGCGCATGGCGTCGCGCGGGTTCTTCAGATCGGCGCGGCGGCCCGCGATTTCGATGTTGCCCGCCGTGCGTTTGCGCAAACCGATGATCGCTTCGAACGCTTCGGTGCGGCCCGCGCCGACGAGGCCCGCGAAACCC
This sequence comes from Paraburkholderia fungorum, assembly GCF_046027605.1. GTDB lineage: Bacteria > Pseudomonadota > Gammaproteobacteria > Burkholderiales > Burkholderiaceae > Paraburkholderia > Paraburkholderia fungorum_F. The sequence continues at coordinate 371,338 of NZ_JAQQEF010000005.1, forward strand.
AGTACTTCGCCGGCGCGCACGTCGAAACTCAGATCCTCAACCCAGTTCGGCACGGCGAGGTTCTCTACTTTCAACGCGATCGGCGCGTCGGCGGGCACCGTGATCTTGTCGGGGAACATATCGGACAACTCGCGCCCGACCATCAGATTCGCCATCTGCTGCCGCGCGAGCCCCGCGGTTTCACCGCGCGCGACAAAGCGGCCGTCGCGCATCACGATCACTTCGTCCGTGATGCGCTCGACTTCATCGAGCTTATGCGAGATGTAGACGAGGGTCACGCCATCGGCCTTCAGCTTCGCCATCAGCGTGAAGAGGCGCTCCGTCTCGGACGGCGTGAGCGTGGCGGTGGGCTCGTCCATGATCAGCAAACGCGCGCGGCGCGACAGCGCCTTGGCGATCTCCACCATCTGCTTTTCCGCCACGATCAACTCGCGCACTTTCGTATCCGGCGCTTTCTCCAGGCCGACCTGGGCGAGATAGCGCGCGGCATCGGCGCGCATGGCAGCATCGTCGACAAACCAGCCGCGCTTTTTTTCATGGCCGAGATACATGTTCTGCGCGATCGTCAGATGCTCGGCGAGATTGAACTCCTGGTGAATCAGCACGATGCCGGCCGCTTCCGCGTCGCGAGAACCGATGAACTGCTGCGCGTGGCCGTCGACCAGCAAGGTGCCCGAAGTCGCCGTTTCGTAGCCGGCGAGGATCTTCATCAGCGTCGATTTGCCCGCGCCGTTCTCGCCGAGCAAACCGTAGATGCGCCCCGGCGCCAACTCGAAGCTCACGCCATGCAGCACACGCACCGGACCGAAGTCTTTGCGAATATCGTCGAAGCGGATGGCGAGGCTCATGGCTCACGCGCTCCTGCGGATCACGAGCCGATGCGGCAACAGCACGCCCGGCACGTTCGCTAGCGGATTCGCGAGCCGTTGCAGCAGCAGACGCGCGGCGGTTTCGCCGAGTTCGCGCATCGGCTGGGCGATGGTGGTGAGCGGCGGATCGATTTGCGCGGCGAGCGAAATATCGTCGAAGCCAACCACCGCGACATCGTCCGGCACGCGCTTGCCGACGCTGCGCAAGCCGTGGATCACGCCGATCGCCAGCGTGTCGGAGACCGCGAAAATCGCGCTCGGCGCATCAGGCCGCTGCATCAGCAAGGCCGCCGCCGACGCGCCCGCTTCGTAGTCGAGACTGTTCAGGTTCATGCGCCAATGCTCGTCCGGCGTGATGCCGCCTTCGGTCAACGCATCCAGATAGCCTTGCTGACGCTGCCGCGCGTACAGGTAGTCGACATCGGAATTGATCAGCCCGATGCGCCGATGGCCGCGCGCAAGCAGATGCCGCACCGCGTCGCCCGCCGCCCGATAGTTGTCGATGCCGACGTACGGCATGCCCATCGCCGGGTCGAACTCGCAGCATGCGACCCACGGCAGCGCGCTCGAGGTCTCGCCGAGCGCCTGCTGGATCGTGGCCGGATCGAGACAGATCGCGCCGTCCGCGCGACGGCGGCGCAGCAGATCGAAGTAGCTGCGCTCACGGCCCGGATCGGCGCCCGTGTCGCACAGCAGCATGAAATAGCCGTGCTGGCGCGCGACGCTGTCGATGCCGCGCACGATCTCCGCGTAGAACGGGTTGCCGACGTCGGGCACCATCGTCAGCAGCAAGCGGCTTTCGGCGGTGCGCAGGTTGCGCGCGAGTTCGTTGACGCGATAGCCGCTGGCGTCGACCACCGCCAGGACCTTGTCGCGGGTGGCAGGGCGCACGTTCTCGTGGCCGTTCAGCACACGCGATACGGTCGCCACCGAGACGCCGGCCTGCTGCGCCACCTGAGCGATCGAAAGCCCCTCGGCGGGCCGCAACGGCTGAACCGCGGGCTGCGCGCCCACCTTCGACGACGTTGCGGGGGCCGGTTTGGACAACGACTTGGACAAGGGGATGCGTCCTGAAAATGTAATCGATTACATTTTTGCGTGATCGCAGCGAGAATCGCAAGGACAGATCGCTAGGGATTAACACGGAGGCGGACCGGCGGCGAGAGCCGTCCCAGACGGTGGCCCGGCGGCGCACTGCCCGCGACGGCGGGGATTCGGGCCGTCATTTGGTACAATCCCGCAGTTACCCTGCCGTAGCCCGCGTCTCGCGCTGCACCCCGAGGTTGTGCCCGAGGCCGCCGGCCAGTGGCAAAACAACGCAAACTCAATCGCAAACTCGCCAAACCACACTGCCGAATCCACCATGAACATCGAGCAAGCGCGTTTCAACATGATCGAACAGCAGATCCGCCCCTGGGAAGTGCTCGACCAGGACGTGCTGAATCTGCTCTCGATCGTCAAGCGTGAAAACTTCGTCCCCACCGTCTACCGCGATCTGGCCTTCGTCGACTTCGAAGTGCCGCTGCCGGCTGGCCAGCACATGCTGGCACCGCGCGTCGAAGCGCGCGTGCTGCAGGAACTGGCGGTGAAGAAACACGAAAGCGTGCTCGAAATCGGCGCCGGCTCGGGTTACATGGCGGCCCTGCTCGCGCACCGCGCGCAGCACGTGCTGACGGTCGACATCGAACCGGAACTGGCTGAACTGGCGAAGAACAACCTGATCGCCAACGGCGTGCTGAACGCCGAAGTCGCCACCGGCGACGCGTCGCGCGGCTGGGCCAACGCCGCACCGTACGACGTGATCTGCGTATCGGGCGGGCTGCCGGTGCTGCCGCAGGAAATTCTCGAACACCTGAAGATCGGTGGCCGTCTGGCGGCTTTTGTCGGCACCGCGCCGGTCATGAAGGCGCAGATCATCACGCGTATCGACGAAAAGCAATACCGTATCGCCGACGTGTTCGAGACGTACGTCGAGCCGCTGATCAACGCTGTGCAGCCGCCGCGCTTCAAGTTTTAAATCGCAGCTCCACACGTTTCGTTTGCATGTTTATCTGTACGGCCGGCACGCCGCCGTCCGCTGAACTGGATGTCCTGCTGATGCAAAATCTGACCGCTCCCGCGCTCGCCGAATGGCTCGCCGACACATCGCGCCCTGCGCCCGTGCTGCTCGACGTGCGCGAACCGTGGGAAATCCAGACGGCGTCGATCGCCGGCGCCGTGTCGATTCCGATGCGTGAAATTCCGGCGCGCAGCGAAGAGCTCGACGACGACGCGCAGATCGTCTGCGTCTGCCACCACGGCGCGCGCAGCGCCCAGGTCGCGATGTTCCTCGAATCGCGCGGCCATACCAGCGTGTTCAATCTGCAAGGCGGGATAGACGCGTGGTCGCGTCAGGTCGATCCCGCCGTTCCCACCTATTGATCGAACCGTCCCAATGAAGCGCCAGAGGGTGCCGGTCCGCGCAGCCGCTCTGACGCTTCGTTGCGCGTTCCGTGGTGCACGTGTCAGCGCATCGGTTGCCGCACTCGCGGCGCTGATCCCGCTGCCCGCCCACGCGGTCGGCCTCTCCCAGCTTTACGACGAAGCACTCTCGAACGACCCGCAGCTGCAAAGCGCGCGCGCCTCGCTCGCCGCCAACAGCGAAGAGTTGCCGCTCGCCCGCGCCAAACTACTGCCGCAAGTCTCCGCATCGCTCACCGCCAACCGCCAGAACACTGATTTCGGCGGCGGCTTTCCTGCTTCCTACGGCAACAGCAACGGCTATGTGATTTCGCTCACGCAGCCGCTGATTCATGTCGATAGCTGGTATGGCTATGCGCAGGGCAAGCTCGCGGTGGATTCGGCACAGGCTTCGTTCGCACAGGCGCGGCAGGATCTGATCGTGCGGCTCGGCCAGGCTTACTTCGATGCGCTCTCCGCGCAGGATAGCCTTGCGATTGCGCGTTCGCAGAAAGCATCGATCGCGCAGCAGCTAGAGTCGGCCAGGCGCTCATTCGAAGTCGGCAACACGACGATCACCGATACCAACGAAGCCCAGGCTAAATACGATCAGGCGATCTCGCAGGAAATTGCGGCGCAGAACGATCTTGCGATGAAGCTGGCGGCGTTGCAGCAGATTGTCGGGCACCCCGTCGAGCATGTGGATGGACTGGCCGCCGGCGCGCCGCTGCCACCACCCGTGCCCGCCGACATCAATCTATGGGTCGATGCCGCGAGCGACGCGAACTATCAGGTCGTACTGAGGCAGATCGCGCTCGATAACGCGCAACGCGAGACGTCGAAAGCCAAGGCCGGCCATCTGCCGACCGTCGACCTGGTGGCGAGCCGCTCGCGCAGCAGTCTCGGCGCGGCCGGTGCGGGTAATTTCGGCGGCAATTTCGGTGGCGGCTTCGGCAGCGGCGCGAATACGCCGGCACCCGGCACACCGGCGCTCGCCGCGGAACTAGGCAACCTGGGGTCGTCGTACACGAACAGCACGATCGGCGTGCAGGTCACGATTCCGATCTTTGCGGGCGGTGCGACACAAAGCCGGGTCCGTCAGACGCTCGCGCTCGAAGATCAGGCCGCGGCCGATCTCGATACGGCTCGGCGCAATGCCGCGCTGTCGGCGCGGCAGGCTTTTCTCGGGGTCGTGAGTGGGCTCGCACAGGTCCGCGCGCTGCAGACTGCCGAGCGATCGGCGAACACCTCGCTCGAATCGAACCTGCTCGGCTACCAGGTCGGTGTGCGGATCAATATCGACGTGCTCAATGCGCAAGATCAGCTGTTTTCGGCGCGCCGCGATCTGGCGAAAGCGCGTTATGACACGCTGATCAATAGCCTCAAGCTGAAGGCTTCCACCGCGAATCTGACCGATCAGGATGTGCTGCAGTTGAGCGCGCTGCTGTCGCCGGTCGACGATGGTTCGCTGACCGCGCTGCCGCAAGCGCCGACGGTGCCGCATCCGGGTGTCGCTGCGAAAGGCGCTGCGGGGAAGATCGGGCGGCGGGCTATGCCGGGCACTTTGGCGCCTCCGCAGGCTCGGTAGTCTCTCGCTTACTGCTTTACCTTTCTGGATGCTCTTGCCGCATTCGATCGGCTGTTTCCGTCAGTTACTCGCGCGCTTTCGGAGCGCCAGGCCCTCGAACAGCGCCGTCACCTTTTCCCACCTCGACACAGATCGCAAACTCATCGCGATCGAGTCCTTGTCTTAAGTCATGCCGCCGTCCCTCAGCAATTAAGACGATTTAAGGCGATGCTGACGCCGCGCTTTCAATAAGACGTTTCTCGTCACTGCTCCGGAAAATTCTTGCGGTTTCCTAAACACCTCGCGGGCAACATGCAGCGACACGTTTTCTGGAGCCGTGTAATGAGATTTTTGAAGACCGTTATGCTTGGCGCAACACTGCTGCCACTCGCATCGTATGCAACGCTGGGCGGCGCACCGAGCGCCGTTGCGCCCTCCTCTCCCATGGTACTGCGCGCCACGCCGCATGCCGCCGCCGCGAGCAGTGCGACCGGCGCGAGCGCCACTACCGTCACTACCGCCGCAACCGGTGCGGCTAAAACGACCGCCACCGCCCCCTACACCGTGCGCGAGTCGCGTGACGCCAACGCTGTCACGATCCGTGAATACGTGCTGCCGAGCAATGTCGTGTTCGCCGTCGCGTGGGAAGGACCCATACGCCCGGATATGACGGCACTCCTTGGCAGCTATTTCCCAACCTATGTGGCTGCCGGCGAAAGCCGCGCGCGCGGCACCGGTCCGCTGATCGAAAGCACCGGTGACTTCCGCATCGAATCAGCCGGCCGCCTGGGGCATTTCTTCGGCATGGCGTATCTGCCGCGACTGATGCCGGCAAATGTCCGCCCAGGCGATCTGAAGTAATACGGCGTATCGATTTTGCGGAAACAACAAAATGACGACAATCAATACGACACTCTCGATCGCGCTGGTAGCGCTTGGGCTGACACTGTCCGCATGTGGCGGCGGAAGTGACGGAAACGGCGGCAAGAACAACAGTTCGATCGCCTGGTCCGCCGATCCCGACTGGATCCAGAAGCCGGATGGCTCGGGCAGTTCGGATAATTCGGGGAACACGCCCAACGGCGGCAACACGGTGCCGATCCGTGTCGACAATTCGATGGGCGGCATCAACATGCTTTCCGCCACGATCACCGTCTGTGTTCCAGGTACGCAGGGCGCGAGCCAGTGCACTACCGTCGACCGCATGGTGGTGGATACTGGCTCAGTAGGTGTACGCATCATGGCCAGTGCATTGCCGACGCTGCGCTCGCAGTTGCTGACGCAAGTCGGCGCCGTCGACGACGTCAGCGGCGTCGCGCCGATCGCCGAATGCATGCCGTTCGGTTCCGGCACGACATGGGGCTCGGTGAAACGCGCCGATATCAAGATCGGCAGCCGCACGGCAAGCAATACTCCCATCCAGCTGATCGGCGACGGCGCGTACGCCATCCCGTCGGACTGCGTCGCGCATGGCGGCCCGGACCTCAGTACCGTCGAGAAACTCGGCGCCAACGGTATTCTCGGCATCGGCTACGGCACTCAGGACTCGAAAGACGCGCTGACCACCGCGCTGCCGGGGAATTACTACTATTGCACGGGCGCTAACGCTTGCTTCAACACACGCATGACCGTCGGCAAGGAGGTGATGAACCCCGTCGCCGCCTTCCCGAGGGATAACAACGGCACGATCATCCGCCTGCCCAAGCTGCCGGCGGGAGGCCAGGCGAGTGTCACCGGCGAACTGATATTCGGGATCGGCACGCAATCGAATAACGCGTTGCCGTCGAACGTGAACGTTCTGGCGTTGGATGAACACGGCGAATTTACGACCCAGTATCAAGGTCAGACGTTCAGCTGGAGTGCACTCGACAGCGGTACCAATGGGTTCGCGTTCCAGGACGATTCGATTCCTACAACGTCGGGCTGGTACACGCCGTCAGTCGCGCTGAACCTGGCTGCCACGATGGAGGCCACCAGCGGCAAGGGAACACCCGTCCAGATGCCTTTTACGATCGACAATGCCGTGCGCGTGTCGGCGAACGGGTATGCCGCGTACGACAACGTCGGCTGGTATCAGTCCAGTTTGCGAATGTTCATGTGGGGGCTGCCTTTCTTCTACGGACGCAGCGTTTACACGACGGTCGGCATCAGCGAGATAGGTAAGCAGAGCGGACCGTTTGTCGCGTTCTGACGAACTGAGTGTGTCTTATACGGGAGGCGGCGTCGCGAGATGCCTGACTCCCGCCTTCTGCCGCTGTGCAAAATCGATCGAGTCTCATCGGTGTTTCCTACTCACCGTTGAGATTTTTCTGAGACTCTCATTAATTGCCCGCAGGCAACATGCTCCGAACTGTTTTTTGGAGCAATGTGATGAAATTTGTAAAGATCGTGCTGGCGATGTCGGCGCTTTTGCCACTCGCGTCGTATGCGGCGTTGGGTGGGGCACCGAATGCGGGTGCGGCCCCGCAGATGTTGCTTCGAGCGGCAACGCCTAATTCCTCTTCTTCTACTGCCTCTACTGCCGCGGATTACACGGTGCGTGAATCGCGTGACGCCGACGGTGTCAGGATTCGCGAATACGTCTTGCCGACCAATGTCGTTTTTGCCGTCACGTGGCAAGGGCCCGTGCGCCCCGACATGGTTGTGCTCCTCGGCAGCTACTTCCCGAACGCAGTTTCCGCAGGGACAGCGCACGTACGAGGCACCGGTCCGTTGATCGAGCGCAACGGCGACTTTCAGATCGAGTCAGCAGGACGCGCGGGCAACTTCTTCGGCAAGGCGGTCCTGCCGCGCCTCGTCCCCGCCAATGTCCGTGCTGACGATCTGCAGTGACGCGACACATCGATCTCACGGAATACAAGAAACATGAAGACGCTCAATAAGAAATTTTGCTTCGCGCTGCTGACGGCCAGCTTGGCCCTTTCAGCCTGCGGCGGCGGTGGCGGTAGCGACGACGGCAGCTCGAATCCGACGCAGGACAATGACAAGCCGGCAACGCCGAGTTCAACACCGACTCCGACTCCGACGCCCACTCCAACGCCGACTCCGACTCCGACTCCAACTCCGACGCCAACTCCAACTCCAACTCCAACT
>NZ_JAQQEF010000050.1:0-22177 GCF_046027605.1 Paraburkholderia fungorum
GAAAAAAGTACCGTGCCGCTCACGCCGCCATGCGCGCGGTACGCCAGGACCACAAATCGGCAGGCGACAAGGCCTTCGAGAACAGGAAACCCTGCAATTCGTCGCAACCGATGGTGCGTAGGATCTGAGCCTGATGCTCGCTCTCGACGCCCTCGGCGAGCACCCGCAGTCCCAGCTCGTGGCCGAGCTCGATGATTGCCCGGATGATGGCGAGGTCGGCCGGTGCATCGAGCATGCCTTGCACGAACGCACGATCGATCTTGAGGCGATCAAGCGGAAATCGGTTCAGATAGCTGAGGCTTGAGTAACCGATACCGAAATCGTCGAGGGAAAGCTTGACTCCAAGCTTGCGAATCGCGTTGATCGTGGTGAGATAGTTCTCCGCATTGTCCATCAGCACTGTCTCGGTGATCTCGAGTTCGAGCCGCTCGGGAGCGACTCCATACCGTGCGAGACTGTCTGTGAGCGTGCCGATCAGGTCTGCATCGCGCAGCTGGATCGCCGACAGGTTGATCGAGACGCGCAGCTGCATGAGCCCTTCTGCGTCCCACGCGGCGACCTGCTGGCAGGCTTGGTCTATCACCCAGGCGCCGATTGGAATGATGAGCTGCGTCTCTTCAGCGACCGGAATAAACTGCACGGGCGACACCGTGCCGATCTGCGGGCTGTTCCAGCGCAGCAGCCCTTCAACAGCGATCAGTTCACCCGTGTGCGCATCGACACACGGCTGGTATTCGAGCCGGAACTCGTGCATCGCGATCGCGGTGCGCAGGCACGCTTCGAGCGTCAATCGGTAACGCGCGCGTTCGGCCATGTCGGGCGCGAAGAACTTGACGAGGTTACGTCCCGCGCCCTTCGCCTGATACATCGCCGCGTCAGCGTTCTGCATCAGGGTCTCGATGTCCTCGCCGTCGTCGGGGAAAAGTGCCACGCCGACACTGCACGACACCGGCAGCGCGACGCCGCCGAGCTCGTGCGGCTGGCGCACGAGCGGCAGTAGACGCTCCTCGATCGTGCGGGTGACGTCTGCCGCGTTGCTGACGCCGTTGAGGATCACCGTGAACTCGTCTCCGCCGAGGCGGCTGACCGTGTCGTTGCTGCGCACGGCCTGCAGGAGGCGCCGCGAGACCGAGCGCAGCAGGTTGTCGCCGATGTGATGGCCCAGCGAATCGTTGATGTTCTTGAAGCGGTCCAGATCGATGAACAGCACCGCGACGCGCTGCCCCGTGCGACGCGCATTGCCGAGTACGACGCCAAGGCGCTTCACGAACAGCTCGCGGTTCGGCAGTTCCGTCAGCACGTCATGCTCGGCGAGGAACTGGATGCGGGCCTCGTTCTTCTTGCGGTCCGTGATGTCGATCAACGTGCAGATATAGTGCGACAGGTTCGCACGCCGGTCGCGCACGGCGCTCACCATAAGCCACGCCGGATAGTCGCTGCCTGCACGCCGCCGCACATGCGCTTCGCCATGCCATGCGCTCAGGCGATCGACGGAATCGATAACGGCCGGAAAAATGTCGCCTTGCTCCTGCGCTCCGAAGAGGAAAGCGGGCGCCTTGCCCGCCACGTCGTCGGAGCGATATCCTGTCGCACGATAGAACGATGCGTTGGCAGTCACGAGCCGTCGTTGCGCATCCAGAATCAGAATCGCCTCGGATGACGCCTCGAACACCTTGCCCCATAACTCGAGGCGCTGCTCCATCAGCTTGATCTGGTTGATTGGGGTGAATGCTGTCAACACGGCGTCGCGCCCCTGGAAGTCCAGGCGCCGCGCCGACAGCATGGCCCAGGTGGGTTCGCTGCCGGCCTTCCAGCGCACCTCGAATTCGTCTACAGCATCGCGGTCGGAGAGTTGTTGGAAGAAACGCGCGCGCACCTCCGAGTCGAGACCGAAGCCCCATGGGTCGACCATGCAGCCATTGAGCCAGGAAAGCGCCGGCCCGTTCGCGTGCAGCACCTCGTGCCCAGGGATCGCTGTGACGACCATCGGCACTGGGGTCGCCTCTACGAGAGCGTATTGCGCGGCTGACGCGCGCGCTGTCGCCTCAAGCTCCTTCTGCACGTCGCGCTCGCGGGCGAGCTGCGCCAGCATGTCGTTGAAGCCTTGCACGAGCTGGCCGATCTCGTCCTGGCTATGCCAGTTGGCGCGCAGAGAGTGGTCACCTGTGCGGCGCACGGTATCCATCACGCGCGCGAGCCGGCGCAGGGGCCGTGAGATCTGCTGCGCGACGAAGTACACCATGCTCAGGATCGCGCACAGCAGGAAGAGTGCTGTTCCGAGGTGCAGCCACATCCGCTCAAAGAGGCCGCGCACGCGCTCATGCAGAAGTCTTTCGAGCTGATTGCCGGTCACACTCCACGCGTCGCTTACGCTCATCACCACGCGCTGCTGAGCGGCATCGAGCGCGGCCAGCGTGACAGCATCCGGGCCGGCGTCGACGGCGGCGCCAGCCACACGGCGATACGCGTCGATCGCGGCGAGCAATCGCCCGACCGGTGGTCCGATCGTGCCGGTCAGTGTGCCGTTCGCGACCGAAGCTTCCGCATAGTCGGAGCGCAGCCCTTGCAATACTGCGTCGAGCTGCCCTTCCAGCACGAGGTAGCGGGTACGCATCTCGTCGCGGCTCATCCGTGCGGCGCGAAAACTCGCGCCCGCATCGTGCAGGTGGCGGCCGATCCGGTTGACGTCGCCGAGCAGTTCCGGATAGCGCAGGATCGACAGCGACATCGAATAGTAGCTGTCGAGATCCGGATCCAGAATCAGGTTCGACTGGTTGCCGACCCGCGTCACCAGTGCGCGCGTCGCTTCAAGGCCTCGGTCGACCGTCGCTGCGCTCGCATGCGGCGCCGAGCTGGCTGCAAGTGCATCGAGCACCTGTGCATTGATCCCGGCGCTCTGCATGTTCGCGCCAAAGCGGCGCTCGGCATCGGCGAGTCTGCTGGCAGTGCGCTGCAATTGGGCCGCAGTCTGCGGCTGCCCGGCGCCCGCGAGTGCGAAGTCGATAAGCGCGTCATGCACGGCCGCGACGTAGGCATTGCCGGTCAGCTCCTTGTCGGAGAAGTCAATCGCGATGTACTTCTCGTGGATCAGGATGCCGCTGATGTACAGCACTGCGCTCAGGTCGAGCAGATAGATCAGCAGAAGCTTGCGGCCGACGCGAAGACGTCCGAGAAACCGGAAGAACAGGTTGCGTTTCATGGGCGCTGTCGCTCGATCGCGAAGCTTTCGTCCCGGGTGCGGCAAGCCAGACGTTTCACTGCGTTTCTCCGTGCGGGGAACGTCGGACCTGGGTCAGGTCCGACGGCGGGAAAAGCCCCTGATCACGCTATCGACTAGTTGAAGAACTTCTTTAGCTTTTGCTTAAAACGCCCCAGGACGGTGCCGGAAACGCGACAACACGGTGCGAACATTTCGATTAAGGCTTTCCGGAGGGGCGTTCATGGAGAGTCGACGAAACATAAGTGAAAGGCCGTGGCAAATGGCTCTATCTTTACCGTGCAGTTGACCATGCAGGAAAGACGGTCGACTTCCGGCGCAGCGCCAGTAGACGAGAGCGTGCAGACGCTCGGGAGGTCCCAATGGAGGGCCGCTCGTGCTTCCGCCGGCGACATCGGTTTCGTCTGGAGTAGGCTGATAGGTCTCGCAACGGTAGGAACAAGCCATGCGGTTGATCATCGAAGCAAGGTTGTTCGACGGAGACAATCAGACGGTCGAGGAAGGTGAAGGCGTTCTGGCTGTGACTCAGTCAACCGGTTTCGCGGCACCGGACAGATCTGTATCTCCTCGACACGCTTTCTGATCCAGCGCGGCGTGTACGACGAGTTCGTCGAACACTTCGTGAGCGCGGTACGCACGCTCAAGGTGGGTGACGGCATGCAGCCGGGCACGCAGGTCGGCCCGCTCGCCAAGGCGCGCCAACTGGAAAAGAGGGAGGCCTTGGTGGCCGACGCAATGGCGCGCGGCGCGGCTTCATCGACTGCATACGGCTGTCGAAGTTGTCGACGTCGATCTCCACTGCCTTGCGCTCTTCAATTGGTGCGAGATTGCCGGCATTCGCGCCGGACAGATCCGACATCACGCCCATTACAAATGGGATTTGTACTTTCTTTTGCGCGCCGTACAGCTCCACGTCGTACTCGATCTGTACGCGTGGCGCCCGATTCCGCGCAATGAATTTTTGACTGCTCTGTCTCCTTGCCATGCGCTTGTTCCTTCGATGTCTATAAGGTTTCAGGGATTCGACGCGGTCGTGTGATGAGGACCGGCCGGTCCGCGATGGACTTTCGTAATACCGCAAGCATCGTCCACGTTCATAGAACAGCGCAGCCTCGCGATCTATTCCACAATTCGTGAATCGATGCGCTCGGACTTCCGGCCATGCCCGCAGTCGCCTTCCCAAAACAGAACAACCAGGACGCTGCGAATATTCCATGCACCGGCTGACAATTTATCGAGACCACGCGGAATGAATGCGCGCGACTCGTAATGACGCGTAATCTCGATCCGGCGGCCGAAAACGTTGTGCACGTGGCAGTGTTCGACGCCCCATTCTGATTGTCGGCGTCTGCGACCGCAGGCAGACTGAGTTGATACAGGTAGTTCGTTGATGGTCGCAGTCAGCAGGATTAACGCGACAAAGCCTCTTTAGGTGCGGCCGGCCGACTATCCAGCCCGTCGGCGCGGGCAAGTAAGATGTCGCGAACGCGTGGCACGCTGCGCCCGGAACACTTCCATTTATCGGGCCGCCGTGAATCGCGCTGTATCGATGACAGAAAACTGCTCGACTATCGTTGGGCCCGGACATCGTCAAAGCCTCTTCAACAGCCGGCGCCAGGTGAGGATCGTGGCCCGGGAACGACTCGATCGTTTCAAAAATCGCTTTCACTCAAAAGGTAACTGTAATGCTTTTAGACTGGAAATCCTTGATTCCCAAGATGGGGCGAAGCATGAAGGAGTTCTCGGACCTAAGCCCCGCAACCATGAGCGGCTATCGAACGCTGCACGCCGCAGGATCAGAGACAGGCCATCTCGATGCGAAAACGCGGGAGTTAATTTCGCTGGCTGTTGCCATAACCACACGATGCGACGGCTGCATAGCCAACCATACCAAGAAGGCCATTGAGCTTGGCACGAGCCGCGAAGAAATCGTGGAAGCGCTCGGAGTAGCCGTTGCGATGAATGCTGGCGCAGCGCTCGCTTACTCGGGACGCGTGATGGATGCTTTCACCGAGCTGTCTACCAAAGAGTGATCACGTCGCTCAGTTGAAAGCAGGCGAAGTACGGAACAACTCTTCGGGAGAACGGTCGAACGGCATCCTGCATATGAGCGCACGGCGCAAATGGCGATCCGAAGCGGCGAAAGGCCTGTCCGTCACATTTGTCGCGCCGGGAGCCGGTTCCCGTCCCCCTGGATCTGTCGATGAGGCCGCGTGATTGATCCGAGAACGAGCAATGAGAGATACCGGCAACATAACGCGTAAGGCAGGTTTGATCTTGCTCGCTCTCACGGACTGCAGCGTATCTGTCACTACGGGTTCCTCAGCAACCGGCGCTGCCAAACCGGACTCGCCGAATGCCGGAACCTGCTTGAGGTCGCACCGTCGCGGCGAGGACGACCGGTGAGCCCAGCCAAGACCTTAGAGTCAGTCAGATATCAACGTCCATTCAGTGAATGCTCCGAGGCGTTGACGACAAAATAACTTTCCTTTAAGGTCGAAACCGTTGAAGGAAGCGCTCCTCGTTCGTCATAGAGGATATCGGGTTGGCGTGCCCGTCCAGCAAGAGGTGATCGCGATGCGCGACAACCCTGTTGGGCCGGTAAACGCTATTTCGGCCCATCCACGCGCCGGTGCAGCCCCGCTCACCGTCATCAAGAATGTCTGCATCCTGACAATGGATCCTGCGAACCCGCAATGGGCATGCGCGGATATCGTCATTGAGAATGGAACGATCAGCGCGATCGGACCGGGCGTGTCCCGAGGCATCGTCAATCAGCACATCGTGATCGATGGAACCGGCCAGATCGTGATGCCCGGGCTGATCAACGCTCACTTCCATTCGCCGACCAACTTTCTCAAAGGCGCGCTGGATAGCCTGCCGCTCGAACTCTTCATGCTCTATGAGGTGCCGAGCACGCCCGATGCAGCGGTGTCCGCCCGCGCCGCCTACGTGCGCACGCAACTAGGCGCCGCGGAAATGCTAAAGCTGGGCGTCACCGCGGTCCAGGATGACGCCTTCTTCCTGCCAGCACCGAGCCACGCAGAAATCGACGCGGTGATGGGTGCGTACCGAGACATCGGCATTCGGGCAACCGTCGCGCTCGACCAGCCAAACCTCCCCGAAATCGCCAAGCTTCCCTTTCTCGGTGAACTCGTTCCAGCGGAACTCAGAGGCCGGCTCGAAGCGCCCGCCGCGATGGAGGCAGACGACTTACTGCGCCACTACCGCTATCTGATCGACACCTGGCACGAGCATGACGGCGGCCGGTTGCGTGCCGCGGTCTCCTGTTCGGCCCCACAACGCGTGAGCGTCGACTATCTTCGCTCGCTCGACGAATTGAGCTCCGCACACGACCTGCCGTTCTATATTCACATGCTGGAGACCCGTCTGCAGCGAGTGTTCGGCGAAGTGTGCCTGAATGGCCGCTCGCTCATTCAGTACGTCGACGACCTCGCCCTCCTTTCCGAGCGAATGAATGTCATCCACGCGGTGTGGATCGACGACACGGATATCGGCCTACTTGCCAAAGCCCGCGCGCAGGTCATCCACAATCCGATCAGCAACCTGCGTCTGGGCAGCGGCGTCATGCCGTTCCGTCGGCTTGCGCAGGCCGGTGTTGCCATCGCGCTCGGCTCGGACGAAATCATCGCGGACGATGCGGTCAACATGTGGTCTGTAATGAAGACAGCCGCGCTCATCCATACGATTGGGGACCCCGATCCCGATCGCTGGCCCGTGGCCGGTGAGATCCTGCGCTGCATGTTCGAAGGTGGCGCGACCGCCATGCGTCAGGCCGACCGGCTCGGGCGCATCGCGCCGGGCTACCAGGCCGATCTGGTCATGCTCGATCTCGACACGCTGCCATTCACCCCGCTCAACGATCTTGCTCGCCAACTCGTGTACGCGGATGCGAGCCGTGCGGTGGCGATGACGATGGTCGCCGGACGCGTGGTCATGCAGGACGGCAAGCTGCTGACCATCGATGAAAAAGCACTCCGGCAGGAAGCCCGCACGATCATGGCCGAGGCCAGCCATCAGCGCGAGACCTTGATGCGCGAAGCCGCCGAATGGCTGCCGCACTATCGCGCGATGTATCAGAAGACGCTCGATGTCGATGTCCGTATGAATCGTTGGGTCGGGGACGCAGGCCCTAAACCAATTTGATTTTTTTGTCCTTCTGTTTCGCACATTCAATCACGTTCAACATTGATTAGGGGTACATCGAATGTCACACCATTTAAAATGTAAGCTCGCAGCGACTGCCGCCCTGATTGGATTGGGCCTGGTGTCGGCCGCCCAGGCCGCGCACGCGGAAGACAAAACGATCCGCGTGATCTGCAACAACTGGTCGGGATTCGCCCCCGTCTTCGTGGCGAACGATTTGGGTTACTTCAAGAAGCTGGGCCTAAACGTCTCCGTGAAGTTCGACGACGAGCAGGCGGATGCGCTCGCAGGCATCGCCCACGGCGACATCGAAGTGGACATGCGCACGGTCGACGACTATCAGCGCCGCCCGCGCAGCCCTTCGACGCCGGGCGTCATGATCGGCACCATTGACGAGTCCAACGGCGGAGACGGCGTGGTCGCGGATGGTTCGATCAGGAAGGTCAGCGATCTGAAGGGTAAGGTGGTGGCCATGGAAACGGACATTCCCGCCTATCTCCTGCTGCAACTCGAGCTGAAAAAAGCCGGACTCAGCTACAAGGACATGAGCGTTAAGCAGACGGCGGGATCCGACGCGCTATCGGTATTCTCGGACCCGAGCGTGGCGGCGATCGGTACCTTCCAGCCATTCATGAACAAGGCGGTCACGGTCGACAAAAAACGCGGCGCGCACATCCTGGTTTCGTCGGCCAGCTACCCGGGTACGATCGTCGACGCCATCATCGTGAACCAGTCGAAGCTAAAAGCCGATCCGACCGCTTACAGGAACTTCCTGATCGGCGTGTACAAGGCAATCGCTTATTACAACACCAGGCCGGCGGACTTTATTCACCTTGCCGCCCCTCACTTTAATTTGAGCGACAAGGAGTTTCAGGCTAGCATCGACGGCAGCCTCAGCTATACGTCGATCGATATGGCCAGGCATTATTTGGGGGCTGCCGGCAAGCCCGGCTCGCTGTACAAAACCTTCGATACGCTGATGCAGCTGAACCTCGCGAACGGTGCATCGGACCACACTCTTTCGGCAGCCGGCTCGTTCGACGGTTCGGCTTTGCAATCCATTTCGGCTAACGATCTCAAGTGACCAAGCCGCTTGCCAACGCTTTCGCCTTTCGCGGAAGTATCAGTCGCCGGGCCAACGTTCTCGTCGGCCTCGGCGCCAGTTTTTCCGTGCTGCTTGCGTGGCAGGTATCGTCATGGAACGGCTGGATCGATCCGACCTTTCTGCCGTCGCCGATCGAGATCGCACAAAGCCTCTGGACCATGAATCGCGAAGGGCAGATCGCCGGCAACGCATTGATCTCGATCGGGCGGATTCTCGCTGCGTTCGCGTTGTCGGCGGTCATGGCGATCCCCACTGGTCTTTTGATGAGCAGCTATCGTCCGGTGAACGCGGCACTCGAACCGATGGTGGATTTCATCCGCTATCTGCCGACGCCTGCGCTAGTGCCGATCAGCATCATCTGGTTCGGCGTGGGCGAGGAAACCAAGATTTTCCTGCTGTGGCTCGGAACGTTTTTTCAGCTCGTGCTGCTAGTGGTCGACGATGCGAACCGCGTGCCCAACGAATACATCGAGATCGCGCGCACGCTCGGCGCGCGCCCGTTCCAGATTCTGGTGGATGTCGCGTGGCGATCGATGCTGCCCAACCTCGTGGACAATCTGCGCATTACGCTCGGCTGGTGCTGGACCTATCTGATCATTGCCGAAATCGTCGCCTCAGACAGCGGCCTCGGCTTCGTAATCTGGAACGCGCGCCGCTACATGCAAACTGATCGGGTGATGGCCGGCGTGTTCGTGATCGGCATCATCGGGCTCGTCAGCGACCAGGCCATTCGCGCACTGCATCGGCGACTATTCCGCTACATCCGGAGCACTGATTGATGAACATCCGCACAACCGAGTACCTGGTCTTTGACGGCGTCACCAAACGCTTTGGCGAATTGCCCGTCGTGGATACGCCGTTTCATCTGACCATCCCTCGCGGTCAGTTCGTCGTCTTTCTCGGCCCGTCCGGCTGCGGCAAAACGACGCTCATGCGCATGTCGGGCGGCCTCGACACACCGAGCGCTGGCGAGATCCGGCTGGAAGGCGAGCCGGTCGGCAAGCCTGATCAGCGGCGCGGCATGGTGTTTCAATCGTACTCGTCGTTTCCCTGGCTGACCGTCGACCAGAACGTGGCCTTCGGCATGCGTTACCGCCCCGATCTGAGCAAGGAGGAAAAGCGCAGGCGCACCGATCACTATCTGCGCCTCGTCGGACTGCAGGAATTCGCCAGCGCTTATCCGAACCGGATCTCCGGTGGCATGCGTCAGCGCGTGGCGATCGCCCGCACGCTGGCTGCGGGTTCCGAAGTACTGTTGATGGACGAGCCGTTCGGCGCGCTCGACGCGCAACGGCGCGAGCAACTCCAGGTGGAGCTCCGCCGCATTCAGAGCGAGGAGTCGCGCACGGTCATTTTTGTCACGCACGATGTCGAAGAAGCCGTTTTTCTTGCCGACAGGATCATCGTATTTTCACGCCGTCCCGCGCGGGTGATCGAGGACATCGACGTGACCTCACAGTTGGGAAGTACGCGCACCCTCGCGCTCAGAGACAGCGACGCGTTTTTCCGCATGAAGACGACTATCGTTCAGACCGTCCGCGAAACGGCTGCCAACGAATACTGACTGCCTCTGACTCCGTACACCCTAAACCTGATCGCTATCAGTTAATGACGAACCTGTCATCGTTCGGCAAAGGTGCCGTCAGCTAGCGCATCGCTCGATTCTGGACGACCGTCCCGGCAACGTGACCACGTTGAACTCAAAACCAGTACCGGTAAGCGTAGATAATTGTCATAAGGGCACCTGCAGCGATCACGATCGAACGTACGATGCCTGCAGGCATCGTACGGATCAGAAGTCCTCCCGCGTACCCTCCTGCGAGTGCGCCTGTTAACATGACGACGGTCTGCTGCCAGGCAACGATTCCCCGCACAATGAACAGCGCCGTAGCGGCGACGCTGACACTCGTTGCTAGAAGATTCTTCAGCGCCTTGATCGCACGCAGTTCGCCCGCATTGAAGATGGCGAGCATGGCAGTCAGGAGAATGCCGAGGCCCGCGCCAAAAAATCCACCGTATATCGAAGCGCCAGCGAGCGCAAACAGCGCGCCGACATGTGGGGAGCCCCTTTCCGTTTGACGCTTCAGTGCCCAAACCTGAAGACGGGGCGCGGCCACGAAGAGCAACGTGGCACCCCCTATCAAGGCGGGTAACGGAAGAATAATTAGACGCTCAGGAAGGACCAGCAGCAATAGCGCGCCTGCCAGGCCACCACCTGCCGACATCGCGACCGCCAGCATCAGCGAACTGTCGAAACGTGGAAGTTGCCTCCGGTCGACGAGCGCGGCGATCAAATGTCCCGGCGCGATGGCTACCGCGTTCGACGCGTTGGCAACGACGGGCGGTAGCCCAGCGGCAAGCATCGCGGGAAAGGTAATCAGGGTCGCGCCACCCGCCAGCGCATTGACCATTCCGCCGGCGATACCGGCGATCAGCAGGAGTTCCGTAGTCGTCGTCATCGTTCACATCCGCAGCTGTCTAACCGCGGCACTGTGCGCTCAATGAGCGCACAAGTCTGGAACGTTTGTGATCAGCGCATGGCACGCCGATAGGTAAGCGGCGTGACGCCAAATATCTGTCGAAACAAGCGACCGAAATGACTCTGGTCGGCAAAGCCCAAGTCACTCGCAATGCCCGCAATGGAATCGGCAGTGCCCAGACGCATTCGACCTTCATTGAGGCGGTGCACGGTGCGGTAGGCTTGAGGTGCCATACCAGCGGCGCGCCGGAAACTACGACTGAAATGTTCGCGACTGACGTCGAGGCGGTTCGCGATCTCGGCCATGGATCCCTGGGCCAGCCCGGCCTCGATCAGATGCAAACCGGTCCGCGCGTTACGCTGAGTGCTCGACGCCCCGTCGCGGAATTTCTCTTCGATCAGAGCAAAGAATTGCTCTGGCGCGACTATGTCGTCGACCGGACGCTCAAAGTCGACAATCGTCACATCGCCGCCAAGATCGATCCGTTGGCTGTACGCGTTGATGCAGCACGTCGATGCATCGAACAGCGGCAAACCATGATGGACCAGTCCGCCGGGAATCAGGAGGCATTGCCCGGCTCGCACAAAAACAACGCGCGTACTAACGCGAAGAGCGCGACTCCCCCGCAGGACCGCAGTCATTTGAGCCTCACGGTGAAAGTGCGGTTTCAGTGACGGTACAGCCCCACCTGACCATGATCCGTACTCGACGATGGACTCGCGACTCCCGGGGCTATATATCCAGCGCGTCGTACTCACGATCCGCTCGACATCACTTGGAGGTTGAAGGAAACAACATAACTTCCCGGCATGGCACAGATCCCCAATAAGGCTCGCTCCCTTGCGAGACTAAGCGTGCAGGTTACTCGACTGCCCGTGCAGGTTACTCGACTGCCGTTCATGCTACAGCATAACCGGATGCACTTCAGGCTGGCGGCCGCCCAGACGCTGGCGCGCCGACACGTGTTTCACGACGCGGGTTTCTCCGCAGCGACCATTGCAGTTTCAAAGTTGAGGAACTCGCCGTTGCTCGCCGTGCCATCGCTGTTGCTGTCGATCAGTTTCAAAAGCATGGCAAACTTGTAATGTCCGTGTCCGTCTCATGTTAACCACTACCTGATATCCTCGACACGGTCTCCGCAATTGCATCACGACACGGATAGATCCGTAGACCGTCGAGCGTCGTGTTTCCTCACATGAGCCTGAGTTTCTTCAAACAGTGGTTAAAAGCCCCTGCAACCGTAGGTGCAGTGGCTCCCTCGTCGCGCTGTCTTGCCGACGCCATGGCGGACGGTGTCGAGTCGTTCGAGGCAATCGTCGAGGTGGGCGCCGGCACCGGCGTCATGACGGAATCTCTCGTGCGCCGGCACCCATCAGCGCGGCTGATCGTATTCGAGCTCGGAGATCAATTGGCCACCGAACTGCGAGAACGGTTTCCTCAGGCGCATGTGGTCGGCGGTGCGTTTCATCAGAACGTTGCGGTCCTGCAAGACCTGCCAGCGAAGACGCTTATCGTCTCCGGACTGCCGTTTCGTTCGCTTTCGTCTGGTGTTGTCGAACCGACTGTTGCGGCCTTCGCCGAACTCCTTTACGCGGACCGGGCTCGACGTCTTGTGCAGTTCACGTATCAACCGCGCGTCCCGTTCGTCGCCCCTATAGGTTTGCGTTGGCACCGCATCAAAACAGTGTGGTTGAATGCGCCGCCAGCGAACGTCTGGCATCTCAGCAGCAAGACTAACTGGTGAGGTAGCGCTACGCGTGCCATATAACCCGTGCTATACGGTGCAACTATTTAGGACGTATGGGCGCCCGGCTGCCTCAACTTGCCTGAAACGACGACGCCCATGCTGTCGGGAGAAGGCCAACACGACCGGCCACTCCTCAGGGCCAACCGCACATCGGTCAGGCGGTTTGGATCAACCCGCTGCGCGCCCGACCAGGCGAAGTCGCGACACCCCTCCGTCCGGCAGAATGTTGAAGCGCACATGGGTAACCTGCATGGTCCGTTCAGGCGTGAACGAATGCAAGCAGTCCATTTCCAGCTTCTGCTCGTCGAGCAACACGGGCCAGAACATCGACTGGGTAATGAGCGATTCGTCGGTGCCTGCCGTAACGAATGCGCCTTGCAGCGAGCAACGGTCCGCGAAATTGCCTTTGAAATGCGCGGTATCGATATCGATCCTGCTGATTTCGCCCGGCACCGCAAGTTCGACGACGCACCAGTCACCGCCCGGTTCGCGACGTCGGCGGGTTTCCCAGCCTTCGCCCATGTCGGCCGCGCGCGTGGGCAAAAGCAGATTTGACGCGAGGCCGTAATGCTGGTTGTTCGCCGCGACCATCCGCGCACCATTCATCGCTGACGCAAGATCGAGTTCTGCGTCGGGCGCGAGTTCGCGATGCGGCCGTCCGAACACGCGCAATCGCGCGACGCCGCCGTCCGGGTAAATATTCAGGCGTACGTGCGTGTAGACCGCGCCCTCGGCCGCTTCGATTGCTCGAAAGTGATGCGCGTTGCCGCTCAATGCCGTCGCGGAGATCACTTCGGTCCATTGCGCGTCGGCGGATGGGATGTCGTCATCCGAGCGGCACGCGTCTATCGATGCAGCCGGAGGAAAGTTGCCGGTGAAATGGCTCGTATCGATATCGACGCCCATCAGTTCGCCCGCTGCGCCGAGCTTGACGATACAGAAATCGTGGCCGGTCACGCGCTTGCGACGCGATTCCCAGCCGTCCATCCATTTGCCGTTGTCATCGTATTTGCCGGGAATGAACACGGCCGGCTCCGGATTCAGCATGCGAGCCATTGGCGCGAAAAAATCGTCACTGGTTAACACTGCTTGTGCGCCGAGACGTGGGTCTGCGAGATTGATGCCCGTACGCGTGAAGGCTGGCGCGTTCGGGTCGAAAGTGGGAATGGCCATGTGTGTGAGCGTCTATCCGGGATTGTTGAAATGATGAACGCTCAGGCGTCCGGAACCCACGATTGCGTACCTTGCAGATGGGAGGCGAAGTCGTCGAGCACGGCAATGTCAACCGGTTTCGGCGTGTTGTCGCCCTGCCCCTGAATTTTGACGATATCCTGCGGACACGCGGAAAACGCAACGAAGCAATCCATCTCGGCGCGTAGCGTGATGTATTCACCAGGCTTCGTGACGGTAGGCAACGTATGCAGCGTGATGCCGTCCGGTTGCACGCGAATATTCATGAAGATATTGAACGAAGCGAGGTTCTGGCACGGCGGGGTTACACCGAGTTCGAACATCCCTTCAAACATGTTGTCGCAACAGTTGCGGTGATAGCCGCGCACGCCGAGCAGTTCATAGCGTTTGCGATCGCAGGCCGCCATGAAGGTGTCATGGACGCCGGGGGTCGTGTCCTCCACGACGGTCAGCACCGGATTACGCTGGTTGGTCACGAAGCTGTCTCCAACCACCGGATTGAGCCGCTGGTTCCAGACGCGCGTGGTCTCCATGCACATGTATTCGTTCAGGTCGTACGCGTTCCAGGCCCAGCAGTCCACGACTTGCGTGCCGTGGGTATTGATGACGCGTACGGCCTGCCCCGCTTTCAGTCGGACTGCTTTGCCGTGGCCGGCGGGAACGGTTACTGCGGGTTGATCTGTATAGCTCATGAGCGTGAATTTTCCGGGGTAAAGCGGTAGAGAAATTGTTGAAGTCGCGGCGACGACGGCGTGGCGAGTACCTGTGCGGGCAGCCCCTGTTCGACGATGTGTCCGCCGTCCATGAAAATCACGCGGTCTGCGACATCACGTGCAAAGCCGATTTCATGCGTGACGACAATCATCGTCGTATCGTTCTCGGCGAGTCCGCGCATCACGGCCAGCACTTCGCCGACCAGTTCGGGATCGAGCGCGCTGGTCGGCTCGTCGAACAGGATGACTTCCGGCGCCATCGCGAGCGTGCGGGCAATGCCGACACGCTGCTGCTGGCCGCCCGACAGGTTCGCTGGCATCGACGTGTGCTTGCCGCCCAGGCCGACCTGGCGCAGCGCTTCGACGGCGAGATCAGTGGCGGCGAGATGGTTCATCCGTTTGACCGACAGCAATCCTTCCATTACGTTTTCGAGCACCGTCATATGCGGCCACAGATTGAAACTCTGAAACACCATGCCGATGCGGCTGCGCTGCGCGCGTATCTCGCGCTCAGGACGTGGGCTCGTCGCGCCATTCGGGTTCTCGCGCAAGCCGATCCGCTGGTCGCCGATCCAGACGGCGCCTTCGTCGGGCGGTGAAAGCCAGTTCAGGCAGCGCAGCAGCGTCGATTTTCCGGAGCCTGACGGACCGAGAACGCAGACCGTTTCGCCGCGTGCTACGGTCAGATCGACGCCGTCGAGTATGCGGTTCGTACCGAATGATTTGACGATACCGCTCGCCTTCAACGCTACGGGCGGCGTACTGTCGGATAAGTTCATGCTGATCACCTGGGCCGGGCGACCCGATGGGCGCGGCCGAGACGGCGCTCCCAATGACGGGTCGAAAAGTGGATGACGGACGTCGCGGCCCAGTAGACCATTGCGACGACGAAATAGACTTCGAGGGGCGCATAGGTGTCTGACACGACGGCCTTCGCGGCAAACATGAATTCGTGCACGGAGATCACCGATAGCAATGCGGAATCCTTGACAAGGCCGATCAGCAGACCCGTCAGCGTGGGCAGCAGCAGCGGCAACGCTTGCGGTGCGATGATGCGGCGCGCGATCGCAACCGGCGACATGCCGATCGCAACTCCCGCTTCGACGGTTCCAACGGGCACGGCGGCAACAGCAGCCTGAATCACTTCTGCGACGTACGGACCGTAATAGACCGCCAGCGTGACCGTGCCGACCAGCGGCGCAGGCAGCAGCACACCGAAATCCGGCAATACGAAGAACATGACATACAGCAGCACGAGCAGCGGCAAGCCAAGCGTCAATGCCGTGTAGCCACGAATCACCGCGGCCAGCCACGGACCGCCGCGTCGCTGGCCGACCGTCAGCAGCATGCCGAGCACGCCCGACATCACTGAGCCGGCCGCACACAACCAGACCGTGCTGCCGAGTCCTGCTGCAAGCGCCGGCCAGTAGCCGGACAGAACGCTGAGATCGAAGGTCATCGCGCGACTCCCGGCGCAACCCGCTTGACGCTGGGTTCGCGCGGCGAACGCTGTGCGCGGCGCGCGGCATAGATGACCGGCAACGCGACCGCCAGATAGCCAACGCTGACCAGCAGCATCACTTGCGTCGACGTGTAGGTTCGCGCGATCACCATCTGTCCCGCGTACGTCAGTTCGGTGACGGCGACGACCGACGCGAGCGGCGTAGTTTTCAACAGGATCGTGAATTCGCTGATGAGTGCGGGCAGGCTGGCCTTCAGCATCTGCGGCAGCGTGATTCTCAACGCGATGCGCCACGGCGCCATACCGAGCGCAATCGCGGCTTCGTACTGGCCAGGCGTGATCACACGCAGATTGCCTCGCAGGATTTCCGCCGTGTAAGCGCCGCTATTCAGGCCGAGCGTGAGCGCGGCCGCCAGCAGCGGACGGCCGCCCAGCCCAATCAGCGGCAACGCGAAAAACAGCATGAACAGTTGCACGAGAGCGGGGGTGCCGCGCATGAAGCTGATATAGAGCCGCGCGGCCCAGCGCAACGGCGCGACGCGTGTCAGTTGCATCGCGAGCGCAAGATGGCCAAACACGAGACTGCCGGTTGCGCCGAACAACGTCAGTTCCACAGTCAGCAGCCAGCCGTCGATGAGTGTCGGCAGGCTGTGGATCACTTGCGGGTCAAAGCCCATCACGGCGGATTCCCGGAATCAGAGTTGGTCGAGTTCTTCGAGCGCCGACAGTTCGAGCGCACCTGGCGCGTCGTTGCCGGGAATGCCGGTGCAGCAGGCCGACACAATGAATACCATGTCCGACACCACCCGGCACGCGACGAAATCGCCAGCTCGCGTTACGTTGGGCAGCGGTTCGATACGGCCATCCTGATGCAACGCCACGTGCATGAAAAGGTTGATCGGGTCGGGCATTTTTGGCGGCTTCAGGCCCAGCGATTGAATCACCGCGCCGACCGATTCGACGCAGCCGGTCTGTCCCGCGTAGCCTTGGGCCGCGAGATACGCGGTTGTCGATGCCGGGAGCAGCAGATCGTGTTTGCCGCTCGAATCCTTACCGAGCACCATCAGCGCGCGACGGCGATTGCTGACGATCCGCATGCCCGCCTGCAGCACGTACGAATTGCTGAACACGCGCGTGTGATGAACCGACATGTACACGTCGTCGTTGGTCCGGCTGAAGCCGAACATGGACGCAACCGCGCCCGGCTCTTTCGCCTCGATACGCAGGATCTGGCCTGCCTTGACGTCGATCGCACGCGATTCACCCGCAGTCACGGCGATGGTTTGCGGAGGCAGCGGTGCGCGCGAAGGCGGTTCTTTGAGAAGCAGCATGTTGAGTCCGTTCAGGCGGCGACAGGCGTCGCGGGCAGGATTGAAATGGCGATATCGGTCACCTTCAGGCCGTTGCCGGGAATGATGTCCTGCGGACACGACGACACTGCGCACACCAGATCTTCGAGCACGTCGAACGTGATGTAGTCGCCGGGCCTGCTGGTCGGATCGGTCACCTGCATCCGGCAATCCTGCGTGACCGGGCCGTTCTGAAACAGGTTGAACGGCTCGGGCACATCGAACGGCGACAGCCCGTACAGCGCCAGACCAGCGTGCATGTTGTCGAGGCAGTTGCGATGCCCGGTCACGTTGAAATCGACCGTGAAACGCGTGTCGTCGCAGGCGGGCACGTTGGCATCGTGAATGCCGACGGTGTCTTCAACTACCCGCAACAACGGGCGCCCCAGCGACGAATACAGCGCGTCGCCGACGTTGAAAAACAGCGTCCGAAGCTGGCGGCGCGTATGCGTCGGCGACAGCTTCTCGCCATGGTTCGAGTTGACTACCGCGACGAAGTCGGCGGCTTGCTGACCTTCGACGTCCATGATGGTCAACCGTTGGCCCGCCTTCACTTCGAAGGTACGTCCGTGTCCTGCCTTGACGGTGAGAGTCTGTACTGGATCTGTCATCTGATTCGGTCTGCTCGATTTACTGCGCGGGGATGAAATCGGCTGTCGGCGTATCGAAGGTCACGCCCAGGTTGGCTTTTTGCAGGCGTGCGAGTTCGCCGGACTTTTTCATTGCGAGGATCTGGTCGCTGATTGCCTTGTTCAGACGCGTATCGTCCGGGCGGGTCGCCCAGGCAATCCATTGCGACGGTCCGAACTCACCGGTTGATTTCAGCTTGCCCGGATTCTGTTTAACGACACCCGCGAGCACGGTCATATCGTCGAACACGAAATCGGCGCGGCGTGTCATCAATGCAGCCACTGTCTGATCGACGCTATCCACGCTGATCAGCTGGATCGGTGCAAGACCTTTGGCCTTCAGCGTCTCGTTGAACTGCTTGAGGATCTGTTCGGGGGCGCTCGCGCTCTTGACCGCGGCTGTCAAACCGGCGAGAGACTCGATGGTGGCTTGCTGCGGAATCTTTTTGAAATCGGCGCGCACCAGAGCACCGTTTACGGTCTTGCTGGTCGGCACTATGAAAGCGAGACGCTTTGCACGTTCGGCGGTTACGTTCAGCGCGGAACCTTCGACATCGAACGAATGCGCGAGCAAGCCCGGGATGATCCCGCTGAATGCCATGCGCTGATATTCGATTTTTACGCCCAGATGTTTCGCGACCGCAGCCATAACGGCCGGATCGAATCCGACGATGTTGTTGTTGGCGTCGGTGTATTCGTACGGTGCGAAGGTCGGATCGATCGCGATGGTCATCGTGCCACGACTCTTGATGTCGTCGAGCGTATCGGCGTTCGCGGCTACCGAGTGGACTATTGCGCCGAACGGAAACAACGCGGCGAGGACAATGCTGGAGAGGCGATGTTTTAACATCAGTGAGCTCACATTGAGAGGTGGACGACGCCTCCCAAATGCATGATCCATGCCAACCCGACGTGAGAAACGTAGGTTTCACAAGTTAACCATAAAAAACAAGTGTTTCTACAGTGGTTTGCGAGAAACACACATTTCACATTCCACGGTCCGATTTATAATGACGTTATCGACAGATACCGCCTGACTGCACCTGCTGCGTGCGAGAGAGCCCCGATGCACGTTCGCGGTGCCGGCATTGCACCACGGCGGGCACTCCATTTACTCACAAGCATCGACATGTCAAAAGCTCAAACGAAGCAGGAAAAGCGCACACCGCAGTCAATCGAGAGTCGCATCGCCGAATGCTATGACGAACTGTCCGAGATCGATCAGCGGTTGGGAGATGTCATCCTGAGTGCGCCTGGGCAATTGGCGATGCAAACCGCCACGGAACTAGCGGCGACTGCGCAGGTGTCGAAAGCGACCGCGACGCGTTTTTTTCAGAAGCTCGGATATGCGTCTTATGACGACGCGCGTGCGATTGCGCGCGCGGCACAGGTCGGCGGGTCGCCGTTGTATCTACAGGATCGGGGCCGCAAGAATGCCAGTACGAAACTCGACGACGTGATTCAGGCGCATTTGCAGCATGAGGTCGAGAATTTGGCGAACACGTACCGGTCGCTCGACACGCGGATGCTGAGCGAGGTGGTCGAGGCAGTTGCGCACGCGAGGCGCGTGGTGATCATCGGGTACCGGCATAGTCATACAGTGGCCACGATGATCAGGCGCGAACTGATTCAGGTGCGCTCCGACGTGATGTTGTTGCCTGCGCCGGGCGACACCATGAGCGAATATCTCGGCGACCTGGCCGCGAAGGATGTCGCGATCATCGTCGGCTTGCGGCGCCGTGTCCCGGCGGTCGGTCTTGCCGCAGCTGCACTCGTCGAGGCCGGCGTACCGATTGTGTATATGTCGGATGTCATTGCTGGGAAGCCGGCGCGATTGGCGCGCTGGGTGATCCGTTGCCACACGGATGGCCTGATGCTGTTCGACAGCAATGTCGGCATGACTGCGGTGGTCAATCTGATCTGCTCACTGGTTGCCGAACGTCTGCTCGAGCGAGGCAGCAACCATCTACAGCGGGTCGAAATATTGCACGAGAAGTTGCGCGAGTTCGAGTGAAAACGTAGAGATTTTTCTCGAGAGCCTGCCGCATCTGTTGGGCAGAGTCGAAGCTTCCGCGAGTAATGTTGGGGGAATGAGCAGCGATCGTTGACGATTTTCATAGCTTGTCGAACGTCACAAGCCGGTCGCCCGCAAGTTGTGCTCGCCTGGGGTCGAGATAACTTGCCTGGCGATTATATGGGTTGCTCGCAAGTAGCTACTGCACATAAGTGAACCAACTATGAATGTATCTACATCATGCCGAGGGAGATGCAGTCCAATCAAAGGAAGCAAATGCACCTGAAGCGGACTGGAAATTAAATCTCTATAAAACTCAACTCCGTCATTAATAGAGCCTTTCCGCTTCGCGACCTCTTCTGACACTGAAGCAACTGCGCTGACAGCGAAAAATCCGGACAGGATAAGCCACGCTTTTTGGACCAAAGAGGCCTTACGCCAAGCTATGGCAACTTCGTCAATATCTCCCTTTAGACCCATGGACTCCTCCGCGCCTTAACCCCGCGGTTATACATTTTAGCCGCGAAGCGTTGTCAGCCACGTCCATGCGACCAAAGCCCGCACTCGCAATGACCTTGACCGTCGAGGACAGCGCGGCCATGTGCAACAATCAACGGTCTGGTGCGTTTCAGACATGGTTTTTTCCTTTGATAGACAGACGTCGAGGGACTACGAAACCGCAGACAGGACCATCAATGTTGATTGGATGAATCAACGCCTCGAAATTGATTCGCCCCTTATTCGTCCCCCGCGTACCCTGCGCGTTGTAATCCGTCTTTTTCCATGCCCCTCGTTCGTCCGCTGCCGGCAACGCACGCATCAGGAAAACCCTGGTGCGATCTCCGCCGGCCAAGCCCTCAGATGTTGATTCAATGAATCAAGATTGCTCGACGCATGGCGCGAATGCAACTCTCTTTCTCGTGTTCAACTGAATTGTCGAGAGGAAGTGAAATGCCCGCATCGAAGAAATTCGCAGCCGTTACCGGCGCCGGCTCCGGCATTGGCCGAGCCGCCGCCGTGGCGCTCGCCAACGCTGGATTCGCCGTCGCGCTGGTCGGGCGCCGAGCCGAGCCTCTGCTGGAAACGAAGGAGGTAATCGGCATTGCCGGCGGACAAGCGCAGGTATTCCCGGCCGACGTTGCCGACGCAACATCGGTCGAGCACGCGTTTTCGCAGATCGCCGAGACATTCGGCCGGCTCGACGTGCTCTTTAACAACGCGGGCCGCAACGCGGGGGCCGTCCCCCTGGAAGACTATGAGGTGGATTTCTGGAACGATGTCGTGGCCACCAATCTGACCGGCGTCTTCCTGTGCGCTCGGGCTGCTTATCGCTTGATGAAAGCACAGTCGCCCCAAGGCGGACGGATCATCAACAACGGCTCGATCTCAGCCCACTCGCCGAGGCCGCGTATCATCGCCTACACGGCAACAAAACACGCCGTCACCGGCATCACTAAATCGATCGCGCTGGACGGACGCGCATTCAACATCGCCTGCAGCCAGATCGATATCGGCAACGCGGCCACATCACTCACGGAACGCATGAACTGCGGCGTACTGCAAGCGAATGGAAGCACGGCACCCGAAGCAAGAATGGACGTGACGCACGTAGCGAATGCGGTCGTGCATATGGCCAGTCTTCCGCTCGAGGCCAATGTTCTCAACATGACCATCATGGCGACCACCATGCCTTTCATCGGCCGCGGATAACGCCCTTTCGCCAGATATAAAAGAACAACAGGCTGATATTCTGGAGACACCGATGAAAGTCGTAGAAGAACAAACATTACCGGCGCCAAACCCGGCTTACGTGGATACCGCGAAACGCTCCAGGGTGCGGTATGTCGTGCTCTCGATGTTGCTCGTGGCGACCATCCTCAATTTTGTGGACCGGTCGGCGCTGGGCATCGTTGCCCCGGGCCTCTCGAAGACCCTGGCGCTCAACAAGATGCAAATGGGCGAGCTGTTTGCGGCATTCGGCCTTGCCTATTCCATTGCTCTCGTGCCCGGCGGTGTACTGACCGACATTCTCGGCTCGCGCCTCGCCTATGCACTGTCTCTCGTCGGCTGGTCGCTCGCCACGCTGACGCAGGGTCTCGCGAG
>NZ_JAQQEF010000051.1:0-20061 GCF_046027605.1 Paraburkholderia fungorum
GGTAGCGCCCATTGCAGAAGTACAGACTGAATCCCCCTTCATCTGAAAGGAGATTGTCATGAGCGCATCAACCGACACGAGCCCGTCGCGGGTGCCGTGGAACAAAGGAAGATTGACGGGACAGAAGCCCCCGCTGAAGCTTAAGGAGATCTGGGCGATTCGTGTGCGCCTGCAGCTTTCATCCCAGGTGCGGGATCTGGCAATGTTCAATCTCGCCATCGATAGCAAGCTTCGGGCGTGTGATTTGACGAAGCTGCGTGTTCGCGACGTCTATCAAGGAGAGCACGTCGCCAGCCGTGCGCTGATCATGCAGCAGAAGACGCAACGGCCGGTGCAATTCGAGATTACCGAGCAGACGCGAGACAGCGTAGCAGCGTGGATAAGGCATGCCGGGCTGCATGCGACCGACTTCCTGTTCAAAAGCAGGATTCACGGCTCTCCCCACCTGTCGACACGACAATACGCCCGGCTGGTTCATCGGTGGGTCTCGTCAATCGGCCTTGACGACACTGCCTACGGTACGCACACGATGCGCCGAACCAAGGCGTCATTGATTTATCGCCGCACGAAGAACCTCAGGGCTGTCCAGCTGCTGCTCGGCCACACGAAGCTCGAGAGCACAGTCCGATACCTCGGCATCGAGGTCGATGACGCGCTTGAGATGGCTGAACAGACAGAGGTGTAGGGCTTCATGCCGGTCAGCAAGTGGTCGCTGACCGGCCACAAGCCGCCGTTCACATAGGGCGTCTCTTGGACGTCCAAGCGTCGGCTGCGCCCCGTAACCGGCCACGCGATCGTAGTGGACGAACGCTTGGCCGCCGGCTTGAGCTGCCATCTCTCCGAGCTGGGTCTATGGCAGCAATGAACTACATGGCTGCCGGCGGCGGCGTCGAGCAATCCGCCGGCATCTTGCTGCATTCGCAAGCCGACACTCGCGGGGCCGAAGTCCAAACGATCTCCGCCACACATCAGGTCAGCACAAGCTGGCGCTCTGAATATCTCGTCATCACCGAAGCAAGGATCATGTCGAGCGCGTTCGACGGCGGTGCGGCGCCACGGTGGAACGGCCGGAACACCACGTCGCCCCGTTTGACCGACATGCCGCTGAGCGCGCAAATACCCCTGACGCGCGCATAGCCGGCGCGCCACGTCTGATCGAGATAGCTGCCCCGCGTAGCGTCGCTCCAGGAAACGAGCACGGTCGCGTCGGTTTGCCATTCGATGCTTCGAATCGTAGGGACCGTGAGCGCCGCATGCGCTACTACCGTGCGGCTGGGTCGCTTGCGGCGCCCCGAAGCCTGGTAAGCGGCTGATGCAGTCTCATGCCAATGCGCGCTCAGCCGTCCGATAATCTGCGACCATGGGTCGGGTCCACACATCTCCGGTTCTCCTGCGACTTCCAGCGGCAATAGCCTGCAAAATGCATCGCCTCCGGGTTTAAAGTCTCATGGCTGCGGGGCTCACGCGAACATTACCCGGTCAGGTTGCCGTCGATAACGGCTCGATCGTTCGCATGAAATGCGCATGCCGGCTTACAGCTTCGCCACGCTATCCGGCCGCGCGAGTGCGACCACGCTCACGATCCCCTCGCGCGCCATCTTCGCGTACGGACAGAAACGTTCCGTGTTACGCACGAGTCCTTCGGCAACGCCGGGCTCGACACCCGGCAAATGAATGCGGACCTGGGCAATCAGGTTGAACAGGCCATCGACGGGATCTCGGCCGAAATCGACCGTCACTTCCACCTTCGCGCCGACGATCGCTATCTCCGCCTTTGCTGCGAGCAGGCTCAAGGCACCGTGAAAGCAGGCGGCGTAGGCGGCAGCAAACAACTGCTCGGGATTCGTCCCGCCGCCTGGGCCGCCGAGCGCTTCGGGCAGGCGCAGGTCGAGATCGAGCTCGCCGTCGTCCGACCGGACCACGCCTGATGCTCGACCATGGCTCGCATCGCCGCCCGTGGCGGTCACGGTCGTCGAGTACAGTGTCTGAAAATCTTGCCCGAAGTACTTGTCGAGCAGGGTGAGCGGCGGCGGATGCAGAGGGCTCATCATGTATGTCCGACAGCCATTGGCTACGCCGCGGCTCGCAACGAGCGGAGCCATGCGCGTGAGCCAGTGGCGTCCAGAGACGGGATGGTCCGCCTCTCTGGCATGGTGTCTCCTGTTTGCGCGCTCTGGCATAGCGCAGGCCGTCCGTCGAACGGCCCGCTACCGCTGAGGCCACCGTCGATAGCAACGATTGTCATGATCTTTCTCTGTGGATAGTGCGCCGGACCGGCGTCGATGCGCCGTCAGCGTATGGGTGCATCGTAGGTGCGCAGCAGCCCGTCGGGAAGGCCTGCGCCGCGACGCACCGTGTTGCCTCCAAAGCACCAATCATAGTGCCGGCACCGGCATCATCGTGGTCAGGCATTGCAGATCGAGGGCGCGCGTTTGTTCCGCCATGTAATCGATAAACACGCGGATTCTGGCGGGCAGATGCTTGCGGCTGAGATAACAGACGTAGTGACCGCGGTCGTCTGGCGCGTATTGGGCCAGACAGGAAATCAGCCGCTCACGCCGCAATAGATCGCAGACCTGATAGGCCGGCAATTGGGCGATGCCCTCGCCGTCGAGCACCGCCTGCACGATGAGGTCCATGTCGTTGAACGTGTGCTGCGCTCGAGGCAACTGCTTTTGCATGAGTCCGTCGACCTTGAACTCCCAATCACTTACGCGCCCCGACGCACTGCGGAAATTGATACACCGATGCTGGCCGAGATCTTCGACCTGACGCGGCACACCGTGTTGTCTCGCGTACACGGGCGACGCGCAGACGATCATCTGCATCGGTATCAGTTGCTTTGCCACGACCTCGCTGTCTTCCATACGCCCGTCGCGAAACCCGACGTCGACACGATCCGCGATGAAGTCGGCAGGACGATCGTTCAGCAATAGTTCGAGCGCTATGTCTGGATACCGCGAGCGAAAACCGCTCAGCAGCGGCGCGACGATCTTGCGGCCAAATCCGGGGGTCGAGCAGATACGCAGATGTCCGCGCGGCGGTCCATTGCGCAACTCGCGCATGTCCTCCAGCGCCTGCACGATGCGTTCGACGCCCGGATGGCAGTTCTGATAAAACAATTCGCCTTCGCGGGTCAGCGACGTGCTGCGGGTGGTGCGCAGAAAAAGCCGCGCATCGAGCTGCGCTTCGAGCTTTTGCACATTTCGGCTGACGGCGGAGCGGCCAATGCCGAGACGGTCACCCGCCTTGGCGAAGCTGCCTTCATTGGCCACGGCGAGGAACGAAACGACACCGGCGTAACTCGTGGCGAAGCTGCTAGCGAGCGAATTGTCGGTGACGGGGCGGGCAGAATGATCGTCGGACATGGGCGGCACGATTTAAAGGTTTCGTACTCGACAAGACGTTTTAGCCGGGCCACCTGTGACAAACCGGGTTAACGAATCCACTGCGGCGGACAATCTGCCCGTTCGTGCGAGAGGTTCAGCCGCGCGATCGCGGGCGCGCCCTTCCTGTTCAACAATGCGGCGGCATTGATTTCGCTGCTATTGCAATTGATCGTACAAACGCAGTCCGGACATTGCCGGGCTGCAGATCATCGGCCGCCAAATCTGGCCGCGATGCGCGCCAGCTTGTCGGGATTTCGCTGCACCTGGATGCGCACAATGCGCTCGCCATCCGTCTCGTACGTCTGCGCCGATTCGAGTGCGCCGTCGATAAAGCGCAACAGTGCCGATTGGCTGTTGAGCACGGCGAGTTCGACACGCAGTCCGCTTTTGTAGCGAAGTGCAGCCGCATAAAAAAGCTGCGCGATGCGCCGCCCGCCCACCATTGGTTTTGGAAAGCTCTGCACCCGGCCACCGCCATCGCCCATGAGCACGGCATCTTCGGCCAGCATTGAATTGATCGCCGCGAAATCACCGCGCTCCAAAGCGTGCGCAAAAGTCTGCAGCAACCGATGATGCGTCTCCCGCGACACGACGTAGCGCGGACGATCGTCGCGCAACTGCGCCTTCGCGCGGCTCACCAGTTGCCGGCACGCCGCTTCGCTCTTGCCGACGGCTTTTGCTATTTCATCGTAGTCGGCATCGAATACTTCGCGCAGCAGGAAAGCCGCGCGCGCTTCCGGGCTCAACCGTTCGAGCAGCATCAGAAAGGCGACGGATACGTCGTCAGCGCGCTCCTTCGCCTGCTCCGGCGTTGCGGGATAGTCGGCGAAGTGCGGCTCAGGAAGCCAGATGCCGGTGTAATGTTCGCGCTGGATTTTCGCTGCGCGCAGACGGTCGATGGAGATCCGCGTAGTCACGGCGACAAGCCACGCTTCCGCGTTCTCGATGGTCTCGCTTGCGGTCGAATGCCAGCGCAACCAGGCGTCCTGCACGACGTCTTCCGCCTCTGCGACCGAACTCAGCATCCGATATGCAATGCCCTGCAAGCGCGGGCGAAGCTTGTCAAAAACGCTGGCGTCGTCCATGAAGCGGTCCTTGTGCACAGTACATGGGAGATATTCCAGTTTCCATGGCGGAAACGGACGACCGAACCGCGCACCTACGTTCGCGCGATCGTTCGCGCCGAACAGTATACCGTCATGAAGTCCGGCACCGCGGCCAATGTTTACTGCGCACGGCGCTCGCCGCCGGCTGCTGTCACGGGGGCAACATTGAAACCGGCATCGCGCCATGCGTCGATGCCTCCGGTCAGCGGCAACGCTAGTCTGATTCCGGCGCGCCGCAAACGGCCAGCCATCCATGCAGCGGACACTTCTCCGGGGCACGAGCAGTAAATGACGAATGTCCGGTTCGCGTCGTACGCCCGCACTATCTCCCCAAATTTGCGTTCGTCGGCAAATATGGCACCCGGAATGACGAATGGATCAAGCGTCCGCCTCTCCGGGGAACGAATGTCGAAGATGACCGGCCGGGGTTCGTCTGTCAGCAAACCGTGTAGCTCCACCGCATCGATCCGGGACGTTTCCAGTGCTTTGGACAGCATCAGATGTCGACAATAGCGATAGCAGGAATACAGCGCGAGTGCACTTGCGACCATAGCCAATGCCCGCCAGCCGAGATGCGAGACCACCGCGAAAACCAGCTCGATCTGAGCGGCGAAAGCTCCGCCGATAGCTAGCGCGACGGAGGCCCATAAGGCCACTCCGGCACAATCGCATGCGATGAAGTGCCGCAATCTGACCCCCATTGCCCCGCACAACGGCACCGCAACGAGCGACAGGCCGGGGACGAAGCGGGCGGCGATTAAAACTCGCACTCCCCAGCGCCCGAAGAAACGCTCGGTTTCTCTCACACAAGTATCGCGCGACGACGATAAGAGACAAACCGTTCGAAGCGTGCGTTCGCCGAATCGTCTTCCGCCCTCATACCAGAGGAGGTCGCCAAGCACTCCGCCCACGGCGGCAGCCCCTAACGTCGACGCGAAATGACACACTGCCGATTGTTGGCTGCCGGTTGCAATCGTGATGCTCGCCCCTACCGTGATCAATGTTGGCATAGCCGGCACAGGTAGACCGAGCGACGCGCCAAGCACACTCAGGAATACGACCAGCGCGCCGTATTGCGCGATGAGTTCATGGGAAAACACGTAGCCTCCTGACCCGGAAACGGCCGGGTCCTATTGGGCGTGCCAACCGACAGCCAGGTTGACCGCCATGCCGGCAGTGCAACAACGAATGACCTCGTCGGTCGACCACAATGCGCTGCTGCTCCAATACTTGAACAGCTCTGAAATTTGCGTCTCATTGAAGTACCTCCGCATGCGCGACCAGATTTCGTCGGACGCCGATTGTTCGCTGACACCCGATAGATGTTCCGCCCAGGCCAACGCGGCCTTCTCCGCATGACAGAAAACATCGGCGCGCCGCCAGCTTCCGATATGCTCAATCTTCGATGTGGCTACGGCAGCATGGAGCGCCAGGCGGAGGCCGTAATGAACGCATAACAAACAGCCGTTGATTTGCGATGCGCGCAGTTCGAGAAGCGCGATCAGGCCGGCATCGAGCGAGCCGCACTGAATTGGCCGCGTCACGATTTTGCACCCGCGCTGTATCGATGTACGTCGTGACTGACGAAGCCCACTTCACGGCTAGGAATAGCAAACCACTCGGGATGACGGAAAGAATTTCGAACGTCGTCTAATCCACTCGCCCAATGTTCCTTCATCGTGTCCTTGCTGAACTCGTAGTCCTTATAGTGCCCTTCGAACGACTTGTTCCTGTAGATCAGGTGCACGACATTCACGGCGCTGCCATCCGCCGTCTTCTGCGCTTCGTCAATGACCGCATGATCACAGCGCGCGGCCTCGGGGACATGTTCGAGCAGTGCCTTGATCAGCTGAGCGTGCTTCTGATTCTGTGCCATGAAGGCGGTGACAGCCCGGGTACGGCTTGAATACTGGATGTCCTTGACACGTTCGTTGATGTCGAGAAAATCGCCTGGCAGCTTGCCGCGCGAGCTCCACAGATCGACCTGCAGAACGAGCGTATCTCTGTGCTGACTCTCTCTGATAATTTCCGTCAGCGGCGTATTGGAGACGAGCCCTCCGTCCCAGTAAAACTCTCCGTCGATCTCGACGGCGGGAAACCCTGGCGGCAGGGAGCCGGACGCGATGAAGTGCTCCGGCTTCAGTCGCATCGTCGAGTTGTCGAAGTACACGAGATTGCCATTGCGTACGTTGACAGCGCCGACCGAAACACGGATGCCTCCATCGTTGATCCGGTCGAAGTCGGCGTACTTCATCAGCGTTTCACGCAACGCAGTGGTGTCGTAATAGCTGACTTCGTCGGGACGCCTCTTCACGAGATCGGCCGCAAGCGTGCGCATACGCGGAGAGAAAAATCCCTGCTGGCCCTCGACCAGCGTGCGCGTTGCCGCCCACGCGCTCGACCACTTGCGTGCCATGTCTTCACAGCCCGGATAGACGGGCATCAGGGAACGGACATGCGAGAAAACATCCGCGGGTTGACTTATCGTGTTCCAGAATCCGCGTAGTGCCTCCACCCGGTCTTCCGGCGCGTTCCCGGCAATCACCGCGGTGTTCAACGCGCCGATCGATATGCCCGCGATCCGGGTCGGCTCAATATCTACTTCGGCAATCCCCTCGTATACGCCGGCCTGATACGAACCCAAGGCTCCGCCACCCTGAAGCACGAGTCCGATTTCATCGTACTGGGGCAGCCTGAAAGGAGACGGCTGCTGCAACTCTTTGCGCTGACTCGATCTCACGGTTATCCCCTTACTGCATGAACCAGCCGTGGCTCACCACGACGGACTGCCCGGTCAGCGCATTCGATTCGAAGCCGGCGAGAAACGCGACCGTGTTGGCGACGTCGGCCACCGAGGTAAACTCGCCGTCCACCGTGTCCTTCAGCATCACGTTTCTCACGACCTCCGCCTCTGAAATTCCGAGTACTTTCGCCTGCTCCGGAATCTGCTTGTCCACCAGCGGAGTCCTGACAAAACCAGGGCACACGACATTCGCGCGCACACCGTGCGGGCCGCCCTCCTTTGCGACAACCCGGGCAAGCCCAAGCAGCCCATGCTTGGCCGTCACATAGGCCGACTTCAGTTGCGATGCCTCGTGCGAATGCACGGAACCCATGTAGAGCACGGCGCCGCCTTTGCCCGATGCGTACATATGCCTGACGGCTGCCTTCGTAGTGAGGAATGCACCATCGAGATGGATAGCCATCATCTTTTTCCAGTCGGAGAATGCGTAGTCCTCGATCCGGTTGACGATCTGAATACCGGCGTTCGAAACCAATACGTCGATGCCGCCGAATCGGCTTACCGTATCGGCAATACCGGCATTGACCGCTTCTTCGTTCGTCACGTCCATGGAGAGAGCAACCGCGCTGCCACCGCTGCGGACGATATCCTCGGCCACTTTCGTTGCGCTCGGGAGATTCAGATCCGCTACGACGACCGTCGCGCCGTCCGCGGCCAACTTGCGTGCGCATTGCTCGCCAATTCCGCTCGCCGCGCCCGTGACGAGCGCCACTTTGTCTTTCAATGCCATATATCCTCCGGGAGAGTTACTGGTTCGCTACAAGTTTCATGGGATCGACGGAGGCAAGATAGTCATGCGCCACCTCGCCCACATCGAGTGTGAGATTGGCGACGATGTGACGCGCGCCGATTACCTTGCGAACGGGCAGGTCCGCGACCGAAGCCAGCGCGTGTGGATGAAGTTCGAGCGCGGCCGGCCCCTCCCAGGCGCCAGTTACCTGAACGTCGCGCAGAAAGAAGCGGACGAGTTCGCACACTCGGACCGAACCGTCGACGTGCGGTATCACCTTGAGCAGATAGTTGGGTGTGTCAGCGAGTTTGCGCTGCTCGGCAGCGGCGTCGAGCGGACGATACTTATAGCCCATCGTGCCGGTGGCAATTCGCCGCGTGCCGTAGTCGAGCGTTCCGAGCAAGGTATCTTTTCCATCAATCGAAAGACGCGGCGAAGCGAGCTTCTTGGGAAAGCCCCAGATTTCCCGGCCGCCGGCGATCGGACCTTCGTCGTCCAGATACATCGAGTGCGTGTAGTTCGCCTTTCTGCCCTGCTCGTCCAGAACCGAGATGACCTGACCGCTCTCCGTATAGTCGCCAAACCCCGACGAATCGGGCATGCGGATGAACTCGTAATGAACC
This sequence comes from Paraburkholderia fungorum, assembly GCF_046027605.1. Lineage (GTDB taxonomy): Bacteria > Pseudomonadota > Gammaproteobacteria > Burkholderiales > Burkholderiaceae > Paraburkholderia > Paraburkholderia fungorum_F. Next base: position 8,652 of record NZ_JAQQEF010000051.1, read on the forward strand.
ATCGCGTTGTCGACCTTCAAGGGTTCGGGAACGACGGCTCTTAGCGCCTCGATATCCGTCTCGTAGGAAATGATGAAGTACTCCCGATCGACGAGCCGGAACGGCGGACGCGGGTATGCCGGATTGTGCAGCGGCATCGAAAAAGCATGTTTGCGGATATCGTCTTTTGTCACGAGTCACTCCTTGGTTGCTTTGAATCACGCTCCCCGCAAACTAGCTTCGCAGGAAAGACAAGAGGTCCTGATTGAGCTGATCCTTGTGGGTATCGGTCAACCCATGCGGCGCGCCGGGATAAATCTTCAGGATCGCGTGAGGCACGAGTTTCTTGCTCGAGCGGGCTCCAATATCCACGGGAACAACCTGGTCGTCGTCGCCGTGAATGATCAGTGTCGGTCGGTCGAACTTCAGCAGATCCGTCGTGAAATCAGTTTCGGAATAGGCTTTGACCGATTCGTAGACGTTCTTGAAACCGCCGCTCATTCCCTGACGCCACCACGCGTCGATCAGACCTTGCGACACCTTGGCGCCCGGCCGGTTAAAGCCGTAGAACGGACCTGCGGGAATGTCCTGGAATAATTGCGAGCGGTTGGCGATCATTGCAGCCCGAACACTATCGAACGATTCAATAGGTACACCTGACGGATTGCCGGGCGTTTTGACCATCAACGGCGGCACGGCCGAAATCAATCCGATCTTCGATACGCGTGACGTACCGTGCCGGCCCACGTAACGCGCGACTTCGCCCCCGCCGGTCGAGAATCCGATAACGGCTACATCGCGCAGGCCGAGCGTGTCGATGACTGTCGCGAGATCGTCCGCGTAGTGATCCATGTCGTTGCCGTCCCAGGGTTGGCTCGAGCGACCGTGCCCACGGCGATCATGTGCGATGACCCGGAACCCGTGGGACGCCAGAGAGAAGGCCTGGTTTTCCCAGCTATCCGAGTTGAGCGGCCAACCGTGGCTCAGCGTGACGACGGGACCGTCTTTAGCGCCCCAATCCTTGAAGTACAGGCTGACTCCGTCCCGGGTGCGGATAACGTCGCCGGTATGGCCTGTGGACGACATGTGCGCGGTGGTGCCGGGTCCTGATTGCTTGCTGGCAGCCGATGCCACAGTTGTCGTCAAGGTCGCGGCGACTCCGCCAATCAGCAGGCTTCGGCGTTTTGAGTCGGGGGAAACGTGTCCCAAGTCTTTAGTCATGGCTTAAGTCCAGGAATTGTTCGACCGGGGAGATAGGGGAATTGGCTTGCTTACCGGTCGAGTCATCAGAATAATCACGATGCGCTTATTGGCCCAGTTAAGCGCTGCAAAACGCCGTTTATCGCTCTACGTTCACGCGACTAAAGATCGCCGTTTTCTTAACGATTCTTAACATCTACATGAGTTAATTTGCGTATAGCAAAGACAGAGAGTGAACGGCAGCGCATTGGGAGTAACCCATCCACAACCGCAAGATCAGAACTTCAACGCATGCAACCGATGAATCTTATCCAGGAGCCAGTGGAAGCTAGCATGCTCATCGTCTCCATGAGCGGCGTTCTTCATAGCCATCTTGTGCAACATGTCTTGCCGTTGGGAAAGCAGCCGGCACATTCGCTGCGTCACTTCTTGGCTATCCCTCAATAGAGGCGTCACAGCATCCTTGCTCAATCTGTAAATGACAGTCCGGGTGAGCGTCACGATCTTCACCTGAACTGGCAAACCCGCGAGTAGTCCGGTCTCCCCCATCGTATCGCCAGGCCCGAGACGCACCACCTCAACGGCTCCGGTAGATTGCTCCGTTGAAACACTGAGCACGCCCGAGTCGACGATTGCCAGACTGTCAGGCACCACATCCGGCGTGAAGATCACCTGCCCGGGGTCGTATTCGTACCGCACCATGCAACTCGAAAGCCTCTTCAACGCCTCGTCGCCGATGGCGGCGAACAGTTCGATGCGTCCAAGCAGGCGTTCCTCGGCTTTTGCCACCATGGCCGTGACAGATGGCACGCCTCGTGGTCGGAGATCGACTCCCGCGGCGGTAAGGTGTCGATAGCAGAGGTCGTACAGTTCGTTTGTCAATGGCGCCTTTTTTGCCGTGTCGTCCACGAAAGCGGTCGCCTCGTACTGGATGGAATGTATCGTGGATTTTCTCGCCTGCACGAAGGGCGCCGGTGCCGGCAGGATGGAACGCGCCGCAGCCAGTGCGCATTCGAGCGCGGCGATCACCGTTGCCGGCCGCTCGTCCGGCGAAATCTCCAGAGACACCGTAACGCCATGCAAAGCGTGCGGCCGGTTGGTATTTGTGATATTGGCCTTTGCCGCCGCGGCATTGGGAATGATGGTCACATTGCCGTGCGAATTGAGCAGATGCGTTGCTCTCCAATTCATCTCGATCACCTTGCCTTCGGCGCCATCAATCGAGATCCAGTCATCCACGCGGTACGGTTCTGTGGAATTCAGCACGATTCCTGCAAAGACATCGTGCAAGGTACTTTGAATAGCCAGACCGAGAATAACGGCCAATGTGCCCGACGTCGCAATCAGGCCGCCAACGGGTATTTCCAGAACGAACCCCGTCGCGGCTACCGCCGCGGCGAGAAACACCACAGCACCGAACACGTCCTGAAACAGTCTCTGCTTGCGCCACGTATGTGGCAGGAGAAGTGTGTCGAGAGCAAGAGTGAGCAGGCGGGCACCTGTGAGCCACCAGAATATCTTCAGGGCCTGCGCCGCTTCGTGAAGCGGCGACGGTCCAAGATGCGTAGCCTGCCTGAAGGGGCTGAGGCCCGCGGTGAAAAGGCTCGTCGTGAAGACGGCAAAAATCGTGAGCCGAAGCAATAGACGCGAAACGTCCTCCTTCGGCACTTTGAAACGCCACAGCGCCACGTCGATCATGACGACGGCATAACCGAACAACAGGGAATCGCTCACGGACGCTCCGACGGGAAAAACGCGCCTGACGAGTACTCATGCCGCCCCCGCCCGGAGCCATTGTGAACGACTAACTGCAATGCCCGAGGCTGGCTAAACCACTAGCCAAACGACGCCAGAGGGTCGCCTGCCGCGAATGCATCGGCGCGATTCGGCGCAGGTGGATAGATCCACTGCGTATTGATCATCTGCTTGCGTGCTTTTCCTTCTGCATGCGTCAGCTTGATCTGGCGGTCCCAGCCTTCTGAATAGACCGCTCCCCACTCGCCGAGATCGAGACAGGTGGCGTAAAACGGCTGGCTATACGCAAGGGTCGATGCGCCGATCAGATCGGCGGCCACGTTGTGGCCACCGAATTTGCCCATCACCATGGCGTGCTGACAGGACATCAACGCGTCGTGCCCCTGATCGTCGCTACGCACTCGTGCCACATCGCCGGCCACGAACACGCCGGGCGCCTCTTCCACACGCAGATCAGGTGCGACTTCGACACGGCCAAGCGGGTCGAGGCGCGACGAAACCTGTGCTGCAAGCGTACTTGCTCGCATCCCGCCCGCCCATACCACCGTGTGCGCTTCGATATGCGCACCCGACGCGGTGCGGACGCCACTCGCATCGACCGATACGACACTGGAGCCCAATACCGCTTTGATGCCCAGCGACTCGAATGCCTCGGCGACGAAAGGCCGCGGGTTAGGCCCGAGATCGGGGCCAATATCGGCCTGCGAGCCTACGACGATTACTTTGATCGCCGCATCGGGGCCAAATAGCGCGCGCATCCGCTTAGGCAATTCGGTTGCAATCTCGATGCCGGTAAAGCCACATCCCACCACGGCAACGGTATTTCGAGCGCTTGAATCAGGAAGCTTCGCGAGTTGCTTCAGATGCGCTTCAAGTGCCGACGCGTCCTCCATGCTATCGACCGAGAATGCATACTCGGCGAGCCCCGGAATCGACGGCCGGCTGAGTTTGCTGCCGCTCGTCAGCAGCAACCTGTCGTAACCAAGCGTGCGGGTTTCGTCGCTCGCGGCCGTCACACGCACGGTCTTATCGCCAACAGCGATTTCGTCCACACGCCCCTCGACGTAGTTCACGCCGACGGCGTCAAGCAGAGGCAAAAGCGGCGCAAACATCAGATGCGGCTCGCTTTCGTACATCCGTGGCCGGATTTGCAACTCGGGTTTCGGCGAGATCAGCGTAATGTCGATGTCGCCAGCCGTTGCGCCAGCGCGGTCGAGCACGCGAGCCGCCCCGAGCGCACCCCACACGCCGGCGAAGCCGGCGCCCACAATCAAGATCTTCTGCGACATGATTCTTGCCTTAAGTTTTAGATTACCAGGTTGACGATGTGCACCGGAACTTCAACAAACGGAGCCCTGTTGCACTGCGCGACGATCGCTGACGATCGCGGCGGTCGACTCACCGGCCGCCCGCCTTCACGACAAATCGTAGACTTCGTGTTCCAATGGCAGTAGGCACGCAAAGGAGATCACCGTGTTGTCTCGGCGACAACAATCGACGGCTTAAACGTCGTCAACTAAACCTGGCAAGCGCGCCTTCGAGCGACTCATAGGAATGTTCGTCACCTTCCATGGCAAGATTCACGATTGTGCGAATGCTCCATGGCGCTTGTGATCTGGACGCGTGTTGTTGAGCCGCAGTCACTTGCTCCTGCATTGCCTGCTTTACTCCATTGGGAAAGGCATCCCTCGCGTCTCTGACGGCCGTCTGCAATACATGCAATACGGTCTGGCCAAACGCTACACATTCTTCGCGCCTCGGCATTTTTCCTTTTTCTATGACCGAGTCTTTCCAGTCGTTCTGATCGGGTCTGAGGAGCACGGGAGGTCGGGCGCAGAAGTTCCGGTAGTTCAGTGAGTAGGCTTCCTCGCGATTCTGTGGACTGATCCCCAGCAGTTTCCACGCCGCATCGAAACGCTCTTTCTTTATTCCGTTCTGGTACGCCATCGCGCGCAGAAAGAATTCGTGAAAGTCTTCAAGACTCTCGGCGCAGGACGATACTGATTGCCGATAGTGGCCGTCGCGTATTGCATAAGCGGCAAGTTCAAAAAAGATCTCGAACTTCTGTTGCCGCAATGTCACGATCTGCTGATGACCGCGCGAGCACTCCGACCTATACCTTCCCTCCTCATCGGGTCGAAGATCCAGGAAAACAGAAGAAAGAACGGCATTCTCTACGGAGCTTCCGTCCGTGTTGCATTCTAGGCAGACACTCTGAACCGATATCTTTGTCATGGCATATCTCACAGTTGGATGTTGTTTCTCGCTTCTTTCCGCATCACTTTTCTTGCTCGTCAACACATCACACCCGGAGTCGCGAACCTCGTTCGAGACCAGGTTTTTTGGCACTCTATGCTCAATCACCCGCCTTTGCAGATGAGGTACGGTGAATGGGCCAGTACGCCAATGACTCCATGGCGCCGATGTTGTTCTTGCGGCAACACTGTGATATCCCGCCGGCGTCTTCCGTGTTCTGGCTGGCACAACTACGATTGCACGTGACGTCATATTTCGCTGTGGAGGGCCGAGGTAACGGGTCTATTCCAATGAACCTGAATCGCGCAATCCGGAGCCTGCTGAAAGATGAATGCCAAGGAAGACTTTTTACGTTCCGGCGTGATGGAAAATACCGACCGCCACGATTACGGCGAGGCCGTATCCTTCGGTCCGTTCACACTTTTCCCGGCAGAAAGGCGTCTCGAACGGTCGGGTTCATTCGTGCAACTAGGCAGCCGCGCGCTGGATATTCTTATTGTGCTTATCCAGCACGCCGGACAGGTCGTGGACCGGCGCATGTTGATGTCGCGCGCGTGGAGGAATATTGTCGTGGACGAAAGCAACCTGCGCGTCAACATTGCTGGATTGCGCAAGGCGCTCGGTGACGGCGAGGGCGGTGTGCGCTACGTGACCAACGTCCCGGGTATCGGCTACTGTTTCGTTGGGCAACTTACCCGTGAACGCATCGTTGTCGATTCCCGTTTCCAATTTTCCGGACTGACTCCTGGAGTACATTCTGGCGACTTCGCATCAGGAGCAGCCTTCCCACAAGGTCGTGAGGAAGTCTTGCGGACTATTGAGTCCGACTTGAGCAGACACCGGTTCATCTCTATTGTAGGAGCCGGAGGGATCGGCAAGACAACAGTGGCCATGGCTCTCGCGAAAAGACTGTCCGGCGTGTTTCCTTCGGAGATTCACGTCGCCGACCTCAGCGAAGTTGCGCATGGCGATACGGTAGCGCTCACGCTGGCTCGTCTGCTTGGGTTGGGCGATCTTCACCATTTACCCGTCGCACGCATCGCCAATTATCTTTCCACCAGGCGTGCGCTGATCCTTCTGGATAACTGCGAGCACGTCATCGACGAGGTGACATCGCTCACAACGCAAATTCTCGCGGTCTCATCCGCGACCTATTTCGTTCTGACAAGCCGCGAGGCGCTACGCGTCAGACACGAACACGTCTGCCGCCTGTCTGCGCTTGCGGTCCCTCCCGGACCCGAGGTGATTTCGATCGAACATGCGCATACTTATCCCGCCGTGCAGGTATTCATTCAACGCGCTCTGGAAGCGGGCGCCAGATTCCCGCAGACCAGCAAGAGCTATGCAGCCATCTCGGAGATTTGCCGGGAACTGGAAGGCGTCGCGTTTGCAATCGAACTTGCAGCGGCGCGCGTCGCGACGTTCGGACTGGCCGGCACCATGACGCTGCTCGGAACCCGATCGCGTCTTCAATGGCAGGGATGCCGCAATGCTTCTGCGAGGCATCGGAATCTCGCCGCGTCGATTGGATGGAGTTACGCGCTGCTGACGGAGCATGAGAAGTCCGCTTTCCGTCAGTTGTCGTCGTTTGAACAGCCCGCAACGCTCGAGGCCGTCCTCGCGGCGGTGGCAAAAGGAACGGGCGATCTTTCGAATGCGATAGACCTGGTTGAGGGTTTGGTCGCTAAGCACATGCTGCACGTCCAGCCCGGACCCGACGACTTGCCTCGCTATCGGCTCCCGGCTTCGGAAAGAATCTATGCACTGGAACAACTCCATCAAGCTGCGCTCGATAAGCGGAGCGTCGTCCAACTGAACGGCGCGCAAGGGATTTACATCTGAAATTCGGCTGGCCGTGTCTTCAGTGGCGCTTTCAGCTACAACCGCAGGCTTGTAACGCGAAAATTATCATTTCATTAGCTGCGCGCATTGCTTCGCTGCAAAATCGATGAATATTTTTGATCGCGGTGGCATGCTCCTTCCAAATCCGTGCATGACATGAAGAGGAACCGATCGCAGTGCCAACTCCGCCAGGACGATACACAAACGTCCTGCGTCGACATCTTCCTGAACCATTGCTTTCAGAATCTGCGCGATACCCAGTCCATTCAATGCTGCCAGCCTCATGGCCTCACCACTGTCGGCGTCGAATGCTCCTTCCGGTTGCACGCTGGCACCGTCAGCAAACGTAATGGGCACCACGCGTCCGGCAAGTCTGTAACGAACATGGCGATGCATGCCGAGATCGGATATCGATTTCGGCACGCCGTTGCGGCTTAAATAGTCGGGGGAGGCCACGAGCGCTAGCGGCAAATGGCCCAGTTTCCGCGCATGTAAAGCGCTGTCGGCGACCTCACCCGCCCGGATGACCAGATCGAAACCGTCGCGGATGATGTCGACATGATGGTCGCTCACGTTCACATCGAAGAGCAACCCTGGATGACGCGCCATCAAGTGCCTGGTGAGCGGGTCGAGCAGAATGCGCGCCAATGCACCCGGCACACTGATACGCAGTTTGCCGACCGCGGCCAGCGGCGCAGTCAACGCGTTGCCTGCCTCCTCAATACCACGTATGAGCGGCGCGATGCGCTCGTAGTAGGTTTGCCCCTCTATCGTCAGGACGGTTGCCCTTGTCGAGCGCCTGAAGAGCGTGACGCCGAGACGCCTCTCCAATCTTCCAACGCTTCTCGACACAGCGGACGGCGTCGTGCCAAGCATGCGCGCCGCTCCGGTGAACGAACCGGCCTCAACCGCTCGAACAAAGGCAGATAAGCCATTCATGTTCTCAACTGGCATTAGTGACCCTTCGGCAAAACTGATAGCTCCGCTGCAGAACTGGGCTGTCGTCTCACCCTATGGCTAAATTAGCGCTCAACGCGAGGTCCGCGTCAAACAACGGAGATTCAGATGAACAGACTCGCAAATAAAGTCGCCGTCATCACCGGCGGTAATAGCGGCATCGGCTTTGCGATGGCCAGGTTGTTTGTGGCCGAAGGTGCACAGGTGCTGATCGTCGGACGGCGCCTGGCCGCGGTGAATGCCGCAGTGTCCGAGCTTGGCGATCGGGCAACGGGCCTGACCGGTGACCTGGCTGATCTCTCGACGCATGACCGCGTTGCGTCGCTGGTTGAAGAACGGTTCGGCGGCCTGGACATTTACGTCGCCAACGCGGGCATGAACACGATCGCCCGCTCAGATCTGGTTAGTCTCGAAGAGTACGATGCACAACTCGCCACCAACACGCGGTCGGTTTTCTTCGGCGTTCAGAAAGTCGCGTCTCAACTTCGCAATGGAGGCGCCATTCTGTTGACGAGTTCGATCGCGAGTTCGAAAGTATTCGAAGGCCACGCGGCGTATGCCGGCAGTAAAGCCGCAATCGAAGCTTTCGCCCGTAGTTGGGCGCTGGAATTCAAAGAGCGCGGCATCAGGGTCAACGTGATCAGCCCAGGCCCAGTCGACACACCCATTCTTTCGAAGCTGGGTATCGCGGTCACTGATCGCCCGGCATTCGAGGCCGCCGTTGCAGAGAAGATTCCGCTGGGCCGGCTGGGCCGCGCCGAAGAGTTGGCCCAGGCCGCGCTTTTTCTCGTTAGCGAAGAAAGCAGCTTCGTTACCGGCGTGAATCTGCACGTCGATGGCGGAATGTCGTTGGCGTGACGCGTTACCGTTTAACGTGACAACGCGAATCCGGGAACCGTTCGACCGGCAGCCGCACGCCGGGAACGGTTGCCGATAACCCGCTTCTGGCACCCGTCAATCGTCAGTCAAGCCTCGATGATATCGGGCGACATACTTCGCCTGAGCAATGATCTTCCCATGCATCTGATAGGCAACGACTGCGGGACTCGCCGCTGGAGCAACATCGATCTGTGCCACGTCTAGTGCAGACACCGTCACGACATATCGATGCGATTCTCCCTTAGGCGGACAGGGTCCACCGTATCTGGATTCGCCAAAGTCCGTCAACGTCTCAACCGCGCCGGCCGGCAAGCGCTTCGGATTGCCAGAAGCGCCTCTTTCGAGCGACGACTCGGAAGATGGAATGTTGGCGATCTCCCAATGCGTCCAGCCGAGCCCGCCGGTCGGCGCATCGGGGTCGAAAATGGTGACGACAATGCTCTTCGTGCCGCGCGGAACGTGAGCCCATGAAATGTGTGGCGAGACGTTCTGACCATGACAGCCGAAGCCTCCGTACACCTGCTCGTTCGAAAAGTGTCCGTCACGCAGGTCGTCGACCCTGATCGCGAACGGCTCCGCGCCGGCTATCGCGGGGATGACCGCCAGCGCCATCGACGTGCATAAAATTGCAGGCAACCAATTCTTCACTCTCATGATGCGCTCCGTTGAAGGATGAAAGATGCGTGCAACCGGTATCAACGGTCCCGCATTGATTTGCCGCTGTCACCGCGCGACCAAGTGATCGTTTGCAAATAACCGCCGTGAGTCTTGTGCACTCCGGGCGGTTTTCCGACAATCGTCAGTGCAGTCTATACGGCGATGGTTGATAGTCGAGCACCGATCAGTAGTCCCACACCACCGGCACGAAATGGAAGCCTTTATCCTTCTTTGCGATATGACCGATGGATGGGAACGCGACGTGCGCTGCGGCCAGAAGAGCGCCGGTTTCAGCGGCTTCGTTGAGTAGCGCGATACGCACGTCCGCGGCCCCTTCAGGATCGTGCTCGAAGCCGTTTTGCCAGTCGGGATGGTCGAAGTTGACCTGGAAAATCGCGTCGCCCACGAACGTCAATTTTTCGCCGTTTGATGCGACGTCCACGACGCAGTGCCCTGGCGTGTGCCCACCCGTCACGCGTGCCGACACGCCCTTGGCAACTTCCACCGTCTGATCGAACTGCACGATGTTTTCGCTGTAGAGTTCCACGAACTTCGCAGCAGCCTTGCGGAGCGCGGGAGGAACCGTTTCCGGCATCGCCGTCTTGCTGAAGTCCGGGTTTTTCCAGAACTCTACTTCCTTGCCCGACACGTGAATGCGCACGTCCGGGCGCAGTTTGGCTTTGACGCCAGCAACGTTCAGGCCGCCGACGTGGTCCATGTGCATGTGCGTAATCACGATATCGGTGATCGCAGCCAGGTCGATACCCGCAGATTCCAGGCGCATCACCGACCGGCCGGCTCGCGTGAAGTATTCGAAACCGTCGCCCACGCCCGAGTCGACCAGGATCAGGCGGTCGCCGCTGCGCACGAGCGCAATATTCAGCGCCCAGTCGAACATGTCACGCTGCAGGAAACGACCATCGAACCATTCGTTGCGGTCAGCTTCGCTAACGTTAGTCGACATGGTGGAGGTGGGAAGCGGCAGAACGCCATCGCTAATCAGCACGACGTCAACGTCACCCACGCGCACGGCGTAGCGGGAAGAAACGAGTTCGCCTGCCCCTTCTCCGCCAACGCTGGCGATAACCGGCCGCACATTGCGAGTTGTTTCGCTCATCTTCAATAGTCCAGTTGATTAATTGCGGTGAGCCGCACTGCACCGCGCGACGCGGTTCACGAGCACGACCACGAGTGTCACGCGCTTCGTTTGCTTGCATTTCGAAGGAGCGTGTGACAGATAGTAGTCAGAGGGGGCGAGCACCAGTAGCATCGCGAATGCGTACACGATGTTGTCGGAACGGCGACAATCTACGACGGATAGACAATGAGAGGTAAGGCTAGTGACAGGCTTATTGATTGGCGGTCCATCAGAACGTGTCCATCCAGGGGCGTCCACCCCATCGACGTCTTCTATCCGTTGCGAACAACGCGGATTTCTTCTTTGGAGACCGTTTCATAAAGGCTGCTCGGCGTGCCGGTGGGTATTCCGGTAAGTCAAGCAGCAACCGAGCTTGGGGAAAAAACATAGATGCCAGCACGGCGCTAGAAGTAAAGTGCGGGGGCACCGCGAGTGGACAGCCAGGCATGCGTGCGTTCAACCACCCAACGATATTTGCCAAGGTCGCTGCCATGTTCGGTACCGTGCTCTGCCATCACGGGCTCGATCCCGCGATTGCGCAGTGCCCGCCGATGCCGCTCAGAGTCGTAGCCGCGATCGGCGTTGATAACTCGGGGCGTTGCAGAGCATGGCCGCGCAATCCGCAATCGGCGAAGACGTACCAATGCGCGCAATAGCCGATGACGTGCGGGCCGACATGATCGCCCGAACGGCTGGTGTACCCCTAGAAGCCGCCTTTAGGGGCGCGCGCGACCGAAGGACCGTTGT
>NZ_JAQQEF010000052.1:0-18211 GCF_046027605.1 Paraburkholderia fungorum
CAAGCAGCCATTCGGACGCAATTTGCAAGGGTCCGCTTCGGCCTGAAAATCGGACGCCACCATCCTTCAATTGAAACAAGCGATGCCGGCAGGCGGCAATTTTGATGGCGTACCATCGTCGCGATCCTAAGCGCCTGCGGCGCCATAACGGGCTCTTTCAGGAAGCGGGACGCGTCATACCGTTTCAGCGGGGACGACATATCTCGGCAACGAAACGGTAAATACGCAGCCGGTCCCAGGAACGTCGCGCACACTGAGAGTGCCGTTGCTACCCTCGACGCTGCGCCTTGCGATTGACAAACCCAGACCCAGCCCGGTTTTGTCCACTCCGTTCTGTGTGAACGGCTGGAACATTTTCTCTGCATCACCGGCAGGGAGACCGCCGCAATGATCCTTCACATCGATCAGGATGCGATCCGATAACGCGTAAGCGTCCAGCGTCACCTCGGTCTGTTGATGCGTGAATTTGAAGGCGTTCTGTAGCAGGTTGCCCACCGCAGAATAAAGCTGGTCGCGGTCGCCACTGATGGCAAGCCGGATGTCCACTGCGGAAACTGTCAACACACACCCACGGACCTGAGCCGCAAGATCAGCGGCATATTTCACTTCAGCTATGAAGTCGGCGACAGAGAACAGCCTGTTTTTTCCAGCAACTCCACCGGCTGTACGAAATTCTTCCAGAGAGTGATCGATCAGATCGCGTAAGCCGTCCAGGCTGCGCTCAAGAACTGAGCCAGTGGCTCCAGACAGATTTAAATTTCCGGTTTTTGCTGCGGTGAATGCGAGCGTCGCCGTCTGCAAAAAGTTACGCAACTCGTGGGCGAAAAAACCCAGCCGTTCGTGCATTTCAACGGCTTGCCGCCCCGCAACGGCAAAATCGCGCTGATAGCTGAATTCGGTGACCGCATCCGCAATGGCATTATCCAGACAGCGGTTGAGGGTTCGAAACTCGTCGATAAGAAATGGAGCATCGCGCTCGTACGCGAGGTCCGTAATTGCCTGGCACAGATCGCCGTAGTCGTGCACGACCTGATCAACCGAAAACCCAAGCTTAAGCAATTCCCGTCCGTGCTCCGCCGCGGACTTGCCGATCTCGGATGGAGACGCTCCCCCGCCCGACGGACCGGAAATCTTGCGGCTGTCCATGGGCTGCGAAGTCTGCTCCATTTGAAGGGTCCTGATGAGCTGATCCAGGAACATCGGCACACCATTTTGAAGCTGCTGCGCGGTTGCTTCGCGTGCGGGCCTCCGTGCAACCTTTGCACGACATCGTTCTATGAGTTCACTGCGATTGTTCGCCAGAAACACGTACATCATCATGGCCCCCGATACGGTAATTCCAACGCTCTTCGAGCTGTCCAACAGTGCGACCGTAAGCGACCTACGGGTTGCTCTCTTCGGTATCACCTGACAATAACACCGCACGCGCGCTTCCGTGGGGGTGACGACAAGTAGTGTCGGGAATACCTCTAAACCCATAGGAGCATCAATACTTCGCTTCTTTCATGGTACGCGCTTATTCAGGCAAGTATTTATCCGCCCGCAGGCGACAAGCGGTGGAGTGCTCGGGAAAAATCCTGAACAGCTGCGAGGCGCGCTCCCAAGGGGTTAGCGCGCGTTTTCCGCTTCGGGTTGGACCACAATCTCGATATATGTTGCGTCGCACCATCGAGCGGCCTATGCTGGGGGTGCAGACCGGACTTCCAGGGCTTAAACGTTTTTCGCTTTTTTGATGGGGATGTTGATCCACGTCACATTGATTAATCGCTCTGCCCTATGAGCCGCTCGGGCATTTTGCTTGTTCACGTAAGCAGGGAGCATTTCAATGACGTCGTCAACATCCTCTTCCCCCCTTCGGGACCTATCCGCTAGCTGGTTAAAGACCGTAACCGAGGCGGGAGAAATGTTCGCTGCCAGCGCGCAGGTTGTAAGCCATCGAACGGCACGTATGGCGGTCGCGGGCCCTATACCGAGTGAGCGTGACCGGACCGAGTTCAGTCTTATGACCCGCGAAAAGAAAGAGGCCACCTCAGAAGCGATCCAGGCGTTTGGACTGGGCTTTATGAACCTGGCTCTTTCGGTAGCCATCGAAACGGGGACTCACGCGTGGGCGACCTCTGTCGCTGCCGTTGCGCTGGCGTCCAGTCAATCGCCCGCACAGTGGCTTGAGCGCCAGACGGCGCTGGCCGGAATCGCGGCCAACGCGCCGGCCAACCCATTGCGCCTGGCAAGCTCGGCTGCCCGGGTCATGCAGGAAAGTCTCGCCCCGATTCACGATCGTGCAACCGCCAACGCGAAGCGTCTGGGTGCGCTTGGAGCGCCGTGGCGGCCTTCCCACGGCATGAGGCGACAGCCAGCCGGCGAGAAAAATCCGTCGACGTCGCAAATGTCGCATCAGACCTCGGCGGCGTATCGGAAACGATGCTGTGGACACTCTATGACCGGGCGTGTGAGTCAGGGCGTTCAGACGGCGTCCTGATAGACCATGAAAGCGCCCGGATATGTGAAGCGATCGACTACGACTTTGCCGGCCGATTCGGTAACCCGGACGGCTCATTCGCCGCACGGGCAGCCAGAATCGATCGTCTGATCATGTGCTGGCTTGAGAATCACCCTGATGGAGTGGTCGTTTCGCTAGGTGAAGGCCTGGAAACACAGCGGCACCGTGTCGATAATGGCCGGATGCAATGGCTCACTGTTGATCTTCCCGCAGCCATCGAATTTCGCGAGAATTTTCTGAAACCGTCGACGCGCTTTCGCCACGTCGCGGCGGATGCTCTCAACCTTGCGTGGGCTAAGGAGATAGGACCGACCACTGACGTATTCATTGTCGCACAAGGGCTGTTCATGTATCTCCAGCCCCAGGCTGTAAAGCGTCTTTTTGCAGACCTTGTCGCTCGCTTTCCTAGGGCTGAATTCGCTTTCGACGTGATCCCGCAATGGTTTTCTTCGCTCACCATGTGGGGCGTGATGAAGACCCCTTACTACCGTCTGCCGCCCATGCCGTGGGGTGTTGATGCTGAGAACATCGGCTCCTGTCTGCGAGAATGGTCCTCGGGCATTCAATCGATTAATCTGCTCGAATATCGCGCACCGCGTGGCTGGCCAAAGTTGATGGAAGACCTGCTTCGTATGAACCCCGCGAACAAAAGATATCTTCCGTGCCTGGTGCAAGTCATACTCGAAAAAGAGGAACTGTCATCGCCTCCTATTTCTCGTCGAGGATGATTCAGGTAGAAGCGCTTTTTTTTTCACACAAAGCTCCGTCTGACCTCCACACAGCTGTCCACGAAATCCAGCGCTTATTTTAACCGCCCCTCCTATAGGCTAAAACGCGCCTCCCTGGCGTCTGCTCCGGAGTGTGCATCGGACATGCACTGACCGAATACAAACGACGGTTCCTGGCCGGACAACGACCAAAGGTCGATCACTGCCCGGTTGGGCGAACGTTATTCCATCCTCGTCGAGGATTGCGTCGATCACGACGTGCGCCCAGAAACGGCTGCCATCTTTCCTGACCCGCCATCCTTCAGCTTCAAACCGCCCATCCCTTGCAGCAGCGTTCAGCCCGCGCTGCGGAAGTCCTGTCGCAGCGTCTTCCGGCGTGTAAAAGCGCGAGAAATGCGAACGCAATCGTCTCGTCGCCTGCATCAGGGTCGACCATTGACTCGCATCAATACCCGGTGTTAACGCGCGCCAGGCACGAAACAAAGCCGGCGCGAAGCCGGATTAACCCCGGCCACGCGTCCTATGCCGCGGTGCATCAGGTTTTCCCTGATCTTAAGCTTTTCTTCAGTATCCCACAGTAAATTAGTTCCACCCTATCATGCGTCGCTCATTGCAATTCGGCCCAACCATAAGCTCGGCTGTAGGTGCGTGAGCACATAAAAAATCGAGAGACCTGATGCCCAGGGGAAAAACAGGTGGCGCCGCCATGGTGAATGCTCGCGCAGCCTATGTGCTCGGACTGGCGCGAGGTTGTTCATACATCAGTAGCACCCTGAGTCCGGACACTCGGAATAGAGCTATCGCTGAAGTTCTCTGCGAATTTCGCGATCTGTACGGAGAGCGAGAAGAAACACTCTTTCAGAAGCTGCTTGCAGAGGATCTGCAACGTCGAGGCAAACCGGACGCCGCATCGGCAGTAGTCGCCTTCAAATTCATCAGCCCATGAGCGTGGCCGGCCAGCCTCCGCTGGACGTCTATAACTGCTGCCGTTGGCCTCAGTAGAGCGCTCCCGGATATTGCTGGTGGCAGAGAAACGGAGCCAAAGCTACGGCTGCTTATTCAATGGAAACCAACGATGCGACTCCCCAACGGTAGCTTCCGCGTCGACAGCGTTCCCACGTTCTCCGTCGGGCGCTTTTTTGCGCAAGCGCGGATTTTTCGGGTCCAGCCCGGAATCCATGAACAGATCGAGATCTTCGCGGCCATCAACCTTCCAGATTTCGCCACTGAGGCTCAAGCCATTGTGTAACCCGGACATCCAGTCTATAGCCACAATTCATGCGCTGCGCAGGCGCATTTATGGGAACGTGGTTATCTCTTCAGACGACGATTTCTTAAGATTCCTTAAGAAATCGTTCGTTGATCGTCGTCCACCGCCGCAGCGTCAGGATTTAGCCCGCAGATGGGCGTAATCGATGGCACCTCACGGCAGTTGCTCTTTAAGATTCCGGTGGGCACAGGGGCGCATTCTGTCGCCATCGACAGCACGCTTGGGCAAGTGTATGTGCCGTTCCAGCCCGGCGCGGCAGGATTCCCCAACGGCGGCGTCTCGGTGTTTTCGACCCGCTAGTCTTCCGGTATGGGTCATAGTCTGGCGGGCCGGGTTGGATGACGATTGCCACCGACACGTTTCAACAATGGTTGGGTGGATGCTCCCACCAACGCTTCACGATCCGACGGGTTACGGGTCTGGAGCGCCGGTTGTGACCGTCTTTCGTCGTAGCTGGAACGGTCGTTCGCAGGCGCGTCCGACATGGCTCACTTTGGCCGATCACGGTCGGAAGTCACTGCGTAGGCCCGGTAACCTGTGAGCCTGATCAGTCGACCTCAACATTCATTAAGGCACGGACATGCGCCATCGTACCAGTGGCCAGGGCCTCCAGGCTATAACCCCCTTCCAGAATCGAAACGATGCGCCCCTCGCACGTCGCATCGGCAATACGCATCAACTCACTGGTAATCCAACAAAAATCGCTGTCCTCGAGGTTCAGGCTTGCGAGCGGGTCCAGGCGATGCGCATCGAAGCCTGCCGAAATGACGATAAGTTCGGGGCTGAACTGGCGTACCGCCGGCAACATGTCGGACTCGATCCGTGCACGGAAGAGTGCCGAATCACATCCAGGGGGCAAGGGGACATTGACAATGTTGTGGTTCACGCCGGTCTCGGATGCGGCGCCCGTACCGGGATACAAAGGCGACTGGTGGCTGGAGGCGTAAAACAGCTCCGGGCGGTTGAAAAATGCTGCCTGGGTGCCGTTGCCGTGATGGACGTCGAAGTCGACGACCGCGACGCGTTCGAGCTTGTGTACTTCATGAGCATAAGCCGCAGCGATTGCAGCCTGATTGAAAATGCAAAAACCCATTGCCCTCGCTGGCTCGGCGTGATGACCACACGGACGCGTGGCGCAAAACGCGTTGCGCGCCTGCGCGTTCATCACCGCATCGACGGCGGCACAAGCCGCGCCGACGCAGCGCATCACGGCTTCCCACGAGCCCGGCGACATCACCGTGTCGCCCGCATCAAGCGGCACATAACCCCGCTGCGGGGCGATCTCCGCGACCTCATCGACGAAGGCATGGTCGTGGATCAATTGCACCTGATCGAGTGTGCCCATCGGCGCGTCGCGCCATTCCAGCGCCGCAAATTCCGGCGACTGCAACGCGCGCAACACGACCTTCAGACGTTCCGGCGATTCCGGATGGTCAAGGCCCGGGCGATGATCCAGACACGCAGCATGGGAAAAAATAATGGTGGTCGTCATTTACATTGATACGCGGCGCAGACCGCGTCGTCTCCTTATTGCCAGTGCACTCGCAGCGCTGCCAGAGTGCATAACGCGGTGGTGGCGCGCCTCATCAACCCCGCCCCCAACCTTCTGACTGCACTAAGCAAGCATAGGGCCGCACGTACTTTCACGATAATTAGACATTCCTTGCAACATCATAGACGTTCGCTTATGGATCACCCCGTGCCCGAGCGCAATCGGTTTTCCCCAGGCCGCGACCTACTCTGGAACAGAGCAACGGGCGTTAATGGCCGAGGTCTCAAGTGCTGATCTGGCTGGGCTCCGCGGTCGTCGGCCTGCAGCGATTTCCGCACTCGACCCATAGCCGCTATTGCGACCGTGTTGGCCAAAGGTCCGCCCTTGAGCGCACAACGGACCTCTCGTACTGACCGCGTCTTTCCAGCAAGCGGCAACGGACTTCCCCAGGTCCGTCGTCGCGTGGCTTCATGCAGGCTGATCGAAACTGCCGGGGCTCTTGTCCGAGGCCGTCCACTGCGAAGTACGAGCTCGCTCCGCCTTCCGCAAGCCGGCCTTCAGGCCTTCCGTGTCGAAGTCCTTCGTATAGACTGGCGTGCCGGGCTGGTGACGCCAGGAGTCGTCGATACCGCCATTATCGACGGCATCGAAACCCACTTCATTGACGAGTTGCATCACTGCCGCCTTGGCGCCGGCGCTATCGCCCGAGACTGGCAGCGCAATTCGCCCCGGCGTGCCTTCCGGCTTGCCGAGATTGCGCAAATGATCCGCGTAGATGTTGTTGAACACCTTGATTACCGGCCGGCCGATCTGCTGCGCGACCCACGCGCTTTCCATCATCCCCGACTCGATCCCGTCGATGCGGCCATCGCGCTCGCGTGGATAATAATTGCCAGTATCGATTACAACCGTGGTTTCCGGCACGTCGTCGAACAGGCCCGCAGGCAGATCGAGCACCTTCTTTTCGGGAATCGTGACCACGATCACCGCTGCACCACGGACCACATCAGCGAGTTCGGCTGGTTTCGCGCCAGTTTCGCGGGCGACATCGGCGAGCGTATCCGGCCCGCGCGAGTTGCCGATAAGCACCTCGTGCCCATGTTCGGCCCAGCGCAGCGCCAGTACCCTCCCTATATTCCCCGCGCCAATGATGCCAATTTTCATACACCCTCCTGTTCTTTCAGTTGACTACAGCGGGACGCGCGCAACGGCCATGCCCGTGCGTGTTGACCATCCCCGCGGACTCGCCATAGCCTAGCATCATCCGGGCTGAGATACTGGGCCGTCCCGTCCCGCAGGACGGGCGGCCTGGCCAAACAGCGCATCGCGGATCCAGCCTTCCAGTGGCCTGTCCATGCGCAGCTTGTAATCGCCAAAACGCTTCAGGTTGTGGGTTGGATACGGACTCAGGAACTCCAGGTCTCCGGGCCTCGGGCGAATCGAATGACTCTGGTCGACCCAGAGCGGAACTTCGACTGGGCGAACCTTCTACGGCAGATTCCGAAGTACAACGGCCATTCAGGCAACTGGCTCGGACGGCACGTTCTCGGCCTTGCCGACATTCAGGTAACGACGTCCGTGCCGCGACTTTTCGCACGGCTGGCGACCAAAAGACTGCTGCCAGGGAACGCCGGACAGCGCGCCATAGTTGGCAATCGGCTTCTGCGGCTATACAAAGTTCGTAAACATCGTCGTTATCTCTCCTGCGGTGGCCGAAGCCAGTCCGTTCCATCGGTAGTCCAATGCAGTGACAATCCACCGCTTAAGCATCCGACAGCCGCATCGCGAAGATCAATCTGGCGCTTTTTTGACCATCTGTGTGTCTGCGTGGCGATGGAGAAGTCGCCAGGTGCCCCCCTCACGACGGAATACCATAGTCACCCTGTAGTCTCTTGTCGACTCAGAGGACTGCCCGGGAACCTGGTAGCGGATATGCTCAATCTGGACAACGTACCCCAAGTCACCAGACGATCTGGCCACAAGTCGTTCGAGCGTGCTTGTGCCTTTAGAAAAATGTGAACCTACCCAGTCGAGGCGCGGGCTAATTGCTGCCCAACCCTGTTCGGTCTCTCCTCCAAACCCTCCGGACAAGGTTATGTCATCTCCATGTGACCAAATCGCTTTAGTGGTGTCCGCGTCTCCATTCTCAAGGTCGTGTTGGGCTGAGTCGAACCTCGAGAGCGCTTCTAAAAACCCCTTATCAGCAGTCGCCTCTTGTGCACGCATTGCGGTAGCTCCAACCAGAAGAAAGCCAAGTGTAATTGCTGGAAAAACAATATTTGCGATTCATCGAAATCCTCTAATCGACCGATCCTTGCGAGTACGTTGCTGCTGTCTGGCATGACGTGCATCTTTGAGTGCCGTCATGGACCCACCCACCTGGGAACTGAAACCATGTACTGGCAAGAGAGCGCCGAAATTCGACACTGGGGGGAATTCAGGTTATTGCGCCTCACCGAGTTCGCCTGTCGGTACGCCCTCGTGCACGATTGCACGGCTTATCAGTCGCACGAGGCTTCGCACTTTGAGCTTATGTGCCGACCTATCGTAAGTCTACGCCCAGCCACTCCGGACATTGGACGGATTTCATGACCGCCAGGTCGCGGCAAAATGTGCCGACCGACCGCCAGCAACCCACCCGATCCGCTTTTGCCGTTCGACGCAGCATCATGTGAACGGCTGCTTCCGGAAGGGCCGCGACGTTCGAACGTCGTCGTGAGAGGGTGGACCAACGTCCGAAACCGGCCGATGACGGTCCGATGCTGATTGGATAGATTGCTCGCCGGAGATCTACTCGCGTCGGACCGTCATCGACCCCTGAGGAGCCATTGCGTCCGCAAAACAGGAACGTCCGCTCACGCCATGACCGGCCATTCGGTAGCGCCGGACGACTGTCTCCTCGTGGCCGGGTCGTGCCTATTGACCGGACGATTGCTGTTCTTTCGTGTCACCAAGCCCCGCCAAGAACCGCTCAGCCAAATCGGATGTGTCTAGTCGCTCGATCCACCACTCCAATGCTCGCCCCACCTCGTCTTCGCGCCAGGCCAGGTAGCAATTTGTCAGTTCACGCACGCCGACAATGCGTCGGGCGACGAGTCTTCCCTCATGGATCGGCCCTTCCGCTACGCGCTCGGGCAGCATTCCGACGGCGATACCTTCGCACAACGCTTCAACCTTCGCGCCCAGTGTCGGCACGACAATCACCATCTGTCCATCGTGTTTGGCCACCGATTGAGGTTGCAGTTTGCGCGAAGTGTCGCTTATGACAACACCTCGGTATCTTGCGATCGTCTCGCTTCGCAACGGCTCGACGATGCCTGCGAGTGGATGGTCCGGTGCAACGACGAACACGTGTCGGAGCGTGCCGATTGGTCGAGCTGCGATGTTGGCGGCATGCGGCGGCTCACCAAATGCACCCACGGCCAGATCGGCCCGTCGGGTAATCAGCGCATCCCAGACTCCCCCAAGCACCTCGGTGGAAAGGCGTAGTTGGGTAACCATCTCGAGATCGTAGAAGGCACGTACATACGGCCACAAAGATGCGGAAGGCAAGATTGCGTCGAGGCATATCCGCAGCTCCGATTCCCAGCCGTCTTGTATTCCCTTTGTTCTGATTTCCAGATGTCGAGCAGCGCGTAAAAGTTGCCGCCCTTCATCGACAAGGAAGCGACCGGCTTGCGTGAGTTTTGCTCGTCTGCCGCTGCGATCGAAAAGCTCGACGTTCATATCGCCTTCCAGCTTCTGCACGAGGTACGTGAGTGACGAAGGAACTCGATGCAACGACGTTGCTGCTTCAGCGAATGTGCCAGTGCGGTCAATCGCGTCCAGGACCGCAAGAACTTCAAACGAAAGCTTTATCGCCACAGACGTTGCGTCCTCAGTTGTTGCTACCCGTTGATCGCCGTCAGCGCGAACATCGAGCAATTTTCAGCAGCGCTTGCGCTTGCATGGGGTCACGCAAGTGCTATCAGATGAAAGGAGCCGATGCTTTCGCACTAGTCCGCAGCAGGGAAGTCGAGCGTAGTGTCGTTGATACGGTTAAACAGATTGGTGAATGCAATGCTGGCTATGGCCATCGCGACATCGACGATTTGTGCATCGGTGACACTGGCCTGTCTGACCTCCGTTATCACATCGGTTTGAACTGTGCCGCTCGTTGTGATTAGATGCAGCACAAACTTGGCCAACGCATCATCGTGCGCGTCGCCCGACGGCCGGGCCTGACGCAACGCCAGAATGGCCTCACGGTCAAGGCCCATCTTTTTGCTCAACAGCGTGTGTGCGGCGAGGCAATAGTCGCAGCCGGTTGCCTGGCTGACGACCAGTTTAACGACTTCGATATCCCGCGCGCTCAAGTTGCTCTTTTTGAGCGATGCCTCAAGACTCAGTACTGCCTCCAGCGCGACCGGGCTATTACCGCCGATTCCAACGTATGAATTCGGGACTTTGCCGACAGCCGCTTTGACACCTTTAAACAATTCGGCTGTGTGGCCGGTGGCTTCAGACACTGAGATAGTATGGAGACGAGGCATGATGTATTCCTTTTAGGTGGGGAAAAATAGGCGAATAGCGGGCGGCATGGCGCGTGAAGCTTAGTGAACCTGATCAGTCATCCGCTGTGAGTGAGCGGTGCGCTTTGATTGAGCAATAGGGGACGAGCGAGCAGAAATGCGCCGACAAGCGCCGTGCTACCCAGTGCGACAGCGAGCACGAAACGCCAATCAGGGTGCAGCATGATCTGTGGCAAAAGACCCACCGTCAGGGCGGGTGGAAAGTGGAGTCGCAGCACACGCAACGTCACGATTCCGACCAGCAACGAAATGACGACGGACAGCGGGCCGGCGCCGAACCACAAAAGCGCGGCGAGCCCCACAGCGGCCGTGATCGTGCAGACAAGCGGCAAAATGAGGGGCCGCTTCGCCCATGGACGGATGTTTGCGTTGGTGAAGATCTCGAATGCGGTCATAACAAGTGGGGGAAACAGGATCAGCCGGAGACCGGTGACGCTGGCTAATCCGTACGCCACAAGAACAAACGCGAAGAAAATTAAAATGGGCAGCCACGTCCTGAGCCGGGGCGTACACTCAATTTCATCGGCTTGGGCCACGGTGTCGAGCGCGGGCGCCTGACGAACATCGCCCGAAGCCAATATGCGCCCATAGATCGTGGAGACGAGAGCCAGAAGGGCCATCACGGCAGCGATGGAGACGGGATACCACCAGCTCGTGATACCGAACACGAGAGGCAGAAAGGCTGCGGAAATGGCTGGCATGATGGGCGAACGCATCAAACCGATGATCAGTATCGCGCCGGCAATAGTCATCGCCACCGACCATAGGCTGTACACCATCGCTTGCGTGAGCGCGGTGCCCAGTGCCGCGGTCACAGAGGGCGTGATCGCCAGCATGACCGGCGAACGTGCCCACTCCCCGGCTGGGCGCGTGAATACGTCATAGCTCAACGCGGCCAGTTCGGGAAAAAGAACGTAGAACGCGCCAGTCAGAAGCGCCGCCTTCGCGACAACAGCGAGAAGGACAACCGAAAGCACTGGCCCAAGGATCAATGCGTCGCTGAACGTGCCACGTCGGTCGCGGCGCATGGAGATGCTCATCAGAAATAAACCCTGGCGGTTGGCATAGTCCGATGATAGGGATTTCGGATGTGTGCGAATATTCCACATATCTGCAAACCTACCTTGCGTTAATGCACCGATGTTCGATTGGGAAAACATTCGATATTTCTTGACTGTCGCTCGCATCGGGACGCTGTCGGGCGCCGCCCGAAGCCTCAAGGTTGATCACGCGACGGTGAGTCGGCGTTTGAGCGCACTGGAAAGCGAAATCAAGACCTGCTTGATCGAGCGCCAGCCCAGGACTTGCAGGCTCACGCCGATCGGCCAGCGCGTGTTCGAATTGGCGCAGGAAATGGAAGAAGGCGCGTACGCTGTCGAACGACTCCTCGACGCCAGCCGTTCGCCGCTAAGCGGCAAGGTCACGCTCAGCGCACCGCCCGTCCTCGTGGCGAATTTTCTGGTGAAGCATCTGGCAGACTTTCGTCGTGCAAATCCAGGCCTGCAACTGTCGGTTTCGTGCGAAGCACGGCAGGTTTCCCTAAGCCGAAGGGAGGCAGATGTTGTCCTGAGACTGTCTCGGCCTGAGGAACTCACGAGCGTCGCGCGGAAGCTGGGGCGCGTGTCGTTTGGTCTGTACGCGAGCAAGGACTATCCTCATCTGCACGATCCGTCCGCCTGGGAGTTCATCGCCTATGACGCTGGCTTCGTGGGCGTGCCACAGCAGAAGTGGTTGACGAGCGTTGCAGGGAAAAGGCCTATTGCCTGCGAAATCAGCGATATCAATGGCCATCTGGTAGCGGCGCGGGCAGGCGCGGGCGTGGCGGGTCTCCCTGATTTCCTGGCAGATACCGATGCGAAGCTGCAGCGCCTCACGTACGGTGGCGAAGCGTTTTCGCGAGATATCTGGATGGCTGTTCATCGAGACCTGCGCCGTTCGCCGCAAATACGGGCAGTCATGGACTTCCTGGTGAAAATCGTAGCCGAAAATCCCGCCTTGGCGGACCATCCACCCTAAGCGGACGTTCGTTGCATTGACGCGAACGTCCCTTGTTGGCCGAACCGGGCCCTACAACGACCGGCTCTGATCGACCCGTTTCCGTCATTCGGCCGCCCCGATAGCAGCCCGTGAAATGCTCGACAGCGGACGCTCGACGCCATGAATCCAGTCGAGTCAAACCTCACCCGGAGTGACATCCTTGTTGTACGGGCGATGGACTACATGCGCTATTTAGTCATAGAGGCACCGAGCTCAGAACCCGACGGCGCTCGAAGCAGGTCGAGTGGTTCAAGCACGCGG
Source organism: Paraburkholderia fungorum (assembly GCF_046027605.1). Taxonomy (GTDB): domain Bacteria; phylum Pseudomonadota; class Gammaproteobacteria; order Burkholderiales; family Burkholderiaceae; genus Paraburkholderia; species Paraburkholderia fungorum_F. Next base: position 12,860 of record NZ_JAQQEF010000052.1, read on the forward strand.
GATCGATGCTGTGTGTAACTACCGAGGCCGGCCTGTCGTCACGTGGCAGCTCTATGAAGCGCTGCTCGCGAAGAAGGCCGGCATTGCGGTGGCTGATGCGGCGCTGGGCAAGGTGGAGTTGTGCTTCGACTGAGCGGTGCGGACAGCCAGAGCGGTCCGACAGTCAACGTCATTTCCCATCGACGCCCTCGGGGCGCGGCCTGCTCGCCACTCCAAATCCTTCTTGCTATCTGATGCATGTGCTCTAGATTGAATAAAGCTTGTCGCGGCGTTTCGTCACTTAGCGTTTAGCTTTGCTCGCCGCCCACCCTTGTCGGGCGCCGGTGGGCTTCTGGTCGATCAAGCGTGCATCGGATTTCACCCGCGATGAGGGGCAGTATGATTGGTTTCACACCACTTCTACGGGCGCAGGTTGCGCGGCGCATGCCTACCCCGGTCAACTTCCGGGAACGCGCAGCGCTTGAGCTGGACGGCTTTGCAGAATACAGCGAAGACGTGACGTCGGAGCAGTTCTTTGCGATCGATAATTTGGCGGCGCAGATCGTCAAGAGCAATGATACCGCCGACCCCATTTACGAGTTCCGAGTGGAGGGATTTGCCGACGTGGCGCGGCGCTACGCCGACCCGCAAGAGAGAAAAGCGCGCGAACAAAAGGTTAGCGAAGACCGAGCGAAGAACGGCTTTGACCTTCTAGTCGAAGCGCTGGAGCGCAAGGGTGGGGAGGCCTTTGCCCAGAAGATCAAAAAGGGATCAACATGGTTCGGGCTCGGCACGAAAAGTCTTAAAGTTCCAAACGCCAGCACTGAGGCACAGTTCCGACGCAACCGGCGCGTCGTTTTCATCGTCCGGCAGGTCACCTTCATCCCGCCGCCACCAGAGCCACCGGAGCCACCGCGATCCGTGGTCGAGGACCGATTTTCTGTTCAGCTGTTGCGCACCGGATCCGGGACGCTAACCGTGAGCCCCGGGATCGAGTCTCACACCTTGGCCGCGACCGTCCAGATCGTTGATGGCCTTGAAAAGAAGGCTGCGCTATTCAACGTGTATGCGACCGGTGTAGGCGTCGGCGGCGGCCCGTGGCCAGTTGGCGGTTCCCTCACAACCGGTCCAGGGCCTGTGGTGAACTTCAAGACGTTTCGCCTGTTGGGCCGGGGCGCGCCGACCATCAGTCTGAAGAGTTTTGAGGGCATGGTCACCGTGTTCGTCGACATCGGCGGCGGCTTGGGTCCCCTTACCAAAGGCGGTACCCTGTCCTTCTCCTTTGACGGTCTGCAGTCGAATGGAGCGAACACGATGCCGCAGGTGATCCGGGTACCTGCCGGGGGCAATTCCACTGTAATGGCCCCCGGCTTGTCCGCGGGCGATGTGGCACTCGGTCGCATCTCGATGGTCGGGGCGCCTTTCGATATCTAACCTGTCTGCTCATGCAATTGTCTTGGGCCGTCCGAAACCCCTTTACGCTCCTTGCTGGCGCGCACATCGATCCCTGTAGCACTATCGTGCGCGCTTTCCGGCCACGTGTACTCGCTTGGAACGGCTGTTCCCTTTGCTTCGGATGGCGGCGGCAGCGCATCCGCGATTCCTGCCTGGGAAGCACAATGCGTGGTGTCAGTGCGAACATAAGTGAGCGGCGGAGTAGCGCCGAACGCCTCGGCCAGCGACGTCAGACGCTAATCGCAGGTGAGCCCAAGTTCCTCGAGGATCGGCTCCCGTGGGGAAACAACGCTGGAAAGAAATCTCTGAGTGATCAAAACCATGACCGCCCGTCGCCAAATGTGCTCACTCATATTGTCGACGATCTTGCCCGGAGCGTCGACCGTCCCTTCATGGCCGGTCCGTGCCCCCGGCAACAAGCAGACCTCGACCTCCGCCAGCCATTCGCTCGACTGCCGGACGGTCACACGCCTAAACCTCGCTTCGCTTCAGCAGGTAATCGAGGCCGCCCACCCGATACCATCGATACCCGTACGGCTCGAGCACTACGGTATGCCGCCCGCCATCGGCTTCCACACTGTGGTCGTCGGAGAGAAGGTTGATGAGGCGGTTTTCGCCCTGCCCGCTGCAGCCCGAGCGGAACCTCACCGTGCAGGCTTCGGGTCCGAAGTTATGCAGGCAGATCACCGAGTTATTTCGCCAGTCGTAGCGCAGCGCGAGAACCTCGTTGCGCGATGTACGCAGGACCGCGAAATCGCCCCAGCTTATTTCCGGCACTTCTCGGCGCATGCGGATCACACGCTCGGTCCAGTTCAGGAACGAATTCGGGTCCCGCCGCTGGCTGGCGACGTTCACTCGTTCGAAACCGTAAGCGCCGCCCGATATGACCCGGCACGACGGCTTCGGGTGCTTCGTGAAGCCGCCATGGGGTTCGGTCGACCATTGCATGGGGGTGCGCGTACATTCGCGCTCCGGCAGGCGCAGGTCGTCGCCCATGCCGATTTCATCGCCGTAGCGAAATACCGGCGTACCTGGTGAGGTCAGCATCAGGCTGTAAGCGAGTTCGAGGCGGCGCCTGTCGCCAGAGAGCATCGGCGCAAGCCTGCGGCGAATGCCGCGCTCGTATAGCTGCATGTCGGGGTCCGGGCCGAACGTGCCGAACACGGCGGCGCGCTGGTCGGGCGTCAGACGGCCCAGATCCAGTTCGTCGTGATTGCGCAGGAATACACCCCATTGAGCGGTCGCGGGACGCGGTTTCGTCGCTGTCAGCGCCTTCTTCAAAGGCCCCGTATCGCCGGTCGCGAGGGTGTAAAACGTGTTCTGGTTGACCTGGAAATTGAACATCATCTGCAGGCGTTCGCCGTCGTCGCCGAAATAATCGAGGTCAGTATCGGGCAATACATTCGCTTCGGCGAGGATGATCGCGTCGCCCTTGCGCCATTGCAGAAACTCGCGGAAGGTCCGCAACATGTCGTATTGCTCGACGGGCTTGCGTACTTTCGGGCCCTTTGTGGCAATCACAAACGGCACGGCGTCCATGCGGAATCCCGACACGCCGAGCTGGATCCAGAAGCCCATCACCTTGAGCAACTCGGCCTGCACATGTGGGTTCGCCGTGTTCAGGTCCGGCTGGAAGTCATAGAAGCGATGGAAAAACCAGCGTTTGGCCTGCTTATCGTAGGTCCAGGTCGATTTCTGAACGCCAGGAAATACTACCCCGTCTCGAGCGTTCGGCGGTTGCTTGTCGACCCAGACATACCAGTCGCGATACTTCGAGTCAGGATCGCTGCGTGCTTCCTTGAACCACGCGTGCTGATCGGACGTGTGATTGACCACGAGGTCGATCATCACGCGCAAGCCTCGCTCGCGGCACGCATGCGAGAACTCGGCGAAGTCCCCCAGGGTGCCGTATTTCGGGTCGACGTTGTAGTAATCCGAGATGTCGTAGCCGTTGTCGCGGCCAGGCGACGGCTGGAAAGGCATCAGCCAGATGGTCGTGGCGCCGAGCCCCTGAAGGTAGTCGAGCCGGCGGATCAGGCCCTGGAAATCGCCGACGCCATCGCCATTCGCGTCCATGAAGGTGCCGACGGAGAGGCAATAGACGATTGCATTCTTGTACCAAAGGTCGTTTAGCATACGGTCCGCGCGTGGCTCCAAAACAATCGATCAGTGAGAGGAACTGCGATGTCTGAACTGGTGTGGTGGCAACGCGGCGTGATCTATCAGGTCTATCCGCGCTCGTTTCAGGACACCAATGGCGACGGCATCGGCGACCTGGCGGGCATTAGCGCGCGTCTGGAATATCTCACGGCGCTTGGCATCGATGCAGTCTGGATCTCCCCAGTCTACCCGTCGCCCATGGCGGACTTCGGTTACGACGTCGCCGATTACTGCAATATCGACCCGATGTTCGGCACGCTCGACGACTTCAAGCAACTTGTGGACCGCGCCCACGAACTCGGGTTGAAAGTGCTGCTCGACTTCGTGCCGAATCATTCGTCGGACCGGCACGCGTGGTTCGAGGAAAGCCGGTCCTCGCGCGACAACCCGAAGCGCGACTGGTATTTGTGGCGCGATCCCGCGCCCGGTGGCGGACCGCCGAACAACTGGCTGAGCCGGATGGGAGGGTCCGCGTGGCAATGGGATGCGCACACCGGCCAGTATTACTATCACGCGTTCTTGCGCGAGCAGCCCGACTTGAACTGGCGCAATCCCGAGGTGCGCCGCGCGATGGACGATGTCCTGCGCTTCTGGCTGGATCGCGGCGTGGACGGATTCCGCGTGGACGTGCTGTGGCTGCTGATAAAGGACGCCCAGTTCCGTGATAACCCGCCCAACCCCGCGTTCCGGTCGGGCGAGCCGGATCATCACCGGCTATTGCAAACTTACACCGAGGATCAGCCGGAGGTGCACGAGATCGTGCGTTCGATGCGTGCCACGCTGGATGAATACGGCGAGCGTGTGTTGATCGGTGAAATCTATCTGCCCGTGCCGCAACTGATGACGTACTACGGCACGAACGGCGACGGCATTAACATGCCTTTCAATTTCCAGCTCCTGAACGCAGCGTGGAATGCGGCCGATATTGGAAGGATGGTGTCGGATTACTATCGCGCATTGCCGGAGGACGCCTGGCCAAACTGGGTGCTATGCAATCACGACAACCCGCGCGTGGCGTCGCGCCTGGGGGCAGCGCAAGCGCGCGTGGCCGCCGTGCTGCTGTTGACACTGCGCGGGACACCAACGCTCTACTACGGCGACGAAATTGGCATGATCGACGGCGAGATTCCGCCCGACCAGGTTCAGGACCCGGCCGAGCTTCGGCAGCCGGGTATCGGTCAGGGCCGCGACCCTGAGCGAACGCCGATGCAATGGGACTTATCGCTGCCCCATGCCGGTTTTACAAGCGGCCAGCCGTGGTTGCCGGTAGGCGCGGCAACCAGCGTTAGCGGCCAGGACGGCGAGGCGTCGAGTATGTTGTCGCTGTATCGCCGTCTGTTGTCGATTCGGCGGAGCAACGCGGCGCTCCTGGAAGGGGCGATCGAAAACCTCACCGCGCACGGCGACGTGCTTACTTACGAGCGACGTTCTGGCGATCAACGGTTTTTCATGGGGCTAAACATGGGCGCCGCCGAGGCCGCCGCCCCTTTGCCATCAGGCACGGTGCTGTTATCGACTCTACCCGACCGCCGCGGCGAGTCGATCACGGGAGGCGCAAATCGTCTCGCCGCCGGCGAAGCACTGATCATCAAGCTCGTCTGATCGCCGGTGGTAGACAGCCCCCGTGCTGCTCGCTCGTCTGGGCTCCAAGGCTGGTCGGCGAGGTATATCGTGCCTGCCGATTTGTTGGCGTTCCAGAAGACGGCGTGCAACAGCCGCTTCTGGCCGCGAGGAGCGTGCTACGACGAACTTCCGGTA
>NZ_JAQQEF010000053.1:0-16446 GCF_046027605.1 Paraburkholderia fungorum
TTTCCTGCCAGTTCTGCTGATTTCCTCGATTAACCATTACCGCGAACGCCGCCCGGAGGTTTCGTATTTAGCACACTTTGCGAAATGGTCGCAGCGTTCTGACAGTGGCGATCACGTTCCGTACGTCGAAGCGATGATCGCAATAGCACTCGCCGTATGCCTCGCAGCAGCGCTTGTTGAGTGGAGGCGTATCGAGCACGGACAATGGATGATCTGGTCCGCGGCGAGCGTGGTGACAGGCAGTGCGGCGAGCGCTCGACTCAAGTTCCGTAATCGTATCGCGGGAGCCATCGTAGGCGTGCCGGCCGGTATCTTCGCCGGGTTGCTGGTCCCCCACGACTCCTTCTCGCGGGACCTGGTTGTCCTTGCTGCGTTGCTGACACTCGTCGGCATTCGGCCATATGTTATGGCATTCGGCACGCGTTGCGCGTGCGCCGCGATGGCGTTCGTGGTTGCCGGACAGTCATGGACCTTCGCCGGCGAGCGTCTGATCAACGTAGCGGTGGGCAGTGCAATAGGTCTCTTATTTACGCTGGCTGTGCACGTCATCGCGAGGCGCATCGAATGCCCTCCAACGGCTGGCGGCGGCTTTGGGCGAGGGTGACTAATTGCGGGCGAATACGCCCGAGCGCCACACGCGCGCATCCGCCCGAGGGTATTGTCAAGTTATCGAGCGGTACGCGTTCGAACACGCGATATGTAAGTTTACCTAATTTACGCGGCGAGTCGCTCCAGCATCGGAGCGACCGTCACGCTTTTCCAAGCCTCGAAGGTCAGGCTGCGAAGCGTCCGCTTCTGTTTTGCGTCGATGTGGTAACGCCAATGCATCATTCTGGGCGGCATCGAGGTGATGCACATGATCGGCAAGGGGCAAATGAAATGCCCCAAAGGGACCGGCCTGTCCGCCGCACAGCAGTTCTATTCCCTCGCCTCATAAACGATTGCGGCCCGTGCACTGCGCTCGCCCTCCGTCCTTATCGCGACAGAGCCGGGCGACGCGCCGAAGCCCGCATCGCTTGAACCTGATAGCCCGATCGCGCAGGAGGCCAGTGGCAAAAAACCATTGAAACAGCCAGACGATTTAGCAGCCGCATGTGGGTTCTCAACGATGAGCGTTAATTGATGGTGCATGGGGAAAAACAGCAAGAAGCCGGCCCGTGACGTTGCCTGCCGGGACGCAAACTGCTCTGTGATTCAAGCGGAGAAATTCGGCCTCCCGGCTTCCCGGTCTCGCTGCCGCAGGGGCCGCGCATCACGATTGCGCCGGTCGGCAGCCGAATGATTGCGCTGATCAAAGACACCTCGCTGGACTTGACGATCACCGTGGCGGAGTTAGCTCGGGTGGCCGATCAGGTTGGCGCCTCTACGTTCCGCTACATCGAGATGTTCCTGTTGGCCGGCTTGATTTATTGGATTATTAAAGTTGCGTTGAGAAAGATCGCGATGAATTGACGCCAGTACTCTTTAGAGATTCCCTGACATCCTGTTGCAACCACGTTCGTAGTGGCACCCCGTGGATCGGCCCGATTGACGTCAGGCCAAGACCGTGATGGAGCGCAGTGTTATCTCGTGCGGCGGGCCGGATTCAGGCGTTAGCAGCGGCGGCCCGCGCGAGTGTGCCTTCGATTTTCGCTGCCTCCGCCAGCATCGCGGCCGCGAGCTGCGTTTCTCTTTCCAGTACCCGCTCGGAGAGCGCCGCCATACTCAGCGAGGCGAGCGCGTCGCCCGAGGGCGCGCGTATCGCGACCGCGATACCGCCCATTCTCGGCACCACGGCGTCAATGAGCACGGCATACCCCTTGGCGCGCGTGACCTCGATCGCGTTCACCAGAAAAGGTTGGGTCAGCATCGGATAACGCGACAGACGCGGCGCGATTTGCGCCAGCACGACATCGCATTCCTCCTGCGGCAACGTTGCCAGCACTGCCAGCCCGCTCGAGCCAACACCGAGGGTGCGGCGACTGCCGATATCCTGGTAATTCGCGCGGATCGGGTAGCTGCCCATTTGCAGATCGACGCACACCATTTCCAGCGAACTCAACACCGACATGATAGTGGTGTCTTCGAAGGCGCCGCTCAATCGCATCAGGCTGGGTCGGGCCAGTTCGCGCCAATCCACCGGTTCGCTGACGCCCTTGGCAAGCCGCGCCACTTCCGGACCGAGCCGGTAGCGCCTGGTTTGCGGGTCCCGCTCGACGAGCTGTTCGCGGATCAGCGTATCGAGAACACGCATGGTCGTGGCTTTGTCGAGACCACAGTAGCCCGCGATATCGACTAGCCGGGTATTGCGTCCGTCGGTGAGTGCCTTCAGCACGCGGCAAGCTTTTTCGATCGCACCCACCGATGCGGTTGGCGGCTCCTTGTTTACCATGTTCGAATTCTCAACAAGTTTCATTCAATGAAATTTATGCAATTACTATTTGAAATTTAAATCAGTGAAAACCCGCGTTATTCCTGAATATAGTTGCGTAAATACCTAGAATTTTCTTAGTATGACGTCTCAAGCGATAAATTATAAAAGTTTCATTGAATGAAACTTTAGCACAGATGCAGACGAGTGAACAGTCAAAGGAAAAATGCGCATGGCAATTTTCGAGTCCCGGGTCGCGACGGCCAGTGAATCGTTCGAACACAACCGGCAGTCGATGCTGGCGCTGCTTTCCCGACTGCGGGGTATCGAAGCGGCGACTCGCGAAGTGTCGGACGCGGCCGGCCCCCGGTTTCGCAAACGCGGCCAGTTGCTGCCGGCCGAACGGCTCGCGATGCTGCTCGACCGCAATTCCCCGTTTCTCGAGTTGTCCACGATCGCGGGCTACGGACTAGGTGCGCCGCGCGCGGACGGCAAAGTGATCGGCGGTGGCGGGCTGATCGCCGGTATCGGTTTCATTCGGGGCGCGCGCTGCATGGTTAGCGTGTCGGACTCGGGTATCGATGCGGGCGCATTTCAGCCCAAAGGCCTCGAAAAGCTGCTGCGCATTCAGGACATCGCACTCGAAAACAAGCTGCCTTTCGTGCAACTGGTGGAGAGCGCCGGGGCCAATCTGCTCGCCTATAGAGTCGAAAACTTCGTGCACGGCGGCCAGAAATTTCGCAACCTCGCGCGGCTCTCGGCAGCGGGGTTGCCGGTCATCACCGTCACGCATGGCGCATCGACGGCGGGGGGTGCCTATCAGACCGGCTTGTCGGATTACGTCGTGATGGTGCGCGGGCGATCGCGGGCGTTTCTCGCCGGGCCCGCGTTGCTGCTCGCGGCCACCGGCGAGATCGCCACCGACGAGGAACTGGGCGGCGCGGAAATGCATACCTCCATGACTGGCCTCGGCGATTACCTCGCGGAAGACGATCGCGACGCGTTGCGGATAGCCCGCGAAATCGTCGGCTCGCTCGACTGGAATCGGCGAACGACATCCGCGACGGCCCAGGCGTTTCGCGAGCCGCGCTACGACGCGGACGAACTGCTCGGCATCATGCCCGACGATCATCGCCGCCCGGTCGACATGCGCGAGGTGATTGCGCGTGTCGTCGACGACTCCGACTTTCGCGAATTCGGTGCGCTGTACGGATCGGCCACTGTCTGCGGCCATGCGTCGATTCATGGCATGCCGGTGGGCATCATCACCAATAACGGGCCGATCGAACCGTCAGGCGCCGCGAAAGCGACCCACTTCATCCAGGCCTGCTGCCAGTCGAATACGCCGTTGCTGTATCTGAACAACACCACCGGTTTCATGGTCGGGCGCGCGTTCGAGGAAGGCGGCAGCATCAAGCACGGCTCCAAGATGATCCAGGCGATCACTAATGCGAACGTGCCGCAAATCACGCTGTTCTGCGGCGCCTCGTTCGGCGCCGGCAACTACGCGATGTGCGGGCGCGGGTTCCAGCCGCGGTTCTGTTTCGCGTGGCCGAATGCGAAGACCGCGGTGATGGGCGCGGAGCAGGCCGCGCAGACCATGGTCAACGTGAGCCGCGCGGCCATGATCCGTAAGACCGGTGAGGCCGACGAGGCGAGGCTCGCGGCGCTCGCCGACAAGGTGATCGCGAACTTCGAAAGCCAGATGGATGTGTTCACGACCAGCGCGCATGTGCTGGACGACGGGATCATCGATCCGCGCGATACGCGCCGGGTGCTCGCCAGCGTGCTGGAAATCTGCCGCGACGCGGCAAGTCGCACGGTGTCGCCGATGCAGTTCGGCGTGGCGCGACCTTGAGCGCTGATCGGCGTCGCTGAGCGCGCCCTGGCGCCGCTCGCCATGCGCGGCCCCTGCATTCATTCACACGGCAAGCCGCTGGCCTTGCCGATCCGTTTTCGATCAAAGGGAATCGTTCGATGCGCAGTATCAACAAGCTTCTGATCGCAAATCGCGGCGAGATTGCCATGCGCATCATGCGCACGGCTCGCGCGATGGGCATCCGCACGGTCGCGATCTATTCGAGCGCCGACGCCCATTCGCTGCACGTGTCGAATGCCGACGAAGCGGTCTGCGTGGGCGCGGCGCCCCCCGCCGATTCGTATCTGAACATCGCGGCCATCGTCGCGGCCGCGCTGAAGAGCGGCGCGGATGCCGTCCATCCGGGCTATGGCTTCCTCTCGGAGAATGCCGCGTTCGCCGAAGTCTGCGTGGCGGCCGGCCTGATCTTTGTCGGGCCGCCGGCCCACGCGATCCGCTCGATGGGCGACAAGGCGCAGGCCAAGGCGCTGATGCGCGAAGCCGGGTTGCCGTGCATTCCCGGCTACGACGGCGACGCGCAGGACGACCGCACATTGGCGGAGGAAGCGGCGAAGCTGGGCTTTCCCGTGATCGTCAAGGCGACCGCCGGCGGTGGCGGGCGCGGCATGCGGATCGTGCAGGCGGCGTCGGACTTCGAGCGCGCGCTCGACTCGGCGCGCTCCGAGGCACGCAACGCGTTCGGCAGCGACCGCATGATCGTCGAGCGCGTCGTCACGCAGCCCCGCCACATCGAAATCCAGGTGCTGATCGATCAGCACGGGCACGGCGTACATGTGGGCGAGCGGGATTGCTCGGTGCAGCGTCGCCATCAGAAAGTGATCGAGGAAGCGCCTGCCGCGCATCTGGGCGTCGCCACACGTGAACGGATGGGCGCCGCGGCAGTGGCCGCAGCGATCAAGCTCGGCTACGAAGGCGTCGGCACCTTCGAATTTCTGCTCGATGCCCGCGGCGAGTTCTATTTCATGGAAATGAATACGCGACTGCAGGTCGAACATCCGGTGACCGAAGCGGTCGCGGATATCGATCTGGTCGAATGGCAATTCCGCGTGGCGATGGGCGAGCCGCTCAGTCTGACGCAATCGGATATCCGTATCGCCGGGCATTCGATCGAGGTGCGCCTGTGCGCGGAAGACGAGGCCAACGGTTTCATGCCGCAAAGCGGCTCGATCGACCGCTGGGAGGTGCCGGACACGGTGCGCGTCGAACACGCGGTCGATTCGGGCAGCGTCGTGTCGCCGTACTACGACTCGATGTTCGCCAAGCTGATCGCCACTGGCAAGACGCGTGAGGACGCGCGCCGCAAACTGTTGAATGCGCTGCGCGACACGGTGGTGTTCGGCCTGAAGACCAACCGGCAGACGCTGATCCGCTGTCTCGAGCATCCGGCGTTCGTGGCGGGCGGCGTCGATACGGGCTTTTTGCAGGCGCATCCCGAAGTGCTGGTCGCGCAGCGTACTGACGCCGATCCGCTCGCGCTAGCGTTGGCCGGCGCGCTGCTGGTGCAGGGCGCGCAGGCATGCGGCGCGCGCGCGTCGACCGTGCACCTGAAGGACGAGACCGCTCACACGCATGCGTTGCTGTTGACGCCGACGGGCAACGCAGGGCTGCTCGTGGCGCTCGACGAGCATCGTATCGCCATCTCGCAGATGCGGATCGACGGGGGACGAGTGCGCTTCATTTTCGACGGTGTGGATCGTCAGGCGTTCTGGCACCTCGCCGACTCGCGCATCGACGTGCAACTCGACGGTCGTGCGTCGTCGTTCATCGACACCACTTACCAGCCCGCCTCGCAGGCCGACGAAGGCAGCGGCGACGGCCGCGTGCGGGCCATGTCGAATGGCCGTGTTGCGGCGCTGCTGGTCGCCGTGGGCGATGCGGTCCAGCAGGGTGACGATCTGCTCACCGTGGAGGCGATGAAGATGGAGCACACACACAGCGCCCCCGCGGCCGGCCGCGTCACGCAGATTCTCGTGGCCGCCGGGCAATCAGTCGCCACCGGCAAGGTATTGATCGAACTCGAACTCGAGGTGCCAGCATGAACGCCGGCGCCTTTCCCAACCAGAGCAGTGGCAAGGAATCTCCGATGCAAAGCTGCACCCATGGCGCATTGAGCGGAATCAAGGTGGTCGATCTGTCGCGCGTGCTGGCAGGACCAGCCTGTGCGCAGACCCTCGCGGATCACGGCGCGGATGTCGTTAAGGTCGAGTCGCCGGCAGGTGACGACACGCGGTTGTGGGGCCCGCCGTTTCGCGACGGCGGTGCGTCTTACTACATGGGCGTGAACCGCAACAAGCGCGGCATCGCGCTCGACCTGACGCGCGAAGAGGCGCGCGAGATCATTTTCGATCTGCTGGAGGATGCCGACATCCTGATCGAAAACTTCAAGATCGGCACGATGGAGCGCTGGGGGCTCGGCTTTGCCGAGGTACTGCAAGAACGCTTTCCGCGGTTGATCTACTGCCGGATCAGCGGCTTCGGCGAAGACGGTCCGATGGGTGCGATGCCCGGCTACGATGCGGTCGTGCAGGCGATGTCGGGCCTCATGAGCATCAACGGCGATCCGGACAGCGGGCCGACCCGCATCGGCGTGCCGATCATCGATCTGGCGACGGGCCAGGTCAGCGTGATCGGCGTGTTGCTCGCGCTGTTCGAACGCGAGCGTTCCGGTCACGGACAGTTTCTCGATATCGCGCTGTACGACGTCGCGCTGACCCTGCTGCATCCGCCGGCCGCCAACTGGTTCATGTCAGGAAAACCGCAACCGCTGCTCGGCAACGGTCATCCGAACATCGTGCCGTACGACAAATTTTCGACGGCCTCGACCGATGTCTTCATCGGCGTCGGTAACGACCGGCAGTTCCGTTCGTTCGCGCAGGCCATCGGCCGACCTGAACTCGCTGCCGATGCCCGCTACAGTACCAACCCTGCACGCATCCAGCACCGGCTCCAGCTGCGCGAACTGCTCGACGCCGAACTCAGGCAGACCGACGGCGAAGCGCTGTGCGCGTCGCTCACCGCCGCGGGTGTACCGGCGGGACCGATTCGCGACGTGGGCAGGGCGTTGTCCGATCCGCATACGCTGCATCGGGATATGCGGGTGTCGCTGGGCGGCTACGACGGCATTGGCGTGCCGGCCAAGCTGTCGCGAACGCCAGGCGGCGTGCGCCTGCGTCCCCCGCGCTTTGCCGAACACTCTGCCGAGGTGTTGCGCGAGCTGAACTATTCCGACGCGCGGATCGACGCGCTGGCGGAAAGCGGCGTGTTGCACCTGCCCGTGCCATTGGAAGAGGCGGAGGACCTGCCGTGAGTAGTGACGTGGATGCTCCTTACGCGGGCCTGCGCGTCCTTGACCTGAGTCAGGGTATCGCCGGCCCGTATTGCGGCTGCCTGCTGGCGCGGCAAGGCGCGGACGTCATCAAGGTCGAACCGCCGGCCGGCGACTGGGCGCGCCTGATGGGCGGCGGCAAGGACGGACTGACGGCGCTCAGCATCGGCGCCAACGTCGGCAAGCGGGCGATCTGTATCGACGCGAGCCTGCCGGAAGGGCGCGCGTTGCTGCTGCAATGCGTGGAGCGAGCCGACGTGGTGATCGAAAGCTTCCGGCCCGGCGTGATGGACAAGCTGGGTCTGTCGCAGGAGGCGATGCACGCCTGTAACCCCGCACTCGTTGTGGTGTCGATCACCGGGTTCGGACCCAATGGTCCCTACCGGGCCCGCGCGGGCTCGGACTCGGTCATCCAGGCCTTGAGCGGAATGATGGTGATGAACCGCGACGGCGCCGGCACGCCGCGCCGCATCGGCATGCTCGCCGTGGATGCCGCTTGCGGCGTGTATGCCGCGCAGAGCGTGGGCGCGGCGCTGTATGCTCGCGCGACCACAGGACTCGGCCGGCGCCTCGACATCTCGCTGCTGGCAGTCGCGGCCTCGTTACAAACGATCCCGATCCTCGACCATTTCATGTTTGCGGGCGAAACGCGGGTGCCGGTCACGGTGCCGTCCGGCACGTTCCAGACCGCCGATGGCTTCATCAACGTCACGGCCCTGCGAAATGAAATGTTCTTCGGCTTGTGCCGTGCACTCGGTCAGGACGAATGGGCGAGCCGCGCGGAATGGGCCACCAACGAACAGCGACTGCGGCATGCAGCGGATATCAATGCGCGAATCGCACAGGTATTGCGCGGCGAGAGCACGGCCCTTTGGGTCGAGCGCTTGCAGGCGCAAGACGTGTTGTGCGCGGCAGTCAACGATTACGACGCCTTCGTCGACGATCCGCAGGTTCGGCATGCGCAGGTGTTCGGGCGGCTCACGCTCGATGGCCCCGACGCTCTCGAAGGACTGCCGCTGCCGGAGGTGCCTGGCTTGCGCCCCGGATCGTACGAAGGGGGGCGCATGACGGTGGTGCGACTTGGCCACGACACCCGTGCGGTGCTCGCGGAAATGGGCTTGCCGCAGACCGATATCACGCGCCTGATCGAACAACGGGTCGTGTTTACGAGCGCGCCCGCCGTCTGATTCTCTAACTGCTTTCGATGGAAACGACGATGGAAGAGCTTCTGGTGGAGAATCACGCCGCCGTGCGGGTCCTGACGATGAACCGCCCGGCGAAACATAACGCATTGAATACCGGCTTGACCGCTGCGCTGGTCGATGCGTTGAGCACGGCGGCAGCGGACGACAGTTGTCGCGCGATCGTGCTGGCCGGCATGGGCAGGTCATTCTGCGCAGGGGCAGACACGAGCGAGTTCGCTTCGCTGTCGGACAGCGGCCACGGCGAAAGCGGAGCGGGTACGAATGCCGCAAACCGCCGTGCCGACCTGACCGCATCCCTGCATGCCGCCTTTCCGCGCACCACGAAACCCATCGTGTCCGCGGTGCAAGGCAATGCGCTGGGCGGCGGCGCGGGCCTCGCGCTCGCCTGCGATCTGATGATCGTCGCCGACGACTTGCGGCTCGGCTATCCTGAATTGAAGCACGGCATAGTCGCGGCGATCGTGATGGCGAATTTGGTCCGCCAGGTCGGTCAGAAAACTGCTTTCGGGCTGGTCTCGACCGGCCGGATTCTCAACGCTCAGACTGCCGTCACGCTCGGGCTCGCACACGAATGCGCGCCGGCCGGTCAGTTGCGCGATCGCGCGATCAGCCTGGCCGAGCAGCTCGCCGGCTGGTCGCCAGCAGCCATGCAGGCCACCAAGCGGCTCTTCTATCGTGTCAGTAATCTGCCGTTCGAAGAAGCGCTGGCAGTCGGCCGCGATGCGAACGTGATGATGCGCGGGTTGGGTAAAAAGGCGGCCCAATGAACGATCTGGCCAACCTGTCTGCTGTCCGGCCGCCCGCGAGCGCAAACCGCGACGTGGTGATCTGCGAATGTTTCGCGCGCGACGGCTTGCAACACGAAACTCAGGTGCTCGAAGCCGGCGTCAAGGCCGGGTTGATCCAGCAGATCGCGGCTGCCGGATTCGAGCGGATCGAGGCGACCTCGTATTCGAATCCCAAGGTCGTGCCGCAATTCGCCGACGCCAGCGAAGTCCTGCAAAAGTTGCCGCGCAAGCCCGGCGTGTTCTACAAGGCGACCTGCGCGAACGTGCGCGCCGTCGAGCGGGCCATCGCGGATCGCCAGGCCGGCTTCGGCGCGAATGAAATCAGCTTTCTGGTTTCCGCGTCGCAATCGCATTCGCTGAAAAACCTGAAACGTAGTCGTGCGGATCAGTGGGACAACGTTGCCAGCATGCGCGCGCGGGCCGGTGACGATTTCCGGATCGTCGGCACCATTTCGGTGGCGTTCGGGTGCCCGTTCGAAGGCTATGTCGATCCTGCGCAGGTACTGCGCGACGTCGAGATATTCCTGTCGCTCGGCATCCAGCTGATCGCGTTGGGCGACACGACCGGCATGGCGACACCGGCAAGTGTCGCGGCGCTGGTCGGACAGATCGAACGGGCGTGTCCGGAGGCGCAACTCATTGCGCACTTTCACGATTCGCGCGGTACCGGCCTTGTGAATTGCGTGGCGGCCTATGAAGCCGGCGTCCGCTATTTCGACTCGGCACTCGGGGGCGTGGGCGGACACCCGGCCGGGCTGACCTATGGCGGCGGTTACACCGGCAATGTCTGCACGGAAGATCTGGTCAATCTGTTCGAGTCGATGGGTATCGCAACCGGTATCGATCTGCAAGCTCTGCTCGGGCTCGCCAACACATGCGAGAGCACGCTCGGGCGCAAGCTGCTGGGGCATGTCACGCACACCGGCCTGAACCCGTTGATCGGTCATGCAGCAGTCAGATAAAAAACCAACCCCCGGCGTCCACGGATCAGCCGGGCGGATTCAATCTGGAGGAGATCATGGAAATAGCACCAACCGTTGTTCAGGACGACGAACCCGCTGTAGACAATGTCTATACGAAGGTATCGTGGCGGCTCATTCCCGTGCTGCTGCTGTGCTATTTCGCGGCGTACGTGGACCGTATCAACATCGGCTTCGCGCAGGCGTCGATGAGCAGCGACCTGAAGTTTTCGACCGCCATTTTCGGACTGGGTGGCGGGATCTTTTTTATCGGCTATCTGCTGTTCGAGGTGCCGAGCAACCTGCTGATGGAAAAGATCGGAGCTCGTAAAACCTTGTCGCGAATCCTGATTCTGTGGGGCGCAATTTCTAGCGCGATGATGTTCGTGCACACGCCGGAATCGTTCTATGCTTTACGCTTCCTGCTGGGCGTGGCGGAGGCCGGCTTCTTTCCGGGCGTGATTCTCTATCTGACGTACTGGTTTCCCGCGCAACGGCGCGCGAAGATCGTCGCGTTGTTCATGACGCCGGTGGCTTTTTCCGGTTTGCTCGGCGGCCCGCTGTCCGGCTGGATTCTGCAAAATTTCGATGGTGTGAACGGCTGGGCCGCATGGCAATGGATGTTTCTGATCGAAGGTCTGCCGTCGATCCTGCTCGGCGTTGCCGTCATGCTAATCCTCGACGATCGTCCATCCGACGCACGCTGGCTCAGCACCCGCGAGCGGCAGGTTCTGGAGCGGGCACTGGTCGACGACCACCCTGCGGGCCGGCACGGCGACTGGCGCAGTCTGCTCGTCCTGCTGAAAAACGCCCGCATCTATGTGCTGACGCTGATCTACTTCGCACTGGTGGCCGGCGTGATCACCATTTCTTTCTGGATTCCCGCCATCATCAAATCGGTGTTCGTCGGTGGCACGCATGTGCAGATCGGCTGGCTTACCGCGATTCCCTATGCGTGTGGCGGCATCGGCATGGTCTTGATGGGACGCCACTCCGACCAGACCGCCGAGCGTCGCTGGCATTGCATGGCGTCCTTGCTGGCGGGCGCGATCGGCATCGCCGCGCTGGGCGCAGCGTCTCACAGTCTGCCAATCGCGCTGGTGGCGATGTCCCTGGCAGCGATCGGCATCTTTTCCGGCTTTGCGACGTTCTGGGCGGCCGCCACGCAATATCTGTCGGCGACGACTCTCGCTGCCGGGCTGGCGCTGGTGAGTTCGCTCGGTCAGTTAGGCGGCTTCGTCAGCCCGATCCTGATCGGCTCTCTGAAGGCCTCGACCGGCAGCTTCGCGGCGGGCCTTTACGGGATCGGCGCGATTCTGCTGATCGGCGCACTAGGCATGTTCTGTTTGCCGGCCCCACGCGACGAGGCGACACTGGCGCGGGTGTCGTGAGTCCTGACCTGGGCCGCGCGCTCCGCGGCCATCAACGAAGCAGGGCTGCCGATGCGGTTCCTCTATACGGACTACCCCGCAACACCCAGAAAGCGGAGTAATACCGCACTGCCAGGTAGCGAGGATTGGCGGGTGACATTGGGGCCGGTGTGCGCCAATACATATGCCCGGACTGTTTCGTCTAGCATGGTTGATTTGAGGATCTCTCAGGGGCGGACCAGCGCACACCGTTGCCGCTGCCGCGTAGCGAGATGGCGTGGGCGACGGCAGTGGGAGATCGCATGCATGTGATTGGCGGTTACGGGGCAGGCCAGGTCGCGCGTGCATATCACCATGTGTTCGATGCCGCGCGCGCTGCCTGGTTCGATGCGGCGCCGATCCCGCGAGGCGCCAATCATATCGGCGTCGCCGCCCAGGATGGGGTGATCCACGCCATGGGCGGCTTCGTCGAGCAGAATCGCATCGCGACACCGGATTGTTACGCGTACGTCGTGGCCGACGATCGCTGGCATGCCGTCCGTCCTTTGTCGCGCGGCTCCCGCGGTGCTATCTCCGTCGTGGCCGCAAACGGCCTGATTCATGCAATAGGCGGTCGCGATACCCGCTCTGTGGATTGGCACGAAGCTTACGATCCGCGCACTGACACATGGCATGTGGGCGGCGAGGGCACGCGCCGCGTCTTCGGACAGACGGAAGCCTACGATCCGCTCAGCGACTCGTGGGAAGCTTATGCGACGATGCTCACGCCTCGGCACGGCATGGGGACCGCAGTCATCGCAGACGCAATTCACGTGGCTGGTGGTGGTCCAATGAACGGCGGCGCGTTCCAGACTTCAATTCACGAGGTGTTGATCGCCTGACTGCCGGTGCACAGGTGTCGCTGTAGGTGCTTTCCGTCCCGTCACACCGGTTCGTCACACACGACCGCTCGACGAAACCGGGAATGGCGGGAGCGCAAAAGATGTTCGTCGGCGAACCGGGGCAAGTTTACTGGACTGTGGCACGCCGCATGCTTCTGCATAAAGGATCATGCACCTGATCGTCAGCAGTCTACCCATCGAAATGGAGTTTATATGGCTACCGAGTCCGCACGCCCAACACCGCCACGTCAAACCGAGTCTGATCCGACGGCCGCGGACCGCCGGTTGAGCGACGAACAGAAAGAGTCGCTGAAGAATGAACCGGCGCCGCCGAAGCCGAATAGCGGCGAAAAACTGCCCGATCCGAAAGAGGTGGGCGAAGCCGGCTGATAGAGCGGCCAGGTTACCGCGCGCCTGTTGCTCGCCCGCACAGATCGCGCATGGAACAGGCTTGAAATGTAGGAGGACGTCCATGGGCACGTTTGTCAGATCCCCGGCCGGTAACCAGAGCGCGCGGAAGCGGTTGATGGCCTCGATACTGACGGTGTTCTGCTGCCTGAGCCAGAACGCCTTCGCGCAAACGGCCGACAACGCGGCGAGCCTGCGCGACAAATACCGGAGTCTGACGCAGCAGTTCGCGCACAATCAGTTCCAGCGACCGCTGTACCTCGAATCGCAGGAGTTGCCCTCGGCGCTCAAGGGCGATATTTACGGTGTGCTCAACTATCCGTTCGCGACGGTCAACGGCGCGCTCAATGACCCGCCTCAGGGCCCCGCCAACTGGTGCGACGTGCTGATCCTGCACCTAAACACCAAGTACTGCCATGCATCGCCGAGCGCCAGCGGTACGGTCCTCGCGGTGAACATCGGCAAGAAAACGGAGGAGTCGCTGTCCTCGTCTTACCGCGTGCAATTCAACTATCGCCCGGCAGCCAGCACCCCGGATTATCTTCGCGTGGAGCTCTCCGCCGCCACGGGTCCGCTGAGCACGAAAGACTATCGTATTGTGCTGGAGGCGATACCCGTGGGCGACAGCCGCACCTTTATCCATCTGACTTACGCCTACGGTTACGGCATGGCGGGACGGCTTGCGATGAAAACCTATCTGGCGACGATTGGCAGCGACAAGGTTGGCTTTTCCTCCGTGCCTGATCCCTCGACGGGTGAGACGCGATATATCGGCGGCGTGCGCGGTCTGGTGGAACGCAATACCATGCGCTATTACCTCGCCATCGACGCTTATCTTGCTGCGCTTTCGAGGCCCCCCAACGCCCGCCTCGACAAACGCCTCACAGACTGGTTCGATGCGACCGAGCAGTATCCGCAGCAATTGCATGAGGTCAGCCGCGCCGACTACATGCAAATGAAGCACGACGAGTATCAACGTCAGCAGACCGCTCAGTAGGCCACGCAGCAGGCGAGCGTCACAAAGTCCGATCGGCTTCCCGGCTTTGCTCGCTCTATAGCATTTGAAAGCTCACCGCAGCCGCGCCGACGCAAAGAGCAGCAACGTCGGTAAGAGAAGAACGATCGCCAGCGGCCATCCCACGTCCTATTCTGTCATAGCGTTCATGCTGCATGAGACATTAGTCGCACAGCCGGGCATAGCCGTTGCGCTGCTATGGAGCCCTTCGACGGGTACTGTCACATTGTGATGATTGAGCGAGTGAAGACGCAAAACATCAGTATTCCTGATTTATGCGACAAGGCTATCCAGCATTGAGTTGCCGGTCACGGTTTCCCGCGCTTCAAAAGCCTGCGTGCGAGCCTGCCGCTTGTCTTGTGCGTTCGCGTTGTAGCGGCAGTGCATGAATAGGTTTGCCACCTGGTCGTGGACCGACGTGGATCGCTGCAGGTGCCGCGCTGATTTGAAGCGGCGCATCACCTTCTCGCGCACCCGCGTTGGCTGGTGCGAGTTCTCCGCCCGGTTGTTCAGTCCTTGGTGCAGCCGGTGTTCCACGTTCAGCCCAAGGTCCCTGTTTGCCGCGGCGTAACTCTTGAGCTTGTCGGTGATCAACACACGGGGAGCGCGACCATGCTTCTTGAGCAGCTTGCGCATGAGCCGCCTGGCCGCGTGCCTGTCGCGGCGGCTCTGTACCAGTACGTCGAGCACCGCACCGTACTGGTCTACCGCGCGCCACAGCCAGTGCTTCTTGCCGTTGATCGTCACGACCACCTCATCGAGGTGCCACTTATCGCCTCGGGCCAGCGCGGTAGAGCGGATGCGCCGGGCGATACCCAGGCCGAACTTCACTGACCAGCGGCGCACTGTTTCGTAGGTAAGGTCAATGCCCCGGCGCATGGTCGAGAAGATTCATGCGATGACCGCGCTCAAGACGGCGTGGCAAGAGACCACGGAGCTAGTGGGCAGGTTGAACCGCTCGCTACGCGGCTAGGCGAACTACTTCAAGGTAGGCTCGGACAGACGCGCGTATCGCGCACTCGACAGCTACACCGCTACGCGGTTGCGCCGGTGGTTGCGCAACAAGTACAAGGTTCGACGTTCGAGGGGCGGGAGTTATCCATCCTCACACCTCTACGGGCACTTCGGTCTCGTGCGTCTGACCGGTCCATGGTTGTGAACCTACCGTGTACGAAGGCGTGATGGCTGGCATGTCCGGCTGTGGGGAGGGGCATGTACAGGGTCGGATATAGCTTCGTCCCGACGCACAGTCGTCGAACACGGATCAGCGGGGAATGGCGCTTTCGCAAGACGTGCTGGAATTGCGTACTTCACGGGCCTGCTTCATGATCGTCTGCCGATAGCTGTAGCCGGGGATATCTTCCGCGATCGCGATAATGTCGCCGATCGCGGACGCGTCCATCACTTTTCCGTTTTCGCCTTCTAGTGCTCGAGAACCGCGCTCAGCGAAAGCTCGTCGGCGATTTTCTTCAACCGCTTGTCCCGCGTCCAGATCGTCACACCAGGCTGGAGCTTCGCGGATGCGAGCAACGACGCATCGACGTAGCCGATCCCACGGCTAAACAACTGCTGTTGCTCAACCAGAAATAGGACTTCGTCTGGCATAGCCACGGGCACGCGAGGCAGATCGTTCAGAGCACGAAGCACGGCAGGGCGGTCGCGCAAACTGCCCAGCGATATTTCGCCGATCACATATGGATGGATCCGGACACGGACGTGGAGCAGCAGCTCGACCAGAATCGGCTCGGATTGCCCGATGTGATCGATCCACACAGACGTGTCCACGAGAATCATTCGACCTCCTGCCGACGGCGCGGAGCGGAAGTGATCCCCGGTTGGCTGCCGCCCAACGCGACGAGCCTGCGCGCGGCTTCACGTTCGATAAGTGCTTTCAACGCTTCGCGCACGAGAGCCGACTTCTCGCTCAAGCCGGTGTAGTCCTGAGCCCGGGAGACCAGATCATCGTCCAACGCGATTGTGGTTCGCATAGCAGCCTCCGTTTATCGAGGGCACGATTATAGCATCATTTGATGTCTTAATTCATGCCTAACAATGAACGTGCGGAAGACCGGCCACGTCTGTGGCCAGTCCGGATTCCCGGCGGATGCCAATCTGGTCCAAGCCTGCGACCGCGACGAGGTCTGAGAAGATTGGGGACCCATCCTTGCGTTCCATAGCGTGATCTGCCAAGGCAGGGTCTTGCGGCTTATTTTCCTGGCCAACAAGCAATTTGACATAATTAAAGTGATCGTCATTTCGCATGCGA
>NZ_JAQQEF010000054.1:0-15296 GCF_046027605.1 Paraburkholderia fungorum
CGACAAAGCGCCGAGCAGGCAACCACTTCAAGGAAAGGCCAACGCCATAGGCAACCAGACAACCAAGCGCCGAACAGGCAAACAAAGAAGCCAAAACAAAAACCCGCCCCATGGGGGCAATCAAAAGCCGAGGGTGCCGCAGAAGCACGACCTAACCTGCATGGCCAAATCCCATTATATGAATCAAACATTCACATATTGGAGCTTTCTCAAAAACCGCCCTACAATCCAAACCAACCCGCACCGCGAGCCAGCAAAACAGCCCGCGGCCAGCGACAGCAAATAAAACCGGAGACAAAGCCAAACCATGCCTAATACCCAAAGGCAGCACCCGCCTGCCCGCGCCATCGGCAACACGCACAGTTCCGCGAGCAAAACAGGCCTCCTCTCCGGTCCCGCGCTGTAAGCGCAAAAAACCACCCAAAAGCAGATCGCCATGAACAAAGCGATGCCTACTCACGCCGCCAGCGCGTCCAAAGCCGATCTGGAGCCGCAAGCCGACCATGCGAGCCGCGCCGTGCCGCAACCGGCGGCCAACGCCGCCAAAGCACACCGCGCCAGCGCGCAACCGGCCGTCCTCAACGAAATCGCCTTGCCCAGCACGCTGCTCGACGTCACGCCGCAACAAGCCGGCACGCAAACGCTGCTGCGCGGCCTGGCGATTCTGGAAGCCGCCGCTGCCGGCGTGCGCGATCTGCGTACCTTTGGCGCCGCGCTCGGCACGACCCGCAGCACCACCCATCGGCTGGTGAGCAGCCTCGTGCAGGCGCGCTATCTGCGGCAAGTGCAGGGCGGCTATCTGCTCGGCCCGAAGCTGATCGAACTCGGCACCATCGCGCTCGAACAGATGCCGCTCACCGCAGTCGCGCGTCAACATCTCGAATCGCTCGCTGAACAGACGCTCGACACGATCCATCTCGGCGTGCGCGACGGCGACGACGTGCTGTACATCGACAAGATCCCCGGCACGCGTGGCCTCGAAATGCGCTCGCGCGTCGGTCATCGGATGCCGTTGGCGTCGACGGGAATCGGCAAAGCCATGATGCTCGACCTCACGCCGGACGTCTGGCAGTCGCTTTTCGAAGCATCGCGTCGTGCGCTCGCCGGCGTCAGCTTCAAGCCGGATAATCGCCCCGACCAGCAAACGTTCATGCAACGCATGACCAACTACGCCGCCGGCGGCTACACCTTCGACCTCGAGGAAAACGAAGCGTCGATCCGTTGCGTCGCCGCACCGGTGCGCGATGCATCGGGCTCCGTCGTGGCTGCGTTGTCGGTGGCGAGCACCATTCCTTATATGTCGCTGGAGCGCATGGACGAACTGATTCCGGTCGTGCAGCGCGAAGCGCGCGCGATCTCGGAAGAACTCGGCTGGCGCGCCCCCCAACCGGCAACCCGCAGGATCAAGCGATGAAGCCAGCGGGTTCCTCCATGCCGGCAGTGACTAACGTTGCGGTCAACGCCAACGGAAACGCTACCGCCAACGGAAACGCCACCAGCGGAAGCGCCACTGGCGAAAGCGCCACCAGCGGAAGCGTCTCCGCCAACAGAAACGCCACCGCCAACCTCCAGCACGCAGCGCTCATCGCGCTCGACTGGGGCACCACGTCGCTGCGCGCGTATCTATACGACGCGGCCGGCGAGGTGCTGGCAACGCACGCATCGACGGCCGGCATCATGAATTTGCCGCGCAGCGCCGAGCAAGGCGGCTTCGACGCCGCGTTCGACGACGCGTGCGGCGCCTGGCTCGACCAGGCGGCCGCCGTGCCGGTGATCGCGGCAGGGATGGTCGGCAGCGCGCAAGGCTGGGTTGAGGCACCCTATGTCGACGCGCCTGCGAATGCCGATGCGCTGGTGGCCGGCATCGTCCGCGTAAAAGCCGCGGGTGGCGCGACGCTGCACATCGTGCCGGGCGTCCTGCAGCGCGGCGAACTGCCGAACGTGATGCGCGGCGAAGAAACCCAGATCTTCGGCGCACTCGGTCAGGAATCGGGCGAATCGGGCGCCACGGACAGCGGCAAGCGCGCGCTGATCGGCTTGCCCGGCACCCACGCGAAATGGGCCGTCGTGCAGGCAGGCCGCATCGAACGTTTTCATACCTTCATGACCGGCGAGGTGTTCGCGGCATTGCGCGAGCACACCATCCTCGGCCGCACGATGGTCACGCCGGATCGTCCGGATACCGACGCATTCCTGCACGGCGTGAAGATCGCCCGTGACAAGGGTCAGCAGGGCTTGCTGGCCACCGTATTCAGTTCCCGCACGCTCGGCCTGACCGGACAACTTTCGCGCGAACAGCAGCCTGACTATCTGTCGGGCCTGTTGATCGGGCACGAACTGGCTGGTCTCGAAGCCGCGCTGACGCAACAGCAAACCTCGCTCGCCGGGCAGCACTTGCGCCTGATCGGCAATGAAGCGCTTTGCGAACGCTATCGCGTGGCACTCGCGCAATTCGGCTGCACTCACGCGGAACTGGTGAAGCACGCTACCGAGCGCGGCCTATGGCGCGTCGCCACTCAGGCAGGGCTCGTCAATCCGGCGCCCCAAGCGGCACGCGCCGGCTGACCGGCGGCGCCACCGCTCACGAAACAAGGAACCGACATGCAACCTCACATCAATCTGCCCGCCCCGTACATGCCGCACGCGGGTTTGATCGCCGCGTTCGACGTGTGTCCGCTGATCGCGATCATGCGCGGCGTGACGCCGGCTGATGCCGCCGAGCACGGTCAGGCCCTGTACGAAGCCGGCTTTCGCATCATCGAAGTGCCGTTGAATTCGCCGCAGCCGTTCGACAGCATCGCGGCGATCCGCAAGGCGTTGCCGGCGGATGCGATCGTCGGCGCGGGCACGGTGCTGCATCCCAGTTTCGTCAACGACGTGAAGTCAGCGGGCGGCGAGCTGATCGTGATGCCGCATAGCGATCCGGACGTCGTCGTCGCCGCGAAAGCACAAGGCATGGCGTGCGCGCCGGGTGTGGCGACGCCGAATGAAGCCTTCATCGCGCTGAAAAACGGCGCGGACGTGCTGAAGATGTTTCCCGCCGAACAACTCGGCTGCCAGGTCGTGAAGGCGTGGCGCGCGGTGATCGCGGCGCAGGTGCCGCTGGTGCCGGTCGGTGGGGTCACGCCGGACAACATGGGCCCGTTCCTGAGCGCCGGCGCGAATGGCTTCGGCCTCGGCTCGGCGCTGTACAAGCCGGGTCAGAGCGTGGCGGTGACCGCCTCGCACGCGAAGGCGTTCATCAACGGGTTGCGCATCGCCCGGGCAGGCGCGAAGAAATGACGCGGCTCGCCGACAAAGTCGCCTTGATCACCGGCGCCGGGCGCGGCATCGGTGCGGCGATCGCGCTCGCGTTTGCGCGCGAGGGCGCGGCGGTCGTGCTGGCCGAACTCGATATCGAAACCGCGCGGCAGACGGCGGAGCAGATCAAGGCGCAAACCGGCGGCCGCGTGTTGGCGGTGCAGACGGATGTGACGCAGTCGGCGTCCGTTCAGCACGCCGTGAGCGAGGGCGAACGCGTGTTCGGCGCGCTCGATGTACTGGTCAACAACGCCGGCATCAACGTGTTCTGCGACCCGCTGACGATGACCGATGACGACTGGCGCCGTTGCTTCGCGGTCGATCTCGACGGCGTATGGAATGGATGCCGCGCGGTGCTGCCGGGCATGGTCGAACGCGGCGCGGGCAGCATCGTGAATATCGCGTCGACGCATGCGTTCAAGATCATTCCGGGATGTTTCCCGTACCCGGTGGCGAAGCACGGCGTAATCGGTTTGACGCGTGCGCTCGGCATCGAATACGCGCCGCGCAACGTGCGGGTCAATGCGATCGCACCGGGGTACATCGAAACGCAACTGACGCACGACTGGTGGAACGAACAAGCCGATCCAACGGCCGCGAAACAGGCGACGCTCGATCTGCAACCGATGAAGCGCATCGGCCGCCCGGAAGAGGTGGCAATGACGGCGGTGTTTCTCGCCTCGGATGAAGCGCCGTTCATCAACGCCAGCTGCATCACCGTGGATGGCGGCCGCTCGGCGGTGTATCACGACTGAACATGGCGGAGCGGCGCGCAACAGGATGCGGGGCCGGCAGTTCCAGCAACGAGCAAGAACAGTGGGAACGGGGCAACAGGAACGGGGCAACAAGAACGGGCAACAAGAACAAACGGCAGCAACAGCAAGCCAGGGTTTCACCGGACGACGCGCTGGCCGCGTGTGTCACAACCGGTACAAGAAGACGCGGCCGATACCTTCTCGTTATCAATTAGTCAGGAGACACGCATCATGAAACGAAGAATTTTCCTCACGCTGGCAGCAGCGGCGGCGGGTGTGCTCTTCAACGCGCCGGTCGCGCAAGCCGCGGACCCGGTCAAGATCGGCTTCCTCGTGAAGCAGCCGGAAGAACCGTGGTTCCAGGACGAATGGAAGTTCGCGGAAATCGCCGCCAAGGAGAAGGGCTTCACGCTGGTGAAAATCGGCGCGCCGTCGGGCGAGAAGGTGATGAGCGCCATCGACAACCTGTCGGCTCAGAAAGCCCAGGGCTTTGTGATCTGCACGCCTGACGTCAAGCTCGGACCGGGTATTGTCGCGAAGGCGAAGGCCGACGGCCTGAAGATGATGACGGTTGACGACCGCCTCGTCGACGGCGCGGGCAAGCCGATCGCATCAGTGCCGCATATGGGCATCTCGGCGTACAACATCGGCAAGCAGGTCGGCGACGGTCTCGCTGCGGAAATCAAGAAGCGCGGCTGGGACATGAAGGATGTGGGCGCAATCGACGTGACCTACGAACAGCTGCCGACCGCGCATGACCGCACCAGCGGCGCGACCGATGCACTGATCGCCGCCGGCTTCCCGAAAGCGAACATCATCGCCGCGCCGCAAGCGAAGACGGACACGGAAAACGCGTTCAACGCCGCCAACATCGCGCTGACGAAGAACCCGCAGTTCAAGCACTGGGTGGCCTACGCGCTGAACGACGAAGGTGTGCTCGGCGCCGTGCGCGCAGCGGAAGGCCGCGGCTTCAAGGCGGACAACATGATCGGTATCGGCATCGGCGGTTCGGACTCGGCATTGAACGAGTTCAAGAAGCCGACCCCGACGGGCTTCTACGGCACGGTCATCATCAGCCCGAAGCGCCACGGCGAAGAAACCTCGACGCTGATGTACGACTGGATCACGCAAGGCAAGGAACCGCCGCTGCTGACACTGACGACCGGCATGCTGGCGACGCGTGACAACGTCGCCGACGTGCGTCAGAAGATGGGCCTCGCGGCAAACTAAGCGGGTTGATCTAGCAGGTCGTGACATGAAGTGAACTGCCGGTGCGCCTTTCTCCAGGGATTGGGCGCGCCGGCAGCAGCAATAAAAGTTGAGCAGTTGAGACAAGCTTGCTTTGCGTCCACGCGGCGCTTGAAAAAGCACGATTCAAAAACAGCAAGTATCTTGCATGGGACCGCAGTCAGCGTTAAAGCGCTAACTCCGGTCGACAAAGGAGGCGAAGTGTCAGCGACGCTACGTTTTGACAATATCGGCAAAGTCTTTCCAGGCGTGCGCGCGCTCGACGGTGTGTCCTTCGACGTCAACGTCGGCCAGGTGCACGGCCTGATGGGCGAAAACGGCGCAGGGAAATCCACCCTGCTGAAGATTCTCGGCGGTGAATACCAGCCCGATTCGGGCCGCGTGATGATCGACGGTAATGAGGTGCGCTTTACGAGCGCGGCTTCGTCGATCGCGGCGGGCATTGCGGTGATTCACCAGGAACTGCAATACGTGCCCGATCTGACGGTCGCGGAAAACCTGCTGCTCGGCCAGTTGCCGAACTCGCTCGGCTGGGTCAACAAGCGCGAAGCGAAACGCTTCGTGCGCGAACGCCTCGAAGCGATGGGCGTGGCGCTCGATCCGAACGCCAAGCTGCGTAAGCTCTCGATCGCGCAACGCCAGATGGTCGAAATCTGCAAGGCGCTGCTGCGTAATGCGCGCGTGATCGCACTCGATGAACCGACCAGCTCGCTATCGCATCGCGAGACCGAGGTGCTGTTCAAGCTGGTGCGCGATCTGCGTGCCGACAACCGCGCGATGATCTACATCTCGCACCGCATGGACGAGATCTACGAGCTTTGCGACGCCTGCACGATCTTCCGCGACGGCCGCAAGATTGCCTCGCATCCGACACTCGAAGGCGTGTCGCGCGACACCATCGTGAGCGAAATGGTTGGGCGCGAGATCTCCGACATCTATAACTATTCAGCACGTCCGTTGGGTGACGTGCGCTTCGCGGCGAAAGCGATCGAAGGTCACGCGCTTGCGCAGCCAGCCAGCTTCGAAGTGCGGCGCGGCGAGATTGTCGGCTTTTTCGGTCTGGTGGGCGCGGGCCGCAGCGAGCTGATGCGCCTCGTGTACGGCGCCGATCACAAGAAGGGCGGCGAAATCATGCTCGACGGCAAGCCGATCAAGGTGCGCAGTGCGGGCGAAGCCATTAAACACGGCATCGTGCTGTGCCCGGAAGACCGCAAGGAAGAAGGCATCGTCGCCATGGCGACGGTGTCGGAGAACATCAATATCAGTTGCCGCCGTCACTATTTGCGCGCGGGGATGTTCCTCGACCGCAAGAAGGAAGCGGAAACCGCCGACCGTTTTATCAAGCTGCTGAAGATCAAGACGCCGAGCCGCCGTCAGAAGATCCGTTTTCTGTCGGGCGGCAATCAGCAGAAGGCGATTCTGTCGCGCTGGCTGGCCGAGCCCGATCTGAAGGTCGTGATTCTCGACGAGCCGACGCGCGGGATCGATGTCGGCGCGAAGCATGAGATCTATAACGTGATTTATCAGCTAGCCGAACGCGGCTGCGCGATCGTCATGATTTCGTCGGAATTGCCGGAAGTGCTCGGCGTGTCCGACCGGATCATCGTGATGCGTCAGGGCCGGATTTCCGGTGAGCTGGCACGCCAGGATGCAACGGAACAAACGGTGTTGAGCCTCGCGTTGCCGCAAAGCTCGACCGCGCTGCCCGGAACCGCAACCGCCGCCACCGAGCAAGCGGCCTGAACCTTATTTGGACGAAAGTCCGGCAACCCGTGGGGAACGGGAGGAGTCTTCAAAATGCAAGCCAGAGAAAACCTCGCGCAACAAGCCGCCAAAGGCGCGGCCGAAGCGCTGATTCCACAGTCGAACGACAAGGCCAAGTGGTGGCAGCAGATCACCGAGTACAGCCTGATCCTGATCTTCATCGTGATGTTCGTCACGATGTCGCTGACGGTCGATCACTTTTTCTCGATCGAGAACATGCTCGGTCTCGCGCTGTCGATTTCGCAGATCGGCATGGTCGCGTGCACGATGATGTTCTGTCTGGCCTCGCGCGATTTCGACTTGTCGGTGGGTTCGACGGTCGCGTTCGCCGGCGTGCTGTGCGCGATGGTGCTGAACGCCACGGGCAATACGTTCATCGCGATCATCGCCGCGGTGGCGGCAGGCGCCGTGATCGGTTTCGTCAATGGCGCGGTGATCGCCTATCTGCGCATCAACGCGCTGATCACGACGCTGGCCACCATGGAAATCGTTCGCGGTCTCGGCTTTATCGTCTCGCACGGGCAGGCGGTGGGCGTGTCGTCGGATACGTTCATCGCGTTGGGCGGCTTGAGCTTCTTCGGCGTATCGCTGCCGATCTGGGTCACGCTGCTGTGCTTCATCGTGTTCGGCGTGATGCTCAATCAGACCGTGTACGGCCGTAATACGCTGGCGATTGGCGGTAATCCGGAAGCTTCGCGTCTCGCCGGTATCAATGTCGAACGCACGCGCGTCTATATTTTCCTGATTCAAGGCGCGGTGACCGCGCTGGCCGGGGTGATTCTGGCTTCGCGCATTACCTCCGGCCAGCCGAACGCGGCGGAAGGTTTCGAGCTGAACGTGATTTCGGCGTGCGTGTTGGGCGGCGTGTCGCTGCTCGGCGGCCGCGCGACGATTTCCGGTGTCGTGATCGGCGTGCTGATCATGGGTACGGTCGAGAACGTGATGAACCTGATGAACATCGACGCGTTCTATCAGTACCTCGTACGCGGCGCGATCCTGCTCGCCGCCGTGCTGCTCGACCAGTTAAAGAACCGCGGCTCGCGCGACTAAAACCGCGATCCACTCACTTTGCTCCTAGAGGAATCGAACGATGTCGTCTCCGGCCAATGCAAACGACCGTCTCGCGGACAACGCGTTTGCCCGCTATCCGAGTCTCGTCGACCGCACGGTGTTGATCACGGGCGGCGCGACCGGTATCGGCGCATCGTTCGTCGAGCATTTCGCGGCGCAGGGCGCGCGCGTCGCGTTCTTCGATATCGACGCGACCGCGGGTGAAGCGCTCGCCGACGAGCTCGGCGATTCGAAACACAAGCCACTGTTCGTGCCCTGCGATCTGACCGATGTCGACGCGCTGCAAAAAGCGGTCGCTGATGTCAAAACCGCGCTTGGACCGATCCAGGTGCTCGTGAACAACGCGGCGAACGACAAGCGTCACACGATCGGCGAAGTGACGCGCGAGTCTTTCGATGCGGGTATCGCGGTGAATATCCGTCACCAGTTTTTCACGGCGCAAGCGGTGATGGAGGATATGAAAGCGGCCAACAGCGGCTCGATCATCAACCTCGGCTCGATTAGCTGGATGCTGAAGAACGGCGGCTATCCGGTGTACGTGATGTCGAAATCGGCCGTGCAGGGTTTGACGCGTGGCCTCGCGCGCGACCTCGGTCACTTCAACATCCGCGTCAATACGCTGGTGCCGGGCTGGGTGATGACGGAAAAGCAGAAGCGTTTGTGGCTCGACGACGCGGGCCGCCGCTCGATCAAGGAAGGTCAGTGCATCGACGCTGAACTGCAACCGGCCGACGTGGCGCGCATGGCGCTGTTCCTCGCCGCGGACGATAGCAAGATGATTACCGCGCAGGACCTCATCGTCGACGGAGGCTGGGCGTGAGTGCGGACACCCGCGTGGAAGTGGCAGCGGGGTCGCCTACACCCTGCGCGACACTGTTGCTCGACGCAAAATGCACACTCGGCGAAGGCGCGACGTGGTGCGCGAAAACCGGCCGCTTCTACTGGACCGATATTGAAGGCGCGCGCCTGTGGCGCTATGACCCGGGCACCGGCAGCAGCACCTCGTGGCCCATGCCCGAGCGGCTCGCCACGTTCGCGCTGTGTGCCGATCCGGATTTCCTGCTGCTCGGCCTCGCGACGCATCTGGCGTTCTTCAATCCGGCAACGGGCGAGACGCAGCGTATCGTCGACGTCGAACCCGGCATGAACACGCGCGTGAACGACGGCCGCTGCGATCGTCAGGGTCGTTTCGTGTTCGGTACGAAAGATGAAGGCTCGCCGCTGCATGCGGTCGGCGGGTTTTATCGTCTGAATCATGATTTGTCGCTGGAACGGTTGCCGCTGCCTGCGCCGGCGATCTCGAACAGCATCGCGTTCAGTCCCGACGGCGCGACGATGTATTACTGCGACTCACCGACCCGTGTCATCCGCACGTGCGACTATCGCGCGGACGGCAGCATCGCCAACGACCGCGTATTCGCGACCTTGACTGACGCGAGCGGCGAGCCCGACGGCTCGACAGTCGATCGCGATGGCGGCTTGTGGAACGCGCAATGGGGCGGCAGGCGCGTGGTGCGGTATGGCCCCGACGGCGTGGCAACCGAGCGCGTCGAGGTGCCGACCGCGCAACCGAGTTGCGTAGCGTTTGGCGGGCTCCCAACAGGACTTCCTCCGGGGCCCGCTGAACTCGGCACGCTGTACATCACGAGCGCGCGCATCGGTCTCGACGCGGCCGCGCTCGCGGACGATCCGGGGGCGGGCGGCGTATTCATCGCCACGCCCGCACGACAAGGTTTGCCGGAGCCCGTGTTCCAAGGCTCGCCGAGATAGCGCAGAATGACGCTGCCTCATTCGCGAGGCGGTAACGGTGGACGGTTTAGCCGTGACTTTGAAGGCGAATCGGCAGTTGATGTCGCAAAACCAGTGGCAGCAAATCGGCAGCATGCAGTTCGGACCCAGAGGCGACCGGTTAAAAAAGTCGCCCAATAGCATCCGTCAGCAATGACGGCAACGTCCCACGCCTCTCGATGGAGCCAGATATGACTGTTGCGAATCTTGTTTCCGCTTCTTCTCAGACCCGACGCGCGCGACTCAACGCGGCGGCCAATCCGGTGCTTGCCGGGCCCAGCACGTCGGCGGTGGCGGTCGGCGAAACGAGCGGCGATGTCGCTTGCATTACGCTCGCCAACGCGCACTTGCGCCTCGACGTCGCGCCGGCGCTCGGCGGCGGCGTCACCCGTTTCGACTGGCGCAACGACGGCGCGCTCACGCCGATTTTCCGGCGCTGCCGCCATGTCGGCGCGGATACCCAGCCGAACCAGCTCGCCTGTTATCCGTTGCTGCCGTATTCGAACCGGATCGGAGGCGGTCATTTCAATGTGGCGGGGCGGCGTGTCGACGTGCCGCAAAATCGCGCCGACGAACCCTTGCCGATTCATGGCGACGGCTGGCTCTCCGCCTGGCAGGTCGCGGAATCGGATCGCGAGAATGTGCGTTTGACGCTCGATCGTCACGGCGGCAAACCGTACGCATTCCGCGCGACCCAAACCTATACGCTGGACGGCGCCACGCTCGTCATCACGCTGGAAATCGAGAACACCGGCCGCGAGGCGCTGCCTTTCGGGCTGGGCGTGCATCCTTTTTTCGTGCGTGACGCGGATACCGAATTGTCAGCGGCGGCCGGCGGCCTATGGCTCTCCGGTGACGACTGGCTGCCGGTGCGTCACGTGCCGACGCCGCCCGCATGGCAATTCGGCGTGGCGTATCCGCTGCCGGAAGCCATCGTCAATCACGCGTTCACGGGTTGGAGCGGGCAGGCGGCGGTGGTGTGGCCCAAGCGCCGTCTGTCGCTGAATATCGCCGCCGACACCGACTACTACGTGCTGTACACGCCACCGGGTGAGGACTTCTTCTGCTTCGAGCCGGTCGATCATCCGATCAACGCGATGAATCTGGCCGGCGGCGCGTGCGAGAACGGTATGACGATGTTGAGACGCGGCGAGCGCCTCGCGCGTATGTTCCGCTTCACTGTTGAACGCACCGGTTTGCGTTCGACGCCGGGGGCGCGCGGGTCGCGGCGCAAACAGTAGGCGAGTAACGGGCTAGTAACGGGCTAGTAGCGGGCTAGTAGCGGCCGAGTCGCTGGCGAACCGCTGGTGCGCGTGGTGCCGTGCGGCCGCGGCCTGCCGCGCAGGACAGGTAAAATACGCGCCTCTTCCGTTATCGGCTCGCCGCGAGACTCACCATGTCCAATTTCATCCAGACACTCAACGACGCCTGGCAGCGCACGAACTCGCTGCTGTGCGTCGGCCTCGATCCCGAGCCCAGCAAATTCCCGGGCGCGCTCGCGAACCGTCCCGAAGCGATTTTCGACTTCTGCCGCACCATCGTCGATGCGACCGCGCCGTATGCGTCGTCGTTCAAGCCACAGATCGCGTACTTCGCCGCTCATCGCGCGGAAGACCAGCTCGAGCAGCTGATTGCGCACATTCATGCGAACCATCCGGGCTTGCCGGTGATTCTGGACGCGAAGCGCGGTGACATCGGCAGCACCGCCGAGCAGTATGCGCGCGAGGCGTTCGAGCGCTATCAGGCGGATGCGGTCACGGTGAATCCGTATATGGGTTTCGACTCGATCGAGCCGTATCTGGAGCACGCGGGCAAGGGCGTGATCGTGTTGTGCCGGACCTCGAACCCGGGCGGCTCGGATCTGCAGTTTCTGGAGACGGGCGGCCGGCCGTTGTATCAGGTCGTCGCGCAACTGGCGGCGGACAAGTGGAACGCGAGCGGTCAACTCGGGCTGGTGGTCGGCGCGACCTTCCCTAAGGAAATCGAAGTGGTGCGCGGCATCGTCGGCGATATGCCGCTGCTGATTCCGGGTATCGGCGCGCAAGGCGGCGATGTTCAGGCGACGGTCAACGCCGCCCGCACGGCGAACGGCACGGGTATGCTGATCAACTCCTCGCGAGCCATTCTCTATGCCGGCAAGGACGAGGATTTCGCCGAGGCCGCGGCGCAAGCCGCGATGGCAACACGTGACCGGATTAATGCGTTCCGGTGATAGGTGGCGGTCGTCTTGAAAGACGGCCTTTGAATCGGGTTTTGTCGTTTGGGCGGCCCCAGCGACCGATGTGCTTTCGCTTCTGCCGGGGCCACTCGGCAGTCGGGCCTGACTCTGTCGCTTACTCGGCCCGCTTAAACGGCCGGCCCGAGGCGCTCAATCAACGCCGCATGCTGCAGATGCTGCGCCTTCAAAGCCTCAACATCCGCCAGCTCGAACTCGCTGAATTCAAAACCCGGCGCC
The DNA here is from genome assembly GCF_046027605.1 of Paraburkholderia fungorum. GTDB lineage: Bacteria > Pseudomonadota > Gammaproteobacteria > Burkholderiales > Burkholderiaceae > Paraburkholderia > Paraburkholderia fungorum_F. Next base: position 12,382 of record NZ_JAQQEF010000054.1, read on the forward strand.
ACTGTGCAGCCCACTAGCGCAAACGTCGCCGGGTCCGCGCATTCCGCGGCAAACCATAGGCCCGCGGGCACCACCGCCTGAAACACGGCGTCCGGATGCATCAGCGTATTGCCCAACCTGTGTGTGATCAGCGAGCCCGCTTCGTCGAGCACGTGGACGTTCAACGGCTCGCCGGCATAAAAATGCCAGACTTCGTCGGACTTGATCCGATGCCATGCCGAATGCGCGCCGTCACAGAGCAGGTAATAAATCGCGGTGGACGCCGAGCGCGTCTGCATTGAATCGACGCCGCGCTGCACAGACTCGGCGGACCGGTACGTCTCGCTGAAAAACCCCCCTTCCGGATGCGGCTTCAGATCGAAGCGGCGGATCAACGCGTCTTTGGCGGTATGCGAGGCGGATATGTTGGGCATCGGGGGCGGCACCTCGATTTGTTGAACCGGAAGTTAATGTTCGCGCTCGTCGAGCAGGGCCATCACGCCGCGCAACGCGTGCGCCGCGGCCTGCACGCGGATCTTCTCGCGGTCGCCCTTGAAAACTTTGGTTTCCACCGACGTATGCAGCCGATTGCTCCAGCCGAACGACACCATGCCGACCGGCTTGGCCTCAGTGCCGCCGCCCGGGCCGGCGACGCCGGTAATCGATAGCGACACCTGCGCGCGGCTGTTGCGCAGCGCGCCCTCGGCCATCGCGCGCGCCACTTGCTCGCTGACCGCGCCGTGCCTTTCGATCAGATCGGCCGGCACGCCGATCATTTCCGACTTCGCCTGATTCGAATACGTGACGAAGCCGCGCTCGAACCAGCCGCTGCTGCCGGAAATGTCGGTAATCGCGGTCGCCACCATGCCGCCAGTACAGGATTCGGCGGTGACGAGCATCAGGCGCTCATCGCGCAGACGGTTGCTCACGCGAATCGCAAGCTGGTGAACCACGGAATCGGTCGGCATGGCGTCAATCCGGAAAACGGGGAATGGCTACGGGAGGCAGCCGGTTGGCGGTGATCGGTGGCCTGCGGAGCGAGGCCGACCGGTACCGGCCAACGGGCAGAAGTTAAACCGACATGCGCCAGAGCGCAATCACGAGCAGCGTGAAAAACGCGGCCAGCAGGTCATCGAACATGATGCCAAAGCCACCTTTCAGGCGGCGATCGAAATAGCCGATTGGCGGCGGTTTCACCATGTCGAAGAGGCGGAACACGATAAACGCCCAGAACTGCCCGGTCAGCGTGACCGGTGTAACGATCAGCAACACCAGCCAGAAGGCGACGATTTCGTCCCAGACGATCGACGACGGGTCGTCGATGCCTAGCTTCTTCGCCGTAAAGCCGCAGATCGCAATGCCGCCGAAAAATCCCGCGACGATCAGGACACCCCACTCGACCACCGTCAGGTAACGGCTCAAGACGGCGAACGATGCCCATGCGAACAGCGTGCCGATCGTGCCTGGCGCGATCGGCGACAAACCGCTGCCAAAACCCAGCGACAGAATGTGCAGCGGATGCGACAGCATGAAACGCGCGGTAGCGCGGCGCGGCTGCGGGCGCGGTGCGCGCGGACCGGACGCGTTGGGGGGCGGGCTGCCGATCAGATCGTCGGCGGGGACCAGCGGGGGATCAGTCTGCATGGAAGTGATCGAAGCCTTGCAACGTCAGAGTGAGCGGCGCGCCGGTGGCATCGCGCCAGCCGATCGCCGGGCGGTCGGCCGCCGCTTGAAGAGCGCTTATTGTACCGATGCGCGTAACCGGTACCGCCGCCTCGCGGCCGGCTGCTTCCACCTTCGCGCGCGCGGCAACCGGCGCGGTGAAACACAGCTCGTAATCGTCGCCGCCGGCGAGCGTGCAGAGTCGCTGGATCTCGGGCGAGAGACGGCGCAGGGCGGCGGAGCGCGGGACGGCGTCGACATTCACCGTGGCCTGCACGTCCGAGCGTTCGAGGATGTGCAGCAGGTCTCCGGCGAGGCCGTCCGAGAGGTCGAGCGCCGCATGCGCAATGCCTCGCAACGCGAGGCCGAGGAAAATGCGCGGCTCCGGACGTTCGAGGGCGCGGCGAAACGTCGCAGTGTCGCTGGCATCGGCGGACCACTCGCCGCGCTGTACGCCCAGGCCCGCACGCGCATCGCCGAGTGTGCCGGAGATCCAGATGTCATCGCCCGGTTGCGCGGCGTCGCGGCGCAGGGCAACTTGCGGCCGCACACTGCCGAATACGGTGATGCACAGATTCAACGGACCGCCGGTCGTATCGCCGCCGATCAGATCGCAGCCGTATTGCCGGGCCAGTGTGAAGAGCCCATCGCTAAACGCGGCGAGCCATGCTTCGTCGGCCTTTGGCAAGGAGAGCGCGAGGGTGAACGCCTGGGGCCGCGCGCCCATCGCGGCCAGGTCCGACAGGTTCACCGCGAGCGCCTTGTGACCGAGCGCCTGCGGATCGACATCGGGAAAGAAGTGGCGGCCTTCTACCAGCATGTCCGTCGATATCGCGAGCATTTCTCCGGGGCGCGGCGCGAGCAGCGCGCAGTCGTCGCCGATGCCGAGCTCACCTTCCTCGGCACGGGACGCCACGTCGGCTGCGCGGCGGGCGAAAAAACGATCGATCAGTGAAAACTCGGAGAGCATGGAGGCGATGGGCAATTAATGAGTGCAAGCGGTAAATGTAACCGGATAAGTACAGCAAAAAGCCGCTAACGGTGCGCATTGTATGGAGATGCGCAGGGATTATCGCTCGATCGGTACTCGGCTCAGCTTCAGTTCGTCGTCCCCACGAAGCACGCCACATCCTGTCTTTCGCGCTGTTTCAGTCGCGGCAGTTGTACCCGTATTGAAGGGATCGAGCCGGCAATTGGGGCTACAATGCCGTCGAACATCTATTCTAATCCGCACTTCGAAGCCCGCCTTATGTCGACTCCCGTCAATAGCAAAC
>NZ_JAQQEF010000055.1:0-14596 GCF_046027605.1 Paraburkholderia fungorum
CCGGCGGGGCCCTTGGGGCCGGCCCCCCCCCGCGCCTGTTCGAAACTGCTCAATGCAGCCGGATCACCGGATGCACCCGTCTCCGCAGCCAATGGCTCGCCGAATCGAGCGCCATGCGTGCGAAGCCGGTCAACGTCATCACGTGGCGGCGATAGATCAGCTTGTAGACGGCGGTCGCCAGCCAGCCGTCGACGAACACCGGTTGCGTCAGCAAGCTGTTGCTCAAGCTGCCGATCGTGCCCTCGCGGCCGAAACCGACCAGCGTGCCGGCGTCGCGATAGACGAACTCCGGTAACGGCTCGCCCGCTATCCTGCACTTGAGCGCACGCGCCAGAAACAGCGCCTGTTGGTGCGCGACCTGAGCGCGCGGCGCCAGAAACGCGTCCGCGTTGTCAGCAGAAGGGCAGGCCGCGCAATCGCCGAGTCCAAAGATATTCGCGTCGTTCGTGCATTGCAGCGTGCGGCTCACCTGCACCTGCGCGTTGCGATTCACCGCGATGCCGTCCAGCGTGCGCAACACGGGCGGCCCTGCGATGCCGGCGGTCCAGATGGCGATGTCGCTGGCGAGCGGCGCGCCCTGGTTGGTCAGCACGGCATCGGCGCGGACTTCGGTGACGCGTGTTGCGCTCAACACGTCGACACCGAGACTGCCGAGCATTGTCTGCGCGCGGGTCGAAATCGTTTCGGACAAAGCGGGCAGCACGCGCTCACTGCTTTCGATCAGACGGATGCGAAAGTCGCGCACGGGGTCGAGTGAAAACGGGCTGTAATGCTTCAGCAGGCGCACTGTATCGCGCAACGCAGCGGCGAGTTCGACACCCGTCGCGCCGGCGCCGATGATGTTGATCGACACCGGCGTGTGGGCCTCGGCGGCCCGCGCGCGGCGCGCATGGTTCGCGCGCAGGCAGGCGTCGAGCAGCCTGCGGCGAAACGCTTCCGCATGGGCGACCGAATCGAGCGGCAACGCGTGTTCGGCGGCGCCCGGTACGCCGAAATATTGCGTGACGCTGCCCATCGCCAGCACCAGCGTATCGAATGCAAGCTGCCGTGACGGCAGGATTTCGCGGCCGTCGGCGTCGTAGAGCGCGTTCAACGTGATGTGCCGGTTCGTCCGATCGAGCGCGGCGAGTTCGCCCTGTTCGAATTCAAACCTGTGCCGTTGCGCCTGCACTGCATATTGCAGTTGATGCGTGGCCGGATCGAGCTGGCCCGACGCCGCTTCATGCAGCAAGGGCTTCCAGAAATGCGTCGGCCAACGGTCAACCAGTACGATCCGCGCGCGACCGGCGCGTCCGAGCGTTTCCGACAGACGCGTAGCGAGTCCCAGCCCGCCGACGCCGCCGCCAACGATGACGACGCGATGCGCTACCGTGGGCGCGCTGTGCGACATGGGCTGCGTGGCTTGCGCGACAGAGCGTGTTTGCTGATCGGTTGCGGCCATGATTCGTATCCTCCTGAAGTTATCTTTGCTCAGCGGGTGAAGGCGTTCCGGCTATTCCCGGTATTCACCGGCCTCATCTGTCCGGGCCAGTATAGAATCGGCTAAAACCGCAGCACAATTTAATGTTTATACCGAACATATAGGTTTTCACTTATGTTAAAAGCCGCCACGTTCCGTCAATTGAAAGCTTTGCACACGGTCGCGAAGCTCGGCAGCGTGTCGCGCGCGGCCGAAGAATTGAAGCTCACGCAGCCGGCGGTGTCGCTTCAGGTGCGTTTGCTCGAAGAGGCGGCGGGAGCGCCGTTGTTGCAGCGCGTGGGACGTGGCGTGCAGCTGACCGCGGCGGGCGAAATCCTCGCGCGCTATGCGCTGGAAATCCTCGATCTATGGAACGGCGCGGCGGACGATCTCGCCGCTTTGCATGGTGAGCAGGGCGGCACGCTGCGCATCGGCGCGATCACGACCGCCGAATATCTGATCCCGCCTTTTCTGGTGCGCTTCACCGAGTTGCGTCCGCAAGTGAAGGTGCAATTCAAAGTCGGCAATCGGGCCGACATTATCCGCATGCTGGCCACGCACGAGATCGATCTCGCCGTGATGGGCAGCGCGCCGCGCGAATTGCGCACGGTGGCTACCGCCTTCGCGAAGCATCCGATGGCGTTCGTCGCCTCGCCTGCGCATGCACTGATGAAGAAAAAGCGCCTGTCGCTGGACGATCTGCAAGGCGCGAATCTATTCGTGCGGGAGCGGGGTTCGGGCACGCGTTCGACCGTCGAGAATCTGTTTCGGCTCGCCGGCCACAAGCTGCATATCGGCTCCGAACTCTCGAGTAACGAGGCGATCAAGCAACTGGTCGAGGCAGGTCTGGGCGTTGCGTTTCTGTCGCTGCATGCGTGCTCGCTGGAATTTTCGGCCGGCTTGCTGGCGTTGTTGCCCTTGCCCGCCAACCCGATCGAGCGCGACTGGTACGTGATGCATGTGTCCGATAAACGCCTGCCGCATGTCGCCGGGCTGTTCCGCGATTTTCTGATCGAGCATGGCATGTCCGGCGCGGTGCCCGTGCCGCTGCCTGCCGTCGCTGCGGCGAAACGGCGCCGTCAGGCGCGTCAGGCAAGCCCGGTCTGACGGTGCGGATCCTCGCGATTCGCTTCGACGTTTGAACTCCGCATGGCCCGGTGGAAGTCCCCGCGCGGCCTTTCTTTGTAGCGGCGGCGCCTTATCTGACGGGGCTTTCGGGTTACATCGCCCGAGATCGAAGTAAAGGTTGGGCGGCCGATATTTTTGCCCGCGCTGATTGTCTTTACAGTGGCGTCCAGACATCTGAAAAAAGTGGACGCCGCATCCCCGTGGCGAGCCATCGTGATTGACCTGGCCGTTACAGGAGTCGGAGACAATGAGCAGCAACAGCATCACTCAAGTCGAAACGTTCGGTTTCGAACGCATCCCGGATCGCTCGCGTTATGCGCGGCCGATCGATCTGTTCCGCTTGCTGTTCGGCGGTTGCAATACTTTCTCCACGTCGGTGCTCGGCAGCTTTCCGGTGCTGCTCGGCTTGTCGTTCAAGGCGGGCGTTTATTCGATCGTGCTCGGCGTGCTGATCGGTTCATGCATCCTCGCGCCGATGGGCCTCTTCGGACCGCGTAACGGCACCAGCGATCCGGTTTCGTCAGGGGCGCACTTCGGCATTCATGGCCGGATCGTCGGCTCCTTTCTTGCGGTGCTGACCGCGGTCGCGTTCTTCTCGCTGGCGGTGTGGAGTTCGGGCGACGCGCTCGTGGGCGGCGCGAATCATCTGCTCGGATTGCCGGTCAACTGGATGACGCTGAGCTTCGCGTATGGTCTCTTTGCGGTGCTGGTGCTGACCGTCTGCGTCTATGGTTTCCGCTTCATGTTGTGGGTCAACAAGATCGCCGTGTGGGCGGCGAGCCTGCTGTTCGTGGTCGGCATCGTGGCGTTCGCCGGCCCGTTCAATAGCGCGTACGCCGGCAAGGTGGCGCTCGGCTCGGTGGGTTTCTGGCCGGCCTTCGTGAGCGCCGTGCTGGTCGCGATGAGCAATCCGGTGTCGTTCGCCTGTACGCTCGGCGACTGGGCTCGCTATATTCCGCAGAACACGCCGAAGCAGCGCACGATCCTCGCGGTGATGCTCGCGCAACTGGCCACTTTCGTACCGTTCTTCTTTGGCCTCGCCACGGCGACGATTATCGCCAGCAAGGCGCCGGATTTCATCGCGTCGAATAACTACGTGGGCGGTCTGCTGACGATCTCGCCGAACTGGTTCTTTCTGCCGGTGTGCCTGATTGCGATCATCGGCGGGATGTCGACGGGAACCACCGCGCTGTACGGCACCGGGCTCGATATGTCGAGCATGTTTCCGAAGTTCCTGAACCGCGTGCGCGCCACGCTGCTGATCGGCAGCCTCGCAATCGGCTTCATTTTTCTTGGCCGCTTCGCGTTCAACCTGGTCGAAAGTGTGTCGACGTTCTCGGTGCTGATCAACGTCTGCAGTTGTCCGTGGATGGTGATCATGATCATCGGCTTCGTGACGCGGCGCGGCTTCTATCTGTCCGACGATCTGCAGGTGTTCAATCGCGGCGGCCGCGGCGGCCATTACTGGTTCACGCACGGCTGGAACTGGCGCGCGATGGGCGCCTGGATTCCGAGCGCGGTGGTGGGTCTTTGTTTCGTCAATCTACCGGATCAGTTCGTCGGTCCGCTCGGGCAGCTCGCGGGCGGCCTCGACATCAGCATGCCGGTGTCGCTGACCCTTGCCTGCGCGTTGTATATCGCGTTGCTGCAGTGCTTTCCTGAACCGGACGGTGTATATGGGCCGCTTGGCCGTCGCTGGTTGAGGAGCGGTTCGCAGCGCAATGTGATCGTGCATCCGGTGGTGTCGGCGGCTAAGCTTAAGGCGGGTGGGGCGCGGTTGAAGACGCAAGCGAACGCGCAGGCGAATGCGCAAGCAGGGTCGCGACCGCAGCAGCGCGATGCGCAACGCGAGCGCGAAGAGGCGTTAGACACGCAAGACGCGGGTTAATAATGTGTTCGAGGCCGCTGGACGAGGTGTGGTCAGGCAAGACCGAGGCCGCACCTGTGCAAAGCCGAAGCAACAATTACGCAGTAAACGCAATGGTATTCAAGTTGAGTAGGCAAACAAGATGAACGAGTCAGTAAAGCGCGCATTTGAAGGTGTAAAGCTGTTTCCGTTCTGGCTCGACAATCCGCGCGCGCCGGCTGTCGAACGGGAATTGATCGGTCCGACCACCGCTGATCTGGTGGTGGTTGGCGGTGGTTTCACCGGCCTGTGGGCCGCGATTCAGGCGAAAGAAGCGGATCCTTCGCTCGACGTCGTGCTGGTCGAGGCGGGCAAGGTGGCCTACGGCGCGTCGGGCCGTCCGGGCGGGATCATTTCCACCTCGGTGATGCATGGTCTGCCGAACGCAACGCGGGTCTTTCCGCAAGACCTCGACGTGCTGGAAAAGCTGGGCCAGGAGAACCTCGACGGCTTCAAGGAATCGTTGACGAGTTACGGCATCGAAGCCGACGTCGAATGGAATGGCGAGATGACGGTTGCGGTCGACCCGGGTCACCTCGATCATCTGAAAGGCGACTACGAGTTGCACGTGGCGCACGGACACGACGTGGTGCTGCTCGACAGCAAAGGGGCTCGCGAACAACTCGATTCACCGCTATTCGCGGGCGCGATGTGGTCGAAGAATCGCAGCGGCACGATTCATCCGGCGAAGCTCGCGTGGGGCCTGAAAGCCGCCGCGCTGAAACTTGGGGTGCGTTTGCATGAACACTCGCCGATCACGCGCCTCGAAGATCGCGGCGCGACGATGATCGTGCACACGCAGGCGGGCCGCATCGAAACGCCGCGTGTGCTGCTCGGCACCGGTACCGCGGATGTGGGCGTGACCGACATCAAGCGCCGCGTGATGCAGGTGCGCGATCACATCGTCGCGACCGCGCCTTTGAGCGACGAGCAGATGGCGCGCATCGGCTGGAACAATCGCCAGGGCATCTACGATACGCGTACGCAACTCAATTATTTTCGCCTTACCCAGGACAACCGGATCATCTTCGGCGGCCGCGTGAGCTATCACTTCGGCGGCGATCCGAATCCGGCGGCGGATCGTGACGAAAGCACATACTACAAGCTCGCTGAAGCGTTCTATCGCACCTTCCCGCAATTGGACGACGTGCGCTTCACGCACGCATGGGGCGGCCCGATCGACTACTGCTCACGCGGCGCCGTGTTCGCGCGCCGCTATCACGGCGGCAAGAGCGTGTTCGTCGCGGGTTATACGGGCTTTGGCGTGGCCGGCAGCCGCTTTGGCGCGAAGATGGGCCTCGACATGCTGTGGAAGCGGGATACGCTGATTACGTCGCTGGATATTTCGCGCAAGGGACCGTCGTACATTCCGCCGGAGCCGCTGCGCTGGATCGCCGCGAAGATCACCTTCAACGCTTTCGATGGCGCCGACGATCGCGGTGGCTGGCGGCGCCTGTGGATCAATTCGATCAAGGCGCTCGGTTTCCCGATGTAGTGGCTGATAGTAGCGTCGGAAGTTTTTCAGGTGGGCGGCGGTTTTTGTATCGCCGTCAGAATAAAAAAACCGCACCTGTACGGGTGCGGTTTCTGATGAAGCAACGTAGCAAGCTGGCAACGCAGCAACGCAGTATGAATCAACCGCAGTACACGATGCTGTACTTTTTGGTCGCCACCGGCATATGCCACGTGCCCGAGAAGCCCTTGTGCAGGATGAAGGCGTCGCCGGCGGCATAGCGTTCGCTGCGGCCGTCGTCGCTGGTGACGACGACTTCGCCTTCGATCAGCACGCAGACTTCGTGGATCGGCAGATCGGCCAGCTTCAGCGTGCCCGCATCGCATTGCCATACGCCGGCGGACAGCATGTTGGTCGTATCGGAGAATGCATTGAGGGCGTGCGGTGCCTTGGCGCCTTCCAGAATGACGTCGGCGGGATCGTGCAGGGCGGGGTTCAGACCGGACGCGCCTGGGCCTTTTGCGTCGATGCGGGTGAAAGTGATGGTGCTCATGTGTCTCTCCTGGTTAATTCTGGTTAAGCCTGGTTAATCGTGGTTGATGGGATCAATGACGATGGATTCGATGACGAGGGATTCGACGAACCCGAAGCAGAACCGGAGTCTGAGCCAAAGCAGCGTAGCGATGAATTTCGATTTGAAGACATTCAGATTGAGCGGCGTCGATGTAAAGCATTTGATGCCACTCGGGCGCGAGGTTCGCGCCCAACATCTGACTCAACCATTCATGTAAAGGACAAGCCCATGCAACACGCCAAACAGTTTTATATCGACGGCCAATGGGTCGACCCGCTTGACTCGGCCAACGCCGCCACGCTCGACGTGATCGATCCGTCCACGGCCACCGCGTTCGCGCAGATTTCGCTCGGCAGCGGGGCCGATGTCGATCGCGCCGTGGCCGCCGCGAAGCGTGCTTTTCCCGCCTTCAGCGAGACGACGATCGCGCAGCGAATCGATCTGCTGCAAGCGATCCTCGACGTCTACCGCAAGCGCTACGACGACATGGTGCATGCGATCAGCCGCGAGATGGGCGCACCGCTGCAATACGCGAACGACGCCCAGGCGTGGACCGGCGTCGCGCATCTGGAGACCATGATCCGCACGCTCGACACGTTCGAATTCGAGTATGTGAAGAGCAGCATTCTGATCCGCAAGGAAGCGGTCGGCGTGTGCGGACTGATCACGCCGTGGAACTGGCCGGCCCTGCAGATCGCGACCAAGGTGGTGCCCGCGCTCGCGGCCGGCTGCACGATGGTGCTCAAGCCTTCGGAACTGGCGCCGCTCTCCGGCATCATCTTCGCCGAGATTCTCGACGAAGCGGGCGTGCCGGCCGGCGTGTTCAACCTTTTGAACGGCGAAGGCCTCACGGTGGGTGATGCGATGTCGCGTCATCCGGACATCGACATGATGTCGTTCACCGGTTCGACGCGTGCGGGCGTGCAGGTCGCAAAGGCCGCGGCGGATACCGTCAAACGCGTGCATCAGGAACTGGGCGGCAAGTCGGCCAACCTGATTCTTGAAGACGCGGATCTGAAGCAGGCGGTGATGCGTGGCGCGCGCGCGTGTTTCGACAATAGCGGCCAGTCGTGCGATGCGCCCACGCGCATGTTCGTGCCGCGCGCACGTTTGGACGAGGCATTGGCCTACGCGAAGGAGGCCGCTGACGTACTGGTTGTCGGTCCCGCTGATGCTACGGGCACCGATCTTGGGCCTGTTATCAGCGAGCAGCAGTTCGACAAGATCCAGCGGCTGATCGGTGTCGGCATCGACGAGGGCGCGACGCTCGTGGCCGGTGGCCCGGGCCGTCCTGAGGGATTGAAGGATGGCTACTTCGTGCGTCCGACGGTATTCGGCAACGTCACGCCGTCTATGACGATTGCGCGTGAAGAGATTTTCGGACCGGTACTGTCGATTCTCGCCTACGACTCCGAAGACGACGCGATCGCCATGGCCAACGACAGTCTCTACGGTCTCGCGGGCTATGTGCAGTCCGCCTCGATCGAGCATGCGCATGCGGTGGCGAAGCGCCTGCGTACCGGCACGATCTATCTGAACTACGCGGACTATAGCCCTGATGCGCCGTTCGGTGGCTTCAAGCAGTCGGGCAATGGCCGCGAGTATGGGGAGTTCGGGCTCGAGGACTTTCTGGAGATCAAGGGCGTGGTCGGCTACGCGAGTTGACGCAGCGTGATGGCGTGGAAACCGGGCGGCGATGTGACGCAGTGATGCGACTCTGTGGCGTGACGCAGTGGCGTGCCTTCGCCGCGCAAACATAGCGCGCGTTGTGCGGGGGATGAGGGGCATCCCGCACCGGCAGCCTTCCGATGACCGTTTCGAACCTGCGCGAACCTGTGAGCGTCTGTTGTAGGCGTCTATAATTCTCACCGGACTTCGCCATCGGATCTTTGACCTGTGAAAACAACCATCGCTGTTGCGCTTGTTGCGCTTGCCCTGAGCGGCTGCATGTCGGCCGAAAAACAAGAAGCGGAGGCGCGCGACTTTACGCACTCGGAGAGCTTGCTCGACGCTGCGCAGCGTAATGCCGCCATTGCATGCGCGGATCAGACGCAGTGCGACAAGGCCTGGTCGCTCACGAAAGACTACGTGGCGGCGCATTCTTCCACGTCGATCGTCCGCGCGGACGCGGTGGCAATCGAGACTGACGTGCCGAGCCGCTCGGGCAAGGCCGTCTTTTCTGCCACACGCGTGGCCAGGGGCAGCGGAGCGACGATCACGCTGTATGCGCAATGCCGGGGTATGTACGGTCCCGAACGCGCGGAGGGTTCGGATTACGACGATTGCGTCAAGCAGATCGGACCGACCCAGAATGGCTTCGTGCCGTATCTGAAACAGCATTTATCCGGCCAGTAAGTCTTGGCCGAGCCGGTATTCCGGCCGGGCTTCGGGCTGACATCCCGGCCGACATTCAGGCCGGCGTGTGACGCATCATCATGCGTTCGAATGCGTCGACGATACGTTGCACGTAAGGGTTTTTGTGAGCGAGCTCGCCAGTCTCACGCTCGAAGTGCGCGAGCATGGTCGCGTTCGCTTCGAAGACAAGCACCTGTCCGCCGGGCAGTACCGTAAAGTCGATGCCGCCGTAGTCGAGATCGAGCCGCTTGCCGATCGCCGCGACGGCACGCATGACACGCTCGCCGAGCGCGGCATGCGGATCGTCGAGAAAGCAGCGTTCTTCGTCCAGCTTCCACGGGTGCGGTTCCATGTCGGCGGAGTAGTAGTGCACCATCCAGTGCGGTGATATTGCCAGATGGTAAGGATGCGGCTCCCGGTCGACAAAAATGATCCGGTATTTGCGGTAGAAGCCGTCGACGCTGCGATAGTCGCGAAACGCCGTTAGATACGCAAGGCCGGTTTGTGCGGAGCGCCACGCTTCGAGCGCGGCGAGACTTTCGCATAGCATCAGTCCGTCGCCGCCGTGCGTAGCGGCGGGGCGTGCGAGGACCGGAAAGTCGATGCCACCTTCCGCGAGCACGGCGTTAAGCGAGATGCGTGAAACCGGCGCGGCCTCGCTCTGCACGCACGGTGCCACGTGCACGTCCGGCAAACCGTCGAGCAGGCTCGCGGTACGGTGTCGCTGGGTTCGGGCGACAGTGGCGGGCGGATTGAGCACGGGTCGTGCGCACTGCGAGACGAAGCGTGCGAGCCTCGCTGCGAGTGGGGCCGCAATATCCTCATCGCCAATCGCATTGAACACGAGATCGTAGGGCGGCAATCGCTGGTCTTCTTCGTCGGCGGCGTAGTCGATCGCGTACTTGATGCGGCAACTTTTCGTGCCGGGCAGCAAGGCATCGAACGGGACATTGCCTGCCGTATGTGCCGCGCACAGGACCAGCACGCGGCGCTGCGCGGTGCCGCTTCCCTCGATAAACACACGCTGGATCCGATAGGCGCGTTCCCGATACGCGGCGGCTTCATCCACGTGTCCAGCGCTCGCGAGGATGGCGGCGAGGTTCTGGCAGGCCACCGCGACCTGCGGATCGAACCTCAGAACCAGGCGATACCAGTACTCGGCGATCACATGATTGCCTGTCATGAAGTAGCCGGTCGCGACATCGCAGAGATTTGAGGCGCTGGCGTCGGGTGTCGCGGCGGCGTAGGCGTCCAGCGTGTGCGCGGCGATCAGATGCGCGACGGCGCCCAGTTCGTCGCCGTCGCGGCGGCGGGCTTCAGCGAGGGCGCGGTGATGGGGCGGATCGAGCGAGGCGGCGTTGTTAGCGCTGTTGCTCTCGCTGCCGGTTCTGCTTGCGCTGTCGCCGTCGCCGCAGTGGTTGCTGTTGTCGCTATTGCTGTGGCTCTCGCTTCTGCCGCTACGACTGCCGCGTTGCGCTGACGTGCCCAACACCTGTGTATCGTGATTGGCTTTGTTATCGGGCGGAATCTGCTTCATGGTCGGCAAGAAGTGAGAGCAGGGCGGCGTGCCGCTGCGCACTCGAAGCATACTGGGCGCGCATGCGATTCGGCTTACAGCCCTGCCTCACTACAACAGCAGTTCGATCGAATGAAACAGACGGCGCAGCTCGGGGTCTTGCGAGCGCGATCCTTCGTCGATCACTTCACGCAAACATTCGAGAAAACACGCGGCCGCCGGACTTGTCGGCGCACCGCGGCGCGACGTAATGCTGACGATCGTTTCGTCCACCGTTTCACGCAAGGGTAGCGCCCACAGATTTTCTTTGGCGATGCACACTTCGACGAGCGGCCACGGAAAAATGCTGAGCATGTCGGTATGCGCGAGCAGACCCAGCACGACCGCGAGCGAATGCGCGAGATGAATGGTGTGCGGCACGCGCATGCCGCGCTTGCGGAACAGATTGTCCGAGATGGACTCACGGCTGGCCGGGTCCCAGTTCAGCACCCACTCGGCGTCTTCCAGTTCAAGCAGCGTGCGGCAACCCGCCTTCGGATGATCGCGGCGCGCGACCACCGCCGAGTGCGTCGAAAAGAGCGGCACGTTGTGAAACTCCGATTGCGGCGAAGCAGGCGGAGGCCGGCCAATCGAAAAGTCGAGGCTGCCGTCGCGCAAGCGGGGTTGCACGACCCCCAGCAGACCCTCGAAGAATTCCAGCTGGACTTCCGGCATGCGCTGCCGGAACCGCTGCACCGTGGGCGGCAGGAAAGTCAGCGCCACCCATGGCGTGACGCCGATCGACAGCTTGCCGGCCGCCGCGCCGCGCATCGCCTCGATCTCCGCTTCCGCGCGTTGCAACTGGCCGAGCACCAGTCGTGCATGCACGACCAGCGCGCGGCCGAACTCGGTGAACGCAACGCCGCTCGCGCCGCGCACCAGCAATGGCGCTTGCAGATCGGCCTCCAGTTCGCGCATTGCCTTGGTGACGGCGGCCGCCGAAAGGTCGAGCGAACGGGCAGCGGCCCGAATACTGCCGGTATCCGCAATGGCCGCTAAAGTGCTGAGTTGATGGAGTTTCATCTGACAAGCGTGTAGATAGGTGGCAACCATAGGTTGCTGCCGCAACGATTCTACGCCTGCCGCTGGAAAAGCGGCGCCGCTATGCTCGGTTCACGCATTCATCGACGGAGACGACATCGTGAACACCATGGCCATTCCGGCGGGCATCGCCGAACTCGAAGACGAAATGATCGCGCTGCGCCATCGCATCCACGCGCACCCCGAACTGGCTTACGAAGAATTCGCCACCGGGGACCTGGTCGCCGAGCGCTTGCAGGAGTGGGGCTACACCGTGCATCGCGGGCTGGGCCAGACGGGTGTTGTCGGACAATTGAAAGTCGGCAACGGCACGCGCAAACTCGGCCTGCGCGCCGACATGGACGCGCTGCCGATTCACGAAACCACCGGACTGCCGTATGCGAGCACCGTTCCGGGCAAGATGCACGCATGTGGCCATGACGGCCACACGGCGATGCTGCTGGCGGCCGCCAAGCATCTCGCGCAGGAAAAGAGTTTCGACGGCACGCTGAACCTGATTTTCCAGCCCGCTGAAGAAGGTCTGGCCGGCGCGAAAAAAATGCTCGAGGACGGCCTGTTCGACAAGTTTCCGTGCGACGCGGTGTTCGCGATGCACAACATGCCGGGTTTTCCGACGGGCAAGTTCGGCTTCCTGCCGGGCTCGTTCATGGCTTCGTCGGATACGGTGATCATCAAGGTGACGGGCCGCGGCGGCCACGGCGCGGTGCCGCATAAGGCCGTCGATCCGGTGGTGGTGTGCGCGCAGATCGTGCTGGCGTTGCAGGCCATCGTGTCGCGCAATATCGCGCCGCTCGACATGGCGATCATCACAGTCGGCGCGATCCACGCCGGTGAAGCGCCGAACGTGATTCCCGAGACCGCGGAGATGCGCCTGTCCGTGCGCGCCTTGAGGCCCGAGGTTCGCGACCATTTGCAGGAACGCATCACGGCGGTCGCGTGCGGGCAGGCGGCCGTGTTCGGCGCGCGGGCGCATGTGGATTATCAGCGCCGCTATCCGGTGCTCGTCAACGATGCGCAGATGACCGGCCTCGCACGGCAAGTCGCGCTCGACTGGCTCGGCGAAGCCGGTTTGATTGCCGACATGCAACCGTTGACGGGCAGTGAAGACTTTGCGTTCCTGCTCGAGCGTTGCCCGGGCAGCTACCTCATCATCGGCAATGGCGACGGCGAGGGCGGTTGCATGGTCCACAACCCGGGCTACGACTTCAACGACGATTGCCTCGCGACCGGCGCGGCCTATTGGGTGCGGCTCGCGCAGACGTTTCTTGTCTGAGGCGGGGGGCATCGGGTTGGACTGACGCCGCGCAGGGCTGTGAAGGTTGCGAAGGCCATCGGGCCCATCAAGGCTGACGACGCCAGCGACGCCAGCGACGCCAGCGACGCCAGCGACGCCAGCGACGCCAGCGACGCCAGCGACGCCGGCGACGCCAGCGACGCCAGCGACGCCAGCGAGGCTAACCAGGCCATCAAGGCAACGCGGGACCCGTCAAGTCGCGCATTGCTTTCAGGCGCACAAGGCCGCAGAGCCGCGCATCAGCAGGAAGGACACCAGGGAGACGCAGATGGACTATTCCGCTACACCGCAACCCGCAGGCGCTGACGCGTTGAATCGCGCCGGCGCGCCGGGCGTGCAGCCGGCCAAACGTGCGAGCCATGCCAAGGCGATCGCTGCGATCACGCTTGGCAACGGCCTCGAATTTTTCGATTTCACGATCTACAGTTTCTTCGCGACGATCATCGGCAAGCTGTATTTCCCGGTGGAAGGGCAGCTTGCGCAACTGATGCTGGCGGTCGGCACCTTTGGCGTGGGCTTCATCATGCGGCCGGTGGGCGGCATCGTGCTTGGCGCCTATGCCGATCGCGCCGGACGCAAGGCCGCGATGAGTTTCACGCTGTGGTTGATGACGCTTGGCTCGGCGATTATCGCGTTCGCGCCGACGTACGCGGCGATCGGTGTGGCTGCGCCATTGCTGGTGATTCTTGCGCGTTTGATTCAGGGGTTCGCGCTGGGCGGTGAGATTGGTGCGTCGACATCGTTGCTGCTTGAATATGGCAGCGACAAGACGCGTGGCTTCTACGGAAGCTGGCAGTTTGTGAGTCAGGGGTTGAACACGGTATGTGGCTCGCTGCTGGGTGTTGCGCTGGCGGCGGCGCTGTCTACTGCCGCGCTGGAGAGCTGGGGCTGGCGTGTGCCGTTTGTGATCGGGATGGCGATGGGGCCGATTGGGATTTATATCCGGCGGCATCTGGATGAAACCTTGCCGGGTGTTGAAGACGGCACGGTGCCGGCGGCGCAGGTGCCTGCGGCACAGCCCGTTCGCAAGTTGTTTCGCGAGCATTCGCGCGTGATTACGACGGGGGTGTTGACGACGATTGGTGGTACGGCGGCGAACTATATTGTGTTGTTCTATTTGTCCACTTACGCGATTCGGATTCTGCATTTACCGATGTCGTCGGCGCTGTGGGCCGCGTGGACCGCGGCGGTCGTGACGGTGATCTGTTCGCCGTTTGCGGGGGCCCTTTCCGATCGGGTTGGACGTAAACGTGTGTTGTGGATTTCGCGGGTGTTGCTGATTGTTGCCGTGTATCCGGCTTTCATGATTATCAATGCTTCGCCTACGGTGCCTGTTTTGTTGTCTGTCGTTGCTGTGCTGGCTGTGTTTGTCGCTTTTACTGCGGTACCCAATATCGTCATGTTGCCTGAGATGTTTCCGCGCGAGATTCGCGCTACCGGGATGTCGATTGTTTATTGTTTGGGGGTTTCTATTTTTGGCGGGTTCGCGCAGTTTTTTGCTACGTGGTTGATTCAGATTTCTGGGAGTAATCTGGCGCCTGCGTGGTATTTGATTGGGTGTGGGGTTGTGTCGTTGTTGCCGTTGCCGTTTATGCGGGAGACTGCTGGGAAGAGGATTGACTAAGAGGGGTGCCTGCGGCGTAGGTTTTTTTGATCTGGTTGGCTGCGGGGCGCTTTTTCTGTTCGCCTACGGTGTTGGCCTCTCCTTGATTTGTTATTGGATTATTAGCGTCGCCCCTGTGCGGGGCGGGCACCTACTTTTCTTTGCCTGCCGCAAAGAAAAGTAGGCAAAAGAAAGCGGCTCACACCGCTAGCTTATAAGCGGGTCCCT
>NZ_JAQQEF010000056.1:0-14575 GCF_046027605.1 Paraburkholderia fungorum
AAATATAAGCAGTACTTCGCATATCGATCTCACTCGCCCCTCGATCCTTACCGCGACAAAGCCATTGTAGGCGCTGCCGGCTGCGCTGATCCCGTCCTTCCGGCCGCGTGACGATGCCGGCTGACTCGATCCGCGCTTCTTCGAGCGTCGCGTCGCAATATTGCGTAATGTCTCTCGCCGCTCGACCAGAAGTTGCGCGATCACAGCTCCATCCGGCTTTTCGCGATTGCTACGGCGGCCTTCCGGTGCCAGGCCGCGATCGGCTTTACAGCCGACCCATGTTGACTTCGCGAATGCCCCTTCGCGTCGCGCAACGCGATCGCGGCACGATTCAGTTCGCCTCTCAGCTGCTCGGCGCCGCGCATGCCGGGAAGACGCCACTGCGGATTGTTCGAGTCGCTGGTCAGCACGAGCACCGTGCCAATACCGAAAGGTCGTTGCCACCAGGGATGCAACGACGTCACATCCTCGATACGGAAGAGTTCGAGGCTCTCCACCTGCCGGCTGAGAATGCCCTGCCTGCAGGTGATGCGGGCCGCGTCAATGATGGTTTCGGTGTACGCCGTACGCAGGTACGCGACGACGACGCCCACCGCGATCGTGAGCAACGCGACGACCGGTGCAAACCAGGGCGCTGGCCGGCGCTCAGCGCATAAAGGTAGGCGGCAAAAACAGCGATCGCGCCGACGCCGCCCTTGATGTAGCTCGGCAGATTTACGATCTGCGACTGCGGGCCGCTGAAGATTACGCCGGGCGCGATCGCAACCGGGCTGTCGCGGTCGATGCGTGCAAGCTGATTCATTTTCTTCTCTCAGATTGATGATTCATCGGTCAATATCTGGCCCACTGTCGGGTGCATCGGGATCAGCGGGCGATGCCGCATCCTGGTCTGGATTGGACGGATCTTCCCGAGCGGGTGGCGGCGGATGGCGCACGGCATCGCGCAGCTCGTCACGCTCCCATGCCTCGCGCTCACGCTGCGCCGCCCGACGTTCCTGCGCCTCGGCGTCGAGCTCCGCAAGCCGGACCTGCCGGATGTTTTCCAGCTCCGGCAGCTCGAACACGATGCGCATGCGCGTCTCGGCTGCTACGCGCGCGGCGGCCGCCTGGAACGCCTCAGGTCCGGACAGCGACAGCGTGCTGCCGAACTTCTGCTGCGCGAAGCGCAGCGCAATCTCGACCGCCTCGCGCTCGCTGTCCCACAGCCTTAGCGTGCGACCCTCGTCGACGAGGAACGCCACGCCGTCCTTCCGGTAGTCGACCTCGCCACTGGCCCGCACCTCGTACGTGATCGACGGGCTGGCGTATATGATCTCGTTGCGATCGTGCGCTTCCGGTCGTTCCACAGCACGCGACGGCGTACTGAAAATGACCGCGCGTTCGTCGTCTGCACGTTTCGTCCGCAGGCGGATCTGCTGCATCCGGCGCAACTCACGCAGCGCCCGTTCGTCACCTTTCTGAGCGCGCTCCTGCAGGAAGTCACGATACTGCTCGGTCAACGGCCGGCTTGCGGCGCCGTTCAGCGCATCCCGCTCTTTCGCGATCTGCACACGCAGCGCGGCCTCTGCCTCAAGGCGCGCAACACGTGCTGCGGACAGCTGCTCGCGGCGCTGCGCGCCTGACAGGTCCATGCGCGGGCGTTCAATGAGCGCGCTGCGGGAACTGTAGAACTCCGATTTGACCGCCTTTCGCCGCTCACTCTCATGATCGGCCTGCGCATCCCACGCGCGACGTAGCTCGTTCCGGTATGCCGATCGCCATTGCTGGAACTCGCCCCATAGGTGTCGTTCAGGCGTACGCCTCGGTGCATGCTCCGGATCACGTCCTGTCTGTGCACGATACGTCTCGCGCAGCAACTGCGCCGCCTCCTCCCATGACAGGTTCATCTCTTTGGTGAGGAAGTCAGACACATTCAGATTGCGCGAGCCGGTCTGGATTCTGTCACCGCCGTCCGCGCCTTTACCGATCAAATACTTTTCGACGATCAGTCCGTGCGAGTGCGCGAGCGCGGCCAGCAGCCGGCCCGCGTCGAGCGTCGCGCGGATCTCGGTGAACTCCTCCCGCTCCCGGGCCCGTCGTGCCCTGCGAGCCTCGGACAGGTCACGTGCAAACTGGTCGCGAACGGTATCCGCCGCGCGCCCGGTCGACGCGCGCGCACGTGCATTGAAATCGACCGACGCGCCGTCCGTCGGAAACTGCGCATCGGTTGGCCGGATCTCGAAGGGCAGCGATTCGATCGCATCGAACGATTGCACATCCGCGAGGTTGCGGATCTCCTCACGTGGCCCGAACCCTGCGGGAATGCGGCTACCGCCAGACGCATCGCTCAGACCAAAAGGCTCGCGTGAGTCGAACTGTCCTCCGGCCCGCATGAACTTCTCGGCACCGGTACGCGCAAGACGCGTCCGCCCCGCCTCGTCTGCCTGGTCCCAGGCGACAAACATGCGATCGACCCTCACTTTCCATTCGGGTTCGCCGCCGGACCTGGCAACAGCATCGGGCTCGCCCGGCCATTGCCAGCGCCCGTCCGTCTCGTCGTAACTTCCGCCGGGTTCGAAGTCGCGGTCGGCACCTTCGCGCCATCGGGGCCGCGGCACCGATGTTTCTAGCTGTCCTCTTCCCGCTCGCTCGCGATCGCCAGACCATCGCAATGCGTCAATTCGTTCGGCTTGCTGGTTTCCCAGCTCCAGTAATGCATCAGGCGGCAGAAGCACTTGACGTCGCGCGGCGTCGCCATCCACACCGCGGCCGGACATGCCATGCACACGGTGGGCGGATTGGGACGGCGTGCCGGATCGATCGAAGCGAGCGTCAAGGTCGTGATCCGCTCCGGCTCGCCATCGTCCTGTGATCTCGCGGTGCGCGCGTTCGAGCTCGTTCCACCATTGCTGCAACTGCCCTGCCCTTTCCGGCTCCCTCCCGGCGCCGTGCTCTCGCGCACGCCCTCCTGCTCCGGCGGCTCCCATCCGCCTCCAATCTCGCCAGTGTCCGAATCGATCGTGGCGCTGTTGTGTTCGCTCTCGTGTGCGCTCATTGAGCCCTCCTGTTGCATCGTAGAACCGCTGTTCGCGGTGTTCGAGAATGCGTCGCTGCTCCGCCGGCGACGCGGCCTGATACGTCTTGTAAAAACTGCTACCGCTGTTCAGATACTTGATCTCTCGCGCGCGCGTGTCGTGCCACGCGCCGAGCGCATCGAGATAGACCAGTGGCGTATCGCGCGGTACACCCGGCTCGACGTACTGCACATGCACATTCGATTCGAGCGCCTCACGTTTAGCCGTGGCATCAAGCTCGATGAATTCACGCGAGAACACGAATTCCTTCAGGTTGACACCCTTCGGCGCGCCGATCGGCTTGACGTTCTCGTACTCCGACTCCCTGCCGGCATTGCGCGTGCGCGTCTCGCCGTACTCCGTGAGCAACGCCCTGAAGTCGTCATATCGCTTGACGTCACGCGTCATCACCGCCGCGAGGATCGAGGCCTTCAGTCCGCGGTTAGCGCCCTCGAATACGTCGCCCTTGTACCGGCTGATCATCTCGGACGCGTCGGTGAACTGCACACGCCGGTTGTCTTTCGGACTCGCAAGTCCATACTTCGCGTTGATGTGCTCCTGAAAAGCCTCCAGGTAGCGCTCGTTATGGTCGACCTTCCCGAACGGATCAAGACGTCGGCCTGTCACCAGATTCATTTCCGGGATCACCACATGCACGTGTACCTTGCGCTCGACGGGCTCGCCCGTCTTGCGGTCCGCATAGCTCTTGATCCGCGGCACGTGCGCTTCGGCGTAGAAGTTATATTCATCCGGACGGTACGCGGCAAACGCAAACGCCTCGAACTCCCGAACAATCTCACCTAACAGCTCGCGGTCAACCTCGTCTTCCTTGAATGACAGCGTGACATTCAGGTAGCGCTCGGCGTCCGTGTCGATCGACTGGATGATGTCGTTCGTCAGATCGAGATCGCCAGCGAGTATCACGCGCTCGTCCATCTCGTCGCGTTCCATTTCGCGACCCTGCTTCTGGCCCTTCTCCAGGTATGCCTTGATCCCGTCGTGATAGCCGCATACGCGTATGAGCATCGTCCTACTCCAGCGTCCCGCGCTCGGCGAGCCAGCGCTCAGCCCCTTCGATGCGCAAATGCAGCGTGCTGTGCACGATCGACAGCAGCAGATTGCCAGCGGAATCGACGAACGCCCGGGCGCTGTCGCATTCCGGCTGCGTTAGCGTACGCGCACCGTCATGATCGCGATCGAAGTGCAGCTTCGTCTCCAGCTCGACGGCAGCCATGATGGCAGCCTGCTTTTGATCCATTCCCATCGCTAGGTAAGTAGACTCGGGGAGCTTCGCCCCGAGCCTCTCGCAGAACCGTACGTGAAGCTCTCGCTTCATACGGCTCCCGTTATCCAACCTTTGGCCCACCGACACGCCAGTGGACAAACAACCTGGGATAGATGGCCGCCATCTTGTGTAGCCATTCATGACTACGCCGATTGTGCTGCCGCAACCTCTTGTACTTTCGTCGAGCCCACTGCTCAAGCCTTTGGTCAACGTAGCCGAAGAGGCTGTGCATCGCCGTCCGATAGAACGCCCCATAGTAGTTCCACCACCCTTGTATCGTCGTGTTGCATTGCTGCGCAAGTTCATCAAGCGTCGCCGATGTTCGTCGATGTATTCGCCAACTCCGCACTGTCTTCCTCATCCGCTTTAGCGCATCGCTGCTTACCGCCGGCAGAAAACTGGTAAATTGCTTGCGGTATTTGTCCACTGCCTCTCTCGGTCTGAACGTAAAACCGAGGAATGTGAACTGCACATTCGGATAAGTGCCAGTGCGATTACTGTCCTTGCAATACACGATCTTCGACTTCTCCGGATGCATCGTCAGGCCACATTCTTCCAGCCGTGTTGCAATCGCTCGCATCACGGCTTGCGCCTGTGCCAGGCTGCGGCAATGAACCACCGCATCGTCGGCGTAACGCGCAAAGGGAGACTGAGGCCAGGTCCGCTGCATCCAGCTATCGAACGCATAGTGCATAAACAGATTCATCAAGTTCGGGCTGACCACTCCCCCCTGCGGTGTACCCCGCGTTCGGGGCAGACTTGCCCCCTCCGCAGTTTCGAACGGTGCAGTCAGCCACCGCTCGATGTACAGCAGGATCCAGTCCTCCTTGATGTGGCGTCGCACCGCCTTTAACAACAACACATGATCGATCTGGTCGAACGCCGCCTTGATGTCAAACTCAACAACCCAGTCGTATTTCCAGCAACGCGTACGCGTCACGGCAATTGCCTGTTTCGCCGATTTGCCCGGCCGGTACCCATAGGAATCCGGGTGAAACACCGGCTCAAGCGTCGGCTCGATCATGAGCTTGACCACAGTTTGAGCAATCCGATCCGACACCGTGGGCACCCCCAGTTTTCTCGTGCCGCCCTTGGCCTTCGGAATCTCAACCTGCTTCACCGGCGGCGGGAAGTACGACCGCCGGGTCGGCCGGTGGAATTTCACCACCAGCCGCCCACAGAACCGTGCGTAAACCTCTCGATTTACACGGCTCGTCCCAGCCGTTCATCTGTCATCTCGCGACGACAGGTCGACGCGGAAGATCAATGCTCATCCCGGCTTCCCGGTTGGCGACAATCTTCGTTGAGCTGGGTCATCCCCTTTGCTCCACGCCCATTACAGGCGCTTCAACGCTCGTACGGGATGATCCGCCCCCTGCATGTGCATCGGTACTTTCCCCCTTCGTGGGTTCCACTTATAAGGTTTTCCCTTAACATCACATGCAGAGTTCCCAAGTTCCGTATTTGAGCCTGAATTAGAGTCACGCCACCTGTACACCGGACACCACATGGCCAATAAGCAGGTTCCCGCCATGCTGATTCCGGGAGTCATCGGCGCCCCCAGTTTTGATGTCGTCTATACCGGATTTTCGATGCGTCATCGGTGGTTCACTTGCGTTCGTCTCTCTAATCCCTACATGACGTGTTTGATCACGCCTTTTAACCGTAACGTTCACCACCGCAGACTTTCGAACTGAAGCAGCTTACGGCTGTTTGAAGCCTGCGCCTGCACGCCGGCTCCGGAGGGCCTACCTCCATCTCAGATACAGCATCGTGTCCCCAGAAGAGCGGACACGTTCATGGCACAACCGACGACATCCGGTTCCACAACTTGTACAGATTTCCCGAAAGGTTCTGCTCGAACATGGCAATTGTTTCATCGTCCACGCCAGCAGCACCGCGGTTGGCCTTCACCAACTGGTAAGCCTTCCACACCATGCGCTTCGCAATGCCATACGGTTTCGTTGATGTCATGTCACTCATCCCCGCAACGCAGGTTGGCAACGCTCGTCAACCGGATAACGCTGCCCCTTCGCTCCACCTTCATTACAAAGGCTTCAACACTACTACGGGCCGCTCCGCCCCTCGTTCCGGCATCGGTATTCTTTCTCATGGTGTCTGCCATTTGTCATTTCCCTTCACATCCGGAACAAGGTTCTCACGTTCCATACCAAAGCCTGCATTGAGATCATGCCGCCTTTACACCGGCTGCCGACGGGTCCGTAAACAGGTGTCGTCCCGACTTATCCCGAAGCTGACTGACGGCCTCGGTTCTGACAGCGCTTTTACAAGGTAACGATGCGTCATCGGACGGTTTGCTTTCGCTCATCTTCTCAACACGTACCTGACGTCTTTAGTTGACGCCTTTTCCACAGTCGCTCACCACCACGCCTTTTGAGCGCAGCAGCACTGGGCGGTTTGAAGCCGACTCCTGCAAGCCGACTTCGGGAGGCCAGCTCCCATCTTCGGTACAGCATCACGGACTCACGCCCGTGTTCGTGACACACTCAGTCGACCTTGTTCAGGGTTGCCTTGAGGTACTGCCCGATCAGCTGCAATTGCGTGAGCAGTTGCTCGTAGGTCGCCTCCGAAAGCTTCCCGCGAACGTGCTCTGAGTTCGCGCGGTGGGCAATCTGGTTCAGGTTGTTGCTGGTCTTGTTGAAGATGTACAGCAACCGCTTGCGGTCTCCGCTCGCCACCGGCCGCGCAATCACCTGCGTACGGTTGGTCAGCACCGCCTGCCGGAAAAACTCCGATTGCGTCATCCCGCTTTGCGCCACCTTGGCAAGGTACGCATCGCGATCCGCATCCGACAGACGGAACGCGATCGGCTTGCCCAGCCCTGCCCCGCCATTGCTTTTTTGCTTTGGCATCACCAGAGCCCCGTCGAGCGACCACCGTCGATCTCAGCGCCGACCATCGCGAACGGCCTGCCGTCGTCATCGATCGCATGCGCGCGAAACTCGTATTCCGGCCACTTCAACTCGCACTCGCGCAGCGCGCGCATCGCCTGGTCACCCGTCATTGGCCACGTATAGCCTGCCCACGGCAGATAACGCGGCTCGCTGCCGCGCTCGTCGGCACGCGGCCCCACTACAAGCTGGATCACCCATTCGCTGCTCGGAATCATCGCCGGACCTCCGTATTCATTGCGCATACCAGGCAGTGCTTAGTGTCAGTAACGGAGTCGCCGACACGCGGCCGCGGCAATAGACCGCGGCGGGGTTTCAAAGGGGCCCGCCCCTTTGGCACGAAATATTTTACGGAACGCGTAGCGTTACGTAAACATATTCGACGTGCCTCGCCCCGCTTTCGCCACACATTATTTCCTACGCATATTCTGCGACGCTACTACATCAATACATCACGCATTGCATGGGAATGCTACACAATACAACCTTGCCCCTACATGCTGTCGTCATTCATACTACGTCCATACTACATTTATTCGCCATTTTCCCAATGGATCACGAACAGCTTGCTTCCGCGTTGCGCCGCCTTGCCTGCACAAGCCCGAAACGCAGCAAGGCTTCGCATCTCAAGACCCTCCTTCCGGACATCGAGGCGGCGCTCGCCGCTCGCGTTCCCGCCGTTGAAATCCTGAATACCTTGCGCGAACAGGGACTCGATATCTCCCTTCGGACGTTTCACGGAACCCTGTACAGGCTTCGAAAGACCGCCTCTACGCCCGGTTCCGGACGCAAATCCGGCGCTGCGGCAGCCCGCCCCAGCGCCCCGGCCCCCGTGACTGCCTCCCGAGCAACAGCCCCTCTCGAAGCGCACAAGCCCGCGCCTCCCACGACCGATGCACCGGCACCGGCACCGGCCCACACTCGCATCAAAACCTTCGAGCAATTGCAGTCTGAGAATCCCCACCTCTCAACCATGCAGTTGAACCGCCTCTACGCCGAACAGTACGGCGAACCTCGCGTGAGCAATGCCGATATTGACGCGCTCAAGAAAAAATATCCTCAGCACACGAAACCCTGAACCGCATCGCCCCGCCGCGCTGCGCCGGGTCGGGCCGCTCCCCATGCATTCTGCATGGGTCCCCGTGGCCCTCGATACGGGCGCGCGGCGCGCGCGATGCCGCCCTGGCTCGCACCGCGTAGTTACATTCTGTTTCGCAAATCGCGGTCTCATCAGGCGCGCGGCCTGGCATAATCGTCGTGCCGCTGCCTGGTCCCCAAAGGCACGCGGTAGGAGCCTCGGAAAGCCGGTCTGCGTACCGGCTTCTTTTTTTCCTATGCAGTACTCGTAAAGCAAAAAACCGCCCGGACTTTCACCCGGACGGCGGCATGTGACATGCCTGCACTTACGCAAAGTGCATCAGGGTTCAGGCGGCTTCGGCTTCCTCCGCATCCCCGTCGTTGCACTCATCCTGCGTGCTGTCGGCGTCGCTTTCCTCGTCATCCTCCCAATGGCCGTACGTGACATGTTTCGGCACCTCACGGTTGCGCAGCACTTCCGGCAACCAGCCCGAGTCCGTCATGCGAAGCTCGGCGGCAGCAGCGGCATCGCCCTTTTTCATCCCGCGCAGTTCGCCTGCGGCCTGCGGCGAAACCGTCTCGCCGACAACGGTCACGATACGATCTTTCGGGACGTGCTCGAAATACCCTGCACGCGTTGGCTTCCAGTAGCGCGTGAGGTCCAGTTCCAGCGTGTTCGCCTTCGTTGACCGGGTGCGCCCGGTCAACGGGACTGATGCTGTCTACCGTCCCGGCCACGCAGAATGCAAACAGGTTTGACATCACGTCCACGTCCTGTTGCAGCAGCCACGCGAGCAGTTCATCGGTGCGCTTCGGCAGCATCCGGCTC
Organism: Paraburkholderia fungorum; assembly: GCF_046027605.1. GTDB lineage: Bacteria > Pseudomonadota > Gammaproteobacteria > Burkholderiales > Burkholderiaceae > Paraburkholderia > Paraburkholderia fungorum_F. The sequence goes on from NZ_JAQQEF010000056.1 coordinate 9,157, forward strand.
CACTTCGCCCGCTCGCCTTCAAACGCCTTCCAGGCAGCGCTGTCGGCCATATCGTCGGCGTTCGACACCAGCGCATCGCGCGAGGTATGCACGTCGATCCGCACCGCATGGTCGATGTATGACTGTCCGTACGCGTCATCGAACACAGCCGGAATCATCCGGTACATCAGCACGGCCAGCGCAACGGTCGGCTGCTGCGCAAGCTCGATCTGTACCGCAGCGGTGCGGTGCGCGGTAAGCCATTTGCACAGCTTTTCGCCGTGCAGGGGCCTGGCCTTCGCGGGCAGGTCGCGATTTCGCTGCGCATGCGTGAAGTGAGCGATACTACCCGCGTCTGCGGCGTTGATTTCCCGGCAGCGCAGGCCACGCGTGATCTGCACCTTCCCGTCCTCGTCAATGGCGACGAACGCACCGGCCTGCTTCATGTCGTCGGCGGTGAACGTTTCGAAGCGCTCCGCATAGGCGTCAACAGCAGCCGAAGCATCGTTGAGCGCGTTGTCCAGCTTTTCCCAAAGCGCCTCGTCTTCCTCGCTTTCCTGATCGGCGTAGTACGCATCGAGCGTGGCCTTCGCCTCGTCGCGCGCAGCGACAAGTGTCGCAAGCTCAGCTTTTTCCGCTTTGGTCGGCTTGCGTGTCGTCGACGCAATCCGGTCGAACTGGAACAGTTCGGCCTGGTCACAGCGGGTCCGCGTCTCCACGAAACACCACCCCTCAGCGGCCACGGCCTGGGATAGCTCGATCAGGCGGTCAGTCGCAAGGCGATGCAGCAGGTCCGCATCCGCGATGTATCCGGCGTTCTGGTCGTCGGAAAACAGATCGCGACGCACATAACCGCCTGCGGCCTGGTAAGCGTCCGGCCCGACAAATTTTGCGAGCGGATTCTCCCTGGCGTCGAGTTCCGCTTTCGTCAGCGCTGCGCGAAGTTCCGCGGGACGACGCAGCCAGGGCGTCTGGGCGTCATTCCACACGCGCTCCTGCGTCGCGTAATCGTCGGCCAGCGCAAGCACCTTTGCCTGCTCGTAGTCCAGCTTGTCATCGCGCAGAAGATCGAGCAGCACCGGCGACAGGTTTGCGATCTTGAGCGCACGGCGCACGACCATTTCCGACACCTTGAACAGTGCCGAAATGTGCGCGATGCTCTTGCCTTCCTCGGTCAGCAGCCGGAACGCGCCACATTCGTCCGCGATATGCATCGTCTCGCGTTCGCGGTTTTCGATCAGCGACGCGGCGACGGCTTCGCCCTCACTGACGATCAGCACCGGCACCTTGAAGTCCTTAGTGATTTTGCCCTGCGAGACCAGCAGATCGAGCGCGGCGAGACGCCGCTGACCGGCGCAGACCCCAAGCTTCGGCTGCTTCGCGCGCGACCCTTTGACGGGATGCACGACGAGATTCTGCATCAGTCCATTCCCCACAATCGTCCCGGCCAGCGCCTCGATGCCGGTGGGTGCCTTTTTGCGGATATTCAGCGGTGAGCGGCACAGCCGTCCGTACGGAACGTATTCGATCTGCGCTTCGTTGCCGAAGTTAGCTTCGAGAACGGATTCAGTTACACGGATTTCAACGACTTCCATTATGGATGCCTCCGGAAATGGGCCGCAGCGGAATGCTGGGCCACATGGATACGATAGGTCTAATTGCCCTTATAAAACGCAATGATTCGATTTATATTTTAAATAGATTTATATTTATAATTGAAAAACAAGATCGTTAAAATCTTGATATAACGGTCAATACGACCTAATATAAAAGCGTGGCCCGGCATTCCGCTGCGGCCCATTTCCGGAGATAACCGTGATTGACAATGAAACCAGAATCTCGTCGGCAGTCGTTGTCGATGAGTTGCGTCTGAATTTCCTTCCTCACTACCTGGGCGCGCAATACCTTCGTGGCGAGGCATTGGTGTACGACTGGGCTGCCCGCCTTTCGAGTGCCTACAAGGGCGGTTCGTGGGACTTCTTCCAGTTGTCGAACAGCGGCTTCTATATGGCTCCAGCGAATTGCGGACGGGTGCATGTGCGGTGGCACATGAACGGCTACAGCGACACGATGGGCGCTGACGCGTTCGGCATTGTCGTCACGCTGTTTGCCCTGTGCCATCTGGCGGAAAAGTGCGGCGATGACAGGATCGTTGACCACTACCACGCGCTGCGGGCCTACGCGGCGCAGCACGTAGAGGCCGCCAACATTCTGCGCGCCATCGACTGACGCATTGACCACTCCCGGCCCTAGCTGTGGGCTGGGGCTGATCCTGATATTGGGGAACAGCATGGATACCACTTACCTGACAAGCCGCTTCGGGCGCAACGCAGTTGGCACACGTTCGGATCGCCCGCTGACGAATGACGAGATTGCAGAGGTTGCCCCGTCGATCTTCGCGCTGTCCGCGCACGAAAGCCGCTCGGAACGGTACACCTACATTCCGACCAGCGACGTACTGGACGGGCTGCGCAAGGAAGGTTTTCAGCCTTTCATGGCCTGTCAGACCCGCGTACGCGCCGACGACAAGCGCGCACACACGAAACATATGGTCCGCCTGCGTCACTAACCGCAAGCTTGCGGTTAGTGGCGTAATAAAAAGGAGGCCGTAATGCAGAGGAAACGGCCCGCAAGTGTGCTGCTTGACATATCGGATATCCTCCTGCTTCGCATTATTGGACGGTTATAGAGAGTCGAGCCAATCCAGGAGATTCGGATTACGTCGCCACCGCGGCGGACTGCGAGGCCGGGTTGACTGGTCCATTTGTTCAAGAGCGCGCCGCTTGGTCTCGATGTTCGCGCGCGCGTAGTGATTTGTCGTGTTGAGACTCACGTGTCCGAACCAGCTTCTGATCACGGTGACATCAACTCCGGAGGCCACTAGTTGGACCCCGACCGTGTGGCGAAACGTGTGCGGATGCACTCGTTTCCCCCGTAAAGACGGTAGCTCGTTCGTCGCCGTCCGCACGTACTGCGCGAGCTTGTATCGCACGCCGGCGGCACCGAGAGGGAAACCATAACGATTAACGAACAACGGTTCGTTTTCCGGTCTCGGGTTCCGCTTGAGCAACGCAGCCAGCAATGCCGCCGTTTCCGGCCAGATCGGACAGATCCGTATCTTGTTGCCCTTACCACAAAGCTTCACCTGCTCCGGCGCCGTCAGACGGATATCGCACGGACACAGACTCAATGCCTCCTGGATGCGAGCGCCAGTGTTATACAGGAAGGCAAGAAGCGCATAATCGCGTTGTCCCTCTGGTGTAGTGCAGTCTGGCTGACGCAGGATCGCCTCGACCTCCTCGATGTCGAGGTACGCGGTTTCGGTAATTGGCCCTCTCTTGGCAGGAATGCGCAATACGGCAGCGCATTGCATGGCCGCTAACGGCTCCCGGTCCGCAACGAACCGGTAAAAAGAATGGAGTGCCGCCAACCGGCAGTTGCGTGTGCCTATCGATGTATGCCGCTCTGATTCGATGTGCTTGAGGAACGCGACCACTTCGTCGGCGGTCAATTCGTCAAGCTTGATTGAGCTTACCGGGCAGTGTCGCTGTGCAGCGACGAACCGCAAGTAAAGTCGCCAGGTGTCGCGATAGGACAGAATTGTGTGTCGCGAACAATTGCGCTGCTCAGCGAGCCACTCGTGGAAGAACGCGTGGAGCCAGTACGCGAGGGGTGCCATTTTCATGACGGTTCTCCCGGCGAACGCAGCACGCGCGCATTGTGACGCCGATAGCGCTCACTTGCCTGTCGGAGTAGTTCCGGAGAGACGTGTAGGTATGCGAGTGTCGAGCGGATATCCTTGTGACCCAGATAGGCTGCCAGATGGGGTAGGCGAGGTTGAGGATTGATGCCAGCTCGATACCATTGCATCATCCGATGCTCAACGAATGTGTGCCTAATATCATGAACCCTCGGCCCTCGTTGACCATTTGCGGGTTTAAGCCCCGCACGACGGATTACCTCGGTCAACATCCATTCAATTATCCCTTTGCAGTATCCCGATCGCCGCAACGGCGACCACCACAAGGGAGCTCCCGATGTGATTGGTGCACCGGATGCTGCACGTGCTTCCAGATAGGCGCGTAGGACATCGAGTGCGCTTGGCGACAGGGGCAAGCGGCGCGACTTAAAAAACTTCGTCTCGCGCACTTCGAGCAGCCCACGGGCAAGATCCAGATCACCGACGGTTAGCGATGCGATCTCGCCGAGCCGCAAGCCAGCACAGTATGCCAACGTCATCATTGCGTACAGAGCGACCGGCCGCAGAGGTGCCCTCGGTGAAGGGAATGTGCGGGCCGCATCGAGCAGCATACGAATCTCAGCTTCGGCAAAGAGATATGGACGCCGCTCCTGCTGGGTCAGTCGGCTATACAATCCCGGTTCTATCGGCAGAGTTGGGACCTCAGGGGCCTTTCGGCGTAGCGCCTTTGACAGCGCGGTTCCACATTGCTGAACCAGGTACTGATGCCGCAATCCGGGGCTTTCGCTACGCCAGGCATCGAGCTGCTGTCGAAGCGGGACAGTTGCCAGTGCTGGGTGACGCTGCAGGAACCGGTCGAAGCGCAGCAGATCACTCGCGCGCGTATCGTACCGGTAGCCCAGTGACTTCATTCGCCCAACGTGTTGCTGCATTGCAGGGCCAAGTATGCTGCCCCAGACGGGCAATGGAATCAGCCGTTGCAGGGCGCGTCCGTTGTCATCTTCGAGCAAGGTCCGAACAACGGGGCCGATCAGTCGTCCATAATGGGCGTACAGTTCCAGCACAGGATGGGAGCCACCTCCGGCGTTCGTGCGCCATTCGAGGTAGCGGACGACTACACGTGCCCGGTTTTCCACACAACTCACTGGCGATTTTCGGGCTTCCTGTCGCAACCACGTTCGCAGGACTTCAATCGTGCTTTCCTCGTCCGGAAGCGCTTTGTCGGACATGAAGGTCTCAAACTTCCGCAAGGCACGGGCGTAATCGCTACGCGTCTCAGGTCCTATCGACAGCGTGTCGAGGAACCGGCAAACAAGGTCTTTGCTGGTCATGTCGTCACCTCTTGCGGAAGATCAAGCGCAACTGACCGTAAATCGTCAGTTGCCAGCTTGAGATACATCGTTGTAGCTCGCACACTGTAATGTCCCAGGATGTCTCCGATCACCTTGATCGATACGCCGCTACCCAGCAAAGACTCAGCCCGGCTATGTCTCAAGACATGAACCCCGCGTTTTCCTGTCAGCGACACGCCTGCGGCCTCAGTGGCGTGGTTCAGCACCCGATGAAGACCGGCACGTAGCGGTCCATAAGGCGCTACCGCCTGCACAAACACTTCTCGTGTTGACGTCGCGGGACGACCGCACTTGAGATAGTCGAATAGCGCGTCGGCGGGACCACGTAACAGTGGCAGCACCGAGTGCGCACCTGTCTTCGTATGTCTGATGTGAAACCGTTCATGCC
>NZ_JAQQEF010000057.1:0-12389 GCF_046027605.1 Paraburkholderia fungorum
GCGGGGGGGGGGGGGCCCGCGGGGGGGGGGTTATTGTGTTTTTTTTTGTTGTGGGGGGGGGGGGCCCCCCCCCCCGGGGGGGGGGGGGGCGGCGGGGCCCCCCCCGCGACCATCACGCTAATCCTGCTGCATCGTTACGGAATGGACACGCCAGGCGCGAGCCGGCTGATCCAGATCGTGCTCGGCGCCGCCCTGCTGGTGACGGCCGTCGCACTGATTTTCCGCCCCCAACTCGCGGCGCTCGGCTCGCGCCGTCAACGCGCGCCCAGGCAAGGCCGTACGCTCGCGCTCACCATGCTGACCGGCGCGGTGCTCGGCGTGCTGGTGTCGCTGACGTCGGTGGGCGCGGGCGCGATCGGCGTGACGGTGTTGTTGCTGCTGTATCCGTTGCTGCCGACCACGCGCATTGTCGGCTCCGATATCGCGCACGCGGTCCCGCTCACCTTGCTGGCGGGCGCGGGACATTGGCTGCTGGGTTCGATCGACTGGTCGATGCTGTTGTCGCTGCTGGTGGGGTCGTTGCCAGGCATCGCGATCGGCAGCTATCTGTCATCGCGCGCACCGGAGGCGCTGCTGCGCAACGTGCTCGCCGCTACGCTCACGCTGGTCGGCGTGCGCCTTGTGCTGGCGTGAAGCGGCGGCTTCAATAGTCTACCGTGGGTGCGGCCGAAAACTCCGGCGCACCTCTATGCCATCTTTACTTGAAAAATCTGCACGTCAGATCGGACTCGAACTGCCTGACCCATTGCCCGTGACGGTCTTGATAGGACTGCGCCCAGCCGCCACGCCGAATCGTGACGAGGCGCTCGTGCGTGGCGTCGCGCGGATCCGTACGGGCGCTGATGTCGAAATGCACCGGCGCGAACCCGTGCCGCGCGCACACCAGTTCGAAAGCCGCCCGATCGCCGATCGGTAGATCGGTATAGCGCAAAAGCGTGGTTTCCATGGCGTTGACTCCGGTTCCGCTTGCATCACAGTACGCTTCTGGACGCGTCAATTGTGTGTCGCAACACACAAACGGACCGTGGCCGTGCGCGCGTTCGGCCTGGCACTGACCAGACCCATCAGCGCCGCTTCATCAAGCATCGCCAGGGAAAATAAAACGAAAAAAAGGCTCCGGTTATTCGCCGGAGCCCTCGCGCTGGTATGCACCACGCTCATTCATCACACTCAAACATAGCGACGCTATTGAATCGCCGGCAGCCAGGTGCAGCCTTGAGCGCCTGCCGGCGCTGCGTGCGCTTCGTGCGCTTGTGGTGCTTGTAGCGCTTGTTGCGCGCCGTCCATGGCAAGCCGCTTATCGCGACCTGCTCACGGCAGCCGTCTTACTGCTGCATCACGGTCAGCTTGTTCGACACCGACGTCACACCGGCGACGCCCTTGGCCGCTTGACCGGCTGAGTCGATCTGGCCTTGGTCGGGCACCGTACCCGTCAGCGTCACCGCGCCGCCACGAGCGCGCACGGCGATGTTGGAGACGTCGACGCCTTGCACCTTGCCAATCGCGCTGCGCACCTTGCGGCCCAGTTGGCTATTGGCATGCTTGGTGGCCTTGGTGCTTGCAGCCGGTGCCGCGGTCGTGCCCGTTGCATCGCTTGCCTGCGCGTACACATTGCACGCCACCACCATTGCCACGACCGAGCCCAGCGTTTTCAGAAAACCGACCGATTTCATAGTTTCTCTTCTCCTTAGCTACACATTGGACCGCACGTATAAGCGGCTTCGTTACGACTTCCGGGGGCCATGCTTCGCGCGCGACAAGACGCGGCTGAGCAACGGCCGACTATGGCTGTAACACGATGTGCGAGAGGCGAGAGAGGCGGGCTGAAGTTATCCGCAGGGTTAGTTGCATGCGATGCCACGCGTGCAATGCGGTACAGAGCCGGCAAGCCGCGAAGTCCGGCAGCGCGCCCGGTTCTTGTCTGTCATGCCGGGTCACGCCGCGCAAACGTATGTTCGCGGCAGCGATCGACAATTTAATCTAGCCGCGCCAGAAGCGCAAAGGGTTTAGTCGTACCTGGACGTGCCTGCCGGTTGCCAAGGGCATTCATCGGCGGTTCATTGGCCGTTCGCTGGCCGTTCACGCGCCGTTCACGAATTGTTACGGGTTTGACGGCGCCCGCCCCCGCCGGACGTCCCGCCGCAGCGCTATTCTCAGGTACCATCGGCGCGACGCTCGTTGCCATGCGTCCTGTGTGTCTTTCGCGCCGGCCCGCCCGCCTTGGCGCGAGCGCCTCGCCCCGGTTCGCGCGCCGCAGAGCGCCGCCGCCCGGTTCATTTTCGACCGTAGCCGTCACGTCATCTGATGAAGCCAGCCACCGGCCGCAAACCCCCTCCCCGTCTCGTCGCCCGTTTCGTGGCGATCTCCTGGCGCGATCTGGCGGTCTCGTTCGGGCCGCTCCTGCTGATCGCCGCCGCGGCGATCTGGGTCGCCGTGCGCCTGATCCAGCCCGCTCCGCCCAGTACCCTGACGATCAGCGCCGGCCCCGAAGGCAGCACCTTCTGGAACGCGGCGCAGAAGTACAAGACGATTCTGGCGCGCAACCGCATCACCCTGAACGTTTTGTCTTCGGAAGGCTCGCTGCAGAATCTCAAGCGGCTCTCAGACCCGAAGTCGAATGTCGATGTCGGCTTCGTGCAGGACGGCGTCGCGCCCGGTCCGGCGAACACAGGCCTGATGTCGCTCGGCAGCGTCGCGTACGTGCCGCTGGCGATCTTCTATCACGGGCCGACGATCACGCGGCTCTCCGAATTCAAGGGCTTGCGCCTCGCGGTCGGCGCGGAAGGCAGCGGCACGCGCGAACTGGCGCTCGCTCTGCTCAAGGCAAACGGCATCGTGCCGGGCAGCGGCCCGACCAAACTGCTGCCGCTCTCGGGCGACGACGCCGCTGACGCGCTCGTCGCCGGCAAAGTCGACGCGGCTTTTCTGGCCGGCGATTCGGCGCAACCGGCGGTGATGGGCAAGCTCTATCGCACGCCGAACGTGCAGTTCTACGACTTCACCCAGGCCGATGCCTACACTCGGCGCTTTCCGTATCTAACGCAGCTCGAAATGCCAATGGGCGCGTTCGACCTCGGCAAGAATCTGCCCTCCGCGCCGATTCATATGGTGGCGCCAACCGCCGAGCTGGTGGCGCGCGACTCGCTGCATCCCGCGCTGTCCGATCTGCTGATCGAAGCGGCTCGCGAGGTCCACGGCAAGGCGAACATCATGCAGCGCGCCGGCGAATTCCCCGCACCGCTCGCCCACGATTTCCCGATCAGCGACGACGCCGCCCGTTACTACAAGTCAGGCAAGAGCTTCCTCTACCGGGTCCTGCCGTTCTGGCTGGCGAGTCTCGCGGACCGCCTGCTGGTGGTGGTGGTCCCGCTGATCGTGCTGCTGATTCCCGCGCTGCGCGTCGTGCCGTCGCTCTACGCGTGGCGGGTGAAATCGCGCATCTACCGCTGGTACGGCGCGCTGATCGCGATCGAGCGCAGCGCGCTCAGCGAACATTCGGCCGAAGAACGCGCCGCGCTGATCGAGCGCCTCGATGCAATTGAAGAATCGGTGAACGGCCTGAAAATGCCGCTCGCCTATGCGGACCAGTTCTATGTGCTGCGCGAGCACATCGGCTTCGTGCGCGAGCGGCTGACCCACAGCCGCGAGGCTCAGCGCGACGCAGCGGACGACTCCGGCGACAGGCCGCAGCCGCCTGATGCAACGCGTGCTTCCAAAGCCGATGACGCAATGGAATCGCCCGAAGCGCGCGGCGCCGCCGAGGCCGATGCGTCGCCGGCCAATCGTCCCGCTTAGCGGCGCGCAAGCCTGAAATCATATTGACGGGTGCAAGCGGCGGCTGCACCGCGTAAGATCATTACAATTCCGACGGTTTTAGCAGACGACACCGTTCGGAACAGGCAATCCGGGAGAGATTTATGACCGTTGGCATCGACGCCAGGCAACCGCTGTGGTTTTACGATTTTGTCTCGCCGTTCACGTACCTGTTGCTCGAGCAACACGACAAATGGCCGGGCTTCGACTTCGCATTCACGCCGGTCGTGTTGAACGACCTGTATCGCCACTGGGGCCAGCGGCCCGCCTACAGCGTGCCCGCAAAGCGCGCATTCCTGTATCGCCACGCGCTGTTTCGCGCGGAGCAGCTCGGCATTCCGTTCAAGATGCCGCCGGCCCATCCGTTCGAGTCGATGAAGCCGCTCCTGCTCGCCACCGCGGCGAAGGGCGACGTCAGCTTCGTGCGCGAGATTTTCCGTTTCATCTGGCGTGACGGCCGCGATCCGTCGAGCGATGCGGCGTTCGCCGAATTGTGCGAGCGCGTCGGGATGCCGGACGGCCCGGAACTCATCAAGAACGAAGAAGTGAAGGCGCAACTGCAACGCAACACCGCGGATGCAATCGGTCTGGGCGTCTACGGTGTGCCGACCTTCCGTCTGAACGATCAATTGTTCTGGGGCGAAGACGCATTGCCGATGGTGCTGTATTGCGCACGCACGCCGAACTGGCTCGACTCAAAGGAAGTGAAGCGGATCAGTTCATTGCCTTCCGGCCTTGCCGACATTTGAGCGAAGGCAAAACGTAATATTCGAGCAAACAGGCACGCCGTTTCAGACGCGATTGCGTCAAAAGCGCCGTCCTGATGCCGGCCATACTGCGCCCGCTATGCCGCCGGACCGCAAACGGGCCTAAGGTTATAACCTTTGCGCCTCGCTCTCGTGATCTGGCTCGCGGGCGGTTCCGTACGATGCTTGATCCGGGCCCGACCTGCTTGCATCGCCTCGCCTAAACAACTCGCATGGACGACGACTCCGCCGCCTCCCTCGATATCTGGCTCGTGCGCGTGCTGCGCACGCTGCTGGTCGAGCGCAGCGTCACACAAACCGCACTGCGTCTGAATCAGACGCAGCCCGCGATCAGCACTGCGCTGCGCAAACTGCGCGAGACGCTGAACGACCCGATCCTTGTGCGCGGCAAGTCAGGCATGGTGCCGACTGAGTACGGCGAATCGTTGTTGAGCTCGGCGCAACGTGTGCTGCGCGAAGTCGATTTCGTGGCGACGCCACACGGCGACTTCGATCCGGGCCGCTCGCGCCGCACCTTCCGCGTGGCCGCACCGGATTATCTGAACGACTTCTTCATGCCCACCGTGATCGCGCAGTTCCGCGAAGCGGCGCCGCATGCGCGCCTCGAAATCGATTCACTCGGCCCGATGCTCGATCATTCGACCGCGCTCGATGCGGGAGAACTCGATCTGGTGATCGGCAACTGGCCGAAGCCCGATCCGCGTTTCGAACGCAGCGATCTGTTCTCCGATACGGTGGTGTGCATGATGCGCGCCGATCATCCGCTGACACGTACGCCGATGACGCGCGAAGCGTATCTTGCCGCGCCGCACCTGGCGCCAACGCCGTATAGCGGCACGCGCGGCGGCGCGCTCGACATCGGTTTTGCGCGGGCCCGCGCCGAGCGGCGCATCGTCGCCACGCTGCCCTACTTCGGCCTCGTACCGCAAACGCTGCTGCAATCGGATCTGATCTTCACGACCACCCGCCGGTTTGCGGCGCACTATGCGAGCATGCTGCCGCTTGCGGTGGTCGATGTGCCGATTCCGTTTCCGCGCATCAAGTGCTATCAGCTATGGCATCCGCAGCCGGACCGGCCGAGTGATGTCGGCTGGTTGCGTGCGTTGATGTCGCAAGTGTCGGATGAATTGGTCGCGCAGAAGGTGCGGCGCGCGAAACGGTCGCCGAAAAAAGAAAAGTCAGCCGCGGCGGGCTGACGTTCGGGTCGAAGTTTGGCGGGTGAGCGTTTTACGCACCATGCATTGATCTTGAGCAATTCGAGTGACGAGCCTGACGTTGAGCGACTTACGCCAGGCGCCTCGCTCTACCCGCTCACACGCTCGCGCAAAGCTTTTGCGTCACCGCCCGCGCCACGGCCTCGCGCGAACGAATCTGCAGCAACTCGGCACACACGGCAACCGCAATCGCCGCAGGCGCTTTATCCACAATGCCGGTCACGCCGATCGGACACGTCATCTCCACCAGCCGATCCAGATCCACGCCGCGATCCAGCAACCGACGCTCGAATTTCACGCGCTTGGTCTTCGAGCCGATCATGCCGAAGTAGGTGAAATCGCGCCGCCGCATGATGCGCGCGGCGAGCGAAAAATCAAGCGCGTGGTTGTGCGTCATCACGAGAAAATACGCGCCGGGCGGCGCAGTGTCGACGATCGCATCGGGCGTGTCGGTCGCTTCGACCTGTACGTTGGCCGGCGCTTCGTCAGGGAACAGTTCGTCGCGCTCATCGACCCACTGGACGACACACGGCAAGCTGCCGAGCAGCGTGACGAGCGCATGGCCGACGTGCCCCGCGCCGAACAGCACGATATGCATTGGCGCCGGACGCGGCGCGGAGACAGCGCTGCGCCGGCCGATCTGAACGGAAGAAAAGGCGTTCATCGCGATCATTCCAGTTGGTTTCGATAGTTGCACAATGGCTCTGCGTGATGGTTTATACCTGCTGCACACAGTCCCTCGCGATTGCCGGCGTGACGCGGCGGCCTCGCCAGCGTCACGCGCTCATGGCAACGCTTACTGCCGAGCCGCCGCAGTCGCTGCCCGCACCGCGCCGACTGCTTTCAGGATTTCCTCGCTGGTCGCGGGCGCGTTCAGCGGTGGATTGACCTTGTGGTCGCCGACTGCCGACACCGCATCGCGCACGGCAAAGAACACCGAGAACGGCAACAGCAGCGGCGGCTCGCCGGTTGCCTTCGAACGATGGATGCTGTCCTCCGCATTGCGGTTTTTGAACAGACGCACACGGAAATCTGGCGGCGTATCGTTGACGGTCGGAATCTTGTACGTGGACGGCGCGTGCGTCATCAGCTTGCCGCCGGCGTTCCACCACAGTTCTTCGGTGGTGAGCCAGCCCATGCCCTGAATGAACGCGCCTTCCACCTGGCCGACGTCGAGCGCCGGGTTCAGCGATGCGCCCACGTCATGCAAAGCGTCCGCGCGCAGCACGCGCATTTCGCCCGTCAGCGTATCGATCACCACTTCCGACACGGCCGCGCCGTACGAGTAGTAGTAGAACGGCCGGCCTTGCAGCTTCGATTGATCCCAGTAGAGCTTCGGCGTTGCATAGAAGCCGTCGGACCACAACTGGATGCGCGCAATGTAGGCCTTCGCGATCACTTCTTCGAACGTCACGATCACCTCGCCGACCACCACGCGGTCGTGCACGAAACGCACTTCGGAAGCCGCCACCTGCCCTGCGCCGAAGCGCTCGGCGGCGAAGGCCGACAGCCGTTCGCGCAACTGGCGCGCGGCATCTTGCGCGGCCTTGCCGTTCAGGTCCGAACCGGTCGATGCAGCGGTCGCCGACGTATTGGCGATCTTGCTCGTATCGGTCGCCGTGACGCGGATGCGGTTAAAGCCGATCCCCAGTTCATGCGCGACCACCTGCGCGACCTTGGTATTCAAACCCTGGCCCATTTCGGTGCCGCCGTGATTCACCAGCACCGACCCGTCGGTATAGATGTGAACCAGCGCGCCGGCCTGATTGAAGTGGGTCACGTTGAACGCGATGCCGAACTTGACCGGCGTCAGCGCCAGACCCTTCTTCAGCACTTCGTTGTTCGCGTTGAACTCGTTGATCGCCGCCCGGCGCGCGCGGTATTCGCTGGTCGCTTCGAGTTCGTCGATCAACTCGTGAATCACGTTGTCTTCGACCACCTGACCATACGGCGTCTGGTTGCGCTCGGTCTTGCCGTACAGATTGCGGCGGCGCACGTCGAGCGAATCCTCGCCCACCGAACGTGCGACGTTGTCCATGATGTACTCGATCGCGAATGCGCCTTGCGGACCGCCGAAGCCGCGGAACGCGGTGTTCGACTGCGTGTTGGTCTTGCCGCAGAAGCCGTCGATCGTCACGTCGGAGAGCCAGTACGCGTTGTCGAAGTGGCACAGCGCGCGCGTCATCACCGGGCCGGACAGGTCGGCGGAGAAACCGCAGCGCGAAGTCATGTCGACCGTGACGCCGTCGATCACGCCCTTGTCGTCGTAGCCCACTTCGTACGTGTAGTGGAAATCGTGGCGCTTGCCGGTGACCATCATGTCGTCGTCGCGGTCCGGACGCAGTTTGACCGGGCACAGCAGCTTCCATGCAGCCAGCGCCGCGCAGCACGCGAACAGACCCGATTGCGATTCCTTGCCGCCGAAGCCGCCGCCCATGCGGCGGCATTCGATCAACACGTTATGCGATGCCACGCCCAACGCGTGCGCGACCATGTGCTGCATTTCGGTCGGGTGCTGTGTCGAACAGTAGACGTGCATGCCGTCGTCGTCCTTCGGCACCGCGTATGAAATCTGGCCTTCCAGATAGAACTGCTCCTGGCCGCCGAGCAGCATCTCGCCGGCTTCGCGATGCGCCGCACGGGCGATCTTCGTACCGGCTTCGCCGCGCGCGAGTTTCATCGGCGGCAACACGTGCTGATTCGCGGCGCGGGCCTGTTGCGCGGTAAGAATGGCCGGCAGCTCTTCGTAGACGACTTCGGCGCGGCGCGCAGCGAGGCGCGCGATTTCATGCGAGGTCGCGACCACGATGAACATCGGCTGGCCGACGTATTGCACGATGCCGTCGGCGAGAATCGGATCGTCGCCGTGGATGATCGGGCCCACGTCGTTGACGCCGGGGAAATCCTCCGCAGTGAAGATCGCGACCACGCCGGGTGTGGCGCGTACTTTGTCGAGCGACATCGAGACGATCTTCGCGTGCGCTTTCGGCGACAAACCGAGCGCGGCGTGCAGCGTGCCGGCGAGTGTCGGGATGTCGTCGGTGTAAGTGGCGCGGCCGCTCACGTGCAGATGCGCGGACTCGTGCGGACGCGAGACGTGGACCTGAGTAAAGTCGTCGAGATCCTGAAGGTCTTTCAGGAACGGTTCGGCTTGCTGATTCATTGCTTTGTTCTCCGTATTCTTTCAAGAAAACGCTGGGCCGCCCCAACGTTTTCTTATCCGCCTCAGCGCGTAGGGCCAGGGTGGGGGCGCTCTCCAGCGTCTCAGGCGCTCGCGCTCGCAGGTGCACATGCGGCGGCGACTGCACGAACATCCAGTGCGCTTTTGGGCAGTGGATTGTTCGGACGCGTTTCGAGCCAGAAGCGGTACAACGTGTTCTTCGCCGCTTCGAGGCGATAGTTGCTGGTCGCGCGCATGTCGGACAGCGGCGCGTAGTCGTTGCCGAGCGCGAGCATCGCGGCCTGCGCGGTGGCTTCGTGCCATTCGGCATCGCGCAGCACGGCTTCCGCGTGCGTTGCACGCTTCGAAGTGGCGGCCATCCCGCCGAATGCGATGCGTGGCTCGCGGATCACGTTGCCGTCGGCGATAAAGGAGAACGCGGCGCACACGGCCGAGATGTCCGAGTCGAAACGCTTTGACAGTTTGTAGGTGCGGAATTGCAGATTCTTGCGCGCGCCAGTGCGCGTCGGCACCTTGAGTCCGACGACGAACTCATGCTCCGCCATGTCCTTCTTCTGATACGCGAGGTACAGATCCTCGAGCGGCATTTCGCGTTCGATCTCGCCGCCGCGCACGATCACATGCGCACCGAGCGCGATCAGGCCCGGCATCGAATCGCCGATCGGCGAGCCGTTGGCGATATTGCCGCCGAGCGTGCCGGCATTGCGAATCGGCAGCGACGCGAAGCGTTGCCACATTTCGTTGAGTTCCGGATATTGCTTCGCGATTTCCGCGTACGCCCTTTCAACGCTGATGCCTGCACCGATCTCGATCCAGTCGTGGTTGGTTTCGAGCTTTTGCAGCTCGGCGATCTGGCCGACGTAGACGATGTTGCCCAACTCACGCATCAGCTTGGTGACCCACAGGCCGATGTCCGTGCTGCCGGCGAGGATGCGGGTAGCCGGTTCGGCTTCCTTGATTTTCGCGAGGGCGTCGACGGTGCGCGGCGCGGCGAATTGTTGGCCGGCATGCTCGTAGTGGAACGTGTCCTTGCGTTCGAGCGTGGCGAGGGCTTTCGACAGGGCTTCAATATTGACCGGCGCTTTCGGCGCGGGCGCTTCGAACATGCGCACGGCTGCGTCGACGATCGGACGATAGCCGGTGCAACGGCACAGGTTGCCGGTCAGCGCGTTGCTGATCGCGTCACGCGACGGCACGGTCTTGTTCGCGCAGCTATGTTCGTGGCCGTGCTTTTCGTACAGCGACCACATCGACATGACGAAACCCGGCGTGCAGAAACCGCACTGCGAACCGTGGCACTCCACCATCGCTTCCTGCACCGGATGCAACGAGCCGTCCGGCTGACGCAGGTCTTCGACGGTGAAGAGCGCCTTGCCGTCCAACGTCGGCACGAACTGGATGCAGGCATTCACCGCCTTGAAGTCGACGCCGCCCGCCGCGTTGCGCTCGCCGACGACGACCGTGCACGCGCCGCAGTCGCCTTCGGCGCAACCTTCCTTGGTGCCGGTGCAATGCACGTCCTCGCGCAGATACTGCAGGACGGTGCGGGTGACGGGCGCGTCCTTGATCTCACGGATCGCGTTGCGGTGGTAGAAGCGAATCGGCTCAGTCATGTCTCGTACTCTCGAATGTTCTGTGTCCGTGGGGACGTGCTGCGATGATGATTCGAAAACTATCACCGTCAATAAAGCCAACCCATAGCAGGGATCGCATGCGGGACATATCCGCGAAACGATATAGAGATGGATTTGAGCGTCGGTTGGCTTATGTTGGGATGGCTGTTTTGCCACATTTTCATCTAAATTATATTTTTATTGCCACCAGCGACCTTGGTTTCTTCAGCCGCTACGCAGGAAAACATCGCTCATGCAGGAGAAAACGAACCACTATATGACTCCGGCACCTTTTTCTAGTCACCGAAATTATTAAGCAACCCCTGCAAGAGAATCGGTTCCATGGGAAAATCACGCCTTTCCGCCGTTTTCAAGTCTCGTTTTCCCCATGTCCACCGACACAGCGACACCTCGCAGCGAATTTGCGACGACCATGCAGATCATTCCGGTCGTCTTTTTCACGTTTCTTTGCTACCTGACGATCGGCATTCCGCTCGCGGTGCTGCCTGGCTACGTCCACGACGACCTGGGTTACAGCGCGATCCTGGCCGGCGCTGCGATCAGCGTGCAGTACCTGGCGACCTTGGCATCGCGGCCGCTGGCCGGCCGTTCGGCGGATACGTTGGGGCCGAAACGGACGGTGTCGATCGGCTTGCTGGGTTGCGGGGCGAGCGGGGTTTTGTTGCTGCTGGCCGTGTTGTGCGGGCGTTGGCCCGTGGTGAGCCTGGGATTGCTGGTGTGCAGCCGTCTCGTGCTCGGTTTCGGTGAAAGTTTGTGTGGCACCGGCGCGATTTTGTGGGGCATTGGCCGGGTGGGTACGAGCAACAATGCGCGGGTGATTTCGTGGAACGGCATCGCGACTTATGGCGCTTTGGCCATTGGCGCGCCGCTCGGCGTGGCGATTGCACATACGGTTGGATTTGCGGCGTTGGGCATTCTGGTGATCGCGCTGGCGGCGCTCGGTTTTTATCTGGCGCGACCTATTGCGCCGGTGCCGATCGTGCATGGCGAGCGGATGTCGTACCGGAGCGTGTTCACGCGGGTGTTGCCGCATGGGATCGGGTTGGCGCTGGGCTCGGCCGGCTTTGGGTCGATTGCGACGTTTATCACGCTGTTTTATGCGGCGCGGCATTGGCCGAATGCGGCTTTGTCGTTGACTGTTTTCGGCACGCTGTTTATTGGCGCGCGGTTGTTGTTCGCTAATACGATCAAGAGCTACGGTGGGTTTCGGGTCGCGATTGCGTCGTTTTCGCTTGAATGCGCTGGGCTGTTGATGTTGTGGCTGGCGCCTGAGCCGCATCTCGCCCTTGCGGGGGCGGCGTTGACCGGGTTTGGATTTGCTTTGGTGTTTCCTGCTCTTGGGGTTGAAGCCGTTGGGCTCGTGCCTCCCGCTAGCCGCGGCGCGGCTTTGTCGGCCTATTCGGTGTTTCTCGATCTCTCACTTGGGATTACTGGGCCGTTGGCCGGGTATATCGCTGGAGAGTTCGGCTATGCGCAGGTGTTTCTTTTTGCCGCGGTGGCTTCCGCGCTGGCAGTCGTGTTGTCGACAATGATGTATTTGCGGTATTCGCGGGCGCCGAATGCGCCTGCGGCTACCTGATTTTTTTTTGCCTGCTCGGCGCTTATTCGTCTGTTTGACTACGGCGTTGGCCTTTCCTTGAATTGGCTTTTTGGTCTTTCCTTGAACTGGCTTTTTGGTCTTTCCTTGATCTGGCTTTTTGGCCTTTCCTTGATCTGGCTTTTTGGCCTTTCCTTGAATTGATATTGGTCTATTAGTGTTGCCCCTGTGCGGGGCGGCACT
>NZ_JAQQEF010000058.1:0-8826 GCF_046027605.1 Paraburkholderia fungorum
GCAGATTGGCAGTCTCTGCGAAGGAAGCAATGGGCAGATCGAAGCTGAAGGTTGTTGCGGATCGGGGTTATTTCAGCGGCCCCGGAGATACGGGCATGCGATCTGAACGACATCAGTGCGTACGTTCCCAGGCCACTCACCTCCGCCTCGCGATCGATGTTCGCCCAGCGACTATCGCCGCATCCGACGATGGGAGCATGAAACTACACTGGAAGCCATGCAGCGCCGACTCGACCGGAAACCCGATGCAATGACCATCCACCGAAGTACTGTCGAGCATGTCTTCGGTACGCTTAAACACTGGATGGGCCAGGCACACTTCCTGACCAGGACGCTCGTGCGAGTGAGTACGGAGATGAGCCTTCAGGTATTGGCCTACAACCTGAAGCGGGTCATGAACATACCTGGCGTTGCGGGGACGATGAAGGCCATGAAGATGGCTGGAAACTAAAGCCCCGACGGGCTTTGTTGTGCTCGCGACGTTCGATTAGTGCACACTCACCGTATCAAACTCGATCGGCCTGATCGGCAACCGCCCGCTTAGCGGCAAAAATGGGGTTTCCACACACTCTTATATGGACACCGCCCGGTTTGCCAGGTTGTTCTTGATGTGACGCCTCGACGAGGTATCGGCTGCGGTTTTATATGCGGCTTTTTGCAAGCCGAAGCCGCAGGCCCTGATGGAATTCACCAAGAACGTCCTCATCTGGGCCGCGTGCTTCAGGCACAAGAGTGTGTTCAGGTTTACGTTCTTGCGGTCCGACCTGTCTCGCCATCACATGGATTCAACCTTAGCAACCTACCGGTCCCCAAACATTTCCTGCCAAGCCCCAATACGCTTCTCGATTTGATCGATATCGTCCTCAAACGCGTTGATGCGTCGAAGCTGTTCCTGGAGATTGAGTACGATTGGTCGTGGCAGTGTGTCTTCCAGCTCCGCCATGCGCTCCCGGATCTCGGACATTCCTGCCAGACGTCCGGCTCGAAAGGTAACACCGAATTCGTACAGAAACCCACGGAGTTGATTGATCTGCATCGTCCGGAACTTAACGAGCGGCGAGCGCATTCGGTGCAGGCTAAGCATCGCTTGTTGATCCTCCGTCCTGGGCGCAACCGTACGCATTCCAGGTTGCTGCACGGCAGTCCATATTGCTTTGGCGCTCGCTGCGTCGGTCTTGTTCGTTTGCACGAATGGCCGGATGAACTGGGCATGCAAGAGCACTACCTCGTGCCCCAGCGCCTGAATCTTACGTGCCCTCCAATGAGCACTTCCGCAGGCCTCGAGCGCCACACGAGCAGCAGGGCGCTGTGCCAGAAACGTGATCAGGTCGTCACGTCCGAACCGGCGATTGGCAACCTCACCGGTTTGTGCGTCAACCCAGTACATCTGGAACACGCGCTTTGCAACATCCAGTCCATAGGTCGTAACATTCATTTGGGACCTCCGTTCCTCAAGTGGTTGTGTCGCAACTCCACTTTGGCACATTGATGCCGTTCGGTTCTGGGGCCCTCAATGAGGCTCACATCCCCGGAGGGAGGGCGGTGTCCATTCCATCTAGGTCGGTCAGAGACATTCGAGCTGCGTATATCCCAGACTCCTGGCGTGCGCAAATCCCTTCTCCTTGCGGTGCCTCGCTACACGCGGATCCGCTCGACCTCGTCCAGGCTGATTTCGTCGTGACGCCTGTCGTAGAGCTGGGTCGTGCGCGTGGAAGCATGATTCGCCATCGCCGCGGCATTCTCGAGCGTGCCGCCGTTCTTCAGGTACGCGGTGATCCCGGTCGCGCGGAACGTATGGTTGCCGATCTTCGTGCCGATACCGGCCGCGACTGCCCGGCGCTGCACCATCGCATAAGCGTTTGCCTGTGGCAGCGGAGCGTTGCTGAGCTGGCCGGTGCCGCGCCGGATCGTGCGGAACAGCGCCCCTTTCGGATCGGCACCGATGCCAGTTCCATCGAGGTACGCATGCAGGTACGCCTCGAGCGTGTGGTGACACGGCATCTCGTGACGCTTGCCGCCTTTCTCGCGCAGCCGCACCCAGAGGCGCCGGTGCTGCATATAGACGTCGTCAACCCGCATCGCGAGCGCGGCGCCGATTCGCGCGAAAGAAAACACCATCAGCGCGATCAGCGCGCGATCGCGCAGGCCGATCGGCGTCGTCACATCGATGCAGTCGAGCAGCTGCCGCGCCTCGGTCGCATCCAGCACCGGCGTTTTCCCTTTTTTCGTGGTGTGACTGGGACCGCGCACCGACGCGGCCGGGTTGTGCGGCACGATCTGGCCGGTGACGAGCCAGTCAAACAGGTGGCGGATCGCCGCGAGCCGCTGCTTGACGGTCGGCGCAGCGAGGGTTTGCGTCTGCAGTTCGATCCACGCCGCGACGTGTAGCGGCTGCACCGCCGTGATCGACGGTACGCCGGCGCCAGCGCACCAGGTCAGAAAGTCGCCCGCGGCGCGCGCGTACGCCCGGCGCGTATGCGGGTTGCGGATCGCCGATGCGAAGAACTCCAGAAAGCGCACGCCGGCGCGCTCGCCGGCAGCGGTGACCAGTGTTGGCACTGACACACCTGCCGAAACAGCGAGGCTAGTGTTAGCCACCGATCAACCCCTTCAGCTTCATCTCAAGATACGCTTTCGCAGTCGTCACCAGCAGGTCGACTGTGAAGCCACCGGCAGCAGCAGCCACTGTCTTGGTTTTGTCCCACACCTCGGGGCTGCGGACCGAATCCAGAAAGTCATGCCCGGGCCACGTCAGGCTGCGAAAACCAAGCCCGTCCATGCCTTCGATTCCGCCAGTATCGATAAAACCTGCATCTCTAATCAGAGACAGGTGGTAGCCGATCTGGTCGGCATCGAAGCCGTCCATCTGAATGTCTTCGGTGTCGGGCGCCAAGAGCCATACGTCGCCCGATCGCAGCGGCAACGTTTCCAGCTTCAGCAGCAGTTCGCGGATCAGATCCATGTCACGCTTCATTCTGGGTCTCTCCCTGGCTGGCCTGCAGCGCCTGGGCCTGCTTCAGCAGCTGCCCGATTTCCTCCGGCGTGCGCGCCTCGACCTCGAGGTCGCCGACCTTCAGCCGCAGCGTGCGGCCGGCGCGGCCCTGCAGCCAGGCGACCGCAGCGCCCCCGAGCACCGGACCGATTACCTGCGCGAGCGGAATGACGAACTCGCCCATTAGCCCTCCACTCGCACCGACGCTATCGACCGTGAACGCGACCGCGCTGACCCGTGTGCCATCGGCGCGTACCAGCTGGTAGAACTGTCTCAGCTCGGCCTGGTAGCCGGGGCTGAACGCGGCGTGGTCGTCTGCCGAGCGCACCAGGGTCAGGCGCAGGGTTGCAGCAGGGTCCATGGGCTCTCCTCTTTATATTTGATAAACGACATTCATCATATATATGAACCTAGCTGGCCACCTTTCTTCGATGGCTTTAGAAGCAGCCTATTTGATCAATATAAACTATTAAATTAACCACTACAATAGTTCGGGTTTATACTCACGCCGGTTGTCGCCGCAGCACACTGCCCGGCCCTTACCAATCGCCCTTCGCGGCCAGCAACCGGAGTTTCACCATGCTCAAGTCACTCGTTCCCGCCGTCGCTCTCGCTTCGGCCCTGGCCGCGCCGGCCGTATCGTTCGCTCAACAATCGGACGGGCCGGTGACGCGTGCGCAGGTGCGCGCCGAGCTCGTCCAGCTCGAAAAGGCTGGCTGGCGCCCCGCCATGGGTATGGGCAACAACCCGGATTACCCGGCTGGCATCCAGGCGGCCGAAGCCAAGGTGGCTGCGCAAAATGAAGTGACTGGTAGCTACGGGGGTGTAGCCGGTGGTGTGTCGGCATCCGGCGCCCCCACAGCGGCACGCTCTGAGGCCACTGGCAATACGAAGTCGATTTACTTCGGTCATTAAACCGTCAGGTTGGCGGGTGCGAGTCGCCCCGGCACCACAAAGTTTGCCGGACATCTGAATGACCGCACAACCAGGCGTCAAAGCAAATGACAGATTATGAAAGTTCGTAATGCGTGCGGCTGGGCGCCCCGGGGCCTTCGCGGCTGGTATTTCGCAGCGCTCGCGCTCATCGTCGCAAGCGGGGGCCGGCTGTTGCTGGGTCCGCTGCTCGGGCCCATCATGCCCGGAACGGCCTACTTCATCGCTGCGGCGCTGATCGCATATTTTTTTGGAATGGCGCCGGCGCTCGCCGTCATGGGGTTTGGCCTCGTGATAGCCGACTACCTGTTCGTACCGCCTTATCAGCAGATTGGCGTTCTCGACCAGTCCGACATCGACCTGATTGTCTCGCTTCCGCTCGTCAGCATTTTGGTCATCTGCCTGATCGAGAGATTGCGCCGCGCGCAGTTCCGTACCGAACTCATCGGCCTCGTGGCGCAATCCCGCTATGAAATGCTTTTACGTGCTGATAACGAGCGGTTGTTGGCCGACCGTGCGGTCGATGAGACGCATCGGCTGCTTCGACATCTTCCTCATTACCACGACGACATTATCCTGATCCAGGCACTCGATCGCCGGGCGGCGCTCGACGACCGCGGCGGCGACGGTGTTGCCAGGTCGGAGAGGATTGCAGCGGCCACCGCGCCGGGGCTGCGCTACAAGCATGTTCATTCCGATGACATCGAGCTCCTGTTGCCGACGCTCACGCCCGGCAACCATCGCGCGCGCGTGGACATGGGTGCCGGAAAATTCAAGCCAATGGATTGCATCTGCGAGCGCTTTACGACGCACGCAGGTGACTTTCTGGTCTTACGGCTGGGGGGTTGAATTTGTCAGATACAAAGTCGTTGTTCAACGCAGCCGGAGATCACGCGGTCCTCCTGATCCATGGCCTCTCCAGTTCGCCGCTCGAGATGCGGTTCCTTGCCCGGGCGCTTGAGCGCAACGGCTTCGTGACCTGTGCGCCCACGTTCGACGGCTATAGCGCGGGGTCCCCCGAACGCAAGATGGAAGCATGGCTCACGGCAGTCATTCGAAAATTCGACGAGCTGTCGGGCCGGTATGCACGCGTTTCCGTTTGCGGTCTTTCGATCGGGGCAACATTGGCGCTGGCGCTTGTAAGGCATCGCCCGGCGGCTCAAGCCGTTGTTCTCCTGTCTGTCACGCTCGCCTATGACGGATGGGCAATACCGTGGTATCGATTCCTGCTGGGGGCTGCTTTTTACACGCCCATGCGCGGAAGGTGGCGATATCGCGAAGGGGCGCCATTTGGACTCAGGAACGAGGCGCTGCGAGCAAAAATTGCCCGGGCAATGCAGAAGGACGGGTTCAGCGAGGTTGGCCCTTCCACCATTTCCCTGCCGGCGCTCCACGAAGCGTCGCGCCTCGCCAGGAGCGTGCGCAGTTTTGTCCGCGATATAAAGAACGACTGCCTGATCATCCACGCCATCGACGATGAAACCGCGAATCCCAACAACGCGAAATTTGTCAGCTCGCACATTGGCTCCGCGTTTCTGCGTTCGATTTATCTGGACGATTCGTACCACATGATTACGTCCGACAACGAACGCGAAATCGTCGCGCGGGAAGTAGGCATGTTTCTGCGGGAAAGTGAAGTGACCCGCAGCGGTGGAGGCGGAGAAGCCGCGCCGGTAGTCTCCAGGGCACTCGCGAGGCGTTTGCGGCACCTCGCAAAAGCGGGGGTGCAAAGTGGTGCTTGATTCGAGGTGTGAGGCTTCGCATGCGGGCATGGGCGCCACCGCTCTCGTAACGACGGGAAGGGCGCAGTGAGGGTAAGCCGTGCGCTGCAGTGCTTGCCGATTGCGTTTGGGTGCTTTTGCCTCACGCATGCGTTCGCCGACGACCAGGACGCGAGCGTAAATCCTGCCGGGGCCGATAAATGGAAGATATCGGTGGGTCCGGGCCTGATGCTTTCTCCCCGATATCCGGGCGCGCGGCAGCTGCGACTCCTGCCGATTCCATCGCTCGATATCTCCTACGATGACCGGATTTACTCGCAGGGTCTCGACCTGATCGGGATCAATGTGCTTAAAGGCAAGGGCGACACCTACCATGTTGGCGCTGCGCTCAGTCTGGATTTTCAATCGCGCAGCGAGTCCGACGATCCGCATTTGCATGGGTTAGGAAACGTCAACGAGGGGCCGAAACTCAAACTTTTTGCCGACTATTCGGTGTCCTTGCTGACCGGTTCGGTTGCGGCCTACCAGGACATTGCGGGAACGGGCCAGGGACTTCTGGTCAGTGGTGATCTGCTGGCTAATCTGCCGCTGACCTCAAGGTTCCTAGTGTCATTCGGGCCGGGCGCGACATGGGCAAATGCAGAATACACGCGATCGTTGTTTGGCGTGAGCGCCGGACAGAGCGCTGCTTCGGGCCTGCCAACCTTCAACACGAGTGCAGGACTACGCGACGTTCACCTTAACGCCTACGCGAGCTATGACATCTCGAAGAAATGGGTCGGCTCGTTGGCCGTAACCGTTGGCCGGCTGCAGCACGACGCGGCATACAGTCCCATCACGGAGCGCCGGGAGGAACTGAACGTAGTGGCCGCAATTAACTACCGCTTCAGATAGTTCGTGCTGTCCGCGCGAGGCGGCCTTTCGACATCAAATAGTCAGCAGGCAAGCGAGACATGATGCGGACGGTCGGTTACCTTTACCTCTCGGCCGTTCCGGGTCGATCAGCGTCATTCGCTCCGCTTAAACCGCGCCCACGATTGACATAAAACCTGATGGCGCTGCATTTCACAGCAAGCGAATCGACGTTCAGTTACTTCGAGGCGACGCGCACGTATATCGAGCAGCATGGCGGGGAAATCGCGCACGATGCCCGACACTGGTCGCCCCACGCGCGGGCACACAACCGGGAATGGCTGCGTCCGCGCAGAGGAAGGACCGGCCGCGCCGTCGGCGCAATGATGTTCAGATGCCGAGGCGAGCGTTCTGCGGAAACAGCGCCTTGCGTGCATCGTCGTCCATCTCGGCCTTGAACGCGTGGCGCGCCTTGAGCGCTTCAGCGCGTTGCGCCGCCGGTCTGGCATTGATCTCGTCGAGCAGACGCTTGACGTGCGGCAGCTTTTCCCATGCTTCAGGGCCCAGAACGAAAGGCACGGCGCGTGCCCATCCCCATACCGCCATGTCCACAAGGGTGTAATCGTCGCCGAGCATGTACCGGTGTTGGGCTAACCGCGCGTCGATAATGCTCCAGTGACGCCACGCTTCGAAGTCGTAGCGGTTCACGGCGTAGTCCTTGGGCTCCGGCGCGAAGTGTTTGAAATGCACGGCTTGCCCCGAGTACGGTCCAATGCCGGTGGCGACGAACATCAGCCACGAGTACATCTGCGCGCGCTCCGCCGGCGTTGTCGGCATGAACCGCCCCGTTTTTTCCGCTAAATACAGCAGGATGGCGTTGCTATCGAAGATCGTCGCATCGCCGTCGACAAGTGCCGGCGCCTTCGCATTCGGGTTGATCGCAGTGAAAGCCGGCGCGTGCTGCTCACCCTTGCGGGTATCGATAGGCACGAGTTCATAGGGCAATTCGGTCTCTTCGAGAAACAAAGCGACCTTGGCCGGGTTCGGGGCCGGACTGTAGTAAAACTTGATCATGAGGCGACCTTTGCATGAGTGAGGCCGACGATTATATGGGCTCCCGCTTCGCTTTGCTGGGCCGCCTCCGGCATTCACGGATGAGGATAGATAGAGGGGAGCTTGTCGGCGACTTAACGACCATCGGCCGGCACGCAGACGCAAAAATCGAAACGATGGGCATGCTGCGCACGATGGTCCGATTCAATGTCACACCGGGTAAGCGGCTCAACAATCCACCATCCGACGACAGCGCCTTTGAGGTGCATCTGCGGTTCGACAGCGAAGCGGAGTGAGTGACCTATGCCGATATGCGCCCCTGGCCGAACCGCCCGGTGCAGCAAACCGTCCCCCTTGGCTCAGAGAACTTCCAACTTCATATAGTCGAAGTAGCTCTCCAGCAGTTCGTGAAGGAATGCTCTGGCACGCGACGACGCCCGTCCGCCGCAATAAAACGGACCGGGACCGATCTCGGCGACGAAAGCAGGTCCCGCGCTTGGCATGTCGATGGGGGCCTTGATCGGAGCAAGTTAGGCGCCTCCTTCCGAGCGTCAATCCCAATCACCCTGCAGTCCGCGACGGGGGTGATTTCTTTTGGCCACTGACCTGTCATCGGCTCCCGCAGGCGCGTGGTTGATGTCATGCGCAACGCCAGTCCTGCCTTCCGGTCCGCCCGGTCACGTTCCCGAAATCGGCGGTCACGTTCGCCGAAATACGCACGCGGTTGTGCGCCCGGCCTCCCGTCAGCAACGCGGGCCGGACGGCCCCGCCAACGTGCATCCCGTCCAAAGCAACCCGCTTTGCCCCAGCGCTGCGGCAGTCCAACACCGCACGCGACCTCTTCAATCCCCCATAGCGTACAGGTGCCGGCCGCACCGGAACACTCCGCGGGTTGCTCAATCGGGGTTTGTACGACGCCTGCCCGCCTGCTTCTGTGGCGCGCGCCCATGCGCACGGTCGAGGGCAGGCATCCTACAAACACAACGGACGCTTGAACTGGCTGTTCGCAGGTTTGCTGCGTGGCCGGTCAATGTGCGGCCGCGCTCACGAGCCTGATCCGTTCGGCGCTACTCAACCGACACGATCGGTTTGGGTACCCCTGTCCTCCGGGCGCCACTGGAAGTAGAGACTGTGCATGGTCACCACGATTTTCGCTGTGCGAAAATATATGCGCCAGGTGAAATTACCTATAGATGACCGGCTTGGGCCACTGCTATAGTTTCGCCTAACGCAGTAAACGGCGTTGAGCGAATATTGTTCGGCTCGAAACATCGA
>NZ_JAQQEF010000059.1:0-7133 GCF_046027605.1 Paraburkholderia fungorum
CCCCTTTTGCGAATTTTCTTTTGACCACGTGCGATTTGGCGCCGAAACATGCCTCTCACTATATGTAGCAAGCTCAGCGGAAGTCATCCCGTCGTGCGAGAGTGGCCGACTTCGCCTATAGTAAAGAGCGTGCACACGCGCACGGCGAGTAGTTGAAGTGCCGCCTTCAGCCCCCATCTTGAACGTACCGATGACAGGCGATAAGGGGGCCTGCGACAAGAGCGCACGAAGAAATGGTGTGCTCAAAATGCGCGCAAGGGCGCAAGCTCGTATATACTGCGAGCCGCGCGAATTTCGCACATTTCTATCGGCCCGCTTCGCGCGGGCTCATCTTTTTTGCTCCCCAGAGCACAGCCAAACAACCGCGTTGAGTCACTCAGGTGATGTTGAGCCATGCTCGAAACGCCTGACGGTCGCGTCTTGCGTCTCATAGCGAAGCCTCTAGAGGAGAATACGTGAACCCTTTTGATCGCGAAGATTCGCAACACGAAACTGCCGGATACACCGCCAAGGCGCCCGCTGGCCGCACAGCCAAGGGCAAAGGCGCAGGCAAAGCGATCCCCGTAGCGGCTGAACTGCCGCCGCAACAGGCCGAAGAACGCCAGCGGCAGATGCGCGCGCTGATCCAGCTGGGCAAGGAGCAAGGCTACCTGACCCACGCGCAGATCAACGACCACCTGCCCGACAACTTCGCGCAGACAGCGGCGATCGACAGCATCGTTAGCGCCTTCAATGACATGGGCGTGCAGGTCTACGAACAGGCTCCGGATGCGGAAACCCTGCTGCTCAACTCGAACGCCCCCGCCGTGGTGTCGGACGATCAGGCAGACGAGGAAACCGAAGTCGCGTTGTCGACGGTCGATTCGGAATTCGGCCGTACCACCGACCCCGTGCGCATGTATATGCGCGAAATGGGCGCTACCGAGCTGCTGACCCGCGCGGGCGAAATCGCGATTGCGAAGCGCATCGAAGACGGCCTTCACGAAATGGTGCAGGCGATTGCCGCTTGCCCGCTCGCGATCTCCGCCATTCTGGCAAGCGCCCAACAAGTCGCGGACGGCGAGCTGCGGATCGACGAACTGGTCGACGGTCTGAACGAAGACAACGTCGCAGCGGAAGACGCCGGCGCGAGCGCGGACGCCGCAGCGGACCTCGACGCCGACGCGACCGACGACGACAGCGATAGCGAAGACGACGATGACGACGCTGGTCCGGCCGACTCCTCGGCGGCGGACGAAGCGCGCCTGAAGCAGCTCACGAGCGATTGCCTCGAAATTTTCGCCCAGGTCGGCATCCTGTCCGACCAGATGAACGCCTCGCACACCCGCGGCGACGTCAGCTCGAAGGCTTATCAGCGCGCTCGTGAAGAGATCCAGCAGCACCTTGCGAAGATTCGCTTCACGGCCCGCACGATCGACCGCCTGTGCGGCGACGTGCAAAGCCAGGTCGCGCAGGTTCGCGCGATCGAGCGCAACATTCTGCAAATCGTCGTGACGAAGAGCGGCATGCCCCGCGAACAGTTCATCGAATCGTTCAAGGGTCACGAAGCCGATCTCGGCTGGACGGAGCGCGCAGCGCGCGGCTCGTCGTCGTTCGGTGCGGCGCTCGAGCGTCATCTGCCGGCGATCCAGTCGGAACAGCAAAAGCTGATCGACATCGAAGCCACCGTTTCGCTGCCGCTCAAGCATCTGAAGGAAATCAACCGTCAGATGGTCGCGGCCGAGTCGAAGATGCGCAAGGCCAAGAGCGAGATGATCGAGGCGAATCTGCGTCTCGTGATCTCGATCGCGAAGAAGTATGTGAACCGTGGCATGTTGTTCCTCGACCTGATCCAGGAAGGCAACATCGGTCTGATGAAGGCGGTGGACAAGTTCGAATACCGCCGTGGCTGGAAGTTCTCGACGTATGCAACGTGGTGGGTTCGCCAGGCCGTGACGCGCTCGCTCGCCGATCAGGCGCGCACGATCCGCGTGCCGGTGCACATGATCGAAACGATCAACAAGCTCAACCGCATTTCGCGCGAGATCTTGCAGCAGACCGGTCAGGAAGCCCATCCGTCGGTGCTGGCGGAACGCATGGAACTGTCGGAAGAGAAGGTGCGTGGCATTCTGAAGATCGCCAAGCAGCCGGTCTCGATGGAAACGCCGGTCGGCGACGACGGCGACGCCACGCTCGGCGACATGATCGAAGATTCGGCAGCTTCCTCGCCGGCCGACGCAGCAATGCAGGCCGACTTGCGCGCCGCCATCGACGACGCGCTCGACTCGCTGTCGCCGCGCGAAGCGAAGGTCCTGCGTATGCGCTACGGCATCAACACGAAGTCGGACCACACGCTCGAAGAAGTCGGCAAGCAGTTCGACGTCACGCGCGAGCGGATTCGTCAGATCGAAAGCAAGGCCATGCGTAAGCTGATGCATCCGAGCCGTGCCGATCGTCTGAAGTCGTTCCTCGACCGCTAAACAAGCGGTTGCGCTTGTCGTGCGCCATGCACGACAAGCGCATTCCGCTCTCCCCTTTCCCCTCTCCAGAAAGCAACGAGACGACCCCGCCAAGGGTGAGTCCCGCTTCCAGCCACCGCTCAGCCGTGTAGAACGCATTGCGCTCGCCCCGCCTCGCTCGATTGGCATGCCCACGCAACGGCAACCACTCGAACACGCCGGCCCTAATGCACGTAGCTGCGTAACTTTCGCCGGTAACGCTCCCCGCATTTGCCGATTCCGCGCCCGACCACCCTGTCTGCATGAGTTTGACGCGCTCACCAGCGACGACCACTGGGGCGGCACACGCCAACACCCAAAAGCCGCAACGCGCCCGCGCAAACCACCCAGATCACGGGCATGGTCGTTGCGGCGCTCCGAGTACACTTTTTACAAGGAGCACATCATGACTACGCTCGATCCCCAAGTGCCGGCATCCGCGGGCATGCAAGGCGCAAACATCGTTGGAACAGGTATCGGCGACGGCCCGGGACCGGACGTGATGGCCGCGTCGACGCTCGATGGAAACAAGGTGATGTCATCCGACGGCGAACATGTCGGCAAGATCTCCGACATCATGCTCGACGTACGCGGCGGCCGCGTCGCTTATGCGGTGCTGTCCAGCGGCGGCTTTCTCGGGATGGGCGATACGCTCCACGCCATTCCATGGAGCGCGCTCACGCTCGACACCGACGACAAATGCTTCGTGCTCGACGCACCGGCCGAGCACATCAAGAACGCACCCGGCTTCGATAAGGATAACTGGCCTTCCATGGCGGATACCCAATGGGGCACCGCGGTGCACGAGTATTACAACCGGCCGCCCTATTGGAGCGCGACGCGAGACGTGGTGGAAGAGCGCGAGCTGGACTCCGGTCTTTGATCTTTCAACTCACAACAAAAACACCATAAAACACCTGGTTTGACTTGAACAATGGGCGCTGCCGGCAACGGCAACGCCCATCTCAAAGTCAGTTCCTCTCTCGTCCCACTCAGGTCTTGTCGCCTACCGAACGGCTTCCCACTGCATCGAGCTTGCTCT
This sequence comes from Paraburkholderia fungorum, assembly GCF_046027605.1. Taxonomy (GTDB): domain Bacteria; phylum Pseudomonadota; class Gammaproteobacteria; order Burkholderiales; family Burkholderiaceae; genus Paraburkholderia; species Paraburkholderia fungorum_F. The sequence continues at coordinate 3,520 of NZ_JAQQEF010000059.1, forward strand.
GCAATGCCTGCTTGCGCGCGGCGATCTTCTTCCCAAGTCCGACGAGATCGCATTTCGTGCGGCGCAACTCCGGGAACAACTCGTCCTCTTCTTCTTCGACGTGATGCTGAACCATCTCGGACATCACCTTGAAAGTCGCATCAAACCCTTTATCACCCGCCTTGAGCGTCTCGAACTTTGCGATCAGCGTCTTGACCAGAAAATGTTCGACATAGGCTTCGTCGACGTCGAGTTTGTCGTCGTCAGGCAAGGCTTCCTGCGCTGCCGGATATAGCAATTCCTCTTCGATGATCGTGTGCATGGTCAGCTCTTCGCATGCACGCTGCGCAAGAGCAGCTTTTGCTTCCAGATCGTCGTCGCCAGCTTTCTTGAATGCGTCGAAGAGTTTTTCCACTGTGCGGTGATCGGCTTCGAGCAACGCCAATGCGTCGCTTGCGGCCGCCCCTTGAGCGGTGGATTTTGCAATGGTTTCAGCTTGTGTCATGTTGGCTCTCCCTTTTAGTCAAATCAAACGTCTGTCTCCAGTTTCACGTGCGCGAGTCCTATGTGCTGCGGACAGTCCTGCCGCAAGAAACCGGAGCGCCCGTCTGGCACGTCGAAGTCCGCAGGTGAAAAGCACTGAATCGTGCTGACAGCCCTCACGCAAAGACCATACCGGCCCTTTTCGCCGCGCAGTGGCGTGCCACGGCGGATGCAAACACCGCACGTGACACGCACGAACCTGCCGTCAACATCAGACGTCAAACGTCAAACGTCAACGGTCGCCTGGCCCGCGCCCAGATCGGCGCCGGTGGTCGGATCGATCGACGTATCGGACGCCGTACGCGACGCCATCGCCTGCAACACGTCGATGTCCTTTTTCGATATCTTCACCGTCGCCGTGCCATCACCGCCGTCCACCGCGGGTGTCGGCGAGCCTTCGAACGTCCATTCAGGCCCCTCGTTCCACGGTCCGCGCGGCGCGCCATCCGCTTCCGACATCTTGTAATAGACATGGGTGAACTCCGGCATGCCGGGCAGTTTGCCTTGCGGGAAGTTAGGCTGAATCGAATGCAGCGCCTTTTCGAACGACAGTTGATGGGCAATTTCACGCGTCATCAGAAACCCGAGCGTTTCCTTGATACCTGCGTCATCGGTCACGTTCATCAGACGTTCGTAGACGATCTTGGCGCGCGCTTCGGCGGCGATATTCGAGCGCAGATCGGCGGTGGGCTCGCCGATCGTGTCGATGTAGGCGGCACTCCACGGCACGCCGGCCGAATTGGTGAGCGCCGGTCCGCCGCCGTACAGCAGCGCGGTGGTGTGCGAATCGTTACCGCCGCCTGTCATCGAGCGATAGAGTTCCGCTTCCGACTCCGCCGCTTCCGCGAGTTGCCCCTTGGCGCCCTTATTCAGCATGGCGACGATCGAACCGATGATCTCCAGATGGCTGAGTTCTTCGGTCGCGATATCGAACAGCAGATCCTTGCGGCCCGGGTCATCTTCGCCGACTGCCTGGGTGAAGTAGCGGCACGCCGCACCGAGCTCGCCTTGCGGACCGCCGAATTGTTCAAGCAGCAGATTCGCCAGACCCGGATTCGGTGCGGCAACGCGGACGGTGTATTGCAGACGCTTATTATGAATGAACATGATGTTTCCTTGGAAGGGAGATCAGTTAAGCCAGAGGACACAAGTACGCCAATCCGAACGGCGAACGATCGAGACGTCGCGCCGGTTGGATGGGAAGAAACCGTGATTCATGGCCTGCCGCATGGCAGTTCCGAACAGCGAAGCGGCAGGAGGCCGCAGCGCACCCGTTAAACGGGCGTCCGGATCTCAGAGCGAAGCTCTGGCTTGATCGAGGCAGGAGGCCTCGCGAGAAAAAGAGAAAGCACCAGCCTGTTTCAGCATGGGGTGTGCCTGAGGCGGCGAATCGTCAGCTACACCTTTGTGGTTGTCTCGCGCCCGGGCATAGCAGGGCTTCGCATATGGCGCAGGGGACATCCAATGAGCATTAGGAATACTGCAATCCAATGCAGCGCGATGGCGGGTATAGCCACATTGGTCAACATACCTATCGCCATATTTCTGTTTTCGAGCTTCATGGATCGCATGGTGTTTTATGCAACATCCGCGTTGCATATCTATGGCGATGAAGCGATTGGTGACTTTCTCGTGAACGCTGCGTTCTTTCCCTCTTTATGTGTTGCAATTCTTGTTGCGTTGATTGCGACTCGTTTTGTTCAGTGGTCAAGTGGAGACGTTCGAATGTCAAATGATGTTCATCAAGATCAATTCTTTCCACAGATTCTGTTCAGAAGGCCGTGGACAAATCACAACCCAGTGATAACAGCCCCGCCGCACAACGCTTTCCGGGCGGCGTGTGGGGAGAATTCCGTCCCCCACGCGCCCTCAAACATCCATTCCCCCGCGTTTCCCCACACGCTGCGGCGCGGGGAAACCTTCGTCCGCTACGAAGGACTGTCCTACCTATCAAACATGTGTAGCGTTTGAGTTTCAAGCTAACGGCGTCCCTCACGGGGATTCACAATACAAGTGACTTGTCTAAAGTTCAGACAGGCGAGTTGTCGATGCTGCGGTGCACTCCGCGCGGGCGGCATCACTCGCGTTCCCCCACGGCTCTCAACGAGAAGCCCGCGCGAAACACGCGCAAATAGGGCTGGCTAATAAAGGGCCAATCTTAATGCATTGAGCGCTCATCCCGAGCGCCACGCCACCGTCCAGGAGATCATGCGCTGGCGACCCTCACCGAAACCCGGCAGACCTTGGCGAACACCAAGATTTTTTCCGTGGCTGCGCATCGCCGGCATGTGGCTTGAACAGGCCGGCTTCCCACCCGGCCAGCGCGTGAGGATCGAGGTCCAGCACGGCCGCCTCGTCATCACGCCAGATTGATAAACAACAAACCCGGAGGCGGCCGGGTTTGCATCCCATACGTCAAAGAAATTTATAAAGCCATACACCACCAATTACCGCAAAGCCAACAACAATGGCGATCCAATAAATCATCTTCTGGTTTTTACTTAGCTTTTCGTATTGCCCTGGCTTGAATGATGGGCCCGCCACAACTGTTTCCTCCGCTACTTTTTCGCATCAAACCCATAGCTAATGGGATTAACCGCTGTACCCGGCGGAAAGCTAAATCCATACTCTATGGAAGTCTGGCCACCATACGCATGGCTAACTCCACCACCAGCACCAACGGCCGGCAGGCCGGGAATCGGTACAAATGTCGATGCATTCGCGATGACAATCTCCGCGCGCTGGCCCGCGACCTCCAGATGCCCGTTGATCTGGCTGGCTGCGCTGCTGTTGACCTGGTTGACGATGACGCGTGCGGACTGCCCGGGCCCGAAGTTCGGATTGCCGTTAATCATGCCCGCCTGCTGCGTCTGCACGATGGTGGGCGAAATGTTCAGGATTGCGCCTTTCGACGGCACGTCGAATCGGCCATACGTGTTCATCGACATGCCTGCGCCGGAGGGCCGGTTGACGTTGACCTGATCCAGCCCGTTCTGTGTCTGGACCACAGACGGGGCGTGTGCGCCGCCCGGAACGATCTGTGCGCCGGACCGAATCTCCATCACCTGCACAGCCGTAGCCCGATTCAACGT